>CAKVHV010000005.1 GCA_934754475.1 uncultured Clostridia bacterium | reverse complement strand
TAAACGGACAACCTCTCCAAAGTTTTGAATATTCAAGATAGTTTTTAACAGGTAAAATATACCATTTAACATCTTTTAATAAGACATTTGGTGGACTTTTTTCATATCTTTCAATGTTCCATCTAGCACCCGAATAAGAGTTAGTAGATAGATATGTTTTTAATTTTTCGTTATCTCTTTGATAACAAACTTTGTAACCATATTTATTTTCCATAAGCTAATTTCCTTACTTCTTTGTTATAAAGTCTAATTGCTTGTGTTTTTGTGTAATAGTAATATCTTCTTTTACCAATATCTCCATAAATGATTATTTCATTATGATTATTTGTTTCAATAGAAGTGATGTATTTCATAGTTTATTCTCCTTTGTAATTTGTATCTTCGTACAATACTTGTAATATTTCTGGCATTGCATCTTGTTTTGTTCTACCAATACATGCAAGTGTGAGTAGATTTGTATTGCTATCTAAGATGCTGTTAAAAGCATACTTTAATATCTTGTCTATATCTTCATCTTTGTTCCCTAAAAAGTTGATGCAGTATAGAGCAGTAAGTATAGGTTTAATTTCTTTTGTGTTTTTCATAATTTACTCCTTTATAATTCCATAAATATCATCTACATAGTAGTAGCAGTTAAAAGCATTAAAAATCGCAGTGCATATAACACCACGATAATTTGCTTTATATTGATTGTTTGGTAGTTTTTCTAAA
The DNA here is from genome assembly GCA_934754475.1 of uncultured Clostridia bacterium. GTDB lineage: Bacteria > Bacillota > Clostridia > Christensenellales > UBA1242 > UBA11490. The sequence continues at coordinate 80,943 of CAKVHV010000005.1, read as the reverse complement.
ATTTCAACTTCATCGAGTTCAGTTGATTGCATTTTACCAATATTTAGTGATTGTATAAAAGCATATGTCTTAAATGGTTTCACTTGTTTATCTCCTTAATTCTAAAATCAATATTTGTATGTATATACCAGTCTTCTTTACATTGGATATTCCACCAGTATTCACACGCAGTTTCATCTTCAATGTTTGTATCAATTTCAAATTCATTTTCATCAATATGTGAATATTCTTTTTTATAAAATTCTTTTTCTGCTTCAATAAGTTCTTTTAATTTTTTAATTGCTTTTCTTCTGCATGAGTAGATATATGTATCTATACCTGTGCAATCTTCGGTTGAATAATCGAATACAATTTCATATACATTTTTGTTTTTCATTATGCAATTCTCCTTATACCACCACCGAAACTTTGTAAACTAATAGTTCCAAATTCAGATAGGTCATTATCTGTTTTATTCCACACATAAGCAAATGCGTAAAATCTGCCTTGCACATTGGTTAGCAAGTCGTTCCATTCTTCTTTGTAATCTGTAACAATTAAAAAGTCGTATAGTTCGCCAAAGTCGGTATATTCGTGAGTAACTGCATAAACTGTGCAGTTATATTTTTCTTCAAGTTTCTTAATTTTGTTTTGCAATTCCTCATCTTGCCAAGTCCAAAATCCACCAAAGCCTTCAAAGAAACATACTTCGTTGTTTTTCCTGAAACCTTTAATGTATGGTTTGTAAATGTCTAACTTTTTCATAAATTCTAATGCTTTAATTTTTCTTTCTTCTAATGTTGTATTCATAATTTTTTCTCCTTATCTAATTTCAATAATTCCTAGACTATATTCTTCATAGCCATAGTATCGTAAATCTTCACCATATCTTTTGTAATCAATATAGTTGTCTAAATAATCTGGTATTTGGTAGCATTCGTGCATTAAGTTGTAGCCTAAATCATACCAATCTTCGTTTTTGTATAAGTAAATATCATCAGTCCAATTTGAGCCACAGTCGTTGACTCTATTCTTAAAATCTTCCCACGATCTAATTTCTAAAAAAGCAGACATTATTTCGTAATTGTAGTCATTACTAATAACATCTGCTTCTGTTAATAATTCAAATAAATCTTTTGGGTGGATATAGTCGCAATTCATATCTTTTGCGTCAATGCCATCAATATCTTGTATAAATAGTTCTTCATCAATGCCATCGAGTTCAAAGCCTTCTTTGGTTAGTTCTTCTTCGATTTCTTCGTAAGTATCAAAATCTTCCAAATCTAACCACTTGCTCCCTAAGGCTCTTTCATTACATTCGTTGTATGAACCCCAAGAGCCTATTACAATACTAATATTGCTCATGTTCTTTGCTCCTTTGATATGCACAATAACTTTCTAGAATATAATCTACAAAAGTAACGCTTTGTAATTCATTTTCGTCAAAAGTTTGCCTACATACAGGGCAAGTGTATGTTTGTTCTTCTGGATTGTAATCTGCATCATTCCATTCAAATGTTTCATCACAATATGGACATTGATGTAAATCTTTGTGTTCAAATTTTCTTAAATCTTCAATTATTGCATTTAATGTAATTTTTTCTTGTAATTCTTTATCCATTTTTAACTCCTTTAATCGTTTATCGTTTCAAAATCGTTTACTTCAATTTTTTCGTATGTACAACCATACTCAAAGTAGAAATTACCATTTTTGTCTTGTTTTAGATCGTATTCAACAATGCTAATTCTTCCAAGATTTGTAATGGCAACTTCTATTAGTTGTTTTTCAAAATCTATTCCAACAATATTAAAAGTAACATCGTTTTCACCATCAAAGAATGTAAATTCTTTTAGATAGTATTTTTTGAAAACATCTATATTTTCTTTTGTTTTCATACTATAAAAAACCTCCTTTTTTAGATTTTGTCTTTTGACAAACCAATAAAATAGCACTGTTCGGTAAAATGGTTTTATTTAATTTCTTTTTGTAGACGTCAATGAAAAAAGAAAAAATATTGCATTGAAAAATAGTGGCTAAACATAAAAAAGACCAGGTTAATTTTTAACCTAGTCTTTACTAATTAAATTGAACCATAAATTGCTTAAGCAATATTTTTACTCATTGACTTCTACGAGAATAGTGCTAACCACCTATGTCAAAAGACAAGAGATAAAAAAGGATTTCATAGAACTATAAAAACTACTTTTAGAAAACATTTGCTTATATAATTTTTTGTGTTATAATAGTTGCAACAAACAATAAATTTGTTTATGTCCTCAAAGGGAAGTTCCTAATTATGGTATAGCTTTATTATCAAGTTTTTATCTTAAAAACATATAGTGTATATCTAAACCTAAGGAATTATCGTTACTTTTGATGTTTGAAAATGTGTTGTTTTGGTATAGTTTTTGGTATAGTTTTGGTATAGTTTCTTAAAAAACGATATAAAAGTTAGTGAAAAATATGCAAAAAAGTGGTCAAAAACAGGTAAAATAGTACCCAAAACACACGAAATTGAACAAAAATGAAGATATTTTGGATAAAACGCAGGACTCCTAAAGCTCTGTTGTGGGTTCGATTCCCGCCGAGAACACCAAAGATGTTTAAAAAATCACTAATTCATTAGTGATTTTTTTGTATTTATACACATTAACAATTATTTTGTTTTATTTCAAAAATTAATCATTTTATAACATCTAAGTTGCATTTTCTAACAGGATTTAAAAGCAAATACCAATAAAAATTATCTATTATACAATTAATTCAAAAAAGTAGCTGTTGTATCTAAAGTTATAGTAAAAAAATATAAAATGTTATGATATAATATTAATTATTATTGGAGAGATAAAGTGAAATATAAACAAGAGATAATATTTGAAAACGAATCAGCAAATACTGCATTTGTAGAAAAATACAAAGATGATATAATTAAACATGTAAAAGCAATAGTGGAAAATAGCTTTGACTTTGATATAGTTTTAATAGTTAGGATTAAAGATATTGAAACGAAAGAAAATTATGTAAATAAAGAAACAATTTGTGGGTATTCCACATGGAGAAAAGATGGAAGTTATGTTGTATGTTTAAGTTCAGAATCGTTAGAAAGAATAAGATGGGATAATGGACTAGATATTGCTATTGCAATATGTCATGAATTAGGTCACATTTATGATATGTATCATGTTATGAACAATAAATATTACAAGATAAATCCACTAATGTGTAAGCAAACAAATATAAACGATTATATCATCCAACAAGGATGGAATTTTTGGACAGAGTTCTTTGCATATTATTTTACATTCAAAGAGTTTAAGAATTTGCACGATTACCCTACATTTCACCAACTTTTGATAGGATACCAACATTTGTTAGAACAATACAAATTTTTAGAACCTAGACTTGATGATAAAACTAAAAAAATAAAAGATTTAGCAGATAAACACATAGAAGAAATTAAACTATTTATATATGCACTGGCAAAATATCTTGCTGGAAGCATTATGGGTAAACCAAAATATTACAAAGTAAAAGTTACTAAAGAAAATAAAAAAACAGTTAGTGAACTTAATAAAATTATGGAAAGATTATATGGTCTTATTATAAAAATGTTTACCAACACACACGGCAAAGGAATGGCAACAAAGCTTTGGAAAATTGGAGATTATTTGATTAGAACTTTTTATGTTAAATATAACATCTTTCCCGAAAAGCTGAAAGGACACATAGTGTTGGCTTATTATATGAATGATTAAAGTAGACAGTACAAAAATAGGACTCAAAATGAAAATTTTTTATATTTTTCAAATATCTTTTAGTATATTTTGTTACACTTTATTTCTATCCCCATTTTAGAAAAAAGTTTTGAAAGAAAAGCAATCCACCAACTGAGTTAGCGGATTGCTTTTTAAGTTATTATAATAAGTGTATTTTATGAGTTTTGTTCCATTTCTTCTTGTTCAAAGCACTTAAGAATTTTGGCATTATACTCTTCCCTATACTCTTCGCCAAATTTATCATACATAAAATTTGCATATTTGTTTTGAATATTTGTTCTAAAATCTTCATTTGAAAAGTAATCTGGACTTGCCGTAAAATCATCAAAAATAATAAAGCAAGCATTTGAATTAAATTGAGATGTTTTCAAATATTCAAGTATAGGCTTTAAGTATGCTTGCATGACTTCATTAGTTTTGGTTTTTATTTCATCATTTTTTAGTTTACCCCTAAAAAATACTCCCCCTTCATCTCTTTCTATAATTGGCAAAATTTTCCCATTTTCATCAAAGAAAACACCAGGATAAATTTTGTTCTGTTTCAAAAACTCGATTAATTCTTCATCGCTGACTTTATCTAAATACTTCATATTCCACCTATTTAATTAAAACTATTTAAATTTTAACAAACGACCACATAAAAGTCAATACCCAATCTTAACCAATCACCCCCACTAAAAGACATATCTCCATAAAACCAAATTACAAAGGCTAACTATCTATCCTTTTATTAAGCATCTAATATCTAGCACAGATTTAATTACAAAAAATTGTCTAGTTTATGAATTGACTTTTTAACTTAAATATGATATTATAAAAATAAATAAAGTTAGCTACGAGTTTTGCAAATTGCTCTTCATCGGTCACTTTATCTTTTTTATTTTTTAGTCATAATTGTTTTTATTAGAATTTATTAAATTTGAGTTGCATTTTTTATTAAAATGCATATAATATAAGCATCAAGCATATAAGTGGTAACATTTATATGTATCGACAAGTAGCATTATTTAATCGCTACCCAATATGATAAAAAGTGTCTTACAGCATTGTAAGACACTTTTTTAGAATGCAATCATTATAACCGTTAGTGATGCGCTTGGGGCGGTGGATGAACTTAAAGTTCTCTCTGCACCTATTGTTGGTTTTAGAGACAATTCATCCGACCTTGAGAGTTGCATAATTAGAGTTCCCGAAGAACTAGTACTAACATTGAGTGGTCGCTTGGAAGACTCTACAAGTTGATTGTTTACATATAGTCCAAACGTTTCGCCAGTAACACCGCTTATTACGTTGCCTACGCAGTAACTTATTAGATATGTTCCCGCCGAAGGAACAACAAGGCTAGAGTCTTTTAACTGCAACCCTTGATTAGTTTGAATTCTGTCAAACTTAAAAGCAACATCATTATTAATTGTTTGATTTGACATATTATACACTGTAGCACCAATATTAGGTGTAAGTCCCGGTGGTCCAGCTACTCCCTGCTCACCAGTTTCGCCCTTCTCCCCCTTCTCACCTTTTTCGCCAGTCTTGCCTTGTGGGATATAAAAGGTCAAGTGGTGAATGTTTCTATCGAAATCGTCTTGAACAGAAGCTTCTTCGTCAAAAGGAATAGTCTCAGTTCCGTCTATTGTAATTACTTCACTTATTCCAATTTCACCCGGGAAACCACGTGGACCTTGGTCGCCTTTGTCTCCCTTTTCACCTTTGGGTCCAGCATCTCCCGTTTCTCCTTTTTCTCCACGCTCACCCTTTTCGCCAGTTGCACCAGTAACACCAATTGGAATTTGAAAATCTATATAATGTTTGTCTTGCTCATATCTATCTTTAACCTTAGCACCAGCATCGGGATTGACACTTTCCACATTTCCGACTTCAATAACTTCGCTACGTCCAGTTGCTCCACGTGGGATATAAAACTCAAAAAAAATATCTTCGCCTTCCTTGCTTGCATAAACGTCCGCATCATATTCAGGCTCTAAAGTTTGCGTGTCTCTAACGAATACATTTTCACTACTAGGGCCAGTCGCCCCCGTTGCTCCAGTTGGACCCGTTGGACCAGTCGCCCCTGTCGCACCTTTGATTGTTCTTGTACGAAAAACCGGTGTGCCATATTTGATTTTTTTATATAACTTACAATATTCTAAATCATCCATATTTTCTCCTGTGTTTGTCAACTACTTTATTATATTTTTCATATAGTATTTTAGTTACAATGTTTAATTTGAATATTTAATAAGTTGTTTATTTGACAATATATTGTATGTTTGTGACATAAACATATATATTAATGGCAATTAATTAAATATTGCTGTCACTCAGCATGTTATCTTACGTAAAATCTACACACAAAAAAATAGCCAACATTATGAATATTATCTTCAGAATAATTTTCATTAAGTCGTCTATTTAAAACATTTATTAATTATTATCTTTACTATCCAAACTCTCTTTTTGAGAATTTTTCTCAACATTATTTCCGTTGATTATTAAGTTCTCTTTGCTTTCGTTAGAACTTTCAACTTGGGTTTCCTTGGATGAATTTTCTTGCGCATTTGCATTTTGTAACAAATCTTTTGAATCATTTTCTTTTTTCTTTCTAATTGCATTTTTGATAATTGTATATGCAATCATAAACAAAATAAATACTAAGAAGATTATAAACAAGATTGTAGTAAATTCTGGGAACACAGCACACACTGTTACAATTATTAGTCCAGCGACCATATTGCCTAGAACAACCGACAAAACTGTTTGCCAAAATTTTAGTCCAATTGCAACCGCTACACATGTTCCAGTCCAAACACCAGTTAGTGGAAGTGGAACAGCAACAAATCCAAATATAAACAAAGCTTTGAGCCAAGTCTTTTTGACATCAGACTTTTCGTCTTTGGTTTTGCTATTAATTGACTCAGAGTGGTTTTTGATTTTTTGGTCTAACATGTGACCAATTTTTTTGAATAATTTTGTTCTTTTGAGCCACTCAACTATTGGCTTAAATATTATTGCCAAAATTGGAACAACAAGGCAACTTCCTAATAGTGCCAAAAAGAACGACTCGGTTGCACCAAGTGCAAACTCTCCCCAAAAGTCCTTACTCATTCCGACAGGAATTCCGCCTTTGAGCTCAATAAGCGGAAACATGCTTATAATAACCGTTGCAATTCCCGAATGAGAGCCAAATATCCCTGCGAATATTTTTCCTAAAAACTCTACCATAAATAACTCCTAAAAAATTTAACTCCAAGACGTATTTTAACATAAATATGTTATTATATCAACAAAAATTATATAACTTAACATATCGAAAATATTTGACAAATATTTTGCATTTAAGCATTTAATTATTTGCAAAAGAAATTCAAAGTATAGTACAATTAAAAAAATAGGAGAATAATATGAAAGGTGTAATTTTGTGTGGCGGACTTGCAACTAGATTTTTGCCAATAAGCAAAAGTGTTCCAAAGGAAATGCTTCCTATTCTTAGTCGTCCCGCTATTGACTATATTGTTAGTGACTTTAAACAAAATGGAATTACAGACATTCTTGTGATTTTAGGTCGAAACAAAGAGTGCTTGGAAAACTTTTATGATAGAAACATTGAGCTTGAAAATAGGCTTATGGAATCTAGGAAATACTCAGCACTCAAAGAACTTGAAGATTTGTACACAGGTGTAAATATAACTTTTGTAAGACAAATACATGCCAAAGGCACTGGATATGCTGTTAGTCTTTGCAAAGACTTTGTTGGTGACGAGCCATTTATTGTTTCCTTCCCTGACGAAATTACAATTGGTCAGAGTTTTAGCAAGCAATTAATAGATAAATACAACCAAACCAAATCCAGTATTATTCCGCTTAAACAAATCCCAATTAGCGATAGTTACAAATACGGAATGATTGATTACATAAATTTGGGAGATAGTATCAAAGTCACTAACATTATTGAAAAGCCCGCTCCAGACGAATCGCCAAGCGATATTTGTTATACTGGCGGTGGACTATTTACAAGTGAGATTTTTGACGGGTTAGACATGTGTCCCGAACATGAGAATGGCGAATACTATCTAACTGACGCATTCTTTAATCTTATTAAAAATGATAGTTTATACGGACTTATTGTTGTTGGCGAAAGACTTGATTTGGGAAATCCTTTGGGGTTTATTAAAAGCAACATTATTGCTGGGCTTAACGACGAAAGATATAGCGACGAACTTTTGGAATTTATGAAAAATATTGTTAACGACAACTAAATTTTGTCTTTATTTAAGCCAAAAATAAGGCATATAAAAAAATTAATGTTTAGTTAAAAACTAAAAAATTATTTTGATATAAAAAAACATGATTAATTTAGATAACATTGTCTAAATATTAATCATGTTTTTTTTATAAATCCAATTTGTTAACTAGGCTTGTAAGTGCAACTTTTTCGGCATCAGATAGTCTACCGATTGCTTGACTTAATATTTTTTTGTGTGCATTTTCTCTTTTCTTTCTAACCGCCACCCCTAGTGGTGTTAGGCTTACAAAAACAAGTCTTTTGTCTGCTTCATTTTTTTGTTTAGATACCAAACCTTTTTCACAAAGTCTATCTAAATTAGTCGTAATTGTTCCAGGTGTAACCCCGAGTACTTTGGCTAAATTATTTGATGTATTATTCTTATTCTTAGTTAACTCCCAAATAGCATCAAGGGTATTAAATTCCTTGAGCCCCAAGCCATCCAAAGACTTGAGTATTTTCTCTTCGGAAGATATTATTTTTGAATAACCCTTGAGTAGCATATCTTCTAGTAATTCATCTAAATTTCCCATATGGTCTCCATTTTTTAGAATACAATTCCTTCCATTGCACTTTGAATATCCCTTCTAATCCCCGACTTGACAGCGCCAATTATTATTAGTGCATCACGAATATACTTAGCATCGCTATTAATCTCAACTTCGTCCTTTTCGTCATACAAATTTGGGTCGTCATCAACGACAACAACACTATCGTTTCTAAGACTTGCTATGAGTTTAATTTCTCTATTGTATTTTTTGACAAAGTAGTCTATTAGGTGTACTGTTTCGTCGTAATCAAAATTATATACGTAATAATCCATTGTCAAAATCTCATTTACTATAGTTTGAACCGACCTAAGATTTTTGTATAAATCGAATAATTCTTCAATTGTGTTACTCATGTTCCCTTCCTGTTGATTCACAAATCACCGAAAAAGGACCATTCAACTTGCAATCAATATCCATATGATGTCCAAACTTGCCAGTTTCAACAACTTGTACATATTTTTTTGTTTCTTCTACAAATTTCAAATATAAATTTAGAGCAAAATCGCTTTTGCCGGCATTGATAAAATCTGGCCTTGTGCCTTTGCGTGTATCTGCTTGCAAAGTAAAATTGCTAACAATCATTATGTCACCATTAACATCTAGCAAAGATAAATTCGACTTATCAAACTCGTCTTTGAAAATTCTCAGATTAACAATTTTTTTGGCTAGATATTTAACATCAAAAATTGTATCTTGGGGACTAACACCAACAAAAGCAAGCAAGCCAAAACCAATTTTGCTTTCAAAATCGTCACTCTTTAAGCCTGCTTTGTCTACTCTTTGAAGTAATACTTTCATTTTTCTCCTAAAATCATCTTTCTATATTGTATCATTGCGTTTTCGATACATTCTTCGGCTTTTTTGCAACCATTAGTTTCAAGCACTTCGACTTTTTTGTTTTCGAGTTGTTTGTACACTGTCAAAAAGTGTCTAAGTTCGTCCACGATATGCGAAGGCAATTCAGAAATATCTCTATATCCATTGTATTGCGGGTCACCAAAAGGAATTGCAATGATTTTTTGGTCGCCTTCGTCCCTATCCTTCATATCTACAACGCCAATTGGAAAACATCTAACCAAACTCATTTTTTCGATTGGCTGACTACAAAGCACAAACACATCAAGTGGGTCATGGTCGTCGCCATATGTTAGTGGAATAAAGCCGTAGTTCATAGGATAATGAGTACTTGTGTACAATACTCTATCTAAGATTATTAGTCCAGTTTCTTTGTCTAATTCGTATTTATTTTTGCTTCCCTGTTCAATTTCTATACAAGCAACAAAGTCGTTAGGCTTAATTCTTTCGCTACTTATGTCTCTCCAAATATTCATATTCTACCAATTCCCTTTATTTAAAATAATTAGAATTTATCCAAATTCCACTTAAGTACTTAACCTAATTAGTATATATATTTTTCAAAAAAAACACAAACGGATAAATGTGAAAATTTCTAAAATATAAATTTTGGCAAAAAACTACTAAGTAAAACAAAAAATTTTGACACAACAAAATTAATTTATAAATAAATACTAGTAATAATATTATTATTTGTGTTAAAATAAACTTGAGATTAAAATAATTTTTTTGGGAGTTTTAAATGGAATACGTTGCATTAATACTTAACATATTACTCGCTGTGTTTGTTGTATTTGGAGTAATATGGGGACTTATTCGCGGACTTAGAAAAACCGCAAGTCGTGGAATATTTTTGATAATAACTAGCATAATTTTGTTATTTGTCACAATCCCTATCACCAAGGCTTTGTTGCAAATAAAAATTAACACCGAGTTTACAATCGGCGAAAACACTTTGACTGGTGAAAATAGCATTGAACAGATTGTGGCTTTTGCTGTTAAAAACTTGCTTGGTGAAGATTTTTCAAACAAGAACCCCGAATTTGTAAATGTAATTACAAACTTGCCACTTGTGTTTATTAACGCAATTGTGTATATGCTTTTGTTTTGGATTTGCAAATACTTGTTGCTTCCACTTAACTATTTGTTCTATAAACTCACATTCGCTCCAAAAAAGCCTAAAGAAAACTTAGGGTTTAGCGCTTTTGACTCAGATAATAATCCAACAACGCTTGAAAACAATTTGGAAAGTCATCCAAGAGACACAAGTCAATCTACAACAAATAATCAACCACAGGTGGGACAAACTGAAAGTAGTCAACCAAATGGGGAATTAAATCTCACCCAAGAGAGTGTTCAATTCAAAAATCTCAGTCAACAAAATAACGATTTAAAAAATGAGTTGTTTGGCAAGGAAGGAACGTTTATAAAAAACGAAGTCGAAGCGAAACCCGACATTCCAAAATTCAATTTGACAGACGAAAGTCCAAATAATAATACGACTGAAGTCAGTGAGACCAAAAAACCAAAGAAAGCAAAAAAGCAAAAAATTAAATACAAAAAACATCGTCTTTGGGGCGCTTTGGTTGGTGGCTTTGTTGGACTATTTATAATGCTTAATACCCTACTTCCAGTTTATGGATTTATGGGGATTATGGAAGACGTAAACAAAGTCAAAATCGAAAACCTAAGCGACGAAAGCATAGATTTATCCGACAAAACAAACGGAATATCCGACCAAATAATCTCGGCTTATGAAAGTTCAATTCTCAAACCCGTATCAAAATACACAGGGATTGAAGGATTGTCACTTGCCGAATTCGACTATCTAACTACTCAAAAAATTGGCGACAGCAAAGTTACACTTAGGGCGGATGTCAAAAATATTGTTGTAACCGCACAAAAAGCCGATGCACTTATTGGCAAGTACAAAAGTTTTGTGGGCGACGGAAATATGTCGTCACTCACTCAAGAACAACTAAATACTTTGATTGGCGATGCAAAAAATGTTTTGGAAACAGCAAAGCAAGTTAATCTAGTCGATTGTGTATCGAGTTATTTGATTCCAGTCGCTTGTACATTAGTTCTTAATTCCGATGCCAAACTTAGCGACAATCAAATTGTTAACGAATTATTAGTTGAAGCAATTACTAGTCTTGCCGAATCAAAAAATATTAATGTATTTGACGAAACTTCGAGCATGCTTGAACTTGCCGACTACTTAAACAAACAGGGACTGCTTGTAAGAGTATTGCAAAACAACTTTGAAAATCCACTTGGAATTATTCAAGGTCTTGATTCAAACTTTGGAACAGAATTTACAAATAGATTATTCCAACTCCAAACCGTTAATCTTACATTCCCTACTCTTCTTAATTTGGGACTAAACTTTTTGGATAGTGCAATTAATTATGGCTACGAAAAAATAGACTATTCCGAAGATGGCGTTCAAACATTAATAAATAGTTTTTCGGGATTTATTGACAAAACCATTCAAGCCATTCAAACATTAGACTTGACTTCAAACATTTATCTTACTAACGAATCCTTAGTGCCTTTGGGTAGAATGTTAGATACTCTCAAACCTTCTACTACATCAAACTTGCTTACTCAAAAAACATATAATAGCATCATAGACTATGCAATCACCACATTAAAAGACGTTCTTAACGGACTTCTTCCAGAAGACTTGGATAGTTATTTGAAAAATGAGTTTTTGGAAAATTTGTCGGTCGTTGACAACTGGGAACAAGAAATGACCAAGATTAGCACTGCTGTTAGAATGCTCAGAAACAACGAAGTAGGTATACTTGGCAAAGTTGTTGAAGGCGAAACCTTAAGAAAAGGACTAAATATAGAGTTAATCATTAACGAAGCTGTTTTTGAAAATTTGGGAAAGAGTCTAGATATTTTGGATAGCACTTGTTTGTTTGGTGCAACTATACAAAAGACTGCTAGTGACAAAAATACTTACAAAGTCTCTGGAACAATTAGTTTGTTTACACACATACTAGACTATGCAAACAATGAACATATCAAAAATAACGAAACCACTAGTCTTAGAGATTTTTCAAAAACAATAAGCAAAATGCAAGACAACTTGATTACTTCGAGTCACACATATACTTCTGACAAAACTTTTTGGGCAAACGAACTCAAAGCAATTGCTCCATTATTTAACGAAGTTAATAGCATAATTGAAAGTTCCAACTTTGATATTAGCGATTCAATCGGACAAAACTTAGACAAGGCAAAATCAACAACATTGCTTGGAAACGGTGCAACGTTGGATATTATGAGTACTGCAGTGGGAATTATATGCGATAACATTTTGCCAAGCAACTTTGTTTACAACGACGGAAGTGTATCCCCACAAGTTATAAATGACAAAATTTATGAATTATTCGAAGGCGTCAAGGCTAATTTGGATAGTTCCAATCCAGTTAATCTAAAAGCTGTCAAACAAGCAGGTTACTGGGCTAACGAAATTGAATACTACAAATCTCTCAAGAATATTGCCGAAAAGACAAGTGCCTTTGGAGATTTGAATAGTGCAAAAGAATTATGTCCTGATTTAGACAAATTGTATTTGAGCAAAACCATTCCAAACGACAAAATATTTGAAATCGTTTCACTTGCACTCAAAGACGCAAAGTATACATCTACAACCGACAAAGTAGAACTTTCTATTAACGACTTGATTGACAATGTATGCCTAAGACTCAGCACAATTGCAAGCAAGGTTAAAACCAAAGACACCTTGATACCTGACAAGACTTATGAAGAAAGCATCAAAGACTTTTGGACGACCGAATTTGATTATATCTCCGACCTTATGGATATTAAATTCCAAGACGAAGGCACTTACAAAGTCCTAGACAATCTAAATGTAATTGGAAAACAATTAGACAATGTAGTATATGGATATAATGACGGAACAAAAGACATTAGGGCATCGCTGCTTATTAGTTCGTTAGATTTGAGAACTCTACTTGCAAGCGGTGTTGACAATATGTCAGAAACAATTTTAAACAACTTTAATAGTGACACATCAATTAAAAATGCAATATCCAAAGCCTTGAAAGGTGTGGATAATTCCGACCCGAGCCTAAAAGTGAATGGAATTATAGACAACATCCAAGACGAAAGTATTAGCCCTATAAGTTTTGAAAAAGAACTTACATTGCTTTCAGTTCTATCCAAATTGGAAGTATCCAAAGATATGCTTCAATATCCCGAACAACAACCGGGCGAGAGTGACAGTGCTTATGAACTAAGAGTTAATGCGAACAAATTGAAGTTGACCAAACTTGGCACTCAATTAGACAAAATTGCATATAACAAAACTGGAAATAACACTTCAGGTTACACTTATATAGACAACTACATGCTATCAAATAGCAATAGCAAAATTATTACACGAAATATTTTGACTTCGCTTATTATAGACATCTTCGATAGCGCCAAAGCCGATGATGACACTAATAGACAAACTGAAGTTGATGCTTTCAATACTCTAATAGACAGTATCAAAGAACAAATGACTATAGTTAAAGACGCCGACAAAGTTATGTCTTGGCAAAGAGAACTAGGTTATGTAAACACCCTTGTCAAACTCAATAGCGGAGTTACTTATACAACAGAGAATGTTTCTGAACTTGTTGGCAAAAACCTAGATAACATCGCATTTAATCAATCCACTACTAAGTTTGAAGACATTGAATATAACACATCTAACAAATGCACTTACATTCCTGAAAACGGAAATAGTTTGTTTATTACAAGAGTGGCTCTAAGTAATCTTATGAGTAGTTTCCTATCCACTATCAAGAAAGACACAACAACTACAACTGGACTAGAATTAGAACAAAATCAAATCGTTAATGACATTATGGACAACACTATTTTGAGCATTGCAAAAGATAATACTGCACTTTCTAGCACTACTCCACATTACAATAATTTTGAAAGTTCTCTAAGCGACCTTGGCGATATTGAGAAAAAATTGGATAGCACACTAGATGATGTAGGCGCTTCGGCTGATATAATCAAAACAAGTGAAACACTTGCCAAAGATATTGATAAGTTGCTAAATGATTTCCAACAAAAACCAGTTACTGGTGTAATTTTAACAAGAAGAATGTCAAAACTAATTCTTCAAAAACTAGACGAATCAATGGCACATGCTTTGAGTAGCACAGCTACGACTACAAATGCGGGCAAATATTATAATGCACTACTAACACATTATAATGATAATATCAATTCGTCCACACCTGAAAACTATTACACCAACTCAACATCGTTTGACTATGTTAGTCTTACAAACTTTGATGACCCATTTGAGACAATCAAAGCAAGTTTGGTTTAATATTTTAGACAAAAAAATATAGTTTGATATTTTAGACAAAAAAAGTTTACACGAAAATGTGTAAACTTTTTTTATGTATAATTTCAATACAAAGCCACGAAAAATGTGGTGAAAACCAATAATTTAATTTGTAAATGCAATCATCATAACAAAGTTACATTAGTCTTCCGCCATTAAGCATGCTCATAACAAATGCATTGACCATCATTTCGGGGTCAGCACCTTTAGATATAATCATAGCCTTGGATTTGTCAATTCTTTGAAAATCTGGACTAGTCACAAGGGTTTTGTATTTCATTCCCGACATACTCCAACTATTTCCATCAAAATTAACTGTAATCCCGTCTTGACATCCATATAGTTCTGTAATGTCTTCGTTTTCGCCTTCAACTTTAACAAAATATTCCATAATCCCACCGCCAATTTTATTTAATTTAACCAAATGCAAAACATTTTAGATTATATTCTAGGAAGTTGAGAGTAGCACAAATGTTTACATTTGTATTACCGAAACGACGACGAATTCAATCTATGTAACCACGATTTAATCGTGGGATTTGCGTTTAGCAAATTGATTTGTGAATGCAATGAACAAATCAATTACATAGATTATATCACTTTTTTTAAGTTTTTTCAAGAATTACTTGATAAAAATCCAAATTGGCATAATACAATCAAGTTTATCCTTGCACGATGAAAATAAAACTTTGTATCTTGAAATTACTTCAATCATAAACCACATAACTTATAAGTCCTTGCATCATACAAAATTATTTTGTATAATGTAAATATTAACTTAAAAAATATTTTTATTAAAATTAAAAACTTTGATAGCATTAATAAATATTTCAAGCACTAAACTTATGGGAAATTAAAATGAAACAATACGATTTTGTAAAACTAATAAAAATCAACGACAAATACAAGCAATACAATTTATATATCGATGCAACAGGAATTGTTTGGGAAACTTTAGACAATAGGCATGTTAAAGTCTTGTTTATGAATAAATACAACGAATGTGAATATGCTTACTTGGATGTGAACACCAACGACTTAGAAATAATACAAAGTGACGAATTCACCGAATTAAAAAATTTTTTAGACGAAAATTCCAAAAAGTTTATCCCACTAGAAAAAGGCTTTTCAAAGAAGAAATTTAACATTTATGATGATGTCGAATTGCTTATTGAAGATTCAAAATTTGCAGAACTAGGAATACACAAGGGCGATATAGGTACAATAATGGAAGACTATGCTGCCGATAACGAAGTTCTTGTGGATTTTGGAAGACTTGATGAAAACAATAATTTTTTGGGTGATTGTGTTTCGGTTAATTTGAAAGATTTAAAAATTTTAAAATAGACAAAAAATATCCACGGATTTGAAATCCGTGGATATTTTATATATTTAATCGTTTATACAAAAATTTAGTGACATTAGAAATTATTTTGCGTTTCTTCCGCAACAGTTTTTGTATTTTTTGCCTGAGCCACAAGGACATAGTTCGTTACGACCTACAACTTTGCCTTTGGTTTTTGCTTGAGAATTTTCGGTCATATTTGTAACCATATCTATACTTGTTGGTGCTTTCATAAGATTATTTAGTTCATTTTGAGCCTTTGGATTATTTGGACTCTTGTTTCCATTTTGCTCTTTAATCTTTTCTTCGGCAATCTTTCTTATTTTGGCAATATCTTCAGGAGTAAGTTCCTTTTTGGTTACTTGAACTGGAACAGTTCTTTCGATTTGAACTTTGAAGTTAAGTAGGAACATTGCGGTTTCTTCTCTAACTCTTCCAATCATTTCTTCGTAAGCACGACTACTTTCTTCCTTGTAAGCAATAAGTGGGTCATGGTTGCCATATGCTCTAAGACCGATTTCGCCACGCAAAATTTCCATAAAGTCAATATGGTCTCTCCATAGACTATCTACAACTCTAAGCAGAATTTCTCTCTCAATGCGTTGACTATCTATCTTGATAGCATTCAAGGCTTTGCATTTTTCTTCATAAACTTCTTGGGCTTTTTCGGCTACCTTGTCTGCAAGTTCTTGGGCTTCCAAACCTTCGCACATATCTGCAGTTACATAGTTTGCATCCGCTGGAAGAACACGATTGTTTAGACTATTATTAATCTTTTCAATATTCCATTCTTCAAAACTTTCTACTCCGTCCAAACTATCTAGTACTGTATTTCTTGCAAATTCGGCAATCATATCCAAAACTTCGTCATGAACATTAGCACCGTCCAAAACTCTATTTCTTTCTTTGTAGATTTCCTTACGTTGTTGGTTGTTTACATCATCAAACTTAAGTACTGTATGACGAGCAGAGAAGTTAAAGCCTTCAATACGACGTTGAGCGGCTTCGATTTGACGTGCTAAGAATTTAAGAGTAAATGCTGTGTCATCCGAAATTTTGAAGAATCTAACAACACCTTGCAATTTGTCTCCACCAAATCTACGCATAAGTTCGTCTTCCATACTAACAAAGAACACACTTGAACCCGGATCGCCTTGACGTCCAGCACGACCACGCAACTGGTTGTCTATACGTCTACTTTCGTGACGTTCAGTACCTACAATATGAAGTCCGCCTAATTGAATAACTTTTTGTTTTTCATCTTCGGTTACTTGTTCAAATTCTTTGTAGAACTTTTTGTATTTTTCTCTCGCCTTTTCTAGTTCGGGGCTATCGCTTGGAAGATAGGATGTACAAAATTCGATTTGTTCGTCAGTATATCCTAGTTCTTGCATTTTTTGTTTTGCTAGATATTCTGGGTTGCCACCAAGCATAATATCTGTACCACGACCAGCCATGTTGGTTGCAATTGTTACTTGACCAAGTCTGCCGGCTTGGGCTATTATCATACTTTCTTTTTGGTGATTTTTTGCATTCAAAACATTGTGTTTGATTTTTGCCTTGCTTAGTTCTTTGGAAATCTCTTCACTCTTTTCAATAGTGATAGTTCCGACCAAAACTGGTCTGCCTTCGGCATGAACTTTTTTGACTTCTTCGACAATTGCATTAATCTTGGCTTTTTCGGTTGGATAGATTATATCTGTCCAATCTATTCTTCTAACAGGTTTGTTAGTTGGGATTGTTACAACGTCCAAATTATAAATTTTATTAAACTCGGTTTCTTCGGTCTTGGCTGTACCAGTCATTCCGCTGATTTTGTCATAAATTCTAAAGAAGTTTTGGAAAGTAATAGTTGCCAAAGTCTTGTTTTCGTCTCTAACTTCCAAGCCTTCCTTGGCTTCGATTGCTTGATGAAGACCATTTGAGTACTTTCTACCTTCCATAAGTCTTCCGGTAAACTCATCGACAATTACAACTTCGCCATCTTTGACGATGTAGTTGTTATCTTTGAGCATTATATATTGTGCTTTGAGTGCATTGTTGATATAGTGGTTAAGTTCGATGTTATTAATATCGCTTAGATTTTCTACAGCATAATATCTTTCTGCCTTAGCAATACCACTTTCGTTTAGTCTAATTGCTTTTTCTTTTTCGTCGATTTCGTAGTCGGTTGGCTTCAAAGACTTGGCAAATCTACTAGCCTTTTTGTATTCTTCACTACTCTTCATGCCTTTGCCAGAAATAATAAGTGGAGTTCTGGCTTCGTCAATCAAAATACTATCTACTTCGTCGATAATTGCAAAGTGATAACCCCTTGCAACTCTATCTTCGGGACGCATAACCATATTGTCTCTTAAGTAGTCAAAACCCAACTCATTGTTAGTTGAATAAGTAATATCACAAGCATAGGCTTCTTTTTTCTTGTCTGGAGTCATATCGTGTGTATTAATACCAACAGTTAAACCCAAAAACTTGAATATTTTTCCCATCCATTCAGCATCACGAGTCGACAAGTATTCGTTGACAGTTACTATATGAACACCCTTTCCTTCAAGTGCTACTAGATATGCTGGCAAAGTCTCAACAAGAGTTTTTCCTTCACCAGTTTTCATTTCGGCAATTCTACCTTGGAACAAAGCAATGCCACCTAGAATTTGAACATGATAATGACGTTTGCCAATAACCCTACTACTTGCTTCTCTTACGCATGCAAAAGCATCTGGCAAAATGTCTATTGTCTTTTCGCCATTAGCAAGACGTTCTTTCAAAACAGTCGTGGTGTTTTTCAAGTCTTCGTCACTATATACTCTATATTTATCTTGCAAATCTTCAACTTTCTTTGCAATCTTTTCCAATTTTTCTACATTTCTTGTATTGTCAGATTTGAATATTTTACTCCAAAATCCCATTAAATTTTCTCCTTTAAATTCAAGTCGACATATGTATGTCTTTTAGACTTAAATGCCCTATATAGGACACTTAACTATATTTTATAATAATATAGCCAAAAAACCAAACGAATTTACTAATAAGTTGGTTAATTTATCCAAAATAAAACAAAAAAACCTAAGTTAATTTGAGTAAATCCGACTATACGATTTATTTATTAACTAGGTTTTTTAGACATATAAATTTTTGATGTCAAAAGCCATAGGATTGGTTTCGACTACTTTGCTTTTGTTAAAGACAGAGTGTGCTAGCGTTAGACCATAAACTTTGGCTGCGCCGGCTTTCTTGAGAACCTTGGCACATTCGTCCAAAGTTGCACCAGTTGTATAGATGTCGTCAAAAATTAGTACAATTTTGTTTCTAACTTTTTGTTTGTCTACCACTTTGAAAGCATGCTCCAAATTCTTTTGTCTATTGGCTTGACTTAGACCAGTTTGATGCGGAGTATCTTTGACTCTAGCCAAAACATTATTATAAACTCTTCCGTATCTACTCTTAATTACATCCAAGAGTAGTTCACTTTGATTAAACCCACGAGTCTTGAGTCTGTTTGGATGAATAGGCATTGGGATAATTGTATCAAAAGGAATTTCGAGTTTATCAAAATAATCAGCAATTATATGTGAGAGTGGTTTGGCAATATACTTTTTGCGTGCTTGTTTGAAACTTATTATCGTTTGCTTGATTTCATCTTCATAATTGAATATCGAAAAAGATTTGTCGAAATAGTGATTTGTGTGTTTACATTCATAGCACACATCTCCAGTATTTATAGGCGCGCCACACTTTAAACAAGTCTTTCCCGAAATAAATGGCAAATTACTTAGACACTTATCACAAATTCCATATCCGCCATCTTCGGTTTTACAAAACAAACACTTGACATTTTGTGGAAAAATAAAGTCAATTAGTTTCATACTTTTCGCCATCCATTTCCAAAAAATATCTAAGCATTGTATATCTAACTTTGGTGTAATTATTATGAACCATTCGTGCAACACATTGTTTTGTGCCAATTATGACCACCATTTTTTTAGCACGTGTAACCGCTGTATAGAGTAGATTTCGTGTAAGCAACATTGGTGGACCCGATATAACAGGAATAATTACAACATCAAATTCGCTTCCTTGAGATTTGTGAATTGTGATTGCGTAACTTAGAGTTAGTTCGCTCAAGTCTGTCTTTAGATATCTAGCGATTCTTCCGTCTTCAAATTCCACGATTACTTCGTTTGTATTGATGTCTATATCTAAGATATTTCCAATATCCCCATTGAATACACCCGAACCCATACGTCCGTCTTTTGACCATACACGTTCGTAGTTGTTTGTAATCTGCATGACTCTATCGAATTTTCTATAAATACACTTGTCGTTTTCTACTTCGAGTTTTTTAAGCGACGGTGGGTTTAATTTTTCTTGTAAGCACTTGTTAATATTATCAATACCTACTATTCCCGCTTTCATAGGGGCTAGAACTTGAACTTTGCTACTATCTATTCCTAGATAACTTGGAATTCTTGTTGTACACATATTGATTATGCTATTTAGGGCTTCTTCGTTGGTTTCTTTTTTATCAAAGAAAAAGTCTTTGGATTTGTTGCTAAGTTCGGGCATTATGCCTTGGTTGATTGCATGGGCATTAACAATAATTAGACTATCTTCGCTTTGTCTATAAATCTGTGTTAAACACATTGTCGCAAAACACCCGCTCTCCAAAATATCTCCCAGTACATTCCCCGCTCCAACACTCGCAAGTTGGTCTTTGTCTCCAACCAAAATTAGTCGTGAGCCACGCTTGATGGCTCTAACCAAAAAATACATAAGTTGACTATCCACCATACTAACTTCGTCGACAATTATTACGTCGTAATTTAATTTTTGATTGGAGTTGAATATAAACTTAACATCTTCGCCACCCTGCATTTCAAGCGCTCTATGGATAGTGCTTGCATCTTCGCCAGTACTCTCACTTAGTCTCTTGGCAGCTCGTCCAGTTGGTGCCATAAGTTTGACTTTCTTGCCCATATTTCTAAATATTTGCAGGATACACTTAATAATAGTTGTCTTTCCAGTACCAGGCCCACCAGTTATAACTGACACGCCATTATTGATAGCCAATTGAACTGCGAGTTTTTGATGTTCGTGCATACTTATATGATTGACATCTTCGTACATCTTGATTTCGTCAGAAATATCTAGTGCCAATTTATCTGTATCTGCATTAAGTAAAATTAAACTATCCGCCAAAACTTTTTCTATCTTATAATATTGACTTAGACAAATTGCTTCGCCATTTATATCCAATTTTTTGAGATAGTCATCCATAATGAGTTTGTTTATAATTGAGTCAATTCGGCTCTCCAAGTTTGGAATATTAAGCAAAGTATAAACACCTTCGATTAAGGCGGATTTTTGCATGTAAGTATTCCCGTTCTTGTCAGAATTTTCTCTAAGAATATGCAAAATCCCCGCTCTTACTCTAAAGTCACTATCGGCAGGAACTCCCATGCTGATTGCGATTTTGTCTGCTGTAAAAAATCCAATCCCCGCAACGTCTTCGACCATTTTGTAAGGATTATTTTTGAGAATATCTTCCGTTCCTTCGCCATACTGATTATAAATCTTAATGGCTAGATTTGTGCTTATATGATAAGACTGCATTATCATCACTGCATTTTGCATTTGATGAACTTCGGCATAGGCTTTGGCTATTTCTTCGGCTTTTTTGGCACTGACATTCTTGCACTCAGCAAGTCTACTTGGATTGTAATGAATTATGTCAAGAGTGGCTTCGCCAAACTTGTTGACGATATTCATCGCTGTCACTGGCCCAACCCCAGGGATAAGCCCCGAACTTAGGTATCTAGCAATCCCTTCCAAAGTATTAGGTGGGCTGAGTTTGACACTATCTACCGCAAATTGTTCGCCATATTTGGGATTTAGAACAAACTTTCCGTTAAGTTCAACCCATTCGCCTTCATTTATTACAGGAAATTTGCCAGTAGCGGTGATGAGTTCTTTGTTGACATCAACCAAAACGACGGTATAGTTGGTATCGTCGTTTCGAAAAATAACTTCTTCTATCATTCCTTTAATTACTGTCAAATCTCTAAGTTTAGTCATAATCTCTCTTTAATTGTTTTTGCAAATAGTTTTTATGTAATCGCTAATTACGCTGAATAAGTCGCTTCCTTCCTTAAAGTCCGCTTCGGAAAAGTAATTGCATCTACCTTCGACAAAACACTTTTGTGCGACTTTTCTTGCTTCTTCGTTGTTTCCTTCGTAAACACATATAGACATTCCACCGCTATTTTTAATAACCTTAAATGACGGAATATCTGTTTGGCTATCGCCTAAGTAAATAATATTTTTAAATGGCAAAACTTCGTCATCACGCATTTTTGCATTAATCTTGTCTAGTGACGACAAATCATCTAAAACATTCTTTCTAACCCTAAAGATATATTGGGTTTTGGATGTGTAGTTAACTACTTGGCTAGGCCAAAATGCAACACCATCTTTGTACGCAAAAAAGTTTGCATATACACGTTTGAAATACTTGGCGATTGTCGAACCTTCAACAATTTCTTTGACACCACTACTAATAATATAATGCTCTATTTCGTAGCCGAAACTAGCACCTATTGCATTAATTTTGTCAAACCACTCAGTGACACCGTCATAGTATTCAATATCCTTGCCAAATGACCTTAGATATTCTTTGGTTACAACTTTGCCTTTGCGTTTGGCAAGTTCCAAGATTCCGCACATCATAGACAAACACATATCCATTTCAGTGTCCAAAGAGACTCTCTCACATTCCTTGAAGTATGCGTTAATATCGTCAAACCCCAAGTCTTGCATAAGTCCAAATTGTTGCATAAAACCATGTGCCAAAGTATAGTCAAAGTCGTATAATAATGCTATTCTTTTTTGCATATAAACCCCTATTTATTAATTTTACTAATAACCAAATCCAAAACTTCGTCAAACTTTAGATTGGTTGTATCTATAACATATGCGCCTTTTGGAACAACCAAAGGTGCAAAGGCTCTCTTTGAGTCTTGTTCGTCTCTTGCTATCATCTCTTCCTTGACTTGTTCCAAAGTCCTAGATTTATCTTTGAGTTCAAGATATCTTCGCTTTGCTCTCTCGTCAATATCTGCTGTCAAATAAAATTTGAATTCAGCATCCGGCAAAACAAAACTGCCTATATCTCTTCCGTCTATTACACAAGTAGTCAAGCTAGCAATTTGTCTTTGCATATCTACAAGTTTTAGTCTAACAGCGGGGATTTTGGAAACAGTGCTTGCAAGCATCGAAATTTCCTGAGTACGAATAAGTGAAGTTATATCTTTCTTTCCAAGATAGATTTTTTGTTCTCCGTCAACTCTGTCTACCCTTAGACTCACTTTGTCCAAGTTGTCTACAACACTCTTTTCGTCATTTACATCTATATTATGCCCAAGCATATAATATGCAACTCCCCTATACATTGCTCCTGTATCCAAATATGCAATGCCTAGTTTTTCTGCTACAGCCTTG
The DNA here is from genome assembly GCA_934754475.1 of uncultured Clostridia bacterium. Taxonomy (GTDB): domain Bacteria; phylum Bacillota; class Clostridia; order Christensenellales; family UBA1242; genus UBA11490. The sequence continues at coordinate 57,271 of CAKVHV010000005.1, read as the reverse complement.
GCAATTGATGTCTTTCCACTGCCACAAGGTCCGTCGAGTGTAATATTAAATACTTTTTCCATTATTTCGCTCCCCAAAATTAATTAGACTATATGTAATTTACTAATTTTAACTCTTTAAGATAAATATTTTACTTAAAATAAATATATATCTTAATTTCTAAGATAAATATACCACAAAAAAAACAATTACACAATTATTTTATCAAACATTTGTTCCAAAGATTTGTATTTTACACAAATATTTCGTGTAAAATATTGGGGTATTTGTAAGTTACAACAAATTTAGTTTAAATTTTGTTTGACAAACCGAAACTAAATTAATACACTTAAATTGAATTTGAAGGAGAAACCTATGGAACAAACAGATATTTTAGACAGAATTGGTGGCATAGAAAAATTTAAAGAAGCAATCAGGGGAATGACCAAATGCAAAGTTGACCCCACTGCTCCAAAGCCAACAATTAAGATGATGGGAGATTCACTAGCCAAAAAACTACCACTTTATCAAGATTTGGATAGAACACTTCAAGAAAAGGCAAAAAGTCTTGGTGATACTAAGCAAAAGGAAGTTGAAGAATTTTCGACTCCCGAACAATTAATCAAAAAGACGGTCAAACTCTTGGATGAAATTAATCCTAGACTCGGTCAAATGGCTAGAAGAGTCATAAATGGTAGCAAAACTAGTATTCAAATTAATTTCAGGGGAAAAGATGACCCGCTTAATTATAGTTCGGCACAAACAGATTATGACGGAAGTCGCTTTAAAATAACCATAGATGCGAGAAAGGGAGATATAGCTACTCCTGTACTTTTGGCAAGAGAACTCGTAGACGCTTCCATTCGTGAAGAATATCAAGAAAGGCATAATGCCGACCAAGAAGAAAAGCAAGATTTTTCGAGAGAAAATGCATCCGAAGTTGTCGGTGGACTTATGAGTGTCAAAATCGCTCAAGCATATGGTTTAACCAAAGACCAAACCGAACAACTTATGCTCAAAAATTATGATAATATTCCAGATTATGTAAGTTCGCTTACTGCCGACCACGAATTCATGAAACTTATTTTTGAGTCGGAAGAGTGTTCGCATATTGCAGACAAGGCTATAGACGAATATACTGACGAAAACTTTGTTGAACTTGTTAATGCAATCAACAATTGTACAAATCCAAAAATCAAGGAAGCAATTACATCACGTATGGAAGATTTGGCAAATAATAGAGCCGAATCTTGTCAAGTTATGCAAGGCAAAATCGCTTGTGCGGTAACCGGACTCGCAGTTATAGAAGAAACAGCAAAAGACCCACAATTTATTGACCCAGTCATTAATAAATTAGTAGATTCCGCAGTAGACAATCACGAACATAAATTAAAAGAATGTTTGGAAGGTAGTCCAACCTATCAAAATAGTACACAGCCTACAAACGACGAACTTTTGACTAATTCAATCAACACAATTGAAAACTTGGGTGAAACAGCACTAAATGTCGACTACGCCACATACAACAAAATAATGGACGAAAATAGTCCCGAAGCCCAAATGGTTTTGGAAAGAATTAAACAAAGCACAAATTATAATTCTTGATTTAATATAAATTACAACAAAAAAGATGTGTTTTAAATCTTTTAAATGAGATTTTGATGCACATCTTTTTTAGATATTTATGACATTTTGTTTTGTTTAATCAAAAATATTAGGTGAGTACAAAAATAAAACCCCTAAATTTAGGGGTTTTATAGCCAACAAATTTAAAATTTGTCTACATTATTCACCAACATAAGGTATCAAAGCCATTTCCCTAGCACGTTTAATTGCTACGGTCAAAGCTCTTTGGTGTTCTGCACAAGTACCAGTTTGACGTCTTGGCAAAATTTTACCTTTTTCTGTGATGTATCTTTTTAGTTTAGCAACATCTTTGTAGTCAATTTCTTCTACATGGTCAACACAAAAAGAACAAACTTTTTTCTTGCCCATTTTTTTGTATTTTTTAGGTGCTACTTTTTCTTCCATTACAGCACTTTCTACAACTTCTTCGCTCATAATCTTCTCCTTTATAAATTTTGACAACTTTTTGGCACTCAAAAAGTTAATAATCAATTAGAATGGCAAGCCATCGTCATCAATTGGTTGAAGTTTTGCAACTTCTTCGTTACTTGACTTTGGTTGTTCACCGTCTTGAGCTTTTGTTGACAAAAATTCTACTTCTTCAGCAACAATTTCTGTAACATATCTCTTTGTTCCGTCAGTAGCATCATAAGACCTACTTTGAATATTTCCAACGATACCAACCTTGCTACCTTTCTTCAAAAACTTGTGGCAGTTTTCGCCTAGATTTCTCCAAACAACGATGTTTAGAAAATCTGTTTCTCTTTCGCCATCAGAATTTGCATATCTACGAGATACTGCGATTGAGAATCTACATACTGCTACACCATTTGATGTAGTAGTTAATTCTGGGTCTCTTGCTAGATTCCCAACTAGAATACATTTATTCATAAAATATTCTCCTATAATTTAATTATTTGTCGCAACGCAAACACATAGTTCTAAGAACGTTTTCATCTATTCTCATAAGTGAAACAACATCTTTAGCTACATCAGCAGTGCTTTCAAATTTGTACAATACATAGAAACCTTCGTTCTTATAGTTGATAGGATAAGCAAGTTTTCTAAGTCCCCAAGGTGTTGCCTTGTTAACTAGTTCAACTTTGCCACCATTCTTCTCCATAAGGTGAGAGTACTTTTCTACGATTGCATCTTTTTGTTCGTCATTAAGACTAGCAGAAAAGATTGTAAGCAATTCATATTTGTTCATAATTTACCTCCTATGGTCTTTCGGCTTTGGTGTTCCAAAGCAGTAGTAAATTTTATTTACTGTTTAGTATTATACCAAATAAATTCTTAAATTGCAAGTACTTACATAAAATCTTTTTTAATTTCCCATATTAATTATATAAAAGATAATTTCAAAAATTGGGACGTAGAAATAGACATGCAAAAAGAACTTGACAAAAATATTGAGAGTATAAAAACCAAACTAGGAAATAGCGACGAACTTGTTTGCAAGGAAATTACTTGTGGCAAGACTAGATGTGCAATTTTTTATATGCTTGGACTAAGTGACACACAATCACTTAGTTACTTTGTAATATCTCCACTCATGGAATATTCAAAAAATATCCAAGACCTTAAGACTCTGGAAAGAGAAGTTTTGACTCTGAGCGAAACCACCGAAGAAGACGATGAGCAAAATATAATTTCAAATATTCTCAAAGGCAAAGGTGTTTTGTTTGTGGACGGAATTAGCAAGTGTTTAGTATTGTCTATTGACAAATACAAAGAACGTGCCATAGACGAACCACCTACTAGTAGTGTTATAAAAGGACCTAGAAGTGGGTTTGTCGAAAACTTAAAAACAAACCTATCCGAGCTTAGAAAAATTTTGGCGACCAAGGAACTTAGAACAATTAATCTTAAGATTGGCAAGCACACTGATACCATGGTGTCTATTGTCTATATAAACTCAATTGCTGACAAAAACGTGGTAGATAGTGTCAAAAAGAAGATAGAAGCAATAGATATAGACGGAGTGCTTGATAGCAATTATGTTGCTTCATTTTTGGAAGAGAGACCAAATAGTATGTTCAAGCAAATTGGGTATTCCGAAAAACCCGACGTAATCTCTGCCAAACTGCTTGAAGGTAGAGTTGCCATAATTGTTGACGGGTCTCCTATGGTTTTGACAGTGCCATTTATATATGTCGAAGATTTGCAAAGCGGAGACGATTACTACACAAATAACGTTCGTGCCGGCTTTGTAAGATGGATAAGAATATTTAGTATATTTATATCTATTCTCGTTCCCGGACTATATATCGCAATGATTATGCACCATTACAAAGCTATACCACTCAAATTTTTGATAACAATTGTAAACACAACCAAAGGACTTCCATTAACGCCCTTTGCCGAAATATTATTTGTTCTTATACTATTTGAAATTTTGTACGAAGCAAGTCTAAGAATGCCAAAATATTTGGGACTAGCTTTGTCTATTGTTGGCGCATTAATTTTGGGCGACACCGCAGTCAAGGCGGGACTCATATCTCCTCCAGCTGTTATGATAGTTGCAATTTCGGGACTAACAATCTATTGTATTCCAGATGAAGCACCACAACTATATCTACTGCGAATGTTATTTACACTTGCTGGCGCAATGTTAGGATTTTTTGGGATAACCGCACTTATGATATTTATCATGACATATCTATGCGACTTTGATTCATACGGAAGTGCATACTTTGCTCCCCTTGCACCATTTGTAGACAAGGACATCAAAGATGCGTTTTACAAGGCGGATATTACCAATATGAAATATCGACCTAAGTCTATCAAAAATAACAGACAAAATCTAAAACGACAAGGAAAGAAAAATGGGAAAGACAATATCAACTAATCAGACAAGTTTAATTCTGGTCATATTTACTATTGCACTCAAACTATCCGTACTTCCAGCAATCACTTGTGACTTTTCAAGAACCAGCGCATATATGGTCGTTCTTTTTGCTTGTGTGATAGACTTTTTGCTAACTATTGCGATTATCATTATTATGCAAAAAATTCCCGACAAAAATTTTTTTGGATTAATTAAAGAAACGCTTTCCAAACCAGTGGCAATAATAGTTTATATCTTTTTGTTTGGATACTTTTTTCTAAAACTACTAATTACCCTACTTGAACTCCACGATTATTATATCGTAACCCTATTTGAACATCTAAATCCGTTTTTCTTTATACTAGCACTTATGAGTTTGCTTCTTTATTTATTTAAGGCAGAATTTAGAGCAATAGGAAGAATGATAGAAATTTGTTTTTGGCCACTTGCACTAGGAATAGCATTCACTCTCGTATATCCAATAGCCGAAGTTGAAATAGTTAATTTGTTCCCACTATTTGAAGACGGAATATATCCGGTTATGAATGGACTTCTAAGAACATCGTTTGCCTATGGCGACTTTATGATATTATTTGTGCTCATGGGAAACATCAGTTACTCCAAACATGCACGAAAAAAGATACTACTATATATGTCTGCAGTACTTGGATTTATATTTAATTTTTATATCATCTTTGTAGGAACATTTGGAGACACCGCTGTCAACCAATCACTAGCACTAAGCGAACTTCCACTACACAATCCATATCCAACCACAATAGGTCGACTTGAATGGCTAACAATCATTATGTGGTCGGCAATACTGCTTATTCAGGTGGCCTTGCTGGGCATATCTTGCACAACATGCTTCAAGGAAATATTTGGGTTTTCTGACAGAAAGATACCAACATGTGTCATTATACTTATATTAAGTGTACTTTATATCCCAACTTATTTAAAACTTGACAAAGTAGTCGCATTTAGCACAAGCATATCTTTTTCAATTATTTCCAAGTGTTTTGAAATACTGTGTGTAATAATTTTGTATGTATCGTACTTTTTACTTATGAAAAAGAAGAAGCCATTTGAAACGAATATTAAGGTAGGTAGGAGCAATGTTAAACACTCTAAAAAAGCTCTCTCGCAATAAGATTTTTTATTTCTTTTTGGCATTAATTCTTATAATGTTTCCCCAAACGATTTACAAGCAATCGGACAATAATACAAAATTGGTTGTAACAACAATTGGAATAGACAAGTCCGAAAGTGGTGACGGCTATTCACTAAGTGCGCTTGCAGTTATTCCAAAAGTAAGCACAGATGTAAGTGCAAATCTTGAACTGTTTGAAGGCGAAGGCAAAACAATAAGCGAAGCACTAAGCAATATCTCTCTTAATACTGGCAAACAAGTTGGACTTGCTCATTGTGATTGTATCATATTATCTTTAGATGTACTCAAAGAAAACATTTCTTCTGTCCTTGATTACTTTATTAGAACATCGAATCTGACTACTAATGCAGCACTTTTGTCTACCGACCAAGAAGCCAAAAAACTTGTTGAAGCATCAAAGTCTAGCAATAACTTTTTAGACTTAACACTCAAGGACATAGTCACTTATGAAGAACTAACTACACTTCTTGAAAACACAACTATTGAGAAATTTTATAGGTCTTACTTTGGAAAATCTAGCACTTTCTTTTTGCCAATACTTGAAGTCGAACAGGACGAAGGCGGAAATTCTAATAGTTCACAAGGCTCAAGTGATAGCGAATCTAGTAACAATTCTAGTCAAAACAGTTCGGGAAAAATACAGAACAAAACCGACATTGCCGTTCTATCACAAGGCAAGTTTGTTAGAAGGTTAACCGATGATGAAAAATTTATTTATAACCTACTTTCAAAAAGTAGCCAGTATCAGAATATAGAAATCAAAAATATAAATGACGAACATGTAAATGATAGTTTGGAAATTTATCAACAAGTTGCAAAACTATCTTTGCCGATTTATAAGTTTGTAGACGGAAGGCCAGTTGTAAGTTATGATGTATGGATTAACATCATGATGGAAGAAATCAATAGTGCAAACAACTTTGCCTTCGCATCAATTGATAGTCTTCAAAACTTTTTAAGTAGTACTGCCGAAAGCGAAATTTTGAAAGTTATTGACCAAAAACGAATTTCTACAGTTGAAACTATGCATTCCGAAAAAAATGATATTCTTAATCTCTACAAAAAGTTTAATGCATACAAACATAGGGAATGGAAGGAATATCTAAATACCCTTGAAAACCAAGAAGACTATTTGACACAAGTTGATATTCAAATTAATACTCACTTGAGTTACGTTATCTAAAAAAAACATATGCCAGTTATAACAGATATTAGTCATAATTAGCATATGGTTTTTTATTTTATTTCAATATTAATAGCAATAATATTAGTCTAATTAAGTGTAAGTTAGTTAAACTTATTTTTAATCACCAAATTATAGACCTTCGGTGATTTCGTCATCAACTGCACCTTTGATGGTAAGAGATATACGTTTTTTGTCAGTATCTACACCAATTACTTTAACTTTGACAATATCTCCAACTTTCAAAACTTCGCTTGGATGTTTGATATATTCCTTGGAAATTTCACTTATATGAACTAGTCCGTCTTGGTGAACAGAAATATCAACAAACGCACCAAAGTCAGTAACGTTTCTAACAACACCAGTCATAACCATTCCGACTTTCAAATTCTCGATTCCAAGGAGCGCACTTTTTAGCACAGGCTTTGGCAAATCGTCACGGACGTCTCTACCCGGTTTTGCTAGTTCGTTAGCAATATCAATTAGAGTTGGAACACCGACATTTATTTTTTCAGCGATTTTTTCTGCGCCTTCTTTTTCAACCATTTTTGGAAGTAGTTGTAGATTATCTCCCTTAACATCTTTGATATTTAGTTTGAAGTAATCAAGAAGTTTGTAAGCACTTTCATAACTTTCTGGATGCACGCCTGTATTATCTAAGATATTATCCCCGCCATTAATTCTCAAGAAGCCCGCACATTGTTCATATGCCTTGTCACCTAGTTTTGAAACTTTTTTGAGTTCGCTTCTATCTTTGAAAGCTCCATTTTCTTGTCTATACTTTTCGATGTTTTTGGCAACACTAGAATTTAATCCAGCAACGAAACTTAGTAGACTTGGACTGGCTGTGTTTACATCGACACCAACTGAGTTAACACAGTTTTCAACAACCCCGTCCAAAACTTCGGTTAGTCTATTTTGTGGCATGTCATGTTGATATTGACCAACACCAATAGATTTAACATCAATTTTAATAAGTTCGGCAAGTGGGTCTTGAAGTCTACGTGCAATAGAGACAGCACTACGCAAAGCAACGTCAAAATTAGGAAATTCAGCAGCACCTAATTTACTAGCAGAATAAACCGATGCACCCGCTTCGTTAACTACTGCATATGTCACTTTTCGATTAAGTCCTTTGATAAGGTTTGCAACAAAAATTTCGCTTTCCTTTGTGGCAGTTCCGTTTCCAATAGAAATAACATCGACATCCCACTTTCCAATAAGTTGAGTTAATTTCAAAGTTGCTTCTTCGATTTTGTTTTGTGGTGGAGTTGGATAAACAACCGCTGTATCCAAAACCTTGCCATTTTCATCAATAACCGCAATTTTACAACCAGTTCTGTATGCTGGGTCAAGTCCCAAAATAACCTTTCCTTTAAGTGGTGGTTGCATAAGTAATGGTTTTAGGTTTACTTCGAACATATGAATTGCTTGTTCGTTCGCCTTGTCAGTAAGTTCGGTTCTAACTTCTCTTTCGATACTTGGGAAGATTAATCTATCATAACTATCCAAACAAACTTCTTTCAAAAGCTCTTCAAATGGGCTGTTTTTCTTAAGAATTTTGCTTTCTACCAAGTTATGAGCAATCTCGTCGTTTAGTGTCAAGTTAACCTTGAGATAATCTTCCTTTTCGCCACGATTAATAGCCAAAATTCTATGAGAAGGAAGTTTTTTGATTTCGGAGTTATAGTCTTTGTACATTTCATAAGTAAATGCACCTTCTTTTTCTTCGTCAAGTTTGCACTTAACAAATCCTTTGTTAACAAGCGCTTCTCTTAGTTCTTTACGCAAGTTTGCATTGTCCGAAATCATTTCGGCAATAATATCTTTTGCACCTTGCAAAGCTTCTTTGCCATCAGCAACACCCTTTTCTTCTGAGATATATAGTTCGCACTCTTTTTCCAAATCAAATGGATTTTGAGCCAAAATTTTGTCGGCAAGTGGTTGCAAGCCTTTGGCAATAGCAACCGATGCACGTGTTTTTCTCTTTGGCTTAAATGGTCTATAAATGTCTTCTACTTCGGTTAGAGTCAAGGCTTCGCTTAGGGCTTTTTCAATCTCTTCGGTCATGTTGCCTTGTTCGGTTATAAGATTAGATACTTCTTCCTTTCTCTTGGTCAAGTTTCTCAAGTATTTGAGTCTATCGTCAAATGCTCTTAGAGTTTGGTCGTCACAACTGCCAGTAAGCTCTTTTCGGTATCTGGCAATAAACGGAATTGTACAACCTTCGTCGAGTAAACCAATAATATTGTTTGTATGATTTAGTGTCAAACTAAATTCCATACTTAGTTCTTTTGCAATATCCATAAAAATTCCTTTATTTCTTTCTTTTATTTTGTTTAAAGTCGAATTGAAACTATTTGTGTATCAATTAAATTTCAAACAAACCTACGTATAAGTATATCAAATATTAGCAAAATAGCCAAATAAAATACAAGCAAAAAAAACCTGAATAAGACTTTTAATATATACACATACTCCCGAATTGTGAATAGTATTAAAAATTCAATATTGACATTCAACTGCATACATGTTATTATATATAATAAGGAGTATGGGATTATGGAAAACAGAGTTAAATTAGAAAAAGTTGGATATTTGATTGCAGACAACGAAATAATTCCTTTCATTACCAACACAAGAGAAACTCATATTAAAAGTTTGGCTACCGAGGAAATTGCACCGATTAATTTAATTAACGGAGACAAAACATGTGCTGACGACTATCAAAACAATTTTGTCAAAAAATTACTTGATTCACAATCAATACGAGTTGTCGAAAATTATGTCAATTTAATGTATGATTTTGATTCTGAAATAGATAGTTTGCTGAGTTTCGTATCTTTTAAGGATTATGTGTTTGATAACATTGCAAGGGATATTTTACTAATGGGAAAATGTGAAAATTCAAACAAACGTCTAAATAAAAAGCATAAATTAGATGACAAAAAGTACTCATACAAACAATTTGTTCAGTTTTCTAACACTCTTGAAAATGCCTTGATTACTTGCACAATTAAACAACAAAAACAATCTGCCTCGATACACAAGGCAATACAAAAAAGTTTGGATCGCAAAGAAAAAAATCAATTTGAATTCTAAAAAGGATAAAGTTATTATGGCAAAGAAAAATAATAATATACAATTTCAAAGTAACACCAATAAATATGAAAAAGATACATATATTCATGGCTCAAATGGTTTGTATATAATGCAAACAATGTCTGGAACAAACAGAAACTTAAGAGACGAGTATATTGATTATCTTACATTTAAGTCAACTGGTGTCCAACCAAAACAAGAAGAGAAAAATGTGGGCGCTTATTTTTGGAAAGTTTACAAAAAACCGGATAACATGTCTTATGATGAGTTTGTCAAGGCTGTAAATAATGGCACAATTAGAGAACTTGGAAACTCGCCAATTACAATTCTAGGCAGACAAGCAAACGAACTAGACATAAACGGAAACTACTTGTGCGCAACCATCAATAGTAATTTGCAAGACGAAATGGACGAATGTGGAAATATGTTAATTGACGGAACTACTGGCGAAGTTTTGAGAAAACCTACACCATCTATTATTATTAACAAGGCTGATGATAGAACCGGATTTTATCTTGTTGAACAATACAAATCCACACTAGATAAACTTACTGGAAATCAAGTTATTACAGACAAACAATACAACTTTCTTGATACAGATGGAAAGTTGATTAGCAAAAACACTTACTTCCAACGCGCTAATTTTGGTGAAAAATTAATTAAGCCTGTTTATCGTAATTTTTATGCAAGAGACGGAAAGAGTGTAATTAATTCGTACGATATTTATCCTATGGGATACATTTACAACGAAGGGCAAGACTTTATGTATTTGGAAAGCGATTTAAGATTGGTTATTGAAAACAAATACAGAGTATCCAAGGGACTAGCACCTATAGATAATCTTGATAATTATCATATTGAACGTGCAGGAAAGAGACTATCTGAACTAAATCAAATTGTTGAACAAATCGGAATGTCTTATGATGCAGGCGAAATCACAGACGAAACATACTCCAAAATTATGGGAATAATCAACGATGAGTTTGACAAAGCGGAAGAGTTTAAATCAAAATATGCAACCAAGGAAGAAATTGAACTTTTTGAAAAAGCCCAAGAAAATAGCGACAAATCTATTTATGATGTAGACAAAGAGACGCTCAAAAAATTAGGCTATGACTTGACTGGACTTGAAAATTTCCAAACAGACGAACTTGAAAAAGAATAACAAAAAAGACTTTATCTAATTTGATAAAGTCTTTTTTTATTTTAGTCTATATAGTCAATAACCAAACATCTATTTGGCTCAGTTCCTTCGCTATGAGTTCCAATATGTTCAACATTTGACAAAGCAAAGTGAATTGCTTTTCTCTCATAAGAATTCATTGGTTCTAGTTTGAAACTACGTTTTGTAGCAATAACCTTTTTAGCCACTTTCTCTGCGATTTGTTCAACAGTTTCAGCTCTTTTTCTACGATAATTTTCTACATCAATATAAACTTTTTTGTGATAGTCTCTAACTTTGTTTCTAACAATTGTATTAACAATATATTGAATAGCTTCCAAAGTTTCGCCATGATAACCAATAAGATTGTTGATTCCGTCACCATTGATTTTGAAAACTATATCGCCATTTCTTACACCCCTAGTAACTGTGCCTTCGATATTCATATGTGCTAGCACACCTTCTAAGAATGGAACTACTAGTTTTGTAACATCTTCAACACCTTCCGAAGATACTTCAACGATTTGGTCTTCTTCGGTTTTGACTAGTTTGATTTCTTTTTTGTTTGCATTGTTTTTTTTGTATTCTTCTCTTTCTTCAGGACTAGCAAAAGTATAAATTTCAACAACTGCTTTTTTGAGCATACTTCCTTCAGATATTACTTTGACTTCAATGTCTTCCTTGTTAACCCCGAGCATTTGAAGACCTTTTTCAACCGCTTGGTCAACAGTTTTTGCTGTAACTTCAATATTTCTCATATCTTACTTCCTTTTTCTATCGTATATTGCAACGGTTTTTTGTTTTTCTTTTGATATTGCATCAAACTCTAACATATCCACAAACAATGTAACAAGTGGACTAGTAACAAGTGTAATAAGTGCGCCGGCTACGATGTACAAACCAAATGCTGCATTATAGAATAGTGTAAATATACCCATAATGATTGGCATAATTATTGTTAGTGCTTTGTTGCTAGAATTGCTTGCAAGTTTTGGGTCAAGACCTTTTTTCTTGGCTCTTGCACTTGAAATCCAGTTGTTTAGACCATAACTTAGATAGTTAAGACCAGCCGCCAAAATCGCAAGAATGAAGTAACCATTATTCTTTCTTTCAACACCGCTCATTGGAGATATAACTAGATTATACTCCGCTTCACTTACTTGTTCGTTTGTAACCTTTGATTTTTTGATAAAATCTGAATACTTCATAACAGGACTAACTGTTGAGTCAGCAAGCCAAATATTCTTAATCCACAAGAAGGATGTTGATACTTCGTCGTACTTTTCTTTGGCTTTTTGATTTGCAAGATTTTGTTTTTCAATCTTTTGCTCTTCAGAGCCGATTGCATCAATTTTTTCTTGATAAACAGTCATTACATCTTGTTCTTCAAGTACATCGACGTCTATTTCGTATACAGCAAAGTATTCCTTTCTAACCTGCAAATATTGGTCGCCAATTTTGTAAGCCGAAATATTATTTAATGCTCCAAATAGAGTCCAGAACACAACCATTGTTAGAACCAAGTAAGCAAGCATGCCAAAACAAGTTCCTGTAATGTTATAGTTGTGAGCCTTGTATAACTCCATTGTCTTTTGATTAAGCAAATTTTTGTCATTTGCATATTTTGCATTTAGTTTGTCAAGTTCGGGTTTGATTTCCGCTTGTTTTCTAGCACTCTTTTTGGAAGTGTAACGATTAATAAAATCTAGTGGAACAAGCACAAGTTTTATAATAATTGTTACAAGGATTAGAGCAAGTGCATAGTTGCCAACTGCACCTTCCATTCCATAGATAATTCCCGGCCAGAAACCCAACGGTTTTACTAATGTAACAGCATTTAGTAAATCCATTTTAATTCTCCTTTTATGTTTGTGGGTACAAAGTCATATCCATATTTGCCTTTTGGTCTACATCTACATATTCTAGCAATTCCCATTCCCACACCTTTGAATACTCCCCATTCTCGAATGGCTATAATCATATAGGTTGAGCATGTAGGATAAAATCTACATGTATGTGACATAAATGGGCTTATTGCAAATTTGTAAATATACACCAAATCCAAACACAATACTTTGATAGGATACAAAAGAGCATCACCTAACACTTTTAGCATTTGGGTAACTCCGATTGTTTAATTAGATTTGTAACTTCCGTACAAAGTCTTTCATAAGTCAGTTTTTCGATGCCAACTTTGGCAATAAACACACAATTATAATTATCTTTGAGTGTTGGGACAATCTCTCTTACACATGCTCTTAGTCTGCGTTTAACTAGATTTCGAGTATGCGCCTTGCCGATTTTTTTGCTAATAGAAAACCCGACTTTCAAAGGTCTATGTTTGGTTGGGATGTATACTAGGGTTAGTGTGCTTGAATGTTTGGCGATGCCATTGTTATATAGATAAGCAAATTCTTTTCGCTTTTTTAGTCTATTGACGCTTTTGAGCATTATTAACCCCCGTAAAATCTTTTGCAAATTAGAATTTTTGCATCACTTAGAATAATAAAGAAATATTAAAGCTGTTTTTTGACATCTTTAATATTTCTCTTTTGTAAATTATTTATGCGCTTAATTTTTTTCTACCACGATTTCTTCTGTTCTTTAGGACTTTTTTGCCACCTTTAGTTTTCATTCTTGCTCTAAAGCCATGAACTTTGCTTCTTTGTCTCTTTTTTGGTTGATAAGTTCTTTTCATTGTTAAATTCCTTCCTTTTTGTAATTTGAAAATCCGTCTAATTTGGCGGAATATTTCCATAAACTATTTGATTTGTGTGACCTTGACACAAATACAGAACTGCAATGTATACAAAATTAATAAATAATTATAATAAAATTGCTTTATAAGTATATCTAATTTAGGTGAATTTGTCAACAATAATTTTTAAAAAATGTTTTTGAAAAAACGACATTATTAAAACATTTATTCAAAATTTCAAAAATAGACAATGCACACTCAAAAAATAAAAAAATTTGCAATATGATTTATTGCAAATTTTTTTGAATTTAAGATTTAAAAACTATCGTCTTCCAAGCCTTGAACAAAGCTATACAAATCGCCTTGGTGAGCCAAGAATTTGATTTGAAAAGAAGATTCCTTGCTATCTCCACTTGTTAGATATACAACTCTTTCTTGAAAATCACTATCTTTGCTTAGTGGCATATAGATTTTTGTAAATGTTATTGTCTCATTTTGTCCAACAGGTCTTAGTGGGTTTTTGTATTCTTCACCATTAAAGATTAATTTTTGTTCTTCGTAGTATTCAAAAACCAAACAGATAGAGCCACTAGCCTTTGCAATATTAGTTACAACATTTTCTTCGTTTTTGCTTACAACCTTGTTTTCATATCTGCCTGTTCCTTGGAAGATTGAACTAAGCATATTATCTTTGAAACTATCGCTTAGATATTTTTCCAAATCTGCCTTAAATGCAAGTTGTTTGTCTGTCATTTGGTTTTCAACCAAGTCATAACCAACACCCTTTCCGTCTTTGTAAACAGCGACTCTATCATAACCGCTAACAACTGGGTTATAGAGTCTCTTTGGCACAATAGCCAAGATTATAGTCAAAGCTGTAATTGCAACTATTACACTTATTATTACGATGGATAGTATCTTTTTTACTTTACTTGTCATCAATATTACTTCCTTTTTTGTCTAATTACTTTAGATATGTTAACAAACTTTAAGTTTTTAGTCAATTGATTTACTTTGTTTTTTGTGACCCAAAGTTATTTATCTGAGTCTTTGTTTGTTTTTGATTTTGTTTTGGAACTATCTTTTGATTTTGCTTCAGTTTTTCTTTTGTTAACTGTTTCATTAGATAATTTTTTAACTTTGCTTGTAGACTTAACTTTTTTAGGCTTGTCTTCGGATTTTTCTTCCGTTGCACTTGCCTTTTTGCTTTCTTCAAGTTTTGCTTTTGCCTTTTTTTCAAGTTCTTCGTTGCGTTTGCTTAGATACTCATCTTTTTCCTTGTTAACTCTCTCATATTCGCTAACAAGTTTGTCAAATTCGTCATTTCCAATAACTCCCGCATCTTTGAGTGCTTCGGCTGCCTTTATTTTGAGTTCTTGAAGTTTGGCTTGCTTAACAAGTTCGTTTTCCTTACGGATAACGTCTTCTTTTTCTTTGCGTTTTTGTTCTTTTTCATGAAGTCTTTGTACTATTTCTTCAGGACTCTTTCCTGCAATCAAATCATCAACTTCTTCACCATAGATTGTTTCTTCTTGCAAAAGTAATTCAGCCATGCTTTCTAGCAATGCTTTTTTGCCTTTGAGAAGGTCTTTGGCACGTTTGTAATTTTCGTCCAAAATTCTCTTGATTTCTTCATCAATAACTTGGGCTGTGTGTTCGCTATATTGATTTTGTACTTGGTAGTCTCTACCGATAAATACTTCGTTGTTTTTGCCAAAACTCATAAATCCGAGTTTTTCGCTCATACCCCATTCTACGACCATTTTTCTTGCTAGTTCGGTTGCTCTTTGAATATCTGAACTAGCTCCTGCACTTATATCGCCAAGCATAATTTCTTCGGCTATTCTGCCACCCATCATCATACAAATTCTATTGTTGAGTTTGCCTAGAGAATAGTGGCTATCATCGTCGCTAGGACGGATGTTTGTATAACCGCCAGCCATACCCCTAGGAATAATTGAAACTTCGTGAACTGTATCTCCACAATCCATAAATTTTGCAATAATTGCATGCCCACTTTCATGATAAGCAGTAAGTTTTTTGTCATTTTCGGTTACTAATCTACTTTTCTTTTGTGGACCCATTATAACTTTGTTAATGCCTTCGGTTATATCTTCCATTGTTATAGTAAGTCTATTATCTCTCGCTGCCAAAATTGCGGCTTCGTTTAGGAAGTTTTCAATATCCGCACCAGTAAAACCACTTGTAAGTCTAGCAATATCTTTGAAGTTTACACTCTCTTCGATTGGTTTGTTTGCTGCGTGAATTTTAATAATTCCTTCTCTTCCCTTAACATCAGGAACGTTAACATAAATTTGCCTATCAAATCTGCCCGGTCTTAGAAGTGCTGGGTCAAGGACATCCGCTCTGTTTGTTGCCGCCAAGATAATAATACCTTGGTTGCTATCAAAACCATCCATTTCAACAAGTAATTGGTTCAAGGTTTGTTCTCTTTCGTCATTTCCGCCACCAAGTCCAGCGCCCCTTTGTCTACCAACTGCATCAATTTCGTCAATAAACACAATACATGGAGCATTTCTCTTGGCTGTTTCAAACAAGTCTCTAACACGACTAGCACCAACACCAACGTACAATTCCACAAAGTCACTTCCGGATATACTAAAGAATGGAACATTACTCTCACCCGCAACAGCCTTTGCAAGCAAAGTTTTACCCGTTCCCGGATTACCAACCAAGAGTACACCCTTTGGAATTCTAGCACCCAAGGCTCTAAACTTGCTTGGGTCTTTGAGAAATTCTACAATCTCCTTGGTTTCTTCTTTTTCTTCTTCAGCACCAGCAATGTCTGCAAATTTAACATTACATTTTTCAACCATTCTTGCACGATTTCTTGTAAATGTAGTAGCGCCACTGCCTTTGCCCGAAAACATTTTGAATAGAATAAAGCAAGATACACCCAAAACGATTAGCATAATTATATAAGGAAGTGCTTGGGAGAACCAACTTTCTTGTGGAATTACATTTGTAATATTTGTTTTTGTAAGAGTTGCAAAGTTAGCCAAACTTCTATCTTTGTGTTCGTCTTGGTCTTCGTATACTAGTGCTGTAGGATTTTCTTTGGCAAAATCAATCATTTTGTTAAAAGTATAAAAATAATTGAGTTCTTTGCTTTGAACACTTGTATAAGTGAAGTAGTAGTCAGCAAATTTAGGGAAACTCTTTGAACCCAAGTCTGTCTTTTGAACACGGATATAACAAACACCGCCCGATGCGTACATATCTGTTACATAACCAGTTTCAACTTCGGTTGAAATAACATTTCCGTCTTTGTCCTTTGTTTCCTTTGTGAACTTGCCACTAAATACAACTTCTTCTATTTGAGTAGAGTTAAGCATCTCACCACTATTGCCTTTGCTTGCAAAATAAAACATTAGTCCAAATACAAGTATAAAAGCCAAGATGAGACCAAAACTTCTAAGTTTACTATTTTTATTCAAGGTTACCTCCATAATCTTTTTGCACTTATCTTTTGTTCTACATATAAAACATAAATCAAAAAAGTCAATAAGATTGAAATTATTTATGCCAAAAATTAGATTTTAAAAAATTAAATTTTTGAAAATTTTTAGCAAATATATAATATCATAACCCCAAATTATTTACAACAATTTTGAGCCAAATTACCAAAATAAGTAAATAATTACAAGATTTTTACATTCGCTTTTGAACAAAAATTTCAAAATTTATTTGCTTTTTGTCGACTTTTGAAAAATAAAAAAATTTTAAACATCAAAAAATTTTGTTAGCCCATGACTTTTTGTAAATTTTGTTTGCGTATATTTTTTTCTTTGAATAGTTCTTGAGTCACAAAGGCAACCGCTTGGGAGATAAATTTTGCTTGTTTCAAAACTAGATTTAGTCTTGTAGAGTTTAAATCAAACGTTTTGTAGTTTTTCCCCACTACTCCAAGTATACTTATATCTCCAACTTTTTTGAGTGGCAAGAGTTTTCCAAGTCCAGCATAACCGCCACTTGAAAGAATAATTTTTCCGACATTTTCAGAAAGTGTAGCATCAATCAAAACAATTGGGCAGTCTTCGTGCATGGTTGAAATATAATTGACAGCATAAGTTAAATTTGTCGCATTAATATTATAATCAAGTCCGCCATAAACATATGCTGGAATATTGTATTTTTTTGTAAGCATTTCAGCCACAATCGGTGCTAAACTATCAGACACAAATTTGTCACTTCCCACACACAAAAAAACTGGCATTTCCTTTCCACGAAGTTTTTGAAGCAACGCCTTTGCAAATAGTTTTTGTTCAATTTTGCCTAGTCCAAATTCTTCCATATCAAATATCCTTTTTTATATTCCTTTTTATGTTTTACAAGTATTAGGTTTTTTAAAACACTATTGCAAGATAATTTTGTGTTAAAAATTGTCTAAGTCAGGAAATAATATATTCAAATAATGTCAGAAAGCCTATAGGTTATGACAAAAAAATTTTTAAAAATGTAATTACATTAAATGACAAAAAAAATTATATATGTTATTATTTAATATATGTAATTTAGGTATAAGTCGAAAAGCGACTTAAAATTAAGGAGTGAAAAGTATGTGGCCATACATCATTGACGGAGTATTGATATTGATTTTGGTTGTCTCAACCATAGTAGGAATAGTCAAAGGATTCTTTGATTCCCTTCTTAGCCTTCTTGGAACTGGAATATCTTTTGCCGTAGCTGTATTTACCGCAAAATACGTATCTCCTACACTTAACAAAATTATTGGCATTGAAAAGTTTGTTTTGGAAAAACTAGATGCATCAAACGAAGGAACTGTTAATTTCTTTGGTGAAAGACCAAACACTGAAGTCGCTAAATTTTGTACTTGGATTGTAACTGTTATTGTAATGTTCTTGGTTATCAAGTTGGCAATATTCATTCTTGCAAAAATATTTGAAAGTGTTACAAAAAATAGCCCTACACTATCTGGAATTAATAGAGTATTTGGAATGATATTCGGTTTGGCAAAAGGTGTTGCTTGGGTAGCTGTTGCACTCGCACTTTGTAGCGCTGTCAAACAAGTTCCAGTAATTGGTAATGCTATTACAAGCAAAATTGCAGAAACTAAAGTAACAAGCTTTGCTTATAAATATGTAGATGACTTTGTTGAAACTCAATTAACTCAAGAAAAAGTTAATGGAATTATAAGCAAATTAACTGGCGGAGAAACAAACAACAATCCTGAAGAAACTCCAAGTGAAAATCCAAGCGAGACTCCAAGTGAGACTCCAAGTGAGACTCCTGAAACAAACGAGTAAGCACTAAAGATATAAAAAATTTATTAAGGTGATAAAATGGAAGCAGAAGAAACAATGGAACTTAGGGATTTGCCTGTTGACACTAGAAACTACACAATTGTAGATAATGTTACCGGCAAACCAATTGAACAGTCTAAATACTCACTTACAATTGACCCCGAAGTTATAGGAAAACTTAATACTCTCAAAAAAGTTAATGAAGAAAAAATAAGACAAGCGACTCTCAAAGGTCAGTACAAAGATTCTACTCTAGTAGATACTTTTACTCCGAAAGACAACTCAGTCTTTACTCCTGTGTTTGAAGGAGATTACATTCAAGCACAAGACTTTAATACCGCACCCGAACCTACTGAAGAAGTCCAAGCCGAAGAAACTGTCGAAGAAGAAAAGCCCGAAGCTTATGCACCAGAAGTTTTGCAACAAGATACAATTTTGGAGAGAGTTGTTGCTAGAGATCCTAGCACTATTCAAAAAGAAGATTTGCAAACTAGCGAAAATACAGACGAAAACACAGACACCAATGCAGTAGATAATGTTGCACCTGAAAACCCAGATGCCCCTGCTAGTCAACCAGTAGACAATAGCACATTTACCCCACCAACAACTGGTTTGCAACAAGCAAGTGAACAAATCGTTAAAATTGATACCGAAAAATTAGGTCCAGCAATCAAGCCACCTAAGGGCGGACGTTCAAAAGACCACAAAGACTACAAAGTTAATCTTGACAAAATGGAAATCAAGGAAGCCAAAGGTTTTGCTTGGCTTGGATACTTGTTATTCTTCTTGCCTTTGCTTATTAATCGCAAAAATAGATTTGCAAGAATCCATGCAAACGAAGGACTTGAACTCAATATGATGGAAATATTGGGAGTTCTATTAATTCTTCCTTACTTCTTGCTAAAAGACGTTCCTGAGATTTGGGTTACTGTAGAATTTGTTGCAGTTCTAGTCGGAGTAGTCCTACTTGGAATGTGTGCATTAACGATAATTCCTATGATGATTTGTGCGATGTGCGGATTACAATTCCAGACCCCATGGCTTTGGAAAAAGAGAATTATCAAAGTTTCCGAAACAAGAGAATAAACATATAAAAAACAAAAACCAAATTGCAATTCAATTTGGTTTTTTTGTTTTTATTAAATATTAATCTAAAAATTTTTCATTTTAATTTTTAATAACTAATTATATAGTTTAAATAACAAAATTACTTAAAACTTTTTGAAATTTAAACACTTTACTTTAGTTTAAACTTGTAATCTTTACCAAAGATTATATCTTTGTTATCAGTTATTTCAGCCCACAATTCCCAGTATGTTACCAAAATCTTTTTATCTTTGTCAAGCCCCAATTTATCACAAATTTTGTAAATTTCGCTTTCTTCTCCTTCAATCTCCATAAAAATACCAAATGGAAGTTCATCAAGAGTAATACTGCAATTATCCAATTTCCAATGTTGTCTATACTTTTCCATGGTTCTTGTATAATCAAGACCTAGAGCATTTAAAATGTAACACATTTTGTCAATATCTTCAATCTCAAACTCTGTTTCTTTTCTTGCTCTAACATTCTTGTCTGCACTTTTTATTTTTTCTTTTAAAGTAATAGTGTTGCTAAATCCAGACCTTACTCGCAAAAATTTCCCTTGTTTTTCATAATCTTGTGTTGTTGTATCAAATCTAATCGTTCTTTCCAATGCTCCACCAATAAAGACTGCTCCACTACGACGCAAAGTGTCAACAACTCCTTCAACATTATCAATTTTTAATTTGATTTCTTTCTCAATGTATTCTTTCATTTATTTTTCCTTTGGATTTTGCGATTTTATTTTTTCTTTATGTGGGGCTAGCGACTTTTTTTGAATTTCGGATTTTTTGTTATTTGATTTTTTGACTTTGATAGACTTATTAAGTTTATTTTCGTCGCACATCTTTTTTTGTTTTTTGGTGAGTTTAAAGTCTGATTTTAGTTTTTTTAAATATTTTTTTTGAACTTTGTCAATCATCTCCAAAATTTCTTCGCTTTGCACTCCAAAATAACTGCATCCGACATCACCATTCGCTTTGACAACAAATGTTACAGCGGTCATACATTCTTCGTTAATATATTCATAGTCTCCCGCTTTTGTCACAGTCAAATTTAAATCGTTTTGAATATCTTCGGTTTTGAGTTTTTTCATATTTCACCTTAAACATTAAATCTGAATAGCATTACATCTCCATCTTTGACAACGTAGTCTTTGCCTTCAATTCTAACCAAACCTTTTTCCTTGGCAAGTGTATAACTACCTAGTGCAACTAGTTCGTCGTATGGTATTACTTCGGCTTTTATAAATCCCTTCTCAAAGTCGGTGTGGATTTTTCCTGCCGCACCCGGAGCCTTAGTGCCATTGGTGATTGTCCATGCTCTAACTTCTTGTTCGCCGGCAGTTAGATAACTAATTAGTCCAAGTGCCTTGTATCCAGCCACAACAAGTTTGTCTAGTCCAAAAGATGTAATTCCTAGTTCGCCTTTGAATAGTTCTTTTTCGTCATCGTCCAAATCGCAGAGTTCTTCTTCCATTTTGGCAGAAACTACAATTACTTCGGAGTTTTCCTTTTCGGCTAGTGCTTTTAGTTTTGCAACATTTTCGGCTTCGCTTGAATTGGTATTTCCAACTTCAGAAATATTTGCACAATAAATTTGTGGTTTGCTAGTAATCAAGAAGAAACTCTTAATAAGTTCTTTTTCGTCATCGTTTGCATTGTATGCCCTAACTGGTTTTTCGTGTTCCAAAAGGTCTTTGAGTTTAACTAGTAATTCACATTCGGCTTGTAATTTTTTGTCACCATTTCTATAAGACTTTTGAGATTTTTCTAGTCTTTTTGTAACGCTCTCCAAGTCAGATAAAATTAATTCCAAATTAATTTCTTCGACATCTCTAACTGGGTCAATATTTCCTTCGACGTGAATAATCTTAGCATTTTCAAAACATCTAACAACGTGAATTATTGCATCAACTTCTCTAATGTGACTCAAGAACTTATTTCCAAGCCCTTCGCCTTTGGATGCGCCTTTGACAAGTCCGGCTATATCTACAACTTCGAGAATGGCTGGAGTTATTTTTCGTGTATTGTACATCTTTCCAAGGACATCAAGTCTACTATCTGGAACACCTACTATTGCCACATTTGGTTCAATTGTACAAAATGGATAATTCTCGCTTGGTATTTTCTTTTTTGTTATTGCATTAAATAGTGTGCTTTTCCCTACGTTAGGAAGCCCTACTATACCTACTTTCATAATTTTCTCCTAAAATTTTTATACTGCACTTAATTCTAGCACAAATCTAAATTTTTTGCAAAATTATTATGAGTTTTTTTGGCAAATTACACTCAAATTACTATTTATTTCCCCAAATTAGTAATTTATTAATATTTTCAATTTGAAAAACATAGAATTTTTAAAATACGTTTTGGGGGAATAAAAATGGCAATTTTAATACTTGTAATCTTAGGAATAGTTCAAGGTTTAACCGAATTCTTGCCGGTTAGTAGTAGTGGGCATTTGGTTTTGTTATACAAAATTTTTGGCATAGAAGATAGTACAATGCTACTAAGCATAATCTTGCATTTGGCGACACTTTTGGCGGTTATTATATATTACCGCAAAGAAATAGGAAAACTTGTTCGTCACCCACTATGTTCTACTAATTTAAAAATGGTCGTCACCACAATCTTTACGTGTCTAATTGTTCTTGCTATTTATCCTTTTGTCAAAAGGAGTTTTGGTGGAGAGTATCTTCCAGTTTGCTTTGTGCTAACGGGAATAATTTTGTGGCTTAGTGATATTTTCAGCAAACGTAACAAACTACAAGCAAATTCCACTATTGTCTATGATATTTGCAACTTGCCTATAACCTACACCCAAGCGATAATTATTGGTGTGGCTCAAGGAATTGCTTGCATCCCCGGAATTAGCCGAAGCGGAACTACAATTGGAGTGGGAAAACTGCTAGGAATTGGGGACATTAGTTCGACATATTCTTTTTTGATAAGTATTCCAATAATTATTGCTAGTCTACTTATGGAGATTTTGGACGGCGCAAGACTAACTGGCATTAATTACTTGGGACTTGGAATTTCGTTTGTCGTATGCTTTGGACTAGGGCTACTTTGCATCAAAATGATGACAAAATTCACCGCAAAAAACTCACTTAAGATATTTAGTATATACTTGTTTATACTTAGTGCATTTTTGCTACTTAATAGCATGGTTCTACACTTGTTTTAAAAAAGATTATTTGCACCCCGAAACTTCGTAGACAGAAAATAATATTTTTGATATAATTACAAAAAATATTATAGGAGACAAATATGAATACTTTGCAAATTATTCTTTTGGTTGTCTGTTCGGTTTTGGCTATTGTATTTATTGCAATTAGAGCAAAATTTGGCGGACTTATGGGTGTAATGCTCAAAACTCTTGCATCCTTTGCATTTGTTGCTTCGGCAATTGTTACAATGGGTACAAATTATGTTGACTCGTCAACCAGACTTACTCTTAGTATATTTACTTTGGGATTTTTGCTAGGAATGATTGGAGACATTTTGCTTGACTTAAAAGTTGTATATCCCGGCAATGACAAATATTATCTAAATGCTGGCATGCTTAGTTTTGGACTAGGACATTTGGCTTACTTCTCGGCTTTTAGTATGTATGCTGTCAACAACTTTAGCACCGATTTATTGATGCCTATTCTTGTATCCGTTGGTGCGGGAATTGTACTTACTGTAGTAATTATTTTGGTTAGCAAAAAGATGAAACTTGAATTTGGAGATTATCTAATCCAAACAATCGTTTATTCATTCTTATTAACCTTTATGACTGCTTACACTTTGATACTTAGCATTCTAGGTGGTGCTATGTGGTTAGGATTTGTAGGAATGTTACTATTCTTCCTAAGCGATATAGTTTTGTCTATGCAATACTTTGGCGGAAAACTAGACAGCAAACTTTTGATTGTTGTTAATCATGGTCTATACTATGCAGCACAAATTGTGCTTGTTGCAGTACTTATGTTACTCTAATTTGATTTAGGCAAATTTATAATTGAATTAAATGTATAAACATTAAGTTTAAAAAAAGAACATATTATTAAAATGAAACGAACCCATTTAAGTTATTTAACTTTTGGGGTTCACTTCAAAATAACATGTTCTTTTTTTGTGAGTTATTAATTTATAAAATATTATATTATTTATTAAACATTTTCGAACTGGCTTTCGTGTTTTGCAAAAAAGTCGTATCTAGGTTCGATAAACTTTGGTCTATAGCAATTTTTGTCTTGAACAAAGTTGTAGACTGGTTCATCAATTCTATTCCAATCGAACACATCATCGCTTAGAGCCAAGTCTTCTTTTAGTTTTTCGATATTGCTAGGACTAACTGGATGCAACAAGACCATAGCAATTTTGCACATATATAGAGTATCTGCAATAAGGCATGCAAGTTTTTCATCGTCGTTTTCGCAGTCCTTGATATTTGCAACCCAGTACTTATTAATTCCACGAATATAATTGTCTAACTCGTACATAACCATGTGGAATTTGTTGTCGAACATTAATTTTTCGTATTTTAAAATTGTCATGGTTGCTTGTTTTTGAATATCTTCACTAACTTCTCTTACTGGGACAACTCCGTCAAACTTAGATTGCCATGTATAGAAGAGTGTTCTAAGCACCCTATTGTATACATTAGTAAGCAAGTTTCCGTCTTTTGTAACTGGGTCAACATCTTCAGGTCTTGCATCTGGGTCAAAAGGTTTAGGCATAAATGACGATGATGTATTTCCCACACTTAGTCCCAAGAAGTGCATTCTTAATTGTTCAACTGTATAGAATTTAAGCAAGTCATCTGGCTTTGGTGGTTTTACACTTCCCGAACTACTTGCTTTGTTGCCTAGGAACAACGAGTGTTTGTTGACAATCAAGTGCGACATTTGAAGTTCGCCCTTTGGAATGTCTAGGCTTGGGTTTTTGCCTTGAGTACATAGCCACATTGCGTGTTGAACTGGCCCATAGAAATACATATTATCTTCGCCAAGGATTTGATAAATATAACTATCTTTGTCGCACCACCAATCTTTCCAAGTGTCTTGTTTGCCGGTTTTGGATAGATATGTTTTTGTAAAACTAATAGGTGCCCAAAGGCTTTCTGGCCAACAATAGAATGTCAAGTCATTAAGTCCTTCTTTTTCTGGAACTTTGACACCCCATTCGATGTTTCCACTAAGTCTAAATGGTGTTAGAGTTTTTCCGTTTCTGTATCTAATTCCAGCATTAGATAGCATTTCGCACGCACACTCTCTGTCTTCGAGTTTATCAAAGACTAGGACAAAACTGGCTTTGCTTTTTTCTTCACGCATTTCAAAGGTTGGAAGTAAGTATCTAACATCTTCGAATTTTTCCATTTGGTCTTTTTTGATATAAATCTCTGGTTTTTTCAAAAACTCTCTTATTTCTTTGACAACAAAAGGTCTAAGTTCGGTCTTTTCCATTTTATCTAGCCATTCGGTTAGCAAAGGCAAACATCTTGGCAAATCAAAATACCAGTTTGTGATTTCTTTGAGAACTGGTTTTTTGCCACTCAAAGTACTAACTGGGTCAATTAATTCTTGTGGCATATATTGATGTCCCAAATCGCACTCATCAGCATAGCCTTTTTCACTTTGACAGCCTTCGTATGGACATTTGCCAAGAACTTGTCTGCCATTTAGAAAAGTCTTTTTGTCTTCGTCATAGAATTGTAATGTTGACATCTTTTTGAGATAGCCATAGTCATATAGTTTTTCAAAGAACTCAGCACTTGTAGCATTGTGGAAAGGCACTGCATCGCCCACACCACTTGCACCAAAATAATTAAGTGAGATTTCAAATTTCTTCAAATCTTTGACATGTCTTTCGTGGAATTCTTCCACCATATCCGTAATTGTGCCGGTGTAACCTTCTTCGCACTTTTTTCGATATGTTTCAAGAGCGGGAGAGCCATAGCAATCTGTTCCGGATACAAAGATTACATTATCCTTGCCAATTCGGTCTCTTAAGAATCTCGCCATAAAATCTGCATACAAGAACATGCCTAAAACGTGACCATAATGCAAGTCTTTGTTGCCATATGGCATGCCACCAGTTAGCACCGCACGTTTTGGACAGTGTGGTCTATTTTCTAACATTCTTTTTAATCTTTCATCGCCAAAATCTTTCATATTTTAATTTCCTTATAAATAATAATTAAGTATATAATATTTGTTTTTTTTTGTAAAGGATATTAAATAAAAAATGTTGGCATTGCAAATTGCAAATGTCAACATTTATTGTTATAAATTAATAATTATAAATTTTTTCGTCTTCTGGAAGTTCAATAAGTACAATATTTAGATTATATAGACTTGGAGTTTTGATATCACTTACTTCTTCTTCGGCTGGGACATCAAGTTTGGTTGTTGTATTAGCCACAGCAACTCCGTCAACAGAAATAGACTGAACTTTGTAATAATTAGCGCTCAACCAAGATGAGAAATCTAGACCTTCCGCACCTTTTTCAACTTCGAAAACTGTTTGATAAGTATAGCTCAAACTTCCGTCACGATAAAGTTGTGTTATAGTCATATTCACTACTGCATAGCCATCGTTAGGAACTAATTTTGCGTATAATTTCAAGTCATATGATGGATATTTCTTAAGATTGTCTGCTGTAACTTCTTTGGTCATATCTTTGTCAAGATAAAGTTTTGCAATAGTGCAATTTGCAAAGTTACTTCTAGGTTGACATTGTTCTAATAGTGTAGCTACATTAATATCATCACCATAGTTTGCATATGCATCTGTTGATGAAAAATAATATGTTGTTCCATTAAGATAAACTTTTACACTCACCGATGCCAAAGAAATATCAGTTGAATCTACTAGGCTTAGATAATCTTTATTTAATTCGGATTTGTCAAAAGTGTTTTGAATGTTTTCTTGGCTTTCGATACTTATGGCGGAAGTTGCATTAATCAAGTTTGGAGTGTCAGTCATGCTAACATTATATTTGCCAACAACCGAAAAATCTATTTTGACTTTGTAAGATATAATTTCGTTTGTGTCAAATACAACTTCAACTGAGCCTATTACATTTGCAGTAGAAGTAGTCTGTGTTTTTTCGTCTTCAATTTGCAAATTTGTATAACTCATGCCACCAATTAATTTGAACTTGTCATTTTCTTTGGTTATATCAAGTGTGCCAGAAAATTTTGTTTCGTCCAAAACTTCTTCGTCCAAATTTACTTCGCTCGCAAGAGCACTTAATTTTTGTTTCATTTCTTCAATATTTTCACAATCTTTGAAGTCTGCAAGGAATTCGCCAGATGTTAACATAAAGTCATCATTTTCTGGAAAAACAACTTTGACATAATCGTCTCCAACAATTACGGCTTGAGTCTCTTCTCTCTTGCTATCTTTGCTGTAATCATATTTTACATACTTTTGAGTTCCGCCAATATTTTCTTTCTTAATAGCGGTTTCTCTAATCTCCCAATCTTCTTGAAACGAACTAAGAGATTTGGTTCTATAAATTCCTTCACCGTCCTGACTAAAACCAAGCAGAGCGATATTTTCCGACTTAATTTCTCCCGCTTGTTTATTTAGTTCTTTCGCCAAGTTTTCGTCAAGACCAGTCGTGTCATAGTTCATGGTCATTTTGGACTTACTATTATAGTTGTATGTACGACCTTCAACAATTTTAACGTTTTTGTTAGCAATTGCTTTGATTGTATTAAACCCTTGTTCCGAAATTGTTGGTTCTTTGCTATCATCTTTTCCGCACGCTGTAAACATAAATAAGCATGGAATAATGCAAAGTACACAAACTAGCATTTTAAAAAATTTTTTCATAAATTTCTCCTTTTCTTTATTTTATATTTTTATGATACCTTACGAATTAATCTTTTTCCAAACGATTTTTGAAAGTAAATAAAAAAATATAAACTTATCAATTTCCTAAGTTCACAAAAAATTCAAGCAATACAAGAATTATTATATGAAATTTGAGTTCTATTTGGTTACAAAAAAAATCATATTAGAAATTTTTAAGATTAAATAAAGTCCCCATTTCTAATATGATTTAAATAAATTTATTTAATTTATTTTTTTG
Organism: uncultured Clostridia bacterium; assembly: GCA_934754475.1. GTDB lineage: Bacteria > Bacillota > Clostridia > Christensenellales > UBA1242 > UBA11490. The sequence goes on along the minus strand of CAKVHV010000005.1, from coordinate 29,061 downwards.
CTCTATTTGTACTAGTGACAATGAGTTTTTCGCCTGTACAATAGATAAGAATTGCAAAAGCATTAATAAGATAACTAAATAAAATTATTCTAAAGAATCTTTCGCTAATGTCAATAAGTAGTCTACCATTATTTGAGTTAAGTGCCATAACAATAAGACTTAAAACTAGTACACAAGCAGTAATTACATATAGAATAAAACCAGATATGTATTTTTGAGATTGCATACAAGTACAAATAATATCATAAACTACAACACCTACAAGAAGTCCCGCTAGAACGAAATAACAAATTTGTTCCCACAATGCCATGCTTGCATTTGCTAGAGTTATCATAAAGAAGACTTCAAACGCAACCATTATTGCAATAAGTGAATAGTAAACTACTATTTGTAGTACTTTCTTTAAATTTGCATCCATATTTACCCACCCTCCTTATTTATTTACTTTATTTTTCTCAAAATTCGACAAAATATTTAAAAATCCACTTTCCAAAATAAGTAAAAAGGATGTCAAACATAATTGACATCCAAATATTTGAAACAATCGTTTTTTCTTTTGTACAAGCAAAGTCTAGTCAAGTCTATATCTAGCGATTGTGTAAAGGGAAAGGTATAGGCAAAAATTATTTAGGGAATTTTTAAATTTTTACTTGTTGTATTGCCTATACACTTCATACTATGTAATCCTAATAATTTTTGACACTAGAAATTTTTTGATTTTTCAAAAAATTTTGTATTTCATATTATTTATTACACCCAATATCAAAACCACGTTTGACAAAATACCTACACAATCAAACTAAAAAATATTTAACGAGTTTGTGCCACTACATCTATTGCAACTATTTGGATAACAAGTTCCATAATTACACAAATTATCTAGCGTTCGGCTACTATTTAGAACCAACAATAGTAGCAACAAAAAATTTGTATTGCTAGCGTATTCTACTTCGCCATTTTCGTCAGTTGGACTAGATAGAATGGATAGCAACAAAATAAGCATTACATCATTACTTAAATTCATAATTCCCCCAAAATATTTTCTTTTTAGTTATTATGCTACAAAAAATTTTTTTGTGCCAAATTGCTTAAGTATTCTTAATTTGTTAAAATATTTTTGAAAGACAGTAAATATTGTAATCTCAAATTTAAATCAAATATTTCGTAAGTAATATGAATATAAAAAATAATAATAATCACAAAAGGAAGTGTATGGAAGAGCCAATTTTTATAAGTCGTGAGAACAAAAATTTAATCAAACAAAGCATCCCCGACGAAGAAGTTTGTACAAAGTTATCCAACTTTTATAGTATTTTTTCGGATAGCACAAGGCTTAAAATACTCATATCTTTGCTCGTTCACGAAATGTGTGTTAATGATTTGTCTCAATTACTTGGCATTAATCAAACAACTCTCAGTCACCAACTAAGGATTCTTAAAACAAACGGAGTTGTTACTCAAAAAAGAAAAAATAAATACATATTCTACAAAGCCACCGACAAGTTTGTCAATAACATAATGCTAAACGGAGTTGACTTTTATTTAAATAAAACTAAGAAAATAGGCTAAATAAGTATAAATAACAAAAAAGATGTTGAATTAAATTTTCAACATCTTTTTTATTTTTATATAAAATTTTTAAGCATTAGTTTTTGGATACATTTGAATCATTGCACCCATGCCATTAAAGATATAAATATTTGAATATTTTCCGTCGGCATAAGAAGCATCTGGCTCAATTGATGCCACTGCACTTACTAAATGAGTTGTTTTCCATTCAAGCGCTTCGGCTTCGCTTAATGCTGTTAAGCCTTGCAATTCTTTGATTCTAGCATCAATTTTATTTTTGTCGTCTTGATTTTCTGTTTCTTCTTTCAAAGTAGTTAATCTAGCAATTTCTCCATCAATCTCACCTTGAGTTAAAGCATTATCCCATCCACTAATTTCTTTGAATACTTTATTTTTGGCGGATTCGTAGATTTGCCCTAAGAAGCCAATTTTGTTAGCAACTGGAAGAAGGTCTGATACGCTAATGCCTTGAATCATCTGAGCAATTGCACCTTTCTTTTGTTCAAAATTAAGTGATGCAAATTGTTCTTGAGTAGGAGCAACTGTAACGCCTGCTCGTTGCATGCCTGCAGCAATTCCTGCATACAATCCATTAACTTTGTCATCTGATTTCATTGTTACGTCACTATTTGTACCTACGTTAGAGTTGATATAGCCACCCGACTTACTGCTTTCAAAGTAGATACTAGAAGTTGGGTCATTGAATACTCTATCTACAACCGAACTATTTGACATATCTAGTCCATAAGTTGTTTTTTCTGGGTTTTCTGCCGAATAGAATTTGTCATAATCTAATTGAGTTTCAAATACTCTAATATATCCTTTGATACGTTTGGATGACAAACCTTGAACGGAGCCACTCTTCAAAACAGCAACAAAGTTAACCTTAGGAACAAGTGTTCCGTTATCGTTTGCATATCCAGCGGTCATGGTAACAAGATTTTGTGGAAGTCCATTTGGTTTGCCGGTTATTGGGTCAATGCCTGTAAATAATTGGTCAGCCATTGTTAATTGTCCAAATAATTCGCCTGCTCCATAAACTGTGAACCATGGCTCTTTGCCGGTTACTTTGGATTCAAGATTGGAATTAATGATGTCTATCGAACTTGTATAACCAGTAGTGCCGGTTGTATCATTGTCGTCTTGTTTGCAGTGGTCGGCAATCATAACTGGGCCACCGGCATCTCTAAGTTCGCAGTTAACGATTTTGAGATTTTTTACACCCCAAGTATAAATAAGAGTTTGATAAGACTTGAATGCTTTGCAATTAAGCAAGACATTATTGCCTTGGTCGGCTCTCAAAGGTTCTTCATAAGAGAAGAAGTTTGTAATATAAAAGTAGTGAGTAATATTGTTTGTTGCATTGAAGTTGACAACTTTGGCTTTGGATAGAATTATAGCACCGGAGTTTTCTGGTTTAGCATTTAATTCACCATTTCCAACAAAGTGGATGTTTGCCCAGTTGACTGTACTTGCATTTGGATTAGATGCAAGTGCGTCATTATAGAATAGTGACAAGTGTGCTGTCATATATTCGGATTTTTCTACATTAACACCATTATCTGGGTTTGTAAATTCCAAAACCATTTTTGGGAAATTTTTGGCATCTATCGTAAAGTAATTACCAAGGAAGTTAAAAGTTTCACCGTCCGCCAATGTTCTATGATATATTCCGTCTTCGCTAGCGTCTATTGGTGAGCCAATAACAGTTTGGTCAGTAAGATTATTTAGACTACCACTATAATTTGGAGAACTTTCTGACCAGAATGCATCTTTTCTTACATCGTCTTTGGTTATTGTGATATTGTCTTGAAGTATAAGAGCTTTGACATTTTGAGTTGTAGGTTTGATTGAATCAAAACTAGCATGAACGTTGTCATACAAAGACAAGTCTTTGGCATTGTATACGTTGTATCCGTCAACAACTTGAAGTTCGGTTGTAAATGATGTTGTTGCACCACCTTCTTCCAAATAATCTTCATCTACATTAGCAGCCGAAACTGTTACTCTATATGTTTTGCCTATAGCACTTTCCTTAAAGTCCAAAGTAGTGTTGACTGTATCTATTTCTACAATACTATTTAGATTATCTCCAGTAAGTTCGGTGTAGGTATTGCCTTGTTTTTCTTCGATTTTGACATTTGTTCTTACACGAGTAATATTAGTTCTTCTAACACCTGCACCATCTATGCCTGATGCAAATAATCTAAAATTAAATGGATTATCGTCACCAACTTGAAGAATTTGTGTTCTATCTATAAATTCCATTTCTTTGTTGTCTGAACGAATAGATTTGTTTGCATTAAACTCGTTGAGAAGTCTACTATTGAGTGACGTAATTGTACTTACATCGGCTTCGGTTGCAACGACTTTGATTGGAACTTCAAAACTATAATCTTCAAAAGTTATTTTTAATTTTTGAGTTCCCACAATATTGATATCAATTTCACCAAATGTTAGGTCTTTGGACTCAACTTCCTTGGTGGAACTATCTGAATAATTAACGATTACGATTGTTTTGGAAGTATCTAGTTCTTCGCCTTTGGCGATTGTAGTTGCAAGTGTTCCATTTTTGACTTGAGCATTTTCTATCTTTGGTTTACAAGCCGAAAGCACAAATCCAAAACACATAATAGCAAGAACTGATACTAGTATTTTTGTAACTCTTTTCATTTATTTATCTCCCTTTTTAAAGTTTTTCCCAAGTAGGAATTTTGTAATTTTTTCTTACTTGATTTATTTTGTTTAAAAATTTAATAATAATTCCTAAAATTCACACCCCCTTAGTATGCCCACACAACAATTTCTTCAAAAACTTGTGTGCCATCAGTTGACATGATTTTTATATTCAAAACAACCTTGCCCGTAAACAAGATTAGTCCAACTTCGTTTCCCGCTTCGTCTTTGACAAACTCAGCACGAGTGGTTTGATTGTGAACAAACTTGACTTTTTTGTTGCTTGCATTATCCGGAAGAACTCTCCAACTTAGTTGAACCATTGTTCCGGTTAGATTTTCGGCATTACCGGGTTTTTTGTACTCAACGGATATGACTTTGGTGTCTCCGTCATATTCAACTTCAGTTTTGTCGTCTGTAACATTGAGACATTCTATCTTTGTTACTGGAATAATCTCATTGTAAACAACTGACTTCATCCCAAATATAGATATTACTACAATGGATGCAATGTAAACTATAGCAATCATTATAAGTGTAGATTTTTTCATTAGCCTATCTCCTTATAATATACTTTTATTTTGTTTACAAACAGCCAAGTTCTAATTAACATATAGGCAACTGCCAAAAGCATGACTTTTGTCCAAACGATATTCATATTTTCGCTTATTAAAAAGTAAGTAATAAGTGCAAAGATAATTGATATTAAAAATGCAAAAATAACCGATTTTAAGTCGTTTGGATTGCTAAGATTGTCGCCTTCGGTCTGATATCTTTGGGTTTGTGGGTTCATTATATCCAGTTCGACACTATGGAGCATATGCCCCAAGTATAAACTCTCAATAAACACAAAAATTAAAATCGTATTCACTACACTAATTTTGAGAAAACTAGCAAAGATTATAACTGTTACAAGAATAGAAAATGTCATAAATACACTATTTATAACCAACTTTGACACAAGTGAATTCATTTGTGGTTTTGGGTTTGTTTTGAGTTGGTATCTTGCATTTCCTTCTTCGCTATAAATATGTGCTAGTGTTGTATTTGAAGAAAGTGCAATAAGCAAAATCAACAAGATATTAAATGCTATTGACATATTAGTACCCGTTAGTCTTGTATCCATTGCCGAATAAATTTTGTTTAGTAAAAATATTGATGTTGGAAGTCCAATTATTACTGCAACTAACGAATAGAATTTGCTTGGTGTTCGGAAGTTTAGTTTGAAGTCTTTGATAACTCCCGACCAGAAAGCATTTCGTTTCTTGTTTGGAATAGTCTTGGTGATTTTTTCTTTTTTGTATTCAAATGGAGTGCTTGCCATATGAAAATACATTGGTCGTACTAACAAATAAGTTAGTCCAAATACTATGGCAATTCCGCCCAAAATAATTAGAATTGCAATCCATTGCTCAAGCCTAAATAGATTATTTGAAATTCCATATCTTTTGCCAACTATTGCAATTGACATCCATGTAAATGGCTTGAATATTTCGTTAAACTTATTTAAGAAATTTTGTATATTCCAAAAGGTTGTTCCCCAAGTGCCAATTAAATCAAAATTGGAAGGAATGGCATTAATAACAAGAATTAGACCAATACTTACACCCGCAATTAGAACTACAACAAAAGTGTATTCCAAGAATTTGTACGACTTAACAAAGTTTTGGATATACATAAGTGGAATGGAAAGGAGTGCACCTATACAAACTGGAATTAGAGTGATTATAAACATCGCAAGCACTAACCAAAAATAATAGTAGAATGGCATTTTGTTTATCATTCCATATGCAACAAGAAGTGGCAAAAAGTAGTTTAGGTTTCTTATAAATTCATAGATATAAAAGACTATTAATTTTGAGAAAAATACTTTGGTTCTGTCTACTGGCATAGTCAGTAACATAAAGTTATCTTTGGCAAAGTACAAAGTCTTGACTAGTCCAAACGAGCATACAATAATTGATAGCAACATAAGACATGTAAATATTACTTCAAACAAGTTCTCCGGAACTCCCGGAAGCAACGACACAAGTCTTAGATAACTCAAAATATAGAACCCTAGGTATATAACCGCTGTAATAAGTGCAAATTTCAAAAGTGATAATACAACCTTGAATATTGTCTGTTTTGTACTTTTTAAAAAACTCAAGTTTATTCGGTCTTTGAGTTGCATTTTGCACAAAGTTTTGAGTCCGCCCATTTCTCTCCTTTTTTGATTTTTTATCTTTTTATTTTGCTTTTTGTTCGGTTGTTGAAGTATTCGATTCGGGTTTAACTTTGGTTGGCATAACTTTTTGCGATGCAACTTTGAGATAATACTCTTCCAAAGAACATTCCTTTTCGATGTCTTCAACGTTTTGAACTGTTAGAATTTTTCCTTTTTTGATTATTGCGATTCTATCGCAAAGTTGTTCTACAATATCTATTAAGTGACTACTGAAAAATACAATGTTGCCTTTTTTGGCATGTTCTTTCATACAGACTTTGACTTGATAAATACTATTTGGGTCAAGTCCAGTCAATGGTTCATCCAAAATCCAAACTTTTGGATTGTGAACAAGTGCTGACATAATTGCTATTTTTTGTTTCATTCCATGACTATAAGTTTTGATTTGATTATCAAAAGCATCATTTAACTCAAACAAATCTACATATTTATTAATCGCTTTGGTTCTATCTTCCAAACTTACATCATAAAGGTCGGCGATATAATTTATATATTCTCTTCCCGTTAATTTTTCATACAAGGCATAGTGGTCGGGAACAAAGCCGATATTCTTTTTCGCCATGACAGATTGTTTGTCTACATCATAGCCACAGACTTCGATGCTTCCGCTTGTTATTGGTTGAATTCCAACAATTGACTTGATAATAGTACTTTTCCCAGCACCATTAGAACCAAGAAATCCAAAGATTTCACCGCCATTAATTTCTAGGCTTGCATCTTTTACAGCATAGACATCGCTTTTGCCATAACGTTTGCTAAAGTTATTCAAAACTAATTTGTTTTTGTTTTGTTTGTTCATAGGCTCATCCATCCCCCTTCCGTTCAAAGATATTTCGAGTGCAATTTTATCTAGTTTAATTTTTTCCTTTCTAGCCAAAATATCATAGATTGTATCAACGAAGGAATATGCACCTTCGTAGACAAACCATACACCCGCACCCAATCCAACATAAACCAAAAAGAATAGTAGTTGATAAACGGGATAGAAAGTAAAACTAAGCTCTCCGATTGTAAAGTGCCAAATATGATTATCTCTAAGTTTTTCGCACCAAGCACCGAGTTTGTCGGCTATAAAGTCGCTATTTACAAAGAAGTAATCGACACTTCCGTAATTGCTAAACCATGCATTTAATATCAAAACCAAAGCAAAGTATACAAAGAACCCAATCATCGAATAAATAAATTCTTTGAGCTTTGGTCTAGCATAAACACCAAGTGCTACAATTAGCAAAGGCATAAAGAATGCAATATAGTGATTGATATAAAAATTAACTAGACTACTATCAAATAGATTTGAAGTTGATGAGTAGTTTGGCATAAGCATTGCAAGCAACGCACCCAAGACGTTGATAAAATATGTAAAGTAAAATAATTTGTTCCACTTAAATATTAGACAAATAGCAACGATATACATTGCTGTATTACACAAGTGGAATGGCCAGTGTGTAATATCCAAAAAGTCCGGAAATTTGTATCCACCACTAAATGACATTAGTGTTCCCAAACTAATATAGAGAAGAACCGCTCTTTTGGTCTCTTGGTCTTTCTTTTTAAACAACAAATAAAGTACTACTGGGATTATAAATGCAAAATACAAAATAATTCGATGTGGCAACTTGAAACCTTTGAGTTCAACACTATATTTAACTCTTCCAAACAAGCCTTGCAAAACATATGGTGGCATTGTTGCAAGCAAGAGCAAAGGCAAGTACCAAAGAATTTTAATTTCAGACTTACTTGATTTAAAGTAGCCATTTGAAACAAACACAATTATACTAAGCGAAAGTGTCAAGCCAAACTCACAAGCCATAATAAGCATTCTTAGATTGAAAGTTTCAAAGGCAAGTCTTCCGTCAATTGCAATTCCGAGTATGAAAAAACTTGCACTTGAAATTATACTCATTGGGAGTACAAAATATTTGACAAGCACATTTTTGCCACGAATATCAAAGAATGGATACAAAATAAGTATTAGTGTCGAAGCATAAGTAAACCACGTAACAATAATTGAGTAAGCATTCAAAAATGCACTATCAAAATTGTTGCTACGGAGCATGTAGCTATCCGACAAACTATCTCTTCTCCACATAAAACGCAAGAAAAATACACCAGCAAGCACATACATCAATATTTTTTCAAATTTGCTAGTTGATTTATTTTTCTTTTTCAAAAGCCAATATGACAAAAGCAATGCCAAAGTCACTATGGCAATAATTAAATAACTAAATAATAACATAACTCTTTTTATCCAAAAATTGCAAATTACATATAAATTAACTATAATGCAACTTATTTTAAATAGTATTTACATTCGGATATATTATTTTTTGCAAATTATTAATTCATATGTAAATTTCGTAATTTTTGACAATATTTATTAATTAAGTAAATTTTTTATTTGCAAAAAATTTAAACCTTTTTAATAAATTTCCCTTACGAAAAATTTAAACCTTTTTAATAAATTTTTCTTGCAAAAAATTTAAACCTTATTAATAAATTTTTCTTGCAAAAAATTTAAACCTTATTAATAAATTTTTCTTGCAAAAAATTTAAACCTTTTTATCGCTACTGTTACAAAATTGTAACCAAAAAATTTATAAGATAAAACAATATCTTATAATAGTAATGATAATGTAGTGTGGTCCAAAAATTAAAAGATTTATAAAAAATAATTTAACTCAACATTATTTTTTGATAAATGCAAAAAAGACCGCTGTGTCCTAACTCATCTGACACATGCACTACAAAAAGGTTATCTCAAAAGAGTAGTCTCATAGTTTTGAGATATGAAGAATTTTTTTGTTCACAAAAGTTTTCTATTTCGTATTCTTTTTCTTGAACATCACAATACTTATACTTAAAAGGTGTGATTTCAAAAAATCCAAAGATTTGTTTGTTGCTTGCCAAATAAACAATTGGGGTGATTATAAGTAACAAGGCGTAGAATGACGGACAATGTGCAATCATTCTAAAAGGAAGCAATAGCCTAATTAGAGTCATTTCAATATCTGCCCCTAATTGAAGTCTATCTACAAAATCTTTGAAGATAAATACTGCTTCTTTGTCAAAAATAGCAACAAAAAGGCAACCCATTGCAAAGATTTGCAAAAGTATTGGCAAAAGCTTATTACCTTTTTTTCTCAAATTAAAAAACATTTGCGCTATCCCTAACTTAACCAAATATTACCCACATTATAAAAAAAATAAATATTTAAGTCAATTGTTTAGGCTTAAATATTTATTTTTTGTTATTTTAGTCGTTTGAAACAAGTCCTAGAGTACTATAAACTTTTTTCAAAGTTTCTTGAGCCTTGGCTTGGGCTTTTTGTTTGCCCTTGGATAGAATACTATCCAAATACTCTTTGTCGTCCAAGTACTTGTAGTACTTTTTTTGCAAAGGTTCAAGGGTTTCGATTATTGCATTTGCAACTTCGTTTTTGAGTGTGCCATAGTTTTGACCTTCAAACTGAGCAACAGCCGACTGAATATCAATATTTTTAAGACAAGCATAAATTGTCAACAGATTGCTAACACCGGGTTTGTTTTCGGGGTCGTATTTAATTACATTTTCGCTATCCGTTACCGCACGTCTAACTTTTTTGATAATCTCTTCCTTTGTGTCTTCAATAAAGATTGTTCCGGTATCTCCCCTTTCGGATTTAGACATCTTTTTGGTTGGGTCGTTTAGTCCACCGATTTTGAAACCTTCTTTTCTGAGTAGCACATCGGGAATTTTGAATGTTTCGCCCATTTTGTGATTAAATCTAATAGCAATATTTCTACAAAGTTCAACGTGTTGTTTTTGGTCAATTCCAACTGGCACAATATCTGTGTCATAAAGTAAAATATCTCCCGCCATCAAAATAGGATAGTTAAGAAGTCCCATGTTGATTTCTTTTGACTTGGCTTGGTGGTCTTTGAATTGTGTCATTCTTGTCGCTTCGCCGAGCATAGTAAAGTTTGAAAGCACCCAATTGATTTCGGCATGTTCATGTACTTGACTTTGAAGATAAAGAGTACATTTGTCAGTATTAATACCAAGTGCCAAATACAAGGATAATAGTTTGTAAGTATTCTCTTTGAGAAATTGGGGGTCGGGATTGATTGTTAGTGCATGCAAATCGGCAATACAGATATATGCGTTATAATTATTAACCATATCTTTGAGATTTTGTGCAACACCAATATATCCGCCAAGTGTTAATATTCCAGTTGGCTTAATCGCTGTATAAATTGTTTTTTTGTCCATAATCTTTTCCTTTCTTTATTTAAGAGTAGTTCAAAAAATTTTATAATGTAATTTTTTCTAGTTTCTCTTTTTGTTCGGCAATTGATAGATTAGAAATCAAATCATCCAAATCACCATTCAAGAATGCTTCGAGATTGTATGATGTATAGTTGATTCTATGGTCAGTCAGTCTACTTTGTGGATAGTTATATGTTCTAATTCTCTCACTACGGTCGCCTGTGCCAATTTGATTTCGTCTATTGGAAGCATATTGTTCATTAATTTGCATTTGGAAGTAATCATAAAGTTTGCTCTTGAGAATAGACATTGCTTTTTCTCTATTCTTGAGTTGTGACCTTTCGTCTTGACATGCAACAACAATTCCAGTTGGCAAGTGAGTAATTCTAACCGCACTATCTGTTGTATTTACGTGTTGACCGCCCGCACCTCCCGAACGATAAACATCTATTTGCAAATCTTTTTCGTTGATTTCAACATCAACTTCTTCGTGTTCTGGAAGAACAGCAACAGTTGCTGTACTTGTATGAATTCTTCCTGAACTTTCGGTCTCAGGAACACGTTGAACACGATGAACACCGCTTTCGTACTTAAACTTGCTATAAGCGCCTTTGCCACTAATTCTAACTTGTGCTTCCTTAATTCCACCAAGTTCGGTTTCATTTGATGACAAAACTTCGACTTTCCAACGTTTGCTTTCGGCATACATTGAGTACATTCTAAGAAGCACTCCGCCAAATAGACTGGCTTCTTCGCCACCAGCACCCGACCTAATTTCCAAAATAACGTTAAGTTCGTCGTTATCGTCTTTTGGAAGTAACAAGATTTTGATATGCTCATCTAGTCTTTCGATTTCTTTTTTGCATTCTTCTATTTCGGAATTGAGAAGCGCACGCATTTCGTTGTCGGTCTCGGTCTCCAAAGTTTGTTCGTCATCTGTCATGGTCTTCAAAACCTTGGAATAATCGTCATATGCTTGGCTTATTGGTTCTAGTTCGTTGTAGTCTTTGCAAAGTTCGGTGTACTTTTTGTTGTCGGCGATGTTTTCGGGTTTCATCATTTCTTTTTCGACTTCCAAAAACTTCTCTTTTAAAAATCTAATTTTATTTAACATTCTTTTCTCTCTTTTTTGCAATAATAAATCTATCTATATTTGCCAAATCCTTTTTTATCTCGATATTTTCAAAATTCTTATCTAGCATTTTGGCAACTTTTTCGGCTTGGTCATAACCCACTTCCAAATATAACATTCCGTTAGTCTTAAGATACTTGTGAGCATTTTTGGAAATGTTTCTATAAAAGTCAAGTCCATCCTTTCCGCCATCCAAAGCAAGTGCTGGGTCAAAGTCTCTGACTTCGATTTCAAGTTTGTTTAAATCGGTCGATTTGATATATGGTGGATTGCAAACGATTATATCATATTTGCAAGTGATATTTTCAAACATATCCGACACCAAAAAAGTTGGATTGATTGGCGGAAGGGATTGTTCATTTCGAATCTCATTATTAAGTTCGCAGTTTTCTTTGGCAATAGTTATTACATTTTTGCTAATGTCTGCCATGGTGACATTTGCACCAGTCTCCCATGCAATAGATAGCCCCACACATCCACTGCCTGTGCACATGTCTAGCACTGTCACTGGCTCAAAAGGAAGATTAATTCGTGTTTGAGAGTATTTATTCTTAATATCCATAATTACTCTTTCAACCAAAAATTCTGTCTCGTATCTTGGGGTTAGAACACTTTTGTTAAAAGGGATTTTAACTTGAAAAAAGTACTTGTAACCAATTAGTCTATCCAAAGGCACGTGATTACATCTGCTATCTATTAGTGCCAAATAATCGTCGACAACATCGTCTTTGATATTTTCTTGCAAACAAAGTTTGGAATAATCTATATTTAAAACATGTGCCAAAAGTCTAAGCGCACTATCTTCGGCATCGGGAATATTATTCTCATTTAGTCTATTAACTGCAGTATTTAATAATTCAATTTTTTTCATAATTCATCCATAGTTTAATTTTTTATTATTTTAACTTTTTTTAAGTACTAAAAGCAACTAAAAATATGTGGATTTTTGTAAATAACAAAAAATAGGCAAGGAAATTGTCCCTGCCTAGATTTTATCAATTAATCTAAATTGTGTTTTTTCTTAAACTTCTCTACTCTACCAGCAGTGTCTACAAGTTTTTGCTTACCAGAATAGAATGGGTGACATTTATCACACACATCAATTCTTATTGTATCGCCTTTGATAGTAGACTTTGTTTTAAACTTAGAGCCACAAACACAAACAACTTCCACTTCGTGGTAATCTGGATGTATGTCTTGTTTCATAAGTATTCACCTCACTAATTCTAAAAATCCTATTTGCGACATGGGTATGGAACACATAAAATGCCCATTTCTCATCTACAAGGCTTAAAATTATCTACAAATTTTAATTCCATGTTAAATTATACACTTTTGCAAACCGCAAGTCAAGACTTTTAGTAATTTATTTGGTATTTTTTTGGATAAAGTTAATTAGCATCTAAATACTCTTTGAAGATTTCAGCCAAATCCCCCGCACCTAGTATTAAGATTAAATCAAAATTATCTCTTTCAAGGTTTTTTTGAATATCTAATTTTAGACTATCAAAGTTGTCAAAATATTCGACATCCCCGCCCAACTGATTATACAAATCGAGCGCATCACCGCCTATAATTTTTGGCTCTCTAGCAGGATAGGTCTTGTAAATAATTAAGTGTTTAATCCTTTTTAAAACTCGTACAAAGTCGTCAAACAAAGTTAGTGTTCTTGAATATGTATGTGGTTGAAAGACGATTAAAATATTTTTGTAATAACTTTTTAGCCCCACAATGCTATTTTCAATTTCGGTCGGATGATGAGCATAATCTATCATAACTTTTGTATTTTGAACTTCGCCGATGATTTCGTATCTTCGTTTGACACCCCTAAAACTTTGAACTGCATCTTTGATTATATCTTTTGAAATCCCATAATAATCGGCAATAGCAATTGCACAAAGTGCATTTTTTATGTTGTGACAACCCAAGTAATTAATTTTAAACTTTTCATAAAACGAATTATTTTTGTAAACATCAAAAGTATAGCCAAAGTCACTAAACTTAATGTTGTCTACCTTGAAGTCTTTGTTTAAATCGATTTTATTTTTGTGCTTAATATCCGAGAATGAAACTAGGTGACTAGAATTTTTTGCAAACTTTTCAAACGTCTTGTAAATCTCTTTGTAATCTTTGTAGTAATCTAAGTGGTCGCTTTCGATATTTGTAATACAAGACATTTCGGGTTTGAGTGAAAGAAAACTTTTGCGATACTCACAGGCTTCCAAAATTAAATAATCTTTGCCACCAATAATTGTATTATCATTTAAATTTACACTTTCTCCACCTATATGAATGGTCGGATTTTTGTTCGCTCTAAGGAAGATTTCACCAAGAAGACTCACTGTTGTGGTTTTGCCATGTGTGCCTGATATTGCTATTACGTGCTTAAACTCATTTGAAATCAGTCCAAGTAGTTTGGAGCGTTCAATTGTTTTGATGCCAAGTTTTTTGGCTTTGATTAACTCACAGTTATCGCTCTTAATCGCTCCGCTAAACACAACCAGGTCAATATCTTTGGTTATGTGTTTTTCATCGTGATTTGAGTAAACTTTAATATTTTCGCTTTGCAATTTTTGACATTCTGCACCAAAATTTATATCACTTCCCGAGACTTTGCTTCCCAAAGAAAAACAGAGTCTACTAAGCCCAGACATGCTAATTCCACCAATTCCGACAAAAAAAATATTTAAATTTTCAAAAAAATTATTCATTTTCATAATATTTTATATGAAAATAGTATCAAAAAAGTTGTGACAAATAATAATTTTTGATAGAATATAGTAAGCCGATGTGCTTAAATAAAATAAGGAAAAGGTATACACAATTGAAAATCACTGACATTCGTATTCGTTTAATTCCAAATGGAGAAAGCAAACTTAAAGCAGTTGCATCAATCACTATTGATGATTGCTTTGTAGTTCATGACATCAAAGTATTAGAAGGCAACCAAGGATATTTTGTATCTATGCCTAGCAGAAAAACTCCTGAAGGTGAATACAAAGATGTTGCTCACCCAATCAATACTCCTACTAGAGAAGAAATCAACAAATTAGTTCTTGCTAAATATGAAGAAGAACTAAAAGCTAATAATTAATTTATTAAAGTTTATTTCGACTATGTAAGACCTAAAAAACAATAGAAAATGCTATTGCTTAGGTTTTTGATTGGCACTAGACCAACTAAAAAATTATAAGACTTATCTTTTTTGGATAAGTCTTTTTTGTTTTAAATATATTATTTGATAAGACAAAAAAATAGGAAGAAATCTTAATTTCTTCCTAAATCTTTTACTTTTCAAGTGAACCCCATGTGGGACTTAAAATAATATATTTTTTGATTACAAACTATTTTCAATCTTCAAGGTTGCATAGTTTCCGTCAACCAAATTCCAGTACATAGACGAGAATCCTTTGTCAACATAAGTCGAAGATTTTTTCATATCTTTTGTAGATTTTTTGGCTTGGACATTATCTTTTCCAAACAAGTTTGAGAAAATATTTCCGCTAGCATAATACTGAGCATTGCCATCTACAGAATTGTCAAATAGATAATCAAAGCAGAAGCCAGCATTTCTTGTTGAATTTCCGTTGTTGTCGCCTGCATAGTTGTGAACATATGAAGCAGTAATTGAGTATTTTTGACCGCTACCGCTAAATGTACATGCACTATAACAATTAACTACTACACCAACATTTCCCGAGCCACCTGCATTAGTAAATCCGCTTGCCAACATATAACTTGCAAATCCACCCATAACAGCCTTGCCGTCTGTTCCTTGTAGTTTTGCTCTAGTGTAACAATTTTCTACAACACCAGAGTTGATAATTCCAAATAGTCCACCTATTTGAACGCCTTTGACTGTATTGCTTTCTTTGACAGCAACGTTTATAACATCTGATGAGTAGCTAAATACCGAAGCATCTTCTTTTCTGTAGCCTTTGGTGTAATTGTTAAATTTAAATGTGCTACTACCAGAACTTGTAATTGCACCACCAATGCCACCAGCATAATAACCTTCGACACTTGAGTTTTTAACAACGCCATTGTTTACATCGCCAGATGTATAACCAACTATACCACCAGCATAATCTCCGTCTGTTTTGTTTGCAGATATGTTTGCACTAACAGAAGAATTGAGTACTAAGTTATTAGTATAACCAACTATACCACCCGCATATCCGTTAACTGAACTGCCTAGCGAGATATTTCCATTAATATTAACTTTGGAATTTTGAATAATTCCATCTAGTGACCAACCGACAATACCACCAACACAAACTGGTCTGTTTGTAGCACCTGATACTGTTGTAATTTGAGAATAGCCAGATACACTACTGTTATTAATTGTGCTACTACCATATGCTTTGCCTATTATACCACCCGTGCTTGCTCTACCTGTGAGTGTAACAGCATGTGCTGAACAATTTGAAATTCTAACACCATAGCCTGCACCCATGATAGCACCAACAAATCCACCTTTGGCAGTAACATTGTTAATTGTGATGCCTTCAATTTGACATGCATCACCAAATCCAAATAGTCCCGCATGGTCTTCGTCAACAGTTGTTAAATTTTTGATTTGGAAACTACCGAGATTTTTAAGAGACCCAGTAAATGGTGCATCTGCTGTTCCAATTGGAATCCAATTGTATGAACTCAAATCTATGTTTGCCGCCAAGATATAATCTTTGCTTAGATTGTTTCTCACATTATCTAATTGTTCGGCAGTATAGATATAAGGTCCAGCATTTTGTTTTTCAGAAATTGTAATTGTAGTCATCGAAGATACTTGACCAACACTAACTGTAATTGTTACAGTTCCTTTGCCCTTGGCTGTAAGTACTGCTGAAGTATTGTTAGATTGTGTAATTGAAGCAATGCTTGAACTAGAATTAAATGCACTCAAAGACAATCCATTAAATGTCCAATTGATAGGAGAAGTTGAATTTGTTACTGCAGTGATGCTTGCTGTATCTCCTACAAATAATTGAGTTTTGCTTGCCTGAACACTAATTGTTGTTTGGTTTTCTTGTGGTTTGTAAACTGTAATTTTACATTCGCCATAAAGTTTGTTTCCGTTTGCATCTTTGCCTTCGGCTCTAGCGACCGTGTAACCAGCAGTTAGACCTGTTACAAATCCAGAATTGTAATCATATTCCGCATATCCAGTTGGACTGAACGTAACTGTTATTGGTGTTACTGAATTGTAAGCATGAAGGATAAAGCAACTACCTACTTTGAGTGTATATGAATTATAGTTAAGTTGAAGATTACCAACTGTGCCTGAGCCATTGTAAGTAACATTAAATATAGCAGTTGTTCTACCAACATATTTTGAACCATTACTTAGAGTATAAACCGCAACTGTAGCCACACCAGTACCTTTGACTGTATATCTTCCATTTGAATCAACTTCAATAACCGATGTATTTGATGAATAGTAACCAAATGCTAATTGGTCTTTGACATCTACAAGAGACTTATTAAGTGCTTTTGCAATTATAATATTTCCGGTTTGAGAAGTTGTTCCATTCCAAACTAGATTGAAATTATTTTGAGAAAGTACGATATCTACTTGTTTATTTTCTTCGTCTCTCACTGTTACTGGAACTGTTACTTGTGCGTTGCCGGCAGTAATAACTAGATTTGTTGAGCCAACACTCAAACCATTAACTGTAACAACTCCGGAATCAACGGAAACTGTGGCAATATTTGTATTTTGAATTGAGTAACTAGGTGTTATTGTTGATGGTTCAACTAATACACCACTGAATGAATAACTTTGATTAATAACAACATCAATTCTATCTGGGTTACCATAAATTCTATGAACAATGTTTGTAACATAAACTGTCAATGTGTCACTTATGCCACT
The DNA here is from genome assembly GCA_934754475.1 of uncultured Clostridia bacterium. Classification (GTDB taxonomy): domain Bacteria; phylum Bacillota; class Clostridia; order Christensenellales; family UBA1242; genus UBA11490. Next base: position 11,336 of record CAKVHV010000005.1, on the reverse strand, counting down.
CTTATTAGAACAAGTAATTGTAACTGTTCCCGGTTTAAGTGCTGTAAGCACACCTGAATTTGAAACTGACACAACCGAACTATCGCTTGAGAACCAGTTAAATGTGAATCCTTGTGGATTTACCTTAACTTCATAAGTGTCACCAACAGTCATACTAAGCACGCCATTTTCGCCACTTATGATAGTTGGAGTTGCTTCGATTTCGCCTTTTTCAAAAGTGTATCTATTTGAACTTATGATTACAGGAGTTCCTGCTGTTGCAAAATCGTCTGGAATATAAATCAATTGATAATTTAGATATGGTCTTCCGCCATTAATCTCTTCGTCAATTGCCCAAACAGTATCAAATAACCATGGGATTTCACGACTAATTATTCCAAGTGACTCACCCTTTTCGTTAAACTCAATTTCTTGAGTAGTGTGAGAAACAAATTTTGCTTGGTCTTTCATTTCACTATCTGTAAGTCCAAGTACAACCATTTTTTCTTCTGTGAAGTCAAAGGTTGTTGATTTGAAATAAAACTTAGCAATTCCCTTGAAGTTCTTGGTTACATCGCCTTGTGGATAGTTAAGGTTGTCTTTGTTATAATACAAACCAATTAGATAGTTTTGAACTACTTCCTTAGTTGAGTCTTCTTTGTAAATAGAATTGCTTGTATCATAATTGTTAGCGATAATTCCAGCAAACTTGCTATCTACATTTGTATGTTCGCATGCAAAGTCAGTTCTTAGATTTGAATAACAATCTTTTAGGTTTCCACCTTGTAGAGTTGAAGTATATGAACCTGCAAACTTAGTTAGAGTAATATAAGTATTTTCACCAACAAGTCCGCCATATGTTATAGCAGTTGTCGCATCGTCACCGAAAGCGATTTCACCAGTTACATACGAATAAACAATTGTGCCACCTTCGTTTTTGCCAACTAGTCCACCAACAAGATTATTGAGTCCAAGTATAACAGTCTCGCCCGAAGCTAATTGCTTTTTGCCGGCAATCATATTGACACTACATCTATCAATTCTAGCGATGTTTCTTATGTATGTGTCGTTTTGACCTTGTTCGGTTGTGATATTCTTTCCAACAAGTCCACCAAAGACTTCGGTTTCACAAGATAGGAAAGCATCCTTAACTTCTACTCTTTCAATAGTTCCATAGTTTTCACCAGCGATAATACCAAAATTTTTGTATCTTCCGCTAGCCGAAACATTTTCTAGTTTCACATTATATACATTAGCACCTGGCAAAACTTTTTGGAATAACCCTACATATTCTTTTGAAAACAAAGTTGGATTATATGTTGAAGTGTTTTGGAAAGCCAAGTCATATGAGTCTTTGTCGATGTTGATGTTTTTGATAGTCAAACCATTTCCATCAAATCTACCACTGAATGGTCTAAGTGGAATCCAATAACCTTCGTTTACATCTGCATTGATTTCGATATTTGAAACAAGTTTGTAGCATTTGTCTGACGCATAATCTGCATAATTTCCGCCACCAGCATAAACACCTGTACCAACACCATTATCTACAATTTCTTGTCCCATACCAATTGATGCTAATTGTTCGTGAGTTGAAATGTAATATGGAGATTCCACCGTTCCATCACCAACAATAACATCGCACCACAAATTTCTAAACTTAGCATTTGTAGTTCTAAAATTAACTCTTGCTACGCCACCAGCATTAGCAGTAAAAGTATTTGTTTTTTGATCGTAAGAAACTACACTAGCATTGCTTGAAGATATGGTAATGCTTGTATAGGACTTTTTGTTTACGTGTTTTAAATCTATTGTAAAGTTATCTCCGGCATCCTTGTAAATAGACGCACTAGAGATAGAGATAACTTCGTTATCCCTAACCAAATAGTAAACCGCAAAGCCCATAGATACTGCTACTATGATAACTAGCAAATAAACAATAAACTTTTTCATTTTTCCCCCAATTCACACACGAGTTCAAAAACTACACCCCATGTGTACAATTTTAGTTATTAATATAATACAATATACTTGAATTTTTGTCAATACCTAATAAGAGTAATTTTTTGTATCTTACTACACAAAAATGATTAAATTTTAAACTTTTCATTTGACAAAATTTTAATGAATTCTACTCAATTATTTTGTATACTCGCATTTATTTTTTGCAAAATGTAATAATTTTTGCAATTTGCGAAAAAAGTTTTTAATATATATTTATTTTTTTGATAAACTCTGCTAAAATAAATACATAAAAAACAAAAAAGAAGGATATAGATATGAAAAAATTTTGGGCAGAATTCAAAGCCTTTATTGCAAAAGGCAATGTAGTCGACTTGGCGATTGCTGTAATTATTGGTGCTGCATTTAATAAGATTGTTTCTAGTCTAGTAAATGATATTATTATGCCACTAATTTCTTGTGCAGTTGGCGGAACGGATGTAAGTGATTGGAAGTGGGTAATTAAGCCTGCTGAATATGGAGCAAATGGCGAAGTACTAGTGGCGGAATCTGCATTAAAGTACGGAAGTTTTATTCAAACAATTATTGACTTTTTGATAATTGCTTTGACATTGTTTATAATGTTTAAAATATTTACTTACTCCAAAAATAAACTTGAAAAATTTGGCAAACAAGTTGTTGACGAAACAAAAAAATTGGCCAAAGAGCAAAAGAAACATTGGAAGAAAGACAAAAAAGGTGCTGAGCCAGAAGTTGTCGAAGTTACAACTACTTTGGAGACAAACGAGACTCAACAAGAGAGTTTGGCTTCAGATACTCCAGTCGAAACTAAAGCACCAGTTGAAGAAATCGCTCCTTCCAAAGACGATTTGATGATTGAATTATTGACAGAAATTAGAGATAATCTTAAAAATAATAATTCTAGCAAAAAATCTAAATAATAAAAAACAAAAAAGATGTGAATAAGTTTCACATCTTTTTTATTTAGAAATCTTCGTCGTCTTCGTCACTATCGTCTTCATCGTCGAAATCATCTTCGTCATTGTCGTCGATGTCTTCGTCGTCAACTACATCAAAGTCGTCATCCATATCGTCGCTATCTTCGGACTCAGTATCTTCGTCTTCGTCGTCATCTTCAAATTCGTTTTCCAAATCTTTGGCAAAAGCGCCTTCGAGTTCTTCGTCAATTTCTTCGTCTTCTTCGATTGGCAACAAGTCTAGTTCTTCTTCGTCATCTTCGTCGGTTTTGTCAACAAAGCCTCTCCAATCTGGTTCGTCGTCTTTGTTAGAATTTCCTTCAAGTTGTTCTTCTTGACAAGACGCACACATTGTTTCGCCTTCTTGGATATAATTAACTTTGCAGATAGGACAAAGTTCTAGTCCTTCGTCCAATTCGTCCATTTCGTTTTCTTCCAAACATCCCGCTTTCATTTCTGCTTTGCAAACATCACAATATTTATCCTTTTTGAGAATATAGTTAAGTTCGCATCTTGGACATTTAATATATTGTACAGGTTTACTCATAATAACTCCGTCAAAATTAAGTTTTATTTAAAACTACTCTAGTTTATCTAAGTATTATGAAAATGTAAAGACTTTTTATACATATTTTTCAAAAAACTTGATTGCCTTTTTATATTTTTTATAACTACATATTCTTGTATACAAAAATAATGTGCATAATTTAATAAAAATCAAAAAAATACACTCCAAAAATTGGAATGTATTTAAGTTAGGGAGATGGCAAATTTAGATTTTATGCTCCTTCAATTAGCATTTTGTCAGCAACTAGTGCAATAAACTCGCCATTGGTTGGTTTTTCGTTGTTTCCATAAACACGAATTCCGAATAGATTGTTGATATTTTCTATCTTTCCCCTATTCCAAGCGACTTCGATAGCATGTCTGATTGCACGTTCGACTTTGCTGGCGGAAGTATCAAACTTGTCAGCTATTGACGGATATAATTTTTTGGTTATTGAATTAATAATATCTGGACTATCTATTGCCATTTTGATTGCTTCTCTTAAAAACTGATAGCCTTTGATATGTGCTGGAATTCCGACGGTTATAAAGATGTTTGTAATTCTTTCGTCGAGTTGTTTGGACTTGGGCTTAAATTGAACGGGCGAAACGTTAACCTTTTCGGTATTTTGGTTTGTATTTAGAAATTCGTCTTTCAAAATATCTAGTAGTCGACTTTCTAATAATTCATAGTTAACAGGTTTGAGCATATAGTAAGATGCACCCATGCTGAATGCCTTTTGTATAAAGCCTTCGCCGGTTAGTGCCGAAACTATAACAATCTTTGGCTTTTTGGCTAGTCCCAAAGCCTTGATTTCTTGAATTAGGTCATATCCATCTGCATTTGGCAAAACAATATCTGTAATAACAATATCTATATCGTTATCGCTAATGTATTCAATAGCATCTACAATATTGCCAAAAGTTGCTACAACCCTTAGTGCTTCCCTACTTTCCAAAAAGTAATCTTTGAGTCCCATTGCAAAAGTTTCGTTTGCGTCCACCACTACTATTTTTGAAATTCTTTTTTCCATAAAATTTTTCTCCTAAAAATTATTTAATTTACACTAAAAATATATCATTTTTGTCAGGCTTTTGCAAATTATTACAAATGCAAAAAATGGCTTAAAAACTAAAGTTTAAGGGTATTATCCATTTAAATGTCGAATAAGAGCAGAAAGTAAAGACGGGCGAATATAACAATGTAAAAATATATAAAATTTTAGATTGTTTTGTAAACGGAAGCACAAAAAAAAGACGACCAAAAGGTCGTCCTAAAATTTTATAAATTAATCAATCCAAGGAGTGTATTTAACATCTGGGTCTTCGCCATAATCTTCGGCTTGGTCAGGTTGTGCTGGAATATGACTTTCTTCAAAGCATCCAACAAATCTTTCTTTGTCTTCGGAATCAATATAATTTAGATATTTGTTTGTATCTCCATTTTTGGATGTATAATCGCAGAAGACATATACTCTTTGGTTATCAAAATCAAGATATTTTGAATTAGTGATTGTTCTTTTGTTATCAGTGCTTCCAACAGTGTGAACAGTTACTTCGTCCGAAGTTATATCATTTCTTACGTCAAAGTAGTAAAGAACATCGCTATTAAGATAATATGCTTTGTTTCCGCTCATTCCAAGAATTGTCTTTTGTGCGGACGAAATCTTAGTAGAAACACTATTTTCAATTAGATATGTTCCATTTGAATCGTCGGCAATTACTAGGTTGTCACCAAAATTACAAATATAGTAGTTGGAATAAACCACGTTTGAAATTTTGACATCTGTTACATTGTTCCAGTTGTCAGTAAGTTCTCTTACATAAAGTAGTTTAAGTCCGCTAATACTTGAATTTGTTTTGAAGTAATATACTTTTGAAGCGGATACTTGTTTAAGTTCAAAAGTGAAAGTAGCACTACGTTCTAGCATAGTTACATCGCCAGTTTGGATATTAACTTTGCAAACTTCGTTGCCTTTGTAGTTAATCAAATTTGAATCTGAAATCGCTCTTGTAAAGTATATAAACTTGTGCATTTCGCTATTCTTTGTCATATTTGTATTATAGTCAGTTTCGTAAAGGAGTGCGTGAGATGTTGAGTTTGCAATTTCTGTAACAACTTTTTGTGTATTGGTATTGAAAATAATAATTTTGCTATCAACATAAGTTGCGATATAAACTACACCGTCAACCTTGTATAGAGTCCATTCCAAATTGTCTTCGCTCTTGCTAGTTGTATACAAAGTTTTGTCATCTGTGCCATCAATATTGATTCTATGGAACTCAACACGACTGCTTTGCAATACACCGTCTCTATCCAAGTTCATATATGGAGTTGTATAATAGATAAAGTCGTCTATTATATAAAAACCACCATTGCTAAATCCAGCAACTTTGGAAACAACCAAATCTGTACTTTCAAGGAATCCGTCTTTGTCTTTTTGGATTTGTCCATCTACTAGTTTTGTTCTATAAATAGCAGAGTGTTGAACTTTGCCATATTTGTTATCGTCTTTTGTAAGAGTTGTCTCGTCAGTATAGCCATTAATGTAGTACAAATAATCGCCTTTGACAACAGTTAGTCCGCCATTACTAATAACATTGGCATCGGTTGCTGGATTATCCTTAAGACCTTCCTTTGAACAAGAACAGCCAGTAAAGAAAATTGACACTGCCATTATGCACAAAATTAAAAGTGAAAGTAATTTCTTTTTCATATTTTTATACTCCAAATAGTATTTAGATAATCTACAAAAAAATGCTTTTTTATACCATTTTTTTGACAATTCTAACACTAATTAATAATTAACTATCTAAGTTTAACAAATTTGTTAATTTTCGTCAATAAAATTTAAAAGCATTTTGTTTGAATTCGGTTAATTCTCAAAATTATTTATTTAATAATTTAGATATGTTTTAAAATAATTTTATAAATTTAATTAAGCTTTAACTTGCGTAGATAGTTCATTTTTGTAATTTTCAAGATTTAACGAATAAAACTTATCAAAATTATTTAGGTTTTTAATAAAGTTTTTGTATGCTTCGTCCGAAATTTTGTTATTATACAAATCAATAATTTGGTTTACTTTTGTTCGGCTTAACTTGCCATTTTCAAAGAATGTTTCATAAAAAGCATCTCCAAATTCCAAAGTTTGTTGTGGATACTTGTGCATCAAATATTTAATATTGCCCTCATAAAAATTATTTATTTTTGCACAATCGGCATAACCCGCCAAGATGTATTCGTAGTCACATGCTGGACCCAAATGAAACTCTTTTGTACTTGTGTTTGTCATATAATTTACATTTCTTGGATAAAAATCCCAATCGTCCAAAATCATTGTCTTGAGTAAATATTGTTTAACAAAGTCCGTTTTGAATTTTTCAATATATTCATCTAGTTTAGCCTGTTCAAAAGGATATTCAAAGAATTCAACACAATATGATTTATTAAAATCTATTTCGTCTTGGGGCAAATCCTTTTTGTTTCTGAATTGTGCATCAAATAGTTCTTCCCAAATAGGAAAATCGGTAAAATCTTTGGCACGAATTCTTGTTATATCGTTGCCATTTTTTATATAAACAGAGTCGTTTAAATCACGAATTTCCATGTCGGGTTTTACACAATCAATAGACAAAATCATTTCTTTGTTGTCTACATTTACAAGTTCGTTATAAACTGTAGGAACTCCCAAAGCATTGGCAATTCTTGAGCCGATTACTTCGCAATAAGAATTTGAATTTTGGTGCTGTTCTTTGTCTTTGAGCATAACAGACACGTATTTGAGTGGAATGTTTTTTGTTTTTGAATCGTAAGTTTCTCTAACAAAATCGTCTATATGTGTAACATATTTGCATCCGGGTTTTATGGCTTCTTTTAGGTAGTTTTTGAGATATTTGTTATCAAGACGTACAAAACCTTTTGGCAGTGTTCCGCCACAAGCATCAGCATATTCAAAGTCTTTGGCATTTGAATAATCTTGTATATCCTTGTTTGAAATTCTTTTCATTAATATCTCCTTTTGTAAGTAATTTTAGTATAGCAGATTATAATTCTTTATCATCTGGAACAAAGTTTGATTTTCTTTTGTTTATAAAATCAATATTTTCTAGGTAACAACTAGCAAATTGATTTAGGTTTTTTATTAAGCAATCTTGTTTGGATTTTACAAAACCACTTTTTGTATCTCCAAAGATTTTTTGTAATTTCTGTTGAGATACAACACCATTTTCAAAAAACGCATTGAATACAGCATTTGCAAATTCCATAGTTTCTTTTGGATACTTTCGCATTAAATATTTTAGATTTTCAGTATAAAACATATCTGGAATCCAACTAACGTCATTAAAAATAAATTCATAATCAAAACATGGCCCAACATTAAACTTTCCCGTTGTTTCGTCTGTAACCACCATTAAATTTACTGGATAGAAATCTTTGTCATGCAAGATTATCATCCTTAACAAATATTGTTTAACAACATCTTTTTTGAATTTAGCCACACATTCAGCCAAGGTGTCTCTATCAAACGGATAATCAGAATACTCTACACCAATAAGCAAATTGTTTACTTCTTCATGACCAGTCAAGTCGCTTTTGTTTCGAAAACAAGCATCAAATAGTTTCTCCCAGGATTCAAAGTCCGCAAAGCATTTGCATTTAATTTGTTTTAGACCATCGGTTGTTTGTTGAAAGTAGTTAGATTTTAGAGAATTTATTTTGGTATTGGGTCTTATGCAATCTATAGATAGCACTTTGGTTGCTTTGTTTAATGACACATTTTCGTTAAATACGGTCGGCACACCCAAAGCATTAGCAATTCGAGAACCCCATACTTCACAAATATTATAAGCACCTACATGTCTATCAGTATCTTTTAGCATACAAGACACGTATTCTAGCGGAAAGTCTTTGGAGTTATCAAAATCTGGAGATTTGATTAAATCATCAAGATAGGTAACATAAGAATTATTTTCTTTTGTAATTTTGTCTAGCAATTCCTTAATACTTTCGGACTTAATACGGACAAAATCTTTTTTAAGTGTTCCGCCAATATTCAAAGACAAGGAATCATAATCGTCATTGTTTGAATACTTTTGTATATCTTCATCACAAATTTTAATCATTATTTTTCCTTTTTAAACCCGTTCTTTTTGTTCCAACATATATTTTGAAATATCCAAATATTTCTCAAAATCTTGTTGTTTAGATTTTAGAAGAGATTTTGCCATATGAGCAAAATTTGAATTTAAGCCTTTGGTAAGTTTATTTAAGTTTTCAGACTTAACTAATTCTTTAAATCTTGAATTAATTTTTTCCAAAATACTTGTGTAATCAAGACATGTAGCATATCTAAAGTCTTCGTAAATATTATTATTGTTTGAATTAGAAAAAGTCATTTCGTAATCAAACATTGGAAGAACCCTAAGATTATTATCTTTGTCGCAAGTAACACCAATATTATGGTATCCAAAATCTCTATCGTCCAAGACATAGGTCTTAACAAAATACTGAGTAAGTATGTCTTCAAGAATTTTTTGATGGTCAAAATTATATAATTTTTCATAGTAGAAAAGTACACTATTAAGTCTTGACATAGTTTGTTCCAAATTCATAGTGTCAAATATTCCAGGTCTATCCACATCAAGTTCGGATTCTATCATATTTATATCGTCATCTATATCAAGAATGTTTTCGTCTGTCTTCAAAAAATCAACCGACAAAATTCCAGAACTATTTTTAAACTGAATGTTTTTGTTATAAACCGTTGGCACTCTTAGAAAGTTTGCTATTCGAGATGACAAAACTTCTTTTTCGGACGTAAAATTATTTTTCATATGTTTAAAATGAGAATAAACATCCGATGTAATCTTAAGCATTGCTGAAACACGTTCGGGGTTGTAATCCTTTTCTTGTTTAATTAAATCATTAAGATATGTAACATAAGAACAATCTGGATTGTTTCGAATTTCATCAAACATGTCATCAAACAAAGCACTATCACATCTATAGAACTTTTTTGCATGTATTCCATTTAGAATTTGGTTTGGATACTTAGGACTAGTATCGTCATATTCTTCAAGCGAATCATCTTTTAAAACATTTTTATTTATTCGAGATTTTATATAATCAAAAATACTCATTTAAACTCCCAATCACATATTTGTAATTATATATATTATATCATAAAATCGCGTATTTTTCAATACGAATATTGATTTTGTTAAACTTTTGTTAAAATGTAAAACCAACATTGCGAACTAGACTTTTATACGTAGTGCCAGGCGACTGCGTGTGAGCAGTCGGGAGTGCATTGCACTCCTAACTAGGCATTGCCTCGTTTTTAAACAAAAAAGAGTCCCTTTCGGAACTCTTAATTTGAAAAACTGGCAATGACACTCATTCCGAACATTACATTAGTTTATTTGGGGCTATAGTCTACAGTGTTCGGAATTGCGAACTAGACTTTTTCTCAGATAAAGCTAAAATGCAAAGGATATTCTCTTTCAACATAATACTCAATCAGTTTATGTTCGCATTTTCCCGCTCACGTAGTGCCGGGCGACTGCGTGTGAGCAGTCGGGAGTGCATTGCACTCCTAACTAGGCATTGCCTTGTTTTAAACAAAAAAGAGTTCCTTTCGGAACTCTTAATTTGAAAAACTGGCAATGACCTAGTTTCCCGGCACGTTTCCATGCAAGTATCTTCGGCGCTAAAGGTCTTTACTTCTGTGTTCGGAATGAGAACAGGTGTTACTCCTTTGCTAAAATCACCAGTAATGGATGAATGAACTTATATATAAGTACATTCACAACTACATATTTATAAAAATGTTAACAATTATAAGAATTTGTTTACTGAATTACGATTATCATCTATTTATATGATCAAGCCCTCTACCTATTAGTATCACTCAGCTACATGCATTACTGCACTTCTACCTATGACCTATCAACCTTGTGTTCTGCAAGGGGTATTACTAACTTAAAGTTATGGGATATCTCATCTTGTGGCTGGTTTCACGCTTAGATGCTTTCAGCATTTATCCATTCCGAACTTCGCTACCCTGCCATGCCACTGGCGTGACAACAGGTGCACAATAGGTTCGTCCACTCTGGTCCTTTCGTACTAAGAGCAGATCCACTCAAATATCCAACGCCCACGACGGATAGGGACCGAACTGTCTCACGACGTTCTGAACCCAGCTCGCGTACCACTTTAATCGGCGAACAGCCGAACCCTTGGGACCTGCTTCAGCCCCAGGATGTGACGAGCCGACATCGAGGTGCCAAACTCTCCCGTCGCTGTGAACGCTTGGGAAGAATCAGCCTGTTATCCCCGAGGTAACTTTTATCCGTTAAGTGATGGCAATTCCATACTCTACCACCAGATCACTAAGTCCTACTTTCGTATCTGCTCCACTTGTAAGTGTTGCAGTTAAGCTCCCTTCTGCCTTTACACTCTATTGATGGTTTCCAACCATCATGAGGGAACCTTTGAACGCCTCCGTTACTCTTTCGGAGGCGACCGCCCCAGTCAAACTACCCACCAGACACTGTCCACTCCCCGGATAACGGGTGAATGTTAGAAAGTCAATTTCAGAAGGGTGGTATCCCAACGTTGACTCCGCCAAAGCCAAAGCCCTGGTTTCAAAGTCTCCCACCTATCCTGTGCATCTAAAACTAAATTTCAATATCAAGCTATAGTAAAGCTCTACGGGGTCTTTCCGTCCTGTCGCGGGTAATACGTATCTTCACGCATACTTCAATTTCGCCGGATCCATTGTTGAGACAGCGCCCAAATCATTACGCCATTCATGCGGGTCAGAACTTACCTGACAAGGAATTTCGCTACCTTAGGACCGTTATAGT
>CAKVHV010000004.1 GCA_934754475.1 uncultured Clostridia bacterium | reverse complement strand
ACGAACTGATTATCAAACCCAAGTCTAAATGGGTTAATAATTCGGCTCGGCCTTGGCCGATACCCAAACTTACGAAAGTTTATTGCATAGTTGCTACTTACGCAGTGTTTAGGTATCGACAGGTTAAAGCCGTTATTGTTTTTCTTGATAATCTCTCGTTCCATTTTTCTTGTTCTTTCACGATTAAAAGCAATCATATTTAAGCAGTGTGTCATAAAACAAGTCTTACCAGTTCTAGGTGGAGCAAAGATTATCGTTATCATATCTTTCTCCTTTTATGCTACAAAGCGAATTGATGTAATGTATATATATTCAACCCCTGCATAGTAATTTTCATTCTCTATATCACTAAGTGAGACATAATATCCACCGATCTTACCAGTAGTCATATCTTTCATTTCATCTGATCTTTCCAAACTTCCATAATTTAATGAATATGCATAACCGTTAACTTTCCCAGATGCAAATTCGCCAGATTTTAGCAAATATTTGTCTCGAGATGCATCATATTCAAATATTAACGATGAAGCTTTATCAATGGTTTGTGTATCTCCCTTAACGAAAGAATTTCCAGAACGATACATAGTATAAATAGTCATTTTGTTATACGAAATTATTATCTTGCTATACTTATGATTTTTAACTGGAGCATCAACAAATAATGGGAAATTTCCATTACCAACAGCTGTTTTTTTAATGTGCTCTATATCAACATCTGCTACATGGAAAATAGCAGTATATATAGTATTTTCAGTTACTGGTTTAGTCTCAATATTGGAAACGATATCTGTTCCATTTAAAGACCAACCACCAAAATTATATCCATATTTTGATGGACTACTAGGCAAACTTGCACAATTTCCATTTCTTACAATTTGACTAGATAAAGTAACACCATCATTTACAAATTGAACTGAATATAATTTGGTAAATACAGCCAAATATGTGATATTTTCTGAAACTTTTGTAGTTGCAATATCTGTTAAAATATCTACACCATTTATAGACCAACCATCAAATTCATAACCATCTTTTGCTGGGTTAGTTGGAAGTGTTGCATAATCGTTTTTTGTAACAATTTGAGAGTTATAAATTGCATCATCGACTTTAAATTTTACATCATATTTATAAGTAATATCAGCAATAAATGTTATGTCATTATAAATAGCATAAGAAGAAACCTCTACAAATTTATTGTCCACTTTCCAGCCATTAAATATCTTGTAATCTGTATTAGCAATAGACACATTTTTAGCAAGTTCGCCATTTCTAATGGTTTGAGTAGATTTTGTTTCATTTTCGTAAACGAAAGTAACTGTATGAAGTTTTGTAAATACTGCGATATATGTTGTATTTTCCGTTACTGGTTTTGTTGCAATATCGCTTATTACATTAACTCCATTTAGCGACCAACCATCAAACTCATAGCCTTCTTTTGTTGGATTAGAAGGAAGGGTTGCAAAGTTGTCTTTTACAATAATTTGACTGCTTACAATCTCGTTCTCTACCTTGAATTTAACATCAAATTTATAAGTTATGTCTGCTACAATTTTTGTATTAGTAGTAATTGTAAAAGTATTCAAATCAATAGCTTGTCCGTTGACTGTCCAACCATTGAATATTTTGTATTCAGTGCTTGTTGGAGTAACAACAGATAGTTTTGAACCCTTATTCACAATTTGAATGTTGTATACGCTACCATCAAACTCGAATGTTGCAACTACTTGCTCTGTATTTTCAAGTTGGGCAATGTATGCTTCATAGTAAGCAATACTCTTTTGCAATTCAGAGATTTTGCTATTCAAAGCATTGATTTTACCAGTATAGTTTTGAGAGTTTTCAGTCATTTCACTAATTTGAGCATTTAGACTAGATATTTGATTATTAAGACTTGTAATAGTGTCTAAATTCATCTTATTAGTGGTTTGTAATTGACTAACAGTATTTTGAAGATTAGAGATTTGTGTGTTAAGATTTCCAATTTGTTCACTTTTATCTTCGCTACTATTAGTTAGATTTTTTACCTGCGATTGAAGGTTAGTGATTTGATTATTCAAGTCAGCAATAGTAGATTCATTTGTCTCTTTTATACTTGTTAAGTTATCTACTTGTGCTTGAAGATTTGTCTTTTGAGTAGTCAAGTTTTTAACTTGTGTGCTGTAACTTGCATTTTCATTTGATAGTTTGTTAATTTCTTCATTCAAAGTTGTAACTTGAACATAGTAATCATCAACCAAAGATTTGTAATACTCGTATTTTGTAGTTAATTCGCTTTCAGATTTATTTCCGTCTGCATAACCATCATCATACGCTTTTTGCACATCTTCTTGTGTGTAATATTTATTGTTGTTTACAGTGCCGGTGATAGCAGGCCAATAGCAATAGATTAAAATACCGACAACTGCAACAATTAAAATTGAGCCAACCGAAACTAATGTCTTGCCAAGTCTTCCCATATTAACCTCGTTCAACGACTTTTAGCACAGCACCGTTTATCTCCATATAGGTAGTTAAATATGCCACACTATCGTTTTCATTTTTAGTTGTTATGGTGACTTTGGTTTGACTAGCGTAATATTCTATAACTACATTAAGTTTTGCAGTTGTAGCCTTTGTGCCATCTAGGTTATAGAATGACAAGGTTATATCTCCGCTAATTTTTCCATTAGTAAGGACTATATTATTTGCTGGTTGGCTATTGAAAAGTAGCAAATAATTTTTGTCTTTACCATCAAATTGAATTGGCTCAAATACCGATATGTTAGTAAAATTAACATAATCTTCTGTATCAAATTCGATTGAGCCATAATCAAATTTAGATATTTCTTCGTAATCATTCTTTGTTTCAATCGTTATTGCAGTCCCAAATTCTTGGCTCTTTTTATTGAACATATCTACAAGTTCAATCGAGCAGAATACTCCAACTACAATGAGAGCGAAACAAATTATATAGTGATACCATTTCATAAGTTCACCCCCGAATTAACATTTATAATGTTTATATTTTCTGTATTTATTGCAGTAATACCTGTATCTTTTAGTGAACCAACGAGTAATTTGAAATCTCTTTGAGAATTGCATTTTATAGTTAAAGAATTAACTTTTATTCCATAAAGTGCGTAGTAATCAAAGCCTAAAACATTGATGTCTTTAATGTTTGAAACATTGAAAGTAATGTTGACTTCAATATTTTCAAAGTTCTTAATTTCGTTGATTTTTTCAGTAGCAAGAGAGTAATAAAAACCACTATCAGAAACCAAATATCTACCTACAAAATCCTTTTCGGTTAGGTTGTATTCAGTTTTAACTCTCCAATAGTCCACATTATCACTAATGCCACTAATATTGAAGTTACTATCTCCAGCAACAGACTTAAACATAGATTGTTTAGCCCAAACCATTCCACGATTATCGAAATGTGTTGCCATTGTAAAATAACTATTTTTTAATGTGTTAACGCCAAGTGGTTCACCATCAATTCTGCCATTTTCATCTACTCCATAAATGTGCAAGAAATCGCCCAAATCAATAAGTGAAATGACGCTATCACCAGTACCATTACTGCAAGATTTTAAGATTTGTCCGACTTTTGTTAACAAATCTTCAAAAGTATATTTGTAGGTTGTTGTTTCAACTGTATAAGCCTTTTCTTTGTAATTATATCCAGTAAATAGACCAGCAAAGGTATGACCAACAGCTTTTAGAAAACTAAACCTTTTTGTAGTGATATCGTAAGTTCCATCTAGTGCAACTGCATAGGTTTCGCCATCAATATCAATTATCATTTTGTCGCCCCATTTATACTCGTGTCCTGTTTCAAATGAAGTTCCACTATAACGATTGTATTGATATAATTTGGTTTCGTTATTTGCTGTAACTAATTGAAATCCACGAGAATAAATAGCTTGTTTTGCAATACCGCTATAACAATTAAATAGAAGTTCAACTACTTCATAGCCTTTGCCATTTTTATTAGAGTAGTAATTTGCCTCAATCGTAGGTAGTTCTTCACCAGATTGTGGATCAATTACTGTTGTGGCATAGGTTGATGTTATGGCGGAAGGTATTTTGTCTTTACCTATTGTTTTGTAATAGATACAAACACCGCTGACAACTGTCATAAATGCAGTAACTATCACTAAAACGAAATTTACTATTTTTCTAGTAATGTCCATAATTCCTCCTATTAAATTTTTTGAAAAAGAAAAAAGCACTACATAGAAGTTTTTAAGTTCTAAATAGTGCTTTTTAGTTAAATAATGCCATTCCATCCAAAGATATTAAGTGCTTTTGCCAGCCATTCAAGAGCCAGACCTAGATACTCAAATATTTTGGCAAGGATTGACAATGGCCATGTGCCAAATAGCACCACAAGAACAATGATTAAAATTGTCAATAATATCCCTTTCATAGAACCAGCCTTTGTTATGCCATAGGAACATTAGATACTGCTTCTGCGATCTCTTTACCTGTATCTACTGCGGGTTTACTAGAACTAAACCAAGAACAAATCTGTTCTCCAAAGGTTAGTCCATTAACTGCACAGCCAATACAAACAATTAAGCAGAACACAAGTATTGCTCCAATAATCCCTAGCACAACACTTAAAGTGATTTTTGCTTTGTCTGACATAATGTTCTCCTTATTTTAGATTTGCTTATCTCATAAGCATATTAAGAAGTGCTTTGTCTGATTGACGGAATGGTTTGATATTACATTCATAAACAGTTCCGTCTGCATCAACACTTCTAACAGCATAGGTGTTGCCTTTGATAACATTGCCTGAATCGTCCTTGATTTCATAAGGGTTTGCAACAAGGTCGGCTTTCATTTCATTACCAAAAACAATGTCTAATACTGCATAACCACCTTTGTCTGGTGGGGTTACAAGAACTCTAATGTCCTTGCCACGAATATTGCCTTTAATGAAATAACTGAAATATGACTTTCCGTCTTTTTCGTAGGTTTCTCTTTCAACTACGATTTTGTTTTGATTTTTCTTTTCCATAATTTCCTCCAAATTTTAATTTTTACTTTTTACCTTTTTGTTTTGAATACTTTTTAGCTTCGGCTTTAGATTTGCCTTCATCCAATGCTTTTTTATATTTGTAAAGACCTGTATGGTCTGATTGTGCAAGAAGGTAGCCTGAACGCAAACCTTTTTCATAGTCGGTTAGTTCTTTACCTTCTTTTGGTCCACGCTGATGGACTTTTGCTTTTCTTTCTTCGGCATAAGATTTTGCTCTCTTATTAGGAACAATCCAACGCCTTTCATTGTAGTTTTTGCTTGCCATTGTTTTCTCCTTTTTAGAATAGTTTTGTGTTTGACCGTGTTGCCGTTATCTCAGCTGATTAAAATATTAAGTTGTAGTTTGTAATCTTTAATGAAAGGACTTTATTGAAACGCTTTTCCGTAGCAATGTAAGTTCGTAGGTGGCCACCTTTATGAAATTTCACGCCTTAGAAATTTGCTCTAAATTTTGCCTTTCGTTTTTTGATTACACCGCTATTATATAAAAGGAATTTGAAAATTTGAATGACATCACTTGCGTATTTATTGATAGTTTAATGCCTAGTTTTTGATACTTTTTGATATGGCTTATTTTTAATTGATTTGACTTGATAGAAAAGAAAAAGAACGACCAAATTTGATCGCTCTTTTAAGTGTTAAACATATCTTTTTGTATGAGTTGTTGTATGAAGTCTTTTGCCATTGAGTAAAATTCTGTCAGCAAAGCATTCATCAAATTGTTTATCTAACTTTTTGTTTCTAAGATAGTAAACATCATCACTGTGTATATTGGTATTACCATCACTATCTGTAGAAACGGAAATATTTTGTTTAATAATATAGTATCTAGTCCTATAAACATTATTAGCATCAACTAGAAAATCTGGTTTTTGATTAAGCATCTAATTTTTCCTCCTTCATAAATTCTTTTTGAAAAAATTTCACTAATTGGCTATTAAGCCTTGATATTGTTTCAATAGTGTAGCCAAGTTTCTCAGAAAGAGAATCTTGTGTGTTATTTTGCAAATATAGTGAAACATATAAGTCATAAAGTCTTGGTGTGGCTAAGCAAATAGCTTTGTTATACTTTTCTATTTTTTCAAGTATGACATTTTTGCCAACATCCTCAATGGCTTTGTCAAAGACTGAAAGTCTTGAATAATAATATCTAATTTCTTTTAAATCATTTCTGATTGTGGTAGGTGTCATATATTTTCTCCTTAAATTAAAATTTTTAAGTTGGAGTAAATAAAAAGTACCCCAACGAGTATATAGTTCCTTTCACAGAACTACTATTCGTCAAGGTACTTGAATCCTTTTACACGAATCTTGCTTACATAATATTGAACAAGGTTTTATTTAGACACTATTTCAGCCCGACCTTAATTTTGTTATGTAAACGGATATAAATAGATTTATCTTTCTAAATCTTTAATTATTCTAATGCGTTTTTCTTTTGAAGAACATTGTTTGCAAGAAATTACAGATTTGCATACAGGGCATTTCCCAGTAATAGTGCCATTTGGCTGAGATACAGCATTGATGTAGTTTGTACATTCAGGACACTTAATTCTTGTCTTCTTTAGAAGTATTACTTTATTCATAATAAAACACTCCTTTTCCCTAGTAGATAATAAAAGTTAGATTTAACAAACTGCGTATGCGGTTAGGGACTCCAACACCAAAGTCTGTTAGTTCATTATCCTATATATAATAACGCAAAACGGGGCGTGTCTGCGATATTACCGAATTATGCAAGGTCTTTAATAACCTTAACTGCAACACCTTGTATTTGAATATGATCGAAATACATATCTTTCAAGGTGTCATTTTCTGGATGCAAACGGACTTTTCTTTTCTCATTATCTAAATAATATCTTTTTAGAGTTGTTTCGTTATCTATAAGTGCTACAACTATTTGACCTTCTTTTGCATCTTCTTGCTGTTTAACAACGACATAATCTCCATCGCTAATTCCAGCATTTATCATACTGTTTCCATTTGCTCTTAAAACAAAGAATTTTCCATGTCCCAGAAAATCATTTGAAATTGAGATATAGCCTTCAATGTTTTGTTCTGCAAAAATAGGTGAACCACAAGCAATAGAGCCAACAATGGCAACTTGACTGACACTTGATTGTGTTTTTTGCATTTTTTTAGTTTTAATACCACGATATTCGCCACTATTAGAAACTAAACCTTTCTTTTCCATTGCTTTAATGTAATTACATACACAACCAGAAGAAATATTAAACTCACTTGCAATTTCTCTCATAGCAGGTGCTTTGCCAGTCAAACTAAATTGGTCGTTAATATAAGCAATAATATTTTCCATAAGTTGCTGATTTTTCTTCCTCATGGGATTTTCTCCTTTGTATCGTGAACAAGTGTTTACGATACACATAGTATAAACACATAAATAGAAAAAGTCAAGGGTGTCCAGCCATGTTTTTCCAAAAATTTCCATTTAGGGTGGTCGAACTTTGTCGTAATTTATAATTTTTGATAAACAAGTCATATCTCAAACTCCTTTTACACTGCCACTATACAAGATAAAAAAAGAAATGAGAATGACATTGTTTGACAACTACACATCAACAACTTGCCTAAATTTTGCTTTAATTTGATTTTGCCAATAATAAAATTGATTTTACTTGATTGGACTTGTTCTAATTCATTAACAATAAACTCCTTTGTCGCTTTGGTATGGGGTTATTTTTTTTCGTGCAAGAGGCTATCAGAAATGCCCAAATCTCTCAAAGGAAAAAATTATTGCTTAAAATTCAAAACTTAAAAAAATTCAAAGACAATATTTTTTTCTTTATCTTTGATTTCTTTGTTCATTTCTGATTGGTTCTTCGGTGTCGAAAAAAAAGAATCGACAAAGGAGGTTTTATATGTATTTAGAACAAGTAGAAATAAATAAGTATCAACTAATCTCAAATATGCTCAAAAACTATACATCTAAATGTCAATATGATGATGTATGATGTCATTCATTTTTTCAAAAGCATTTTATATACTCCAAATGAAAATAACTGAACGAAACGAGAGTTGCAACTCAAAACACAAGTTATTTTTGAATATTATCAGGAGGTTAAATATGCTTAGAAGTATTAAAAAAGCTTTTGATTATATTCATACAGATGATCCATGTTCAGCAATCACTGTTCACACAATTAGAACTTGGTGTAAAGAAGGTAAAATCAAATTTCTCACAGTTGGAAATAAGATCTTGGTTGATATGGATAGTCTGCTTGAATATATCGGGCAAAAACGAAATTAGGAGAAAATTATGGCTTATTTCAAAATCGAAACAAATAAAAAAGGCTTAGTAGCCAAAATCAATGTTTATGCAAAAGACATAGAAACTGGTAAGAATAAAATCATCACCAAACGAATTTATAATGACAAAGGCTTAACAGAAGCTAAATTTGAAAAGTATGTTGAAAAATATTCAATGAATTTAGAAGAAGAACTACAGACAGCATACAAAGAAAAAACTGAATATTCTAGAAATAGAGTTTTAACTTTTGAACAACTAAGTGAAGAATTTATTACCAACATAAGAAAAAATCTATCAATAAACTATTATCTCAGAGCAAAAGATGTTATTGCAAGATTTAACAAATATTTAGAGTCAATATGTCTTAACAAAGAACCTATAAGTAGTATAAAGATAAGAGATGTACAAATGTTTCTTAATTCTTTTCAAACTTATCAAAAGCAAAGTTATGGTAGCGTAAGACTTAAAAAGCAACTTCCTAAAACAGTAAATTTTAGATTGCTTGCAAGAGAAAATATTATTGATAGATGTGCTTCTTATAACTTAAAAACCAATAAAAGCAATATTAGTAAGACAAAAGCATTGAAGATTTGTGAATTTTATGGTTTAGAATATTCACTTTATTTTGAAGAAATAAATACAACTCGAGAATATTCAACTGAAACAATTAAGGGTTATAGACGAGTATTAAGAACTATCTTTAATGAGGCAGTAAGATACGAGTGGATAAGCAAAAATCCCGTATGTCAAACAAAAGTTGGCTCAGGAAGTAGCAATACTTGTCTTAGACCAATTCGAGAAAAAGAAGTTTATTCAATACAGGAAGCAAAAGATTTTATATCTGCACTAGATAAATTAGATGAAGATATTATTTACAAAAGAATAGTAATGAAATTTATGATTTTAACTGGTGTTAGAATTGGTGAAATGTGTGGACTGAAATGGTGTGATATAGACTTTGATAAAAAAGTTGTTCACATTGTTAGAGCAAGGCAACATTGCTCTGAATTTGGAACTTATGAAAAAACACCAAAAACAAAAACTTCTGTTAGAGATATACCACTAAATGATACTTTAATTGAAAACTTAAAAGAATATCAAGAGTGGTTTAGATTAGCTGACGAAAATTTTGATGACAACTTGGAAAACTATTATCTTGCAGTTAATATGTATAGAGAACCTATTGGGACAGACACAGTTGGTGCTTGGTTAAGAATATTTGAAAGAACAAATGGTTTCAAGCATGTATCCTGTCATGGACTTAGACATACTTATTGTAGCTTACTACTATCTCAAAATGTTCCTATACAAACAGTTAGTAAATATATGGGACACAGTGATTCCACTATAACATTAAAAGTTTATAGCCACTTTATACCAGATACACAAGAAAAAGTTGTTAATGCGTTAAATAACATAGTTTAAGACCGAGCAATCGGTCTTTTTTTATTAGGAGAAAATTATGTATATACCAAGATTAAGAAAAAAAGAAAGAATAATGGACGATATAAAAAAGTTAGATAAAGACACTGCAATAACACAATATCTAATAGAAAGATTATGTCAAGAAGGAAAAATAACAAAAATTAAATATGGAAATGCGTGGCTTATCAATTTAGATGAAGTTTTTGATTTCTTTCATAAAAGGGAAAATGACAAATGAAAAAATTAAATACAGGAGAAATATACAGAGCATTCAAATTAAAAGATAATGACACTGTTATTAGGAAATTGAATTTAAGATACTATTGTAGAGATAACAATGTATCTCATACAATATCTAATCACTATTGGCTGATAGATTTTGAAGATTTGCTCAAGCACTTAAATCCTAAAAATTATACTGAGTGTAAAAATCTACCACGAATACGCACAAAAATTGGTGCTATACACGAATGGAATAAACACCATAGAACTAAAATAAAACACTATATAATTGATTGTATTTGCGACTCTGGAAAAGTGTTTGTGTATAAGAATGGAAGGCACAATATAATCAATTATGATGAACTGGAACAAGAAATTATTAAAAGACTAAAAGAAAAAGGTAAATATTAAGGTGGATAGTAAAATTTACTGGTATAGTTAAAATTACTATACCAAAACTTAAAAAACGGCTCATATATTGTTGCAGAAAAAGAAAAAACCACCATATATGGTGGTCTCATGGTGCAAGTGTCGGAACTCGAATCCGAAATCTATCGCTTAGGAGGCGATTGCGTTATCCTATTACGCCACACCTGCATGATAATTTTTAGTGTAGTTTTTTGACTTCACTATCGGTCAACTTTATAAAAGTTATTACAATTTATTGAATACAACACAAGATATTTTTCAAAAAAACTATACCAAAAACTATACCAAAACTGTTTTTTTGAATATTGATAACCCTAAAACCCTTTATTTTACGGGCTTTTTGCAACCTTGATAGGTGGATAACTCTACACTTAGGAGAGCCCCGTAATATCCGTTTTACTACGAGAACATGGCTTGTTTGAAACTTGTATATTTGGATTTTATAGTCTTTTATTCAGACTTTTGGAGTACAAGATTTAAAGATAAATTTTTACAAGTTCAAGAATAGCGGTGAAAGAAATTATTGTAATTTCGGAGTGTTAAACTTGTATGAGATATGGAGTTTATTTGTTTAACAGAGTAAGTATAGCACAAGTTTGGAGTTTAGACAAGTCATATTTTTTATTATTTTTTTTAAAGTTGGACTAGTCGTGTTAAATTGATGTGTTTATTAATAGAAATTCTTTAGGATTTTGTGCCACAAATAATATTTGGTTTCTGATGATTAATAATGTTGATTTATCCATGTATTTTTGGTATAATATTCTAGTTAATGCTGAAATGCAATCATTTAAAATTTTTGTAAATTGCATTGTGCAAATTTTAATGTTTTATGGATTAATTATGGTAGGAAAATATAAAGTAATAACTCTATGTGGAAGTACAAAATTTAAAGATGAATTTTTACAAACTCAAAAAAGGCTGACATTGGAAGGCAATATTGTGATTTCCGTTGGGCTATTTGGGCATAGCGGGGATAGTGAAGTTTGGGAAAATATGAGCGATGGAACTTTAACAAAAACCAAAGAAATGCTTGATGATATGCACAAAAGAAAAATAGATATGGCAGATGAGATTTTTGTGATTAACAAAAATGGATATATTGGAAGCAGTACCCAAGGCGAAATAGACTATGCCAAGAAACATGGAAAAATTATTAGGTATTTAGAAGAAGTTTAAATAACAACTTTTAATTAAAATTTTAATTTAAGCTATTGAAATTTGTATAATTTTTAGGGAGTAAAAAATGCAAACACTACTAATGACAAGTACTTTGGATTGTTATTACAAGGATGAAAATGGGGTACGTATACCCAAAAATTTCGGGAACAAAAACGAAATTTTGGATAGCATAAAAAATAATCTAAAAAAACAAGAAAACTTTGTTTTTGTTGCTAGTTCGCCGGAAGACTACGAAAAAACAGATCTGTATTCATCTGTAATTTTTAAATCCTTTGCCATGACTTTGCCTTTTGAAAATTATTTTGTTTTGGATAATAGAACCAAGTCTCAAGCAAAAGAAAAATTACAATCGGCAGATTTAATATTTTTGTGTGGCGGACATGTTCCAACTCAAAACAAGTTTTTTGAAGATATTAATCTTAAACAAATTTTAAATGGTTTAGATACTTTAATAATTGGTGCAAGTGCCGGAAGCATGAATATGGCAGATATTGTGTATGCCGAACCCGAAGAAGAAGGCGAGAGCATCGACCCCAACTACAAGACATATCTAAATGGTTTGGGGCTTACAAAACTAAGTGTTTTGCCACATTTTTTGGAACGCTTCGGTTTTGTTTTGGACGGAAAAAATATTCTAAATGAAATTAGTATTCCTAATAGTAAAAATCGTCCGTTTATAGCCTTTTCTGACGGAGATTATGTCATGCAAAAAGACGGAAAACTCACCATGTTTGGAAAGTCTTATTTGTTTAAAAATAACCAGTATAATTTATTGACGACGGACGGGAAAACAGATATTACAAAAGTCGTTAATTCAATGTACAATGTTTAGAAGAGCAGGGGGATTTATGGATAAAAAAGAAGGTACTTACAATCACTGTACTGCTTGCAAAATTAAAAAGAATTGCTGTTGTGACTTCGACGACGGAATAGATAATATTATTGCGACAGCAGAAGAAAAAAATATTTTGCTCAAAAGGGTTAGAAAAGATTACGAAAAATATTTCAAAAAGATAAACGATAGTGCATATAACATTCTTAGCATTAATAGCGTATGTCCTTTTTACAAAAATGGATGTACTGTTTATGACATTCGCCCAAGCGATTGTAGATTGTTTCCTTTTGACTTGAAAAACATTAATGGAAAATATTATCTAATTAAGTATGATTTGCCATGTGGAAGCAAACTGGTTGACGAAGATAATTTGGATAGTATAATTAATACTTTGAAAACTATTATTGACACTTATACAGACAAAAAATTGGAAGAAAGAGTTAATAAATTAAAATTTGACATTGTTAGAGAAATTGAGATATAATCTATTATGTGCTGTTAGGAAAATCAAGTGCATAATCTGTTATGCACTGTTAAAAAAATTGAGTGCATAATCTATTGTGTAATCGTGGATTAAAAATGGCATCAGTCTACGAAATAGATTGTCTGGGGTTTGACATTTCCCATCAAAAAATGCCCAATTTGCATCTGTAGCTCAATTGGATAGAGCATCAGTCTTCGGAACTGAGTGTTTACGGTTCGAGTCCGTACAGGTGCACCAAAAACCCAATACTAACGGGCATTTCAGCGACTTTTTTGGGGTCGCTGATTTTTTATTTTTTTATCACACATACATCTTACGCCTGTCAAGTATCCTTGTTTAAGAGACCATTGTTTTTGATTTTAAAAATGTAGTGATTTTTAGCCCAATTTTACCTAAAATCGTGTTTTCTAAGATTTTTCTAAGATAAAACTAAGATTTTGTGCAAATGCCGTTTGATTTTATATAGTGTGTTTTAATGTTTTTTAGTATCACAAAAATACAATTTTTTTACATTTCGCTATCTTGTTGCAACTTTTTTCTTTTTCGCCATTCTAAAAATTTCTTAAATTCTTCATCGCTTATATCTTCTTTTTTTTGTTTTTTCAGCATCATTATTTCTATTGATTGTTTTATCTATTATTTTGGCTGATTCTATTTTAGCACTAAAATCAACATGGGAATAAACATCTGCTGTGGTGTTAAAATATGAGTGTCCTAGCCATTCTTGAATGTTTTTCATCGGTGCTCCATTGGCAACAATAATATTGAAAATATTTAGTTATATTTGACATGATTTTAGATTTATAGTATTTTTAAAATATGAATCAGCAAAAAAATACTGGAATATCAAATAATTACGTAATGATTATAATTTAAGAGTTGAGAGAGTTATATTTTACTACTGGAGGATAATTTAGGTGGCAAAATTTTTTCGGAGAGTAAACATTATGAAAAAATATTTTAAGAAAGTAAGTATGGTTTTAACAATTGTCATTATACTCGTTCTCGCTATTTTTGGTGGCGAAGCAATGAAAACTCATACAATCGCCGATAATGCAAAATATAAAACGGTCGTGAATGCTCAAAGCGTCAAGACAGAAAAAGGGACAAGAGCGACGACGCAAGTAAAATTAGGGAATTATATCAGCCTTGGTAAGTACAAAGGCAAGGATATAATATGGAGATGCGTAAGTATTGATGAAAAAGGCGCGCTTATGCTTGCCGACAACATAATCGACACGCTTCCTTACGACGCTATGACCAACGACAACAACCGTTCTAAGTCGCACAGCCGCAACTATAAGCGTGACACATACGGCTCCAACTATTGGAAAGACAGCAATATGCGCTCTTGGCTTAATTCTACGGCAGCGGCGGGCGAAGTGAAGTGGTTGTGTGGCAACCCGCCAAGGACCGGTTATGTAAAAGGAAATGCTTACGATCGGAAAGCCGGTTTTTTGAATGACTTTTCCAAAGCCGAGATTGCCGCAATGAAGAACGTGACCCAACGTTCGTTGGTATCGCACCCCGAGTATAATCACGGATTTTACGATGGTGACGGTCGCTCTGACTTGGAATTGAATTTTGACATTGAAAACGTTGCGAGTAACTTTGACAGCGCATACGGCGAAAACTCGACCGAAAAGGTTTTTCTGTTGGACGTCAAACAAGTCAATACGGTATGGAAAAATTTCGGCAATTATTATGTAGGCAGAAACGAGCAAGGATCGGCATGGCCATATTGGCTTAGAACCCCCGTTACCGATTGCAACCACGATATGCGTTACGTACATAGCAACGGATCTGTCGGCAGAGAGTGGCCGAATATAGATTATATCGGAGTAAGACCTGCGTTTTATTTGGACTCAGATTATTATGTGACGACCTCCGGCAATGGCAGTGCGAGCAATCCTTATGCGGGCTCTGCACCCGACAAAATCGAGGACGACTATACCGTAGCCGAGCCCGATGAAGACCCAAATCAAGAGTGGGACATAAGCCTCGATCAACAACTAAGACTTACGCTTGGTCCAAGTTATTCTAGCGACGGCAAATACGCTACTCCGACTATTCCTGTCTATACTATCCAAAAGACAAGAAGCGATACGGAGAATATAGTAATGCTCATTTGCGGCGAGGGCTACACCAAGAGTCAGCAACAAAAGTTTATCAATGACGTCAAAAAGGTATGGGCGGGCGCAATGCAGTACGAGCCATATCGTAGCTATGCTGACCGCTTCAACGTCTATGCGCTTTGCACGGCGTCAGAGTCGAGCTTCGGGGGAAGCGGCAGTACGTTTTTCGACGTCGTGGTAGGGTCGAACAACTCTTCATCTATATCAGGATCATTGAACAATAATCCTTGGAAAAACCATATTTTCGAACGCTGTATAGGACCTGCGTTCATTGAGCAAATTCACGACGCTCATATCCCTAACGAAACAGATCCGGACACGTCTTATTGGGACGATGAAAAAGTGTACCGACAATTTGATTACGTACATAGTTATATCAACCAATTTGCTTTGCTGGTCAACACCAGTCAAAACTTTGGCGACAATTATACAAACCTTCCGTATGGTTTCCACTATTTCATTACTCCGGCGGACAGCTATCGTGCGCCACAGACTTTTGCACACGAGTTTGGGCACGGATTACTGGGACTTGGCGACGAATATACGCCATACGTGACAGAGCAAAACGACCTTACTTCGCTCAACGTTGGTTGCAACGTCAATCCCGAACAAGTAAAGTGGAAAAAACTGTTGGGATTCAGGAAGACGTATTCTTGTCCGTCGCTGTACTACGGCAACGCTTTCAACTCAAGTTATGAATGTCTAATGCGTGACACCACATATCAATTTTGTGAAGTATGTAAGTTGCAAGGCTACAAGAGAATGTCGCAACTCATAGACGGCAAAAGCCTATATGTTGCCGACCCCGAAGTCAAGAAATATACCGGTCAGTATTCTAAGCCGTCAGACTTTGCGGATACCACATACAATGGATATGCCAATTTTGCAAATTATCGTAATGGAGTTTTGCTAAGTGGCTGGGACAAAAACAAATTCAACACGGGTATGGCGAGCGAGAAAATTCAGCTCCGCACCATCGTACAAAATCTTTCGGACACTACACAGCGCTACATCACTATGAAATTGTGGATAAAGCATGCTGACGGAAACGTTGCAACTACGACCGGCGGACAAAAATTAGAAACAACGCAAACTTTTACTATTCCTGTATGGGGCGAAAAAAGTAAGTTTTGGCCAAAGGGTGCTTTGGAATATAATGGTAGCGATTTTAATTCAGGATTAGAGAATTGCGAGTTGATTTACCAAATCCCATCGGATGCAGTGCTAAATAACGGCGACACGGTTGCCTTTGAAGTGATTGACGAAAACGGAAATGTTCTTGCACACGACAACACCGAAACCCAGCAATATGCAAACGTTAATATTGAATACAAATTCGAGGACGGAAGCTCAATTCCTAATGCTCCAAAAGCTATAATACCTTGTGCAGTAGGAAGTTACCTTAATTGGATAGCTGCCCCATCACTTTATGGTCATACTCTTAGTAGGGTCGAAGGTCTAAATCAAACTGTAAGTGATAGTGGCCAAACAGTAACATATTATTATACTTACGTAAAAGAGACTTATAATATTTCAGTTATTGATGGTGTAGCTAAAAAGGGTGATAAAACGGTTGAATATGCATATTATGGAGATATGATTAAGGTAACGGCAAATACCGCTCCTACGGGAAAAATATTCGATAAGTGGGTAATAACAGGACTTGATACGACGGGTATGGACCTAACCAAAACGGAAATCACCTTCAATATGCCGGCAGGTAACGTAACCTTTAAGGCTACCTATTTGTCTGTTGTAAAGTATGATATAATTATGGTGGACGGCACGAAAGACAAAGAAGTTGCAAAAGCCGGTGAAACCGTGACTATAATCGCAAATCCTGCGAAGGAAGGAAAAGTCTTTGACAAATGGACTTGCGAAACGGCGGGCATAACCATTGAGTTTGCAAGTGCGACAAGTTCTACGACAACCTTTGTAATGCCTGCAAGAGAGATCACAATCCAAGCGCATTTCAGAGATGTAGGAACTGCTCCGTCAGTTGAAATTAAAGTCAAAGGCGGAACTGGTGCAGGAGTTGTTAAACAAGGCGACACTGTAACAATAATTCCAAATGCTCCAGCTGAAGGCAAAAGATTTAAACATTGGGAAAATGCTAGTGGCGAAATTTTAAGCACAAAGGCAACATATGAATTCTCTGTTAGAGAAAATATGACTTTAACAGCAGTATATGAAGATATATCTTCGGGCGGTGGCGAAATCACCCCACCTGCTAAAAAGGACGGACTTTCGGGCGGACAAATTGCAGGTATTGTAATCGGAACAATGCTACTTGCAGGAATTGGTGGATTTGCAATCTATTGGTTTGCAATAAGCAAAAAGACATTTGCAGACCTTGAAACAGCATTTAAAAACTTCTTTGAAAAGATTAAAAACCTATTCAAAAAGAAGAAATAAACTTCTAAAAAATAACGAAAAACCGATATAATTTCTATATCGGTTTTTTCTATGCTAAATTATATGGATTAACTACTCTTATTTTCTTTCCAGACAGTTTTACTATTTTTACAGTATTACTCGATCCACTAGGTTTTTCATTCCAAACAGCAATTACAACATCACTTTGTTCCCAAGGAAGCCTTTTTGGTCTATGTCCTGTAAAACAGATTTTTAAAAAATTATCATTTTTTACTTTCTTTTTAGTTAAGAAACTAAACATAAACATCTCCACAAAGACCTTGTATTTCCTAGAAATTTTAACAAAATCTTTTGTTAAAGGTCAAGCAAAAACTTCCTTAATTAAATGCAATAAAATGTATAGTTTTTTAATACCGTTTCTAAGATAATTTACAACAAAAATACAAAAAATCTGCGCTAAAATCGCAGATTTTTTGTATTAATCAAATAAAATTTAAAATTTTGGTTTTGTTTAAATTTAGTCTAATTTGTACATTTTGTAGGCTTGTTCAAGGATGTTAGAAATAAACTCACTTTTTGATGCCGTATACTTTTTTCTTTCATCAGCATATTTAATAGATAATTCTTCTTTTAATTTCTGATATTCTTTTACGCTTTCAGGGTGGTCAAGCATAAATTTCTTGAAATACATAAACTCATTCCAATATTCGCTTCCTAATAATTGGATGTGAATATAATGAGTTCGACATTCAGGAGTGCCTTTTCTTGCTAGAACTTCTCCTTTTTCTTCGTAGGAATTTAGCATATCATAGCCAGCATCTTCCAAGCGTTTTGCAATTTTAAACAAATCTTCTTCGTTTTTTGCGCCTATTGCAATGTCAATTATTGGTTTTGCACTTAGTCCCGGTATGGCTGTGCTTCCAACATGCTCAATTCTAACATCAAGCCCTTGAAGGTGTTCTTGTAAAATTTCTTTTTCTTTTTGGTATTCCATCGGCCATGTTTCGTCATATGGATATACCGTAACTAAACTTTTATTTAATCCTATCATAATTATTCTCCTTATTTGTTAATATATAATATATTTTGTAATTAATCAACTTTTTGCTATTATTTTTATTTTTTTGTAAAGCTCTTTTAAAGAATTGCAGCTTTTCGTGTATCTTTTATTATTGTATAAAATTGTATTAAAACCATATTTTTGTGGATATATATAATCGTCATAATATGCATCTCCGATATGGATAATTTGATTTGGGTTAACTTTTAATTTTGACGCTATAGTTGAATATAATTTAGAATCTCTTTTTGATAATCCAAAATCGGCTGTTCTAAATATATAATCAAAATGCTCTAATAAATGTTGTCCTTTTATTTGTGCTTGTAAATTTGAAGATTTTGATATGCATATCAAAATATATCCATCAGTTTTTAATTTGTGAAGTAATTTTTCGACATCTTTATCTATCGGCTCTTGTTTACATTTTTCTATTGCTATTTGAATAATATTTTTAGCCTGTGAAATAAAATCTTCTTTATTAAAAATTTTGCATAAATTTTTAATTTTAACATCTAAACAATCGTTTGTATAATCAAAAATTCTTTGGTATTCAAGTTTAAACTTGACATAATTTATATTCATAGCATTTGCCAATTTATATGATATTCTATTTTTGTTATTAGATTTGTATAATGTATTTCCAATATCAAAAGATATAACCTTGATTTGTGCCATCAATCAATATTCGCTCCAATCTTTTCGCCTAATCTATGGTCTGAAAAATTTGTTCCAAATTTTAAATCCAGCTTGTGCTTATTACAAGTCAGAGTTAGCTTTGCATAATTTTGTGTTGAAATATTGCCATAATACAATATCCCATAGAAATTATCAATGTTTTTAATAAAATCATTCGATATAAGCTTGTTTACATCGTTTATGCAGTAATAAACTTGTGAACTTCTACTAAGTGTATTTAATTCTTCTTTTGATAACGGTGGCATTTTATTTAAAAATGGTTTTAAAAATCCTTCAAAAGCATCTTTATATCCTTTATAATAACCGAGTTTAATTAATAAATTACATGCGTAATTAATAGAAAGCTTATTGTCATCATATATTTTTTTAAATATCGTGCTATCTTTTGAGGCAAGTAATAAATGTTTTCGTAATTCACAAGCATATTGCGTTTTTCTTGAAATTAACAAGTTATTGACTATTGAAGTATTAGTTATATTAAATAGTACAAGACTTTCCCCATAGTTATTAAGCAACAGCTCTGTGCCGAAAGATACACCAACTTCATTTTCATATTCAGAAATTTCTTCAATTTCTACAATTCCTATATTTTTAACATTGTTTCTTTTGGCGAAATTTATCAAATTTGTAGTTGTAAAAAAACCATTTGAAATATTATCTCTTGTTAAATAGTCGTTCATCGCAACATCCCCCCGTAACTTTCATATTTTGCGAAATTATCCTATCTTCTAGTATTTTAACATCTTTTTCCAAAAGTTGAGGACAACCTATTTCTGAACCATCTGTCATTGTATGAAAATCAGAGCCGCCAGTTATAATTAAACCTAGTTCATTCGCTATATTTATTATTTGAGAGCTTTCTTCTTCCGTTGTGTGATTGTATGCTTCTATTCCATCCAATCCTTTTTCTTTTAGCCAATTTGAAACTTCAAATATCTTTTGCTCTGAAAATTGTATCTCCGTCCCATCGGAAAGTTTCTCTTTAGTTAATTGGGGATGCGCCCACACAGCAACTCCGCCACATGAGTGTATTAATTCTATAAGTTCAGGTGCTGCTATTTTCTTTAGTGGTGAGTAAGCAGGAGCATTTTTCCCGATGTAAACATCATAAACTTCTTTTGTGTTTTTTGCATAACCAAGAGCAATTAATTCCTTGGCAATTATTTTCTTATCTAACAATCCGTCTTTGGAATATCTTTTTATCAAATCGTAACCATCTATATTAATTAAAAATTTTTTTTTCAATAACTCTAATGTTTCAAAACAGCAATTTTGGTTTTGTATCTTTACATTTGTCAAAAACGACATGTATTTTTCAATATTTTGAATACCATAACCTAAAAGATGAAAACTTTTGAAACCATCGACATTGTTTTCTACGCCAGAGATTAATTTTAATCCAATTGACTTAGCATATGCATTGTAGAATTCAAATTGTTGTAGTGTTTCATGGTCTGTAATTGCAATAGTGTCAAAACCATTTCTTTTTGCTTTATCTATAATAGTATAAGCGGAAAGATCTCCATCGGAAAAAGTGGTGTGAATATGTAAATCAAATTTTTTCATTTTTTTCTCGCTTTTACCATTTCATCTAATAATTGAATAGGAATTTTATAATAGCTTAAATCTTCATAAACGGGTTCATCCACATTATGTTTATCTGACCCCTTAGTCAAGTAAAGATGTTCTTGATTTGCAACTTCAATCAACTCATTAAAAAACTCTTGTTTCGATTTGAAATTTAATTCAATACCCCAGAAACCACCAGCACAATGTTTAATATCTTTTATTAAATGAACTTTTTCGTGTTCGGGGTGGGCGAATACGGTTACTCCCTCATTGTTCAAGTTATATATTGATACTTGACCATATTCATCTACAGATAAAGAACCTGAGATGTCATAATTTGGGAAATATGCATCATCTACACCCCTAACACCAAGAATAGACAACATAAATCTTCTATTCCCTTGGACATCCATTCCTTTGTACTTTTTATCTATATAGGCGAATCTAGCATCTTTTATTTTTTTTCTTTCTATACATTTGTCATTGTCATTATATTGCTTAACGAGCTTATATAGTTCATCAGTTCTCAATTTTGCATTATCAAATTTTATGGCTAAATAATCAACTAATGGGGCGTAATCGGGCAAAATATTTTTTTCATTTAAATAATTAATAAAATCTTTGTAACTTATAGTAATTTTATATTTTTCAAAAAGTTCTTGATAAAAAGCACTTTTTAAGATTCTAGAAATTTGAATTTTGGCTCTGTTATAATATGATTTGTTTAATCTGCTTATATCTTTTAATATTTTCAAGCTTTTAGGATTTATAAAATATTTTAAAATATGACACATCGTCTTATATTCTTTATAACTTACCGTATGCTCAATGCCAGGAATTATAATTGGTGCGTCTTTGGGAAGACTATTACTTTTTAACATCTCGTATAATTCATCATAGACTGATACTGAATCATGATCAGTTATTGCAATTACTTCAAAATTATGCCTTATTGATTCATTTATAATATCATCAAGAGATTGTTTGCCATCAGAAGAGTGATTTGAATGAATATGAAAATCACATATAACAAATTTCTCCTTGGCTTGTTTTTTTTTGATTAATAATTCTTCTATTTGTTGAGAAATGTAATCGTTATATTTTTCCCAAAACTTTTTATTATTGATAAATATTTTATTTTGAAACATAGTATTCCCCCAATAACTTATTGAGTTTGTTCAAGGTGTCATAGTATTCTTTATTTGGTATAACTTTTGTATTTTTTAAAATTTTTAGCACTTCCTTAATCACATGGAGTTTTCCCATTCCATTGTGTCTAAACTTATTTTCTGTACAGCCACTAACACAACTGCCATCTTCATAACCATAAATAATAAATTGTTTATTTCTTTCGGATAATAAATTTCGCATAACACTTTTATATCCCATATATGAATAAATAATCGGGTGTGAAGTGTTAAATATTTTAGCAAATTTTGATGGTGACCAGGAATTTTTGTAACGAGTAGCCAATTTTTTAACATTTGATATATAAACAATTTTAATTTTTAAATATGGCAAATACATCATAAGAATTTCTCTTATACTTATCATTTGATTTAAATTATAATCGCCAGTTGCACTTAAAATAATGTCGGGGTCATCACACTCATATAATACACCATAATCATATTTAAAATTAAGCTTCTTTTTAAAAGAAACCCTTTTTGAACAGGTAATTACATTAATACAGTCTGAGAAAGTTAAACTATTTATAATTGTATTCTTTAGTTGTTTATTGGTTACCGGATAGTAGACATTAACATTTTCATATTCTTTATTAAGTAATGAAGCGACGAATTCTGGGTTTTGATGCGAATATGTGTTTTCAAAAGCTGTACTAGTTAAAAAATAATTTAAACTTTTCTTTGGCTGTCTATTCGCCAATTTTGATTGGTAAATATATTTCAAATACTGGCTAACCATACTTGTAATTATTGGAATAAACGCTTCATAAGAAATATAAAATAAATTATTATTAGATTGTGCTATTCCTTGGGCAAAGCCTTGTAGTACGGATTCATTCAATATTTCAATAGTATTTTTTTTGTCATATAATTTAAAGAATTTGTTAGATATTATTTCATCGGGAGATAGTATTGTAATACTTTTATTCAATTGATTGGATAGAAATTCTTCTAAATTTTGTACTAAAGACTTATTTTTGTTTATGCCATATTGCAAATTTAAATCATATACTTTGGAATTATCATAAAATTTGTAACACATAAAATTTCTTATCTCTGGAATGACTTCGTCGTTTTTGAAGTATTGATCATTGTATTTGTCCATCCACTCAGATAATAGAGATATTTTTTCGTCATCACAAGTGATATGAGACAATGGGTTTTTATGAGAACTTATCTCTCCTTCAATCTTGATTTTCTCATTAATTAATCCAGTAAATCCTTTTTTGTTTCGAAAAACAATTAATGGATTTTTTTCCATATTGCAAAATGCATATTCTAATGCGTTGCTTAAATCAGAATGATTGCACTCAACAATAATTACATCATATCCAAATGTTGAAAAAAAATTCTGCAACTCACAATCCGATAATTTGGATAAAAATGTTGAAGATGTCATTTTGTATCCGTTTAAATTAATTATTGGTAAAACTTTTTTGTTCTGAATTAATTTATTAAGCTGAAAGCTGGCAATCAAAGTTGATGTTTCACATTCTCCGTCTCCAATAATACAAGGTAAAATATCCAAGTCGCAAATATATGAGTAGCCGTAGGCAAACGCCAAAGAATATCCCAATTCTCCACCATCATATAATGTGGTTGGATAAAAAGGATTGATTTCTGTTCGAATAGATTCTCCAAAATCACTTATAAGTTGTGATAATCCTTTTTTTGTCAAATCATATTTGGAATCAGTTTTATACCAATTCCCTGAAAGCCATAAATTTGCACATACGCTTGAACCTGAATGACCGGTTCCAACAATGATATTTGCTTTTAGATTATGTCTTTTAAATAAATCAATTAGATGAACATATAGAAAATTAATTGCAGGGGCATTGCCCCAATGTCCACAAGAATGTTGCTTTAAATCGGCGATTTCTATATTTTTATCTACAAATTTATTTAAGTAATTTTGAGATAAACATATTTTATTTAAAAAGTTAAAACACTTTTCGTGTATTATAAATTTATTTTCTGAACCCTTCATGTGGTTTTCCTCTAAATGTAGTATAGAACAAACTCCTATAATTCTCCCAAGATTCGGGTTTTAGCACTGAATCCATGAAAATATTTTCAAGTATCTTTCTTGCATTTAAATAATATCTAAAATCTTTTGCTTCTTCACATCTGTATTTTTCTTGTTCGCAAGTGTAATCTTGATATATTTGAACATCTGGGAATTTTGTTAAATACGGGGACAATTCTCTTGTATATTTTTCAAAAACTTGCAAGTTTTCAAGCCCTAGTATATACAAAAAACTAACAATAAATCCAAGTCTTTTGCATTCTTTTGCTATCTCTAGTGCTTTCTCAATAGTTAAACTTGCTTTTTCGGGTCGCATAAATTTTTCTCTTTCAGTAAATCTTTCAATTGTTAAAAATATTGAGAAAGTTCCTATTTCATTTTTAATGCGTTCCAGTTGTTCTTTGCTTCTTAATTGCGAACCAATATAATTAATTTTGCCTTTAAATCCAATTTCTCCCAATGTCTTTTTTAAGAAAATTAAATGGTCAACCAATCGTTGTTCGTTTTCAAAACAGCCAGTACAAACAGTTATTTGAAACATGTCTGACAAATCATTTAATCCATTCTCTTTCATGATTTTTTTATAATAATTTAGCAATTCTTCTTTAGTCGTTAAATTTTCATCTTCATCACTGTCTAGTTTGTATGTTCCACAAAATTTACAACCTGCACATTTACTTCTTGAATTGGAATTAATAGTCATAGCTCTTTTGCCACATCTAAAATATGTACTTGTGCATGTGTCCTTTTCTATTTTAGACAAATTTCCAATTACTTTATTGTTTAAATAAAGTTTTTTATCTTTTATTGTAAAAGGAGTATGACATGTATTAACACAAACCGCAAAAAAATATTCTTCTTTTAATGTGTTTAGTGTTAAATAAAATCTAATTCTGTTGTCTTCACAGTCCATGTTGACACCATATCTATTCAAAGCAATAAATAGGATGTCTTCAACTGGCAAATCGTATTGATTTGCTAATACCTCTAAATCTTCATAGTTTTCAATATTCATTTTCACCTCCAAATGTAATTATTGATTTTCCTTTGCTTTTGCTCTCATATAATATACTATCAAGAAAGTTTAAATTATCCAATGTGGTTTTGTCAAAATTATATTGAATGCATCCAAAACTGCATGAAATGCATTGTTCTTTCATTAATATTTTGTTAATTCTATTAAATAATTGTCTTAGACAAGTCTGGTCAATTAATCTAGATACTACGACAAATTCATCTCCACCCGTTCTGAATACTACATCATCAGATTGTAATACTTCTCTAAATATTATTCCGCAAGCTTTTAATTTTTCATCTGCAATAAAATGACCATAATCATTATTTATTTTTTTGAAATTATCCACATCTGCCATAATAAGACAAAATTTATTTTTAGTTTTACAAAAAAAATTTATATATTCTTGAAAATAATTTTTGGTGTAAAACCCAGTAAGTTTATCTTTAAAACCATTTTCTATAACATCTTTGATTTTGTTAAGGCTTTTATAAGTGTAAATAATTCTGTCTAAAGAAAATGATTTTTCCAGCAAATATGGTGTGTTGTCGTAATAAAATAGATTAGGATTAAAAAGGAATGGCTCAAACAGTACATTGGTTTTACTGAGCAATTTGCCTTTTTTATCATAGATTATTCGGATATTTTTATGTTTATTCATTATTTACCGCCACAACATGAAAATATGACATAAAAGAATTCAGTTAATTCTATTTTAATAAAAATAAACCAGAAAGTCAAGCTTTAATAGTCTTGGTGTCATACAAATCTTATAGTTTACCAATACATAATAATAGTTATTGATAAATTTTTATCTATTATATTTGCTAGTTTTATGTCGTTTTGTAATCATGAGATAAAAATTTTGTATGAAAAGCATGATAAACATTGGTAGTTACCTTAATTACGATTAAGAATAGGGCAAAAGTATAACAAAATTGGGTATTGAAATTTTAAGTTTAATATGCTAAAATTTAGATATTAAGATTCATGGGGTGGAATATGAGTGAAGATTATGATTGGTTAAAACAAACTGAAAAGATGAAAAAACAACTTCAAGAACTAAGTGAAGAACTTGAAGAAATCCGAAAGGGTATAGAAAGACGTGATGGAATAAAACTTGATAATAACAATGTTTCAAGTGATGAGTCGGATGATTATGAGTACAAAACAGAAAAATATTCAAACGGAGAATATACAGGATATTTTTTGAATGGAATACGACAAGGAACGGGAACTTATACATGGTCAACTGGTGATTGGTATCAAGGTGAGTGGGAAGACGGAGATATAACTGGCTATGGAAAAGAAAAAATTGGAAATTATATTTACGAAGGTCAATTTGTTGACGGCAAGTTAAATGGTTCTATAACTATTACAAATACATCTGGACTCGGAGAAACAATATACCTTGATTACGAAGATGGAGTACCGGCTTCTGAAGGTAGTGTGTATTATGTTAATGGCGATACTTATTGCGGAGCATTATATAATTTAAAACCTTATGGACATGGCAAATATACAACAAATTTAAATGAGACTTGTGTTGGTTCATTTTATGCTGACGAAAAAGGGATATTAAAATTTGGATATGAAGAAGATGGTTTGGGAGCTGAATTTGGCAATAATGTAAAAGTATATTACCAAAACGGGGATAGTTATCGCGGGGCTGTTAAAAATGTTGATTTATCTTCTTATAATGGAGCAATGGTTAATGGCAATATAGCAAGATTTGTGCCAAATGGCTATGGGACTTATAGGTATGCTAGCGAAGGAATTGCATGTCATGGTAGGTGGACAAATGGACAAATCTCTCAAGGTGAATTGTATTATCCAAATGGAGACCACTACGAAGGAGAATTAAGTGGAACTCAAAGACATGGCAAAGGCAAAATGTACTACAAGTCAAATGATAAATGTGAAGAATGTCAATGGAGCAATGATAGAGCGACTAGATTAATTAGAAAATTCAATGCGTCTAGTGAATATGCTGAATATTCGACAAACAAAGAATCCGATTATGGTGATTTCTATGATGCAAGCAAAGATGAGTTATTTACTAAGGATTTTGATGATAGTTATTATGTAAATTATAGTCCAAGCGAAGATGAAACATTTGCTAAGAATTTTGATGGTAGTCATTATATAAATTATACTCCAAGCAAAGATGAAATACTTGCTAAGGATTTTGATGATAGTTATTATGTAAATTGTGATGATTTAGATGATTCGCCTAGTAAAAAATTTTATGACAATACTTCTGCTTTTCTTGATTCGATTAGTCGCTCTCAACCAACCTACTCTAGTAGTCCCAGTGTAAAAAGCACTCCAAAGAAGAGTTCAAGTTACTCTAGCAGTAACAACAAATCTTACACTCCATATTCTAGTTATTATAGTTGGCTTTATGATGACGATTATAGCTCATCAAACTCTGATTCCGATAGCTCTAGTAGTTCCAATACAGATACTTCCACAAATGAAACTACACAAGAAACTGCGTCTGAACCTGAAGTAGACATGTATGCGATTCGTGGAGAAATTAGACGTGGGTACGATGGAAAAATAGCAACTATTGGTAGTCAGCAAGTTTCATATGATTACTTAGGAAGGTATGATAGAATTGGCGACCACAAGGTCAACTACGAAGATTCTATCTCACTTGATGGTACATACCGCATAAAAGATATTGATGGCATACCTGTATCGTATGATAGTGACGGAAAAATTAATAGAATAGGATATAACGAAGTTTCTTACGATAGTGATGGGAATCCTTATATTAGCAGTGTTATGTGATTAACATTTTAGTCCACTAGAAATATATTCTAGTGGATTTTTTGTTTTAATTGTTAGCCACAAAGGTGCTTTTGTGGTATAATTTTTTTGAAAGGGGAGAGACGAATGAAAAGTAAATTTTTTGGACATTTGATGTTGGTTACAAAACACAGATTTATGGTCTTTAAGCATTGCTTAAAGTGTGGACTTGTGTGGCGTGGGTTGGTGCATGATTTATCCAAGTTTAGTCCAGTTGAATTTTGGGAAAGTGTTAAGTACTTCAGTGGTGACCATTCGCCAATTGAAGAGTGCCGAAAAGACAAAGGATACTCGGATTGTTGGATTCATCACAAAAACCACAACAAACATCACATTGAGTATTGGTATGATGCTTCAAACAAAGTTCAACGAAATATGCCATACAAATATGCGGTTGAATGTATTTGCGACAAAATTGCTGCAGCAAAGTGTTATAACAAAAAAACATATACTCCACAAAAGGCACTTAATCACTGGATAAACAAAGGCTCGCATGCTGAGACGAATGATAACATGAAATCTTTCTTTTCAAAAGTTTTTTATGACCTTGTGGATTTGGGCGAAAAACAAGTTCTCAACAAAAAATATCTCAAAAAAACATACAATGAAATTGTGCTTAAAAAAGACATTGTAAAAGAAAATTAGGAGAAGACTATGGAAATTAGACTAATTAAGGAAGGCGAGTATGCCTTGACCGCATCAATGATAGAAAGGGCTACAAGATTCTCACAGTTTGCAAAGTTTTATCCAGAGAAATCTATTGAATATGTTGTAGAGAGTTTGGACGAAAATGGTGTAAGAGAACGTGCAAAATGGACGCATTTTTATGTAGTAATTTTGGATAACAAAATTATTGGATGTGGCTCAATTGGTGAGTATTGGGGAAGCAAAACTGAGAGTTCGTTGTTTTCAATTTTTGTCGACCCTGACTATCAAAACCAAGGTATTGGCAGAAAAATTATTGAGACTTTGGAAAAAGACGAATACTTTAAACGAGCGACCCGAATAGAAATCCCAGCAGCAATGTCCGCAATTCCGTTTTATAGGAAAATGGGCTACGAACATAAAAATGGCGATTTAATTTTTGATGACGGACATTTCGCGCTAGAAAAATTTAATACTCCAAGTGACGATTTGAAGTAATTATGTTATTTAAACTCAAATAAGTTTGACAACTGATTAAAATAATGTTAAACATTAAAGACGACTATATTTTATTATTAAGATATAAAGAAGAAACAATGGAAAATTTGGATAAAAATATTGATAGAATTTGTCAGAGCTGTGGGATGCCAATAATGGATGAAAGTATGCTTGGGACTGATGCTGACGGAAAATTAAACCAAGATTATTGCAAATATTGTTACAAAGACGGAAAGTTTATATACGATGTTAGCATGGAAGAATATATATCCATGTGTTCGCAGTTTGGCGCTCAAGCGGGCATGACAAATGATGAGATGAAGGCTTTTTGCCAAAAGTTATTTCCGACTCTTAAACGTTGGAAGAAAAACTAACAAAACCACCAAGTTTGACTTGGTGGTTTTGTATTTCGAAAAAATTTAATTGAAATAGCACTAGTATGTCAAGTGCTATTTTTAATTTTTTTAACAAAATATAGTTGAAAAATTATATAAATAATTATATACTTAGACTATGAAAAATTTACCTTTTTGATTTCACATATTTAGGGGGAAAATTATGACTAAGAAAAAGATAAATATTTTGTACATTATACTTGGGATAATAATGATTATGGGCATTGCAATTGGTCTTACTTTTTGGGTGAGAAGTTGCAATAGTAATAAATTTGAAAAGTTGGAAATAAGCGCAAAAAATACTTGGAAGGTCGAGCAGTATTTTGAAACACTCGGCAATTATCCACGAAATATTCCGAGTGGTTACTCAGACGAAGGTTTGCTTGAAAACTATCCAGTCTATGGAACAAGCATGACAATAACCGATGATGATATCAAGACCAAACTATTTGAAGAAGATGCTAGTCTTCGTGCATCAAGCACAACTTATGATAGCATGGATGAGTTTGGAAACTTGTATCTAAACGGAGTAGCAACCGGCAAAAAATTATATCGCCATACATCTTCAAGGGGAATGTACTTTGGCGATGTTAGTGATAACGAACCGGCGGTTATACAAAAGGTGACACTCAAACAACTTGAAGATAGAAATTACATAACCGGAGTGTATGCTCCAGCGGGAGAAGTTATTAAGGTTGAAATAAGTAGCGAAGACTTGGAAGCAATTGGCGGACTTAGTATTTCAATCGGTCAAATGAGTCACCGAAATATTAATAACCAAATTGTCAAGGACAGAACAAACTTTACTCGTATGCCAAATGTTGGAAACGTTATGCAAGCAAAGGGAACTACTACATATGTTGGAAACTATCTTGGCGGACCTATTTATATTAGAGCAAAAAATGTTGGAATTCCATATACTGTTACAATTTCGGGTGGAGTTAAATATTCTATTTATATTCATGGACTTACAAGCAGACAAGAGTTTGAAAGTACAACAAATTCAACAGCACCATTTTTTGACTTTGAAGTCTGGGACAAAGGTGTTAGACATTCTGGACAAAAAAGATATGGCAATTTTGATTATGACAACTTGCTTAAGTGTGGTGAGTTTTGGAAAAATGTTTGTTTGACATCAAGGCTTGTGCCACCTACATCTAATAGTAATATTGGTGTATGTATGCTTTATGATACGCATATATGGTTGCCGGGTGCATGGGCTTGTGCTTGGCAAGGTCCACACACTTGGGCAAACGAACCTAGTTCGGCTTTGAGTTCGGCACTTAATTACGAGACACTCACTTATGGTGGGTTCTGGGGGATTATACATGAATTTAATCACCACTACCAAAACTATGGCATTGCATCTTATGGGGAAGTTACCAATAATGCAACAAGCCTACTTAGTTATATTAGTTACACAAATATTTCGTCACGTCGTAGCGAAGACATTAATTCACTAGGCAATTATTGGAATAAATTTTCAGTGCCTTATTATAGTTTGCAAGACACATTAACAAAAGGTACAACCGCTCAAACATCAGTTAATATCTATGCGGATATTATGCACACATTTGGAGTTAAGACATATGCTCTTGCTACTCAGTATTCGGCGGGACTTCATACAGCGGACGACTGGTTCGATGCTGTATGTAAGGCGACCGGTTATGATATGTCTTATTACTTTGAAGAAGTGCTTGGACATACTATATCTGACGACATCAAAAATAAATACAAGGGAGATAATTATCCGGTATTTGTGCCTGTTGCAAACTTGTACCAGACAGGTAGAGATGTGGTTGTGGGAAATGAGAAAAAATTAATAAAAACTGTTAGACCATATACCGCTGTCAAGAACCAGGAATTGATACTTGATTTTGAAAAATATACACTTCTTCCAAATGACTTTGATTTTGTGGTTAAAAACATTACATTGCCACAAAATGGCACATTAACCAAAGTTTCTGACAAAAAATACTCATATATTGGCAATACCAACAC
Organism: uncultured Clostridia bacterium; assembly: GCA_934754475.1. GTDB lineage: Bacteria > Bacillota > Clostridia > Christensenellales > UBA1242 > UBA11490. The sequence continues at coordinate 90,875 of CAKVHV010000004.1, read as the reverse complement.
AAGCGGTGAATTTCAAATGACTATAGGGTTAACGCATGAAACTATTAGTACTCCGGATATAACTTTCTCGTTTGAAATCAATTTAATAGACCCAAAACCAACTAAGACAAAATACACATATTCAAGCGATTTGTATCAAACTGTAGATAGTGCATATGAGAATAATTTTGAAGGCTATGATTCTATTAATGTAGCATACGAAAACACAACTTTCCTAAATGGAATTGGCTCAAAACAAATAGGTGTGGTTGAAGGTAAAATATATATTCCAAAGGATAATTATTACAAAATATGTTTGCGTGCTGGTCGTGGAAAACATGCTTTGTATGTTTCAATTGACGGAGTAAATTTTGAAAAAGCTATTTCGTTTGACGGCACAAAAAACACTTTTGATTTAGATGAGTCTCACTTGTATGGGGTTAGTCTCAAAGCGGGTGATTATCTATGGTACAAACAAGTAACAATTAGTAGCAATCATCCCGATGCATATACCGAACTTGGTTGGACTACAAGTGATAGTAATCCTGTTACAATTCCGGGTGGATATTTGTATAATATTGTGTCAGGTTACAAGCCATATGATTTTGAGTTCGATTCGTTTTTAGACAAAGAATATGTTAAGTCTGATACTCTATATTCGTCAGATTATCTCAAGTCAAAGATTGTATCGTCAAACCAACCTGCATGGGATTCAACAACTAGTATTGATAACATATTTGACGGGAACCCAGATACCTTTTATCACTCAAACCAAAACAACTTTGTGTCCGTAGATAATCCATGCGAAATAGTCGCTGACTTTGGCGAGACAAAATTATATAATTCCTTGATTATAACCAATAGAAAAATTAATCCAGCACATATGCCAACGACCTTTAAACTTTATGGTGGTGAGTCGTTAGACGATATGGTGCTTATTGGCGACTACGAAAACTTGACTTTTTCGGGACTTAGTTTGCAAGTTAATTTTGATGCTAAATCATTAAGATACATTAAACTTGTTATTACAAATACAACCGCCTTGACTGGTGCAAAAAATAAATATGTAAGTATTGCAAATTTGGAACTTAGATATTCGGTTTCGGGTATTGAACTTAGCCCCGATGAAATGACATATTATGGTTTTGAGATAGACAATAGTTCGCTTTCAACATTCGGTCATTTGATTACGGGTAAAGGCTATATTCAATATGAATTTGAAGGAACTGATTTTGTGCTATACACCAAAAATTTGTCACATTCCAAAATTAAAGTCGAGATTGACAAAAATATCTATGAATTTACTCTTAACCAAACAAGTAAAAAAGAAATGGGCGTAATTTTAACGGGGCTTAAGGATACTTTGCACACAATTAAAATTACAGTCCTTGAAGGCACACTCTCAGTTGATAGCCTGCTTGTTTCAAAATAAAAAAATTCCAACAATTTTGTTGGAATTTTTTTGTGTCTAATTTTTAACTAAACTGCTCAATCTTTGAGCCATCATCAGGGGTTTTGGTTACTATAATTCTATTGTTTAGATAGTATTCCATTTTTTCGACGTGAGTGATAAATCCTACAGTAAAGTTAAGTTTGATAAGTGCATCAAAACTTTGCAAAACTTTTTCGATGTAGTTTTCACTCAAGTTTCCAAAACCTTCGTCAATAAAGAAGAAATTAAAGTTCTTGTTGTTGTTAACAGCGATACTTTGAGATATTCCAAGTGCAAGGCTTAGAGATACAATAAATCTTTCGCCACCGCTAAGGGTCTTAACCGAACGTTTGATTCCGCCATTAAAGTTGTCTATAACATTAAAGTCTCCATCGTAGTTAAGAAGATATTTGCCCTTGCTTATCTTGTAAACATAACTATTAGCAAACTCGGTTATAAGCCCCATATATTCTTCGGCAACAAAGTCAATAAGTGCTCCGCCCGATAGTAATCCTTCGAGTTGTTCAACCGCATTGTATTGTGCGTTTACTTCATCCAAGTCTTTTTGAAGAAGTAGAACTGTTGACAAGTTTTGTTTTTGAATATCTAGTGTAATTTGATTTACATTAATAAACACTTTGAGTTCGGTTAGTTTCTCTTCGTTTTTGTTTTGTGTTTCAAGTAGATTGTGATAATCGTCCTTTGTATAAACGTAGTCTTTGGATTTTTCTCTAAGGCTTAGGGTATTCGCTTCCAAAACGCTATATTCTTTTTTGTAGTTTTCTACTTTTTGTTTCATGCTTTCAATTTCGTTTGAATCAAGAAGTAGGGTTTTGTCTACTTTTTCTTTGAAAGTTGTTTTGTTGTATGGTTTGAGTGCTGTATTCAAAGATGCAATTTTGTCTTTGTGGTTTTCGATATTAGTAGTTGCAACTTCAATATCTATTATTGCCTTTTGTTTTTGTGCATTTAACTTGGTTATTTTGTCGTCGAGTTTTTCGCCTTCGTTTTGATACATCTTAAGTGTCTTTTTGATGTATTCCAAATCGTCCGATGGAATAGAAACTTTTTGTTTTTCAAGTGTCTCTATTTCTTGTTTGTAATTTTGTAGGCTAGCATTTAATTCGTCTTGTTTTTCAAGTAGGTTGTTTAAATCCGATTTGATAGATGCAAGTTTTTCCTTGGATACAACAATAGCATCTTCAATTTCGTCACATTTCTTGTTTAACTTTTCGTTTTGTTTAATAACATCGTCTTTGATTTCTTGCAAGTTGTCCAAATCAATTTCAAAGTCTTTTAAGTCTTTGAGAATTTCGCTTATTTCCTTTCGAACACCTAGTTCGTAATTTTCCATATCGTGAGTGGCTTGCATAACTTCGTCGTGGATATTAAAGTTTTCTACTTCACTTAGCGATTCTGGGTCAATTTTGCTTCGAGTGATTGTCAAGAATAGTGCAAAATCTTGTTTAACCTTGAAAGTTTCGCAGTTATTAAGTTTGTCCAAAATATCCATGTTATCAAAGATTTGAGTTTCTAGTTTTTTGTAATTATTCTCAAGGCTTGAGATATTGCTCTTCAAACTCTTAATGTCGTTGTTTGAAGTCAAAATTTTGGAAGCGATTTGAGTTAATTTTTCGGAAACTTCGTTTTTCTTATCCTTCAAATCCTTGATTTGATTGTCGTGCAAATTTTTCTTTTCAAGAAGAACTTGATTTGAATTAACTTGTTGAGTAAGGCTATCTATCTTGGATAGGTTGTCGTCTTTTAAGATTCCTATTTTTTTTAGTTCTTCGTCAAGACTCAAAATCAATTGCTTGTTTTCGGTCAAAGTGTTATTAAGAGTCTCAATTTCGTCAATGCAAGTGTTGAATTTGGTCGAAAGAATGGTGTAATCACCATATTTTTCGGTGTATTCTATTTGCTTTTCGATAAAGTTGATTTCTTGAAGTTCGCTTTGTTTGATATTAAGATTAACTTCCATATCCAAAAGTTGTTGTTTGACATCAAGCTCATTTTTTATTTGTTCAAGCAATTTTTTGTCTCTTGCAATTTGAATGGAGAGAGTCTTTTCTTGTTTTCCACCATCTTTCAAAATCTTTTCGGTTTTGTCTATGGTCTCTTGGTTAATTCCGTTATAAATTGAAATTTTTTCTTCCAAAGTGGATTTGTTTAGAGCAACCAAATTTTTTCTTTTCTTGAGTTTTTCGCTCAAAATTACACCAAATTGTTCAAGGTCAAATAGTTTGGCTAGAGTCTTTTTTCGGATGCTTGGAGTGTCGGATAGAAATCTATCGAACTCGCCTTGTGGAAGCGCTATACACTTTGTAAATTCCTTTTTGCCAATGCCAATAATATCCATAACCTTGTTATTAACATTGTCTGGCATTTCGGCTAGAGTCTTTTTGTGGGTGACGTCGTTTATTATAGCATCGGTCTTGAGTCCGCTTGGTCTAAGTCTAAAGTCTCTTCGAATAAAGTACTTGCAAACTTTGCCATCAGATTGTTCCATTTCAAAAGTAAATTCAACAAATGCGTCTTTTGTATTGACATTAATAATATTTTGAAGAGTGTCTCTATCAGATACGCCATAAAGTGCCAAAATTATGCTATCCAAAATGGAGGTTTTTCCACTTCCGGTTTCGCCAAAAATACCAAAAATTTTGTTTTCGGCAAGTTTATTAAAGTCAATTTCTTGTTCGTTTATGTAACTATTTATACCTTTTATCTTTAGATTAATCGGCTTCATACAAATCCTCCGACATCAAACTTAGGAAAAGTTCTTTGACCTTTGGCTCAGGCAAAGCACCATTTCTGGCTTTGACAAAGTTATCAAAGATTTCTCCGTTTGTTAAATTTTTCTTGCTAGTAATTTCGGCATGCGCACGTGCTTGATTGGTTATAACAGATAGGGTAACCAAATTTGGGTGTTTGCTTCGCAAGGACTTGACATCTGACATAGTGATATATGGAGTGTACTGAGTGTTGTCGACATCGCCATCCACTGAGTCAACATTTTCAATTACAATTTTGACTAGGTTTTCGGGATGTTCACTGAGAACCTTGTGTGCTTCAGCAACCGAGTTTACTGTAAACTTCTTGAGTAGTTTGACATCAAGTGGTTGTTTAATAATGTTTTTAACACCGTTTGAATCAAGGTCGGCAATAATTACATTTGTTGGCATGTCATTGTTTACACTAAAGAATTGGTTGATTAGTGAACCCGAATAAAATATGTTTTTGTCCTTGTTTACAGTCAAGGTGCGGTGAATATGCCCAAGTGCTGTGTACTGAGCATTGCTTGGGAATGTTTTTTGGTCAATATAACCATAGGTCGAACTAAGAGTTGTATAAGTCAAATATTCTTCGGGGTCCATGTCTATTCCATAACTGGTCAAGTGTGCAACTGTAATGTTTATTGTGTCATCTCTAAAGTGACTTGCTCCGTCCATTAGCCACGAAGATATTTTGTCTTGCAAGTTGTCGTTTTGTTTTTTGACACACTTGTATCTATAGTATGATGGGAATGGAAGCAAGGCTACAACAGCTTTTTCGCCCGCTTTTGTTTCAAATTCAATAAACCCTTTTCCGCAATTTGTAGCAAAAATATTAGTATCACGTCTTGACTTGTCAATACTAATTTCATCATAATATCCAACCAAATAAATTCCAAATTTGTCAGCAAATACATTTGCATTACTTAGTCTTTTTGGGTCATCATGGTTTCCGGCAATTGCTACAACAGCACAATCGCCATTTCGAGAGAGTTCAACTATTGTCTTATAAAATAACTCTTCGTCTTCGGCTGCTGGAACAAGGTTGTCATAAATATCGCCGGCAATTATAACCATGTCGACATTGTATCTTTTGCTAATTTCAATAACTTGTTTGAGTGCTAACTTTTGTTCTTCAAACCTATCTAGGTCGTCAGTTTTTGCACCAATGTGCCAATCGGCTGTATGCAAAATTCTCATTATTTAATTTCTCCATTTTTCATTTGAACATTTTTTCATAAGTATTGTAACATATAATTTATTATATTCAAAATATAATGCTTTCATTTTTTCAAATTATTTTTTATAAACATTTTGGAAAGTTGCCAAATTGTGTATAAAAATAATTTTTCCAAATTTCAAAATTTTTGTTGAATTGGGTATCTAAAGTGTGGTATATTAGAATAGAATTTAGTTTAAGGGAGCAAATATCAAAATGGCATTTTGTGAATTTTCAAGCGAAGTTGTAAGTAAAAATAGTATTAGTCTTGACAATCTTTTTATAACAGATTTTTTGCCAAATGCCGAAGGCGATTATGTAAAAGTATATTTGTATGGCTTGTATCTTTGTAACTTAAGCAAAGATAATTCGCTTGAGATGTTTGAAAAAAATTTAAATCTAAAGAGAGAAGATATAATCAGTATATTTTATTACTGGCAAGAAAAGGGTCTTGTACAAGTTATCAATATAGAGCCAGTAGTAATTAAATATTTACCTACCAAGAATGCTTTGCAAAAACTTAAAAAATATAATGTTGACAAATACACTGCATTTAATATTTCCGCACAAGAACTAATCGGTTCAAAAATGCTCACCCCAAGAGAGTTTGAAGAGTTTTATTATTTGATTGAAAGCCTTGGACTTGAAAAAGAAGCAGTGCTTAAAATCATAGATTATTCTGTTAAACAAAAAGGCAAAAATGTTTCGGTTAATTATATTACAACTATTGCAAAAAACTGGGCTTATGATGGAGTCAAAACAAGTGCCGATGTTGATGAAAGAATTTTGACTCAAGAACGTATAACTGGAGACATAACACTTGTGCTCAAGGCTATGGGGCTTAGAAGGCAGGCAACTGTAGATGAGTTCGGACTATTCTTGCAATGGACGAAAGAAATGGATATAAGCACCGACTTAATAATTGCAATTGCAAAAAAATCTAAAGCAAAAACTTTTGAAAGACTAGGCTCATTTATTCTTAATTGTTATAGTCTAAAACTTGAAAGCATCAAAGAGATTTATAACTACTTTGATTCAAGAGAACAGATGTTTACACTAGCAAAAACAGTTGTCAAAAATTTGGGTCAATATTATCCAGATTTAACAAGTGTAGTGGATACATATATTGTTAATTGGCTACAACTTGGATTTGAAGAAGACGCGATTATTAAACTATCTAACTTTGCATTTAAATCAAGTATACGCTCTCTTGAAAGTTTTAATGCTCACATGCAAAACATGTTTAAGCTTGGACTTCTAACATCATCATCTATTGACAATTATATGGAAGATATTGTCAAAAACGACGAAGAAATTGCCAATATACTTCAAAAACTAGGTATTGTTAGAATGGTTAATTCTCAAGATAGAATGTTCTACAAAACATGGATATATGATTGGAAAATAAGTAGAGAACTACTAGACTATGCCGAAGAATTGAGTGTAAAAAAATTTATGCCAATGCAGTATTTAAATAAGTTGTTGTCTGAATATCATATCAAAAATATAAGTACAGTTGATGATGCTAAAAAGTTATCTTCAGATAGTTCAAATGTTATTGTGAGTGACAAAAAATCCGCACAAAAAAGAGATTACGAAAAACAAGAACTAGATAGTCTTTTTGATAGCATTACAGAAATAGAAATTTAATTTGGAGAAATTATGGATATAAGAAGTGTTGCTCTTAAAAATATTCTTAAGAAAAAAATGTTGGTTGAAGACAAGGCTGAAAAGACTTTGTCCGAAGTCTTGAAGATTGAAAAAATCAGAGACTTGTTTGTAGAGTGTAAAATGCTAATTGTTGAAATTGCAAAACTAGAAGTTAACGGTAAGAGTGCAAAAGAACTAAAAGATAAATATAATTCAAATCGTGATGAGATTGCAAAACTACTTATTGAAAATGGTTATCTAAAATCAGATTTGAAGCCTAAGTATAATTGTAAACTTTGCAAAGACACGGGTGTTGTTGGTGGCAAGGATTGTGAATGTTTAAAAAATGAAATGAGTAGAGTGCTTGCTTCACTTAGTGGAATTAATTTAGATAACTTTTCAAAGTTTAATGACGATTATTCTTGTTTCAAAGACAAAGCAAAAATCAAAACAATTTATGACAAAATGAAAAAGTTTGTTTTGAATATAGACAATACTCCCGTAGATACAATTTTACTAGTAGGAGATACTGGAGTTGGAAAGACTCACCTTATGCAATGTATGGCATCACTTTGTATAGACAAAAACAAAGTTGTCAAATATGCAACCGCTTTTAGTTTTAATCAAGATATGCTCAAATATCATTGTGCATCGCTCGAAGACAAGTCGGATATTATTGACATGTATCTAAATTCAGATATTTTGTTTATAGATGATTTGGGTAGCGAAAACAAAATTAAAAATGTAACGAATGAATATTTGTATTTGGTTTTGAATGAGCGAATGTTAAATCACAAGAAAACAGTTATTACAACAAATCTAAATTTGGCACAAATTCAAGATGTGTATGGTGAAAGAATATTTAGTAGATTAATGCACAAAAAACATAGCCTAAAAATCAAAATTGAAGGCAAAGATTTGAGGGTTGGACTAGATGAAAAATAATTAAATAAAGACTCCATAAGTAGAGTCTTTTATTTTTTTATTTATCATTATTATTTGTCAACAAGTATATATTTATTGTCAAGAATATCTTCTGTCTTGCCAAGAATTATAAGAACTTTCAAAGTTAATCATATAATTTTGTGCTTTGGTTTTTTGGTATTTATCAAATTTTTGGCTAAACTCAGATTGTGTTTTGTTGGTTATCTTTGCTTTGTGAGAGTTGTACTTTTCTCTATTCAAATCAATGAGTTTTGTTTTGAGTTCTATTTGTTCTTGGGTTGGATTGTATTCATATTCGCTGTGCATATTGTTAACTATGTCAATAAGCTCAACTTCACTCAAGGCATTTAGTTCTTTTACACTTTTGTCTGGCAAGTATGTTTGCATTGTCTTAATTAATTTATACTTATTAGCACAACAAACTTGGTTTTTCTTTTTTTCATCAAACATATTTCGGTCTTCGTAGTTTTCAACTACTGCACAAAGTATCTCTTGTTTTCTAAGATGAGAATAAATGTTTTGTGTTACATGTACATCAAGTGCTTGGGTGATGCCATCAATAATGGTTATGTTTAGAGCATTGTCTTTGCCATCAACATCAATATATCCCGCTCTTGCACAGATGTCTACAAAATCGCTTGTGGCATCTTTAATATCCATGCCCTTGTATTCAACACCAACCATTAATACTTCTGCATCATAGTTTATTGGTCTAAAACTTACTACCTTAAAATTTTTGTCGCACAAGAATTCAATCTTTGGGTTAATTTCAAGCAAGACATAATTGTATTCGTTTGCAGTTATTCCCGAAAAAATTATATAGCCTACAGCGCTAAGTAGTATCACGCCAATAAATATAAGACAGATTATTGTTCCTTTCTTTTCCATACATATCCTAAATTTTGCTTTTTATATATTTTTTGTAAAAACAAATTTGTTTATTCGCTCATAGCAAGTGTTTTAATAAACTTTTTTCTAAAACAGATATTAAGTTATTTGTAATTTCATTTAATCTTTGTTAAACTAATAAAAAATCGGAGAATTAATATGGCTGAAATTTTAAATGGAAAAGAACTTTCTAAGAATGTTGAAGTAGAACTAAGAAAGCGAGTGGAAGTGCTTGTAGAAAAACTTGGTTTCAAACCAGTTTTATCAACAATTTTGGTTGGAGACAATCCCGCTAGTGTTACATATGTCAAGATGAAGGCTAGGGCTTGTGAAAGAATTGGTCTTGAATCTCAAATAATTCACTTGGAAAATAATACAACTACTGACGAACTTCTCAAAGTTATTAGAGATTTGAATGAAGACAAAAAAGTTTGCGGAATTCTTCTTCAACATCCAGTGCCAAAACAAATCGACGAAAGACTTTGTTTTGATGAAATATCTTTACAAAAAGATGTAGACGGGGTTAATAGTTGGTCTTTTGGGAAGGTTTCCATGGGAGAGAAGGCATACAAATGTGCAACTCCATATGGAATTATTCGAATTTTGAAAGCATATAATATCGAACTTGCTGGAAAGCATGCTGTTGTTGTTGGGCGAAGTGCCATTCTTGGAAAACCAGTAGCTATGCTTCTTTTAAATGAAAACTGCACAGTTACAATTTGTCACTCAAAAACTCAAAACTTAAGTGACATCGTAAAAACCGCCGACATAGTTGTTGGCTGTGTGGGTATTGCAAACTTCATAAAAGCCGAATGGATAAAACCCGGTGCTGTGCTTGTTGATGCTGGCTACAACGAAGGCAATGTGGGGGATATAGACTTAGAAAATGTCAAAGATATTTCTTCGGCATACACTCCAGTTCCTGGTGGGGTTGGTCCAATGACAATCAATTCGCTTTTGCTTCAAACGGTCGAAAGTGCCGAAAGTTTGTTAAGTAATTAATGTGAAATTTTAAAATATCAAACCTTGTTAATTGCAGATTTTAGCATATTTTCAATTTTGGTTTTTGACACAATTAGTTCATCATAATTTTTGGTTGCACTCAAATTATTAGACTTAGAAAGTGCGTTTTCTAAGTCTTTTTTTAATATTAAAAATGATGTGTTGTACATTTTTAGGTTTTTGAACATTTCTTCGTAGTTATTTTTGAGACTTAGGGTTGACCTCAATATTTGCTCATACTTTAGGACAACTTGTTCGTCTGATGCACCAAGAATAGTTTGTTTGCAACAAAAAATTATCTTAAATATGTCAATATAATTGTCGATTAACTCTAATTTTGTCTTATTTCTCAAAATTCCCAAAGCCCCTTTGTTTTAATTAAATATATGTATTTTTTCTGTGTTTTATGTAGATTTTTAGACTTAATTAATAATTTTTTGTGGTTTTTAAGATATAAAATTTCATTTCGGAGTAGGACTAAAATTAGATTTTTTTTTAAGATTAAAACATGTGTTTTGAGAGTGCTAAAATATTTGTTAAGTATTCGAAATCTTAAATATTGTTTTTTAAAAAACGGGTTTTTGCTAATTTTTGGAAATAAGATAAAATCATTGACGAGTATTGTCTTTTTGTGGTATAATGAGTCACGTATATTGTTGTATATATAATATTTTATTTTTTTAAATTATTATTTGATTGTGCAAAAGGGGAGTTAGACCTTTGCATAACAAAACAAAAAAGGTTAAGGGAGTTATGAAACAAAAACGTGGAATTTACGAAAAATTCTTCAAAAGATTTTTCGACATCATATTATCTTTTTTGGCGATAATCATATTATCTCCAATTCTAATACTTACATACTTGTTGTCGCTAATTTTTATCGGTTTTAGTCCAATTTTGAGACAATATAGACCAGGTAAAAACGGCAAAATTTTTGTGCTTTACAAATTTAGGTCAATGACCAACAAAAAAGACAAAGACGGAAATCTCTTGCCAGACAAGGATAGAATTACTTGGTGGGGAAAGATTTTGAGAAAGACTTCAATCGACGAACTTCCACAGTTATTTAATATTCTCAAAGGAAATATGTCTATCGTAGGCCCTAGACCAAGACTTGTCAAAGATATGGTCTTTTATTCAGATGATGTTATCAAAAAAGCCTACTCCGTAAGACCGGGACTTACAGGCCCTGCACAAGTTTATGATAGAAATAGCGAACTTAGTTGGGAAAGTGTTTTCAAAAGAGATATAGAATATGCGAAAAACGTAACATTTAAAAACGATTTTAAATTGTTTATAGGTACTTTTCTTGCAGTGTTCAAAGGTGGCTCGGTAGAGGGCGCAAAAGAAGATAGTCACAAGAGAGAATATTACTATCCAGACCAATTACTAAAAGACAACGAAATCACAAAATCTCAGTATGAAAAAGGACTCAAAAAGGCTCAAGAACTCACCAAGCAGAAGCATGCTAAAATCGAGTTTGACGAGAGTTTGAGAAATAAGGGTGAGTAGGATGAGTGAAAAGTATTCAGTACTGATGTCTGTATACAAAAATGACAAGCCCGAGTGGTTTGAAACTTCATTGCAAAGTATGCTTAATCAAACTATTAAGCCTGATCAAATTGTACTTATAGTTGATGGTCAAGTTCCTAACGCTTTGGATGAAAAAATTGATCAAATGTGCAAAGATAATAATTGCATTGAATTGTATCGTAACGAGACAAATATTGGACTTGGATTGACCATGCAAAAAGGCGTTGAACTCTGCAAAAATGAACTTATTGCAAGAATGGATAGTGATGACTACTCAAAGCCAAACAGAATTGAAATTCAACTAGATGAAATGAAAGAAAAGGATTTGGATTTGATAGGTTGCCAAGTAGAAGAGTTTGTAGACGATATAGATAATGTTGTGTCTATTCATAATGTGCCTGTTGGACAAAAAAATATTGAAAAATATTCGAAACAACGCAATCCATTCTGTCATCCATCTGTGGTTTTCAAAAAATCAAAAGTTCTGCTATCGGGAAATTATTTAGATATGAAACTTTGTGAAGACTATTATTTGTGGATAAGAATGCTTCAACACGGCTGTGCTATGGATAATTGTTCTCAGGCTTTATTAGAAATGAGGGTAACAAAAGATTTGTATGCAAGACGTGGAGGATATAAATACTTTAAAAGTCAGAAAAAATTATTTAAGTATATGAAAAAAACTAAATACATTGATTTGATTACATATTTAAAAATATTGCTTACAAGATTTGCTGTGCAAGTCTTGATGCCAAATAAATTAAGACAAAAATTTTACGAAAAAAAATTAAGGAAAAATGGTTTGGATGTTAAAAATAAATGAAATAGAAAAAAATTCTAAATTCGCTAAATGTTCTAAGATTATCCTCATTCTTTTTTTTGCCGTTATAAATTTTTTGAGTTTTGTCTTATTTGGACTGGATTTGCCGTTTTTTTGTTTGCAAACTTTAATGTGGATTCTGTTTTGTGTTTTTTTTGATATAGCGTCTTGCTTAAATGTTGCATTGTTTCTATCAACTTTTGAAATTTTAAATTTTCCCAAATATCCAATAACATTTAGTGCAATGTTGAGTAGTGTATTTGCTTTTGTTTTCGCAATTAAATACCTTATCACAATGAAAAAAAATTTCTTTTCTAAAAATTTTTTTATAGTGGGTTTAACTATTATTTTAATGATTTATGGCTTAATTAATTTTAATAAATCTGAATTTGGTTCAGTGCTTAGTAGTTGTGTTATTTTAGTTATAATTTATTTGATTTATGAGCAAAGGGATATGTTTTGTGTTCTTAAAACTTGTAAAATATATTTAAGGTCAATGTGTGTAAACATTATCTTGGGATTAATTTTGATGTTGTTTGAGAATACTCGCTCGATAGTATTATATCAAAATTTAAGATTTATGTCGTTATGTGGGAACCCTAATCAATTACAACTTTTCTGTTGTTTGGGTTTATCTATTGTATGTTGTCTTAGAATAATTGGGATAGTTAATCTATATGATTTTGTAACTTATGCATTATTATTCTGCATAACAGGCATCGCAACACTTTCTAAAACATTTTTGCTAATCGCTGTCATGGTGTGTATTATATTTATTATCGGAATGTTTAGAAAAAGTACAACTAGGGGATTTTTGTGTGTTGGTATAGGGATCGGAGTGGTTCCCCTTGTTTTTAAAATATTTGAAAAGAAATTAGATACTGCTTTAGCAAGATTTTTTGAGTATACGCAAGGTGGTCTCATGGATAAATTACTTACCGGCAGAGTGTCTATTTGGAACACATATATATCTGTTTGGAAAGAAAATATGGTAAATATTTTGTTTGGAGTTGGCGTATCTGCAAGTAGATTAGTGGATATAGGAACGCACAGTGGTTATGTTGACATGCTATATAAGTATGGCATTATAGGATGTGTGTTAATCTTAATGTTGGTAATTGCTTATTTAGTTTCTTTTAAAAATCATTTGTCAAGGAAAATGATCAATTATTTGCCGGTATTGGTTTTTCTAGTAATTTCAATTGAAGAAATGTTATTCTATACAAAATATATTTTCATTTTTATAATGTTAATATTCTTCATTTTTAAAAGCCAAAAATATTACTTTTTAAGTACTAAAATAAAAAAAGGAGATATATATGATACCAAAAATTATTCATTATGTGTGGGTAGGAGGTAAGCCATTGACCCCACTTGCTGAGAAATGTATTGCTAGTTGGAAAAAATATTGTCCCGATTATGAGATTAAGCGTTGGGATGAAACGACCTTTGATATTAATCAAAATAATTATTGTAAACAAGCGTATGAAAGTAAAAAATGGGCTTTTGTTTCGGATTATATCCGACTAAAAGTTATGTATGACTTTGGCGGAATTTACATGGATACCGATGTTGAAGTTGTTAAATCATTGGATGATTTTTTAGATAACAAAGCATTTTCGGGTTATGAAGATAAAGATACCATACCGACTGGAATTATGGCAAGTGAAAAACATGGTGCTTGGGTAAATGAACTTTTAAAAGATTATGATACGAAAACATTTATAAATGAAGACGGTTCGTTCAACATGGAGACTAATGTTGTTCAAATTACTAATACAACAAAAAGAATGTATCCTAAGTTAAACTTAAATAATACTTTAACCGATTGTGGCGATGTTGTTTTTTATCCAAAAGATTATTTTTGTCCAATTGATTTAATTACAAATAAAAAAAGAATAACGGCAAATACGCATACAATCCATTGGTTTGCAGGGAGTTGGTTAACTGGAAAGGCGAAATTTAAAAAGGCGATAAAAAGTTGCTTAAATTTTGTGTCATTCGGGTTAATCGGTAAAATAGTAAATCGTAGAAGGAAAAGAAAAAATGGATAAAATATGCTATGTGTGTTCACTTATATGTGAATTCAAAGGAGAATTCATAAGATCTCTGGAACTTTTTGAAAAAAAAAGTGGAGAAGCAAAAATTTTTGAAATAATTTATGTGTTTCCAAAGGCATCTGAAAATTTGGGTTTTATGAATGAATTTAAACAAAATCACATAGTGTATTTTATCGAAAATCCTGAAACTCAAAAACTAAAAAAACTCACTTCTTACATAAGGTCCATCTTTTTTGGTAGTAATGGGACCATAAAAAAACAACTAAAAGAAATTTTGATTAAAGAAAAAGTTACTATTATTCATTCACATTTTGAAGAGTATGATTTCATTTGTAATGAATTGGCTAAAGAATTATCTCTGCGTTCATTTGTTCACTTTCACGATGCGTTAATAGATTCATACAAAACGATAAAGAATCCAATTATTAGATATACGAAATTGAAATTAATTAAATTAAAATATAATAAAATTTTAAAGTATTCAAAATTGGTGGCTGTAAGCGATTACTCTTATTTACAACTATGTGGATTTTTGAAATACAAAAAAAATATTAGGCAAGTTACAAACGGAGTCGATTTCAATTATTTAGGACAGAACAGAACTTTTAATAAAGACATCAAATGTTTTGGATCAATTGTTACAAGAGTTCCTAAGGGATTGTATGAGGTGTTAAATGCTACAAGGGAACTATATAAGGGAAATAATGACTTTCAGGTCAAATTAATTTGTTCAAAAACTACAAAATCAATAATATCTAAAGATTATTCTGATTTAATTAAGTCAAATAAAGTTATTGTCTTAGATACATTCGCGAACATTAATGATTTTCTAAAGCAAATTAATTGCTTTATTTCGGCTAGTTACTTTGAGACATTTTCGTATGGTATTGCAGAGGCGCTGGGGTTTGGGTTGCCTTGTATAATAAGCGATATACCATCTACCACATGGGCTGGGAATAGTGGAAATGTTTGTTTTTTTCAAAATAAAAATTATACAGACTTGGCAGAAAAAATGAAAATGTATTTAAAGGAACAATCAGACTTAAACAAATGTAACAATGCAAGAAATTTTGTCGTGGAAAATTATTCTGCGCAAAAGTTTTGCAGAGAACTTAAACAACTGTATTTGGAGATTAAAAAATGAAAAAAGTAATGTTAGTATTTGGGACACGTCCCGAGGCGATTAAGATGTGTCCACTTGTTAAGGAATTAAAAACTAGGAAGAATTTGGAAACGATTGTTTGTGTGACTGGTCAGCATAGAGAGATGTTGCACCAAGTTTTAAATGTTTTTAGTGTTGTTCCAGATTATGACTTGGATATCATGAAAGATAAACAGTCTTTATTTGATGTAACAGTTAATATCCTTGAAAGAATTAAAGAGGTATTGGATAAAGAAAAACCGGATGTAGTGTTGGTGCATGGTGACACTTCAACAACATTTGTTTCTGCGCTTGCTTGTTTTTATTGTCACATTCCGGTAGGACATGTGGAGGCAGGGTTGCGTACATATAATCTAGAATCGCCTTGGCCAGAAGAATTTAATAGACAGGCAGTAAGTATAGTTTCTAGATTTAACTTTTGTCCTACAGAATTATCTAAACAAAATTTATTAAATGAGGGCAAGGATTTAAACACTATGTTTATTACTGGAAATACTGCAATAGATGCTTTAAAAACCACAGTACGTGATGATTATTTCAATGAAAATCTTGAATGGGCTAAGGGAAGTAGGCTTATAATGCTTACTGCCCATCGCAGAGAGAATTTGGGTGAACCTATGGAAAATATGTTTAGAGCAATAAGACGTATAGTTGACGAGCATGCAGACGTAAAAGTAATTTATCCAATTCATATGAATCCAGTGGTTAGAGAAACAGCTAATAAAATTCTTGGAGATGACAATAGAATTAGAATAATAGAACCTCTTGAAGTAATTGATTTTCATAATTTCTTGGCTCGTAGTTATATGATATTGACAGATAGTGGTGGTATTCAGGAAGAAGCTCCATCACTTGGTAAACCAGTACTAGTAATGAGAGACACTACTGAACGTCCTGAGGGTATTAAGGCAGGTACTCTAAAGTTGGTTGGAACCAATGAGCAAGTAATATACGACAATTTTAAATTATTACTAGAAAACAAAGAAGAATATGAGAAAATGAGTCACGCCCAAAATCCATATGGAGACGGGACTGCTTGCAAACAAATAGCAGATATTTTAGAAGAAAGGTTATAAAGGAAATGATGAAACAAAATGATTTAATTTCGGTTATAGTTCCTGTCTATAAAGTTGAAAAGTATTTGCATAGATGTGTGGATAGCATACTTAATCAAACTTATAGAAATTTAGAAATAATTCTAGTGGACGATGGGAGTCCTGATAGTTGTCCAAAGATTTGCGATGAGTATGCGAAGAGAGACAATAGAATTAAAGTTATACACAAAAATAATGCGGGCGTTTCAGCGGCTCGTAATACAGGTTTGGAATTTTCTCAAGGTGAGTTTATTGCTTTTGTGGATAGTGACGATTGCATTGAAACTAACATGTATGAATTGTTACATAAATCTATTGTTAAAAATCGATGCGATATTGCGATGAGTGGATATAATTTATTGTACAAAAACGACATAAAAAAAATGATGGATGAATCTATTTTACATGTAAATGATGAAAAGTTAAAAAGTATCCCTGATGTTATGTTCGTAGATAATTCTTTCGGAAATATTTGGAGACTTTTGTATCGCAGAAGTTTTATAGGGGATCATCGTTTTTCACAAGATTTTTTTAGTGGTGAGGATTTATTATTTAATTTAAACTTAATCAAAAAAAATACAAAAATTTCAGTCGTAAAGGAATGTCTATATAATTATTTTCAAAGAAATGACAGTGTTGTTCATTCTTATTCACTTGCTAAAGTAGAACAGCGCATAAAAATGGCCAAAGAGGCACTTGAGTTAATAAAGCCTCTAGTTGGTGACGATTACTACAAAGATTATTCGTTTAGATTGTATGAAATGTGTGTATTAGACTGCATTTTTGCTCCAAATAAAAGTGAGTTGTTAAAGTATGTTAAGACTAGCGAGTTTCTTAAAACATTAAAAATAAAAAACAACTATAAAATCAGATTAAAGCATACCAAAGGGAAAATAAAAAGATTATCAATTAAATTAATATATCATAATTGTTTTTCGCTTCTTAAAATATTATATAAATTAAAAAGAGCATATGACACGAACTCAAAATATTAGAAAAAATTTAATATTTAATATTATAAAATTTGTAACAAATCTCTTGTTGCAATTCGTTTTGCGAACTGTTCTCATTTATTATATGGGGGCGGAGTATTTAGGACTAAATGGGTTATTTACAAATATATTTAGTTTTCTAAATTTGGCAGAACTTGGTATTGGAAGTGCAATAGTGTTTAGTATGTACAAGCCTATTGCAGATAATGATGTCGAGAAAATTAAATCGCTTGAACACTTATACAAGAAATTTTACATAATTATATCTATAATCGTAGGGACTATTGGTCTTGCAATAACTCCGTTTATTAAATATTTAATGAATGGTGGTGTGACTGTAGATATTAATATTTACATTTTGTATATTATGTATCTTGCGTACACTTTGGTTGGTTATTGGTCTGCACACAAGAGATCACTGCTTTTTGCTTACCAACGCAATGATGTTGAAAATATTATTAGAACAATATGTATTGTGAGTATGTCAATAGTGCAGATTGTTGTTTTGATTTTATTTAAAATTTATTATTTGTATTTTTCTATAAGTATTTTGTTTACACTAATTGAATGCGTTTTAATTCATGTTTATGCAAATAAATTATTCCCTGAGATTAGAGGTAAGGTTCAGCCTCTTGACAAAGAAACAAAAAAAGAAATTACTAAAAATGTCACTGCTCTTAGTATGCATAAAATTGGTGGTGCGGTAGTATTTTCTACAGATAATATTTTAATCTCAGCATTTTTGGGAGTTGCTATTCTTGGATCGTATTCAAATTATTATCTCATAACAGCCTCAATATCTTCAGTTATACTTCTTATAAGCAATTCTTTAATGGCCAGTGTTGGAAATTTGATCGCTAGTTCAAACAAGGAATATGTTTATGATAAATTTAAGTTAATTAATTTTATATTTTGTTTATTAACTGCTTTTAGTTTTGTTTGCTTGATAACGCTTTTCCAGCCATTTATTACTAAATGGACTGGGGGCGGAGAATATATGTTGGAATTTTCCACAGTTATTATTATTTGTCTTAGTTTTTATTTTACGAGGATGAGGACTGGCGTCAATGTGTTCAAAGATGCTGCGGGTTTATTTTGGTATAATAAATGGCAACCAATTGTTGAAGCACTTGTTAATTTGGTAGTTTCTATTGTTCTTGTAAAATTGATAGGAATTAATGGTATTTTTATTGGTACCATCTTTAGTACTTTGGTTGCACCATTCTGGTGGGAGCCACTTATTCTATACAAACATTACTTCAAGCGAAGTGTAAAGAGCTATTTTGTTAGATACTTGATTGACTTTTTGATAATGTGTGCGGTTTGTGTTATTACATACTTTGTGTGTTCGTTTATTCCTGATGGTAGCATATGGTTGCTTATTGCCAAATTTGCAGTATGCATATTGATTAGTGGCTCACTATTAGTTGTGGCGTATCTTCCAACCAAAGAGTTCAAAGAACTATTTGCTATGCTAAAAAATTTTGCAAGAAATAAATTCAAAAAGAAATAAAAAACGAGTTCGAATCAGGCGGATGAATAAGTTTATACATAACAGATTTAATTGACTTAGTGGCAATTAATTTGTTAAACTACCAAAGATAGTATCCAAAAAACCTACCGATTATATTGATTGGTTTGGGGTTAAAAACTATTACTTAAATAAATATTAAAAATTTTCTAAAAAGTGAGTATATATGCAAAAAGAATTGAAGAAATTGCCTACACACATTGCGTTTATTATTGACGGAAATGGAAGATGGGCAAAAAGTAGGGGATTAATTAGGTCGCTTGGTCACAAGGCGGGACTTAGTAGGCTCGAAAAAAATATTAAAGAGTGTTTTTATGGCTATGGAATCCCAATAGTCAGTGTTTATGCCTTTTCTACAGAAAATTGGAATAGACCAAATGACGAAGTAAACTATCTTATGGATTTATTTAGAAAATACTTAGGAAAAGGGTTTTTAAAAAAGTACCCCGAAACAAGATTTAATCTTATGGGTGATATGAGTGGACTTCCCGAAGATATTGCCAAAAAAGCCCAAAATCTTATGGATTTAACTAAAGATAGAACAAAATTTATATTAAATCTTGGCATAAACTATTCGGGTCAAGACGAACTAGTAATTGCGGTTAACAAGATTATTGAAGAAAAAATTGAAAATGTCACTAGACAAGTCATATCTGACCACTTGTTCACACGTGGCCAACCACCAGTTGATTTTATGATAAGAACTAGTGGGGAACAACGTCTTAGCAACTTTATGTTATGGCAAGTTGCTTATGCGGAATTTTATTTTCCAAAAGTTCATTGGCCGGCATTCAATAGCAAACAGCTTTACAAAGCACTACTTGAATACCAAAGCCGAGATAGACGATTTGGTGCTATTAAAGAAGAAAAGAAATAACTACTTAGATTATGAATATTGATAGAGTAAAAAAGTATTACATAGACAATAGACTAGTTTTTAATTGCGGACTGCTTGCAATACTTTTTTTTGTTAATTGCTTTGTCCCAAAACTCTCATATCTTGTATTCTTTTTGGTGTTGGTGGCAATAATATTTGACAAACGTCAATACGGTTTCTCTTACCTTGTTTTCTGCGTTCCATTTTGTGGGATTGACGATTATTTGGGAGTATATCTATTATTTGGTTGCGTTTTGGCGTTTTTGATTAAGAACTATATTATTATGTTGTTCTTTGATAAAAAACGATTTAGTCTGTACGTGCTACTTAGCATACTGGCTTTTACAATTTATTCATTGCTCCCAATTGGCGAGTATAACTCTATGCTTGTGCTAAAATTAGGGATAAGTGTAGGTCTTGTTCTGCTAATATATTTATTTACAAACTACAAAGAAACACTAAATCTTAAATTTAATCTAAATGTGCTAGCAATAGGTCTTATTATTTCAGCGGGTTTTTATCTAACATATTATGTATCCCCATATATACACGACAAAGTTCTTTGGGGAATGGGCGAAGACTTTATTCGTTTTTCTGCTTTGCTTATGAATCCAAACGCCCTTGCTATGGTTTGTGAAATTTCATTAAGTTTACTTACAATTTTTCTTTTGCAGAATAGATTTGAATGGAATGATATTATTGCTTACATAATTTTTGCGGTTCTTGGACTTTCGACTTTCTCAAAGACATTTATGATTCTATTTGGAATTTTGTTTTTGATACTTTTGGGTTATTTAATTTGTAGATACAAGTGGAAAATTACTTGGCTGATTGTGTTAATTTGTGTGGGGTTAATTTTGATGTTTGTTGTCAAGGGTGACTTTTTGTCTACTTATCTTAATAGATTTGTGGGTGGTTGGGGAACTGACATGGAAGGCGACAAAAAGTTTATTGACGTTATGACTACTGGTAGATACAAACTTTGGTCAACCGTAGTAACTTATATGTTTGAAAACCCAATTGTTATAGTCTTTGGCCGTGGCTTTGGTGCGGGCTTGGTTGCATCAATGTCTGCACACAACTTCTATATATCTCTAATTTACCAATTGGGAATTGTAGGGTCTTTGTTATTTGTTCTTATGTTTGTAATGTTAATTGCGGATTACAAACGCAAAAATCCCGAATCCAAATTTAAATACTCATATTTGGTCCCTATAGTTGTTTTGGGAATGCTTATGATGGTCGAAGATTTGTTCTTGTATATCTATTAAAAACTTTTTAAACAATTACATAAAAAACAAAAAAACTTGTTTATATAAAACAAGTTTTTTTGTTTTAAAACTAATTTAAATTAAGCCAAAATTGTAATATCTCTTGCGATTATCATTGTAACAAGGTCGATAATGTAAAAGATTGGGGCTAAGATTATGTTTAGAATAACTCCTAGAATATTTCCCCTTTGCGCTCTAGTGATAATTCCGCAAATAACATTTGTAATAGGGATGATTGCTAAGATTAAACAAACTACCCAGCTTAGACCAAAATATCTTTTTGTACTTGCCATAATATTCTCCTTAAATTTAATTTTAAATAAATGCGTTTATATTTTATACAAATTGTCGAAAGTTGTCAATTTATTTTTTAAATGTTTTTTGAAACTATTTAAATTTGTCAAAAAAACCAAGTTAAAATTATACAACAAATTTGTATAGCGTAGTTAACAATAAATTTTATGATATTACTATATTTTTTATGACAAAAAAATAGCGAATTTCAAAGCTTGCCACAAGGTGAACTTTAACTTTCGCTATTTTTTAGATTATAATGTAGTTGTATTTGTAGCGTTAACAATTACTGTTGAAAAACCACATCTGTTTACAATTACAAATGGGTTGGCACAAGGGCAAGTGAATCTACAACAATTGCACCCGCAACCCGTGTTAAATCTTCCCATATCTATTTCTCCTAAAGTTTTTTAGACAAACTATATCCTAAGATATTTATTTTGTCTACTTCATAGTATGCGGTTATTTTGTTTATTTGTTTGCAATTTTAAAATTTAGTAGTATTTCTTTGCCTTTGGGCTTTTTATTTTTTTGGGCTTACAACAAACTTCAAAACTTTGTTATTGAGATTTGACCAAAACTGTTGACATAAGCACTTGAGCATGCTAAAATTACATTAGTTTCAAAATGCTAAGATAATGTATATTAGTAGTTTGTGTAATACTTAAATATTCCAGAGACAAATTACCACCGGCTGAAAGTAATTTGAAGTTAGTACACATACGAATTTCGCACATTGGAGTTGCTAGTAGGAAATGACTAGACGGGTTGGTTTGCCGTGACACAAACTGAAATTGAGAAAAGGTTTAACCTTTTGAACTAGGGTGGTACCACGATTAAAATTCGTCCCTATGGCTATTTGCCATAGGGATTTTTTTAGAAAAGGAGAGATTATGACAAAGATTGAAGAAATTTTACAAAAATTCCAAAACAAAATAAATGACGCAAAATCCAACGAAGACTTGGATAGCCTAAGACTTGAATTTTTGGGCAAAAATGGTCAAGTGACTGATGCTATGAAACAAATTAAGGATATTCCAAATGACCAGAAAAAGTCTTATGGTGAAGCGGTTAACAAACTAAAAGTTACAATTGAAACTGGACTTCAAAATCTAAAAGACAAAATTCAAAGAAAGATGCTTGAAAACAAACTTAAAAATACAAAGCTTGTTGATTTAACAGTGCCATATTCCAAAGAAATGGGTAGTTTGCATCCAATTACAATTGCTTCCAAAAAGGTTATTGAAGTATTTAGGTCAATGGGCTTTATCGTTGAAGACGGATTTGAAGTTGAAACCGAATACAACAACTTTGAAGCAGTTAATGTTCCAAAGGACCACCCAGCAAGGGATACTCAAGATACTTTCTGGCTAGACAACGGTCAGGTTCTTAGAACTCACACTTCGGCAAACCAAAATAGGGTTATGAAGAAATATGGTGCACCACTTAGAGCCATTTTCCCAGGTAGATGTTATCGTAACGAAGCGGTTGATGCATCTCATGATACAACATTCTGGCAATGCGAAGGAATGGTGATTGACGAAAACATTAATATTGCCAATCTAATTTTCTTTATGAAAACAATGTTAACCGAAGTTTTCGGCAAGGAAATTGATGTAAGACTAAGACCGGGATTTTTCCCATTTACCGAACCTAGTTTTGAACTTGATTGCTCGTGTCCATATTGTGGTGGAAAGGGTTGCAAAGTTTGTAAACAAGGTGGCTGGATTGAACTTTGCCCATGTGGAATGATTCATCCCGAAGTTCTCAAAATGGGCGGAATTGATACTAATAAATACCAAGGATTTGCGTTTGGTTTGGGACTAAGTAGACTCGCTATGATGAACAAAAATATTTCAACCATTAGAGTAATGAATGGTTGCAAACTCAAAGAACTAAAACAAGCAAAAATTAAGTAAGGAGTAAATTATGTATATTTCATTAAATTGGATAAAAGACTTTGTTGATTTGGACGGCATAGATATTATTAATCTTATTAAAAATAGATTTACTCTTGCTGTTGCTGAAATCGAAGGAATTGAAGAAAAAGGCAAAGACTTAAGTGGTGTCGTAACTGCCAAGATAATTAGTGTTGAAAACCACCCAAAGTCTAATAAACTACATATTCTCAAAGTGGATAAAGGTGACGAAATTGTAGATATAGTTTGTGGCGCTCCAAATGTAAGAGTTGGCATGATTGTGCCTTTGGCTACAATTGGTGCTACTATTGCTGGCATGACAATTGCACCTGCTAATTTGGCGGGAGTTACATCTAATGGAATGTGTTGTAGTGCCAAAGAACTTGGAATTTCGGATGACCATAGTGGACTTTATGAGTTTGATGCCAACACAAAATTGGGTGTTGATGTCAAGGAAATATTGTCTATTGAAGATATTGTTTTTGAAATAGACAACAAGAGTTTGACAAATAGACCTGACCTTTGGGGACATTATGGAATTGCAAGAGAAATTTCGGCACTAACCGGAAGACCACTCAAAAAACTTGATGTGTTTGAAAAAGACACATCAAATTTGGATAAGTTAGACATAAAAGTTAATTCTGATACTTGCTTTAGATATACATCTGCTACAATGTCTGGAATTTCAAAAAATGTATCTCCAATGGAAATGCAAATTAGACTTTTCTATACAGGCATGAGAGCAATTAATATGCTTGCCGATGTTACTAATTATGTAATGCTAGAACTTGGTCAACCAATGCACGCATTTAATAATGACTTGGTCAAAAGTATTGAAGTCAAAAATGTTGAAAGCGATACTAAATTTGTAACTCTCGACAATACCGAAAGAGTACTTCCAAAGGATACAATGGTTATACTTGGAAATGGTGAAATCTCAGCAGTTGCGGGTGTAATGGGCGGACTAGATAGCGAAATAAAGGATAATACAAATAGTGTACTTATTGAATCTGCATGTTTCCATCCAGCCAAGGTTAGACGTACAGCAACCGCTTTGGGACTAAGAACCGAAGCAAGTGCTAGATACGAAAAATCTCTTGACCCCGAACTTACTATGACTGCACTTGCTCGTTATATTTATCTTGTTCAAAAGATAGATAGTGGTGCGGTGGTGACTTCGGATATAACCGATGTTTACAACTTCCATTATGACAAAAAGACTATTGAGATTTCAATGGATTATATAAATAACTACATGGGTGTTGAACTTGACGAAGAGTTTGTAGTAAATACTCTTAGAGCACTTGATTTTGAAGTAACTAGACTTGGAAATGGCAACTTGCAAATTGACGTTCCGTCTTTTAGAGCAACCAAGGATATTCAGGGAAAACCAGATATCGTCGAAGAAGTTGGTCGTATTTATGGCTACGATAATATTAAGCCAAAGAGTTGTAACATGGATGTTATTCCAGTAGATTTACAACGAAAAATTGCCGACGAATATGATATTAAATATACACTTGCAACCAAGTTTAATCTAAGCGAAATCCACACATATTTGTGGTACGACTATGAGACAAACAAAATGCTTGGAATTAAGCCTACTAGTTATCTTAGAGTTATTAATTCTTTGCAAAAATACAACGACGAATTACGTTCAACTCTTGTTCCATCTCAACTCAAAGCGGTCATTGACAACAAGGAAGACTATAGCGACTTTGGTGTATTTGAAATAGGCAGTGCGGTTGTGGGACTGGACGGAAATAACCAAAGTATTGAACACAAAAAATTATGTGTAACTTTGTATAACAAAAATGAGAATGTCCAAAGACTAGTAGAACTCAAAGAAATGTTAGAATATACATGTAACGAAGTTCTTTTGACACCAATCAAGTTTGTTAAATCCGAGCCAAAAGACAATTACATGTCGCCTGTTAATTATTATGATATTTATGCGGGAGACCTAAATATTGGATTTATTGGAATGATTCATCCAGCAACAAGTAGTCTTATTGGCAAGTGCCAAATTGTAACTTCTGAGATTGACTTTACAAAACTCATCACTGTTCCAAAACAAGTGGTTTCATTTGAGACAGTTTCTAAATATCCAGTAAGCGAACTTGACTTCAACTTCCTAATAAACAAAAATATGAATTATAGCGAGATTGAAAAAATTGCTAATTCTATAAATTCAGATATTAACTACAAAGTATCTTTGCTTGATATTTTTGATAACAACAATGACTATTTGAGTTACACTCTTCATTATGTTATAGGCAGGGCAGATAGAACTCTATCTGGCGAAGAGATTGAAAACTTCCACAAATTAGTTATAGATACTTTTGCAAAAAATGACATTAGCCTTAAAATGTAAATAAAAAAGAACTCCAATATTTAAATGGAGTTCTTTTTTGATATTAAATTAAGGCATTTTCTTGAGAGTCTTGAAATACATATCTTTGTATTTTTTGCCATCCATGTATGTAACAACTAGTGTATTTGGTTTTTGGGTTATATCAAAATTAAGCACTGCTGTTTTTTCTTTTTTCAAGAAATTAACATAAGTATACATTTCTTCTGTCTTAAAGATTTTTGGATTAATAGCATATGCAACAGCACAAGCATCGTGCGAAGCAATTCCAACCGCTACATGTGTATCTTTGTAACTCTTGTAAATTTCGTGTAGCATGTGACCAGTCTTGCCAATTTTATCTGTCTTTTCAATTTCCTTGCGGTTAAGATAAGCATAATGACCATGGTCGCTAGGACAAACAACAAGTTTAACTCCCGACTTCCAAACTACATCAGTAGCTTCGGGGTCTTGCATTACATTAAATCCTATATATCTACTATTTTGATTGTCAAGAAGTAGTCCGCCACTAAACAAAATGTAATCAATTTTTTCCTTGACTTCGGGATACTTCATAAGTAGCATTGCAATATTAGTTACAGGTCCCAAAGCAATTATTATTATCTTTTTGTCTGCATTAACTAGTACTTCGTGCATCTTTTCAACTGCATTTTCTTTGCAAGGTTTTAGTTCGCATTTTGGGAACTTCCAATCACCAAGTCCAGATTTACCGTGCGCTTGAATTGTGTTGTCTTTTTGTCTAGCAATAGGTTTTTCAGCACCAATTGCAACAGGAATGTCTCTTACATTAATTGCTTGCAAAAAATTAAGAGTGTTTTTTGTAATCTTGTCTATTGTTACATTCCCGCATACAGTGGTGATAAGTTTAATGTTTAAATTTTTTGAATATGTTGCAAGTGCAAGTGCTATTGCATCATCAATCCCTGGGTCGCAATCTATTATTACGTCTTTTTTCATAAGTATTCTCCTTTAAGCTTAAAAAATAGTAGTGAAATTAAGTATCTTTCACAAAAGATATAATTAGTATATATTAGTTTTTCAAAATTTCAAAACATTTAAAATAAATTTTTTTCGTTGCACATTGTTTGACAAACTTGAGTATTTTATATAAAAATATAAATAGTTTTATGCTTAACATAAAAAGGAGAATTATGGCAAAGAGATTAACAAAAAGACAAAAACAAAAAGTCGGCAAGTTTGTAGGAAAAAATATTGTGCTTGTCACTATTTTGCTGATTATAATTATTGGACTATTATTCTTTGCTTATTACAAAGGCTGGCTAGATAAGTTTTTCAAAAAAGGTGAAGAGCCAACACTCTCTACAGCCGGCGGATATGTGACCGAAGTTAGCACACTCAAAGATATTAAAGTTAATTTTTTGAATGTTGGGCAGGGTGACTCAATGATTGTAGAACTTCCCGATGGCAAAAATATGATAATCGACAGTGGAGACAAAAGTAATAGTGCAAAAAACGCAATTAAGAATTTTACCGATAGCAAGAATATCCAAAAGTTTGATTATTTGCTTTTGACTCATGCCGACTCTGACCACGTAGGGAATATGTCGTGGGTTATTGACACTTATGAAATCAAGTATATATTTAGACCAAATAATTATAGCGACAATTCCATAAGTTCTAGTTTGACTAGTGACTTCAATACAAAAACCGAAGGTGGATATGTAGCAACATCTCAAGTTTATGCAAACTTTATGGTGTCTGCTTACAACGAAAAATGCCCAGTCGAAATAGTCAACAAAGATAGCGACTTTTCAAATAAAGTTGTCTTTAATGGAACTGAATACACTTATACTTTTGACTTTTTGACTCCAGTTGCGGACAAATCTCAAGTTAAATATTCCGACCCAAATAACTATTCACCACTAGTAATGCTTAAATTTAGAGACAAAACTATTATGTTTACTGGCGATGCCGAAGAAAAAATGCTCTCTGAGTATGTAGATAATTATGGCAGTTCAAACAATGTAGATGTTTTGAAAGTGGGACATCATGGAAGTAGAAATGCAACAACTTCTGAGTTTATTGAGTCAATTGACCCTGAGTATGCTGTTATTCAGTGTGGGTTCAAAAATAAATTCAAACACCCACATCCCGAGACTTTGAATATTTTGTCCGGATATGACAGCAATCTCAAAGTTTATAGAAATGACACAAATGGACTAATAACTCTAAATTTGGGAAGTGGCTTGGAGTTTAATTTGGAAAATCCAGATTTGACTTATAACTTTACGTGTGGTGAAGATATGCCATCTACACTTTCACTTTCGTTTGAAAAGTATTTGGAAAATAGAAAAATTTTGGTGGCATAAAAAAGGAATAATTATGTATTTAATTGGTGTAGATATTGGTGGGACAAACTTAAAAATTGGACTTATTAAAAATAAGACTATTGTAGATAAAATTGTAGAGCCAACCGACAAAGACGATGTTGTAAATCAGGTCAAAAAACTAGTAAACTTGATAATTTCCAAACATAGTCTAAAGACAAGTGATATACAAAAACTTGGAGTAGGTTGTCCGGGAATTGTAATTGACGGGATTATTAAGGAAAGTGCAAATCTAAAACTATTTAATTGTAAATTAGCTGAAATATTGACTAATCATTTTGGCATTAAGACTTATGTCAAAAATGATGCGGATATGGCGGTTCTAGCCGAACACACACTTGGTGCTGGCAAAGGATATGATAATGTAATACTAATTACAATCGGCACAGGAATTGGTGGGGGAATTATTATTAATAACAAATTATATACAGGAACTGGCGGTGCAGGAGAACTAGGACATGTTACAATGTATAATGGCGGGATTGCTTGTAACTGTGGAAGACGTGGTTGTGCAGAAAAATATCTGTCGGCTATAGCACTATCCCTAAGAGCAAAGGAAATTATAAGCACAATGCCTTCGTCGCTTAGCAATCAAGAAAACATTACAGCGAGTTCTATTGAAAAAGCATATTTAAATGGTGACGAGTGTGCCAAAAAAATTGTGGACGAATATACTTATGACTTGTCTGAGTATCTACTAAATCTATGTAATATCTTCCGTCCAAACGTAATTTTAATTGGTGGCGGACTATCTTATGCTCCAAAAATTATAGAGAAAACTGTTTCTTTATGCAAAAATAAACATTTTGGATACAAAAATTCCAACGAAGTTTTGATAACTTCTGCCAAATTAGGCAACGATGCTGGCATTTTAGGGGTAGTTTCTGTTAACTAATTTTTGGATATTTTGAGTATTCAAACATAAAAACAATCAAAAGTAGCCAATATTTAAAGTTGACTACTTTTTTTGACATTTTTTTTATAATTATAACAAATTTTGCAAGAAAATTTATTTTATTTTTGTGATTAAAATTGCTTGACGAAATACAATATGTAGTGATAACCTAATTGCAGAAACACAACATATATGTTTTGACAGGCATTTGTGTAACTAAACAAAATTTAACTTATTCAAGGAGAACAATATGATTACCAAAGTAAGAAAAAGAGACGGAAGATTAGTTGATTATGATATTGGCAAGGTTGAAAATGCTATAGCCAAGGCTATGATATCGCTTGGAGATGGCGAAATCAAAGACTGTAAGAAAATGGCAAAAATAACTGAGCTTAATCTTATGGAACAATTCGAAGACAAAATTCCTAGTGTAGAAGACATTCAAGATATAGTTGAAAAGGTTCTTATGACCAATGGCTATGAGAATGTTGCCAAAGCATATATATTATATAGACGTGACCATGAGAAAGTAAGAAATATCCAAAATACAATGATGGACTACAAGCAAACAGTTGACAAATATCTTAACTTTGCCGATTGGAGAGTCAAGGAAAATTCAACAGTAACATATTCTGTTGGTGGATTAATTCTTAGTAACTCTGGTGCAATCACCGCTAACTACTGGCTAAGCGAAGTTTACGACAAAGAAATCGAACAAGCACACAAGAATGCAGATATTCACATTCACGATTTGAGTATGCTTACAGGATATTGTGCAGGTTGGAGTTTGAAACAACTTATCATGGAAGGTCTTGGCGGAGTTCCAGGAAAGATTACATCTAAGCCAGCCGGACACTTGTCTACACTTTGCAACCAAATGGTTAATTTCCTAGGCATTATGCAAAACGAATGGGCGGGCGCTCAAGCATTCTCGTCTTTTGATACTTATCTTGCTCCTTTTGTTAAGATAGACAATTTAAGTTACAAAGAAGTTAAACAATGTATTCAGAGTTTTATTTATGGTGTTAATACTCCATCAAGATGGGGAACTCAAGCGCCATTTACAAACATAACTCTTGACTGGGTTGTTCCAAATGACTTGGCAGAACTTAATGCAATCGTTGGTGGCAAGGAACAAAACTTTAAATACAAAGATTGTCAAAAAGAAATGGCAATGGTTAACAAAGCATTTATTGAAATCATGATTGAAGGCGATGCTAATGGCAGGGGCTTCCAATATCCAATTCCAACTTACTCAATAACTCGTGATTTCGATTGGTCAGAGACCGAAAACAACAAACTATTATTTGAAATGACAACCAAATATGGCACACCATATTTTTCAAACTACATCAACTCAGATATGGAACCTAGCGATGTAAGAAGTATGTGTTGTAGACTAAGACTAGATTTGAGAGAACTAAGAAAAAAATCTGGTGGTTACTTTGGTTCGGGCGAAAGCACGGGAAGTGTCGGCGTTGTTACAATTAATATGCCAAGAATAGCATATCTATCTAAGACCGAAGATGAGTTCTTTGAAAGACTAGACAAGATGATGGATATTTCGGCAAGGTCGCTCAAAACAAAGAGAGAAATTATAACCAAACTTTTGGAATATGGTCTATATCCTTATACAAAGAGATATTTGGGAACATTTAATAATCACTTCTCAACAATTGGACTTGTTGGAATGAACGAAGCATGTCTAAACGCAATTTGGATTGGCGAAGATTTGACTCACAAAACTGCTCAAGAGTTTACTAAGAAAGTTCTTAATCATATGAGAGATAGACTAAGTGACTATCAAGAAAAATATGGAGACCTATACAACTTGGAAGCAACTCCAGCCGAAAGTACTTCATATAGACTTGCAAAACACGATAGAGAAAGATACCCAGACATTATTACTGCTAGCAAAGATAACAATGTTCCATACTATACAAATAGTTCACATTTGCCAGTAGACTTTACTTCAGATATTTTCGAAGCCTTGGATATTCAAGACGAACTTCAAACTTTGTATACATCAGGCACTGTATTCCATGCTTTCTTGGGTGAAAAATTGGAAGACTGGAAGGTTACAATGAACTTGGTTAAAAAAATTGCCGAAAACTACAAACTTCCATATTACACCATTTCTCCAACATATTCAGTGTGCAAGACACATGGATATTTGGCAGGTGAACATTTCAATTGCCCAGAATGTGGTGCTCCAGCCGAAGTTTATTCAAGAATAACAGGATATTATAGACCAGTTCAAAACTGGAACGATGGCAAGTCCGAAGAATTCAAAGAAAGAAAAACTTATGATATTGCAAATAGCAAACTTAAGACAAAACTAAGTGCTGAGACTTGTGAATGCAGTGATTGTCACGAACAAAAATTAGAAAATATTACTTTGTTCTCGACAAAAACTTGTCCAAATTGCAAAATGGCAAAGATGCTACTAGACAAAGCAAAAATCAAATACGATGTTGTTGACGCTGAAGACAATGCTGAATTTACAAAAGCGTGCGGAGTAACCAAAGCACCAACTCTACTTGTTCCAACCAAAGATGGTGTTCAAGTTTATGATAATGCAAGTGAAATAAGACGTTATATCGAAGAAAGGAAATAGAATGTACGACATAATAGTAATTGGTGGCGGAATGGCAGGCATGACAGCCTGCCTGTACGCTTTGCGAAATAACAAAACAACTTTGCTTATCGAAAATTCAAGCATCGGCGGTCAAATAGCACAATCCCCAAAAGTTGAAAACTATCCAACCAAAAAACAAGTTTCGGGTGAGAAACTAAGCGAAGAGTTGTTTGACCAAATAAGCGAACTTGGTGTAGATTTTGAGTTTGATAATATCTCCAAAATCGAAAAACAAGACAACGTATTTACACTTACTGGTGAATTTGGCGAGTATCAAGGATATTCGGTTATAATCGCTAATGGTGTCAAACACCGCAAACTCAAATTGCCAAACGAAGACAAATTAATAGGTCATGGAGTTTATTATTGTGCAATCTGTGATGGTCCATTTTACAAAGACAAAGAAGTTACTCTAGTAGGTGACGGGAACACCGCTTTGCAATATGCTTTGATGCTAAGCGACATATGTTCCAAGGTTAATTTAGTTATTATGTTTGACAAATTCTTTGGTGACCAAGCACTTGTAAAGTTGGTTGAAAACAAATCAAATATAAATATAATCAGAAACTCAAAAACAATTGCACTCAAAGGCGATAGCGACCTTGAGTCAATAGTGTTTGAAAAGTCTGACAAAACTCAGTTTGAAATAAGTGGAACACCTTTGTTTGTTGCAATCGGTCAAATTCCAGATAACAAGAAATTTGAAAATTTGGCGGATTTGGATGAATTTGGCTACTTTGACTCAGATGAGACTACAAAGACCAAAACCGAAGGTCTGTTTGTAGCGGGCGACACTCGAAAGAAGTCGGTTAGACAAGTAACAACAGCAATGTGCGACGGAGCAATCTCCGCAACACAGGCTTGTAATTATTTGTATTCAATTAAATAAAGAAAAAACATTATGTTTTCTAACAATTTATGTTAAAAGCATAATGTTTTTTTAGTAACCCCTAAGCAAAGTGTTAGGAATATATTTTTTGAGATATTCTTGATATTCTATTGCTTTTGACTTTGGAACTTCTGTTAGTCCACTAGACAAACAATTCCCAGAGTCAATGAATTTTTGCAAACAATATTTTTTTGCACCACATATTAATTTTGCTATTTGTTTGATGTCGTCAAAAGAGTGCAGTTCATTTACAAGTGTGGTTCTAAATTCATAATCAATCCCGCAGTTCATAATATACTCAATACTTTCAGTAATTCTATTCATATCATAATCTTTGCCAATTGTTCTGATGTAATCGGGTAGGGAGTTTTTGATATCCATAGCAATATAGTCAATAAGTTTGTTTTCAACCAAGAATTTAATTGTTTCTGGATTTGTCCCGTTTGTGTCGAGTTTGACTGAGTAGCCTATATTTTTTATAGTTTTGATAAAGTCGGGCAAATCTTTGTACAAAGTAGGTTCGCCACCACTTATACATACCCCGTCAATTAGTCCAAATCTTTTTTGTAAATAACCAAGCACATCTTCACTATTTATTTCGGGTTCAAGATTTTTGACAAGCCCTGCGTTATGACAAAATGGGCATGCAAAATTACAACCGCTAACAAAAATTGTAGCAGTTATATGCCCGTCATAATCAACCAAAGATAATTTTTGAAATCCAGATATTTTCATACTTTTATTTTAACAAAATATAATAAATTTGTCATATAATTTTGATGTTGAATATTCAAAAATGTATGTTGGATAGTTGACTTAGTATTAACTTATGTTCGGCACATTTAAAATTACTGTTTTAATAGAAATTTAAAATATACTTAATTTAAAAGTTATCAAATTTACAAATGTACACATAAACATACTTTGTTTTATTTCACAAATGTATTTTTTTTTGTTAAAATGAAAAAGTAAAAATTTTACACATGGAGTTTTCATGAAAGAATATCATAATTTATCCGTAGAAGAGACATATCAAAAATTAAATTCAAGCGAGAAAGGTCTTAGTCAAGACGAAGCCGAAGCGAGACTTTCAAGATATGGCAAAAATGCTTTGGAAGAAGGCAAGTCGAAATCTTGGTTTCAAAGATTCTTTGCTCAAATGAAAGATTTGATGATAATAGTCTTGCTATTTGCTGCACTTATTTCGGCGGTTATTGCTATTGTAGAAAAGAACTACACCGAACTTATTGATAGTGGAATAATTCTTTTGATTGTAATTGTCAATGCAGTAATTGGAACTGTTCAAGAAAGCAAAGCCGACCAGGCGATGAAAGAACTGACCAAAATGAACAAACCTAATGCCAAGGTTTTGAGAAATGGCGAAATTACAAAAATAAAATGTGAAGATATAGTTATAGGCGATATAGTTATTTTGGAAGCGGGCGATGTTGTGCCAGCCGACCTAAGATTAATTCTAACCAAATCACTCAAAATCCAAGAGTCAACCTTGACCGGAGAGAGTGTTCCTAGCGAAAAAGACTGCTCAGTTCAACTAGACGATGCGACACCTTTGGGCGATAGAAAAAATATGGCTTATAGTACTGGTGTTGTAACTTATGGCAGGGGAATGGGAATTGTTGTAAACACCGGCATGAAAACCGAAGTTGGCAAAATCGCCGGAATGTTAAATACTCAAGAAAAGAGCGATACACCACTTCAAAAACAACTTGCCAAAACAGCCAAACTACTATCTATAATTGTTCTTGGAATTGCCCTTGTAATATTTGTAGCGGGAATTATTAATTCACTAAGCACAAGTAACAATGTTGTTGATTCAATTATTAGTTCATTTATGACAGCCGTTGCAATTGCAGTTGCTGCCATCCCTGAAGGGCTTCCAGCA
Source organism: uncultured Clostridia bacterium (assembly GCA_934754475.1). GTDB lineage: Bacteria > Bacillota > Clostridia > Christensenellales > UBA1242 > UBA11490. The sequence goes on along the minus strand of CAKVHV010000004.1, from coordinate 56,392 downwards.
GTTGTAACTATTGTACTTGCAATTGGTGTTAAACGAATGAGCGAAAGAAAGGCAATTGTCAAAAACCTTCCAGCAGTTGAAACTTTGGGATGTTGTGAAGTTATTTGTTCGGACAAAACCGGAACTCTAACTCTTAACAAAATGACAGTCAAAGAATTTTATACTTCATCCATGGGACTATTCTACAAAGAAGAAAAAGTACTAGATAATAGTGTAAACATGTTAATTCAAGGCATGGTTCTTTGTAATGACACCGAAGAAAAAATGGACGAAGAACTTGTTGGTGACCCAACAGAAACAGCACTTGTAGCATATGCCAAAAAAATTGGCATTAATGTCAAAGAACTCAAAAGTTATGACGAAAGAATTGACGAAATTCCTTTTGATAGCAAACGAAAACTAATGACCACTGTGCATCTAAACAAAGATGACGAAAAAGTATCTTACACCAAAGGTGCTTTTGATATGCTTTTGCAACGATGTACAAAAATTTTGGTTTTAGATAAGGTTAGGAATATAACCGAAGAAGACAAGTTAGAACTCAAGAAAGCCAACAAGGAAATGGGTTCAAACGCACTAAGAGTGTTAGGCTTGGCATACAAATCAACTCATCTAAATGACCACGACAAACTCGAAGAAGATTTAATCTTTGTAGGGCTTGTTGGAATGATAGACCCACCACGAAAGGAAGTAGAAGGTGCGGTTGCAACTTGTAGAAAAGCGGGCATGACAGCCATTATGATTACTGGTGACCACTTGGATACTGCGGTTGCGATTGCAACTCAAATTGGAATTTATAGAAAGGGTGACAAGGCAATAACTGGTGCTGAACTAGACAAACTCACCGACGAAGAATTCCTAAGAGACTTGAAAAAATACAAAGTATTTGCAAGAGTTAGTCCCGAAAACAAAGTTAGAATTGTCAATGCTTACAAGACATTCAATATAATTGTTGCAATGACAGGCGATGGTGTAAACGATGCTCCATCTATTAAGACTGCAGATATTGGAATAGGCATGGGTATAACGGGCACTGACGTTAGCAAGGGTGCTGCGGATATAGTTCTTGCTGACGACAACTTTGCAACCATTATTGCGGCGGTTGAAGAAGGCAGAAAGGTTTATTCTAATATCAAAAAAGCGGTTCAATATTTGTTGAGTGCAAATATCGCCGAAGTTTTGTGTTTGTTTATTACAACAATATTCTTAAAAGTAGAATTTTTGAGTGCGGTTATGATACTTTGGGTAAATCTAGTAACCGACTCCTTCCCGGCACTTGCACTCGGCTGTGAACGTGTCGAAAAAGACATAATGAATCAGCCACCAAGAAAGGCGAATGCATCACTATTTGCAGGGCATACCGGAAAGAATATTTTAATTCAAGGCTTTATCCAAACCGCACTTACAATGCTATCGTTCTGTATCGGTGGATATGTTTTGAGTGACGGAATTGTTAATCACCAAGTTGCTATGACTATGGCATTTGTAACTCTTTGTCTAATCCAACTATTCCATAGTTATAATAGTAGGTCACTTACACATTCGTTGTTTACTTCCAATCCATTCAAAAATAGAATGTTAAATCTTTCATTTGTATTGGGTGCTGGTCTAACAGCTCTAACATTTATTCCAGCAGTTCAAACCTTCTTTGGAACAACAATGCTAAGTGTAAGCGAATTATTTATCGCAATCGGCTGTGCTTTTGCAATAATTCCACTTGTTGAACTCCAAAAATTCATCGAGTATTTAATTAAGAAAAACAAACAAAAAAAGATACAAAATTTTGTAGCAGAAGAACAGAACGAAGTAGATAGCCAAAATTAATATTTATTGAAGTGGACTTGTTAGTTCACTTCATTTTTTTGTAGGCTTTTGCTTTGATAAAAAACATAGTTGTGATATACTAATCAAAATATTAGGAGATTCGTAATGGGCTATATAATTGTAATTGAAGGAACGGACGGGTGCGGAAAACAAACTCAGACCGAAAGACTAATTGAAAGACTAGTTGGTGATGGACATAGAGTGCGTAGACAGAGTTTTCCAAATTACTCAAGTCCAAGTAGCGAACCTGTCAAAATGTACTTGGGTGGTGAGTTTGGAAATGACGATAATTCCTTGGATGCTTATCAGGCTGGAGTGCTTTTTGCCACCGATAGACTTTGCACTTATCAAAAAGATTTAAAAGATTTTTATCAGTCGGGCGGAATAATAGTTTTTGATAGATATGTAACATCAAATATGCTTCATCAAGCGGGAAAGATAAGAGATTTGTCCCAAGTAGACAAATATTGCGATTGGTTAGAAAACTTGGAGTACGATACTCTCAAACTCCCACGTCCAAACAAAGTTATTTTCCTAGATGTTCCAGTCGAAGTTAGTATGAGACTTGCACACGAAAGAGTTGGGCTTAAGGCTAACACCCAAAAAGATATTCACGAACAAAATCCCGACCACTTGCTTCACGCATATAATTCGGGAAAGTATATGTGCCAAAAATATGGCTGGACAAGAATTTCTTGTGTGGAAGGTGGCAATCTTCGTAGCATCGAAGATATTGCAAACGACGTGTATAATTCGGTTAGACAAGATATAAATAATTATGAAAATAATAATTAAAAGGATAAATTATGGATTTAAAAGTTATTGCAACAACTTGTGTTGGATATAATGCTGACAAATCAGAATTTGACGACTTTAGCGGGAAGTCGGCAGGGGTGTGCTACATGGCATCTACCTTTGACGATTTGGTAAGCGAAGACAAATCAAAAACTGCCAAACGTGTAATGATGACCAAATCAAATGGTCACCATAGTGTCTATGACCACGAAATGATTTCGATGTATCTAAGCGATGTTCCAAAAATAGTCGCCATGATTCTAAACAACGAACACCAGTATACAACTAGCGAAAAGTCCGCAAGATATACAAAAATGGTTATGTCAGAAAAAGAAAAGGCGATTTATCAAAAATGGATAGATATTTTCAAAACCCGTATCCAAAAGAAATATAACAACGACTATCCACAATTTTTGACCCCAAGCCGAATAGAAAAATTAGCTCAAGAAAATGCTAGATACGTATTGTCGGTATTCACTCCGACTTCAATGGTGTATTCAACCACTTATAGACAATTTAACTACCTAATAGCCTTTATGCAAAACTTTGTTGACAAAGAAAACAAGTCCGACTTTGAAACCAAAGTAGCATCCGCACTGAGCGAACTTATAACCAAATTCAAAGAGACAAGATATTACGATACTATGCTTTGTGTAAACGACAAAAATAGGCACTTGAGTCTTTTTGCTGACGACAAGGCTTATGAAGAATACTTTGGCGATGTGTATTGTACGACTTACAAAGCGAGTTTTGCCGAACTAGCCCAAGCACAAAGACATCGTACTCTAAACTACACAATGAACCTAACCGACGAATACTACGTTCCGCCAATCATTAGAGACAACGAAGATTTGACTAGACTTTGGATAGACGACATCAAATCTTTGGGAAATATCTATCCACAAGCGACATTACTAGACGTAACCGAAATGGGTACACTAGATAATTTCGTACTTAAAATGTATGAGAGAAAATGTACTTTTGCACAACTAGAGATTAATCAAATTACAAGTGAGACGCTCAAAAAATACGAGAATGCTTTGCGTGTCAAAGTTCATCCACGTGCCGAAGAACTAAGGAATTATCTCAAAGGCAGTAGGTGTACGTTCCCGGGCTACAAATGTGCTAGTCCATGCGGTTTCGCAGTAGGTGTTAACGAAACCCGCGTGATTTAAAAATTAGATTTGCAAGTTACAAGTTATATTGTAAGAATTTTATTTCAAAAACAAATTGGCTTATGTATGCGGGTGGAGTACTCGTGAAAAATTTGCCCCACTGTGCTGACGCAGAGTTCTCAAATTTTCCCCTGCGTCTTCCCCGCAAACCACCAAATAGACTTTGAGTTTGTTTTTGAAATTTTTTATTTAAAAGTTATGATAATGATACGATTACATAATTACAAGTTTTTGACTTGCTAATTTGTTAGACAAAGTGCTATTATTTGAATTTTCTTATTTTACTAATAAAACTAATATAATCTATGTAATGTTGCTTTGTTCATTGTATTCACAAAACAATTTGCTATCGCAAAGCCCACGATTATATCGTGGTTACATAGATTGAATTCGTCGTCGTTTCGGTAATACAAATGTAAACATTTGTGCTACTCTCAACTTCCGATAATATTATATATGTGATACAAAATCTTCATTAGTTGCTGGCAAATATTTCTTTGGACTGCTTACCAACAACTCCCAATAATATCCGTATCGGGAAGACACAGAAAAAGATTTTTGCGATTTCTGCAGGCGAAGCCGAAGCCTTAGCAAAAATTTTTTCGAGTACTCAACCGATACTTTAGTTAGTAATGTTACAAATAAACACTCACTCGATACTTTAGTATGTTATATTAATAAAACATTGGCGTTAAAAAAACTTTACCAAGCTTGGTAAAGTTTTTTTGTGTTTCCTAAACAATATTAAAATAGAATTTATAAAATTACTTTGTGTCAAATTTTTAGAAATCAAATGGGTTGTTATTGCTACCACCATTTGGATTAGCGGGAGCTTTTCTGAGAACCTTTTGATTACGGATACGAATGTCGTAGTAAGCCTTGCTTTCGTCAAGCTGATTAGGTAGACTGTTGTCGGCAGGGGCTTTGGACATATCATAAACCGAACACTTGTAACTAGGAGTGAATACCGCTCTAATTGGGTTACGTTGAAGAATTGAAACTATACATTCACCAGAGTTAGGTTTGAGCGCTCCAAGTTCGGCTGGATAAATAAGTGGACGAGTGTCAAGTTGAACGTTGACAGACTTGCTTTCTTTCGCACCTTCTTCGCCACCCTTGCTAACAGATGTGGTTTCGGTCTCAACAGAAATGTTACCGCAACGTTTACTAAATTCTTCCTTAGTTCCGTCATCGTTGGATGCGATAAATATATGAATGTTACAGTTGTCTTTGACAGTCGCACTTACGTCTTGACCATACTTAATGGTAAGCTGTGCATATGATTGCAAGATTAATGTAAAGAATATCTTACGAGATCTAGCAACAGTAATAATTGTTTCAAAGTTTTCAATCTTAGGCATGTTACCAAATTCATCTAGTAGGAAGTATACGGTTTTTGGTAGTTCACCGCCACGTTTGTTGGCTACATCAACTAGTATTTTGTATAATTGCGATACAAACATTGTAGCAATTGGGTGACGGGTAGTCTTTTCATCAGGGATTTTGATAAATATAGCAGTAGGCTGGTCGGTGAATGTCTTAAGGTCCATTTCGTTTACTGATGTGGCATAACATACACCCATATCACTAAACAAACCCATACGATTTGCAACAATACCCATATAAGACATCTTGGTCTTGTCGGCATTGGTGAGTACTTGATTGGCTAGTTGTGTGGCTTTGCTGTGTTCGTCTCTGCCTTGGAAATATTCGGTCAAAGTCTTGAATGGGTTGTAGGCATCATTGTCTTTGAGTGCCAAAATCTGTGCTAAGTTATAAAAATTAAATTTGTCCTTGGTCATCCCAAGTTCAGGATTTTCGCTGTCTTCAAGCATCGCAAGCATTGTTCCCAAAACCAAGTCTCTAGCGCCCCTGTCCCAAATAGGGTCTTGGCTACTTTCAATTGGACACAAAACCGATGCTATATCTTTGAGTTCTTCAAATGCTTCGGTCTTGAGAATTTGCTTAAGTGATGCTTGGTGTGAATTAAGTGTTTGTATATCCGAAAATGCAAATCCGTCAAATTCGTACCATTCGCCATAGTATACTTGACTTACACACTTTAGGCTAAAGTCTCTTGGGTCATCATTGTGGTGAACAACAACTTCACGATTAAGATTCATTGCTCGCTCATTGAGTTCATATGCTCTCGTCATCGGATTCCAGCATGCACTCTTAAATGGCTCTTTCAAGTCAAATGTAAGTACTCGGTATCCATTCTTTCTGAGTTTCTCGCTGTGGTTGTCATAAATTTCACCCTTAGGGTCGGTTACAACTATACAAGGCTTAGCATGAGATTCACTAAGTATTTGAACGGTTGGGTCAATAAACTGTGTAGTTTTACCAGCACCAGTTGTACCAATTACAAGTGTGTGAATTGGCTTGTACATGTTGACATTAAGTCGCCCGTTAATTAGTTCCGCTCTAATTGGAATACCAATGTTGTCCGACCTATGCAAGTCTTCGTAGTAGTGGAATTTAAAGTCTGGGTTGGTCTTGAGTTCTTCGTTGGTTATCCAGTGTGTATCATAATACTTGGATATTCCACCCTTGGTCTCAACCTTGGCTTTTGGCTTTTCGTTAAACTTGAATGCGTGATTGCTAAACATAATTAACATTACAACAAGTGCAATTAGAGATATTATCATAAATATTGACTTAAATTGCTGATTAGCAAATATTTCACCAAAATTTCCAATCTTGAGTGTTCCAAATGCAAAAAAACTAGAAATTATATACGAACCTATTACTACACCAATTAGGCAAAATATAAATGCACCAAATATTTTTTTGAATTTAGTTCCAAAACTCGCTTCATCTTTTTTCTTGTCTGCCATTTTTCCATCCTTATCTTTTTGTGCCATACACAAAAATAATTTTTACTTAAATATACAAGATATTTTTGTATTAAATATATACAAATTTCATTAGTAGTATATATATTTTTGCTAGTTGTGTCAAACACTAGCACAAGATTACCACAAAAATTTTTATATTCAAAATAATCTATTTTTGGCAATCAATGTACACAAAATCAAAAAATTTTACATATTTTTGCAAAAACTACATAATTTTAGTTGACTTGACACGAATTTTTTAATAAACTTTGGGTAAGTTAAAATAAAAAAATACGGAGAACAGAAAAAATGAAAAACTTTTTATTTAAATTAGCAATGGCTGTTACTGGTAATAATGTTTTGAGAGAAGACCCTGTTAGGGACAAAGGTACAATAACAGATATAACAGATGTTGTTGAAGGTGTAAACAAAATATTTAACTGGGTAATGGGTCCAATATTCACAGTACTAGGTATTGCTGCAATTGGTTATGCAATTTATCTTGGTGTTCAATATGCTAGAGCAGAAGACGCTTCTAAACGTAAAGAAGTTCAAGGAAGACTAATTGGTGCAGTTATTGGTGGCGTAATTATCGTTGCTGGTGCTGCTCTATGTTATGCTCTTGACTGGGGTTCAATTGTTAGTGGCTTCAACAAATGGACTGCATAATAAATTAAAAAATCCCGTAAACTCGGATATTATACTTTTTTGGAAACTTCATAGATAAAACGTGTAGCAGTTAGGCATAGATTAGCTTTTTATATGTTCGCAGCTGGTTTATGCTTGTTACATACCCCAATTCTATGTGGTTTTAAATCCTGCTTTTTTCTAAGCCAAGCAGGATTTTTTTGTGTTTAATGCTACAAAATCGTTTGTACCCATATAAAATTAGTTGACTAAAACCAATTTTTTTAATAAACTTTGTGTAAGTAAAAATATTTTGGAGAGTAATATGAAGAATTTGTTGCTTAATATGTCAAGACTTTTGGCAAGCTACGATAGGCTTGGTCAAACTGCGGCTAAAGTTAATCAAGTTTTGGAAAACATTGTAGGTCCATGTCTTAGTGTGCTTGGCTTGTTTGCAATCATTTATGTAATCTTTCTTGGTGTTCAGTATGCAAAGTCTGAGAGTGACGAAAAACGTGCCGAAAACAAAAAAAGAATGATTAATACTCTCATTGGTGCAATAGTTTTGATACTTTTGATAACGCTATGCTATGCTATCCAGTGGGATTCGCTTATTCCACAAATGTTTGGATATATGAAAGGTGCTGATGCCTAAGCAAAAATTAATGTTTTGAATTTTTATTAGACTATTTGATTTTGTATTAATAATTTGATTTAACATTAGAATTTTGCATCTTAGATTTTCAATAAAACAAAAAACTGACAAGAAATTTAATTCTTGTCTTTTTTTGTGAACTTGTGTTCCGTTAAAATTAAAGTGCACTTTAGATTTTACGAGATTTGATGACATTAATAAAATATTATTAAAAATAATATTAAAATAATTTGTTTTTTTTGTCGAAATAGGATAAGATAAATATATATATTATGTAATCTAAGTAAGTGTGCCTAAATAATCTTTCAGACTATCTTAAGATTTGGTTTGTTTTTAAGTATATTTGAGTGCATTACTTTTGGAATATTTTTTAGGAGAAATGGAAAATGGGAATATCTAGAATGTTAGGACTCCTTTCGGGACTTGGCGAATTGCTTAACAAGGTTCTTAATTTTGTTTTTAGTACGCTTATTCAAAATATACTTGTGCCAGTTATTAAGGTTCTTTTGCAAGTTGTAATAACTGTTATTCAGTATTTTGGCGCTGCATTATTTTACGAATTGTCTGTTTTTATTCTCAAACTTATTGACTTTGTAGAAGTGCTGTTTAGAGCATTGGCGGGACTTAGTAGTAATAATGGAACTATGGGAGCCGAATTTTCACTCAATGGAAAAAGTGGCGACTTGCTATTGCAATTTATTACGCACAAAGATGTTCTTGATGTATTCTTTGCTTGTGCAATTGTCGGAATATTCCTACTTATGATTACAACGGTATTCCAAATCGTAAAAGTCGAGTATACGACTGAAGGTGCAAACAATTCAAAAACTACTATTCTCAACAAATCTTTCAAGGCTCTTGTAAACATGCTAATGATACCTATTATGGTTGTGCTTGGTGTATTTATTGGAAACCAAGTTTTGGAGTTAATTGACACAGCCACTGGTGGTGGTGAAAATGCTAGAATTAGTGGTTGCCTTTGGGTAACATCCGCTAGTACTGCAATGCTTAAAGAACCAGGGACACTTGCAAAAGCACTCGAAGAAATCGGAGTTGATTTTGGTGATGGTGCTAATGCTGGCGAATTAATCGGAGCGGGAGTGTCGTTGGCGATTACCGAAGGATTTACGATGGGGTTGAGAGAACTATTTGATAGCGATGAGAAATCCTTAATGGAAAGTGTGAAACTAGGAGACCCTTCAAATAGAGTCTTTATTGAAGAAAACTTTATGGCGGGGGTGACATTAAAATATTCCGACCTTAATGCGGTTGTCAAATTTTACAATCCATTTGAAGTAAATTATCTTGTTTTAATCTTTGCAGGGTGTTTGATTCTAAAATGTTTATTTAACTGCTGTTTTGGAATGATTGATAGATTGTATAGGTGTACAGCATTATTTATTGTCATGCCACTGGCGGTCGGTATGGCGCCAGTCAAAGATAACCTTGGCTCATGGCGAAGTAGCTTTATGTCTAAGGCATTATCTGCCTATGGAATAGTCATATCCATGAATATATTCTTTACAATTGTTCGAGTAATGCTCGAAATTGATATTACATTCACTGGAGACTTTACAGCACTCCCATTCCCAAATTCATTTATGGTTGGACTTGTTAAATCTCTTATGGTAATTGTAGGATGTTTAATGATTGAAAAACTCGCAGGCGATATGGGTAGTTACTTTGGTGGTGGCAATGCTGCAGCCGATGGTGCAGGTCTAGCCAAAGAAGCCACAGCAGGCCTACAAAAAGCAGTTGCAGTAGGCGGTAGTGTTGCCATGGGTGCCGGAAAACTTGCACTTGGTGCAGCCAAAGGAGCAGGTGGTCTTGCTAATAAACTTACAGGCGGTGCAGCTGGAAGACTTGCAGACAAAGTTGGTGGCGGTATTAGAAAAGGAGTTGATGCAGTTGTAGGATTGCCTGGTAAAGGAATTGATGCTATTGATAAGGGTGCACGATGGGTAGGTAAAAAAATCAACAAAGGTGGTAGGAATTCCGAAGAGTATCAAAAATATCAAACAGCTGCTGACGAAGAATCAGTTGCCAAGAAGAATGTGACAGCAAATGAAAGTAAATTTAGGGAAGAAAGTGATAAATTAAAACAGATGGAAGCTGACAACGTATATACTAAGGATAGTCAAGAGTATAAAGACCAAGTCGCCGCGGTTGAAAACGCACGTAATGATGTTATAGGTTCTCGAAGAGAATTAAAGAATAAATCCGATGCTAAAAATTCAGCGAGAAAAGAGATAGAAGAAAGTGGAAACAAAAAGGCAAAGAGAGCTTTACTAACAGACGATTATTATCAAGAAGAAGATAAAAAATCTAAAGAAAAATCTGTCAATAGAGCTGCAAAACGACATATGGCTGGCGAAGCATTAAGAAAAATGGCAGGAGATACTATTAACAATACATTTGGTTTTGGTGCAGCATGGAAAGCGTTAGCACCTAGTTCGATGCAAAAAATACCTGAACAATATCAAAAGGCTTATACTGATGCCAATAGTGTTAGTCCTGAAGGCAAACAGATGTTAGATAATGCTGCCAAAGCTAAAGCAGACAAGGCGGAAGCAGCTTACAACAAACGTAATGCAGGTTGGATAGGAGAAAAAAGAACACAACAAGCTCAAATGATTCAAACTGCATTGGTTCAAAAAGTTGAAATTGCAAATCAAGATTTGAATAAACAATTAGATAAATTAGCTGTAGCATTTAATAAGGCAAAAGAACATGGTGATGAAGATGGTGCAAAATACTATATTAATCAAATGCGTGCTTTGAATTCGAATATCGTTGCTCCAACTGGTGGAAAATTTGATGTAGAGAACAAATCCGAATATCAAGTGCATTTTGATGGATTGGAAGACTTCAAAAAGAGTTTGGCAGACGCTATTAAGAAAAATGCTAAGGCAAGTGAACTTGAATCTATGCTTCAAGACCAACTCAAGAAGTGGGGTCAAGAAGGTAATGCTAAGTTGTTATCTGAACTTCACAAAGCTTTGGAAGAACTTAAAAATACACTTGGCAAATAATTTAAATTAATGAATAGTTGGGATTTTCCCAACTATTCATAAAAATTTATGTGCATATGCACATATGAAAAATGGAGAATAAAAAATGAGATTTATTCCAAGAAAAACCAAAGTAAAAACTACGGTTTTTAGAAATTTTACAATATTTGATGTACTGCTAATGCTTGTGGGTGCGGGAATTGCTGTTGCACTTGTGACCACAAACATTTTTGACAAACTTGTATACAATATATATTTGGCAGTATTCTTTTTGGCATTGTGGATAATGCTATTCTTTGAAATGGGTGACGGAATTAGGTTGTATTTTGCCTTGGTTCTAAGTTTTAGATACTTGGCATACCACAAAAAGTATAGCAAGAAAGACAAAGGCAATACAAACATCAAAAACATCATGCCATTTGACGATTTGAACACCGATAAATTTCTTAAATTTGGTGATTATTATGGAATGGTTGTTGAGATATTTCCTATGTCGTTTGGCTTGCTCGCCGAAGATAGACAAAACATGGTTATTAATTGCTTTTCGCAAGCAATACAACGTCTAAATCTAACCCAACAAATGTCAATTGTCAAGACCAAAAAACCTATGCTACTTGACAACATGGCAAGTTACGAAGACTATCGTTATAATACCTTGCAAGACATGGCAGATAGGGGACTTTATTCCAAGGAAGAGCTTGATAGTCGTGCGCCGGTATTCGAAGAGAGATTGCAGGCAATCAACTACATGAACCACACCGAAAAGATTATCAAAGACCACTATTATATTGTCGTATATGATACAGATAGAGATGCACTTAATAATACTATTAATGGTATAGTTGCAACTTTGGAAAGTTCGGTTGCACCAATTTATACAAACATTATTACTGGTGATGACTTGTATGTATTTATGAAATCTACCTTTTGTACAGACTTTGACGAAAGGGAAATTGAACTTATACCTATCAAGGAAAAACCAAGCTGGGTATACCCAGACGAAGTTAAATTTGGTCTTAAAACCACCAAGATTGACGGTGAAACTTTTAGAATATTTAGTGTAACAGATTATCCTATTGAAGTGCCTAATGCTTGGGCATATCCAATATTTGCTTTGGATGAAAGTAGAGTTGTGGTTAATATTAGCCCAATTGATAGATACAAAGCCGAAAAAGACCTAGATAAGTCTCTTATGGAAATGGAAAATAGATTACAAAAAGACCTAAGAGCATCTATGAAAATCGAAGTGCAAAACCACGTAGATACACTCAAAGAATTGCTCAAAGGTATCAAGGGTGCAAATGAACAATTGTTTAATACGACCGTTCACATTGTAGCCAAAGAATCTGTTAAAAAGGAAGTTAGAGCGATACTAAGACAAAATGGCTTTAAGTATGCCGAAAACTTTGCAAGACAAGTCGACGGATTTATATCTAGTAATATTTCTCGTTTGGACAAACTTTCCAAACAATATGGACGTGGAATCCAAACCAGTTCGCTTGCTGCATGTTTCCCATTTATCTCAACTACATTGCACGACGAAAGGGGAATTTATATAGGTTACAACCAATATCCAGTATTTGCAAACTTCTTTGCACGTAACAACGAAAGAGTTAATTCAAACATGATGATTATAGGTAAGTCTGGTTCGGGTAAATCTTATTGTACCAAGACCTTGCTTACAAACTTTGCAGCGGATAATACACGTATATTTATTCTTGACCCAGAAAACGAGTACGAAATACTTTGTCACAATCTAGGTGGAAAGATAATAGACGTTGGTAACTCGACAAATGGTATATTCAATCCATTCCACATCTATGCAACACTTGAATCCGAAGAAGGTCAAGCATCTGATGACTTTGCTGAACACTTGCAGTTTATGGAGCAATTTTATAGACTGATTTTGCCGGGAATTAATACCGATGCGTTTGAAATGCTTAACTCACTTACTGCCGAACTTTATAGGTCAAAGGGTATTGACTCTGGTGTTAATATCGCCGACCTTCAAGCATCCGACTTCCCAATTTTTGACGATATGTTAGCACTTGTTGACAGTAAACTAGAAACTGAAACCAATGAATACCATCTCAAAAACCTACAAACAGTACGTATGTTTATTGAGAAATTCGGAACAGGTGGACGTAACTCCAACCTATGGAATGGTTATACATCCATTAAGACCAACGAAAATTTCTGTTGTTTCTCGTTCCGTTCACTTATATCTAACCGTAACGATATTATTGCCAATGCGCAGATGCTTTTGGTATTTAAATATTTGGATAGTGAAATTATCAAAAACCGTGACTTTAACTTGAAGTACTTTGCCGACCAAGAACTCGAAGAAGACCACCGAAGAATTATAGTTGCGGTTGATGAAGCACACGTATTCATTAACAAAAAATTCCCTATAGCGCTAGACTTTATGGCGCAAATGGCTAAACGTATTCGTAAATATAATGGTATGCAAATTATCATTACACAGAATATCAAAGACTTTGTAGGCTCCGAAGAAATTGCCCAACAAAGTACAGCAGTTATTAATGCTTGTCAGTACTCAATTATCATGTCCTTGGCACCAGCCGATATTAATGACTTGATTACACTTTATCGTAATGCCGGTGGTATCAACACCGAAGAGCAGAACTCCATAGTTACCGCTCGTCGTGGTCAGTGTTTCTTAATTACTGGACCTATGAACAGAACAACCGTTCAAATCGAAGCGTTGAATGTAACCAAAGACTTGTTTAATAATCCAAATTATCTGACAGCACTCAACTCAAATATTTAATTAATCAAACCAACGATTTCAAAAACAACCAATTCCTTTGGGGGTTTTGACCTAAAAATATCGTTGGTTTTTTTGTATTTTAATATATTTATATATTAAAAAATTTGTAAAAACAACTCAAGTGTGGTAAACTAAACATGTATAAGTATGTTAGTATGCTGGGAAAGTAGTATTTCTTAAGACTAACGCACACATGAGTCTTACAAATTTTGTGGGGTGCAAAGTGACAATATTGAAGAAAAATGGAAACAAAAAACTAAAGAATTACTTTGATTATCTTAATGATACCAAAGCCACACTCAAGTACAAAAGGGGAATTATAGCCAGTCTCAAACTCGATACCCCTTTGTTTTCGTGGCCAAAAGACAAATTAACTCTACTCAAAATCATTAATACATATCTAGCAAATATTAAATTAGATAGTCTTAATCAGGATTCCGATTACGATGTTTTGGATAACCTACTAAAAGCGGTTGACGGAGTTATGGAAGACATCGAAAAGACTGGCAAGAAGTCTGACGAAGAGTCTTTGGACTCTAATAAGGATAAACAAGCCGATTCTCAAGAGTCAAGTGCTGACAAAGACGAAAACGACTCCAACACAGACGAGCCAAATACTGACGAAAATGACACCGACACAGACGAAACTTCCAAGGAAGATTTGGAGAGTGCCGATGCTGAAAGTTCAGATGTAACTGACAAAAATTCAAACGACGAACCTGATGCTAAGGAAGACGAAAACTTGGCAGGTAGCGAATTTGAATCGGACGAAGACATGCCGGACTATGTTGACGAGAGTGAATACATCGACCTTCCCGACCAAATAAATGACATTGAAGATATTTCGGCCAAGATGCTTGGAAATATAGTGCGTATTCTTAACTATCGTTACAAAGTTTTAAGAAAAATTGATGCACTCAAGGAAAATCGTGCGCCAGTTGAAATGGTCAACGACGAAATCGAAAAAGTCGCTGTTTATAATATCGTTCTTGGAAAGTACTTGCCAATTTTGAACAAACAAAAAGTAGTCGACACCGTCAATATTAAGACCGCTACAACAATTTTTGATGACGTTTGTCTCGAAGGCTACGAAGATGTCCCAACTGAGAAAAACATCGAAAGCGAGATTAAGAAAAACAAAGAACAACAAGATTTTGATATAGTTGCTGCACTTAGTTATGTGGGTGTTAGTGTTGACAAAGACGAACTTGGAATTTATATTGTCAAAAACACAAATAACGGAAACGGAATTAAGTATTATATCGGCAAACAAGAAAAAGCATTTGCTCTAAGCAAAAAGGCTTGTAACAAATTCCTTGATACTTTCCTAAATCAGCCAATTGAAACTCGTAAGTACATAACTCCGGGACAAGTGTTTATTGCTTACATCAACGAAGCCGAAAAGAGTTTGGGAATCAACTCACGTAGTGCAACCGAACTTAGCGATTTGTTTGGAACAATGAACAACAATCGTAATGCCAAGGCATACTTTAAGGATGCGATAAGAAAGTATAGTCGTAATGCCGAAGAGTGGAAGAACTTCCAAAAGATTTTTGAAGCCGAATACTACTCCAACAAAGACAAACGTGACGAAGGTTCAAATAGAGTTCATATCAAACAACAAGCCAAGAGACTTGTTATTGGCGATATGATGGAAGAGTTCTTAAATGAAGGCGACATTTTGTCTCCTGACCAACTAAACATAAGTGATTATAGAATTGGGGATATTTCTAGAGATTTTGGCTTAGATATTGATTTGGACGAAATCAAAGTAAACAGGCTTAGAGTAGAGAGAATCGAAGACAACGCATTCCGTATTATAAATGTATTACATTCTTCGATTCAAGATATGCGTGCGTTTGTTCAAGACATAATCGACAATTATACTGTTGATTATTTGCGTAAGGAAAAAATATTCCTTCTTCAACAAGACGACCAAAATGAATATATAACAAAAAAGAAACAATACGAAGATTTGATAGAAAAGTTGTCTTATGACAAAGCCAAAGACAGCAATCAGCAAATCGCTTATTATCAAGCACAGATTGACGACATTACTCAAAAGATTGGAAATATCGAGTATCGTGAATCCAAAGAAGACTTGATTAAATCAAAAAATAACTTTAGAATTTTGCTTCTATATGCAAAATCTCAAAAAGAACTTGTCAAATCCAAACTTAACGATGCTTATGATAAGGCAAGTATGTCAAATTCAAAAGTTTCTATTGACGAAAAACTTAGTATTTTGAAAGAAACTTTGTCCGAAGTTCCAGACATTAATTTTGCTTTCGACAAAGGCAAAGTTATGTATTACTATCAAAAACCAAACGAGAAACCTGTTAGACGTGAAGAGAAACTTTCGCAAGTCGACAAGACAATTGAGTCCACGGCCGCAAGGATTAGTGACGAAAGTCATCAAAAGATTTTGGAAGAAAACAAAATCCGTGAAGCACTCAAAAAGTCTCAAAAGGAAGAAAGAATCAAATCCGCAAATGCTTATATCAATGCTTATGGCAGTATTGTCGGCAATGCAGGTGGTGTGGGAGTACTAAATAACCTAGGCGAAAGCACTGAGTTTGCAAAATCACCAACTTTTGCTAGAAGTATTGGAACAGTTGGTGGTGCATCTCCTATTATTCTTGGAAACAACGACGAACTTCCAACTAGAGAGACTTATGCCAAAAAAGCCCCAAGCAATTTTGGTCAAAACAATATTTCTGGTGCGGGTGCTTCAAATGGCGGTGTTACTCCAACAAATTCAAATACAAATGCTAATGGCAATGCAGGGGCTACAGCACCTAGCGGTTCTAATTCAAATGGTGGCTCTCAATTTAATCAAACTGCTCCTATTGGTGGCAATCAAGTTGGTGGTGTAGTTGGTGCTATGCCGGGAGTTGTAGGCATGGGCGCTCCAACCGGAGTTGTTGGAATTGCTCCAATGGGCTACATGATGCCTAGTATGCAAGTTCCAAATGTTCCAATGTATAATAGAGACTATCAGGCTTTTGATACATTCAGCGAAGGAATTGAGCCTTGTGTTATTCCGTTTGTTGTTGGATTTGAAAACAAAGGTGTAACCACATACGGAAATTACTTGGAAGACTATGCAACTTATGATAGATACAAATTCTTGTTGCTCACAAACAACAATATCTTGTACTCATATTTGGAGACCAAAAAAGCACAAATCCAAACCCCAGAACAAATCATATCCGATATGCACATTCGTTATGTCAAAAATGCTATGGCAAAATCTGGTCTTAGCACTCTTGATAGCAATTTGGCTGTGTTTGATTACAAATCTGATTTAAGAAAATTCTTGACCAAGTATGTTCCACAAAATATGCTTGATATTGTAATTAGTGACTATAACGATTTGATAAGTTCGGTTAATTTTGATTTACTCAAAGATTTGATAGAACACAAATTCCAAGGCGATTTGGAATCATATGTTCCAGAAAAAATTAAGTCTGGTGTTATCAAGAGTTGTGAGTTGATTGCAACCCTTGTCAAGACAATTTCGGCTGATGCAAACGTTAGACGCACTTACGAAGAATATTCCAGCAAGATGAAACAAACTTATGTAAGTTCGCTTATTACTCGTATCGAAAACAACGAAATTCCAACAGTTAAGATTGACAAAGAACAAATCCAAAGCAGACTACTTGACTATTTGAGTTTTTCTATCAAAGGTCAAAATGTCATCATTCAAAACGAAGATAACAAGGATAGTGGACTTGGTACTTATCCACGTAGCATATACTTTAAACAAAAAGAAAATGCCGATACAAATATCAAGTTTAACAAAGTTCTATCTTACGAGCAAAACGACATCGTTACAACTCGAAACGAAGATATGGATTTGAAGAGTGATGTAACAAATCTATTTGGAGTACTCTACAAATTCAATGGGGGTTACAACAAGTTGCTACTAAAACTCAAACCATATTATTTGGCTTCGGGTGTCAAGTTTATGGAAAACTTGGTTGACGCATTAAGAGAAAAAATTGACGTCAAAGCAACAGTTTTGTACGAAGAAACCAAAACTCCAATAGTTCCTTTGGTTAAGTTTGCTAGCAAGGAAAAAGAAAAACGTGACGAAAACGAAGCAAATTACAACTACGACGACGACAAATGGTACGTTCGTCCGGGCTTTGTACTAGACAAAACAAGACTTCTTGATTTTGCATTACTACTTGCCTTTGGAAGAAAGTATGCTCTTGAAAAAGACAAAACTCATCTCAAAGAAGATTTTTATGAAAAAGATATTTTGAGTTTAAGTAAGATTAATTCATACTTTAGTGATTTGAGCGAAGACGTTAGACTTGAAATCACTTCGGTTATTCGTAATGTTATGATGTCAAGATGCGAAAGATATATCGACTTTATTGATGCAATTAATGACGACGCATCGCTATATTTCAATCGAATGCTTTATATCAATCGTATGCTTATGGAATCAAATAGTTTTGATAGAAAAACTACTGACGAAAAGAAGGAAACTATTGAAACTTTGGAAAGTGGCTTTAATACAATGAGTGAAGACTTGGTTAATCCACATCCAGAAATTTATAGTTCAATCGAAGAAATCGAACACTACGAAAGATTATTTATGTACTTTGCTCTAAACGACTTGTTTGAAAAGTATGGCGAAGACAAACGAATTGTTTGCCCTGAACTCGAAGAGTTCTTTGCCGACAAGAAAAAGGAATTAAGAACAACCTTGCTTGCTCAAATAAGAGACAAAGAATACATAAATGGTTACGAACTTGAAATGGCTGAGTACTTTGAACTCAACACCGAAAAAGTCGTAACTATGGAAGAAAAACAAAAACAAGACGATGAAACTCAAGAAGAAGAACAAAAAGAACGTATCAAAATCAAAAACATAGACGTAATTTTCAAGGGTATTTATGATGGCTTTGAAAAAGCAGTCAAGGACGATAAATATATTTCTTTGCAAGACACAGTAGACAAACTAAGACAAATTTTGGGTCTTTGTGGAACTTTGCCAAGCATAGATAGCGAAGAAAAAGACTTGGAAATTGCACTTCCTAACAATCAAACAATTAGATGTAATATCAAGGGCTTTGTCGAACAATATTTGTTTAGATTTATTATAGACAAAGAACACGAACTAGGTCCATTTGCTTATGTTGTCAAGGAACTCGAAGCAACCGAAGAATTTGCAGAAATTGTTAAGAATTTGGAAGAAGTAGCAAATATACTTAACTCCGAAGAATTGGGCATAAACCTTATTGCCAAGTTCTCTTCAATTAACCTAAGTAACAACGGAAATATCTTCAAAATTGGAGACAATATTTCAACAGTAGTCGAAACAGTCAATAGACTCAAGACTCCAACAGATATGCAAAAAGCTCTTAATCGTGACGTATTCTATCGTGAAGGTGTTTCGTCTTGTCAAAAGGCTTTTGAACAATACTTTAATAGAATAAAATTGGAAAATATGCAATAGTTTAAAAAATGCACAAAAATTAATTTAAGGCGGTCATAATAATGGCAAAAGAAAAATTAGAGTTAGACTCTCAAAAACTTCTCAAAAAATTGGTGAAGTATTCAAAGCATACTTATGATAGAGTAGATACTTTTTACTTGGGTGAAAAGGAATCGACTTTGGGACAAAAAATCAGAAAAGACACTAAATATGATAGATTGTCAACTTGGTCAAACAACAAAGTCGAACTTCTTGCCAAAGTAGGCGGTGCAATAAGTAGCTTTGTGGATAGAACCAAGGATATGGCTCAATTTTCTGGACTAAAAGACGTTGAGTTTTTAAAAGAAGATAGTTACAAGAATTATAGTCCAAAGGAACTCAAAAAAGTCCTTAACTTTTTGAGCCGTGCAACTGCTATTGTCAAAAGATACGAGTCGCAAGCTTACAAACTAAGTAATCCAGCCATGGCGACTGTTCACGAAGAATATCTCAAAGCCTTTGAAGCAATTACAAAGAGCCTAAAGAGTATGGATAAATCCATTCTTGGTGCTAATGAAGCGCACTCTTTTGGACTTGATGCTTATGCAAAATTAATTTCACAAGACGATTTGCAAATCAACCAAAAAAGTGAACGTCAAATGGATTTGGAAGTTGTTAGAGCGCTTAAATTCTGCGGAACAACTCTTGAATTTGACGAATCGACCGACCAATGGGTAATTTCGAGTCAAGAAAATAATAATGGTCTTGAATATTACGACCAAAATGGTCAAGTTCAACCTTTCAAAATCCCAAATGAACAAATCCAAAGTTTCCTAGATAATTATCTAAATGTTCATGGCGAAGATAGAAATGGAACAGTTATAACCGCTCAAGGTATTTTTGAACTATACAAACAACTTGCAAAACCAAAACTTAGTTTAGCCGATAGATTCCGTTATAGAAAGGAAATGTCGGATATAAATGCTAGTATCGAAAAAGCAGATTTAATCTATAATATGGATAGTTCCGAATGGAAAGCATTTGAACTAACCGAGAACTCCAAAGTTAGAACTGATGCAACCAAACTAGCACTAGCTAGTCTATTTAGAGATAGACTAAGTGAACAAGCACAAGACATTATTGAAAATGCACTTGGCGACGAGTTTGGCTCAAATAGATATCTCAAAGGCTTGACACTCAAGAGACTTGAAGACTTGACCGAAGTAGCATATGCTCATAATCTTGAATCAGCCACACAATTTGAAGGCTACTCTGAGATAACTGATGTTTTGCGTGAATACGACCAACAATTAGATAGATTTAGAGATATGGGAGTATCTACTCTTAATCCCGAACAATCTAGGCTTTATAGCGAATTGCTTAGAGCCAAAGCCGAAGTGCAATTGGTTTCAAGTTTCCAAAAAACAGCAATTGAAAAAATACTTGAAAGTACACCGGATTTAAGTAGAGAAGATGTTGCCAAAAGTATCGGCACTCTTTTGAAAAACTTTGGCAATTGCGAATTTTTGAATGTAAAAATGAACCCAACTACTGGTGTTTATCAACTTGAACTTGGTGAGAACCATATCGTAGAAGGTGCTTATACTAAGTTTATTTATCCAGCACTTGAAGAGTTTTTCAAAAATGGCACTTTTGCTGAAGTAGTTAATTCGGTAAATGCGGAATACTTGGGAATGACACCTTCAAAAGGGAAAAGACAATCTCAAACCGAAGAAATCTTGAAATCGGCATCAGAACTCGAAGACTACGATATTTTAAATATCTTGGCTCAAGACGAAAATAATCAAGACATCATCGAAGCGATTGAAAAATACAATATTTATCGAAGATTTGAACGTATCTATACATCAAGTGAAGATAATGTTTACAAAAGACTTGAAAAAAAGCTTAGAGATAGATTCCCAGACAAATCAATGGCTGATATCGTTGGTCTATACAATCGAGCTATCGACAACGATGGTCTAATTGGTCTTACCGACGAAGTAAGAAGAGAATTGCCAGAAATCAAAGGTTTGATTTCGGGTGCTATTAGTGACCCTAATTTTGATATTGATATATTTGTTGATGCTTGTGACGGATTTAAAAATAGAGATGTTTACAAAGCAAATCACGATAGAGCATTAGACTATGCTATGGCTGTAAATGATGGTGTTAACAAATCATTGACAGATGGTAATGTGAATATCGAAACACTCAGTGATGAAGAATTGTTTAATTTGGTTAACAAAGTAGGCAGAAATACAGACAAAACAAATAATACATATACAAACAAGGCAAAAACAGAAACAGAAGCTAGCAGACATACAAAGTTACAAAAACAATTAGAAGCTGATTCCCGTTATAATGCTCTCAAAAACATGGATGAAAATAAATTGACTCCTGAACAGAGACAATTTATTGAAAATTACGAAAGAGAAAAAGCGTCAGGAATATCAGGTCAAGAAAAAAATGGTAACCCAACCGCCCAAGAAAAAGATGACGAAGAAGAACAAAATGACGATGCAAAAAAATACACTTGGCGTAAATATGGTCAAAAGAATGCCGCTTTTGATACTGCTGGTTGGATAAAGAAATTTAAACCTTATTGCGGAAAAACAACTGAAAAAATCATTGATGATTGGCTCAAAATGATAGAGAATACCATGATTAGAGAAGATAAGGTAACCGACCAGTTTGGTTTTACTGCAGATGACCGTGCTCGTTTGAGAGCAAAAAACGGAAGTGATGCTCCAAAAACTCCTGGAACTGATGGCAAAGATAGTCAAGACAAAGGTGCAGATGACCAAAGTAATTTGGATACTAACGATGATAAGACATCTCCAGAGACTGACCCCGCTAATCCTAGCGACGAAAAATCGGACAATTCGGGTGAAACCGCAGATACAGAAAAAACTGATGACGAGAAAACAGCAGGTGACGAAGAATCCAAAAATCCTGACGAAGAAAAATCTGAATCTGACTCTGAAGACGGCAAAACCGAAGAGACTCATGTAAATGACGAAGAAAAAGCACGTGGGGAAGAAGATAAAACAGCAAATACTGAGACTCCAAGCAACTTTTTGCGCATAGCAGACAAAACTTTTGATACATACAAATTGTTGGGGGCGGGAATAGGACTTTTGTTGGGTTCGAATTCTACAAATTTAACTAATTTAGATGAAACAGCAAGAAAACAATTAGGCGATGTAGTAGAAGTATTTAACTATATAACTGATAAACAAATTGACATGGATAAAGATGGTGTTAAATATGGTGTAGCTGTTACACTCGAAAAAGCCTATGAGGCATATAAAAGAGAGATTAGCAAGGCAATTGAAGAAAAAGTTGCTAACACTGGCATGCCATATAATGGTGCATTGAAGTATCAACAAGTTATTGCTCATTGTCCAAATTCTGGACCTTTTGAAGGTCGTAAACAAGAAGTGGCAACTGTGCTTAAGGATATGAGTACTTATGCACTAGGCACTATTATATCAATCACTACAGAATGGTCTAATGGTTGCCAAATAGGCAATTTGATTACTGATGATATGATGAAGAGTTTGAATGATTGTGAAAATGCAAGTGAAGTTCAAGCGTTGATTGCAAATGATGCAAGATTTACAAGCATGATAGGAAAAATCACACAATTATGTGTTCAATTTTCAAAAAAATATGGACCAACATTTGACCAACTAGATGCAAATGCTGAATTATTATCTCCGGATAATGTGACAACATGCGAAGAATCTGAAAAAATTGAAGACGAAACTTCAAAAGAAACTGTGGAAACTGATAATCTTAGTCAAGAAGAAAAAAAGAAATTGGAAGAACAAAGAAAAAACTTTGAAGCAGATAATGAAATGGGTTCCTAAAAAACCTTAAAATCCCATATTGACAAGACTATATATTTGGTGTAAAATATGTATAATCAAATTTATGGGGAGAAATATTTATGGATAAAATTATTAGTGACGAATTTTTTGGCGAAGATGACAAGGACGTCAAATTCTTAGAAAGTTTGGAAGATGAAGAACAAGATGTGTCTATCGAACAATCTTTGAGAAGCAAATATAGTGCGACTTATGTTAACTTTATGAAAAACTTGCTTAAAAAGTATGAAAGAGCATATGGCAATGGTCGTATTCCTAGTGCCGAAGAACAAAAGAACTTGGCGGAAATGGCAAGCACTTTGGAGTCAATGGAAAAGACTGAAAATGAAATTTTAAAAGCAGATGATGTTCTTAAAAAACTAAAAGCAAAGTACTTGAATTTAGATAAAGAATTGGAAAAGTAAAAGAAGGAATTAATTATGGCAAAAAATCCTAATGTATACAAGTTTGAAATAATCGAAAGAATTATCAAAGAAGTAGATATTACAACAAAAGAAGATGTTTTGGCATTTGCAAAAAAAGTCAGAGACATAGCACTTGAAAAACCAAACGTGAGAGAAGAAATTAGAAATGCGTTCAAAAATGCATATAGAGAGATTGACGAGGAACTAACACTTGCTAATCTAAAAGAAATCAAAAAAATAATTTCGGGCAACAATTAATTTAAATATCCACTTGGAATTCCCAAGTGGATATATTTATTTAGAGAATTTTTGATTGTATCAAAATATAAAATATGTTAAAATATTTAAGTAAATAAATTTTAAATAAACACTCATTTATTTGAGTTGTTTTTCTTGGTAAAATTAAGATAAAAGGAGTAACACTATGAGATGTCCTATTTGTGGTGCAAAAATGGTGCAAGGTCAACTTTGTAAATATTGTGGTGTGACAGACGAACAAGTCAACAACGCTAGCAACAAAAAAGTAAGCCAGTATCGAAAGAACGACATGTCTGATTTGGTGTACTTTACAACCGATGTGCCAAGTGATGTAAACAAGATAGCACTTCTTATGTATACAATATTCTTGGGTTTTATTGGAGTTAATCACTATTATGTCAAGCGTAATATTAGGGGAACTTTCTCTCTAATTAGTACAGTCGTTTCAATAATTTTGCTTATATTAAAACTAAGTATACCTACACTAGATTCTGTACTTGTGTTTAGAATATTTTATGAAATAACATTTACGTGTTTTGCGATTAATATTCTGCTTTGGATTTGTGATATTTTGAATGTAATTTTCCGCAGGTTCAAAGTGCCAGTAGTTCTCGCCGAAAAAGGAGATAAAAAATGACAAAAGTTGTTGTAGGAATGTCGGGCGGTGTGGATAGTTCGGTCGCTGCAGCACTACTCAAAGAACAAGGCTACGAAGTAATTGGACTCTTTATGCACAATTGGGAAGAAGACGATGACAACGGAGTTTGCACGTCTGTTAACGATTACGAAGATGTCAAGAGAGTGTGTAACAAAATTGGAATTCCGTATTTTTCGGTTAACTTTGCCAAAGATTACTTGGATAGAGTATTTAAGTTTTTCTTGGAAGAATACGAAAAAGGAAGAACTCCAAACCCAGATGTTTTATGCAATAGAGAAATTAAATTTGGACCTTTCCTTGATTATGCAATGTCTATGGGCGCTGACTATATTGCAACCGGTCACTATGCAAAAGTAGAAAGAATTGACGGACTAACTTATCTATGCAAAGCCAAAGATACAAACAAAGACCAAACATATTTTCTCAATCAGTTAAACCAAGACCAACTCTCAAAAGTCATGTTTCCGCTTGGAGATATGCTCAAACCCGATGTAAGAAAAATAGCTGAAAAGTATGGGCTTTCCACTGCTGAGAAAAAAGATAGTACGGGCATATGCTTTATTGGTGAGCGAAGATTTAGACAGTTTTTGAAAAACTACTTGCCTTGCAAAAAAGGTGATATTGTAGATTTGAATGGCAAAAAAGTAGGCACTCACGAAGGTGTAATTTATTATACTCTTGGTCAACGAAAAGGTTTAAATATTGGCGGAATGAGCGGTGGGAATGGCAATAGATGGTATGTTGTTGACAAAAACGTTAAGGATAACAAACTTATTGTTTCCCAAGGTGAAGGCGAAGAATTATTCTCAAATGGACTAATATCTTACAAAATCAACTGGATTCCAAAAAAACCAAAAGATAGCGAATTTGAGTGTTTTGCAAAATTTAGATATAGACAACCCGACCAAAAAGTACTAGTTAAAATTGAAAAAGATAGAGTGGTTGTAAACTTTGTAGAAAAACAACGTGCAGTAACTCCGGGACAATATGTTGTGTTCTATGACGACACACATTGTCTTGGCGGTGGAGTTATTGAAGAAGTTTTTTAATTGATTAAAATTTATTTTATATATTTATTTAATTATAAACTTGGATAATTTGTGTGCAGTGTATTGCATATTATCCAAGTTTTTTTGTTTGTGTATTTGTGCATGTGTGCATGTGCAAATATATAAATATTCCTTATTCTAAGATTTTAAAAAAACTTTTTTAAAACGGTTGACAATTGAGTAATTATTCAACTATAATGACAGTATAATAGTTGAGTAAATATTCAACCATAAACAAAAGTTTTAAATCAATTGTGTAGTTTATTTGGTTTAGATTTAAACAAAATATTTAAATATTAAATTTAAGTAAGCATATAAATTGACTTATTGCTTTGTAGCTTGGGAATAATTAAGAGGAGTATAAATGGAAAACAAAAATGTTTGTGATTGCACTTGTCTTCATGAGAGTCATGTAGCACAAGCACAGAGTGCAATAGATAAAATAGAAATTTTCGATATGATGTCAACATTCTTCAAGACATTTGCGGACGTAACTAGACTTAAGATTATTTGTGCACTTGACGAAGTGGGGAGCATGTGTGTCTGCGATATTGCTTATGCACTTCAAATGACAAAGTCGGCAATATCTCATCAACTTAAATTTTTGAAGGATAACAAACTAATTAAATCCGAAAAAAATGGCAAAGAAATATTTTATAGTTTGGCGGACGAACATGTTAAGACTATTTTTGAAATGGGACTAAGTCACTTAGGAGAGTTGGAAAAATGAAAAAAGAATATAATATAACTGGTTTGGATTGTGGGCATTGCGCTTTGACACTTGAAAAGTATTTACAAAAGGTTGATGGTGTCATTAGTGCAAGTATTAATTTTTCTACAAGCAAACTTTATTTAGAAATTGAAGACGACAAGTTGCTTAGCACTCTTAAAAATATCAATAAAACAATTAAACAAGTCAATCCCGACGTAAGAATATCTCAAGAACACGAGCATACTCACGACGAGCCTGTCAAACTCTTGGATGTAATATTGTATTCGGTAGGACTTGTGCTTGGACTCATAATTTTATTTGTCAAACCTATGCCTACATGGTTATATTTTACAATGCTTATAACTAGTTTGCTACTTATGGGTTACAAGACATATTTCAAGGCAATTCATCAATCAATTCATCTAAAACTAGACGAAAACACGTTGGTTACGATTTCCATTATTGGTGCATGTGCTTTGAATGAAAGCATGGAAGGGTTAATGGTTATTGCACTTTATACACTAGGCAAAATGCTTGAATCAAGAGCGGTTAATTATTCGAGAAAGAGTATATCTGCACTTATTAATACTCAACCTGAGTATGCAGTAATTTTCAAAGGCGACAAGGAAGAAAAAGTTAAGCCTGAGCAAGTTGAAGTTGGAGATATAATTGTTGTTAAACCCGGAGAAAAAATTCCAGTTGATGGGGTTATTGTAGACGGAAATTGCAATATAGACAAACGTCATTTGACCGGTGAGAGTATTCCAGTTAACGTAAATGTTAATGATAGTGTTCCGTCCGGAAGTATTGTTTTGGATGGTGTGCTTAAAATTAAGGCTACAAGCAAATATACAGATAGTACAGTTAGCAAGATTTTGAATTTAGTTAGCAATGCTACAAACAAAAAGTCCAAGACCGAAACCTTTATATCCAAGTTTTCTAGTTACTATACACTAGGTGTAATAATACTTTCTTTTGTAGTCTGGGGAATTACTTGGGCTGTGCTTGGAAATATAAATACAGCGATTTATAGGGGACTAATATTCTTGGTTGTATCTTGCCCTTGTGCCTTTGCTATTTCTGTTCCGCTTAGTTATTTCTCTGGTATTGGTAGATGTAGCAAACAAGGAATTTTGATTAAGGGTAGCAACTATCTTGATACATGTGCAAGCATTGATGAAATCCTTCTTGACAAGACCGGCACTTTGACAACTGGCGACTTTGAAGTATTTAAAGTAGAAACTGCTCAAGGAACAAAAGAAAGCGATTTGCTTGAAATTGTAGTCGCTGGTGAACAAAATTCATTGCATCCTATTGCAAAAGCAATATGTGGGTTTTATGACAAAAAATCTAAGTGTATTGCCAAAAACTATCATGAAGTTGCTGGAAAAGGTATAGAATTTGAAATTAAGAAAGATAAATATTTTGTTGGAAGAAGTTTAAATTCCAAAGGATACACTCAAGTTGATGTTTTGAAATCGGGCAAACTTATAGGCTCAATATATTTGCAAGACAAGGTCAAATCTAGTTCGTATGAAATGGTAGAAAATCTCAAGAAATTAAATATTTCGTCTATGATGTTAACTGGAGACAACAAGTCTATTGCCAAAAAAGTATGCTCAGAAATTGGCATTGATTCTTATCATGCTGAACTTATGCCACAAGACAAATTTAATATTTTGGAAGATGAAAAAAAGAAAGGCAAAACTGTTGCCTTTGTAGGTGACGGAATAAATGATGCCCCAGCATTGACTCTTTCGGATGTTGGTATTAGTATGGGGATTATGGGCAGTCAAGCAACAATTGAAAGTAGTGATGTAGTAATTGCCGATGATAATCTTAAACGTATTCCCGACTTAATCAAGATTTCTAAACGCACCAAAAAGATAGTGCTTGAAAATATTATTTTTGCAGGAGTTACAAAACTTACATTCTTAATTCTTGGTGCATTAGGAATTACAGGAATGCTTCTTGCGGTTTTTGCAGATGTGGGAGTAACGTTGCTTGCAATTCTAAATTCGCTAAGAGTACTCACTTACAAAATTAAAGATTAAATAAATTTTATCCCTAGTTTTGCTAGGGATTTTTTTGTAATATTGTTCAATTAGTAGTATTGTTTTGTCTCATGTGGTATACTAAATTCAAGTTTTAAATTTACTTAGGAGAAAATTATGATTTTTGTTTGTGAACCGGATAAGTTTGTCAAAGGCGAGCCAATTAATATAAATGAAAAGAAATCTTTCAAAGGAACGATTGATGTCGAAAGGCTCAAACAACAACACAAAAATATGTGTACATATTTAAGTAAGTATGACGAAGTTAAATTTCTTGAACCAGAAGATAATTTGCCAGAACAAACTTTTGTAAGAGACACTGCATTTTTCTTAGACAACAAAATCTATAGATGTAAGATGAAAGAGCATGTTAGGTCTGGTGAGCCAGAAAAACTAAATGACATAATTGATTTTGATCATGAATTTTCTTCTACAATTGAAGGTGGGGATGTTGTTGAGACCGACGAAGAAGTTTTTGTAGGTGTCGGAAATCGTACTAGTTCTAAGTCTTTGGAGACTTTGAGCGACCTTACAAATCTTAAGATTAAGCCTATAAGACTTGCCAAAAATATTTTGCATTTGGATTGTGTCTTAAATGAACTTGACGGAACGGTTTTTGCATATAAGCCGGGTATTGATGCTGACGACTATAAGTACTTACAAAAAAATTACGAAGTTGTTTCTTTGACAAAGGACGAGTTCGAAAACTTTAATACAAACTTTATAATTATTAAGAATAATTTGTTTATATCAAGCCCAAGCCCTAGAATCAAAAGAGTGTTTGAAAAAATGGGTTATGTGGTGCATGAAATAAATCTTGATGAGTTTTATAAACTCGGCGGTTCTATTAGATGCTTGACGATTGTTAGTCCAAAGGATAACTTTTTCCACAAACGTTATTTGTCTTACAAAAATAATGTCTTGTATTACAAAAATATCAACTTGCTTGACCTTGTTAAAAAATATGGCAATCCACTCAAAGTCGGCTTTCCAAATATGATAAGAGAGAGAATACTATCTTTAAAACACGAATTTCAGACAATGATTAAAAAGAGCGGATACAATGGCAAGTATTATTATGCAAATGCAAACAAGGCTAGTTATTATGCCGAAAACGTAGTAACAGCGGGTGTGTATTCGGATTTTTACGAAGTATCAAGTTATACAGACTTAATGCTTGTCAAAAGAATTTTTGATACAAAAACAGTCAAACGAAAAAAAGTTATTTGCAATGGCATCAAAGACCCAGAGTATCTAAAGTTAATATGCAAAATGGTCGACAAAGGCTATCAAATATTGGATATTGTAGATAGTGTCTTTGAGTACGAGCATTTGCTTAATTACAAATTTAAAAATCCAATTGAGATTGGAACAAGAGTAAAACTAGTAAGTTTATATAATCATAATGACAAAATCGCTAAATACGATAGATTTGGATTGTATGAAAATGAGATTGAGTATGTCGCAGATACATACAAACAAAATCCAATGCTTAACTTTACGACCATTCATTATCATCAACGTGGCTCACTATTTGACAAAGATAAATTTGACATCAATTTTGAAAAAGCTTTTGAAATCTATGCAAAATTCTCAAGCAGAATTAAAACTATCAAATATTTTGACATCGGTGGCGGTTGTCCTTATGACAAGATTAACGAATACGATTATCATGGATTTGTCCAAAACACAATTGATTTATTGAAAAACTTATCCACAAAGTATAATGCCAAAGAGCCAGATATAATTCAAGAAAATGGCAGATATACAGTGTCTGATGCTTGTTTTAATATTTACAAGGTCGAAGCGGTTAAGTCGGACGATAATCCTTGGTATTTAATAAATGATAGTCTTATGACAAGTTTGCCAAACACTTGGGCACTTGGCGAAGAATTTTTGATTTTGCCAATAAACTTGGTTGAAAATGAGCAAGTTGAAGTTAGACTTGCGGGAAACACTTGTGACGGAGACGATGTTTATTATTATCAGTCACGTGACAAATTTAAGTTGCCAATAATCAAAGAAGGACAAACTCTATACATAGGTGTATTTGGCATGGGTGCATATCAAGAGATACTTTCGGGAATCGGCGGAATCCACCATTGTCTAAATAGGGAAGAAAACGACCTTATTATCTACAAAAAGAAAGGCAAATATCATTTTTATGCGGTTAGAAATGCTCAATCATTTAATCATATTATCAAACGTTTGCTTTATGCCAAAAAGACTGATTTAAAAAGATTTACAAACTAAAAACAAGACACCTTGATTTAAAACTTTAATGTTTTTGATTTTAAGGTGTCTTTTTGTTGTTTCATTTACTAAATAGTTACAAGTATTTAAAAAAATCCAGATTGCCTAAACAATCTGGGTTTTATTTCCATTTTCATTCATAAAGTTATAGGAACATATAAATTTAATTTTTAGTTAGAATATTTAAATATTATTAACTTACTTCAATCTATATGCTTTCTATTAATTTTTTTTGGCAGAACCTATTTTTAATTAGTAACAAAATATATTAGTAAAACAAAATATATTTGTTTACAAATTACTCAAGGTTACCCATATAACTTGCCAAACGCAATAGTTGAGTACTATAGCCGTATTCGTTGTCATACCATGCTACAAGTTTAACAAATGTAGGGGATAACATGATACCTGCTTCGGCATCAAATATAGATGCACGATTGTCTGACATAAAGTCGGTTGAAACCAAAGGTTCGTCGGTGTAGCCTAAGATACCTTTCATTTCGTTTTCACTTGCACGTTTCATAACTGCTTTGATTTCGTCATAAGTAGTTTCTTTTTCAAGTCTTACTGTTAGGTCTACTACAGACACATTAAGTGTAGGAACTCTGAAACTCATACCAGTTAGTTTTCCATTTAATTCAGGAATAACTTTGCCAACAGCTTTGGCAGCACCAGTGCTAGAAGGGATAATATTACCCGATGCAGCACGTCCACCACGCCAGTCTTTTTTGCTAGGACCATCAACTGTTAGTTGAGTAGCAGTGGTTGAGTGAACTGTAGTCATAAGTCCTTCAACAACTCCAAAGTTATCTTTGACAACTTTTGTAAGTGGAGCTAGACAGTTTGTTGTACAACTTGCATTAGATACAACTGTCATGTCTTTTGTGTAAGTCTTTTCGTTTACACCATAAACAAACATAGGTGCATCTTTGGATGGAGCAGAAATAATAACTCTCTTTGCTCCGCCAACCAAGTGTTTGCTTGCGCCTTCAACAGTTGTAAATTTGCCAGTACATTCAACTACATAATCTACACCAACACTCTTCCAGTCGATTTCTTCTGGGTTTAGGCAAGCAAAGAACTTAACTTTCTTTCCGTTAACAATTAGATTGTCTCCGTCAAGACCCAAAGTGCCTTTGAATTTTCCATGCATACTGTCTCTTTCCAACAAATATTTTGCATAGTCTGGTGTTAGGAATGGGTCGTTAATTCCAACTACTTCGATATTGTCAAAATCTTGAGAAATACGAGTAATTAGTCTACCAATTCTTCCAAAACCATTAATACCAAGTTTTATAGTTTTGCTCATTTTTATTCTCCTTTAATTTTAAAAATGGATTATTCCATTACAATTATATTATAACAAGTTTTCGGGATTTAAATCAACTAAATTAGGACAAATAAATTTGCCATTTTCATAAATTAACTTGTCGTCAAAGTATATTTTGCCACCGCCAAACTCTTGGCTTAACTTCAAAATCAAATCCAAATGTACAGCGCTATTATTTCCGTTGTAACAATCTTCATAACTAGCGCCAATTGCAAGGTGGATAGAACTTGACATTTTTTCGTCAAACAAAATATCTTTAATGGGACTTGTACAATATGGATTAAGTCCAAATGCAAATTCACCCAAATATCTAGAGCCTTCGTCTGTATCCAAAATATTTTTAAACTCGTTTTTTAGATTGCAATCAAAATCTACAATCTTTCCATTTTCAAATTTAAGAAAAATATCTCTAAACTCAAATCCGTTGTCAATAGCGGGAATATTAAATTTTATTTTGCCATTAACACTTGTCTTTAGCGGGCAAGAATATATTTCACCATCAGGAATATTACATTCTCCACTGCATTTAATTGCGGGCATGCCTTTGATTGAAAAACTCAAATCCGTGTCAGGTGCAACAATTCTTACTTTATCCGTTTTTTCAAGCAATTCTTTGAGTGGTGTCATTTTTTTGTTTAGTTCTTGATAATTAAGCGTACATACATCAAAAAAGTATTCATAAAATTTTTCGCTACTTTGCATGGTGCTTTGAGCAAAACTTGGAGTAGGGTATCTAAGAAGAACCCACTTTTTTTGGCACCTGACTTTGAAGTGAACGGGTTCAACATAAATTTTGTTAAAACTAGTCATAGTTTCGGTCGGAATGTCGCTTAGTTCAAAGTTATTAAAACTCCCACTAATCAAAATAACCGCATCAACACTTTGCATAATAGGCAAAACAATTTGTTTGAAGTATTCAAAATTTTCGTCTTTTGAATTAAGCAAAAGTCTGCGTTTGATTATCTTGTCTAGCCTAAAAGGAATGGGGATTGCTCCGCATTTGGAAATATCTTCAATCAAGATTTCAATAAAACTACTTGGTGTATCGCTATAAGTTATAAGTACTTTTTCGCCCTTTTTAACATTGCACGAATAGTTAACTAATTTTTGAGAAAGTTCTCTTTCTCTGCTTACTCTATTTAACATAATTTCTCCTTAAATAAACTCATAAAAAATTATGTTTCAATTTTGTAAGTTTGATACAATTTTATTGATTTTTTTTTTAAAACTGCCCCAAACTTAGTGTATTTTATTATAATATTTTCAAAAAATAGCATTAATTTGATATTTTTTATTGAATTACTGATTTGTCTGTGCTAAACTAAAGAAAATCTAAAAAGGGGGATATAATCATGAGTGAAACTAACTATTCTTTGTCTAAACTTACTTTGTCACGAATGATTGTTCCCAAAACTCTCAAAAATTATAGTTATTTTATTGAACATCTGCCAGTCAAAGACAAACTATCTTATACATCAGTCAATGACCAACTACTTGAGCATATTTTAAATAGCAATGACGGAAAGTTAATTCTCAAAAAAGGCATGGGAGATAAGGTTGAGTTCTTTTCTCCAAAACTAGAAGATATTTCTAATTGCTTCTTAAGTGGCGTTTGGGATTTGGCAAAGTTAGAAGACAAAATAAAAATCATTAATATGTATACCGACTACTTTTTTGGCGATGAGCCTTGCAAACCAAAACTTTTGATGATTTCAAATGATGCTAGACTTCATAGCCAAAATATTTTAGGCTCATTCCTTCCTGACTCAAATAGGGTTTTTGTTAATTTGGATAAACTTACTAATGCTCCGGGACTGGAACTTCTAAAAATTCTTTATCACGAGTTTACTCATGTCAAAGATTTTTATAGAATAGAAAATGATATTATTCCAAATCTACTTACAACTTATCATGGAATTTCTGATGAAAAGGTTGAAACGTGGAAAGCATCTAAGTCTTGTATTAAAGCCATAATGGATATGAAAATTATGGGGAATTTGCATAATTACAAGACTGGAAAGGATGAACATATTAGCAATAAGTTGTGCAACGACATTTTGCGTGCAAAAAATTTCATTACACCTATTTTTCCAGCACATATCGGCGAAGAAATTTATACAATTACTGATTTTAGCAACTATGCCGATTTTATGCTATATTATTTCTGTCCAATCGAAAGACTTGCACGAATTAGTGTCAGACAGTTTTTCAAGCCAAAACTAACAGACGAAAATGCTTACACTCACAGAGATTATGAATTTATTTCAAATCAAGTTGACGAAGAATTGTTTGTAGACGATGAACTTAAGTATTTTGAAAAGAGCCTTTCGGCACTAGGGGAAACTTTGGCTTCCAAAAAAGAATTGCTTGACCTAAAACTAAAAAGAGATTTTTATAATAATTCATTTGTGTTTAGTCCGTCGGGCAAAAGATTTAGATATCCACTTGAAGCCGAACAATATGGCGATGAATATTCTCAAATGCTATATAATATGTTCAAGTTTTATAAGATTAACAAAAGAGACGAAAAAAATGAAAAAAGTATCTAACAAAATTAGATACTTTTTTTGGGTTAATTTTTGTTTGAAATGTTGTATTTTTCTAGTTTGTTGCTTAAATCTTTGAGTTCGGCAACTTCAAATACTTGACCGACCCTATAATGCAACGTTTTCTTAATGGCGAACACAAATGATAATATTAGTCCAAATATTCCAACCACAAAGAATGTTACATACAAAAGTGCAGGGATTTCCCAACGCATAACCGCACCCACAATTCCAAGTCCAATAAGCGCAATTGCTAGTATCAAACTAATCAAAGATATAATTCCACAAACCTTGTATGCTTTGATTTTTTCGTCGTAGTTTTTGTTTTCTTTCATCTTGCTATCAATTTCAAGTTGAATTACATCAGTAGGATAGCCTACAAAACTATCAAGAACTCTTAGTTGTCTATTTTTTTGTGGCAATTGATTAATTGTCTTGACTACATCGTTATCAAGCAACTGAATATCTGTTTCGGCACATCTATCTTTAAATATTCCAAGCATAGAAACACCCATTTTGTAAAAACCACGTTTAATATTAACACCAAGTTTTTTAAATCCCGAATATTCTTTTTTAAGATATACAATTTTGTTGCCAGCCTTCCAACTAGCTATGAAGGCTTTGATTACATCAACATTAGGAAGTTCCTTGCCGGAATATATAATTGTAGCATCATAATCTTCGGTTAGTTCCATTCCAAGTGTAATTAGTTTGTGTTCATTAACCGGTCTATCAACCATAAAGGCTTTGACGGACGAATCGCTAAGAAAGGTTGTTCTAACTTGAGTAAAGAAACTATTTAATTTGCCATTAATTGCAAAAAATACATCGTGTTCTATATCACAAGCTTCGTTTATTCTATTATAAGTTTTTTCAATATTAATTTCATCTAATACTGGAATTAAAAACGCTATTTTCATTTTTTCACCTTAAATTATTTTTTTACATTTGGTTTTATTTATTCTTTTACATATATATTCTATCTTAATTTCCAAAAAAAAACAAATAAAAAACAAAGCCACTCTATAATTTATACAAAAAATTTCAATCAAATATTCATTTTTGTTGGGAGAAAAAGAATTTTGTTATAAAATATAAAGTAATCGAATTTGATTTTAAGGAGATTTTTATGGAATTACAAAATTCAAAAGAAATTTTACATAATGCCTTAGTTGGAAATTATGGCGTGGGGGCTTTTAACTTTGTTAATATCGAAATGCTCAAAGCAATTCTTTCGTCAGCCGAAGAAAACAAAAGTCCAGTTATTATTCAATGCTCAACAGGTGCTATCAAGTATGCAGGAGCAAAGGTTCTTGCGGATATTGCCAAAGATTATGTCAAAGATATGACTGTTCCAGTTTGTCTTAATCTTGACCATGGCAAGACTTTTGAAGATTGCAAAAATGCAATTGATGCTGGATTTACAAATGTTATGATAGATGCTTCAAGTTTGCCAAAGGAAGAAAATATCGCACTTACAAAAAGAGTAGTTGAGTATGCACATGCAAGAAATGTAACAGTCGAAGCAGAGATTGGAGTTCTTGCGGGTGTTGAAGACGAAATAAGTGCTAGTGACGAAGATGCTAAGTATACAAATCCTACCGAAGCATACGAATTTGTCAAGGCAACAAATGTAGATAGTCTAGCTATTGCAATTGGAACAAGCCATGGCCCAGTTAAATTCAAAGGCGAGCCACATCTCAGATTTGATATCTTAGAAGAAGTCTCCAAACTTCTTCCAAACTTCCCAATTGTTTTGCATGGTGCTAGTTCAATTCCACAAGATATGGTCAAACTTGCAATTGAATATGGTGCAAAATTAGACAATGCCAAGGGTGTTCCTGATGAATTACTTAAGAAAGCTTGTAGCATGGCTGTCTGCAAAGTTAATACAGATAGCGATTTAAGAATAAGTTTCACTGCCGGAATTAGAAAATATCTAAGCGAAAATCCAGATACAATCGACCTTAGAAAATATAACGAAGAAGGCATGAAATTAGTTAAATCTGTTGTTGACCACAAACTAAAAAATGTATTTATGAGTGCAAACAAAGCATAAGGATAATTTATGAATAATTTAGAATATCTAGGAAAAATTGTTAACGTCAAAATGGATAGAAAACTTGGAAGTGTACATCCAAAGCATGGATTTGTATATCCTGTAAATTATGGATATATCCCGGGCACGATTTCGGGTGATGGCGAAGAACTTGATGCTTATGTTTTGGGTGAACACAAACCACTTGACGAATTTACAGGCAAGGTTATAGCAATTATTCATCGAACCAATGATGATGACGACAAATTAGTTGTTATGAAAGACGGAAGAAATTATACTGACGACCAAATTAGAGCATTAACCGAATTTCAAGAACAATACTTTGAGTCCGAAATTTTGCGTTAAAATAAGATTTAAAAAATGTGTTAAATAAATTGTGAGTTTAAATCATAATTTATGGGCTTAAGATTAAAAATTTAATGTTATCAAAAAAGATATTTCAATTAAAAGCAAACTAAATAATTTGCTCAAAACGAAATATCTTTTTTGTTATTTCAATTGACAATATTTAAAAATAGTTTTAAAATTAAGTAAGAAATGTAAGAAAAGTAAGACGAAATACATATATAATTAAAAGGAGATTTTAAATTTGGAAAAAGATAAATTTTTGTGGACTACAAAAGTCACAAGCAAAGGTCAAATAGTAATTCCAAAGGAAGCACGTGATGTATTTGGAATCAAAGACGGAGATACACTTTTGTTACTAGGTGACAAATCCAAAGGCTTGGCAATAGCCAAATATGATGATTATATCAAATTTGCCGAAGAAATATTCAAAGTAGGAGACCAAAAATAATGTTAGAAATTAAAAATTTTTCAAAAGTATATCCAAATGGAAAGGTTGGAGCAAGTGATATCAATTTAAATGTTGAAAGTGGGGATTTATTTGCGTTTATTGGTCCTAATGGGGCGGGGAAAACAACTACTATCAAAAGCATAGTTGGAATTAACGAAATTACTTCGGGAGATATTTTGGTTGACGGAGTGTCCGTTAAGTCCGATTCTATGAAAGTCAAGTCAATGATAGCATATATCCCGGATAATCCGGATATTTATAACAATCTAACTGGTATTCAATACATAAATCTAATTGCAGATATATTTAGAGTATCCAAACAAGATAGAATTGTAAGAACCAAAAAATATAGCGAAATATTGGGGCTAGAAAAAGATTTAACTACACCAATTAGCAATTATTCACATGGTATGCGTCAAAAACTTGTAATTATTGCAAGTCTAATTCACGAACCAAAATTACTAATTCTTGATGAGCCATTTGTTGGACTTGACCCAAAGGCTAGTTTTGAAGTCAAAGAAATTATGAAAGAATTTTGTAAGAATGGCGGGGCAATATTCTTTTCGACACACGTTTTGGAAGTCGCCGAAAAACTTTGTAACAAAGTTGCAATTATTATGGACGGAAAAATTGTTAAGTGCGGAACTATGTCTGAAATCAAAAAAGACAAGAGTTTGGAAGAAGTATTCCTAGGAGTCGCACAATGAAAAATTTAGGTATACTTCTTAAAAATAGTTTTAATTGTATGCTTGGTGCTTTGCAAGGAAAACGTGCAAGAAAAAAGGTTGGACTAATAATTTCAATCTGTGCCTTGGTTTATGTCGGGATTTGTGCAGTTTTTGCTTTGCAGATTAAAGGCTTGTTTCAAGTGATGTCTGAAATTGGACTCAAACAAATTCCTTTGTTTAATTCGGTTCAAGTTTTGGTCTTGCTTGTGCTAGTTTTGGCATTTCAAAGCATAAGTGAAAAGTCTAAGACTAATGATAGTGATTTGCTTCTTTCGATGCCAATCAAAAAGGTTGACATAGTTATTGCCAAAACACTCTCAAAGTATCTATTTAATTTAGTGCTAGATAGCATGATAGTAATTCCAACTCTTGTGCTTTACTCTGTTTATTTTGGTGCTTCGGCAAGTGTAATTCTTTGGGGAATATTCTTGCTTATAACGATGCCACTTTTGGGTGTTGGAATTAATTATATTCTCAATTTTTTGATAGTGCGACTATTCAATAGATTCAAATATTCTAATGTTATCAAAACTGTATTTGCATTAATTCTATTTGGCGGATTTGTTGCAATATATGTATACAATTCTGCAAATATGGGTTTGCAAGACTTTACTACAATTGATGCCTTTTTAAACAAGAATTTCTTTATCGGTTGGTGTGTTAGGCTTATGACAGAAAACAACTTGCTTTGTCTAGTCTATCTAAGCCTTATGATATTCGGAATTTTTGCACTTGGTGTTTGTTTGTATTCGCTTATTTTTGGCAAGACATTTTTGTCTTACAAAGACAAAGGCTCACAAGTTAAGTTTTCCAGTCCAAGCAAATTTAATGGACTTTTGTCTAAGGAAATCAAAAAATATTTTACAACTCCAATTCTTATGATAAACACAGTTATTGGTCCAATTATGCTTGTAATTCTCTCCGTTTATGTTGCTATCAAAGGCATGAGTTTTTATGATATATTTATGCTTGACAAAACTACTATGTTTGCAATTTTAACACTTATATATCTTTTCATGTCATCAATGACACTTATTAGTTGCGTAATGATTTCTTTGGAAGGAAAATATCTTTGGATTTTGCGAAGCACTCCCGCTAATACAAATACTATTTTGCTTTCAAAAAGCCTAATTAATATGATTATTTTCTTCCCGGTTGAAATTCTAACTAGTATAGTTGTGTGCTTGTCTTTGAAGGCTGGGGTGCTTGAATGGATTATGATTTTGACACTGCCTAATTTACTTTGTGTTATTCTGTCTTTTGGCGGAACGTATATAAATTTGCTTCTTCCAAAACTCAATTGGGAGACAGAAGCCCAAGTTGTCAAACAAAGCCTTAGTTTGATTGTAACTATGTTTTTGGGACTATTCTTAGTTATAATTCCAGTTATTTTAAATCTTTGTAATTTAAGTTTGGCTATAACTTTCTACATAACACTATCTATATATGGAGTACTTGCTGTTTTGGCTATAGTGCTACTATTTACGAATGGCAAAAAAAAGTTTAATAAACTTGAATGTTAATAGTTTTGTCAAATTAACTTTGTTTAAATAATTAACATTGCTTGAAATTATATTAATAATATGCTAAAATATCCTTGAATTTTTTATTGAAGGATATTTTTTTATGTCAGAATATAATTTTAGAGAAGTAGAAAAGAAATGGCAAGATAGATGGGAAAACGAACCAAACTTTAGAGCGGTGGATTTTCACCCAACTAAGCCAAAGTATTATATGCTATATGAATTTCCAAACACAAGCGGAACTTTGCATATGGGACACCTAAAAGGCACTGTTCCGTCCGATGCACTTGCTAGATACAAAAGATTCAAAGGCTACAATGTATTGTTCCCAATTGGTGGAGATAGTTTTGGCTTGCCTGCCGAGAATGCTGCTATTAAATATGGCACAAACCCAAAGCAATTCGTTCAAGACGGAATGAAAAAGATACTAGATAGTTTCAAAAAATTGGGACTTTCGTTTGACTGGACAAGAACTTTTTGTACAAGTGACCCAGATTATTACAAATGGACTCAATGGATATTTTTGCAATTACTCAAAAACGACAAGGCATACAAACAAAAAGGTCATGTAAACTTTTGCAAAACTTGTAAGACAGTTCTTTCAAACGAAGATAGCCAAGGCGGAAAGTGCGATAGATGCGGAAACGATGTAATTCAAGTAGATAGAGATGTTTGGTTTTTGAAGATGAAAGAGTACTCCGAAAAACTACTCAAAAATATCGACAATATCCAAATGGCAGACAATCTCAAAGAAGCACAACGCAACTGGATAGGCAAGAGCGAAGGTGTCGAACTTAGTATGCCTGTTGTAGATGAAAATGGAGTTGAGTTGTCTCAAGTTAAAATCTTTACAACTTGTATTGAAACTGTTTATGGAATAACCTATGTGGTCCTTGCCCCAGAACATAGTTTGGTGGATAGTCTCAAAGATAAAATTGAGAATATGGACGAAGTTATGAAATACAGAGAAAAAACCGCACTCAAAAGTGAGTTTGATAGAATTAGCCAAGTCAAAGATAAATCCGGCTGTAAACTAGTTGGACTCTATGCAATTAACCCACTAAATAACAAAAGAGTGCCATTGTATCTAGGAGATTATGTACTTGGAAATTATGGAACTGGTGCTGTAATGGCTGTTCCTGCTCACGACCAAAGAGACTATGAGTTTGCAAAAGAGCATAATATTCCTATGATTCAAGTAATAGACGGAGATATTTCAAATCAAGCGGTAGAAAAACTCGAATACATCTCCAAAAACTCCAAAATGTTAAATTCAGATAAATTCACTGGACTTAGTGTCCTTGATGCCAAAAAACAAATAACTGACCTTATCGTCAAAAATGGATTTGGTCGTGTTCAAATCAATTACAAAATGCAAGATTGGCCTTTCAATCGTCAACGTTATTGGGGCGAACCTTTCCCAGTTGTATTTTGCGATAAGTGTGGAATAGTTCCGCTTGACGAAAAAGATTTGCCACTTCTTCTTCCCGAAACAAACGATTATCTTCCAAATGAAATGGGGGATAGTCCACTATCTAAAATAGATAGTTTTGTTCATACAAAATGTCCTAAATGTGGCGGTGATGCTAGACGTGAAACAGATACTATGCCAAACTGGGCGGGTTCGTCTTGGTATTGGCTAAGATATTGTGACCCACACAATCCAAATGCTTTGGCAGATACCGAAAAACTCAAATATTGGGGTAGTGTAGACTGTTATACTGGTGGCACAGAACATATTACAAGACACGTTTTGTATGCATTCTTCTGGCAAAATTTCTTGTATGAAATCGGTGTTGCTCCATCTCGTGACCCATTTATTAGAAAAATGGGTAGCGGACTAATACTTGATGACGAAGGCAAAAAGATGAGCAAGTCATCCAAGAATGGTGTGTCTGCATTGTCTGTTGTAGAAAAATATGGCGCTGATGTTACAAGAATGCACATTCAATTTTTGGCTGGATACGAAGACAATTGTATGTGGACATTCAATGGAATTGACGGAATTGTTAACTTCCTAGATAGAGTCTGGAAACTTCAAGATATAGTAAGAGACGGCGGTGTTTCGGACAAACATGCCTATGCACTTAATACTCTTATCAAAAAAGTCTCCGAAGACTACGAAAATCTAAAATTAAATACTGCAATTAGTGCTTGTATGATATTTATCAAAACTATCAAGGAAGACGGATATATTACTCGTCAAGAACTTAAAGACTTCCTAATTTGTCTAAATCCACTTGCACCACATATCACAAGCGAAATTTACGAAAGAGTCTTTGGTGGGGACATCGCAAATGAGACCTTCCCAGAAGTTGACGAAAGCAAACTAGTACTTTCCGAAATCGAAATTCCAGTTCAAGTTAATGGAAAACTCAAAGGTGTTCTCAAAGTTTCCAAAGATATAACTCAAGACGAACTTTTGAGCCTTGCCAAAACTAACATCGAAACACTCAAAAATGTTGAAACAATCAAAAAAGTAATCTTTGTCCCAGGCAAAATATTTAATGTGATTGTATAATTTCTTAATTGAGTATGAATTTAATATGTAAACAAAAAAAAGAAGGAACAAAGCAAATTAATGCAATGTTCCTTCTTTTTTATAAATTTAATACTACATTTCTATGTCTTTATCTTGATTTATAATGCTTTCTTTAAATTTGATAGGGTCACTTTTCCACAATAGATACTGCTCTCTCATACAACAACCACATGGTCTAAATCCAGCCATGACGGCATCATACTCGCTTGCAAAAAATACCCTTTTGTCCACATAATAGCCCTTTTCAATCCAAGAATTAGCCCTTTTGCAATCTAGTCGACCATAAATTTTTTCTTTTCCGTTGTATCCGCCATACTTTCCTTTGTCTTTACTTAAATATTCTTTTCCTTTATCATCTATTAATTTATACAACTTATCCATATTATGATAATATAACAAAAACAAATTAAAATCAATACTTATTAATAAAATTTGCTAAATGAAATATGTAATTAAAACATTTATATAAAACTCTATAAATATTTTATATGATTTTTAAAATGACTAAAAAAATTAAGCGAACCCCACTGGGTTTCGCTTAATAGTAGATATTGTTTACATAATCTTACTTAAGTGCTTCAAAAGACTTAACAGCAAGAGAAACTGTTGCTCCAACCATAGGGTTGTTGCCCATTCCAATATATCCCATCATGTCTACGTGAGCAGGAACGGAAGACGAACCAGCAAATTGAGCATCTGCGTGCATTCTTCCCAAAGTGTCTGTTAGTCCATAACTAGCCGAACCTGAGCCTACGTTGTCTGGATGCAATGTTCTACCAGTACCGCCACCTGATGCAACAGAGAAATAGTTCTTGCCATTTTCTACACACCATTTTTTGTAAATACCGGCAGTAGGGTGGGTGAATCTAACTGGGTTTGTTGAGTTTCCAGTGATTGATATATCTACACCTTCGTGTTTCATTACAGCAACACCTTCGGTTACATCTTCACAGCCATAAACTTTGATTTCGGATTTGTATGAATTAGAGAATTTTCTTGTATCCAAAATTTCAAGTTCTTGAGTGTGGAAGTTATATCTTGTTTTGATATATGTAAATCCGTTAATTCTTGAAATTAAATATGCGGCATC
This sequence comes from uncultured Clostridia bacterium, assembly GCA_934754475.1. Lineage (GTDB taxonomy): Bacteria > Bacillota > Clostridia > Christensenellales > UBA1242 > UBA11490. Next base: position 13,348 of record CAKVHV010000004.1, on the reverse strand, counting down.
TTTGCCAAGTCCATTAAGAATTACTCTTAGTGGAGTTTTTCTTGCTTTGTTTGCATTTCTTACAATTCCCAAAGCACCTTCGGCAGCAGCAAAACTTTCGTGTCCAGCAAGCAATGCAAAACATTTTGTTTCTTCGTTAAGTAATTTGCTTGCAAGTTTTCCATGTCCGATACCAACTTGACGACTATCTGCAACTGAACCTTTTACACAGAATGCTTGCAAACCAATGCCAATGTTTTCAGCACATTTTTCGGCACTAACTTCCTTTTTTGTAAGTGCAATTGCAGTTCCCAAAGTGTATGCCCAAACAGCATTATCAAAACAAATTGGTTGAATTTCTCTAACTACTGCTTCAACATTAATACCTGCATCATCACAAATCTTTTTGCAGTTATCCAAATCAACTAGACCATATTTAGCAATACAATCGTTGATTTTGTCTATTCTTCTATCATATCCTTCAAATGTAACCATGTCTTACTCCTTTCTAGGGTCGATGAACTTAACACCTTCATCAAATCTTCCATAAGTTTTTATGCTTTCGTTGTATGCGTCTTTGACGTCCTTTCCGCCTTTGATTAGTCTCATCATGTTGTTAAGATTAATATATTCATAACCGATAATTTCATCATTTTCGTCTAGGGCTAGTCTATTTGTATAACCTTCGGCAGTTTGCAAATATCTTGTGCCTTTTTCTTTGGTGCTATAGTGAGTACCAACTAGACTGCTTCTGTTTTTGCCCAAGTCGTCAAGAGCCGAACCTACTGGCAAACCATTATCTGAGAATGCTGATTGAGTTCTACCATAAGCAATTTGCAAAAATAAGTGTTTCATAGCATCGTTAATTGCATCACAAACAAGGTCGGTGTTCAAAGCTTCGAGCAAAGTCTTTCCTGGCAAAGTCTCAGCAGCCATTGCAGCCGATTGTGTCATTCCGCTACATCCAACAGTTTCAACAAGTGCTTCTTCGATAATGCCATTCTTGACATTCAAAGATAGTTTGCAAGTTCCTTGTTGTGGAGCGCATGTTCCGCATCCATGTGTAAAACCGCTAATTTCTTCAATTTTTGTGACTTTGTCCCAATGACCTTCCTGTGGAATAACCGCAGGACCATGTGACTGACAATTTTTAACCGTGCACATTTCGGTTACTTCTTTCAAAATTTCCATAAAGTTCTCCTAATTGTATTTGGTTGTTTTGTAAGACTTCAAACATTATGTATTCAAATCTTTACTATTATTAAACCTACTTCTAGTCTAGCAAAAAATTTTGATTTAACAAAGAACTTTGAGTGTAATTTGCAAAAATAAATTGTATTTTTTTTGATTACTTGCTAAAATATATTAGATATGAAAACAATAGATAATGTATATTTAGACCAACTAGAAATAAATAAATCCAAATTTCTGTCTTTTGCTTATCCCGTTTCGGACGAAACTCATGCCAAAGAAATTTTGAACTCGAAAAAATTAGAATACAAAGACGCAACACATGTGTGCTTTGGACTTGTTTTGAGTAGTCCTAGACTAGAAAAGTGTAGCGACGACGGAGAGCCTAGTGGAACTGCTGGAAAACCAATTTTGGAACTTATCAAAAAGAAAGACTTGGAAAATGTTCTAATAATTGTTGTAAGATATTTTGGTGGCAAAAAGTTAGGTGCGGGCGGACTTATTAGAGCCTATACAAATAGCGCAAAGTTAGTGATAGACAAGGCACACATCATTGAGTCTTTCCCAAAAACAAAGTATGTGGCTATAGTTGAACTCCATTCTCTTGATAGAATTAAAAGACTAATAAGTTCGTTGGGCGGAGAAATTTTGAATATAGATTTTGGTGAGCGGGCGGAAATAACTTTTGAAATCAAAAGTGACTGCGATATTCCAAATAACCTAAAGGAAAAGTGCAAATGAAAATTACAAAACTAGAAGTTCAAAAGAACGATAAAAATAGGGTTAATCTCTATGTAGACGATGAGTTTTACTCGGGGATTCCAGCCGAACTTGTATATCTGGAACACTTGAAGACTGGGCTTGAAATTGACGAAAAAGATTTGAAAAAAATCATCTTTGAAAATGAAAAAAGCAAGGCTATGTCAAGAGTTACAAAGTATATCGGCTCTAGTCTCAAAACCCAAAAGCAAATTAGGGAATATCTAAGAAAAAAAGAATACTCAAGTGAGACAATTGAGTATGTTCTATCCAAACTTATAGAGTACGACTATATCGACGACCAAAAGTATGCACAAGCATATGTGTTGACATATGGCAAAAAGTATGGTAAATTAAAATTGAAATCGCAACTAAAAGTCAAGGGTGTATCCGAAGAAATTATAGAAAGTGTTTTGGAAGATAACAAAGTAGATAGTATTGAAAGTGTTGCATCAAAATATCTCAAAAACAAAGTTTTAACTCCCGAAGTATCCCAAAAATTATTTAGATTTTTGTATTCTCGTGGGTATGAATTTGATGAGATTAACTCATATATAAACAAAATAAAGAGTAGGTAAATATGTTAGTAGGAATTGATGTTTTAGACGTTGTTAGAATGGAAAAATTTGTTCAGAATGAACACTTTTTGGAAAAATATTTTACGCCATATGAAATAGAATATGTTGCCAAAACATACAGACAAACTTTGAGTTTGGCGGGTATTTATGCTGCCAAGGAAGCCTTTTTGAAAGCATTGGGAATTGGCATCGGTGGCGGAATTAATCTTAATGAAATTGAAGTCAACCACGAATCAAGCGGAAAACCATATCTTCAAGTTGTCTCCGGAAAAGCCCAAATTATGCTCAAGTCAATGAATGTTTTGGATATTCAAATTAGTATTTCTCACTCCGACGAAATGGCTACAGCAATTTGTATTTTGGAAACATCAAATAGCCAAAAAGACGACAAAAAGAATTAATCATCAAAAGTTATTTTAGACACTCAAATCTTAATCAGAGTTTGAGTGTTTTTTTGTGACTTTAGAGTTTTTAAACTTTCAAAATTTGTCGAAAATATAGGTTTTTTTGATACTTTTGACAATTTATAAAAAGTTGCAAATATTCAAAATTTAATTGCATAAATTATTTTTGAAACAAATTAAAACCAAAGGTTAAATTAAATTGATGAAAAAAATTAAAAATAAGAATAGACTTTTTAAATTTGTAAATAATCATAAAACAAAATTGCATCACAAAAAATACAAATTTTATCATATTATGAGTAAGGACTTGCAAACCATCTATGATAGTTTGCGTCCTATTTACGAAGAACTTGACAAAGACTTTCAGATGGTAGATGTGGTGGATTTAATTTATTATGAGAGATGGCTTAATGGATGATATAAAAAGAGGTGAATTATATTACGCTGATTTAAGTCCCGTTGTGGGAAGTGAACAGGGTGGTGTAAGACCCGTTTTGATAGTTCAAAATGACATCGGAAACAAATACAGTCCGACAGTTATAGTAGCCGCTATTACTAGTCAACTTAGCAAAGCGAAAATCCCTACACATATTGAATTGGGTGTTACTTATGGGTTGACAAAAGATAGCGTTTTGTTGCTCGAACAAATTCGTACCCTTGACAAACGTCGTCTGAAAGAGAAAATTGGAGTTTTGGACGACAAATGTATGAAAAATGTTAATCAAGCATTACTTATTTCATTGGGATTTTAAAAATTGCATTATTTAGTACTAGCAATGTCTATTTTAATTAGATTTGCTAGTATTTTTTGTTTGTTTTTTACAAAAAATATTGTATTAGATTTTGAGTTTTTTGTGTAACAAAAATTATAATCTCAAATTCAAAAATAAAATCTATAACACTAATTTTGTTGCTTGCAATGTCGAAATATTATGACTTTTTTGAAATGCAAGTAAATACATCAAAATCCTTGTGATATCCAAAGTTAAACTAGGGTAAGTATATTTATATATAATTTTATACAATTAATGCGAATTTTTTGGATTTATGTATTGACAATTTGACACAAAATGATATAATCATAGTAACAAGAATTGTGTTTTCTTGTTTTGGAGGAAAAATGGATACCAAATACAAACTAAATTTAAGCAAATCATATAGTATTAATAGTCTTGCTTCGGCAGTGGTTACTTCGCTTACAGCCGAATATCTAATTGATATTATTAGAGACGAACTCAAAAAATATAGTGAAAAACAAGACTTGACAAACTTTATGGATAGATTTGCCGAACTAATTGACGAAAGTTATGATGTTAGTTTTTCTAACATGGAATATTGGCTTGACAAAAAGAGTAGTACAAATTCGGACATGCTCAAACTGGTTGTTGATTTGGATAAAACACTAACTGACAAAAAAGTTATCTCAGAGAGAGATATTGTTAATGAAATTCAAGACAAGTTCAATCACTTTGTAGTATCGCTTGCCGATTTGATTATAACCGAAGACTTTATTGATTGTAGTCGTGTCGATTTAAAAAAGGAATACATAAATTCAACTTTGGAACAATTGCGTTTGCTTGACGAAGGTGTTGTGCTTTCAAGTTTGATGGAAATGCAACTTGAATTTACTCCGCTTGACACCAAACAAGACAAAAACAAATTTATCGAAAAGAAATTGTCAAGTATCAATAGAATTGCTAGTAATGTTGAAACAACTTTCGACACAAACTACGGAAAATTGCTAGAACAAATAACTGGAATGTACGACAAATTTTATAACATTTGCTATAGCGATTTGACCGATGGCGAAAAGGCTGAAAAAGCAAGAAAGGTTATCAAAGAAATTAATCCATATAGACTAGTTCTTGACGATTTGGAAAATAAACTAAGCAAGGCTAACGAACTTAAACGTCAACTTGCTATTCACAAAAAACATCTTGGGGAAAATTTGGAAACCAAGAAGTCCGAATATCAAAACTCAAATGCTGACGACGAAGCCAAGGAACTTATCAAAGCAAGTTTGGATAGTGCTTCGGCTGTTTCGGATAGTTACTTAAGTCAAATAGACTATTCTGTAGATAGAATTAACGATATAGAAAAACGCATAACCGAACACTACAAAGTTTTGGATATGCTTGAGAATGCTTTGAAAACCGCAGTTCCTTCCGAAGAAGAACTCAAGAGATACTCGGCAGTTATTTTCAAAGTACAAGAACTTTTGGTTAAACTAGAACAAAACAAAACACAAATGACCAAAGACGAAAAGAAACTCAAATATACAAACAAGACCGCAAAAACTGGTTTGCAAGCAATTTTAACTTATGCAAAAGAAATCAAAGACATCTTTATGAGAAATTCGATGGTTGTTGCAATATTTAGAGCGGTGGATGCGCTTGAAGACTTTGCGACCGACCAAAACAAAGCAATTCATCTCAAAAATATGCAAAATCTAACAACCAAAATCTCCAAGTTTAATGACTTGCAAAAAGATTTCAACAACGATTTAGTAACTTATCGTAGAATTTCAAATGACTTAATTAGAGATATTTCAATTACACTTGGCAAGGGTGTAAACGAAGATAGTATGCTAAGTGTTGTAGATTTGATTAATACCAACCTAACTCAATTGCAAAAATTATCCGAAAGTTTGCAAGACAACAACTCCAAACAAATCGAAGTGCTAAGTAGCATTTTGCCCGATGAAGAATAACACAATCAAAAAACGAATGAAAATGGGATTTAAATCCAAACAAAAGGGAGTCTAAAAAATGGCTAACCAATCAATTATCGAAAAAATAAAAGTTGAATATACGTATCTTGAAAATGGCAAGACTATTAGGGGTGCAAAAAGATTAGTTGAACTAACTGACAAAGAAAAGAGTTCAATAGTTTCTCTTGCGGTTTTGCCAATCAAAAATGTTGATGGTACAAACAATAAACAAAATGTGGACATTAGCAAGCATATTCAAGGTTTCCCAATTTTGAGTTCATTATTTTTGCCAATTCAACTTACAAATATCAAAGTAGGAACTATTCAAAAAAACGGATGTCCAAATCTACAACAAATAGTTAGAACTATGGAACAAGGATACGAAGGCGAAGTAGAAAATGCTATAGTTAAGGGTGCTGTTAAGAATACTGTTGAGTATAATGGTCAACTAACCGAAAAAGATTTGGAATCTTATGGCATTGCTACTGGCACTGGACAAGTTGCAGTTGAAGAGTTTAAGGTTTCTCCAAAAACCGCTTCTACCAAAAGAACCACAACCAAGAAAAAATATGTAACTGAACAAGAACTTGATGAAAAGTTAAGTATAATTGATTCAAAGTTGGAAGATATAAAAAAGGCAATTGGGTCTAGTAGGTCGGTGTCACCATTAGATATAGAAAAACTTTTGAAAAATATCCCAACCAAAGAGTATTTAAAAAGACAACTCAAAACTTTTGTTGGTAGAATTTCATCCGAAGAATTAACTCAAATTGTTGAAGCGATTACTAATATAAACATAACTATCGAAACAAAAGAACTTTCAAAATCTGTTGAAAACATATTTAACACAAAGATTCAAGAAATCTCAAATATTTATTCAACTCGTGATGACGATCTTAAAAAATTAATTGAAAGTATCAAAACTACAGCGGAAGCAGATTTGGGTGAAGACCAAAAACAAACACAAATTTTGGAAATTCTCAAGTCAAAAATACCAGACTTGATAGCAACAAACAGAACTTTGACCGACAAAATATTTGTAAGACTAAGCAATATTGAACGAGAAGTTGTAGGTCAAGAAGGTGAAACAGGTTTGCGTGACAAACTTGATAATATCGAAGAATATGGCGATTTAATTCTTGAAGCACTCAGTAACCTTGGCAATGAATTCCCTGAATTTTGCAATAATATGAACTTTAGTGATGAAACTAAGAATTATATAATTCAAATGTTTGAGAACTATTCAAAAACTATAGTTCAACAATTCCAAGAAGGCAATACTGAATTTTTAACAAATATTCAAAATAGTATTGAAAATATTGTAACTTATGAAGATATTGAGCAAATTGTTAACAAATATCTAGGTGATTTCAATATTCAAAATGAAGAATTACATATTTCCACACAAAGATATATAACTGATACTATAATCGAAAAAATTAATGGCTTAAATGGTGTAACCAAAGATGATTTAAAAGTTATTGAAAGCAAATTTGCAGATTTGCTCAAACGTGATGAATTTGTTGAAATATTAAATAATGTTTTGAATGATAGCGATATTGCAAAAGTTTCAGATGTGAAAGAAACTGGAGAAAAAATTGATGCTATCGAAACATTGATTAAGAAAAACCACTCCGAAGAATTGGATAAATTTCAAGAAATCATGGGTGCATTTGAAAATGTACCAACTACCGAAACAATCAAAGAAATTGCCGAAGAAACTCTCAATCGCCTAATTTCAAGGTCAGAAAAAGGAAAGTTTGAAGGACTAATTCCTGAGTTTACTGACGAAATTAAATCTGAGATGCAAGTATCTTTGCAAGAATATCTCAAAGACTTAGCATTACTTCCTGAAATGCAAGGAGATATTAAGAATATTTATAATTTTATGACATCTGAAGCGGGCAAAAACGCATCAGAAAGAGAAGTACTCATAAAGACGATTGAGCGTTATTATGAAAAATCCGAAAGTGACAAAGAAGCACTTGTGGCAGCTATTGAACGTATTGAAAAACAAATGCGAGTAAATCAACAAGCCACAAATGGTCAATTTGAAGATGTGAGAGAGACTCTCAAAGGTATTAGTTCTCAATTTGGTGCTTTGGGTGAAAAAGTCGATAGTACAGGTTCTGAAATAAAAGAACAAATCAACCAAAAAGCTGAAGATATTAACAATAATATTGCAAATGTCGGTGCTAAAGTCGACAAAGTTGACGCTAAAGTCGGTGAAAATGGCGAAAAAATTGATGATTTAAGCAAACAAGTTGGTGATATATCCGAACAAAATGGAATAATAGCTGGAAAAGTTGATGAGCTACATAAAGAACATGAAGAACAATCCGCTCGATTAGCGGAAATATCCGCTCAAAACGAAGAGATTAAGAAAGGTCTTGAAGAGTTGAGACAACAAAGAGAATCTACACCAAAAATTGAAGCCGAAGCGCATGAATCAGCAGAAAAACTAGCTCATGGAATTTATGCAACTGGTGGAAATCCTGGCAATATTACAATTAATAATATTACTCGAAGTCCCGAAGTTGGTGACCGTACTCCTGAAATTGTTGCCGCAGTTATTAGAGAACTCAAAAATGCCGGACTTGTTACTGGTGGTATTGCTGTTCCAACTATTGTTCAAGGAACTCCACAAGGAAACGAAATCGAGAAGTTAAATAAGAATATTCAAGATTACATAAAAATTATTCAAACACAACAAACTCAAATAGAAGAATTAAATAAACGTGTTTCCGCTCTTGAAGGAAAAGGAACTCAGGCTGAAGCCGGGGAAGGCAAAGGAAAAACTGCTGGTACTGGCGAAAAAGGCAAAGGCGAAGGCAAAGACGGAGAACAAGACGACAAGAAGAAAAAAGGTGAAGGGAAAACAGCAGACCCTAAACTTACAAAAACTGACCCTGAAAAAGAAGAGAAAAAGGAAATTCCTGTTCCACAACTACGCAAACAAAAACTTTTGAAAAAATCTCTTGATAGTTTGAAAAAACTCAAAGAGCCTAAACAACCATGGCACAAAAGATTAGCCAAAAAGATTAGAAAAAATCCATTCCTATTTGCTCTAACTGGTCTAGGAATTGGTGCATTAGTTGCTGGTGCTGCAACAGTTATTGGTGTAGGCGGAATTGGTGCTGCAATTAGTGTTATCAAAAACGCAAGTACATGGTTTACTCCTACACTAGCAGCTCTCAAAAACATCGGAATTGGTGCTGGTGTTGGTCTTGGTGCTGCGGGCATTGTTAATATTGGAATGTTATTTGGAAGGGGTGCTAAAAAACAAAGACTTTATAACAAGTTCCAAAAACAATATGCAAAATGCCATGATAGAGAAGAAGACCTTGAAATGGCTCAAAGTCAAGTTCAAGATATGCAAGCCAAACTTGAAAGTATCAAAGAAAAAGAACAAAGCGGAAATAAACTACTCAAAGCATTGGGTGTTTACAAACGTGCACGCGTTAAGAATGCAAGAAAACTAAGAAAATTGAGAGTTAAGGCAAGAGTTGCTGAAAACAAACACAGAAAATCTGTTACAACTGCACTTAAGACAAAAGATAGACTCAATAAATTAGAAGAAAGAGACGGAAAGACTCTAGCACAAAATGGCTTGCTTCAAAAGTTTAGAAGTATCAAAGGCAAGTATCAATCAAAAATTGATGCAGTTTCTGCTAATGGAAGCCTAGACGAAGATGAAAAAGAAGACATGATTTCCGATTTGGAAGTTGAACGTGATGACAAACTAGCTAAATATAGCATAAATCAAGATGGTGAAGAACTGGACGGCATGAGCGATGAGTTTAGAACTTTCGATTCCGAAGCCGAAGAACTTATTAATAGTGTCAAAGGAAAGAGAACTGCTAGCCTAGATAGAAGAATGCAAGACATTATCCGTAGAAATTCTCGTACTACTGAAACTGTTGAAGAAAAAGCAGGCTTTGATGGTCGTGAAGTTGCTCAATATGAACAAGCTGTCAAAGCATCTCCAACTGAAGAAAATAAAAAGGCTTTCGGCAATTTTGTAGAACAATTTAATGCTCTTAGAAAACAAAGAGAAAGTGAAATTGAAGAAGGCAGAAAGAATGGAACAACTTATGAATCTCTAATTAATTTATCCCAAGCAACATTGGATAGATTAGTAAGAGAAGGTCAAATATCTATGGAAGAATATACTCAGATTTTACAAGCACAAGGAAGAACATATGATGTAAAATCTCCTAGTGATGCGTCCGGTCAAAATGCAAATGATGACGAAAGGTCAAGATAAGGAATAATTCATTTTTAGGAAATTAGATTAAAATCTAGTTTCCTTTTTTTTGTATTTCCAAATTACGACAATATAGTATTTGACAAATTTAATTTTAGTTGATAACATAGTTAATGTAATTGTATTTAGGAGTATTTTATGGGACAAAAATTAGATGATTACAAAAAATCTCAAGTAAAAATATTTGGCTTTTCGTGGGAAACCAAAAAATTTTGGTTGACAATCGGATTGTCTCTCGGAGTGCTACTTGGACTAGTTGCGCTAACACTATTTGGTGTGGATATTAGTTGGTACGGAGTAATGATAGGCATTGGATTCTTGCTAGCACTTACCCTTTCGCAACAACTATTCAAAGAACGTGATTTGTCCAGTGAGTATCCTTACACTCTTATTTGGTGGATATTCCCACTTTCTATAATAGGTGCTAGAATTTACTTCCTTATATTTGATGGTAGTTTTAATGGCATTATGGACGTAATTAGAGTATGGGATGGCGGACTTGCAATCTATGGCGGTGTAATTGGCGGATTTTTGGGACTAGTAATATCTTGCTTGGTTCACAAAGTTAATATAATTAGCACAACCGATTGTGTTGCTCCAGTTTTGTCTTTGGGACAAGCCTTTGGAAGAATTGGTTGTATATTCGGAAAATGCTGTTATGGCGTAGCGGTTACAAATAGAAGTTTGCAGTGGTTTCCAATTGCTCTATATGTTCATGGTGGCTACCACTATGCGACAAACTTTTATGAGAGTATTCTTGACTTGGCACTATTCTTTGGACTAACAATTTTACTTAGAAAGGTTAAAATCAAGGGAATTGTTACATTTGCTTACTTATTCGGATATGGATTTATTAGATTCATACTAGAGTTCTTTAGAGACCAAGCCCAAACATTATACTTAGGCTCATTTCCAGTCTCTCAAATCGTAAGTATTGTGTGTGTAATTGCAGGTGTAGTAGGAATATCTATTTTGCTTTTGGTTAATAATAAAAAAAGTCCCAAAAAGACCGAAAAATAATTATTAATCCAAAAGGAATGTATGTTTTCAAAAAGAGTAAAAATAATTCAAATTATTGGCATAATTTTAGTGTTTGTATATCTTGGACTGTTTGTTTCAAATTTGGTATTTGGATACATGGGCAGTCTTGATACATTTATATTTTCAATCATTCTTGTTGCAATTGGGTTTGACTTGATTTACAAGGGTGTTTTACTTAAGAGTTCTTCGACACTTTGGTTTGCAAATAGTTTGATTTTATTTGCAATTTTGATTATAATACTTAAACTTGAAAACCAAAATTTGCTTGATTATGTGTACTTGTTTGCACTCATTCCTGTGCTTCCAAGCATACTTAATTTGGCGGTTTTCAAAAATACAATTTATATTAAAATTATTATTTTGAATTTATCTATATTTATCCCCATTCTTATTCAATTTGTATTCAGCCTTAAGTTTTGGCTAATGCTAATAATTTGGCTAGTTTCGGTGGCTTTGGGGATAATTATATGTAGAAATTTGAAATTTGGCAAGGAGAAAGTCTGATGGCTAAATTTGATATTAACAAAAAAGGTTATGACACCGAACAGGTCGATACTTTCATAAATAAACTAAGTTTAAAATACGAAGAAAAACTATCCGAACAAAAGGATAGGGTTTTTGCACTCAAAAACGAACTTAGTGGACTTGAAGATAGACTTGAAAACTACAAAAACAAGGACAAACAAATTTCCCAAGCACTCATCTATGCAGTTGAAAAAGCCGAACAAATTGAGAACAATGCAAGCAAACTCTACGACCTTGAAATTAAGCGAATAAGACTACTTTACAAGAACTGGGAAGAACTAGTAACCAAGATGTTAATGGTGGATATTCCAAGCTCTCTTAAACGTGAAATCGGGCAGTTTAACAATACTGTCAAGGAAGTTTTGGAACAAAATAACCGCATGAGCGGAAGTGTTATTAGAAAAGACTTGCACAATAACTCAGATAATTACATAAGAAACTTGCTTAACAAAATGGATTATGCATTTAATTCAAAAAATAAACAAAATGCCGACCAAAAAATGCTTAATAATTTTGCAAGAGAAACCGAAAAAGAAAATTCTCGAATGATTGATTTGAGCGGAAAACTTGACAAAATAAAAGTTAAAGGCACTGGTAATATGGCAGAAAATTATCTCAATAGCGAAGAAACTGATGAAAACTCAGTATTTGCTAAGAACCTAATGAGAAAGAAACCCGAACCAAAACCAAGCGAGAGTGGGTTTAATTTGGAAGATGCACTCAATCCAAAGGAAGATTTGGACGAAATCATGAAAGCGTTTGATTTCTTTATCGAAAACGATGATAAATAGAAGATTGAAAAGTAGATAGATAGTTTTCGATAAGAAATGTGGCACGAAGTGGCACATAACAAAACTCGAAAATGATGATAAGTAGGCTTGTGCCTACTTTTTTGTATCAAGTACACCCAATATTTACTTTTTTAGCAAAACATTATCAATAACTTTACAAAAAATTATTTTTTGGGTAAAATATTTGTATAAGAAAAATTGTGTGCATGATGTTTTTAAAGCAAATTTTAATATTTTTGCTTAATTTATTGACAGGGTGAAGATGGGAAATAATAAAAATTTTGGAGTTAGAAAAGCAACGTTTTTGCCAATAACACTAACAATTATTGCGTGCGTAATTACTTTTACTCTTGCATTTTTTTTCACGTCTGATTGGGCTACTAGTCATGTTCAAATGTCCGGAAAAGTCGAGATTACTGCTGTTGGCAAAGGGGATTTGTATAATTCAATCGAAAACGACGTTAATTCGTCAAATTTGGTGATTGAGTACGATAGGGACTATGGGGTATTAATTCCCGGTGAACCTATTAGACTTGATGCAAATTGCAAGGTTAGTCGTAGTACAACAATGCCTTTGCTTAGGGCAAAATTGGTTCTTGAACTCAAAAATGTCGATACAGATACTCCTTATGACGAAACTCAAACAAGTGTTATTGCGGACTTAAATGAGCAATTAGACGATATTATCTTAGACAGTGCTAGTTGGTATTTGCACACCGATGGATTTTATTACTTGATTACTACCAAAGATGATACAACTCCCGAAAATTCTACTCTTAAAGAAATTGATGCGACCGAAACCGATGTTATCATTAATTTTATTAATAAGGAAATAACATTTCCGACCTTTGTTACAAGCGAATATTCGGGTTTGTCTGTTAGATTCAAAATAACTTTTCAAGCCATTCAAAACTATATCCCGGACGAAAATGGCGACAAACTTCCAAATACTATCAAAAATTCACTCAAAATTTTTGATACATTTACAGAGTAAAATATTTTAGATTTTGACAAAATTTAATAATCATTTTGAAACACCCGGCTGTGTGTAACTCGGCTGGGTGTTTTTAACTATCAAAAAACCAAAAAAAAGTTAAAAAACT
>CAKVHV010000003.1 GCA_934754475.1 uncultured Clostridia bacterium | reverse complement strand
CGCTCTTTTTCGCTTGATCGTATTCTTTCGAATTCCTTGATTTGTTAACTAATATTTGATACAACGTTTGAACTCTTTACTCTTGCAAAATTTTGCATTCGTGAATTGTTATATTTTGTATTACTCTCGTTTAGTCATCTTTTGAAAAAATTTTCAAAACTTAACTTTACTCGTTTTCATATTTTCATTTATAAATATGCAGTTGTCAATGTACTCTTGCAATGCTTTCGAATTGATTTAAAATCTCTCTCAAACGATTGCAACGATAGTATACCACTACTCAAAACCACTCGTCAACACTTTTTTGAAAAGTTTTTTAATATTTTTTTAATGTTTTTTAACCTTTTTGTACCCCACCCTTCCTAGTGTTTCTTTTTTGGCAAAAATTTTTTGTCAAAAATGCTCAAAATCGACTCCAAAACCACCCCTGAGAGCATAAATTTTGCAAAAAAATAGTTTAAAAATTTTTAAATTTTGTCTTCGAACCCGTAAATTTGAGTGCAAAACACCAAAATCGACTATCAAATCTTCCAAAACCGACTGCCACAACATACTTTGATTATCAGATTTAAAGAATTTTTATCACAACATCAAATTTTGCCGGACTTATATATCGGAAAAATCAATTTTAATAACTTTTGAGTTCCTGGCATTATAAATTTGCCTACAAATTTATTTGCTAATACTTTTAAATTACAATAAATATGTATCTATGTATATATTATATATTCAAGTATTATATGTACTATATACAATATATAACAAAAGCAAAGCCGATTTAAATCAATGTAAATTAAAAATCAATTTTTCTATTAATCTGCCACTTTCACCACCCTTAAAAACACTCAAGCCCCAACCCCACCAAAAATTGTTCGCAAAATAAATAATTTAACGAATAGAGATTTGGAACATTACGAAGTAGGCACTCCAGATATTTCGATGGATGGTGTCAACATGGATTTGTATTCATCTACAGATGTTACTTACTTTATTGAACAAGGCAAATATTTTGAATGGTCTACTATTGTATATATATACACAGCATCAAACCCAGACCAAGAATTGGCATTGCGGGGATATGTTTTAGGTATAGATTGTGTTGACGACTTATTCTACATGCAAGGTTTCTCTCGTGGAGACAAAAATGGCAATTGGGTAGCGGATTATTCATTTAATACAGAATATTCTTCTACTGACACATATGGCTACGAAACCAAAGGCTTTGAAACATATTTCAAAATGCACTTTATTCCTACTTCAGATGTAGTACTCACTCCTTATGGAACAAGTGCTAACGATATGAATTTGGATGTAACATATATTTGTGACGGAAGTGTGTCAGATGCTTATGGATGTAGTCTACTTCCTGAATATAGAGATTACAAAAAAGGGGAAGTATATAATGTAAATATTGATTTGGTTTATGTTAATGTTAATGGCTCGGGGCAATATCCTGTTGGAAGCGGAATAGCTAATTATGCCCCTGCTGGCTTTTATTCAGATTATTTCACTATGAAAGGTGATGAATATTTTGAAGGCACATTGCTTGACCCTTTACAAGTAAGCGAAATTCACTTCAAATGGGCTCATCGTTCTCACGATAATTATACTGAAACAAAAAACTATGTATCTTCAAACTATTATGATGAAGTTACTAAATGTAAATATTGTAATTACGAATATTGGAGATATATAAGACCTGCTCCACCACCTACAGAAGAGTGTGACCATAATTGGAAGTATACTTATAACGAAACTTCTCACTGGCAATATTGTACTAAATGTGGAGACACAACAAAGAAAGCAGCACATGAAGATTTTACTTGTACACCGCTTCCAAAGAAAACTGAAGATACTTGTTGTATAGAAAGCTGTGTATGTGGATTTAGTAGAAATTGTACTTGTTTCTATTGTGATTGTGGAACAACCCATGCTCACAACTACACTAATTGGAAAGACAATGGAGATGGAACCCATACAGGAACATGTAAATGTGGGCACACCATAAAAGAAGCGCATAGTCAAAGCGGCACAAAGGCTAAGGCATTTAATGAAGGAGAAGGCGTAAAAACCCACGTTTATTATTGTTCAAAATGTACCTACTTGTTCACAGATAAACCTGAGCCTTGCAGAGATACTACAACTACAACTTTATATTACGATTGCGCCACAGTAACTTTAGCGCGATGTACAATTTGCAACAATGACGTAAGTGTTCAAATACAACCTTATGAACTTAAGCTTCATAAATTGTCATGTACTTATGTAGATGATACATATCACACCTATTCCAAATGTATCGTTTGCGGATATGACTTTGGTGGACAAAAATTTGAACATGTTATAAAATCATATAATTCTGAATGGATTAAAAAACCTACTTGCACAGCAGGTGGTACATTTAAATGGATTTGTGATGAATGCAATCATACTTGCGGAAACGTAGTGGACACAAACCCAACAACTCATACATTTGACCATGAAGGTTCTAAGTATGATGAATGGGATTTAATTACATATTATGGGACTACCGAACTTAGTGGAAATGCAATATGTTTTGGTACGGGAAAGGCAAGAAGATATAAGTGTGTAAATTGTAATGCCTATGAAAATTATACCTTTGCAGACCCTTATGTCGCTCATTCCCCATTGTATAAAGAATTAATTCCAGGAAAATCATATGAACTGGTTGGTTATACAACATGGAGTTTATTTACAGGGACAACATCTTATGGCATATGTGGGGTATGTGGAAAAAATATTATGACAAATTTTTATTGGAATTCGCAAGCACCAAATTCTCCATGGCATAGTTATTAGTAAAGATATATAGAAATAACCATAAACAACAAAAAAACTCAAAGAGTAAATTTTAATTTAATTTAATACTCTTTGAGTTTTTTTATATATTTTTTTCTGGATTTACATACTGATTAACAAAATCAATTTTAGCTTTAATTAATTGTGTAAATTCTCTTAGCGTTTCATCATCTGCCTTAATTAAGAATTCATTTTTATTTAAACTCCAGCAGTTTACTAATTTATTCAAATCCCAACCATAAACATCGGCAATTTGCTTCGCAAAACTTTCATCAATAAATATAACCGAATACATTCCAACACCAGATTTACCATTCTCGTTAATAAAATTAATGTAGTACTCTTTGGTTTCTCCAATATTTCTAACTGCGACTTTAAACGAATTACTAACTTCGCCACGTTTTTCATCTAATAAAGAACAATATTTTTCAAATTCTTCACTCGCTTCACTTTGCTTAACATTTTCTTTTTCAAGTATTGCATTTGAATAATTATTAAGAGCGGTATAATCAGAAGCTGTTTTAATATTTTCAAGATTACTTGACAAAGTTATTTCTAAATATTTATTTGTTAAAAGTTCGTTTCTAGCAAATTGCTTGTTCTCATATAGTTTGGTTGCATAATTATATTCTTCTTCAGTCAAAGGGTAGTTTGCAATTCTGTATATATAATCTTCAATGAAAGATTCTAGATAGAACCCATATTCACTTTCTTTATCTTCAAATTCGTGTTTATATAATTCCAAATAATGAATAGGTGTATCATCATGGTTATTTTTTACTACCATAATTGCTTTTTCAAAGTTTTTAAGAGCCTTTTGATAGCGTTCTTCTTCGGTGAGTATTGGCTCATCTATTTTTCCAGAATCTGTTGTCGTTCCCGTTGTATCCGTTCCAATGGTGCTTGTGGTTGTATCCAAAGTGGTTGCTTGGTTTGGGTTTGTGGTGTTTGGATTGTTTGGGTTTTTGATTCCGCAAGCGGTTCCTGTCAAAATTGAGCCAAAAACTAATCCAGTGGCAATTGTTTTCTTGACAAAGTTTTTGATATCTTTCTTTTTGCGTAAGTATTCTTTTAGTTCTTTTTGTTTTTGTAATTCTTGTTTTTCAATATATTCTTTTGTATCCATAATATCTCCCCTTATTTGTTAGTATATTGTAACATATAATTATTATATATGTCAATACTCAATTTTTTGGGGAGATTGCAATTTTTATAAAAACATTAACATGTAATGTGGAATTGTAAACTTGGAATCTACAAAGCCGATATTTCCATTTATTAGTTTTAGTGCATACTTAGGATTGTATTTTTTCATATAATTATTAAGAGATATAGTTGTACTATTTCCTGCTTTGGCTTCAATTGGGAGTATAAAATCATCCTTTTCAATTATAAATTCCAATTCCATTTCGTCACTAGGTTTGTAGTAGTGTAGACTATAACCCTTTTTGACAAGAGTTTCCGCAACAAAATTTTCATATATTCCACCTTTTGCTGAACCAAGCAGTGTATTGTTTAATATTGCTAATTTAGTAACAAAACCATACATCGCCAAAAGCAATCCTGTATCGTGAATATAGCATTTAAATTCGTTTCTTTTTTCGTGTGTATTAAGTGGAAGTGTGGGTTCTTCAAGATTGTAGCATTTCAAAACAAGATTAGCATTATTCAACCAATCAATGCTATCTGCAAATTTTCTAGATGTCGAGCCTTTTTCAACTTCGCTATATTTAAATTTTTTATTCTCTCGTGCAAGTTGGCTTGGAATACTTTGATAACAACGTTTTACTTTTGTTTTCTCTGTACTTTTTGCATGATTAACAATATCGTCTTCGTAGGAATTAAGTATCTTGTTTTGAATTTCTTGCACTCTACCGAAATCTTTGTTATTAACAAAATCCCCAACAACTTCAGGCATTCCACCCACGACTAAATATTCTCTCAAGAGTTGTTCATATTTTTTGTTTAATTCGGCTGGAACTTTTTGTTTGTTATCAAAATAGCCTTTTAAATATTCAATCGCGGAGTTGTCATATCCCAAAGCCCACAAAAATTCTTCAAAATCCAAAGGGTACATAATAATTTGGTTTTCACTACCCACAGGAACTGAATCTACTTGTTCTACTTCGGGGTCGCTATCTTGACCATAAGCAAGACCAAGCAAAGACCCAGTTGCCACAACATCAACTTTATCGCTTTGTGCCAAAAATTTGAGTGCGGTTCTTGCTTTTGCACATGTTTGTATCTCATCCAAAAATAGCAAAGTGTCGCCCGGAATTATTTGAGCATTAGGGATATTGGCTGTAATTCGCTTTAAAATTTCTTCCGCACTTAAATTTTCTTCAAAAATATTTTTGTATTCACTATGCTCATAAAAATTAATACTAATAAAACTTTTATATTCTTTTGCAAATAACTTTTCTATCAAAAAAGTCTTGCCAACTTGTCTAGCACCTTTAATAATTAAACATTCATTTTTATGAGTCTCTTTCCATTTTAATAAATAATCATAAATTTTACGTTTTAACATTGCACTTCTCCTTGTGAAAATTATACCCAAAAAACCGCCTAATGTCAACGTTTTGCATAAAATAGGTGGTTGATTTTGTCGATTTTTGCATATTTTGGGATATTCGAAATTGTATTTTTTGCATATTTTGGGGTATTGAGACCTGTAATTTTTGCATATTTTCGGAAGTTTTGTCTGAAATCTATAAAGTAATTTTAATCAAAATTGATATTTATTTGAGTTCTAACTGAAAATCAAGCCACCCCCACAAGATATTTATGGCAAGATTGCCACAAATATCTTGTAGATTTGGCGATTTTGCACTTTTGGCGATATATTTTTGGCAATTCTGCCAAAAATATCTTATAAAACTAGGGTTAAATAGTGCTATGCACTAAAGCAAAAGCCCTAAAAGGAATTAACCTTTTAGGGCTTTTTGTTATATTTTTTGCATTTCGTTTCTAAAACTTTAAAATTTACAACTGAATTTAAATATGTACTATTTGCCGATACTTTATATTTCCCGGTTTTTTGATTATATATAATATTTGCCTTTCTTACTATTTCTTTTCTATTTTTTGTTATAAAATCCAACTCTTTTATAAGTAATGTTTTATATCCTAAGTCCGTTTCAAAATTAGGATTGATTTTTGTTAAAACATTATCACATATTGGAATCATATTTCCTAGTAATATTTTACCTTTCATTTCATCTTTATCAAAATCATTTTTAACGATAATCCTAGTTAAAAATATAGGGTCTTTTCGTATAGTTCCGTCACTATTATAATCTTTTGGTTTTGGGCTGGATAGTGGAGCAAAATACTTATAGCCATTTATTAAAATCACAGCACCTATATATTTTCTGCAATGTCTTCGCTTTCCAACTTTATTGTCACAAACATGACTATCGTATTGTCTCAAATATTGTATGTAATTATCATCAACATTATATAAATAAATTTTCATTAATGTTTTATCCTTTAAAATAAAAATAAGCAAGGCGTTTAAGCCCTGCTCATATCCTTCTGAGGAGAGGAATTCCACCTTTTACAGTTTCCCACTAAGGTAGGGTTCTCCAATAATACAGTTTCCCACTAAGGTAGGGTTCTCCACCAATATTTTATTGGTACAATTATGATACATGATTTTTTGACCATTGTCAATAGTTTTGCAAAACATTTTTGAATGTATCACATTAATATTATATGCTAATAATTGGTATAAATTGCAACCTTTATGCCAAAATGATATTATTTTCTTGCAAAAAGCCCTAAAAGGTTAATTCCTTTTAGGGCTTTTTTGTACACAAAATCTTGTGATTGTTAAATTATCTAACTAGGTCGGATTGTTGGTCTTGAGAAATTGCTTTTGAAATACTATCCAAAATAATATCTAGTACTTTTTCATCTTCAATTTCATTGATGTTTTTGGTTGATTCTTTAATTCCTTGATGTTCATCATTATAATTATCTGAGAATCTAATAATAAAATCCGCTACATTTACTTCTTGCAAAGCATTTGGAGCAATATTGTTGATTAAATACATATAATCTTCTTCTGTAATTCGTCCAGATAAAACACCTGTTAATTTCTTTTCATCTTGGAATAAAGCTCCAACTGTACAACTATAATCATCTCCCCAATGTTTAGTAACATAAATGATTTTTTCTGAATTTTTATAATTATCTCCACGATTGTTAAACTCATTTTCAATCATGTTTATTAATTCGTTTCGTTTTATTTTAATTTCTTTATCTGGATCTTCTACTATTATTGGTGTAGTAGTTGTTGTTTCAATTGTGCTTGTGCTAGATGAGCTTTCATGTGGTTGATTTGGTTTACAAGCAGTTGAAGTTACCATTGAACCTACAACTAGACCAGTTGCTAAAGCCCCTTTTAAAATATTAGATAATTTTTTGCTTTTTTTGTTTTCTACATAATCCTTTGTATTCATTTTGTCTTCCCCTTTACAAATTTGATACTTTGATTATACTACCATAAAAATCATTTGTCAATACTTAACTATATTTATCCGTGTCTCCTTTACTGTAACCCCATGGGGCAACGTCTAATTGAATCGTAGTTGTGTCAATAACTTCACTATTCCAATATTTTACTGTGATTTTTTCACGTTTGTATGCAGGTGGCAAAGTGTCTGTTCCTGTCTTTACAAAATATAAGCTAGTATATCCGTCATCTGAAAATTCTACAAAATCTCCGCAAACCCCGCATATTACTCCAATGTCTATATACTTATTGTTACTAAATATTGTTTTTACTTTTAAGGCATCATATCTATGATATTCAACCGTTTCTTTATATCTATAGAGACATCCACCATTAGGGTCGTCTAATCCCCACGTGCAAACATATTCTCTGTGTCCGTGACATTTATTGCCATCTAAGTACCAACCGTCGTATGTATCTGGAAATTCATATAATATTTCCATAGTGCAATCGTTAGTGCCTGGTTTATGTTTTTCTATGATATTACATCTTGAACAAGTTCTAGTACATTCGCTTTGCGAAATATGATAATTTGCCCATTTATGATCTAACGGACCTATAGTTTCGGAACCTGTAATCTTACCACAATTTAGACATCCCGTTCTCAAAACCACACTTTCCGTACAAGCCTTGCTGTATTCTTTATCATATCCCAAAGAGTCTATGACATGGTTTTGTGCGAATAATTGTTTGCATATTGCACATTTAAATTCACATTGCCCAAATGCATTTTCATACCATTTTTTACATCCACGAGCCGTATGTTCTTCACGTTCATAGTAACTACAATCTTTTACGGTACATTCTCTATAGTGACTTCTGTAATCTTGGGGATCTCCAACCCAATCAGACATAATATGCTTATGAGTTCCACAAGTACAAGGTTTTTTACATGTACAATCTCGAGTATAACCACACACTTCACAATGTTCTTCACAACACAAATCTGTAGTTGGGGATTTGAATGGAGAACATTTCATGGAATGTGAACCTTTTTCAATTTTAATCTTGTAATTGCTACAATCTACATTCACACATTTTCTCTTAAAATGTTCGCTTTCATCATATTCCCAACCACTTTCTGTACAAGTATGTGTTGAGCCACCGCCAGAACCACCGGAATCATCCGAAGTATTAACTTTGTATGTACAATACTCACATCCTTGTGATGCTGTACCTAATTTATGGTTAGTATGTTGCCATACAAAATGAGTTGTATAGGTAGTTCCTGAGATGTCATCCTTGTCAGAACTTACTTGAGAATATGAGAAATACCATGATTCTGGAGTACTTAAACTTGGACCAGCAGAATCTTTTTCGTAATATTTAACTGTTTTAGTCTCAGATTTGCCAGCTGACCAGCCTTGAATTGAACTAACCTTTAATGACGAAGAGAATTCATTGGTTAGTCCGTCACAAATATATCTTACTTCAACTGTATACACTTCAAAGTGCTGTGGTATTAATATCATATCCGTAAATGGAGTGAATACTAAGTCATAGGTGCCTAAGTCAGTTACACCAGCCGAATACCTAATCCATGCGGCAGTGGAAAAATTATACGTTTGATATTCATAGTTGCTTTCATCATCATTTATATAAAGTGCATTTCCAAGGAATGTCATATTTTTGTCATAAATTTTGAATCCATTAAATCCAAAATTCTTTTCTTCATAACTATTTGGACTTCTGCATGGAATTTGTAATGAATATTTGTAAACAAAATCTAGTGACATTTGTTTAGATAATGCTGTTGACCATTTAAATTCTTGACCAGTAGCGACAAAATGAACTACGTCATCGTGAGACATTAAGTCATCATTAACCCCAGTTTCCAAGATGGAATGTTCAGGAGTCCAACCATTGAACTCACTATTCGTTAAATTATTTATTGAGCGAATAGTTATGGTGTAGCCGGTGGCTGCTTTGAAGATTGGATAGATGCTTACTTCGTCGTAATCTCCAAAATCTACTAGTTCAGATTTCTCAATTGTTTTGGTGGTTGCACCCATAACTATATAATATCCTGACAAAATACATCTTTGAGCTTCGGTTTTGTTATCGAAAGTTGAGCCTGCATCAAATTGCAATGTAGCATATCTATATTTAGTAGGTACGGATGTATTTGATGCTAGCATATCTCCATAGAGTCTAGTTGCTTTATCTTTGGCGATATACATAGTCTCGATTTTGCTAGACATTGGTGAACCTGATGTTAGTAATGTAATTTTGGTTGAAGTATTAAATGTACCAATTGAAGATGTACCCGAAGTACCATAAGGTTTGTCGTAGAAAGTAACTTTGGTGAATTTGGCTCTATCGTAGCCATCTACTCTACCAGTTTCTCCGACACCAACTGTTTTGTCTGTATCGCCGAATGGCAAACCTATTACTACCCAATCGTTATCTCTAGTCAATTCGACATCCACAAAAGATGTGAGATTATTAGTATTTTTGTTACACGATAGAATTGCAAAACCACTTGCACAAGCATAGTCAACATCATCGTAAGGTATTGAAAGTATGGTTTTGGAAGTCTTTCCGTTGACTTTGATACTTAGTCCATAAGCCCATACTTCTCTATCTACCAAATTCATACGAATATTTTTGATTACATTAGGAACTTGGAGATTAAGTACTCCATTAAATCCAGCATTTGTAAGTGCATACTTGATGTCTGTTCCATAACTTACTTCTTCCAAATCTAGTTTAATTAGACCGCCTGGGAATTTGTAAGTCGTATAGTTATTAAACACTCCGCCATCAGCCATGTAAGGTTGTGCTGAATAAATGAATTTTTCTTCGTCTTCTTGGGTCTTGATAAATGACACATCTCCGCCACTATTTGCACCTTCCCAATAACTGCTATTTACGTGGATTTTGACTTCGGCTCTATCTAGTGCCAAAACCAAAGTTCCGTCGTTTTTGAGTTCTTGGGCTTCGGTTGTGACTGGGTTGGTTTTGTCAAAAGACCAAAGGTCATAAGAATAACCACCTATGGATTTTTGTTCGGATGTAAATATCATGTGATTATCCTTATAATCCATATACCAAGCATAACTATCGTTATACAAAGTATAGATGTTAGGGAGTGTGAAACTAATCTTAGCAGTTTCTGTTCCCGCACTATTTGTAAATATAACTATATAAGTTGAGCCTTTGACTTCGGCTCTTACTTTTGTGCCATAAGCGAGTCTAAAGCTAATTACATTTTCTTCGCCTTCGACTGCCTTGAAACTTATATCGTTATTTGAAACACTTATTCCGCCATTAAATCCGGTAGCATTGTATAGTCCGTCTTTTTGTGTTCTTAAATCTTCAGGAACTACAACATTTAGATTTCTAAAGTCGCTACCATTTGGCAAGGTTAGTTTGAGCGAGATATTATAACTATCTTTTTGAGTAATTGTAATAACAATAGTATACACTGTCTCAAGGACGTCAAACTCGTCATCTTGACCAGCCACACATTCGGCAACTTTGTTGTCGCTATTATTATATACATTAGTCTTGTAAACCACAGCGCTTGTGAGTTCGTAACCGATTTTTCCACATCTAATTAGTCCAGTGAAGTTATCTGGCTCATCAGGAAGTGAAATTTCGATTTTGTTAACCAAGTGTTTAAGAGTTGCATTGTTATTTGATTGACTAACTTTGAGAGTCTTGGAATTTTCAACAAAAGGTGTGCCGTCTTGGTCGATATACACGGTATCTTCGGACAAACCGATTGTTTCGGTCTTGGTGTTATTGATATCGTTGCTATATACGACAAAGTTTATAGTTGACTTGTCTACACCTTCGACTAAGACATCTATAATGCTAGATTTATTGCCATTGTACAAGGTTTGCTCAGTAATAGTCTCGCCATCTTTTAGCGATGTAATCTTGCCGTCATTATTTAGAGTTACTTCCCCTTCGACAGAGAATGTATTGATTTCTGAGATATAGCAATTCATACTTGGATAAATATCTGTTGTAACTGCATTCTTTGTATCGTCTACATTTGTATCTCTATCGTCTACTTTGTGGATTGTAAACGCACTAACTTGGGTTCCCCAATAATCTAAGATTTCATAAGAAACATTGTTTGTAGAGATTCCGCTACGACTAATTACATAACCACCATAAACTGGAATACTCATAATTGGATTGCCAAGAGAGCCTTCCTTTCTTGCGATATACACATATGACTTGGTAGGTTCGGCATCGAATAGAACGCCTATAGTGGTCTTATTGTTGCTGACTCCAAACTTGCTAACAATTATATCTTGAAGAATTACATAAGTATTTTTGGAGTATACAAAGTGTTGGAACTCGTGATTTGCACTTGCATCGGCTGATGCGCTGAGA
Source organism: uncultured Clostridia bacterium (assembly GCA_934754475.1). Taxonomy (GTDB): domain Bacteria; phylum Bacillota; class Clostridia; order Christensenellales; family UBA1242; genus UBA11490. Next base: position 183,867 of record CAKVHV010000003.1, on the reverse strand, counting down.
GAAAGTTTGGTGCTTATGCCCACGATTAGTGTGCCATAAACTTTGTTTTCTCTAGCAAATGCTGTTTCGGACGACTTGACTTCGCCAAAATCTTGGGTCTGATATCTAACAATACCATAACCCGACATTTTGTCTGATGCTTCTTGAACATTCACGGATACTTCAACTTGATTTTCTATCCAAACTAGCAAGTTTACATCGCTATCCCCGCCAGTAAATGATTTACTGGAAATTACTTTATTGCCGATATACGCACTGCTATTTAGTTCAAATATACCTTGTAAGTAAGCATCGTTACCGCTAATTATTTGAATAGTTCTAACTGTTTCTCCATTTTCCTTGATGACAAATTGCATTGAATCTGCATTAAATTCTAAGGTTTGACCTTTGAATAATTCAAAGTCTAATTTGTCGATACCATCTGAATCTGATGGTTTGAATGAGTAGTCATTGTAGTCTCTAGCTTGGGTCAAATCCCAAATCTTGTTGGTCTTGACGTCGCTTCTGTCTGCTAGTCTAGTTAGACTAACTTTGGAGCTAATCCAATCGGCTACAAGACGGATATTCATGACATAGCCACCGCTTGCATCAGTATCTGATGATGACCTATTAACTATTGTATTTTCATTTATGTCTTTCCATTCGCCATTCTCTTTGTATTGGAAGCGAATATTGTGTAGATATTTTTCGTTTTCTTGGGCTTCTGGAGATGGTGAAATACCTATCTTAGTTGTAGTTTCGTTTCCGTCCAAGTCTATTACAATTAGTTCGGCACTAGACAAACTTGTCGCTGTAAATCCTTTGAATTTGTATCCACCACTAACTTTGTTAGTATTAGTTGGATGTGTATTAATACTTCCAATTTCGTCAGATTTCTCTGGTCTATTGGTTATATAGAAGCCTTCCATTTCAAGATTAATATCTGTATAAGCAATTGGAGTGATAACCAAACTTCCGTTTGAATCTTGTACAGAATATATACTATCCAAAGCCAAGATTTTCTCTTTGCCATTTGCATCGGCAATCTTCCATACAACTTTATTTAAGTCATTATTGTATGGAGTGAAAGTAATAGTATAGATTTTGTTATTTACATCGTTTTGGTAAACCACCAATGTTGAAGTAACTTTGCCATCACTGGTTTCCAAACTTGTATATTTAATCTTATATCCGTCGGATTCTTGGATATACTTTTGAGACAAAGTTTCGTTGATGAATGGGAAGTATGCCGAAGTCTCAGACGAATTGTTATTTGAGTCTATTACAATGCGTTTGCCTTGGTCTGATTGAGCGACACTAAACATCGCATTATAATGTGGATAAGCGGTTGTATCTTTGTAACGTAAGAATTTGATACTTGTTGATACTTTGTATCCTTCGCTATGATTTTCGGCATTTACGTTGTTTCCGTCAATCATCCACATAGCAAATCTATAATCCAAGTATGTGTATGCTTGAATTTCCAAATTAGCACTATCGTCAGATTTGCTTAAGTTATTTGTTTCGTTTGCCTTATATAGACCAGATTCCAAAATATTTGTAATAACCAAATTGCCACTATCCGACATGCTAACTTCGTATTTTCCACCCAAGGTAGAAAGGGTTAGCGAATACTCACCGACATTCTTTGACTTGTCTGTATAGTGAGCGCCAATATTCAAAGTCTTAATATACTTTGGATAAACAATATATGTGCCAGTACTTTCTTCGTACTGCTCTGAATCGCTCTTGTCGGCATTGGACAAGTGCCAAATAAAGCTTACTTCGTTATCGTAATTGGACTTGTTATCTTTGCCTTTGAGATAAACTTCGTCCGCATTGCCTAAGAATTTGGATTGACTTTCGAGTTCATCAATTACTAAAGTAAAGCCATATACACGACCAAATTGGTCTGGCAATGTCTTTGAATTTTCAAAGTCTATTGGTGCTAGATACAAAGTATATGTTTCTTCTTTTCCTTCTTCGTCAAACTTAACAAATCTAATTGGAGTCGCATCTACATAATTTGCATACAAGTTGATGTCTGAGAAGTCTGAATTGTGTAGACTTATGTCTTTTGGATTTTGGTTTGCTCCATTTTTGGAAGTTGACCAGAACTTGAAGATTTTGGTGAGTTCACCATAATATTCACCTGTATCATAAGAACTACGGAAATTACGTTCTTGGTCTCCATCCTTTAGGAACTTGTACATAGAGTGTACATCCGAGTCATATAGCGACTGCAAATTGTACATGTAATGCACTTCGTCAATCCCTTCGTCATAAGCGATTCTGATTGAACCGATTACGCTATCGTTATCGTTATAGAAGAAGATATTGTATGTTTGTGGTCTAACAGATGCCTGCAAATTAATGAGTGGCAAGTTATAATTTTGACTATTAGTTGCAAACATATCGTCTACGTTTGACTTGGTTGAGTCGATGCTTACATAGTTATCGGCTCTATCAAAGTCGGCTGGGAATTCGGCTCTATTTAGAACATTCCAATCATTTTCACTAATGGTATATGCAACGTGTTCAGAAGTTGCATCGTCTGGGTTAACAATGAATTTGATATTGCTACCCAATTGGAACTTAACAGAAAGTTGTTTGTACTCTGTGCCATTTACATAATCGCTTATGTACTCGTATCCTGGGTCTTTATACGCAAATACATATTTGTTTACTTGGTCTAGTGTACTTGGGCTATTGTCTTCAAGTGAAACTTTCGCTCTACTTACATTATATTGAGTTGATTCATCTACGTAGTCAATAGTTGAAGTATCAAAGTTGACAAGTATCGCTTTGGTCATATTGTAATGTAATCTTACGGTTTGATTATCTGTGCCATACAAGTAGAAATTGGAGTCGTTTTGGATAAGTACTCCTTCGCTACTTGAATTGTAGTTATCAAAAGTCTTGGTTACTGTAAACCAGTTGTCACTATCCGACATCCAGAAGTATTGAAGCAATTTGTCAAGGTCTTGGATTGAACCTTCAATCGTTTGAGAAACTGGAAGAATTTTGTCGAATTTTTCGTGATAAGCAACTTTGAGAGCGCCAAGCAAATCTGTAACATCTTCGCCCGCAAGTTTATTCCAAGCAATATCCAAGCCACTTAGCAAACTTGATACATCTTCCCAAACAACTTGGTAGTTTGTATAAGTATTGCCATTTTCGACATAAGTCTTGCTTGTCTTTTTGTTGTAATTACTTATTGCATTAAACCATGCACCACTGTTTCCAATTAATTTAGTATCAAAGTCAAGTACTAGTTCGATACTATCAATTTTGTTGGTTTCAAACAAGACATCGACAACTATATTTGTGACAATGTTGTTGTATTCGTCAATTTCGTATGGTCTAAATGTAAGTACTGCGCCATTTTCGGTTATGCCTTTGTTTGTAGACTTATTATAGCCTGCAAAGTGCATAAGCATATCGTTGTTTGGCTCAACAGAGATATTAATATTTGTGCCATATGGAACGTCGATAAATACAACTTTGGTTTTTCCGTCAAAATTTTCTACATAATAATGCAAAATTACTAGGTTGGTTTTTTGACCGCCAACATAGATATAATCGGTTGTTTGCATTAGTACTGAATCTGTATTTTCGGCACTATTTTTGGTTTCATCAAAGTCATAAGGATATGTTAACTTTTTAATCGTTCCTGAGTCGCTATCTGTTACGTATGTTACGTTATAAGTAACAGGATTGATTTTGAGAACATAAGTCTTATTGTTTTCGATACAATATCCGAGTGAAATATCATAAGTCAATTGCAAATCTTCGATTGACGTACTAGTTGACTTGTTAATTTCGGCTTTAAGAGTGATTCTTTCGCCATCGTTATTATTTAGAGTAACTTTTTGTGTTGTCTTGTTAGTAGACACAAAGCCACTGATATTTCCAATTTCTTCGAGTTGATAACCGACAGTTGTTAGTCTAAATTTGGTGTAATTGCATGAGTTGTAAACAGTCTTGAATTCATAGCCTAGAATATCGCTTGAAGAATTGCCATCTAAAGGGTTTACTTGAGAATAACTTGAATTTGTATATTCAAGTACTGCAAAATCGCACGCATCGGCATTTTCTAGTTTGATTGTATTTTTGGTTACAAGTTTTGCAAATACATTGATTGACGAATCAACATTTGTAAGATTGTAGGTGTTATTTTTTGTAACGATTGTTATATTAACTTTTCCGCCATCAATCTTGATACTAAATGATTTGATAGCATAGTCTAAGTCGTCAAGCAAGTAAGCATTTGGAATTCTTGGATTACTTGAGTAGTTATACCAGCCATTTGCACTCTGATTGCTTTCATAATAGAACCAGCCAAGCAATTCTGGGTTATTTGTATATCCACTTAAGTCAAAACTAAATACTTCTGAGCCACCAAGAGTTATTTTGTTTCCGTCAAACTCATAGGTTGACTCTGGCATGATTGACAAAGTAGACGAAGTCCACTCATTCTCGTTTGCCTTTCCAAAATTAACATTTGGAACATTGATTGTGAGTGACAAACTAATATCTAAGTAGATATAGCCATAGTAGTATTCGCCAATTTTTTCAGTGTAGAAGTTATCCACATCGAAAAGAAGTTCGGTTGGAAGTGCGCTATAATTTTCGGTATTTTCTGGACGAGTAAACAAGTCTACTTTGGTATCATCGCTACTACCTTGGTAGTAATACATCTTGGATACTTTCATTTGAGTAAGTTGAGTTTTGTCAAACTCTATATTTTCGCCATTTATTACATATTGTCTAGGAATTGATGTAAGTTCGCTTCCCCTAACGTTTTTGAATATAATTATATATTCGGTCTCATAAGTTGGAATAATTCGAAGGTTATTAATTATATAAACACTTCTATCCATAGTTACTCCGTCAACAATCTTCCAACCATTTTGTCTAAATCCACTATTTGGGAATAACTTTTTGAGTTCTTGGGCATCGCCACCAAAGATAACTTCGTTATTTTTCTTAATCTCAGTTCCGAATGTTTCACTTGGAACGGTAATCAAATTTTCGAAACTATATGACAAAGTGTATTTAATCAAGTCTTTTTGACCACTTTGAGCATGTGCTTCGTTTGCGTAGAAGTCTACACTAAATTCTACCGCTTCCCAAACAGCAACTAGTTCAATGTCCGTACTATTTTCGGTGAGAACACTAATTTGGAAGTTTGCAATCTCGTCTTTTGAAAGTGTTTTCTCGCCTAATTTCCAACCAACAAACTTGTAATAACTATTTAGCCATGTTGCATTATTTAGAATTATATTCGATGGATAAATTCCTGTATCAATAGGCTTGAAGGCACTTAGATTGATAATCTGATTTTCTGTTAAGAAATCACTTAGAGTATAGCTTGAATAATATGTTTTTCCATTAATAGTTACACTCGAACCTGCGCCTGTAACTTGGCTAACATCTTCAAAGTATGGGTATCCTAGACCAGCATCAATATTGTCTGCATCGGCATTGGACGCATAACTTTTGAAGATTTCTTGAATCAAAGTTTTCTTGTCATCAAAGCCCATATTAAATGTTAATTTGTAGCCTTGAGACCAGATTGGAACAAATCTTAGGTTTTCGTTTGAGCCATTAACAACACTTAGACTTGGGTTTGGATAGTTGATTTCATAACTTTCAGATTTCCAGCCAGTGATTTTGCGGTTGTCTTCGGTATTGGCAATTGATTTTTGTTCTGGGAACTGGATTTGTTCGCCCTTGCCGTAGAATTCCTTGGAGACAACTGTGCCGGTGGAATTTTCATCACCCCTATTGTCTACAAATTCAACTGAGAATTTGTTTTCCCAAACTGCATAGAATGTTTTGGATGTTTTGATAGCTTCTTGCAATTTTTGAGCAATATCTTTGTCACTTAGTTTTGCAAAATTGTTATCATAATAACTAACTGCACTTGAATCACTAATAAATTGTGAAATATCGCTATAAGCTGTTTTAGCTTCGGTCGACCAACCATAGAACTTGTAGTTTTTGCCCAAATATTTTTCTAAGATTTGGGATTTAACAAAGTATCTGGTTGTATTATTATTTCCACTAACATATTTTACGTTAAATTGTGCATGGTTTTCGTTTGCGGCGATGTAATCAATAAGTACAGAATTTTCTTCCTTGTCAACCAAGATATTAATTTCGGTTAGACTTGGTTCTTTGTTTGTATTTGTTGTAAGTTTTAATTCGGTCTTATCTACTGGGTTTGTAATATAGAATACGACTTTGATTACATTGCTATTAATAGCACTAAATGTAATTATTCCGTTTTCGGCATCGTTTGAATTACACTCATAAGTGTCACCATTCTCACAAACTTTGTTTGACTTGGTCTTCCAACCGATAAATGTAACATTATCTGATGATGAGATTTCGTGGGTTGGAATTGGAATTGTATATTCGTTTGGCATCAAGTAGCCATCTGTTAGAATTTTCATATCAGTAATAGTATTTTGAACACTATCTAGCGACTTGTAGTAATAACTTATGCCAGCATCAGCATCAATTTTAATCATTTGTTCGGCAATCTTAACCGAATTGTCTTGTGGATAATATCTAGTTGGCAATTCAAATGTTGTGCCATCCGTCGTAAATCTAATATAATAGAATTCGATTGTTGTAACTTCTAGTGTAAGTACACCATTTAATTCGGCATTATTTTGACTAGAAATTGTAAATTCTCCGCCAAATTTGAAACTTGCACCATTTCTAGCAAAACCGGTTGTAACTCTACTTCCCATTTCAACAATGATATAAGGTAGAGTTATTTTACTGCCATATAGAGCCTTTGTATATGCTTTATCCATTCCAAGAAGGGTTGTCTTTGAGCCATTATTATCTATTACATATTCAATGGTGATTTCTCTGGCTTCGTAATTGGCCTTGAGATAAATATCTGAAGTAAGGGTAATACCTGAAAATGCTGATATATTAGATGCTTCGTCGTACATATCCCAAGATTTCAAAGTATAGTTATTAAGTGTTAATTTGGCAAAATCTGTAGCAAGAACTGCATTTTTTGGAAGCATTACTTTTTTGGTAAAGTAGACATTGCCGTGGTCACTGACTATACTATAGTTTGTAGGAATAATATTTTTTGTGGATAGTTCGTGACCATTAAGGCTATATTTAACTTCTGACAAATTACCTACATATTTTTTATTATCATCATTTGTTACATTGAAATAAACAGCCTTTGTGTCATGATAATCAAGAGTGATTGTCATTCTAAATACACCGTCATCATCGGCATATGATGTTGGGATATTAATTTCGGTTTGGACTGGATTGCTATATCCAAAGTTGTATCCAGAGTAGGATACTAACGAAATTCCATAAGTGTCATTTAAAGATTCGATTATAATCCATGAATTTTGAACAACTTGCATTGTATACTTGGTTGCATGGTTTACACTATCTACAGACTCTTGTGTGGATATTTCCGCATTCGACGACTTGTCGGTGAATTTGAGTTTTAGTTCGTCACCCAAATTGTCAACAGATTTTACGGTTACTTCGGCGGTAATTTTCTTTGGAACAAAGCATGCTACTATGTTCATGTTACTTCCAAAGCCAGTAACACCTAGGTATCTATCCTGTCCGTCTGTTGTTACAGATAGACCAGAGCCCGCTAATTCTTGGAACGAATAGGTCGTTACATTTGTGGTCTCATCGGTAGTTGCAATTCTAATCTTCCAGCCAACAAAATCATAATATTTGGATGAATATTTATTTGTATCTGCTTTGAAGTAGTTACTATTGATAAGATATATTGCGTTTGTCATATCCAAAGATAGAGTACTGGTTGACCAAATATTTTTGTCAACAACTACACGTTTATCTTCGGCTATAGTTCCATTATTTTCTTTTTCCAAAGCATATTCGGCTTCGATATTTTGATTTTTGAAACTTTCGCTATATACAAAATCGTCGTTAACTAAATCTCCAACCATAGTATTAAGTGTAATGGTAAATTTCATTGGAGAATATACAAGATATAGGTCGTTGACAAGTGGGGTTACATTTGAATATGTTTTAACATAATAAACATCGTCAACACCTGTGTCATTTTTGACATACTGAGATAGCGAATATAGTTTCCCTTCAACTTTCGCAAGACCATAGTTTGTATATTTTTGGTCTTCAAATACACTAAACAATTCGGTTAGATTTTTGATAGTTTTACCATTAATCTCTAAGTTCATTTCTTCAATCTTTCTATTGAATACTGAAGACAATACATCATCAAAAGAAACACCAATTGTAACGTGTTCATCATATGTTGTATCAACTGAAATTACACTTTTTTCACAACCGTCATAATTATCCGCATATTTGCCCGCTATCATATCTTCAAACGAATTGAAATAGTGAATATTAACTGTATAATTTGTCTCGTACTTAATCCACAATTTAATTCTATAGTCTTCGGTCATGTTTGATTCGGTAAAGGCATTAATAGTTGTGTATCCATTCTCATCAAAGAAGTCGGTTTTTCCATCATATGACCAACAACTAAGTACAACACCCGGCATTACAATCTTATCTATATTATATTTGGCTGAATAAGTTATGCCTTTCTCAATAATCTGTTCGCCCAAAAGTCCTTTTTCGTTTGGATAAATTTTTCCTTCAGATGGGTCGTCATAATAGAATTCATCCTTGTTAAAATACATATAGTATTGCAATCTATAAATAGGCTCAAATTCTAATGAAATATTGAGATTTTCTGTAAGAATCAAATTTTCTTTTAGGTCAATTTGACTTCCACCTACTAATATTTTTGAAAGTTTGAAATAGTCAAAATCTTTAACAATTTGATTGACTACATTTTGTAAACTATCATCGCTAGAACTTAGAGAATTATTATTAACAAATGTATAAGTTCCGTCTTCGTTATATGAATAACTCAAGTCAATTTGGTCGCCATATTGTTTTTGAAGTTGGAATGTATAATTACCCAATTTCTCAATATCTCTGGCATTTAGATCACTAAATGAGAATGTAACAGTGATAGTTTTTCTTTGGAAGTTTGCGAAAAGAGTAATAGTGCCGTCATTATTAGCATTATTTATATTGAATTCATATTCGGTTTCGATATATGTGTCGGAATTCTGTTTGTCAGCAAATCCAACAAATTCATATTTTTCGCTGTTTCGGCTGGTATACAAAGTATCCAAATCAGGTAGAGTAATTTTGCTTCCCAAATAAATTGAGAGTGCTTCGCCCGATTCGTACTTGTCAGCCATAGTAAATTCGCTCAAATCTTGAGTGGTTTCGCCAAGTAGATATGTAGCAAATTTAACTTTGTATTTTAGTGCTTGTGCTGGATACAAATTTATAACTCTATCTATAGCATAAACACAAGATATTTCGTTATTTTCAAATAGAACTACTGCTCTATCTGCATCCGATTTAAGAGATGTGATAACATGGTCATTTGCGATATTTGTATAGCCTATCCACTCGTGGTTTTCTTTCAAGAAGTCACTAACCTGATGTGAACCACTTAGGTCACTTGGAGAAATGTTTCCGTGAGTAGAAAGTTTGGTTAAATCGCTTGAGTAATCAATATATTGTCTGAGTTCGGTTACTTCACGGTTTAAATCATCGAAGTAATTGATTACATATTTCTTTTCCCAAATTGGGCTTAATTGTAATTTGTATACACCTTTGAGATTTCTCTCATCGCCTTCGACTCCAAATCTAAACTCTTTGAGAGTAAAGTTGGTGTCGTCGCTATAAACAGATGCCATATATCCTACTAGTCCATAAGCATGCCAGTCAATATCTAATTGCAATCCAAAAGTTAGATTTTGTTTTTGGATTTCAAAGTTGGCGATATTATTTCCAGCGGATGTAGTAATCTTAGGCAAATAATCATCTGTAAAGAGTGTATTTGTATAGAATGTGAAAGTATTAATTTGACTTAAAGTCTTTGTGTCACCTACAAGAGTATTATTTGACAAACTTGAATTGTCTACTGGGTTTGTTATATCAAAAGTAACAGATAGGCTTCCTACATTTGATTCAAAGTTAGGGGTTAGTCTATATACAATTGTAGTGCCTAGGTTGCTTTGGGTTGGACTTACTAGTTTTAGTTTTCCGCCAGCAACTAGGTTTAGATTTGTTGTGTCATCGTCAAAAGTTGTACCGCCATCGGTAGATACTTTGACAGAGTATTGTGTAAAGATTAAATTAGCATTTGAATTTTGTGGTTGAACTGAGTTAATTCTAAATAGCAATTCGTCTGCAAAGGACAAATCTTGTTCGCTATTTGATTTTACTACATAGTTTTGAGGACTAAATTCTCCAGCGTTGCTAACATTTGTTGTATCATATTCGATTTGATACTGATACTTATTAAAGTAAACCGCATTTAATGTAATAGTTTTGTTAGTTTCGCTATACTCAAAGCCTAGCCATGAAGTAAATGGAATTGTAGTTCCTGCCTTGAATGTAATGTCTCTAGTTTCTTCACCTACTGAGTATGTATATTTCCATCCGTAGATATATTTGGTTAAGTAGGTTTGCAAATTAGTAAGCTTATTGTCTTCTTCGGAAATAAGAACATAATCTTGACCATATTTGGAAGTATCTTCGTAAGTTGTTTGGTCGGAGCCGGTATTGTAAATATATTCAAAGGTTATATCTTTGCCTTGGAAAACACCTTCCAAAATCATCGAATTTTGGATAGTAATTTTGTCGCCAAAATTATATGTATTAGAGCCATGTTTCCAATGAATAAACTCATAAGCAATATCAAATGCACTTTGGTCTACACCATCACCAATAATTACTTCGCTACCCGCTTGGTAACTAACCATAGTGGTTCTACCCAAATAATTGTATTGCATGATAACAACACTATCTGAGTATAGTTCGTTAAATATTGTATTTGATGTTACTGTGTAGTTAGATTGTATTGTTCTTGACTGGTCGCCTTGAACATAGAAACCTAGGAATATTACATTTGGATAACTTAGGTTCATTGGATTTGTACTAATAGTATTTTTGGTTGGAAGGTCAAGATATGAACCTACATAAACATATGCAGTTCCGCCCGCTACATCAAACAAAACATTGTCACAATCAGCAAAAAGAGTATTTGTTGTCGCTCTAAGTTTTGAAGATTGAGTAAGTGTGCCTTTGTTAATATTAAAGCTAACTTGGTAAGTTTTTGGAGTAGCAAGGATATATAGTGTTGCTGTATTTTCTGCACCATAAGTAATATCTAAGTCAGATACAAGTATAGTTTTTCCGTCTACACTTTCAAGTGGTCTAGTATATCCACTATCCAAATAGAATTGATAGTTATAATATGTACTAGCACTGATTGTGTACACAAATCCGCTATTACTTGCAATTCTAATTGTATAATTTAAGTTGTCTGTATTGACGGTGCCAGTAAATCCAGTGCCATTTTTGTCTGTACCGCTAAAATTGATTGAGCCATCATCATTACCTGATTTTAAATTATATTTGTAATCCAAATTCATAGTAACTTTGACTTCGATTGGTTCGTAATGGATTTGTATATCATTTACATTATATTCTTGTGTTCCATCAAAGAATTGTGAACAATCAAGCGAAAGTTCGTTATCTAAGATAGTTGCAATAAGTGTATCGTCTTTGTGGAATTCTTTGAACACATAACCGCTATCTGATTTGTTTGCAGTAATTACGATTTGAGTAAATCTATTAACTGTATAGCTATTGAATGCAATTTGTTCGTCTGTATCGCTATTTGATGGGGTTTGAACGTAGCCCGAAACTGCCGAAGTTGTAACTTTTACTTGTGCTGTTCCGTTTATAGCATAAACATATATCGTTTGAGACGATTGTAATTCGTAATATGGATAAAGTATTAGTTCGCCATTTGTAAGAATGTCGTCATTTACTGTAATGCTTCTTTCCAAGCGATAGATATTTGAACTATCACAGGTTTCGCCGAGTTTGTATAGATTTTTTGTAAATCCAACAAGTTTGTATCCGCCTACAGATGTATTACGTACAAAGTTATTGTTGTATTGTGCACTTAGATAAATTGTTGAGTTGTATTTAACTTGAGCGATTATAGGAGAGTCTGCTTTGTTGAATAGATAGTTGTTTTGATTAAACATTCTAGTTCTTCCGCTGTAGCCATCGCTAACGTAGATAAAGTTTGGAACATTGACAAACTTAATATCCGAACCATTTGTAGACTTGCTATATTCTACATATGGGTCAGTAAGAACTGTCTCTTCTTGGTCGTCAGCATCAGTCTCTTTGAGAGTTGCGATTAAGTTAATATTAACATTAATATTTTTGTATTCCCACATCAAGTATAGATTGTAATTTTGGGAATTTTTCTCTCTTAGGCTTCGGGAAATAGTCTTGAGTTGAGTACTTTCAAGTGTCAAAGAACCACTATTACTAAAGTAGTACTTGGTTGCACTATCTTGATTATATTCATTTGGAGAACTAGACCAGTATGCTGGAGAATAATTAGGTCTTGTAACTGATGGGTTAGTTAGTTGATTTGGCAAAATTAGAGTTTCAAATTTTCCGTCAGAGACTAACTTGCCCGAAATCTTCTCATTAGATACAAAGTAATCAATTTCGTTAATGCCACTTGTAGCATCAAAGGAATTTATATAAGTAATAGAGAATATATCATAAGTATTAAGAATTACTGTAACATCTTCGCTTACATTAAAGTTTGACGAGCCGAAGTCAACACTACACAAATCATTTAGACTATATAGAGTTTTGGTGTTTGAATTGTCGGTCACATTAAATCCGTCAAGATAGAATCTCTTGGCATTGTAAATATATGCTGGATGTCCTAAATCTTGAAGATTGCTAATCTTAAGGAAGTTTCCATTCTTGGATGAATCATCCAAATAACTTTGCAAAGTAGACATGTTAATTTTGTTTAGTTTTGTAAGAGATAATTCAAATAATGTAACAGAGTCAACCCCGCCTACATTTTGAATTTGCAAAACAAATTTGGCTTTTCTTGTGCTAGCCCAAACAGCATAAACGGTGATTTCTTGTCCATTACCAGCAACTGAGTCTTGTGCGGTTTCGCTAGTCTTGTCTTCGTTCCAGCCGACAAATGCAAAGCCTGTACGACTTGCACTGAAGTCTTCCAATTCCAAAGTCATGCCAGTTCTTACAAACACAAGATATTTTTCTTGGCTATCTTCAAAAATGATTTGACCGCCACCGTCGGTGGTGTTGTCTTTGAATGTAACTTTGCTAATACTCTCAAAGATTGGAGTAATTGTGATATTTGCATTGATTTCAAAACTTGAGAATGAATTATCTTCGCCGATTTCGAGTGTGGCAAGCAAGTTGCCAGTATCTTTGTTTGTTATGCCAAACTTGGTTAATTGATAATAATCTTTTCCAGTGCCAGGAATAACATTGTATTTTCCGTCGGCAAAGTATACAGTCATATATCCTTTGCGATAAATACTACTCAAAACATTATTAAATGTAATCTTGTCGCCAGGCAAATGATAAGTTGTAGGAATTGCTTGAGAATAGCCAAATTCTGTGGATTCTCCCGCATATTCTACGGTTAATTTATTTTCCCAAACAGCATATAATTCCAAATTATCGCTAATGTTTTTGAGTTCAACTATATTTCCGTCTTTGTCTTGCCAACAACGGATTCCTTGAGCATCGCTTTCAAGTCCAAGGACTGTACTAATTAATCCTTTGCTAGATTCGTCAAGATATTTAAATGATGCGTCAAGCATTTCACGATTGCCAATTGTTGTGCCATATGGAACATCAACTAGTTTGAGTGTATATGTGGTGCTTGAATTTTGTGGGTCTACAATGTTTAGAGTAACATCGTATTTAACACTTGTCCAAGAACCAACCAAAATATAAGTGTTTTCAAGGTCTTTTAGCATTGGCAAATAATGAGTTCCGTTGATTAAGTCTCCGTCAAATCTATAATCAGAATTTGTAGTAACGACTATAGTCTCACCCACACTGATTTCGATTTCTTTGCCACCGATTGTAACTAGCCAATACTGGAAGGTGACCCCCGGAGTTGAAATAGTAGGTGTCTCTGACAAAGTAAATGCCACACCTTCTTGCAATGTTACAGATTTGGTTGTGTAATCTGCCAAAACATGCTCAGCATCTTGAGTAAATTCTATAATATATTTTTTGACCCATTCGCCAGTGAATGAGAAGATTAGATTTTCTGAAATTGCTTGTGGAACAGTAAAACTATCGCCAATTTCAAAGTATTCTTTGTTTAGATAAGACTTGGCAGTACTGTTTGCCTTCCAACGATACAAATCATGTGTGCCAGAAGTCCACTCGTCACTAATACTATTGCCCTTGTCGTCCTTGCTTCCTTTGAATGTATAAGTTTCGCCATTGTGAATGGTTATTGATTTGTAAACACTACTTTCTGTTGAACTCTTTATTAATTGAATGATAACTTCAATAGTTCCTACTTCAGGAGCGCCAAATACTGGTTGTAGCACTGTTTCTGTAGTAGAAAGTGTAATACTTTCGCCAAACACATAGGTTTTTTCGGATAATGTTCCGCCAGTCAACAAAATCTTCCAACCAATAAATGTATAGGCTGGTTTTTGAGCTCTATACTTGATTGTAATCTCGCTAATTGCAACATTATCATAGCCTACTTGATAGGTCTCAGTTTTTTCGTCTGTAGTATCGTCTTCGAATGTCTGATTATCATTTTCAGAAAGTCGATATTTAAGAGTATATTCTTTTGTATAGTAAGTTTGAATTTCAAAGTTTGTGCCATCTACTGCTTTTGTAATTTCCGCATTAACTTCAGCCAAAGAATAAACTTTGTTTTCGTTCATGAACTTGATTCCATAGTAGTTATAACCAGTTGGAATAGTTATGTCGTCGCTCTTTGGTGCAGTCAAGGTTAATTTGTTTCCATATGTGTATTTATCGGTAGCACTATCGTAGTTTTTGCAAATATACAGACCCGATTCTTCATCTTTTTGGACACCAAGAAGGTCAAGAGTCTTGCTATAATTAGTTAGTTCCGAAAAACTAATAATATTGTCAATAATAGTAACATTTTTGACTATATATTTGTATGTATAGTTTGCATACAAACTTACATTTGGGTTTGAGTTTGAAACTGGGATTGAAGTAACTTTTTTGCCCTTGTAGTACCAGCCTTCAAACACCATGTCGCCATAGTTTACACCACTACACAAACTTGGAAGTTCACCAAGTGGGAAAGTTTGTTTGAGAGAAAGTGCTTCGCTTGGAGTAGAACTTCCGTCATAAATATAGTAAGAAACTTCGCAAATTTGTTGAGTATTTGCATAAATAGTAATAGTTCCTACACCACTATCACTCCATGTAATATATCCGTTTGCACTCAAAGTATCTAGGTTTGCATATTTTCCGTTTTGACCGGTCAAATAACTTTGAGTTTCGAAATATAGCGGACTTAAACTCTCGTTTGTAGATTTGATATACCAACTCTTGATTTCAAGACCATTGCTATAAGTAAACAATGTATTTGGTTGGAATTGAATAGCCGAACTATAGGTTGTTGAATAGTTCTTGGTTTCCTTGCCTTCTTCGTCACTCTTATAGACTAAATTGATTGTACTTGCACCCCATTTGGTTACAATTACAATATTATTAGAAGTTCCTGTCAAGGTTGTGTCTTTGTTAAATTCAATTGGAGTTGCTGTTCTTGTAAACAATCCGTCCAAGTAGTAACCTTTCAAAATTAATTTTGAGATTACTTCGTATTCGTTTCCATCAGCATCAGTAAGTTTGGAAGTCTCGTATCTCAAAACATAATCGCTTAGGATTTTGCTTAGTCTATCGTAAAGTTTGTACATTACTTGATTGTATTTTTCTTCGCCAACTTTGACGTTCTTTTCAAAACTTCCAACATCAATAGTTTCGACGATGTAGTTTGAATCTTTGAATGGATTGGTGATACTCAAAGAAACGTAGTAAGACTCCACTTCGAGTTTTGCATATAATTTAAGTTTGTCGTTTTCGTCGTGGAACAACGCTGAGTCGCCCGATTTAACGACTTTTTCTACGCCATTTTCTAGGTAGTACCAGTATTTGAATTTGTATTTTGTATTAATGCCAGCACTAGTAATATCTGCCGATGTTACAGTTGGCAGAACAAGTGTTTGACCATAACTAATTTTGCCCGGTGCAGTGACATTTGTGTCACTTGGTCTAAAGCCTATCTCTGCACCATCGTCGCTCTTGAGATAGTACTCCAAGGTTATATCTTTTTGTTCGTAAATTGTATAGAATGTCAAGTTAGATTTAATCTTTGATTCTTCGCCACCGATAGTTGGCATAACTGGACTGCCATCTACATAAGTAACATCATATCTTGTGCCAGTGCCATCTCTTGTTGTTGAGAATCCAACGAGTTTGTAGCCGATTTTTGTATTGTAGTTAACACCTAGACTATCTTCGATTGGGAAAGTATACAAGTCGTCATATCTAACTTCGTCAACTCTTGTATTTGAGTTTGTGCCATTTGCACGTGTATCAATAATTGTAATTTTGAACTTTTTAGCTTCCCAAAGTGCTTGTAAAACTACAGTGTTATTATCCATTACAAATTGGGTTTTGTTATTTTCGTCAACCTTGACACCTTCGGCTCTATAACTATAGAATTTGTTGTCATAAAAGTCGAATGTTGTTCTTGTGGTTGAACTTGACTTAATGGTTGCATAAGTTCCGTCGGCGCACTTAATTTGCCAGCCTTTGAAGTCATAGCCTTCTCTAGTAAGAGTAATTCTATTGCCGACATAAATATTCGCTTTCAAATCAAGTTGGGATTTGGAAGAAGACACGATTTCGCTATATCTATATAGTGTTTTGCTCGAAGATGAGAAAGTTCCACCATTAGCATTGTACTCAATCATGTAGTCTGGTGTCCAACTTGCATAAAAGGACATATTTCCAGTAATATGAAAGTTTGATGAAGATGTATATGCCATTTTGTCGGACGTGATTGTTGTTCCATTATCTTTGGATTCACGTCTTAGTCTTGCATACTGACCATCTGTAAACTTGGTTTGTGACCAGCCAGTAAACAAGTATCCCGCTCTTGTTGGAGCACCTGGATAGTATCTGAATGTTCCGCCATATACTGGGTCATAAGTAGTATAAATGTCGCTTGTTCCGTCATTTGTATAGAAACTTACCTTATAAGGTGTTTTTTGCCATAGAACAATAAGTGTAGCACTTGTTCTACCGATTGTATAAATGTATTCTGGGTTTAATTCGCCATTAATTCTTTCGTAGTATTTGGTTGCAAGCGAACTTGTACCAGTTGTCCAGCCGGCAAAATCGTTGTATTGTTTTGTCCATGGTTGACCATTGCCATTTGGACGATTGATAATATCTGTCATATTTGGCAATACAAACCATTCGCCTTCGATTCCGCTCCAAACAAAATTGTCTTGATTTGAACCGCTTGCATAAGCGAATTTTATATCAAATAATTGTGACCATTGAGCATAAAGAGTTACGTCTTCGCTCAAATTTTGGCTATACACACTATTGCCATAAGAAATAGCACCAGTACGTAGTTTTTGGTCTGTTCCAGATTCTACATATTCCTTAGACCAAGCAATTTGTTGCCACCTTGAATACCATTTGGTATTTTCATTTTTGGTATTAACGCTATCTGTCCAACCGATTAGTCTATATGTTTGTCTGCCAGAACTATCTTTGACACTTGTTACAAAGTTGTTATCTACAACATTTTTTGACCCCATAGTCTCACGATATTCCAAATTAACTTTGGAGTAGTGACCACCATTTGCATAGCCTTCGTAAGTAAAGTATGTATTTGTAGCAACGTCTCCGTCATTGTAGTAAGTACCAAAACCTAGAGCATTGCCATTTTCGTCAAAATTAACTCTATATAGGTAGATAGGTTCAAGTTTGCCTGTTGACCTATTTGAGTTTTTGTTTAATGTGATTTTGTAAGATTTTCTTTGCCACTTGGAGTAAATATCAAAGCCATAATCGTCGCTTCCGTCTTCCTTAGTTCCAACAACTTTGGCATAGACTTTGATTTTCTCGCCATTTAATTCGTATTCGTAATAAGGAATACCAGTTGTTCTTTCAACTTGCAAAATTAGTTCGTGACTATCAATTGAAACTTTGTAATCAGAGTCTAAGTACCAGCCTAGGAATTCATATTCGCCGGCTTCGTCACCATAGACATCCACACTAAGATTTATGTTTTTGTATTTTTCGGCAATATCTCCCAAAGATTGTTGGAAGATAACTTCATCACTCAAAACTGTGTTAGCAGTTCCATCATTATCCGAATTTTTGATAATATACTCGTTATTTTCGTCTCTAGCAGGAACTCCGCCATTCATTTCGTATTTGATACCTGTATGCAAATTAATCGAGTATCTATTTTTCATATAGAAAGCATGTAGGTTCATAGTTTCGCTTGGTTGGGTGTAGAAGCGCTCAGTATTTGGAACGTATAGTTTGCCTTCTAGTTCGGTGTCGTTTTCGTCAACCATTTTTTCGAGTGTCCAACCCGCAAAATGGAAGCCATTCATAACAGGGAAGTCTGGAAGTAAGTTTCCGCTTCGGTCAACTGGGTTCCAAACTGTATATGAATCGCCATATAGAATTGGCTCGGTCTTAATAATTGTATCGTAGTAGCCATCAACTTCGGAATACATTTGAACGTAGTAGTTGATAACACATTGATTGGCTGTATAGTTTGCATAAAGATTGACTACTTCGGAATCCAACTCTTTGTTTAAATCAAACCTTTCGCCATTCCAATCGTCATACGTCCAATACAAGAATGTATATCCAGTCTTTTCGATTCCCGGCAAGGAAGAAAGGGTGGAATACCTTTTAATCGTAAACGACGAATAAGGATGAGATGGGTCATCCTTATAGAGATTTACTGTGGTCTTTGGATAAAGATACACATAAAGGATTGTCGCCAAGAACGACAACAAAAGTAATATGATAATTAAAATAGTTTTGATAAGTAAACTTTTTCTTTCGCTACTTTCTCTTTCTTCCATTTTACCCTACCTTCAAAGCATACAAATACTTTTTAAATTTTATATTTTAACACGCACGCTCACGCATAAAAATAATAATACTATAACTAGTTTATATTTAAAAAAAAATCTTGTCAAATTATTTGGATACCAAAAGAAAAATTAATTAAATTGTCTCATTTTGTATTTTTATGCAAAAATATGTAAAAAATCTAGTATTAAAGCCACAAATTCTAGCAAAAATAGTTTTTGCAAATTTTGAGTAAATATATATATTATCAATAAATTTTGTAGTTTTCAAAAAAAATTAATTCATAAAGAATTTATGAATTAAAAATTTTGAAAAATTTATTTTGTCAAAAAACACACACGTCTTGACAAAAACTAATTTTGGCATTTATTATTATACACCATATCTATTTGTATTTTGGGCGAAATTTTTAGAAAATCAAGCAATAAACATGTGAATTTTTATATCCCCACACATATATTTGTGATAACCTAAAATACTACAATCAGGGCGATAGTTATAAATTAATAACCATGGTTACAATCATGCAAACATAGTTTATTTTTGATTAAACATTAAGCAATATGGGGTTACAAAAAAACTAAGCAAGTGGTTTTGAAGTGGCTTTTGAAACAACTTCTTTTTGCTTAGTTTTTGATATTTTTATTAAATTATTCGATGTGTTTTTTAATTAAGATTTTATTATCGAAATCAAATTTTGCCTACATAACTTTTTAAAAATTTTTAGTAATCGACGAATTTTGTAGATTATTCGATGTTATTTTTCTTACGGAAGTCCATTCTTCCACGAGTAACGTGGTCAAGAACGATTTTTCTAAGTCTAAGGCTCTTTGGAGTAACTTCCAAAAGTTCGTCATCATCCAAGAATTCCAAACTTTCTTCCAAAGTCATAATCTTAGGTGCTTCTAGTCTAAGAGCATCGTCGCTTGCTGAAGAACGCATATTTGTTAATTGTTTTTTCTTGCAAACATTGACAACAATATCTACACCCTTAGGATTCATACCTACTATCATTCCGCCATAAACTTGAGTACCTGGGGTTATAAATAATCTACCCCTTTCTTGAGAGTTATATAATCCGTATTGACATGCTTCGCCATTTTCGTAAGCGATAAGTGCGCCATAACTACGTCTTTCAATATTTCCCTTAAATACGTCATATTTTTCGAATACACTAGACATAATTCCTTCGCCCTTTGTATCGGTTAGGAATTGAGATTTGTAACCAAACAATCCCCTTGAAGGAATCAAGAATTCTAGTCTTGTACGACTGCCATGTGTAGTCATTGTAACTAGTTCGCCTTTGCGGTTTCCGATTTCTGACATAACAGCACCAACTGCATCTTCGGGAACGTCGGCTACGAATCTATCTATTGGTTCGCATTTAACTCCGTCAATTTCTTTGAATAACACTTTTGGCATAGAAACTTGGAATTCATATCCGTCTCTACGCATATTTTCTATCAAAATAGATATGTGCATCTCGCCCCTACCAAGAACGGTGAAACTATCTGCACTATCTGTATCAAACACTTTGAGACTCAAATCCCTAATGCTCTCTTTGTAAAGTCTATCTCTTAGATGTCTTGAAGTACAATATTTGCCTTCTTTTCCGGCAAAAGGACTATTGTTTACACTAAAAGTCATTTGAACGGAAGGTTCGCTTATTTTAACAAAAGGAATTGCTTCGACCATTGATTTGTCACAAATTGTATCACCGATTGTTACATCTGGGCTACCCGCAAGACAAACAATGTCTCCCGCACTTGCTTCGGTCAAAGGAACTCTCTTAAGTCCTTCGAAAGCAAAGATATTAACAACCTTGAAAGGCTTGGCTTTGCACTCGCCATAGTAGTTTGTTACATCGACTGTATCGTTTACGTGAATTACACCACGTTCAATCTTTCCAATAGATAGTTTGCCCAAGTAATCATTATGTTCACTAGAACTAACTAGCATTTGAAAAGGTGCATTGACATCACAATGTGGAGCTGGGATATAATCTACAATTGTCTTAAACAAAGGTTGCATATCTACTCCCGGCTTGTCAGCATCCAAACTAGCAACACCTTGTCTACAAGAACAGAATACGAATGGACTCTCTAGTTGCTCTTCGTTGGCATTAAGGTCAAGAAGTAATTCAAGAACTTCGTCAACAACTTCCTTAGGTCTTGCTTCGGGTTTGTCGATTTTGTTAACAACAACGATAACTTTATGATTAAGTTCAAGTGCTTTTTGAAGAACGAATCTTGTTTGTGGCATTGGACCTTCAAAGGCATCAACCACCAAAATTACACCATCAACCATTTTGAGTACACGTTCAACTTCGCCACCGAAGTCAGCGTGTCCTGGGGTGTCGACAATATTAATCTTAGTTCCTTCAAACATAACAGCAGTGTTTTTGGAAAGAATTGTAATTCCCCTTTCCTTTTCAAGAGCATTGCTATCCATAACTCTATCTTCAATAACTTGATTGTCTCTAAATACATGACCTTGTTTCAAAAGTTCGTTTACCAAACTTGTTTTGCCATGGTCAACGTGGGCAATTATTGCCACATTTCTTACATTTTGCATAAATTTTTTCTCCTAAATTCTATTTTGAATTTTGTGCAAACTTACACTTTTAAATCCAAATTTTATCCAATTTTCAAATTTAAATTCAAAAAATAAAACAATCAAAAAATTGTCTTATAATTTGGTTCAATAAAAAATTACGTAGTATTCTATCACAACTAAAAGCATTTGAAAAGTACTTTTATAAAAAAATTTTATAAAATTAAAAACATTTTATAAAATCAAAAAAAATTTGCATATGATTTTTTGGTCTCACACCACCTTTTTGGTGAGTGAAAACCATATCACATGCAAATCATTTTAATCAAAAATTATTCTTCAGATTTTTCTTTATCTTTCTTTTGTCTTTTCTTTTTGTGCTTTTCAATTAATGCTTCCAAAGGTTTTTCTTCAATTGGTGTATCAATATCCACAACTTTAACCAAAATTTCCTTGATACGATTGTCTTCTACTTTGGTCAAAGTAAAGTGCAATTCAACATTAACTGAAACATAAACACCATCAACAATTCTTTCGTCAATTGTCTTATAAACTATCACTTTGCCTTGAACTGGAAGTTCTTCGGACAAGTCAAACAAGAATCCGCCAACCGACGAATAGTCAGTGTCTGGCAAATGCTCAATCTCAAGCATTTCAAACAAATCTTTGACATCCATATCTGGGTCTACGATATATTCTGTATCGTTCTTTTTGTCTACCAATTCTTTGACTTCATCATCGTGTTCATCATAAATCTCGCCGACCATTTCTTCAATGGCATCTTCCATACAAACAATACCGCTAGTTCCACCATGTTCATCAAGCACTATTGCCATATGTTTTTTGCTTGATTGCATCTTTCGAATTACTTCGTCGACCTTCATATTTTCATTAATAAATAGTGGCTCGGTCATAATCTTTTTGATATAGATTTTTTCGCCCGATAGCATCGCTTTGAAAAAGTCTTTTTGATTAAGTACACCTATTATTTTGTCTATTGTTTCATCATAAACTGGCAATCTTGAATACATTGTATCCATAAATACATCTTGTATGTTTTTGACACTTTCGGTATAGTTTATGGCAGAAACGTCTACTCTTGGTGTCATTATGTCGTATGCTGTATGAGTTTGCAAATCAAGCACTCCTTGCATCATATCCGCATTGTCATGACCAATAACACCTTCTTCTTCCATTGTATCAATTATGCTTTCGAGTTCACCTTCCGTGACTGTTGGTTCGTCGTCACTTGGGTTTTTTGCTTTCTTGGTTGCAACCGATTGCATCTTGATAAACAAGAATGAAATTGGTGTCAATATTTTCATAAGCAAGTACATAATTCCACTTGTTCTAAGTGCGAATTTTTGTGGGTCTGTTTTTGCTAGAGTCTTAGGCAAAATTTCTCCAAAAGTAAGAATGATTAGAGTCATTATAATTGTGTTGAGAATATTGGCAAGCGCGGGGTCTCTAACAAGCACACTAAATATGTAAGCACAAATTGTTGTCGTTCCAATATTAACCAAGTTGTTTCCGATTAGTATTGTAGACAGAGTCTTGTTGTAATGCTCTACAATATAGATTGCCTTTCTTGCTCCCCTAACTTTGTTGTCTGCCAAATTCTTAAGCCTGATTTGATTAACAGTTGTAAATGCAAGTTCACTTGCAGAAAAGTATGCTGAGCATCCAAGCAAAATAATCGCTAGAATGAATAGCCAAATATTAACTCCCCCTATTGTTATTGCACACAACTGTCCCGTCGGCACTGGTTCCATTTTATTTAATTATCTCCTTTAATAAAAACTGTCTCAAAACATGCGTTTTGGACTTGAATGATAATAGTATATCAAACTTTATGTGATTTGTAAAGTATTTATGACTAATGCAAATTTTGTCAAAATAATTTTTAATTTTTCGAAATATAAAACTAATTAGTTTGACTAAGTAACATTATTTGTTTATTATATAAATATATGAAAAAGAAGAAGAAAAAGGTTTCAAAAAACAAAAGAAAGTTTTTTATAATACTTTCGTGTTATATTGCGGTCTTCATAATTACATGTATAACAACTGTTGCCACACTTGCGTGGTTTAATGGGTCTACATGGTCAAGTGAAGTCCTTTATATGGGTGGCCCGGTCTATCTTTATTTTTCTGACTCTTCGGGAGTCAAAGAAACTAGCAAGGCTGGAAACTTATCCATGACCACCCCACCGGGTTGGGATTATTTGTATCCCGGCATGAACTTACACCTTGGTGCAAGAGCGGTTGTTCAAGGTGCTGAGTTTGAAAGAGTAGACAACGACAAGACCACCGTTTATTATATGACCGGGGCAATCTTGAGAGCAAGAATAATGATTACTGTTGTTGACCCCGATGGACATTTTTCACAAGTCGCTAAGGAAGTTTACGATAACGTCTGGTCTCAAGTCAAAGCAAGACTAAAAGACGAAATTGCCGGAAACGAAGGCGAATGGGTTTTTGACAAAGATTACAACTACAAAACATATGGCGAAGACGAAAAAGACTCAGACGACGACCACTTTTTCTACTATGTCAAAAAGAATCAGACATTCTCAGATGCTGGAAAGTACGAACTACTAGATGTAGGCGGACTTAAGGATAATGTTTCTGTTGGATTCCTAGACGATGCAGTTTTGACACTTTCTGGCAAGGAACTTACAAACGTACATGCCGAATGTGTAATTACATTTACAATTGTATTCCACGGACTTCAAGCATTTTTGCCTTATACAAACGACGATATTGGCACAAATTATCAAGGCGACACAACTGGCAGGTCACCACTAGTATTACTAAGCGATGTGGGCGAGCCAAAACCACTTACTGTCGAGAATAGTCGTAGATACTTTAGAGAAGCATTTAGTGACATTTATGGTCCAAATGATGTTTATTAATAAAATTCAAAAAACAAAGGAGAACACCCATGACAGATATTGAAATTGCCGAAAGCGTAAAACCACAAAAGATTAAAAATATAGCCAAAAAATTAGGATTAAAGCCTAGAGAACTTGTTATGTATGGCGACTTGAAAGCCAAGATTAACAAAAAGCCAAATCCAAGAGAAGATAGCAAGTTGGTTTTGGTTACTGCCATTAATCCTACTAGTGCCGGGATTGGAAAAACAACCGTTTCAATTGGTATTGCCGATGCGTTAAATAGCATGGGAGACAGTGTTTGTTTAGCATTAAGAGAGCCTTCACTTGGACCCGTTTTTGGAGTAAAAGGTGGAGCGACTGGCGGTGGCAGAAGCCAAGTTATTCCTATGGCAGATATAAATCTTCATTTCAATGGAGATTTTCATGCAATTACTAGTGCAAACAACCTACTTTGCGCTATGATAGACAATCATATTTTTCAAGGCAACGAACTTGGAATTGACCCCGACAAAATTTTATTTCACAGGTGCTTGGATTTAAACGATAGGGCTTTGCGTAGTGTGACTGTTGGACAAACCAAAAAGGAAACTCCACGTGAAGACAACTTCACTATTACTGCCGCAAGCGAAATTATGGCTATTATGTGTCTATCCAAAGACATTAATGACTTGAAACGCAGACTCGGAAATATTATAGTTGCACTCAAGAAAAACGGAAAGCCTGTATATGCCAAAGATTTACATATTGCAGATGCCATGGCAATACTTCTCAAAGATGCAATGCAACCAAACTTGGTTCAAACATTGGAAGGGACACCAGCCATTGTTCACCTAGGACCTTTTGCAAACATCGCGCACGGGTGTAATAGCATAACTGCTACAAAGTTAAGCATGACACTAGCAAAATATACAATAACCGAAGCGGGATTTGGTGCGGATTTGGGAGCGGAAAAGTTCCTTGACCTTAAATGCAGAGTTGCATCTCTTAGACCTAATTGTGTATGTCTAGTTGCGACAATTCAAGCACTCAAACTACATGGCGGTGCGGACAAAAACGACTTGAAACAAGAAAATATGGATGCACTCAAGTCTGGAATTGGCAACTTAATTAGACATGTTGATATTATTAAAAACGTATACAAACTTCCACTCGTTGTTACACTTAATAAATACATTACGGACAGCCAAAACGAAGTTGAATTTGTTACCAAAACACTTGATAATATGCACGTTACATATGCAATTAATGATGCGTGGGCTTTGGGCGGAACTGGCGCTATTGACCTTGCAAACAAAGTCAAAGAGATGTGCGAAAAAGACAACTCAAACTTTGCATATAGTTATGATTTAAACGATAGTGTCGAAAAGAAAATAAATGATATTTGCACACGTGTATACGGGGCAAACAAAGCAGTTCTTAGCCCAAAGGCGAAAGAGAGTTTGGAAGTTATTAACAAACTAAAACTAGACAAACTCCCAATTGTTATTGCCAAGACTCAATATTCATTATCTGACAATCCAAAACTCATTGGTGCGCCGGTAGATTTTGATGTAACAATTAGGGACATCGAAATTCGTGGCGGAGCGGAGTTTTTGGTGGCACTTGCGGGAGACATGATGTTAATGCCTGGACTTAGCAAAGTCCCTGCCGGTGTTAACATGAAGATTACTAATTCGGGGAAAATTAGCGGTTTATTCTAAAAGGTACAATATGGAAAAAATTTATGATTTAATTATACTTGGCGGTGGTCCTGCTAGCATGAGTGCGGGAATCTATGCCATGCAAACCAAACTTGATACGTTACTTATTGAAAAAGACGAATTTGGCGGACAAATCGCAACAACTAGTAGTGTTTCAAACTACTTAGGGTTTCAAAAACTTTCGGGAAAAGAACTTTCGCAAAAAATGCACGAACATCTCAAATCTACTGGTATTGAGATTGTACATGAAGAAGTAACAAAAACAGTCTTAAATCAGACTATCAAGGAAGTTTATACACACAATCATGTCTACAAAGCATATTCGATTATTATTGGCATTGGAACTCAAGTAAGACGACTTGGAGTTGACAACGAAACCAAGTATTTGGGACATGGACTAAGTTACAGCAGTCTAAACGACAGAGACAAGTTTGAAAACAAAAGTGTTGCTGTGGTTGGTGGTGGAAATTCGGCAATTGAAGATGCAATTTATCTATCCGAAAAGGCTAGCCTTGTATATCTAATTCACCGCAGAAACGAATTTAGAGCCGACCCAAAACTGGTCGAAGAACTACATAATAAAATTGAAAAAGAGCATAAAATCGAACTTTGTTTGGAGTGTAAGCCTAAGTCTATTGAAGGTGAAAATGTCGAAAAGTTCAATTTGACTTTTATCCCAACTGGCGACACAAAGACAATTGATGTATCCGGCATATTTGTTGCAATTGGACGTGGGGCAAACACAGATATAATCGACGAAAATGTTTTGAGAGACGAAAGCGGATACATTGTAACAAACGAAAAAATGGAGACAAACATTGGTGGTGTTTATGCAGTCGGAGACATAAGAAACACCCCACTTAGACAAATAGTTACTGCAACATCGGACGGAGCAATCGCTTCGATTACTGCCCTAAACTATGTCAAAAACATCAAAAAAATGGAGAATGAAAAATGAAAATATTAGTAACAGGCGGGCTAGGATTTATTGGTTCACACACAGTCGTTGAATTAATCAACAACGGACATGAAGTTGTGATAGTTGACAATCTTGTTAACTCAAAGATTGAAGTACTAGACAAGATTGAAAAAATTACTAAAGTAAGACCAAAATTCTACAAAATTAATCTTCTTAACAAGGAAGATTTGAGAAAAGTATTTGCCGAGAATACTTTTGATAGCATTATTCACTTTGCTGGACTCAAAGCAGTTTCAGAAAGCATCGAAAAGCCACTTGAGTATTATGATAACAACATTACAGGAACACTTAATCTACTCAAATGTATGAATGAAAATGGTGTTAAAAAGTTGGTGTTTAGTTCGTCCGCTTGTGTTTATGGATTTCCAAAATCCAACCCAATTGACGAAACTGCACCAAGTAACAAAGCCACCAACCCTTATGGCATGACAAAGTGCTTTATTGAAGAGATTCTCAAAGACATATATAATTCAGATAACTCATATGACTTTACAATTCTTAGATACTTTAACCCAGTAGGCGCACATTCATCTGGACTTATTGGCGAAGACCCAAACGGAATTCCAAACAACTTGATGCCATATATTTTGAGAGTTGCCGAAGGAAAGGCTGATACTCTTCACATATTCGGAAACGACTACGAAACTAGAGACGGAACATGTATAAGAGACTTTATTCACGTTGTTGACTTGGCAATTGGGCATGTTAAGGCGATTGAACATATTGAAAACGAGAATGGCGGACTACACATATACAATCTTGGAACGGGCAAAGGCACAACTGTGCTTGAACTAGTAAATACTTTTAACGATACAAATGGAGACATTGTTAAATACGACTTTACTGACCGCAGACCGGGAGATGTCCCTGCCAACTTTGCCAAAACCGACAAAGCCAAAGCCGAGTTAGGCTTTGAATGTGAAAAAACAATTGAAGATATGTGCAAAGACGCATGGAACTTTTGTAAACACAAAAAATAAATTAAATAACACAGGAGACAAAATGAGAAAAATTGTACTTGCAACAAACAACCAACACAAAATAAGTGAGATTAAAAGAATCTTTAAGTTATATCAATTTTTGACTCTCAAAGATATTGGATTTGACCAAGACATAGTTGAAGACGGACTTACTTTTGAAGAAAATGCACTAATCAAAGCACGTGCTGTTCACGACTATGTAGTAAGTCAAAAATTAGACTGCGCAGTTCTTGCTGATGATAGCGGACTATGTGTCAAAGCTATAAACTACGAACCCGGAGTTTATAGTGCTAGATACAGCGGACTTGGTGACGAAGGCAATCGAAAATTAGTTCTTGAAAAATTACTTGGAATTCAAGACAGAACTGCTTATATGCAATGCTATGCAGTTTTAATCATGCCAGACGGATATACTATGATACAAGAAGGCAAAACATATGGACTAATAACCAAATCCAAAATTGGCGATGAAAGTTTTGGATACGACTGCATTTTTTGGTCAAACAAACTTGGCAAAACTTTTGGTCAAGCAACCACCGAAGAAAAAGATAGTGTATCCCATAGAGCGCTTGCTATGACACCAATTAAGGAGTATTTGGATAGCATTAATTATCGTGGACTAGACGATAGCGAATATTAATAATAAATTAAAACATATCATAAAGAAAGATATTACAATTCTTAGGTGATATGTTTTTTGTTTGTCTAGTAATTTTATGTTAGTAGAAATACTTATTATTATCATTAACTCATTATTTAGAAAAACCTTAAATGCAATTCACTTCAAAATTTAAAAAAATTTTAACTTGGCAGTAAAGTTTATTTGGCAGTTGTTATTAAATAAAAACAGCAATCATTCACAAATAAATTTTAGAGCGAATAAATATTATAAGAAAATAACAAATAAGGAGTTAACATGATACATACAGTTAGAACTGGAGAAACACTATATAGCATTGCACAAAATTATAACATAAGCCAAAACGAGATTGCTAGAATTAATAATATAACAAATCCAAACGAAATTTCCGTTGGTCAAAATCTATTTATTCCGCTTAAGAGAATTACAAGTTATCAAGTTAAACGTGGTGACACATTGTATTCAATCGCTAGAGCAAATGGAATACTACTAAACGACTTAATATCTGCCAACCCACAAATCACTAACCCAAATATGATAAACATCGGCGATATAATAAACATTCCCGATGTGCGAAAGGAAATAGAAGTCAATGGCTATGCCATTCCGTCAATTAGTCAAAGTGTACTAAATGACACACTTGAATATCTAACATATCTAAGTCCATTTAGTTATCAAGTAAACTTAGACGGAAGTCTAACTCCACTAAATGATGATAGTCTAATTTCAAGTGCTAGAAATTCGAACGTCGCACCTATTATGGTAGTGACCAATATTAGTAGCGAAGGCGGATTTGACGGAGATATTGCACACGAAATATTTGTAAATCCAACCGCTAAGCAAAATTTGTTTAATGCCATTAAAACTACACTTACTGACAAAAACTATATGGGAGTTGACATAGACTTTGAATATTTAAGACCAGAAGACAGAAATAATTACACTGCATTTTTGCGTGAATTAAAGGCTGAACTTGTTGGAATTAACAAAACCTTATCCGTCGCTGTTGCTCC
The DNA here is from genome assembly GCA_934754475.1 of uncultured Clostridia bacterium. GTDB lineage: Bacteria > Bacillota > Clostridia > Christensenellales > UBA1242 > UBA11490. The sequence goes on along the minus strand of CAKVHV010000003.1, from coordinate 154,031 downwards.
AAAAAACAGAGATAATATGACGGGGAGTTTGTATCAAGCACACGACTACAAAGCGATTGGCGAGATTGCCGACCGAGTAATTATAATGACATATGAATGGGGATACATTTATGGCGAGCCACAAGCAATAAGTCCATACAATCAAGTAGAAAGAGTAATAGCATATGCCGTAACTCAAATCCCATCGCAAAAGATTTTGATGGGCATGCCAAACTACGCGTATGATTGGACTATTCCATATGTTAAAGGCACGAGTGCAAGAACCATAACCAACAAGCAAGCACTAAGACTAGCCTATGAAAACAATGCAACCATTATGTTTGACACTCTCTCCAAAGCACCATATTTTAATTATAGAGATGCGGACGGAAAAGAGCATGTTGTTTGGTTTGACGACGCGTTAAGTATCGGCTCAAGATTAGACCTTGTCACCAAGTACAATTTGGGTGGACTTAGTTACTGGACGATAAACAATTTTGATGCAACCAACTGGGCAGTTGTATCTGACACTTTTAGAATTAAAAAAGTTATGTAAAAATAGTTTTTTGAAACATCAAAAATTTATAGTAAATTTAAAATGCAAACAAACTAGAAAACCTTAAGTATTATGAAAAATATACTTACAAAATAAAATTTCAAAACCCTTATTATCACCAATTAAAATAATAAATTTATTTTATTTATTTGACTAGCATTTACAAATTGGTGTAACATAAAATTAGTTTGAATAAGGAGAAATTTTATGAGTAAGTATATTTTTGTTACGGGCGGTGTTGTATCCAGTTTGGGCAAAGGCATTACCGCTGCCAGTCTTGGAAGACTACTCATTGAAAGGGGGCTTAGGGTCACTATCCAAAAACTAGACCCATACATTAATGTCGACCCCGGCACAATGAATCCATTACAACATGGCGAAGTTTTTGTAACCCAAGACGGATGCGAAACCGATTTGGATATAGGACATTATGAGAGATTTTTGGATATAGATTTTGATAGAAATTGCAACTATACAAGTGGCAAGATTTATTCTAGCATTATATCCAAGGAACGTCGTGGAGAATTTTTGGGCGCAACTATTCAAGTTGTTCCACATGTTACTGGCGAAATAAAAAATGCTATGCGTTCGTGTTCGAGTCCAGATATTGATGTGGTTATAATTGAAATCGGCGGAACAGTTGGTGACATCGAAGGACTTGCTTTCTTGGAAGCAATCAGACAATTTGAAAGAGAACTCAAACCCGGAAACTACTTGCATATCCACTGCACACTTGTTCCTTATCTTGAGTCGGCTGGCGAAGTTAAAACAAAACCTACTCAACATAGTGTCAAGGAACTTACATCTCTTGGACTAAGTCCAGACATTATAGTTTGTAGAACGGGCAAAAATATTGAACTTAGCGACCACAACAAACGAAAGATTGCGATGTTTTGCAATCTTGATGAGCCGGAATGTGTTATTCACAATCCAGATTGCTCAAGCATTTATGAAGTTCCACTTGTTTTGAATAATCAAGGGCTAGACCGAATTGTTTGTGAAAAACTCGGACTTCCACTCGGCAATCCAAATTTGTCCAATTGGAAAAATATGGTTGACGCTATTGAAAGCGATATGCCAGTTGTAAATATCGCCATAGTCGGAAAATACACCGAAGTTCCCGACTCGTATTTATCCGTAAGTGAAGCCATTAAACATGCCGCACTCAAAAATAAATACAAAGCACATATCGACATAATTTCTAGCGAAGACATTGAAGTTATGCAAGTCAAAGATGTTCTCAAAGGCTACGACGGAATAGTTGTTCCAGGCGGATTTGGTTCTCGTGGAATTGAAGGCAAGATTATGACTGCCAAATATTGCAGAGAAAACAAAGTCCCTTATCTTGGATTGTGTTTAGGCATGCAAATTGCTTGTATTGAGTTTGCAAGAGATGTTGTTGGTCTCAAGGATGCTAATAGCACTGAGTTTGACCCCGACACTCAAAATCCAGTTATCCATATGATGAATGAACAAAAGTTTATTCAAGACAAAGGTGCAACAATGAGACTTGGCAATTACAAGTGCCACTTGCTCGACGGAACTAAAGCTAGACAACTTTATGGAATGCCAGACATTGTTGAACGTCATCGTCATAGATTTGAATTTAACAATGCTTATGCAGACACTTTTGTAAAAGCGGGACTCACCATAAGCGGAATTAACGACGACAAAAACTTGGTTGAGATTATTGAATACAAAGACCATCCATTCTTTGTTGCTTGTCAATTCCACCCTGAATTTAAATCTCGTCCATACAAGCCACACCCATTATTTGCTGGTTTTGTAAACCAAGCAATTGGAAATATTAAAAAAAGTAGATTAGACTAACATATGAAAAAATTCGTGACATATTGTATCTTAATAATGCTTTGTGTGTTTTCGTTTTGTGCATGCAGTCAAGACGACACCAAGCACTACACAACAATAGATTCAAGCGATGTTGCCTTACTTTCACTTTTTACATTTGACGGAAACAGCGAATCGCACTTTGGACTATTTAACTTGGGTCATGCGTTTTTGTCTGTTGAAAACATCTCGGAAGACAACATTTCAATAGGAAAAAATACACTTGAGCCAAGCAAAACAATCTCCATTGGAACGTGGTCAATTAAGGCACACTTTGGAGTATGGTACAATGTGGAAAGCAATTATATCAAAGACTTTGATAAATACAACGGAAGAGTATCAATTACTTGCGGTGTAAGTCTTGAAGATATAGAAAAAATCAATAACTTTATTGATTCTCACGATTATTGGTCACCACTAAACAACTGCTCAAACTTTGCACTTAATCTTTGGAACACGATTGCCACCAAGGAAGAAACTCTTGAAAAACCACTAATTTATTCACCAGCAAAAATTGCAAGAGCACTTAAAAAATTTGAAAGTTTTGAAGTCAATCGTCCAATTGAGACCGAAGATAAATTCCATTATTTTGATGGCGAAACACCAAAATATTTTGAGTTGGAGAAGTAGTATGAAAAAGTTGAAAATTATAATCGTAACACTCTTGAATTGTATCAATATATATTTGCTTTATTCAACAGTCGGCTATCTAATTCTTGCAATCAAAACCCCAAAAATTACGGGCGACACACCTACAACATTTATGGGAATGTATATAATGAGCATAACCTTTGGTGCAATATTTATAATCCTTATGTCACTCACAGTCTTTCTTGCAATCAAGTTCTTTAAACCAAAGAAAATCAAAGTCAAAGACTCACAAATACAAAAAAATAACGAAAGTGAAATTTAAAACAACTTTTGAAAATATTAAAAATGCTACTCAAAACATGAGTAGCATTTTTTAGTTGTGTAATAAAATTTTATTTAAAATTAATTTTAAATAAATTCTTTGATATCTTCAACTCTCAAAGCAACTATAGGACTATCGTTTTCAACTATAAACATATAAAAAGTATTTTTGAATATAAAATCTTTTTTGTTTGTATCAATTGGTCTAAAGCCCGTTGTTTCTCTGATTAATAATGATGCTTCACTTTTTACCTTAACTCCCTTGTTATTCAAATCCAATTTTAAAGTTTGAAGAGCTTGTAAAATATTGTATGATTTATTATCACTTTTTGAAATAAACAAAGAGTGACAAAGGTCATCGTATTTTTTAGTTAAATCAATATGAAGCTCTGGCATTAAGAAAGATTTTACTTCAATCTTATTAAAATTTTCTTTGGACTTATAATCAACTTTATTAAAGGTTTCTTCAAAATTATTAAGCTCATCCGTTCTATACAAAACAACTTGTTTGTTGTCTTTGCTCAGTAAAGATACAGCAAACTCATCTTCGCTTTCAAAAAACAATGGTTTTACTTGATTAAATAACTTATTTTCTTTTGAATTTTGCATCACACCAAAGTAATTTACACATGTATTATATTTTCCAAATGGCAACTTAGTCCAAGCCGGTTCAAAAGATTTTGGAAATTTTAAATTAAACATGATAATCGCATAAATCAAAAAATCTGTAGTGTTTTCATCTTTAGAAAAAGTAAAATTATTAAGAATGTCGCTTTTTGTTTTAAACTTTTTCTTTAGCGCTTTTTCTATTTCTTTTTTTAACTTTTCAGTAGCCTTACCAGCATTTTGATAACAATCCTTGTCATTAACAAAAACTGCTTTTGAATTCGAATCAACCAAATTTTCAATTAACTCATTTTTGTTTGTGATTTCAAAATCGTTTTTTAAATATTTTTCTTGAAAAAGTTTCCATGCAAGAATAAAAGATGCACACCATGCCGAGTTTTCAGTAATTTTATCTTTCATGGTTGCAACCATATTTAGTTTTCCATTATCTAGAGTGTTTGTATTATTTTCTTTTGTTGGCTCATCATGTTTTACAAATTGATTATAATACGCCAGCCTTTGTGCGTCATCAACAAGTTCCAAATCTATTCCTATCATTTTGCACACTTTTTTTGTGCAATAAAACACTTTTTCTTGTGTCGAAAGTTCAACACGATTTTCTGCGGGGTTGTAATCTAATAATCTAACCAATGTCGTTTTTGTTCCATTTGGAAGGGATATAATCTTAGCAACAACATCTTTGACTATATTTATAATTTCAATATCGTCTTTGGCAATAATAGAAATTTGTTTTAATAATTCTTTGCTTGTAACTTCTTTCATATATTTTTATTTTCTCCATTTACTTTTTTAAAAATTTATCATAGATTTTAAATTTACACAATAATTTTGTTGCATTGTTCAAAAATATTTCATAACTTTAAAAATTAAACACTAAAATTTAAATATATAATAAATCAATAGAATTAGGTGGATTTTTTTGCAAATAATAAAATTGATGGGACAACAAAATTTTGAAAGTATAGTATTCAAATAATTGTCAATATTTGTAAATTATGCTATCATATTGTAGATTTAAATAATTTTATAGGTGATTAAGATGGATAAATATAGTATTTTAAGAGACTTAATTCAATTCAATACAGTTTTTGATGCACAAAACAAATCTATTATGGAATATTGTGATGCGTATCTAACCAAACTTGGTTTTAGAACAAATTATGTTATAGACGACGACACACACAAACTATGCTTGGTTGCTTGTGCTGGACAAGATGCCGAACTAGGATTTGTATGCCACACAGATACAATTCCACTTGGAAATAGTTGGAAGGACTATGATGCAATGGATTTGACAATTGACGGAGACAAATTACTTGGTCTTGGTATTAGTGATATGAAGGGCGGAATGGCTGCGGTTTTGTCCGCTGTTGGAAACTTTGACTGGAAACTTCCTAAAAAGGGTCTAAAACTTTACTTCACTTTTGACGAAGAAAACAACTTTGGCGGTATCAAATCTATTGTAGCCAAAGAAAAAGACATTCCACAAAACATTATTATCCCAACCCCAACTAGCCTTTATCCAGTTGTTGCAACCAAAGGTCTACTTAAACTTTGTGTAATGATAAGCGGAAAAGAAGCACATAGTAGCAATCCTACAAAAGGTGTAAATGCTATTGAACAATGCGTATCGTTCCTAGGCGAAGTTTATGGATTTAATAATCGAATTAAAGACGACAAAAACAATGCCTTTGAATTGTCTTATACAACTTTCAACTTGGGCAAAATTCAAGGTGGTGTATCTCTTAACAGAGTTCCGGGCGAATGTAGTTGTTATCTTGAATATCGTACAATCAGACCTGACCACAATCGTCAAATAATTGAAAAAATTAACGAACTAGCCGAAAAATACAATGGTTTTGTTACAATTATAGATAACGTTATGCCTATGTCAACATTTGCCGAAAACTTTATTTCTCGTCTCGAAGAATTAACAGGAAACAAACGTTCATCAGTTGCGATTGTTTCTGACGGAAACTATCTAACAGACCAAAGTGTTGTTCTTCTTGGACCAGGCCCAATTACTTCGGGTGAAAAGAATGAATTTATTAGCAAGTTTAGTTATGAAACTCTAATTGAGATGTACACAAAACTTCTCAAAGAAACTTGTTTCTAATTTAAAATACAAAAAATACTTTATTTATAGTAAAGTATTTTTTTGTGTGAAAAATGTTTTAATGTCACAATCTATGTAATATTGCTTTGTTCATTAAATTCACAAATCAATTTGCTACTCGCAAACCCCACGATAAAATCGTTATCACATAGATTGAGCATTTTAAAATAATACTTTTAGGAGAAAAAATGAACAACATAGGAATTAATACTAATTGTAATTGCGGAAAGAATTACAAGGAAACTTTGGAGAATATCAAAAAATCCGGGATAAAAAACCTAATGGTCGCTTTCACCGAAAAAGGCAAAGAAGAAGAATATCTCAAAACTGCTACGGATTTGGGATTTAAGATTTGCTTTGTACATTTGTCGGTCGAACAAGCCGACGAAACATGGTCAAAAGGTGGTGTTCATGATGGTTGGTATAGACTTCTCAAACACGAATTAGACTTATGCCACGAGTATGGAGTGAATACTGTAATTTTTCATTCGACTGTAGGAAACCCCGCCCGCAAAGTAATAAGTCCAAGCCTTTCTGCACTCAAAGATTTTGAAGACTTTGCAAAGTACGCAAAGAAATTAAATATTAAAATTGCTGTTGAAAATTTAGATAATAATTCTTACGAGCATTTTATGTACATTTTAGACAACGTAAAACTAGACAATGTGGGCTGGTGCTATGATGTTGGTCATCACAATTTGTATGGCAAAGATATTGATGTAGCCAAACTCTATGGAGATAGATTATTTGCAGTGCATCTTCATGACAATCTTGGAAACTACGAATATGGCGACGATTATTCCAAGGATTTGCATTTGCTTCCTTTTGACGGGGATATAGATTTTGTCAAGATTACAAATGAAATTGCACACACCAATTATTCGGATGTTATTATGATTGAAACACACAAATCAATTTATGGCGAGCCTAAACTATATGAAAAGATTTCGGTAAGTGAATTTTTGAGCGAAGCCCAAAAACGTGCAGAAAAATTAGGTGAACTAATAAGCAGTGCAAAAAAAGTATAATAAAATTTTGTTTTGCTTTTTAAAGTTTTTTAAGTTTACCAAAACGACATCGGTAGGATTTAAATTCTTTGTGCTGAGTATCTAGTAATTTATCCACTTCTTGAGAGATTTTTTTGAATTTGCAATTCATAAAATGTGTTAAAACTAAATTTACATTTTTAATTTTTCCTTTGTTTAGTTTGCAAAACTCTCTAATTGGAGCGGACAATCCAAACACCCATACTGGCGAACAAATTGTAACTTCGTCGTATTGTGTAAAATCTATATCAACATCGTTTAAGGGCATGCCCCATTTGTGCATGCCAAATCTTCCGCACCACCAAAATCCCAAATTGCCGGCAATTTTTTCTTTTGTGGTTATCTCCAAAATTTCTGCACCTTGCTCGTTTGCAATCTCGTAAGCGAGTTTTTTGGTATAACCTGTACGTGAGAAAAACACCACCAATTTGTGTTTGTTTTTTCCAATACTAATATAACTAGTAGCATCGAATTTAAACTGGATTTGCATGTAACCCACAAGGCACACATATCCGGTGACGAATTGCAAAAAACCAAATATGAAATATGCTGTTGACATAAAATTTAATGGGAAAATTACAAACTGAATAACAATCCACAACATCAATGTTATGCCAAATATCATCCCCAAAATAATGCCGGATTTTTTGTGAGCAAACAAAAGCCCCGCCGAAATTAAGTTTGTAATGCCATTTACGACAAGCAACATAATCCCAGAGAAGACAAAATTTTGAAACAATTTATCTGCAAAAGGCAATACTTGGAAATATGGCAACATTGCATCCATTCCCATGGCTTTGCCCGAAGGGTCAACGAGCATTCCCAAGCTTCCAGCAACTGCACCTATCCCAATAAAAAGCGTCCAAAAAATCAAAAATCTTCTTGAAATAATATATCTTTTATTCATTTCAAACCCCTTACAGTGTCCAAAACAAGGGCTTTTAAAAAGTCTTTGTCTTCAATATTTTCAACCAAATACATTTCTTTTGCACTTGGATATGGCAAATCTAACATTAAGCCATATTTTTTGTTTGTACTTACATTTTTAACCATAAATCTGTTATCAAAAATACCGCCAAAATATATGCCTTTGTAATACAGCATAAACTCACCAAACATCGCTTTGTAAGTTATGTCTTCAAGCAAATTTAGTTGTTCTAAAATATAATCCTTGTAATCCTTTGAACTCGCCATTATGTTCCCGCCTAATAATTTTTCTAACTTAACAAATTATTAAGCATATTATATTCCAACAAATATTATTGTGTCAAGCAAGCGCAAATCAAAATAAGAAATGACCGGTAGACACATCATCTTTAGATAACGATTAGCAAAGAACATTTAATAAAATTAATTAGTATAACTATTCGGCGAATAGATGTTCTTTTTTTGTTTTCCAAAAGTTTTTAATCTTGCATGTTTTTTACTTAAATATTAAATATTTGTGTTATACTCATTTTAGGAGTAACATATGAATACAAACGAATTGGGAAAAGAAATGAGTTATAATAAATTTAATCTTTTTGACGAACTTAATAATTACAGACCTTTTGATGAACAAGAAAAGGAAAATGTCAAAAACGTGTTAAAATTTTTGACAAGCAATACAAACTGCTACGATAGGTCTAATCTAAAGGGGCATGTAACCGCTGGTGGACTTGTGGTTGATGGCAAAGGTGGAGTACTGCTTAATCATCACAAAAAGACCGGGATGTGGTTTCAATTCGGTGGGCATAGTGATGGCGAAAGCAATTGTATTAATGTCGCAAAAAGAGAAATAAGCGAAGAAGCAGGAATCACAGATTGCAAACTTATTTCAAACAAAATTTTGGATGTCGACGTGCAGAGAATAGCATATAGCCAAAAGAAAAATGAACCAGAGCATTTTCATTATGATATTAATTTTTTATTTTTGGCTAAAGATAAAAATTTTGAAATTTCTAACGAGTCCACCGAAATTAAACGGGTGTCAATTGACGAAGCAAAAAGTCTCATAAGCAAAGATGACAAAGCAATGCAAAGAATGCTCAAAAAATATGAGTTGTATTGTAAGTAAAATTAATTATGGTGCTGTCGCATTATAAATTTAAATATATAAGGAATTAAGATGTTTATGCGATTATTGTATAAATAATATTTAATGAAAAGCAAAACACTCATACATGTATTACATCCCACAAGGCGAAATATATGATAGAAAGACTGAACTAGAATTTGAAATATTTTAAAAGTAATTTTTTATTTTGCCTAAATAGTTTTGACAGCAATTGACAGCAAATGTACCAGTTTTAGAGAGTTTTAGAAAGAAAAAGACCGATAGTTGATTTTATGGCTATCGGTCTTTTTTATGGAGCAAATTTTGACAGCAATTGCTTTCGTATTTGACAGCAAATGTTTTTTTGCTTTAAAAATTTCGTTAAAAATATGAAAATAAAAAATCGCCAAAACCCTAGGAAAATAAAGGATTTTAGCGACTTTTAATAAGTGGAGCTACTGACGGGAATCGGACCCGTGACCCCTGCCTTACCAAGGCAGTGCTCTACCGCTGAGCCACAGTAGCATATCTATAAAAATAGGCTAATTTATTAAGTTTTTAAGTCGGTAATTTTAGGCATTTCAAATCTTACCAAGGTGGTGCTCTACCGCTGAGCCACACCAGCAAATAAAATTTACTTGAATACTATTATTTTTGTTGTTGTAATTACAATTCGTTTTTAGGTAGAGCATTTCGCTCTTCCGTCGACACCTAAAGTGTCTCCCGCTTTGGCTAATAACTTGCCACTGGCAACTTATTTTAACGCGGCGTGTTCACTGTCGTAGTAGCACGAACCAAATGATATTGTGTAGTTAACTAAAAATATCCAGATACAAAGTGCTTGGGTAGCAATCTCTTTGCTTAAGGTCAAAGCAAATTAGATAAATTTGATTTAATCAAGTTGGTTGTTTCCAAGTTTTTTGTACCTAGATATTTTATATAATTAGTTTGTATATGTCAAGAGTTTTGGTTATATTTCTTTGCCAAAGACTTTTTTGCGTTCACGCATAATATACCCTACTTCTTCTTCGTCAAATTCTTCGCGTATAAATTTTATATCCGATTCTCTCAAATCTATAGGTGCTGCCAAAACTATACTTTCAAAAGCGCCAAGCAAACGTGTACAAAGTTTTTTGAGTCCATTGATTTCCTTGTATGTGATATTACAACTTGAATCACTACAAGCATTTCTAAAGCAATTAAACAATCCAATTATTTCGTCTAAAATAATATTTACTTGCGTTTCGTTAAATACTTGACGACAAGCAACGGATAGAGCCATTAATATTTTTGCCTTTTTGATGTCGTCATAATTATCTATCTGTCTATTTCCGTCTTGGTCACAATTTAGTAGTCTTGTCAGTATTTCTCTTGAATAGCCAATGACTTTCCCCTTGTATTTGTCTGCCACTTCTTCAAAATTCTCACGAGCAGAACGAAGTAGATTTTTTTCGTTTTCTATTTGTTCAATAATATTATTAAACTCAATTTTTTTGTCATAATTTAATTTTAGTTGTTTGCCGATATTTTCAAAACGACTTGCTACATCAAAAGAAAAATTATCTGCTCTAAGTTCTTCGGGACACAAAGCATATCTAGCATCCAAGTACTCTTCGCATATGGCCGAAATTAAAACACCATCGTCATATTTTTCGTTGTTAAAAAGCAACTCTTGAACAATATCTATAAAGTAACCAATTTCGTTTGCATTATATGATTGATAAATCTCATAAGTTGCGCCACTACCCCTATTTGCATCGTCTAGTGCATGCCCTATTTCGTGCCAAAGTGCCAAAATGTCTAAACCCTTGTCCTGACTATCCAACAAAAATCTTTTTGACACTTCAATATTTTGATATTGCGATGTTCCTTCACCGTGACCTAGTTCTTTTTTAAAAGAGATATCTCCCCACTTGCCATCTGGAACACCTGCATATGTAAGTGCAAATGCGGTTAGTTTGGCAGTAAGTTCGTTTCTTTTGCCTGTCGACTCAAACAGCGAACTATTAATTACTTCTCTTACAATCCTTTTCATTCAGTCTCCAACTTAAACTTAAACACTACATATATTTTACATAAAACATACTTAACTTGCAATAAGTTTTTTTATCTTTGTTAAAAATACTTGACTTTTGGGACGTATTTAAAGTTGAAACACTAATATTATGTCTAAAATTAGACAAGTTTTTTGATTTTCTCCCAAGAAAACTCTGGTCGCCCAAAGTGACCAAAACAAGCAGTACTTTGATAAATTGGTTTGTTCAAATCCAATTCAGTTATTATATTTGCTGGAGAGAAGTTGAAGTTTTTGTTTACAATCTCATAGATTTTTTCGATTGAGACTTTGTTTGTTCCAAAAGTCTCAATATTTAGTGAAACTGGTTTGCTTAGTCCAATTCCATAAGAAACTTGGATTTCGCATTTGTCTGCTAGTCCATTGGCTACGATATTTTTGGCGATAAATCTTGCATAATATGCTCCCGACCTATCTACCTTGGTAGAATTTTTGCTACTAAAACATCCGCCACCTACTCGACCTACTCCGCCATAAGTATCTACTACAATCTTTCTGCCTACACAACCTGAGTCGCCAAAACTTCCCCAAATGGTAAATTTCCCACTTGGATTGATAATATATTTGGTGTCAACTAGCATTGATTGATACTCACTCAAAACAGGGTCAATAACTTGGGTTTTGATAATATCTTGAATGGTCTTCAAATCCAAACTTGAACTATGTGATACAGACACCAAAACTGTATCTATTCTAACTGGTTTATCCTTAAAATATTCAACACTTACTTGACTCTTTGCATCCGCAAAAAAGTCTCTGGTTGTTTTTCTAAACTCGTCGTACTTTTGCATAAGTTTGTGTGCAAGGATTATTGGCATAGGCATAAATTCAGGGGTTTCGTTGGTTGCATAGCCATAGCACATTCCTTGGTCGTTTGCACAAAGTTCGGATTTGACTACTGCGTTATTTATGTCTACACTCTGCTCACTTATTTCTTTGATAATTTCAAAGTCGCAAGTGTATCCTATATCTTTCAAAACCTTTCTTGCAATCTTTTCGTAATCTATTTGGGCTTTGGTGGTGGCTTCGCCATAGATAAATAGTTTGTTATCTTTGATGGCACATTCCACAGCCATTTGAGACTGCGAGTCTTGTCTCAACGCTTCGTCCAAAAAAGCATCGGCGATTGTGTCGCATGTCTTGTCTGGGTGTCCAATACAAACACTCTCACTTGTAATTATTTTTCTCTCGTTTAAATTATTCATAAAAAAAATCTCCCTTTAATATTATCCATAAAGGGAATAAAAAATCCCATTGTCTCCAATGGGTAAAAAAACAAAAATCTTAAATCTTCCCATCGGTCAGCCTTTAGCACCTTTAATCTTGCGATTTAGGTTGCTGTGTGGTCATCGGGGCTGTCCCTAACACACTCTTTATGGATACATATACTTTACACCCACCAAAGTTGATTGTCAAGCGAAATTTAAAAATACTTGGAAAATTTGAATAATATTTTTTTATATGTTAATTATTAGACTATGAATGAAATTTACAAATTATTAATATTCTCATCTGTGAGTGTAATCTATCTATTCTTTATTGCCAAACTTATGGGCAAAAAACAAATCGCCCAACTTGAGTTTATTGACTATGTCATGGCGATTTCAATTGGTTCGATTTCTGCCGAAATGGCAACTGATGTGGGAGACACACCTTTTTATTATTACTTGATTGGCATGACAGTGTTTTTCTTGTTTGATATTATGGTGTCGTTCCTTGGAAGAAAAGGTCCATTTTTTAAACACTTTTTCAAGGGTAGACCCGAAACAATAATATACATGGGAAAGATTCAATACAAAGCACTCAGAAAAAGCAAACTCGATGTCAACGACATTCTATCTATGTGTAGAGAAAAAGGGTATTTTGATTTAAACGATGTCGCTTATGCAATATTTGAAACCAGCGGGCAACTTAGTGTGATGCCAAAAGGAAATCTAAGACCAGTTGTTATTGAAGATGTTTCAAATAATATTGCTCAGGCTAGTTTGCCTTTTTATGTGATAGTTGACGGGCATATATCTTATAGCTCACTGAGAACTTTGCAAAAAGATGTACAGTGGCTACTAGACAAAGTAAAACTCGACAAAAAGTCTCTTAAAAAAGTTATTTTTGCCGAGTATGATATTTCAACAGATACTATTGATATCCAGTTTAAGGATTAGTATAGTTTGATTATAGACAGCGAAACCATTGGAACACTAAAATACGAATGGCTAATAGTCTGATTAATATTACAGCCATTTACAAACATACTCTTTTTTTGAGTATTAACCAGTTCGTATGCGGTAGCCAAGTCGTTTACGACAAACATCCCTTGACCACAAGTATTCAAGGCACATTCATTTGGTGTCCAGTTGTTTGCTGCTGCCAAAATTTTGTCGCTATCTACTTCTCTAAAAGCAATTGAAACAAAGTCTGTATCCGGATTAAAATCTGTACCGCTTCGTTTGACGTATGCATTGACAGTAAATATTACAAAGTATATTCCCGTTTTGTTAAATTGGAGTGTCATATCTTGACTATCCAAAGTAATAAACCCGCCATGGTCTAGTTCCCTTCGCATGAGCGGAACTCTTTTGCCAGACTCTATTTCAATTCCACCAACTGGAAATCTAGTAGGGTCGCCATTGTATGAAAGTATCATGACACTTTGGATTTCGGCAGGTCCTGGTTTGCCAGTATCTCCTTTGTCGCCTTTCTCTCCAGTGTCTCCTTTTTCTCCCTTGTCTCCCCTTTCACCCTTCTCGCCCTTTTCGCCTTTCTCTCCCTTGAAACCTTGCATTCCCCTTGGAATTGAAAAATCCAAATAATGCACATCTTCTTCGTATCTATCTACGACATCTGCACCTTCTTCGGGGTCAGCCGTGTTTACAAAACCGACTTGGACTGTCTCCATTTCGCCACGTTCACCCTTTTCGCCACGTGGAAGATAAAAACTCAACATGTTTTTTCCGTCTTGATACTTACTCTCTACATATGCTTTTTCGCCCGCTTCCAAGGTTGTGGTCGAACTTGCTACAACTTCGCCACCAGTAGGTCCGGTCGCTCCAGTAGCCCCTGTAGCCCCAGTTGGACCAGTTGCGCCCCTTACTCCTACAAGGGGTGTTTTTCTTAAAATATTTTCTACATCCAAATTGCAATCATTGCAATTACAATCTATATCTTTAAATCTCATCACTTCTCCTAACTTTTCCCTACAACATAATATTTTGAAATTTTGTATTTGGTGAGAAGCGGGCTTTTAAAATGCCAAAAAATTCTTGTGTCAATTTAAATTATTAAGCACATATTATGATATGGGAAAGCAAACTTAAAAAATTCTTAAGGAGATAGTATGTCAAAAATTAACAACCAATCTCAAGTTACTAGCACGTATACTCTTCCAGACACAAGCACCAAAACTAGCGACGTCAAAAGTAATGTTTCTTCGACCGAGTATATGACAACATCATTTACAAAGGTGAGAAGCACTGCCAAAAACTTTGGCGAAAGCGGTGACGAAATTGAACAAACATTAGTGCTTACAAATTCATCTGAATTTCAAATATTTAATGTAAGCATTAAGGAAAACATTAGTAACGATGCCGAATTCAAAACAGGTTCGGTAACCATAGATGGTGAAGCACAACCAACTTTTGATATTGTTACTGGTTTTGAACTCCCCGACGCTATTGAAGCAAACGGAGAAGTTACTATTAAGTTTATGGTGACTATTAAGGACTCTCCTACTAGTGACTTAGTTAATATGAACTCTACAATAACTTACTCTGTTAACGAAGTCCAAGACTTAGTTGAAAACTCTAACGTTGTAACTATTAATTTGACTAGCAATGCAATAACTATTAAGAAAACTTCTAACAAAACAGCAGTTATTAAGGGTGACAAATTGATGTTCCAAAACGTTATTAAAAACGAAGGTAATGCAACAAACACCGATGTCACTTTCAAAGACGATATTCCAGAAGGCACATCGTTTGTTGTGGGCAGTGTTAAGATAGACAATGTAACCAAAGAAGATGCCGACCCAGCGGTAGGTATTAAACTTGATGACTTAGCACCTAGCGCCGAAGTAACAGTAACATTTGAAGTAACGGTAGACTAAGATGAAAAAACAATTAAAGTTTCAAGCGCATGTAACATGTAAATGCAAAGGTGTTTTGCAAGAGTTCAAAAGTAACGAACTTGTGATTACTTTGGAAAGTAGTGCTGTTCAAAAGATAAAAGAACTCTATACTTTTGACACCTTATTCAAAAAGAGCATTTTGACTTATGTAAACGATATTTATTGCGAGTGTCAAAAATCTTGTTTGCAATCTTTTTGCGAGTATTTGAATAACCTATTTTGCTTTTGAAATCCCGTGTATAAATTTTCGCTTTTGCTTTAATTGAAAAAGGTTTGACCTGTTTGGTCAAACCATACATATTATCTCAGTGGTGAAAAATATTTTTCGAACTCATTAGATTTGCCTTCGAGCAAATCTTTTATTATTTCAATTCCACAAAAAGTATTAATTATTCCATTTGCTCCACAACTCAAAAAGTAGTAGATATTTTTAAACTTGCTTTGACCCACCACTCCCAAATTATTTTCGGTTGATGCAAATAGTCCACAGAACTCATACTCCGAAGTAATATTCAAGTTGTAATTTTTCAAAATTTTAATTAAATTTTTAGTTAGGCTTTGGTACTTAGACTTAGCAACTTTTGCATCAATTTGAGTTCCGTCAAACTTGGTGTCTTCGCCACCAAAGATTATTCTGTCATCGGGAAGCGAACGCAAATAATGATAGTTTTCGTAAGCGTCTTGAATTAAGGGAAGTTTGATTTTGTTTAGATTGGAAATCTTGTTTGTAACTATTGTATATGAGACCATCATTGTAAGTAATTTTTGAACGTCTGAATCTAGCAGAGTGTAATCAAAACCGGTGGATACAATAACTTTTTTGGCACGGATTTTGTATCCATATTTTGTATGAGCAATTACATAATCTGAAATATCTTGGAGACTAACTATTTCTGTGTTTTCATAAATGCTTTTTTGATTGCTTGAGTTTTCAATCAGTTGTTTTTCGAATAAATACGGATTTAGTTCTGCACCGCCATTTTTGTCAAGAATACCCGACTTTATGTCAATATCTATAGGGCAATTGTTTTCGTCTACATATTTACAATCAAAACCATTTTGCTTTCGAAACTCAAATTCTCTTTTAATTTTTGGAGTGTCTATTAGTCTATTTGAATAAAGTAGGCTTGGTTTTTTCTTGTAATAACAGTGGTTGCCAAGTTGGGATATTAGTCTATCTAAGTCGTCCAAACACTTAAGTCCCATGGAATAAATTTTGGATATATCTTCGCTATCCAAAATAGATTTTAAATCGTTTGCAAAACTATCTAGTTGAAACTCAAGAAGGGCTGTGGCAACACAAGTCGAAGACCTGCCAAGCCTAGATTTTTCAACGAGTGCAACTTTGTAATTTTTGGACAAATAGTAGTTGACAAGTGCGCCTTCAATCCCGCCACCTATGACTAGAATATCGCAATCAATATCTTTGTCTAAATACGGATATTGCTTGATGCTATCAAAAATATTAATATTATCAAAATAAGTATTGCCTTTGATTATTTCCATATTAAAATTATTAACAGATAAAAAATTTTTAACCCTATTGACTTTGTAAATATTTAAGATATAATAATTATAGATTTAATTTAAGGGATATATTATGGACAAAAATATTTTGAAGAAAAGCATTATCGAAAATGAAAGACCCAAAATTGCTGAGTACAAAAAAATTAAGAGCTACTACCAATATCTACTCAACGAATACAATAATGATTACACATCTCACTACTTTAATTTTAACTTTTCTTCTCAACACGAAAAAGATAGAAGCATGTTAAGACTTGTCAACAAACACGAAGAGTTAATGGATACAAAAAAGAAATTAGAAGACATCAAGTCGGAAATAAATTTTGAAGACTTCAAAGTTAATCCATATGTCGTTCTCAAAGAATTAGACAAAAAACTATATGGCGAAAGCGACAAGTTTGACAAAGTTCAAGACGAGTTTGACATTTCTTACATAGATAGTGTTATTGCAAGAGAAACAACCTTTCACGGGAACAAATATTATATCTATGGCATCGAAGACAACTATGGCAGAAAGTTTAATCTTCCAAAACTAGATAAGATTAAAAGCCTTAGTCCTACTGAGAACTTAGCAAATCTATCCAAAGGGAAAATAGATAGCGTTTGTCAATTAGTAGATTTGTTGGACGATAGCCTTATAGGTGCAGATAGCAATAATTTCCAGACCGAAGAATTCCAAGATTTGCTATGGAACATCTATGCCGAAAATGTTATTGAAAAGAATGGCACAAACCTTACTAGCGATTTAGAAAAAGATTTGTGAGTATTTACAATCAAAAAATAAACAAATTTTGTAAAAAATTTTGCAAATATATCTTGACGAACAAAAATAATATTGCTAGAATAAGGGTGAAGATGATGATTTCATCTTGGATAACTTGAAATAAATCAAATACATTAAGGAGGCAAAAATAATGATTTTTACAAGTACAACTAAACAACTTAATAGGAAAATTTGTAAGTAATCATTGTTTTGCTTTTTTGTTTATAATAAAAATTCAAAAAAATTACTTGCTTATTTGCGAGTATTTTTTTTGTTTTGATGCAAGACTTTGATTCTTTTGAATTTTCCAAAAATAATTTAATGGAGAAATTTATATGAAAAAGAAAAAAAGAAACAAAAGTATATTTGGCGTGCTTCAATTTGCCTTTGAAATTATGAATAAAGGCGAAAAGGCGTACTTTTTCTTGCTCGCATTTTTGTATGCTTTTTCGGGAGTATTGCTACTAGTCCCTGCTCAAATAATTGCAATACTAGTATCCCTAATTGGTGGCGAGCCTGCACAATTTTTTGGAATAAACATTCCAAATGACATTAATTTGACTGTGCTTATAATCCTTTGTGCGGTGTTGGTATTTTCGATTAGTGCCTTTAACACATCACTTCATTATTTCAAAAATAAATTTGTACTCAAACTTTATATGAAAGTCAAGGAAGTAGGATTTTCGTGGGCAACCACTCCCCGCAAAAATCTAAATATTGGCATGACTGTCGGTGATGCAACCTACCGAATAAACGATAGCATTGCCGACTTTGACTGGGTTATGAACTGTCTATATGATACAATCTTGCCAAACTTGTTTTCGAGTATTGTATCGGCAATTTATATTTGTTTGATTGAAGTTTACGCAATTCCTATCTTGCTAGTAGGTTTAATTTTGACGACTTTCGTATTCCTAATTAGACAAAAGATAGAAAGCCCTGTGACCAAACAAATGGAAAAATGCAACTCACGTGTAACCAACTTTTTGGTTAATACACTACATAATCTAACACTTATTAACTTATTTAAGTCTCAAAAATTAGAAAGCAAAAATTTGGACGAAAAGATTGACGACTACAAAAATGTTAGCAAAAAAAGATTTAAAATTTGGCAAATGTATTGGATAGTTATGGCACTAATTGATGTGCTTGCAACTTATTCAATTATACTAATTTGCTCAAGCAAAGTTGCGTCGGGAATTGTGAGTGCTAGTTCAATCGTACTAATAATTTCGTATGTCGAAAAAGTATTTAGTCCTATTCAAAACTTTGGTTGGTTTATAAACTCATCCACCCAACTTATGACCAAAATAGAAAGGCTCGAAGAACTCAAACCAACTATCAAAACCGAAATGGATACTACTCACGATACTTATAATAAGCCAATTGAGAAAATCACTCTCAAAGATGTAACCATTTGTAACGACGACGACACATTAATTGAAAATATTAATTACTCTATTGAAAAAGGCAAGTTAACAGTCATAACTGGCGAAAGCGGTGGCGGAAAGACGACATCACTAAGAGCCTTGACGGGAATTGCCGAAAGAGTAAGTGGAGATATAATAATTAACGATGAATACAAAGTAAACTCGATGTATACGTTTATTGATAGAATGTCAATCGTTATGCAATCTCCATATATTCTCAATCGAAACATCAAAGACAACGTTTATTATCCCGAAGTTAAACCAAATGCTGAGAGAAACCAAATTATTACAAACTTGAGAATGGACAAAATCATTAACAAAAGGTTTAATGAAGATTGCGAAGAAGATTTGGAGCAAAAACTCAGCGGTGGTGAGAAAAAAAGAATTTGTATTTTGCGTGGACTTATTCAAGACAGAGAAGTTTATATTTTTGATGAACCAACTAACGAACTTGATGCCGAAAATACAAATACTGTTCTCAAAGAAATCAACAAACTAAAAAAGAAAGCCATTGTTATGGTTGTAACACATGACAAACGAATGATAGACAAAGCCGACCAAGTTGTTGTAATCAATAATGCAGTCAGAAAAGAGATTAGTGAGTAAAAAATAACACCTATTTTAGGTGTTATTTTTTACTTTTTAAATACTCTGAACACTTTATAAAAAAGTCAATTTGGTCTTGATTTAAGACTTTTTCATTGACCATGCTTTCAAGTTTATCAAAACTAAACCACTTAACTTCGGTTAATTCGTCTTTTTGAATATTGATATTTTGAATGTCTATATTTTTGTTAACATAGTACATTTTGTAACAATCCTTGCCATCACAGCCTTGAGAAAAAATCTCAATTTTATCTTGTGATATATCAACCCCTAATTCTTCCCACACTTCAGTTATAACTCCTTCGTAAGGTGTTTGATTAGCCTTAGGATGACCGCCAGTGACACCCCAGTCTCCACCTTTTCTAGGAACTCTTTTTTGCATCAAAAATTCGCCTAAATCATTTTGAATTGCAATCATAACAACCATTGGATAGTATCCTTGCGGAATTGCATCCCCTTTGTAATAAGTCTTATTTGTCAAATTACTATTACAATCATACAAGTCTCTAAGTTCTCTTTGCATCATTCAACTCCCAATACTTCGTGGCTGATTTTAGTTGCTCTCTAAACACTTTTCCATTAGCCCAAGGAATAAACTTTTTCAATTCATTTAAGTTTACAAACATTCTCTCAGAAGTTTCCCATTCTTGTATAAATGGAAAAATTTTGTCTACACGTGCAGTATATCTATACTGATAATATGTTTTGCCATTATCACAGACTTCAACCGCACCCAACAAAACTGCATCCTTAATTGTTATACATGCTTCTTCCATAATTTCTCTATTTAATGTTTCCAAATATGATTCATTACCTTCTGGATGCCCACCTGGAATAGTCCAAGAAGAATTGTTTTTAACTATCAAAAGTTGATTATTCGTGTTAAATATATAACCGCTAACTTGTGTATGTGTAACTTTTGAATCATTAAAACCTTCGTGCCATCTAATTTTAAGATTATCACCAATTATCTCATAGCTATTTGTTTCTCTTTCCATAATATAAGTATAACATATTTTTAAATGCAAAACAAATATTTGTGTTATATGGTGATGAATAAAACAAAACTATATCGATGTAAAAAAAAGCAAGCGGTATGCTTTCTTTTTTACATCTCTAATTCTTCTTCTTTGGATTTTTTGATAAGTCCATTTTTGCCAATACTTCCGGCTGTTGCTGTAGTTGAAACATATGCAAGTATTCCCGATGCAATAGCTCCGACTTCATTTTTGAGAGAATCGGCAGAATAATCCATATATTCGTCTACTTCTTCTTCAGTTCCGTAGTTCATAAGAGCATACATAAGTTCGGTTGTTTCAGGGTCTTTTGTGAGCAAATAGTTAAGTCTATCCTTGTCTATTTCGCCATTTAAATACTGAGCATATGCTTTGTATCTTTCTTGTTCAAGATATGTTTGATATTGCTCAGTTTGTTTAAATTCTTCCATTAATTTGTCTTCTTTGGCACGACTTCTAAGTGCATTAATTCCATGAAAACCCGCACCAAATACAAGTCCAGCACTAATGATAAGACCGATTAGTCCAGCCTTATTAATCTTTTTGAATTTGCAATCTTTGTTCTTTACAACTTTTTTCATAATTTCCACCAAAAATTAAATTTTTTAAATTACTCACCAAACAAACTATTAAAGTACTCGATAGCATCTCCGTCGGGTGATACTTTGGCAATTTCTAATTTGATTTGAGCGGTTGCAAGTTTTCTTTGCATATAGCCTTTTTCTAAAGCGGTCAAGGCTTCATACACATTAATTAGTTCGTCGTAATCTTCGTCTTTCATAACTTGTTGTTTGTCTTTGTTTAGTCCAATCAAATCTAGTCTTACAGAATCTTTTAGTCTTTTTATATCGTCCAAAGTATGTTTAACTTCGTTAACATCTCTTTCGGCACTCCAAATTCTATCTACTTTGTTATCCACCACATTATCCCCTTTGGCTATTTAATAATTATATTGTATCATACAAAAAATCAAATTTCAAGACCCAAATTTCAAAAAAACACATACATTCCCAAAGAACATATGTGTTTAAAATTAATATTCACTAAATTGGCTATTATATAGGTTGTAATAAAAGCCTTGTTTTTTGAGCAACTCTTTGTGAGTGCCTTGCTCTATAATATTGCCTTTGTTCATAACCAAAATAATATCCGAAGAAACGATTGTGGATAGTCTATGAGCAACTACAAAACTTGTCTTGCCTTCCATCATTTTGTTAAATGCCGACTGAATAGCAAGTTCGGTTCTTGTGTCTATATTACTTGTTGCTTCGTCCAAAATTAGCATTGGTGGTTTGGCTAGCATTAGTCTAGCTATACAAATCAACTGCTTTTGACCTTGAGACAAATTATCTCCATTTTCGTTTATCATAGCATCGTAGCCATCGGGGATAGTCTCAATAAAGTGGTCAACACCCGCAAGTTTGGCTGCACGTCTAACTTCTTCGTCGGTGGCATTTTCCTTTCCATAAGCGATATTGTCTCTAATTGATGCGGAGAACAGCCATGTTTCTTGAAGCACCATGCCATATTGTCTTCGAAGACTCTGTCTTGTTACTTCGGTTATATTATGTCCGCTTACGGATATTGTGCCTTTGTCTGTATCATAAAAACGCATAAGCAAATTAATAAGTGTACTCTTTCCGCAACCAGTTGGACCTACTATTGCGACTCTCTGTCCGCTCTTAATATTCAAATTTAAATCTTGAATAAGTTTTTTGTCTTGAGTATATGAAAAGTCAACGTGGTCAAACACAACATCGCCAGTGCATTTTTTGATGTCAACAAGTCCAGCATCGCTGACTTCGTTTTTCATATCAAGGACGTTGAATACTCTGACTGCGGATGCAAAGGCGGCTTGGATGTCTGCAAATACATCGGCAATATCGTTAAATGGACGAGAGTATTGGTTTGCATAGGCTAGGAACACCGAAATATCTCCAATAGACATATTCCCTTTGACTGCCGACAAACAACCAACTATTGCAACAGTTGCATAAAGCAAGCCATTTATAAATCTAGTAAAGGGCGCTGAAAGTGACGAATAATACATCGCTTTGCCTGCTACGTCTTTGAGTTTAACGTTGATTTCGTCAAACCTTTCAATAGAGCGGTCTTCGTACAAAAAGCCTTTGACAACCTTTTGGTTTCCGACCATTTCGACCATAGTCCCAGACAAGTCTCCGAGTGCCTTGGCTTGACGTTTGAAAATCTTGTGACAAGCCTTGGCAATAACTGATGCGACTATAATACTAAGTGGAGTTGCACAGATAATTATTATTGCGATTGTAGCATTAATTCTTATCATGAAAATAAGTGTTAGAGTAATTGTTGCGAGTGCATCAAAGAAAGTTGTGAGTCCAAGTACAAATCCGTCTGTTATTAAACCTACGTCGTTTATCATACGAGACTGCAAGTCGCCATGGCTGGAACTATCAATATATTTGAGTGGAACTTTGTTAAACTTCTTGAAAATATCGTTGTGCATTTGTTGTTCAATGCGATAAGACATTTCATTTGCAAGTCGTGAAAGCGACCACTTAAATCCCGCAAAGCCGACTATACAAACAGATAGCCAACCGATGTACTTAAGCAAAGCATCAAATTCAACTTGACCCACTCCAACGATATGGTCAATGCCTTTGCCAATAATTAATGGAATAAGTATTTCAAAAGTCGAATTAACCATTGCAAATATTATGGCTAGTATAAATAAGTACCAATACTTTTTTAAGTACCCCAAAATTCTTAGGAGTACAAAGCCTTTCTTTTGTTTTTTAATTCTTGCAACACTTTCGATTCGCTTTGAGTTTGTATCAAGAATAAGTGGCGAATCAACGATTTTGTCCGGACGTGCTTCGTTTTGAAGTGCTGGATTATTAAGTGTGGCTGGAACAACAGTTGGAACAATAATGTTCTTGGCTGGTTGTGCTTTTTCTGGATTATTAAAGGAATCTTTTGGAAGTTGCGCTATGGCTTTTTTGATTTTTCGATATTCTTTTTCTTCCTGCTTGTTCCTTGTTTGATTTTTTTCTTCCAAGTCAATTCCCCCTTTTATTTAGTCTGTGACAAGTATATTTGTTTGTAAACTTCGCAATCTTTGAGCAAGTCGTCGTGTTTTCCTTGACCTACAACCTTGCCATTTTCGAGTACGATTATTACGTCCGAATTTTTGACTGTATTTGCTCTTTGAGAAACAAGTATAACTGTCGAATTTATATTCTCTTTGATTGCCTTTCGCAAGTTTGCATCTGTAGCAAAGTCTAGTGCCGATGCACTATCGTCCAAAATCAAAATCTCTGGATTTCCGACCAATGCTCTTGCGATTGTTAGTCTTTGACGTTGACCGCCAGAGAAGTTTTTGCCACCCGCTTGAACTTTGGTTTCGTACTTTTCGGGAAGGTCTTTGACGAACTCATAACTTTGAGAAATCTTGACTGCCTTTTTCATTTCTTCATAAGTTGCGTCTTCCTTTCGCCAACGCAAGTTTTCTTTGAGTGTGCCTTTGAAAAGCACTGCCTTTTGTGGAACTAGTCCGATTTTTTGACGTAACTGAGTGAGTGAATAGTCTTTGACATTAATTCCGTCAACATATACTCCGCCTTCGACTGCATCATAAAATCTTGGCACAAGATATACAACACTACTCTTTCCGCTTCCCGTTCCACCAATAATTCCTATAGTCTGACCAGCATATGCTGTAAAACTTAGATTTTCAAAAGCGTATTTGGCGGAGTCGGAATACTTGAAGCTTACGTTTTTGAATTCAATTTTTGGAACTGCTGAATTAGGTTGAATATCTATAAAGTCGTGATTGGTTTCGATTACACTAGGCTTGGTATCAAAGACTTCGTTGATTCTTCCCGCGCAGTTGAATGCTTTGATAAATGCAATAATTAAATTTGCAAGCGACACAAATGCCGATGAAATCTGTGTTAGATAGTTAACAAATGCAATAATCTGACCTTGAGTAAGACCGCCAATATTTACTTGAAGTCCACCCCACCACATTATTGCTATGATTGCAAAATTGATAATGGTCGAAGTGATTGGATTAAGTAGAGACGAAATAGATACAACTTTGACTGCTGATTTTTTGAGTTTGAGAGTTGCACCTTGAAATTTTTGTTCTTCGTAGTCTTGTTTGTTAAATGCCCTTACGACTCTTGCGCCTTGCAAATTCTCTCTTGTGATTTCGGATACTCTATCCAAATCTTTTTGGGTGCGGTCGTAGAGTGGTTCGGTCTTTTTGAAAATTATAAATACAGCAAACAAAATAAGTGGTGCTATTATCAAAAATATAAGAGATAATTTCAAAGAGATTATCATGGTCATTATAATTGAGCCAATAATCAAAAATGGAGTTCTCATAACCATTCTCAAAAACATTCCAAGTGCGGTCTCAATTCTATTGACGTCGTGAGTTATTCTATTATTTAGTGTCGCTGTTCCGAATTTGTCTAGTTCGGCATGGGATAGAGTATTTATGTGTCTATACAAATCTTTTCGAATATCATAACTAATTCCCGAGCATGCCTTGGAAGTTAGTTTGGCACAAATAACAGCGCTAAGTATTCCAATTATATTAAATACAACAACTATAGTTCCCCAAATTGCTATGTATCTTATGTCATGATTTTTGACACCTATGTCTATCATGTTTGCGACAAGCAGTGGAATTATTATAATAGTCATTGTTTCAAAGAATTTGAGCAGTGGCGCTAAAATCATTTGCTTTTTGTAACTTTTAAAGAATCTAAATAGTTTTTTCAAAACTTTTCTCCTTCGGATATATCATTGAGTATATCAAAAATGTCTTGATTTGCCAAAGTATTTTTGTCAAATTTGGCTAAAATTCAAATTTTTTGGACAAGTTTAAATTTTTTTTGATAATAATAATTGCAATTTTATTTTTTTATGTTATACTCATAAAAATGAAAGAATTTGTTGTTTTTTGTCAGTTTCTGACATAAACTACTACTGAGAATTACATTATCTACGATTTAGATAGCAGTTAATGAGTTTAGACGTGCTTGAAAAGAAGTTTGTTATGTAATTCCGGATTATTTCGACTAATAGAATTGTAGTATTGGTTTTTTGGAGTTATTATGGAAAGAAAGATATTTTTTGAAGATGCGAGAAAAAAAGTACTTGAGATGTTCTCATATGAGTTTCCCACTCTTCCTATTCAACATATAGATTTATTTTTGGGAATGTTTTATCAACTTGCAAATTACGAAGAAGAAGGTCAAAAAATCAAACCTACAATTCTAATTACAAGCAACATAAATAGTGTTGTAAAGAATGTAAACAAAGCCAAGAAAATAATTTTTTATGAAGATAGTGACACTCTTAATTTTCGTGCTAGAATCAAAGCACTTATGTGTTTTTGCAAAAGGGACTGGAATATATATGTTAACTTTGGCGAAAATGTTATTGAGTATGGAATAATTAAGACACTTACTTCTCTCAAAGACAAATCTCTACTTCAAGCGTTGAATGACCAAAGCATTATGGACAGCATTTCCAAAAAAGCAAGTCTAGTTATAATTAATGTATTCGGTGGCGGTGTTTGTAGACTTATTGGAGCAAAGGGAAATAATTGCTCAGTCTGCTTCAACTTAAACTCATCTTATGAATACAACTGGGATAATGAGATAACTGAGTTTGTCGAAGCCTGTGTATCCAAAATCAAGACAACCAAACGAAAATTGCAAGACATCAAAAATCTACTAGATAATATCTTCCATAGTGTTCTCAAAGGTTTGCATGGAACTATCTGCATGGTCGTTGACAAAGAGTTTAAGGACAAAGCGGGAGTATTCCAAGACGGAACTTGGCTCAAAGAACCAATTGAATTTATCAAACTATTTATGCGTAGTGCTACTTTTGACGAAAACATACTAAGAAGTTATGCTGATGTACTCAAGACTATGCTTGACTTTGACGGAATTACAATTATAGATAATTCGGGAAGAATAAGAGCATATAATGTATTTATTGAGTCGACTTCGGATGTTGAAAACAAGATTATTGGCGGGGCTAGACGTCGTGCCGCATATTCGATTTTGCACAACAAAAACAAAAAAATTGTTGGTGTTTACTTCCAATCCCAAGACGGAGACAACTTCTACAAAGAAAAATCCGATTTGAAGAAAAAGAAGAAAGTCAAAATCGTTAATGGCGAAGCAATTGTCGAAGATGACAACATGCTTCCACTTGAAATTTTGGCAAAACTTGAAGCCAAGAAAAGGGAAGATGACGAGCATGCCAAGGCTGAAACCGAGACCCCTAAAGTAGACAAAAAAGATGTAAAACTTCCACCAAAAGAGACTGATACAAAGAAAGACAAAGTAGAAGATAACTCAGACACAACAACTAGTGTCGACGACAATCAAGAATAACTAAATCAGTTATACAATTATTTTTAAACAAAAAAAACATATTAACAACACAAAGTAAAAATTACTTGGGTATGCTAATATGTTTTTTATTTTAGTCCAGTCGCATTGTATTTGGATACTTCCAAGATTTTTTGAAAGTCGTCATCGGGAGCGTATTTGTTTTTGACTACTGCTCCACACTTTTGACATTTAAATACAATGATATAGCCTTTTTTGGAATTACTCTCAATTGCAATTGGCTTAAGTACTCCCTTGCAAGGATTTGCTCTATCCCCCGGCACTATATCTACGTGCAAAGAGTGCAAGCAATAAGGGCAGTGATTTCGGCTTGTGACTTTGAGTTTTTCGACTTGTTTTCCGCAATTAACGCATACAAAACCATTATCATTTTTAATCATCGCTATACCTAGCCTTTGGTTGTTGTACACCTTTTGCATTACTAAATATTTTGCTAATTTCCAAATAGCAATCGTCTATTAAATGGTCTTGTTTGAAACTATAAAAAGAGTTGTCACAAATTATCATATGGTCAAGCAAGTGACTGCCGGTTATTGCAAGTGCATAGACCAAAGCCTTGGTTACTTTTTTGTCTTCTTCGGAAGGTTCGGCTAGTCCGTTTGGATGATTGTGAAGCAAAATTATATTCGCAACTTTTCGTCTTGACATACAATCGGTTATTTTTCGGATACTACAATTAGATTCGTTACATGTGCCTTCGCTAATTTTGTCTACACCAACAATTTTGTTTGTGGCAAGCAAACTAATTAGATAAACTTCTTCACAAGTCTTTCCTTTGAATAATTTTTGACCATACTCATAAGTTTCCAAGTAGTTGGAAATCTTGCCTACTTTGTTATTCTTTTCTTTTTCATAAAAATTAAAGAACTTTGGAAGTGAAGTCAAAAAACATGCAGTAACATCACTTATGCCTTTGATTTCTTTCAAGTCTTCGATGTCGGCTTCGAGTACTGCTCCAAACGAACCGAATGTCTTGATAAGAATGTGTGCTAGTGGGTTGACATCTTTGAATGGCACTACAAAAGTAAGTGCATATTCTAGCACTTGATAATCTTGCATAGACTCAAATGCACCGGACTTTATTCGGTCTCTAAGTCTTTGTCTATGTCCATGATGGTCTTTGTCTGCGTCTTTGTCTGCCAAGATAACATCTCCTAAATTTATTTCAATAAATAGTTTACAACAATTACCACCTTTTTGCAAGCAATAATTGTAGCATTTAATTGACCGAGATAATATTATTTTGATATAATATAAAAAGTTTAGACAAGGTCTATTGATACTTTGAAAACTAATATAATAATTTGAAAACTAAAATTTGGAGAATAATATGAAATACAAAATAACATGCGAAAGCAGTGCTGATTTAAATCAAGATATGTACAAAAAACTTGGAGTGCCAGTAATTCCTTTTAGAATTACACTAGGAAGCGACGACTACTTTGACGGAAAAAATATTACAAACGACCAATTATTTGATTATGCTAATTCAAATAGTCAACTTCCAAAAACAAGCGCTCTTAACGAAAACGATTACACAGAATTTTGGGAAGAACAACTCAAAGATTGCGACGGAATAATTCACTTTTCGATTAGTAGCAAAGTTAGTTCGACTTACAACAACGCAGTTGTCGCTGCTAAGAAATTTAGTAATGTTTATGTAATAGACAGCATGTCTTTGTCTAGCGGAATAGGTTTGCAAGTTATATATGCCACTCAACTTAGAGACAAGGAAGTAGATATTGAAAAAGCGGTTGAACTTATTAACAAACGTCGTGAAAGTGTACAAATTAGTTTTGTTGTTGACAAATTAAATTATCTATACAAAGGCGGAAGATGCTCGGCACTATCTTTGCTTGGAGCAAATCTACTATCTATCAAGCCTTCGATTATTGTAAGCAACGGAAGAATGATGGTTGGCAAAAAATATATTGGCAAGATGCACAAAATCTTGGATAAATATATTGACGAAACTCTAAATGACTTTAATAACCCAGACACAAGTCTATGTTTTATTACATACAGCAGTGCAACTCCTGAAATGCTTGATGTTGCTAGAAAGACTCTCAAAGACAAAGGCATCTTCAAAAATATAGTAGAAACCACCGCTGGATGCACAGTTTCAACTCACTGTGGCCCTAATACTTTGGGAATAATCTACTACAACGATGGCGGAAATGTTGAATAATATTTTAAAATGATTATAAAGAATTTTTAATAAACAATTCAAAAATAATGGTTATTAATCAATAACTAAAATCAAGTCTTAACAAAAGACAAAAAAGAAACGGATAAATAATTTATTCGTTTCTTTTTTTGATTTAATCATCAATTATATTTATAAAGTTTTTTACTTTTTTTCGTGACTTAATATTTTTGTAAATAATAAGTGTCATAATTAGAATAGAAACAACTGACAAAATCGCTATTATATAAATGTATCCCGAAGTCATTTCAACGGAGTCTTTTTGTTCGATTATAATGATTTTGTCGTCTATATTTGCCGAAAACTTAAGTTGATTTCTAACTGTTTCAAATTCAACTTCGTGCAAGCAACCATTAGAGATTTTGTAAACTCTAATATATTTTGCGTTTAGATTTGAAGTTCCGGATTTGTAAGTTACGTCGATTTCCTTACTAGTATTTGTTCCGTCGATTTCAAGTTTGAAAGCATCGTATTTTTTGATAGAACCACTTTCTTGAAGCACTTGGTTAAATTCGCTTACGTCTACATCACTTGCATTTAGATTAGCGCTACTCGAAAATCCGCTACCATTGATAGATATAACCACTCCGTCTCCGACGTATGTTTTGTTGTTTGTGAGTATCTCATAAGTTAGAGAGTTACTACTAAGAATTGTATAGTTGCTATTTGCATTTAGATTTACTGTAACAGTATAAATGCCCGCTTTGACTGGACTTGCACTATATGTCACTGTATAATCGTCAAAGTCGTCTTCAATTGTTCCAAGTAGTCTAATTGTGACTGGATGAACTGACCCGTCTTCGACAAGGTTTGTGTAATTTGAAAACTCTAATAAGACTGGTTTAGGCAAAATTACTACTTGTGCCACCATATTATTTGGAAGATAATAATTTTTGTTAGAACTTTTGAATTCAATATATGCTGTATAAGTTCCGGCATTAATAATCTTTCCCGAAACCAAATTTGCATAAACACCGCCCGGCAAATTGCCTATGAATTTTGGCTGATGTTCAAGTCCGTCATATGTTACTCTAATATCTTCAAATACAAATTCGCTAGTATCTATATGTGCTGGGTTTATTTCGTAACTAAGCGAACTTATATTTCCGCATATATAATCACTATTATCTAGTGTTACACTAGTACTATACTTGCCAACGTTTATATTTCTATTGTTGCTTAGTTCCACATTTACTTGGTCGTCGCCAACCACCCCAACAACTCTGCCTTCGACCACTACTTCGTGACCGGTATACTCAAATTGGGTTTGGCTAAGAATAACATTTACTTTTCGTGGTTTTATTTTAATTTTGCATGTCATGTCGCTTGGAGTATTGTAATTAGTATTTGTTGTTGCAAATCTCACTCTTGCAATCTCTATCCCGTCGGCATTTGAACTTACGTGAGTATGTTTGTTATTTAAATAAGAATCAACATAAACACCATTTGGCAAAGTTCCAGATATTAATGCTACTTTTTGGTTTCCATCGTATTCTTCGGTGATGTCTTTGAACTTAACATTACTCATATTATAATCTGCTTTGAAGATAATCAAAGTCGCTTTGAGATTATTTAAGTTTGAATATTCAATATTGTTATTTGGCACTGGTGAAATAGTTATTTCATAAGTTCCCGCATTAACCAAATCTTTTTGGGAATACTCAAATTTTATCTGATTAGTTTCGCCTTGAATTATGATATTATGTGGCAATCCGTCATAAATACAACTATAATTTTTTGCACTAATATTTGAGCAATCCAAAACTAGTTTGTTAATAGTTAAAGTAGCGGTTAGAGTTAGAAATTTTAGGTTGTAATTATTAGTCATGTCAGTTGCTACAGAAATATTCGCTTTGACTAGATACTTTCCAGCATCTATTACTCCGTCTGTACTTAAGACTACTCCATTTTGGATGTACTCATATTGTACTTCACAATAAGTTGGGAGATTGTCGACACTGATTTCAATATTTTTGTAATTATATGTTCTTGTTTGATTTTCAAAAGTTATTCCGTCAAAATTTGCATCGCTCTTGATAATAGTTAGATGCTTAGTTATTTGTATTCTTGAATCATCAATTTCAAAAACATAATTTTTGGTGTCTTTGAGAGTAACAGAAATAACATATTCGTACACACCAACATCTTTGTGTGTTGGAAGTCCGTTTGATACTCCAATTATTGAGTCATCCTTCAAAACTGGACTAAGTTTGTGCAGTTCTCCGTCGTATATGATAACCTTGTCTTCAAAATCAAGCACTTGATTTATGTAATCCATAGTAATTACTTTTGGATTTATCACTAATTTGCATGACAAGGAATTATATAGCATTCCATTTTTTGTCAAAGTATAATTTTTTGTATCTTCAAGTTCAAAAACGACTTTGACTAAATAAGTTCCAACTTCTTTTTTTGGAGTGTTGTTATAATAAACATATTTGGATATTTGACTTGGTACTTCGCCCAAGATTTGGACGTCGTGTTCAAGCCCGTCATAAGTTATGGATACATTTGGGAAACTCACACTAGACAAATCTACAAATTGCTTAAGAATTGTGAGTTTTGCACTTCGGGTATAGCCATTGACTAGTTTGTACAAAGTCTCGTCTACTTGGAAGTTTACATAAACTGTGTATGCTGTCACATTTCCATTTGAGTCTAGTAGTACATCGGTTTGATTGTTGCCTATGTAAGACACTTCAACAATATCTTTGTACTCATCTTTGAGACCGCTTATGCTTAGAGAATATGATTTATCTTTGTCATATGTAAATGTAGCACTATTAAATACTACATTATTAAGATTGATTTCACGTTTTTGAATTGTTAATTTGACAGTCTTACAAGACTCGATTAAATAATAATTTTGGGAATTAAGAGTAACATTTTGGATGTATTCACCCGGTATAATTTGTGGGCTTTGAATTTCAAAAGCACTAATATCTATCTTATCGCCAACTATTACACCTATTATGTTTTTAATTTTGGCTGTGTGATAGTCTCCATCATATGTATAAGTGTTTTCAAATTCAAGTCTAATTTGTTTTTTGTCAATAGTCACGTCAAATTGATTGTTTACAAATATTATATCTTCGTTTGTGCTATTTATAGTCACTTTGTAATTTCCGGCATTTGTAATATCTTTGATTACTTGATTGTTTGTATCTAACAGCCAAAACTCTTCGGATTTTAGATAAACTTTGTTGTTGTCTTCGTCTAAAACATATGGTACTAGACTTTCTAGTCTATTTGTATTATTAAATTCAAAAGTTGTGTTTTCTAAATAAACCGATTTTTTGACTGGTGCGGGTTTAAGTGGGGACATGGTTATATTGACTTTGGCATTATCTACACTACTTAGCATAGTGAGTTTAATAAGAATAAACTCGTCGGTTTGAATTAAAACCAAATCATTGTCATTATTTAGTCCATTGCTTGAAATATTATCCACTTGATAGCCATAAGTACTAACAAACTCAATATGACTGCTTTCAAACAAAGTATCGTCTACATTTTGCAAAGCGGAGACGCTTATGTTTTTGGTTGTAGTCTGATTTGTGCTTGTATCCAAGATATTTAATTTGACAACATCTGGCTTAACGATTTTGTCTGACTTGCAAATAATTGCATTGGTTTTGAGATTTCCGACAAGCGAAGTTGCATTATCCAAAACGAAACATTTACTTTGAGAAGACAAGTCGCAATTTTCGACTACTTTGGCACTTACACAATATGTCTCGTCGTTATTATACTTTTGGAAGAGTCTTGAAGTTGAGAACTTGCTTCCAATAACAAAAGTCTCAGTATCTTTTTGAAAATAGATTACTGGTTTGGTGATTATTATATCGCCCGACTTAACAAAATCTATTGGTGTCTTTGTATAACCATTTTCGTTATAATAAAAAGTTGTAAAGCCACTACTCGAATTGCTCAAATCATCGCCAATAAGACCAACATAATCAAGATAGAATTTATCTTGGAACTTAGACCAAGCATCTTGTTCGGTTGGGCTAATATTTGGCTCAAACGGAGCATCGACCAATCTAAAGTTATTTAGATAATATCCCGCAAAGGTATTCTTTCCTTTGACAACCGCCCTGCCAATGTGTGTATTGTCCAATAACTCATTATAAGAGTCAGTAACTTGAATGTTTATGTAATCTGATGTCACTTCAAAATGTGTATCATCGGTTACATATATACTGCCGGATTTTAAATAAATATTTTTTATCTGTTTGTCCCCAACATAATGCAAGAGTATGGCATCGTTTTCAGATGAGTCATTCAAAATGCTATATTTAGAGTTTACTTTTGGAAATTGGGTGTTATTAATCTCTACTTGACCATAGTTTGATATAACTGATTTAATATTTGCGGTTGAATTAATTGTTACATTATTGAGTATCAACTTTGAGCCTTTATTTACTTTGAAAAGTGATAACATATCGCTCAAAACATTAATTGTCAAGTTCTTAAATTCAACAACTGCGGAATTGTCTATTTCAATCGACGACTTTGTATCAATATTTTGATAGTCTGAGTTGTCTCCGTCTATCACAGCATCTTCAGTCAAAGTCCAAGGTGTTTCAATTTGCTTTGCACTAACAAAAAAAGAAATATGAGCATGAAAAAAGACCAACAAGCACACAAAGCATATAAGTCCAAGCATTAACTTTTTCACGTCAAATTTCTCCTAATAAGTTATGCCAAAAATTAATTGATAATTTGGCAAACATACAATAAAATAATACTATTTTCGACACTTTTTGTCAATTTTATTATGTGTCAAAAGTTATATTTTTATAAATACAGCGAACAAAAAATATCTGGAAATATCTCAAAAAATTTCCAAATACCTTTTGTACATTTTGTAAATTGGTTATTTAATTTTGTTCAAGTAATTCTTCAAAGCCATAATAGTCTTTTAGGCTATTTTTATTAGCCAAAGGCTCAAAATGAGTATCCAAGTAATTAAGTACAGTAGACATATTAAGTGAGCCATTGAGTATATTTGTCTTGATACTATTTTTGCCTTTGAAAAACTTTGGAAGGTGTTGTTTGTTGTCTATTACTACAAAATTTTCTTTTTCGTTTTTGATTTGTAAATACTCCATAATTTCATAAGCACGTTTTTTGAGAAACATATATGGAGTCTTTCCAATAACACCCAAATACTCAAGTCCATTGTTTTTGAGAACGTGTTTTGCCTTGTCAAAAAAATGTCGCCATGAAGTTGACAACACTAGTTTGCAATCGTAATCTTGTTGCAAAGTCTCTATTAAATAATTGAGTGCTTCCATGCTATATGGGTTAAAGGTACGAGTGTCATTTTCGCTTACAAATAGTCCGCCAAATTTGAAGATATTATCCGTTCCTTCAAAGTCGCTCAAAACTCCGTCGAAGTCAAGGAAAATATAAAATGGTTCTTTTTTAGTATCCAAAGCCTTAATCCTTTTGTATTTTACGACTACTAGTTTAACACAATTAAACATGCTTTTCAATAGTTTCCAAAAATTACTTTGGTTTTTGTGTATTTTAATGACTAAAAGTATGTTTTTTTGATTGAAATTTGAAAAAATGACAAAAAAAGAGAGAATTTGTAGGCAATAAGTTTGAAACCGCTAGAAATTAATAGACAAAATTAACTTTTTTTGTTAAATTAAAAGTGAAAATAGTTTTGGTGGAAAAAAATTTATTTTGGTGGGGACAATATTATGGGGAAGAAGTGTAAGATAATTGCAGGTATAGTGTTTTTGCCTATTACTGTGATTTTTTTTGTATTTAAATGGCTTTTTAAACTACTTGAGAACAAACACATGAAAAGTTATATCAGGAGCATTAGCATAAACGATGTAGATTGCCTTGACGGGCATGAGTTCGAAGAGTTTTTATTTTACTTTTTTAAGTCACTTGGACTAAAGGTCAAAAAGACCAAAAAAAGCAGAGACTATGGGGCGGACTTGGTTTTGAACTACAGCGACAAAACTATAGTTATTCAGTGCAAGTTATATTACAATCATAGTGTCGGAAACTCGGCAATTCAGGAAATAAACACCGCAAAAAATTATTATCTTGCCGACAAGGGTGTGGTTATAACCAATTCGTTTTTTAGCAATTCAGCCAAGAACTTGAGTACAAGTGCGGACATAATTTTGATAGACAGGCTCGCTTTTGATGAACTATTGAGTGCTGACAAGACAAACAAAAAACTGCTACTAAGCAGTTATTTTGAATAATTATTTTTCATAATTGTTTAACATTAATTAAAAATTTAATGATATTTATTTTTAATTAAATATTGTTAATTTCAAATTTTAATATTTAAATATTAATCGACTTAAATTTGAAATAATCAGTAATTATTAGTTTTGGTTTTCTAACAAAACCCATTTGGCATAGAGTTCCATATTTTGATGAACTGTATCTGTTTCAAATTTCCAAATGTATTCGTCTTTAAGACTTTGATTACTAAACCAACCTACTAGATAATAGACTCTTCCCAAAGAGTCTCTTTTTCTTGCGGGAAAGTTGACAGGTGGAGTAACTTTGCCACCGTCTTTAATGGTTTGATTTGGAACATTGAAAAAGTCGGGATTATCGGTGTAAAAAGTGACCGTGTATTCTACACTGGATGTAGTGTTATTTTTGTTGTTATCTTTGGAACAACTACAACTACATCCATTGAATGCAAAAATACAAGGCAATATGAAAAATACAATAAGTAATATTTTCCAATGCTTTTTCAAAAGTTATTCTCCATTTTTCACTTTTCTATTTACAATTATTTTATTATATTTTTTTGTATTTGACAAACTTTTATTCGAATATTTTATTCAAAGACAACTTTGAGATAATTCTTTTTGCCTTTTCTCAAAATTACATAATTTTCTACTAAATCGCTTTCGGTGATTGTACTTCTAAAATCAGTAACTTTGTTGTCATTAAGAGTAATTCCGCCACCTTCTATCATTCTACGACTTTCGGATTTGGAAGCACACAATTTGCCTTCGGTTACAATATCTACTATTTGTTTTGTATTTAAATCTGACTTAGGTAGTGTAAATGTTGGAACGTTATCCAAATTAGCACCGCCTTTGAATAGGGCGTGAGTTGCATCTCTTGCTTCGATTGCATCTTGCTCGCCACGAATAAACTTGGTCATTTCAAAACTCAAAACTTCTTTTGCTTTGACAATATCTTCTTTGATAAGATTTCTAATTTCATCCATAGGAAGGTCGGTAAACAAAGCAAACATAAGTTCAACACATGCGTCTGGAGTCTGATAAACCCCTTGATAGAAGTCATAGGCTGAGATTTTGTCTTTGTCTATCCAAATAGCGCCTTTTTCGGTCTTGCCCATTTTCTTGCCTTCAGGGGTAAGTAGTAATGGATTTGTAGCACCAATAAGTTCAATGTTTGTGCCATTTTGGAAGTTAAGTTTTCGTTGCAACTCAACACCCGCTACAATATTTCCCCATTGGTCAGCACCGCCATATTGCAAAGTACAGCCCTTGGTTCTATTTAGGTGTACAAAGTCATACGCTTGCATTGGCATATATCCCATTTCAAAGAATGTAAGTCCACCTTCTTTGAGTCTATTATCATAGATTTCGGTTGCCATCATTTTGTTTACATTAAAGTGAACACCATAGTCTCTCATAAAATCTATATATGTTAGTTTTGAAAACCAATCGGCATTATTAACTATTTCGGCTGGGTTGTCTCCGTCAAAATCTAGGAACACTTTGAGTGTCTTTTTGATGCTCTCGACATTTTTGTTAATTTCGTCGTAAGTGAGCATTTTTCTAAGTTCTGTTCTTCCCGATGGGTCACCTACACATGCGGTAGCACCACCCATAAGCAAGATTACTTTGTGACCGGCTTTTTGAAATCTACGCAAAACACAATATGGAACGCAATGTCCTATATGCAAACTATTGGCGGTAGGGTCACTTCCTTCGTAAACAACAATTGGCTCGCCACTTTCTAGTTTTTTCTTCAAGGCCTGTTCATCACTACATTGATACAAAAGCCCCCTTTCTTTTAATTCATTGTATAAATTTGTATCTGTCATAATTATTCTCCTTTTGTTTTGTAAATCGCTGTTGCAACTATATTATTTGCTGAGCAGATTGTATATGTATCGGCATTGCTCTCAAAATACTCTCTATCTATTGTGATATTATATCCAAATTGATTTTGATTGAACACATGTACATGTGGGTTTTTGTTTTCCTTAGCAGAAAAGTAATATGGGTCAAAGATATAAATATATTTGTCGTCGATGTTGCTTATCATCACATAGTGTTCGACGTTCCATAAATCTTTGATTCTAAAACAAAGTACACCATCTTCGCTTATTACTTTTTGAATATTTTGAGTGGTTACTTGAGAGTTTTTGTAGGTTTCACATTTAAGATGTAAGTTTAGTTTTGAGTTATTTTTGTTAATCCAATCGCAAATATCACTTATGGCTTGGGTGCTTGTTCCGCCAACACCTATGTGTCTATCTTCGTCGTTTACGTCCAAAGACATCTCCCAAATTTTTTTGATTAATACTGGTTGAATTTTTGACCTATCAAGAAGATGTGTGATGCAGTTGATAAATGTGACTGTTCCGCAATCGTATTCGGTTATTTGGTATCTGAGTGGTGATTTCATATTCCTTTCCAAAAAAAGCATACTTAATCCTTATTTAAAGGACGAAGTATGCTTTCGTGGTACCACCTTTATTTAGTAACTTAATAAATTACCCTTAATTTATATTTGATAACCCCCAAACATAAGGGTTTGACTCCAATTATGTAATTCAAAATATATTATTTGCAATTCTTTCAGCATATGAATTGCTCTCTGAGAATAATAAATATATTTTTACTATTAATCTTCGCTGTCAAACAAAATTTTGATTAACATTTCTTTCCGCAATTAGGACAGAACTTAGCATTTGCTTTGAGTTCTTCGCCACAATCTGCACAAACTTTTTTGCTAGTTGCAAGTTTTTCGCCACAGTTAGGACAGAACTTAGATTTTGCACTAACTAGTTCGCCACATTTTGGGCATTTAGGCATTTGAGCAGCGCCACATTCAGGGCAATGTTTTGCCTTTTCTGGGATTTCTGCTCCGCATTTGATACATTCTTTGGTTTTTGATTTGGTTTTGTTTTCGGTTGTCAAAGCATTTCCGAATACTTGACCCATAGTTCCAGCAACTCCAAGACCAACTCCAAGACCAGCAAGATTATTTCCGTTTGGATTGTTTGCTGCATCTCTTAGTGCTGTTGCTGCTTGGTATTGAGTATAAGTACCCATTTTGTCTTCCATAATGCCAAGTTTGCTTCTTTCGTCCAACGCCTTTTCAACTTCTTCTGGAAGTGACAAGTTTTCAACGACTAATTTTTCAAGTTTAAGACCATAGTTTCCAAATTCTTCTTCCGAAGTCTTAAGAACACTCTCGCCAAATTCTTTGTAGTTGGCAGCAAGGTCAAGAAGTGAAATTTTGCTTTCGGCAATTGTATCTGTTATGCTTTGGATAACCATTGGCCTAATTTGTTCGGCAACATCGGCTGTTGTATAAAGAGCATTTGTTCCAAACATTTCATTCATGAACTTTTTGGCATCGGTTACTCTAAACGAATAAATACCATAACCACGTAGTCTAACCATTCCAAAGTCTTTGTCACGCATAGCAATAGGATTTTGAGTACCCCATTTTTGACCTGTGAATTGTTTGGTGTTAACAAAATAAACTTCGGCTTGAACTGGAAGTTCAAAAGCGGTTGGCAATGCCAAAATCTTGCTAATAAATGGAATATTTTCGGTTGCAAGTTTGTATGTGCCTGGTTCGAATACATCGGCAACTTTGCCTTTGTAAACAAACATAGCAACTTGGCTTTCTCTAACAACCAAAGTAGAGCCATTCATAATAGCATATCTATCTGGAATTTGGAAACGATAAACAACTGTATCTTTTGTATCATCTTTCCATTCAATAACTTTGAGTAAATTCTTTTTTATAAATCCCATGTGGTATTTCTCCTAAATATTTTTTCAATTATAATATATAATTTTTGAAAATGTTTGTCAATAAAAATTATCTATGTTTTTGTGGTCAATTGATTGCAAATTTAAAGGATTGTTAAATTAAATTTGTAAGATTATCTTTCAAAAACTAAAAATTTAAGTTTAATATTTCAAACCTACTTAAGATTTAGAATTGTGCTTTGTATAGTTGGCTATAAACTCCACCAAGTTCCAAAAGTTCCTTGTGTGAGCCTTTTTCGACAATTCTTCCGTCTTTCATAACCAAGATTACATCGGCATTAACAATTGTAGAAAGTCTATGAGCGATAATAAACGATGTTCTATTTTTAAGTAGTTTATCCATAGCTTTTTGGATAAGAACTTCGGTTCGTGTATCTACACTACTTGTGGCTTCGTCCAAAATTAGCATTGGTGCATTGTGGAGCATGGCTCTTACAATTGTAAGCAATTGTTTTTCGCCACCGCTAAGCGAAGTCTCTTCGTTTAAGATACAATCGTAGCCATTTGGCTGAGACATAATCAAGTGATGTATGCCTGCATATTTGCAACAATTAATAATATCTTCGTCTGTGGCTTTTGGGTTGCCATAAGCGATGTTTTCCTTAATTGTTCCTTCAAATAGCCATGTATCTTGCAAGACCATTCCAAATAGTTTACGGACATTTTCACGTTTTAAGTCGGTTATTTTAACTCCGTCTATAAGTATATCTCCCGAATTTGCTTCGTAGAATCTCATAAGAAGATTGACAAGTGTGGTTTTGCCCGCACCGGTTGAACCTACGATTGCCACCTTCTGCCCAGCCTTGATTTTTGTATTTAAATTAAATAGGATTTGTTTTTCGGGAGCATATCCAAAGTTAAGATTTTTGAATTCAATATTTCCCTTAATATCTTCGACGCTGAGTTTGAGTTTTTTGTCTTTTTCGTCGTTTTGTTCAACCGCTTCCAAAAACTCGAATATTCTTTCGCTAGCAGCGACGGTTGTTTGCAAAGTACTAAAGATATTTGCAACTTGACTGACTTCGTTGTTAAACATTCTATAATAAGTTACAAAGGCAATTACTACTGGCACGAAAGTTATGTCTTGGATTGACATGATTCCACCCCAGATGATTATGAAAGCATAACCAAAGTTTCCAAAGAAATTCATAATTGGGTGCAAAAGTCCAGAGAGAATATTTCCTTTGTAAGTTGACGAACAAAGTTTTTTGTTAATAACTTCGAACTTGTCTTGGGCTTCCTTTTGACCATTGTATATAGATATAACATTGTGACCAGAATAGATTTCTTCGATGTGTCCATTTATTTGACCTAATTGGTCTTGTTGGAGTTTGAAGTACTTTTGGCTAAACTTGAATACTATTGAGATAACCAAAACACTAACTGGAACAATTGCAATTGCGACAAGGGTGAGTTTCCACGAATAGTTAAACATCATAA
Organism: uncultured Clostridia bacterium; assembly: GCA_934754475.1. Taxonomy (GTDB): domain Bacteria; phylum Bacillota; class Clostridia; order Christensenellales; family UBA1242; genus UBA11490. The sequence continues at coordinate 113,265 of CAKVHV010000003.1, read as the reverse complement.
TTATAGAGCCAATTACAGTTGCAATTGATGTAACAGAGTATGAAAGCGAACTATTGAGAGTATCGCCAAGCAAGTCTACGTCGTTTGTAACTCTACTCAAAATATCTCCAGTTGGAGTGTTGTCTATATAACTTAGTGGAAGGTTATTAATTTTTTGACTTAATTTGTTACGGAAGTCTTTGCTAACCTTTGCTGTTACTTTGCTTATTAGTAGTCCTTGAATAAATGAGAATATAAAACTCGAACCATAAATAATAAGCAGACTTATCGCAATCTTAGTAACTTCGTTTAGTTCAACTGGTTTTTGAAGAATAAGTGTTCCAATCTTTTTGATTTGGTCGGGTCCAATTATTGCAAGCACTGTACTAATGCCCGCACAAATTAGACCAATTATTATTTGCCAAGCAGAACCTTTGAGACTAGAGAGTAATTTTTTGAAAGTCTTTTTGAATTCCTTTGGCTTGTTGTTTTTTGACATAGGATTAGGCATATTACTTTGTCTCCTTTTTTGTTTGAGAGTCAACAATTTCCTTGTAGACTTTGTTGTTTTCACAAAGTTCGTCGTGAGTTCCAATTCCTACAATTTTTCCGTTGTCCAAAACAATTATTTGGTTTGCATCTTTTATGGTGCTAATTCTCTGAGCAACTATTAGACATGTTGCATCTTTTGTATACTTTTTGAGTGCTGACCTAAGGGTTTTGTCGGTCTTGAAGTCTAGTGCCGAAAAACTATCGTCAAAGATATAAATTTCTGGGTCTTTGGCTATTGCTCGGGCTATAGACAAACGTTGTTTTTGACCGCCAGAGAAATTTTTTCCGCCAGCCGAAACTGGTTGGGTGTAGCCATCGTCGAGTTTTTCAATAAATGAGCATTGTGCAACTTCCAAGACTTCGGAGATTTTGTCGTCGGTTATATTTTCGTTTGCAAGTTGCATATTGGACTTAATGTCTCCACTAAACAAATTTGCCTTTTGTGGAACGTAGCCAATTTTGTTGTGGAGTGCGGATTTTTTGTAAGCCTTGACATTAACACCATCGACCAAAATTTCGCCACTTGTTACATCATAAAATCTAGGGATTAGGTTTATAAGTGTACTTTTGCCACTTCCGGTACTTCCAATAAATGCAACGGTATCTCCCTTGTTTACTTTGAAAGTAATATTTTGCAAAACGGGTTCTTCGGCATTTTCATAACTAAAACTTACGTCTCTAAATTCGATTGTGCCTATTTCGTTTCCGTTTTCAACATTTCCGTCTTTGATTGAAACTTCTGTATCCAATATTTCGTTGATACGTCTCAAAGAAACAAGTCCACGTGGTATCATTACAAACATAAGTGTAATAAACATAAAACTCATAATGATGTGCATGCTATATTGACTGAATGTTGCAAGTGCTGGATAGTTTATTTTGTCAAGATTAATAAGACTAGCACCTACCCAATAAAGTGTTAGAGTCATTGTAGACATAATTAGACTCATAAATGGATTAAGTAGAGCCATCATTTTGTTTAGAAAATATGTAGTCTTTGTTAAATCGTCGTTGGCTTTGTCAAACTTCTTTTCTTGAATTTTTTCGCCATTATATGCTCTAACAACTCTAATGCCTGTCAAGTTTTCACGAGTGACTAGATTTAGTTTGTCGGTTTGTTTTTGCATAATATTGAACTTTGGCAAAACAAATATAAGAAGAGTAATAATAACCGCCAAAGTAACTACTACAAATCCAACAGACACCCAAGTCAACTCAAACGAACTAATTGTAATCTTTCTAATTGCAAAGAAAGCCATACAAGGTGCTGTAAATAACATTCTAACAGTCATAAGCAAAGTTCTTTGAACTTGAGTTACGTCGTTTGTACTACGGGTTATGAGTGACGAAGTACTAAACTTGTTAATTTCGGCACTTGAAAAACTATTTACTTTTTCAAATACTTGACTACGTAGTTCTTTGGATATTCTACTTGAAAAGAACGATGTTAGAACGTTTTTAATTATAATATCTACAAGGATTATAACCGCAACACCGACCATTTTGTATCCGACTTTCAAGAATGGTGCTTTGTCAGTTGCAACACCGACAAGACTTAGCATCTCTTGAGTGAAACCGATAAATTCCATTTCAAAATATGTCTGAACTAGTATTAGTCCAAAAACTACAAGCAAGATTATATAATCATAAAACTTAAATATTTTGAATAATCTTTTCATTTTTTCTCCTTTAACTTATTTAAAATATACTCAAAAATTTTATGCAACAAATTCAAATTTTGTCAGCAAATCTTTCCAAAACTTATAAATTTTGTAAAATTACTAATTACAGATTTCCAAAAGTATTTTTTACAAAAATTCAAACAAAGTAAATTTAGAATTTAAATATAAAATATTTAATAATTAATTTTAAGTACGAATTAAAATTTAACACAAAACAAACTTTTTTGCAAACAAATAACACCTAAGTAATTTATTTAAGACAAAAATAAGACCACCACGTGGTCTTAAATTGGATTTGTTTTTATTTTTTAGTTCATAATTCTAACTGGTAGGATTAGGTACAAGAATTCGTCGGTGTCATTGCTTGTAATTATACATGGCGAAACACTCGATGTAAATGAAAGTTTCAAGAATTCATCGGTTGTAACTCTCAATGCTTCGGTAAAGAATCTTGCATTAAATGCGATTGACAAATCGTTGCCTTTGAGTGAAATTGTGATGTTTTCTTTGATGTCACCAATATCGCTCTTGCTAGACAAAACCATAACCTTGTCTGAAATATCGAATTTGACAAAGTTGTTTCTATCTACTCTACTAAGTAGGCTTGCTCTATCCAAAGCATCAAGCAATTGTTCTTTGTTTAAAACTATATTTGTATTAAATTCGGTTGGAATAATTTGGGTATAATTAATAAAGTCGCCTTCAAGCAAACGTGTTGTAATTTTGGTGTTATTGATATTAACCATTAAGAAATTTCTTCCAACACAAACTCTAATTGGTTCGTCGCTATCTTCAAGAAGTTTGGAAATTTCATTTAGTGACCTTGCTGGAACTATGCAATTAAATTCGGCATTACTACTAAGTATTGGTTTTTTGACAACCGCTAGTCTATAGCCATCCAAAGCAACTGCTGTGATTTTTTCTTTGGTAACTTCTAGTTTGACACCTTTGAGAATTGGTCTTACATCTTCGACTGCAACAGCATAAATACTCTTGTTGATAAGAGACTTTAGATCTTTTTGAGACATTTCAAAATATGTGCTGTCGTCGATTTGTTTGATTTGTGGAAATTCTACACTATTTAGGCATTGAATTTTGCCCACGCTATCTGTATATTTGATGCTAAGAATATTTTTGTCATCAACACTAAGTTCAATTTGTTCATTGTTTAGTTTTTTGATATATTCACAAAAAAATTTTCCGGGAACAACCATTTCGCCTTCGATTTGAACCATTGCTTTGATAGTTTTTTCGATAGATAATTCTAGGTCGGTAGCACTAAGAGTAATATAATCTTCTTCGGCAACAACCTTAATACCTTCCAAAATTGGGTTTGTAGTTTTGTTAGATGTTCCTTTGGAAACTTTCAAAACTGCATCAGATAAATCTGCACCATCACAAATTATTTTCATAAAATTCTCCCGTAAAATATTTAAGTATTTTTTTATTCTAATTTATTTTAACATAAAAAATTAATTGTGTATATCTAAAAATCTATATTTTTAAAAAAATTAATCAATAAATTTTTCGTCGTCACTTGGAGCGAAATTTTCTCTTTCCCATTTTTTTCTAATTAACTCATTTAAATCTGACCAGTCAACATCGTACTCCTGACTTTTCTCAATTGGAATGACTTTACTGTTCTCAATTGAATCTTCAGTTGTACTATCCGCATCATTTTCTTGGCTACCATTTTTTAAAACTCCATAATTTATCACTTTTTGTTTTTTGCTTAGATTATCTAATTTAATTTTGGTATTCAAATCCTTTATCAATTCTGCCATGATTATTTCTTTTTTATAAAGTAGTGTCAAGAGTTTTTCTTGAATATCTTTTTTAATTTTTAATGTGTCCCAAATATCTGGGTTAAACAAATCATCTGGTGTACAATCTACAGGCAAGAATTTTTGTATATTTTTGAAATCATCAACCAAAGCATTTAACTTTTGAACCTTGTGAACATCTAGTAGTCCAGTGCCATCAAAATAATTAGTTCTATTAAATATTCTATTGAAAGTGTTAAGTGGTTTATCTAATAATTCTTGAAATTTGTTTACTGGCAAATTGTATTTGAAAAACATGTCATAATAATTGTTAACACAACTTATTTTGAAAATCTGATTAAAACATTCATAAAAATCATCTAGCAAAAATCCATAATAGTCATACGAACAATTAAATACATAGTTCTCAGGGTTTAAGACATTATCGTTTGGCAAAACAATGCTTCTTTCTTTCATAATATCATAAAAAATATCTTTGATTTCTTGAGTCTGTCTTTCGTTTATGTATTCTGCTACATTTTCTGTATATGAGTCACTAATAATTTCGCCGATAATATTATATTTTTGTTTTTCTCTAGCATCCAAAAGTATTCCACAGCGAAGTTTTATATCCTTTGAATTAACTTCATATGGCACATCTGTAGCAATTATGTGATTTAATTCGTGTATTAAAATTCCCAAATAAGAATCCAAATTTGGATAGTATTCTTCACAAACAAAAACTCTGTTAAGTGGTTTGAATAAATCATTATCTTTGAATTGTCTCAAAGTATAATAATCTGAAATATCGTCTTCTTCGTAGTAGTCCTTATTTTCGTCGGAATTTTTTTGATACAAAGTATTGTCTTCGATTTTCTTGAGATACTCTTCTCTTGTTAGATTGAATATATCCGCCATATTACGTGGGCAAAATTCACCCTTTTCCCAAGACTTTTTGAGTTCGTCATGACTTATACTAAATCCGTCAAAATTTTCTGGACAATGGCTCTTTTGGTAGTTGTATTCTTTGATAAGCAACATTTTTTCTTCAAAACTAATAACTGGATTTTTTGAGTTTTTTAGATTATAAATAAACTTTGAAACCTTGTCTTTTGTGCTAAGATTTGAATTTGCATCTAAGTCTTGGTTATCTTCCGAATTTTCATCGCTTTCGGGTTCTTCTGTATCTACTGTACTTATTTCGCCCAAACTCTTTTGAATTTTAATAACAATATCTATTAGTCTATCTTTTGTTAAGTATTTAAGTTCGGTATCTTTGAAGTATGTCAAATATTGCAAACGTTTTGAAATAATCTTAAGTTTTAATAACGAATCGGTTTTTTTGGATTCTAAGTCTTCGCATGCGGTAGTCAAAAAGTATTTGCTAAGACCACCATCAATCAATCCCGAACTAAATAGAGTTCCAAAGCAATCTAGTTGATACAAATCTTCAAATAGAAAATTTTTGTCATTTAATTTTTCTTCGTCACTACTTGTTAATTTGTAACCTTGTTTTTTGCACTCGTACAAATAATCTTTGAAATTCTTAAGAGTATTTTTTTCGATTGTTTGGTAGTCTTTGAAAACATCACATGTATTTTCGTTTTCGATTTCTCTAACGCTTTCATTAAAGATTCGTCTAATATCTAATAATTTTTTGTAAAAGTCATTTTTGTTTAAATTCAAATCAAAAGTACTTGCAATTTTTTCTCTAGCATCCATGATTTCTTTTCGGGCTTCGTCCGTAAACGAATCATCATCAAAGATATTTGGCCCTACTTCGCACGCATAAAAAACATCTGAATTATAAATATCTTCGTTGCTATCAAACATTAAATTATCCAAAGTCTCATTTCTTTCGATATGTTTATCAAGCAAACCCGAATTATTTATATTTTCAACAAATCTATCCAAAATTTCTTCACGGAATTTTTTGATATACGAAAAGTAATATGAATTTACATAATCGGCACTATGAAAAGGATAATATTTAAATTCATTTATTTTGGTTTGAATTTGGTCACGATACTCTTCGCCATAGTATTTAACGTAAGCATCAATCAAACTGTCTTTGATATTTTCAAAAGTTGAGTAATAATAATTTCCATTATAAATCATATAGCACCACCAAATTTTAATTTTCCCCAATATCTAATAAATATATTTTAACATATTAATATATCAATTTCAATAGGCAACAAGAAAATTTTGGCTAATAGTTTATTTCAAAAACAATTGAGTGTACGTTTACGGGTCGATTAGTAGAAAAAAATTTTTGCTATTATTTTATTTCAAAAACAAATTGGTTTACGTTTGCTGTGCGAGTACTCACAATTAATTTGTTTTTGAAATAAGTCATTTATAAAACATTTAGAGTACTCAACCAATACTTTAGTAAATCATATGTACCAATAAATAATATTTCAAAAAATTCGCTTTATTGCGAGATTTTTTAATTTGCAATAAATTAAAATTTTGAGTAAATATTTTATAGTTATAATTTTATAACTGACAAATTTTGCAAACAATTTTTAGTTTTGTGTATAACTCACATCGAATGTGTACAAAATTGTGATAAAGTACACAAAGTTATTAACAATGCCAAACACTATATCTAGTGATAGGACAAACGAAATTTGGTCAAATACATATCTATATATTGTGTCAAACTCAAGTTATCCACATATCAACATTACTAATAATAAACAAAAAAATCTAATAAATAAAAAATATATTGTATGGGAACTCGCCACGCAATATTTTTTTCGAGTACTCAACCGATACTTTAGCAAATTAATTTACTATTAAATTAAAATTACAATATCTCTTATAAAAATTTATATGTGCTTTCATATGCTTTTTCAAAAAAATAAACACAAGAAACAACCTTGTGTTTTGTGGCTATTTTAATTGGTTTTTTCAATTTTTTCAATACTGCCATTGTTTATAAAAAACTTTGTATGTGGTACATTAAATTCAAAATCTGTGCATGTTAATAATGTTTGTACTTTTGAAATATATTTTAATAGTTTGGTTTGCCTGCTTTCGTCGAGTTCACTAAGTACGTCATCAAGAAGTAAAACCGGATATTCACCAAGTAATGTGTAAAAAGTTTCGAGTTCGGCTAGTTTGAGTGTAAGCGATGCTGTTCGCTGTTGGCCTTGACTTCCAAACGACCTAAGGTCAATACCATTTGAAGAAATTTTTATGTCGTCTCTGTGTGGCCCAACAGTCGTGTAGCCCAAATGTATGTCTTTGTCATAACTCTCACTTAATTTTTTTGTAAGAATTTCTTTTAATTGGCTTTCGGTGTCTGCTACATATCCAACATAACTTAGTTCCAATTCTTCGGCATCACTTGTTAGATATTTATGAATTTTTTTTGCATGAACTTTTAAATTTTCGATTAATTTTAGTCTTGACATAATTATGCTTGCACCATAACCCGCCAATTGCTCATCCCAGATAGGAAGAGTGTCTTTGAGAGTCTTTTCGTCACTGCTTTTGAGTAGTTTGTTTCGCTGTTGCAAGACCTGATTGTAATGATTGAGATTATAAAAGTAAGTCCTGTCAAATTGACTCAAGTCAATATCCATAAATCTTCGTCTTTCGTCTGGACTATCTTTGATTAGTTTTAGTTCGTCTGGCGAAAAATATATCGCATTAAAAGTACCCAGTAGTTGCCCTATTTTTTTGATTCCAATTTTGTCTATTTTTATGGCTTTGTTTTGGTTTGTAAACAAGTATAAATCTATTGAATTTTTGCCTATTTTCTTGGTTATTTCAAGAGAAATTTTGGCATAAGTACTTTCCCATTTTATCAAATCTTTGTCCTTTGTGGTTCTTGGACTTTTGCCTATCGCACAAAGAAAAACCGACTCAAGAAGATTGGTCTTTCCTTGAGCGTTTTTTCCAATTATTACGTTGAGATTTGGCGACAAATTCAAACTTTGATTGGTGTAATTTCTAAAGTTTGTAAGTGTCAAAGTATTTATTTGCATATAATACCTAAAATGGTTATATTTTTATAACTATTAATTATGAATAGTAGAAATTATATCATAAATTCTATTTAAATCGTCTTGATTATAGTAATTTATGATGATTTTTCCCTTTTTGTCGTTTCCTTTGACGTTAATTTTGGTAGAGAACTTGTGTTCCATGATGTCTACAAATTCTTGCATTTCCATGCTAAGTTGTGGGCGAGTTTTTACTACTTTTCGAGAAGTCTTGTCTACTTCTTTGACAGCATTTTCCATGTCTCTAACGGTTAATTTGTTATTAATCACTTGTTCGGCAAGTTTTAATTGAACTTCTGGGTTTGTAACCACAACCAAAGACCTTGCATGACCGGCGGACAATTTTCCTTTTTCAATTAAATCAATAACTTCGGGACAAAGAGAAAGTAGTCTTAGAGTGTTTGCAACAACCGACCTAGACTTTCCTAGTCTATCTGCCAAAGCTTCTTGAGTCCAGCCATAAGTGTCACCAAGTTCTTTGAGTGCACGTGCTGTTTCGATTGGGTTTAAATCTTGACGTTGGATGTTTTCAAGTAAAGCAATTTCTTTGACTTGATTATCGTCAAAATCCTTAATTATGGCTTTAATAGTCTTTTTTTCGGCAAGTTTTGATGCTCTAAAACGTCTTTCACCAGCTACAATTAAATATCTACCATTACGTGGTGTTACAAGAATTGGTTGAATAAGTCCATGTGTTTTGATACTAACCGCAAGTTCACTAAGTGCAGTTGGGTCAAAATTCTTTCGTGGCTGATTTGGGTTTACATCAATTTTACCCATATCCAATTCAACAACTTCTTCGCCTTCAAGCCTTGCTTTGATTTCTTCTTTTTTTACTTCTGGTTGCTCTTCGTCTAGTATTCCTAGTAGTGAGCCAAGTCCCCTTCCTAATCCTTTGTTTGCCATATTTTTCTCCTTATTTTTTATTGTATTGATAGTTATAAAAATATAACCATTGATAATTAATTTTACTTCTTTTTGAAATTTTTGCAAAAATTACGTAAATTTTAGTGAAATTTTAGTATAAATTACATTAAATTTGGTGAAATATTAGTAAAAATTAAATAATAATTATTTAAAATTACATTAAATTCACTAAAGTTTAATTATTTTTCATTGTTTTTCAAAAATTCATCGGTCAAAGCCTTGTAGGCAATTGCACCTGTACACTTAGGGTCATAGACACAAATTGGTTCACCAAAACTTGGTGCTTCGGCAAGTCTAATATTTCGTGGAATAATAGTTTTGTATACCTTTTTTCCAAAATATTTAGTAATATCTTGAGCAACAGATTGACCTAGATTGCTACGATTGTCTTTCATAGTAAGTACAACACCTTCGACGTCAATATTTTCGTTAAGGTGTTTTTTGACTAATTTGATGGTATACATAAGTTGACTTAGACCTTCAAGTGCGAAATACTCACATTGGATAGGTATAAGTACACTATCACAAGCGGTCAGAGCATTAACAGTAATAAGTCCTAGTGATGGTGGACAGTCAATACATATATAATCATACGAACTTACGACTTTTTTGAGTATATTTCTTACTACTTTTTCTCTATTGTTCATCTGAACCAACTCAATTTCTGCACCCGCTAAGTCAACATCTGAAGGAATTATGTCCAAATTTTCAAGTTTTGTCTTTTGAATAACTTCGTCAATTGTATTATCGTCTACAATAACATTATATATTGTTTTTGGCTTGCTATCTTTTTCGATTCCTAAATTGCTACTAGCATTGCCTTGTGGGTCTATATCCAGTAACAATACTTTTTTGCCCATCTGTGCTAGATACCCAGCCATGTTTACACACGTTGTAGTTTTTCCTACCCCGCCTTTTTGATTTAAAAATGCTACAATTTTACCCATTTTTATCCCCCTATTTATTAATTTTTAGTATTTTTATCTATTTTTTAGGTATTTTTATTGTTTTTAAGTGATTTTAACTATATTTATATATATTAATATTTCAAAGTGGACTTAATCTTGGTTTGTTTCCACTACGTGGATATTTGTTTGGAGTCTTTCCAACTTTTTTAATAATAATTATATATCTTTTTGCGTCAATTTCCGAGATATAATATTCTTTTGTATCTACAACTTCGCAATTTAATTCTTTAAGTGCGTTTTCACTTTCGCTTAGTTCTTCGAGATAATTGCTACCTTTGTAGCATATTATTAGCCCATTTTGTTTCAAAAATGGTGCAGAATACTCAAGATTTGTTCTGATTTTTGCTAAAGCACGTGAAATTACGAAATCGAATTGTTCTCTAAATGCTGTATTTTTGGCTAAGTCTTCGATTCTTGTATGGATTGCAGTAAAATTTGATGAAATTCCTAGTCTTTTTGCTTCAGATTCAACAAAATCAATTTTTTTGCCCACACTATCTATTGCAGTAATACTTAGTGAATTATTAATTATTTTGAGTGGAATACTAGGAAAACCAGCCCCACATCCAATATCAATAATTTTTGAATTGTCTTTAAATAATTCGATTGGCAAGATAGAATCTAAAAAATGTTTAAAAATTACATCATTTTCTTCGGTTATTGTGGTTAAATTATGAATTTTGTTTGTTTCGATTAAATCGTTATAATATTTTTCAAATAAATCAATTTGTGTATTATTTAGATTTAATTCATAATTTTGTGTAATATTTTTAAGTTTTTCCTTAAAATTCATATATTTCCTTTAATTATTTTTTTAAGTTTAAATATGTGATTTGTAATTTCATTATAACATAGACTTTTTTTATTTAAAACTATTTTAATCTAAGTATTTTTTAAAATTATGTAATTTTTAATTGAATTTTATGCAAATTTAAACTTTTATTTAAAATTTGATTATATTTTTTATTATTTATGTTGTAAATCTTAATAATTACAATACAATGTGTTTTTAATAATTGCATTTTATTATTTTAATTATAAATTGTTTCATGTGAAACAATTGAAAATAACTATAACTTTTTTGTATTTCTAATATGGATATGTAAATCAATTTCTAATTTAAAAATAAATAATAATTTGTAAAATAAAACTAATATATGAATTAATAATAATTAATAACCAATATTAAATTATAAATAATTGATAATTTGTAAATTAATATTAAATTTTAATAAATATTTAACTATATTTTAATAATGATTTAAAAAAGTTGCATTATTATATAAATAAGTAATGCATTTGCTGATTATTAAATGATTTATAAAATATTTAATTAAATAAATACATAATAGTGTAAAAATATTAGACTAATAAAAAAACAATTGTTTCACGTGAAACAATTGCAATCAGTTTGTAAATATAAAATGTTATGTAAATATAAAATTATTGTGGTATTTAAATATTATATTAATTTAGTGAGATAATTATTTATTTAACAATTATTTTTGATTATATTAGTGTATTAGATAAATATCTAATTATTATCTGATAAAATAATGTTTCACGTGAAACAATTATATTAAAAAATAAAATATATTTCAAATATACATATAATATTTGTTTTAATTAATTTCTACCTTTTTAATTAAATAATTTTTTTTAATAAAACCCATAGTATTTAAAAAATACATATTAAAGGCAATATAATGAAATTAACAATAAATTTCAATTGTATTAAACAATTGGTATATTTGATGTGTTAATTTATTAGTATATTCAGATATATTAAATAATGGTAAATAAAATACAATTAGCAATATAATTGTTTCACGTGAAACAATTATCCAAGTTGTATAATTATTTCGACTGAAGTCAAATTAAATAAGTAAGTTCGGCGACTGATTATTTTGTTAATTTAAGTATTAAAGCAATTATTTTATTCTAAATAAATCGCATTCAATAAAGTAATATGTTGTTTTGTTTAAGAATTTATTAAACAAAATAACTAAAATTTGCTTAAAACCATATTTAATTGTTTCACGTGAAACAATTGCGACGTTCGACTTTATGCTTAGTAAATATGTTTAGGATAAATATATTTAGATTATAGACAATAAACCTTTAGCATATATGTTTACATTGCGAAAATAAAATGTTTCACGTGAAACATTTTGTCGTGAATAAATTATATTTAAATTTCTAATATTAATCTATAATCTAATATTTGATTAAAAAATTGTTTCACGTGAAACAATGATACTAATTAAATATTTATTAATTTATTAATTTATAATTTCATAATTAAAAATGTTTGCTAATTATGATAATTAAATTAAATATAAAATGTTTCACGTGAAACAATTAAATTTAAAAAAGCCTAAATTATAATAAATTTAATATATATAATATAATACTATATATATAATATAATACCATAAATATAATATAAAACATATGTATATATTTATATACGATATTCAATATACATTATTTAATATATAATTAATATGAATACAAGTACTCAAAAAAATAATGATATTTAAAACCATATCATTTTATTAATTCAATATATAAAACACCAAATATATAAAATACTTAAATATTACATAAAAAACACATTAACATTGTAAATCGTCCATTTTAGAGATTTTTTGTTAATGTGTTTTTGTTTTATATATGTTTTGTTTTGAGATAAATCGTTAAAACTGATATATCAGCGGGACTTACACCACTTATTCTGGATGCTTGCGCTAGAGTTAATGGCTTTATTTCGTTTAATTTTTGTCTTGCTTCAATTCTTAAGCCTTTTATTTGGTTGTAATCCAAATCGTTTGGAAGGTCTTTTTCTTCCAACTTTTTTGCTTGGTTGATTTGAATTTCTTGACGTTTTAAATACCCTTCGTACTTAAGGTTTATTTCCCATTCTTTGATAGCTCTTATATCATATTTTCCAAGTATATCACTCGCAAAATCTTGTATTATTTCAGCAGTTAAATTTGAACGTCTAAGCATATCTTTGAGTGTTAATCCACTAGTTTTGCTTAAGGTTTCATTATGAGAATTAAATAACTCTTCTATCTCTTTTGGCTTGTAACTTTTGTTTAAAATTTCATCAAGTTCTTTTATTTCTTCTAGGTGTTTTTTGTAAATATCATAACGTTTATTGTCAACAAGTCCTACCTTTCTGCCAATTTCTGTTAGTCTTAGGTCTGCATTATCTTGTCTTAAAGTAAGTCTGTATTCTGCCCTACTCGTCATCATTCTGTATGGTTCTTGGGTTGGTTTTGTAACCAAATCATCAATTAAAACTCCAATATAACTTTCGCTACGTTTGAGTATCATTGGCTCTTTGTTTTGCAGTTTTAAACTAGCATTAATTCCTGCAACAATACCTTGTGCGCCCGCTTCTTCGTATCCGCTTGTTCCATTAATCTGACCGGCGAAATATAGACCGTTTATACTTTTGCTTTCCAAGGTTGGATATAGAGTTGTTGCATCAATACAGTCGTATTCGATTGCATAAGCATCACGCATTATAAAGGCATTTTCGAGTCCTTTGAGTGAATTAACCATTTTCCATTGTAATTCAACCGGCATGCTAGTACTAAAACCTTGCAAATAAACTTCGTCTGTATCCATCCCTTCCGGCTCTAGGAATAATTGGTGTCTTTCCTTGTCGGCAAATTTGACTACTTTGCTTTCAATACTTGGACAATATCTAGGTCCAGTTCCCTTGATGTCTCCATTGTACATAGGTGCTAAGTTTAGATTATCAAGAATTAATTTGTGAGTGTCTAAGTTTGTATAAGTTAAGTAACAATCGGCTACATTTCGTGGTTTTTCGCTAGTCATTGTTGAAAAAGTTTGAATATTGTCTTCGCCTTTTTGAACTTCGAGTTTGGAATAGTCTATGGTTTTTCCATCAATTCTAACAGGTGTGCCAGTCTTAAATCTTCTAAGTTTAAAACCAAGTTTAGTAAGACTATCACTAAGACAATTTGAATTAGCAAAACCATTTGGCCCTACATCTTTTGTGTACTTTCCAATAATAATTTTACTCTTAAGATAAACGCCCGAGCAAATTATTATCGCTTTGCAGTTGTATGTTTCCCCTTGCATGGTTTTCAAACCAATAACAACATTATCTTTAGTCAAAATTTCACTTGCTTCACCTTGACGTAAATACAAATTCTCTTGGTTCTCAATTGTTTGTTTAAGAAGTGTGTGATATTTGTTTTTGTCCGCTTGAACTCTAAGTGACTGAACAGCATAACCTTTTGAACTATTGAGCATACGTCTTTGAATTGTGGCTCTGTCCGCATTGATTCCCATTTGACCGCCTAGTGCATCAATTTCGCATACCAAGTGACCTTTGGCAGTTCCGCCAATACTTGGATTACAAGCAAGAAATCCAATACTGTCTAGGTTGAGAGTAAGAAGCAAAGTTTTTTGCCCCATCCTAGCACAAGCAAGAGCGCTTTCGCATCCAGCATGACCCGAGCCTACCACTATTACATCATAATTATTATCCATATATTTTATCCTTATTTTTTTAGTACAAATTTTGCTAAATTAGTATTAAATTTAATTTTTATTTTTAACACCGAATTTAATAAATTAACATTAAATTTAGTTTTATTTACCAACACAAAATTTGCTGAATATATCATCAATTATTTTTTCGTTATCTGAGTTTCCGGTTATGTCTCCAAGAGATAACCATGCATTTTTGATGTCGATTGAAACAAGACTCAAATCAATCATATTATCAATCGCTTGTGTTGCATTATTTATGTTTTTCAATGCTTCTTTCAAGGCATTAATATGTCTTGAATTTGTAATAATTGTTGCATTGTTATTTATATTTTTGCTTGTTACAAATTGATATAATTTTTCCTTAAGAGTATCTATATTTTTGCCACTCTCACATGATATATTAATCACATCATTTATACCTAATTTGCTTGTATCAGCGATTTGTTTTAAATCTGACTTATTGACACAAAGTAAACAGTTTTTGTCACGTAATGAGTTAGCAATTGCCAAATCGTCGCTTGTAATCTCTTTCGAACCATCAATAACAAATAGTACAATATCCGCCGATTTTAGCATGCCTTTACTACGATTTATTCCTATTTCTTCGACAAGATTATCCGCCTTTCTAATGCCTGCGGTGTCTATTAAAATAAACTTAAAACCTTTGTACAAAAATGTCTCTTCAATTGTGTCTCTAGTTGTGCCTTGAATGTCGGTTACGATTGCACGATTATAACAAAGTAGACTATTTAGCAAACTTGATTTTCCAGCATTGGTTCTGCCATAAATTAATATCTTTGTTCCGTCCTTGATAGCACGTCCAAAGTCGGCAGTTTTGAGAAGCTCCAAAATTTCTTGTTTGAATTTATTTAGACTATCCAAAATACTCTTGTAAGTTTCTTCTTCCAAATCTTCTTCGGGATAATCTAAAGTTACTTCAATCTTTGCGAGTAGTTCGGTTAACTTGTCTTGCATGGTTTCAACTTTGGCTTTCAAATCCCCTTGCATAAGAGTATAGCCCGCTTTGAGTTCACTTTCGCTTTCGGCATTAATCATGTCAATTATTCCTTCGGCTTCGTCAAGACTAATTTTGCCATTTAGGAAAGCGAGTTTTGAAAACTCCCCCTTGCCCGCTGGAACACATCCAACTTGACAAAGACTCTCAAAAATCTTTTGAGTAAGCATCATTCCGCCATGACATTGAAATTCAATTAAATCTTCACCAGTGTACGAAAAAGGTGCTTTGAAATAAACACACATACATTTGTCTTCGATGTCTCTATATTTAAAAGCCCCTAGATATAATTTTCTAGGCTCAAAGTCCCTAACTTTTGTGTGAGCAAAAAAAACCTTTTCGGCAATACTCAAAACATTATTTCCGCTCATTCTAATTATTGAAATTCCACCATTCCCAATAGGTGTGGATATTGCTACAATATTTTTACTTAAATTTTCCATATCGAGATTATAGCACATAATACCAAAATTTTGAACACTTTTTACAAAATTTCTAGTCATTTGATTAAATATTTTTTTGCAAAAAATCTTAAACTTTTTCAAAAATTATAGCCAAATCTTGTGATTTATCTATGTCAAATTTAACAAAATTTTTGTCGAAAAACAAGTTAAAATGTTTGTTTATATATATAATATATGATAAAATATATAAGCGAAAAGGTGATTTTTCAATAAATATCAGTGCTTGGTAGTGTACAAAATTTATGCTAGTTATTAATTTATAACCAAATAAAATTTGCTTTAAATAAAATTAAAATGACAAGCATTTGCATAAAATAATTTAAGCGGAAAAATTACAAAACAAAACGAAAAATGGAAAGCATCTAAATGGAAAAAATAACAAGAAAAAGTGGAATACTCATGCACATAACTTCACTTCCAAACGATTATGGTTGGGGGTGTTTTTCCGTATCTGCTACAAACTTTATTGATTTTTTGAAAGCGGGCGGATTTGGTGTATGGCAAGTTTTGCCTTTTTCGGAATGTCTATACGAAAACTCACCATATAGTGCGGTGTCTAGTTTTGCAATAAATCCTTACTTTTTGGACTTGACAGAATTTTTGAGTACTGACGAAATATCCAAACTTGGAATTGAAAAAAATTTATCACTCTTTGATTATAAACTCAAATTCGATAATGCACTTGAACTCATTTGTGAAAAGTATAGAAACGAATATGATTTAAAAGACTTTGAAAAAGCATCTAAGTATTGGCTAGATAGTTATGCACTATTCAAGGTTTTGAAAAAATATAACGACTTTAAACCATGGTTTGAATGGCCAGACAATTTCAAAAACAAAAATAAAACAGCCTTGGAAGAATTTAAACTCAAACATAAACAAGAGATTGCGGATATAAAACTCATACAATTTTTGCTAGATAGACAGTGGAAAAAAATCAAGACTTATGCAAATTTGAATGGTGTTGAAATTTTTGGAGATATTCCTTTTTATGTTGAGTTAGATAGTGCCGATGTTTGGGATAATCCAAAGAATTGGATGCTAGAAAATGGAAAGCCAAAATTAAAAGCCGGTGTTCCGCCAGATTACTTTAATTCCGAAGGTCAACTTTGGGGTTATCCAATTTATAACTTTTCGGGAATGTCAAAGTCGGGTTATGACTTTTGGCTTAAACGAATCAAACGTCAAAGTGAACTTTTTGATATTCTTAGAATTGACCACTTTGTTGCATTTAGCAAGTTTTGGGCAGTTCCTGCAAATAGCAAAACCGCCAAGTCAGGAAAATGGATGAAAGGCCCTGGAGATGCTCTTTTAAAATTAATTACTAACAAATGCAAAATTAAACTTGTAGCCGAAGATTTGGGAATTGTAACATCGGATGTGATTGAACTCAAAGAGCATTTTCAAATCCCGGGTGTCAAGGTTTTGCAATTTGCTTTTGACGGAGTGGGAGATAATATGTATCAACCACACAACTACGAAAAAAACTGTGTTGCATACTTAGGCACTCATGACAACAATACAATGATGGGTATGCTTAACGAAGGCGATTGGGATAAGATAAATAGATTCAAAAAATATCTAACAATGCCTTTGCAAGAAGGCAATGATAGAGTAATTGAAAACTCAATCTTGGCACTTTACAAAAGTAGTGCAAATTTAATTATTTTAACTCCACAAGACATGCTTCATTTAGGAGCAGAATCCCGAATGAATGTTCCGGGTCAAATGTACGGAAACTGGACATGGCAATTGGGTGGAGAGTTAGACAGAAATATGTGTGGGAAATATTATGATTTATCATATACATACGGAAGAATCAAATAAAATGGAAAATGGTGAATAATGGAAAACAAAAATAACGAGCAACTGTATCTATTCCATCAAGGAACTTACTATTGTGCTTATGAGTATTTGGGTGTGCATCCGTTTGAAGAAAATGGAAAGAGCGGATATGTATTTAGAACATGGGCACCAAATGCAAGCAAGATAAATGTTGTAGGCGATTTTAACTCTTGGGACAACACCAAAAACCCAATGAAAAGAATTTCGGAAGGCGGTGTTTGGGAAGCAAAAGTATATGGTGCAAAACAATTTGACAAATACAAGTTTGAAATATTCGATAAAAACAACTATGCAAGACTCAAAGCCGACCCATATGCTTTTATGAATGAGACAAACGGAAAGACAGCATCAATTGTTTATGACATCGAAGGCTACGAATGGAAAGACAAAGGCTATATAGATTACCGAAGTACAAAAAATAATTACGAAAGCCCAATGAATATATACGAACTCAACTTTGCTTCGTGGAAAAAACAAAGCGACTGTAGTTATTATACATATCGAATGCTTGCTGACGAACTCATCCCATATGTATTAGATATGGGTTATACACATATCGAAATCATGCCAATAACTGAATATCCTTTTGATGGCTCATGGGGTTATCAAGTAACCGGATACTTTAGTCCTACATCAAGATTTGGCGAGCCAAAAGATTTTATGTACTTTGTTGACAAGTGTCACGAAAATGGCATATCAGTTATAATGGACTGGGTTCCAGCACATTTCCCAAAAGACGATTTTGGACTTATTGAGTTTGACGGAACTTGTTTGTACGAAAATCAAGGCTGGGACAGAAAAGAACACAAGAGTTGGGGAACACGACGTTTTGATTATGGCAGAAAAGAAGTTCAATGTTTTCTAGTTTCGTCAGCGATGTTGTTTATCAAAAAATATCACATAGACGGAATTAGAGTTGATGCAGTGGCATCAATGCTATATTTGGACTACGACAAAAAACCGGGTGAGTGGATTCCAAATCAATTTGGAAACAACCGAAACTTAGAAGCAGTTGCCTTTCTTCAAAAACTTAATGCGAACATATTCAAGGAATTTCCAAATGTGCTTATGATTGCCGAAGAAAGTACTGCTTGGCCACTAGTTACAAAGCCTACAAATATAGGCGGGCTTGGATTTAACTTTAAGTGGAATATAGGCTGGATGAACGATTCGCTTGAATACATAAGCACTGACCCATATTTCAGAAAGTCAATTCATAACAAACTTACATTTTCGATGTTCTACGCATTTAGCGAAAACTTTATACTCCCAATTTCGCACGACGAAGTTGTTTATGGAAAATGTAGTTTGCTAAACAAAATGTTTGGTGATTATTATGACAAGTTTAAATCAATGCGAGCATATCTATCTTATATGTTTGCACATCCCGGAAAGAAACTAACATTTATGGGTTGTGAGTTTGCACAATTTAAAGAATGGGATTATCAAGCGGGAATTGATTTTTGCTTGCTTGACTTTGAAACTCACAAAAATATGCACAAGTTTGTCAAAGCACTCAATCACTTCTACTTGGAAACAAGTGAATTATACGAAGAAGATTTTTCGTGGAAGGGCTTTGATTGGATTGTTCCTGATGATAACAATCAAAATGTTTTGGTCTTCAAAAGAATGGACAAAAGCGGAAATGAACTAATATATGCTGTTAATTTTTCGCCTAATACCCAAGATAATTATGATATTCCAGTTGATAGTCTGGAATACACAGAAGTATTTAGTACTGACTGGGAAGAGTTTGGCGGGAGCGGAATTAGGAATGGAAACCTAGTCGCAACCAAACAAAATTTCAAAGGCAAGGACTACAAATTAACTATTAAAATTCCTGCACTTAGTGGTGTTTTCTTAAGTAAAAAATCTAAAGAGATAAGGTTGGATTAATTATGGATAAGACTTATAACGACTTAATGGATATTGTCAATCGTACAAAAAAGTTTGATAGTAACGAAAAGAGTGTGCCTAGACCCCCAAGGGAGACTAGAGTAGTCAGAGAAATCGACGAAGAGACTGACGATACCGAAATAAAAGATGAAGAAGTGTTAGAAAAACCTAAGACTTCACTTTTTGATGGCAAAGATGCAATTTCTAAGTATCTAAACGCCAAAAAAGAAAAACCAAAGTCTAAGACTTCCAAAACTGAATCGAAGACCACTAAAAAAACTACCAAAAAAGATAGTGCTAAGACTAAGAAAACCACAAAAACTACTACAAAGTCTAAGACTGCCAAAGCACCAAAGACTGAAAAAACACCACAAAAGGAAGTTTCAAAAGCTGAAACAAAAAAGTCTAGTGTTAAGGATTTGGCAGAAAAGATCAGAATAATCAAGGACAAAAAAGTTGTCAAACCTACCAAACAAGCACCGGTTATAGATATGAACGACCCAAGAGTGATTGAGCTATACAAAGCACTCAATGATACCCTTTTGGCTGGCGGAACTGATGTTTCGGAGTATTTGGGCGAAGACAATCCAGTAACTGCAAAATCTCTAAGTGATTTGCAAAATAAAAAGAAAGTTGAGAGCGAAAAAGAAACTCTTAATAGAGAACAAGAAGAATACGAAAAATTATTCACCGGTTCGTTTGTAAGTGACGAAAGTGATAATGGCGAAGTGTCTGACGATAAATTACAAGAAGTTTTGAAAAATAACGACGAGAAAAATCAAGAATTTGTTTTGGAAAATAACGGAAGTGATGAAACAAATACTAGCGAAAATACCGAAGACACACCACAAAATAACGAGCAAAGCGAAAGTGTAAGTTACTCAAATAGATTTGATAGAGACTTGGAAGAATTTAATAATAGAAATCAAGAACTTGACCAAAAAATCGCCGATTACTACAAACGTAAACAACAAAAAATTGATGACTATAACAAGTCCGAAAACGATGAAGAAGATGAGTCTTTTGAGAGTTACAAAGATAGTTATGAAAACAAAAAACATGACTACGAAGATATATTCAATGGACAAATTGAAACACGTGAAGACGACGAGAAAGAAAATGAAGTCGTTGAAGATACACATAACGAAACAGAGACCGAAGAGTCAAGTTTTAGAGATTTATATAATTCTCTTAATAGCGAAGACGATGACCCATATGCAGATATTAGATATGTAACACCAAATAGCGAAAAACTTGATGCAGATTATGAAAATATTGTAACTCAAGACGATGTTACATCTAAGCCAAGTGACAACGCAGACGAAGACGAAAAAGAAGATGCAAATAATACTGATGCTTGGCAAAATTCACTTGATAGATTTGAAGAAAGCAAGGAAGATACAAACACTAACACAAAACAAACATTCAAAGACGACGAACTTGTTGAAAACGAAGTTAGTCAAACCGAAAATTATAGCAAAGAAAGTGATTCGGAAAATAATGAAAAGGTTTATGATTTGTCCGATGACGATAGTGATTTGGATGACTATATTGTTAGTAGCAATATTCCAGTCGAAAGTGACTCCGATGACGATAGTGTAATGGTTCTTGACCAAGATGAATTGCCAGAGAGTCAAATTGATGTTTTGGGAAGAGAATTTAAACCCGAAAGTCCAAAATCTCAAGAAGAAAACAAAGACGAAAACTCAGACGCTATTTCCAAAGAAGAGTTCTATAACGAAATGGCACGTTTACAAGAAAACTTGTTAAATCAACTTAAAGGCGAAAAGGAACAACAAGTCGAACCAGTAAAACAGTCTGAAAGCGATACACTTAATAAGGCTTTGGATATTATTAGCAATCTTACAACAACAAAATCCGAACCAGTAATTCAAACTCAAGCGGTTGAAAATTCGTATGAAAATTCAAAGGCAGAGAATGTTGCAAATGAGTTGATTGAAGATATAAATAATCAATTTGAAAATAACGAAGAAACTCAAAGTGAAACTACAAGTCCAGTTGAAGAAACTATAACTCCAGAGACTTTAAATCCACTTGAAAACGAAACAAAAACACTTTGTAATGCACTTGGAATTGACCCGGAGAAAACCGAGACAGAGACTGAGAAAACCGAAGAAAGTTTATTAAATCCAAAAGTTGCACTTAACGAAAAAGATATTGAGTATTTAGTTAATTCCGAAAAAACCAAAGCAGAAAAACCAAACTATTTTTATCTATCTGACGAAGACAAAAAGAGTAAGCCTGAGACCGACGAATACATGAGTGTGTATGATGAAAAAGGCAAGGAAATGGGCGACTTGAATTTAAACAAAGATATTGCCAATGCAGTGTCTACCGAACAACAAGTCAAGGAGACCAAAAAAGTCCCAACCAAAACCGACGATATGGAAGTTATATATACAATATTCGGAGTAGAAAAGAAGAAAGTGGAAAAAGAAAAAGAAAACATGAAAGTATTGTTTGTTGCGAGCGAATGTCAACCATTTATTGCAACAGGTGGACTAGGTGATGTTGCCGGAAGTCTTCCAAAAGCAATTGCAAAACTAGACGGAATAGATATTCGAGTAATCTTGCCTTTGTATGGAAAAATCAAAGCCGAATATGGTGACAAACTAGAATACATTGGAAACTTTACGGTGCATTTGTCTTGGAGACAAGAGTATTGTGGATTATTCAAATACTCCAAAGATGGAGTTACATACTACTTTGTAGACAACGAAAGATATTTCAAACGTGATGGAATTTATGGATTCTATGACGATGGCGAAAGATTTGCATACTTCTGCAAAGCGGTTGTTGAAAGTCTACCAATGCTTAATTTCTTCCCAGATATTATTCACTGCAATGACTGGGAATCTGCACTTGTTTCGACTTATATCAAGACTGGAAATTGGTCAGACTTTAGATACTACAAAATCAAAAACATCTACACAATTCATAATGTAGAATATCAAGGCATTTATGGAATGGAAAATCTCAAAGATTTGTTTGGAATTGACCCTAGATTCAAAAACGACCTTGAATACAATAGCGATATTAACTTAACAAAAGCAGCAATTCAGTATAGCGACAAATTTACAACCGTTTCGGATAGTTATTGCGACAACCTAAAACAACCTTATTGTAGTAGGGGACTTCACCATATTGTTATCCGTAACGAATACAAATTATCGGGCATACTTAATGGTATAGATTATGACTTCTATAACCCTGCAACAGATAGTGTAATATTCAAAAATTATGATGTTGATACTTTGGAAAACAAAGTACTTAACAAAAAGATTTGGCAAGACGAACTTGGACTCCCAGTTGATGGACGTACCCCAATGATAGCGGTTGTAAGTAGACTTGTGTCTCACAAAGGCATAGACTTGCTTACAAAAGTTTTGGAAGACGTACTTCAAAAAGACGTACAATTTGTAGTTGTAGGAACGGGAGACTCAAGATATACTGATTACTTCAAGTATTTGGAAAACAAATATCCAACCAAAGTAAGAGCGTTAGTTGACAAGTATTCAAACGAGTCTGCTAGACGTGCTTATGCAGCATCGGATATATTTGTAATGCCAAGCAAAATAGAACCTTGTGGAATATCTCAAATGATAGCAAGTAGATATGGTTCAGTTCCAATCGTAAGAGAAGTGGGCGGACTCAAGGATACTATCAAAGACTTTGGATGTGTAGATGGCGGAAACGGCTATACATTTGCAAACTACAATCCAAATGACTTATTAAGTCAAATTAACAGAGCCATTAACGATTACAAAGACGAAAATGGCTGGAAGAATAAAATGAGAATTGTTATGACTACCGATTTTAGTTGGGACAAATCCGCTAAGAAATACTTAGATTTATACAAGTCTCTAATTAATTAAGGAGAAAATTTTGGGCATCAAAATGACAGAGCAAAAAGCACTTACACTGCTTCAAGAACATTTAAGCAAATATTCAGAACTTACACTCAAGGAAGCGACCACCAAAGATTTGTACAAGGCACTTGCAATGATTTCTCGTGAAATTCTAGCAGATATGCGTGAGAAATTTCATAGCAAAGTTTCCAAAGCAAGTGCCAAAAGAGTACATTATCTTTGTATGGAGTTCTTGCTTGGAAGAAACCTAAAATCTACACTTTTTAATCTTGGTTTAGACAAAATCTACACCAAGATTTTGAAGTCTGTAAATATCGACATCGAAGACGTATACGAAGTAGAAAATGATGCTGGTCTAGGAAATGGCGGACTTGGCAGACTTGCTGCTTGTTTTATGGATAGTTTGGCTACACTAAACTATGCTAGCATGGGGCATAGTATACTCTATGAATATGGTTTGTTTAAACAAAAAATTGTTGATGGCGAGCAAATCGAACTAACAGATAGTTGGCGTTCAACTGGCGATTTTTGGCTACAAAAACGTCAAGACAAGAGTGTAATTATTAGGTTTGGCGGAAATGTAATTGAAAATATGATTGACGGAAAACTTGTGCCAACATATGAGAATTACACCGAAGTTCAAGCAGTGCCTTATGATATGGTCTTGAGTGGATTTGATAGCCAAGGTGTTGCGGTGCTTAGACTCTGGGAAGCCAAGAGTATCAACAAATTTGACCTTAATAGTTTTAGCCAAGGTGCATATGTCAAGGCGGTTGCTGAAGCGAGCGAAATTGAAATGATAAGCAAAGTTTTGTATCCAGCCGACGACCACTACGAAGGAAAAATGCTAAGACTCAAACAACAATACTTTTTGGTGTCAGCAGCACTTCAAAATATAGTCTCTACACATCTCAAAAGATACAAAAATTTGTCAACTCTCTCAGATATGACAGTTATTCATATTAACGATACTCACCCCGCTCTTTGTATTCCAGAACTTATGAGAATACTAATGGACGATTATGGCTGGGAGTGGAATAGTGCTTGGAGACTTGTTAATAAGACTATAAACTATACAAACCACACAGTGCTTATGGAAGCGCTTGAAAAATGGGACGAGAATTTGTTTAAATCAATTCTCCCTAGAATTTATCAAATTGTCAAAGAAATTAATCGAAGATTTACCAAAGATTTGTTAGACAACAAGTCGGACGAATTTGATTTGGCAACAGTCGAAAAGATGTCTATTGTAAGTCAAAATCAAGTAAGAATGGCAAACCTATCTGTTATTGGAAGCAATCATGTAAATGGTGTTAGTAGACTTCATAGTGATATTATCAAAAATAGTCTGTTCAAAGATTTTTCAAGACTATATCCAAACAAGTTTACAAATGTTACAAACGGAATTGCACATCGTAGATGGCTATGTCAATCCAATCCAAATCTAACCGAACTAATTGACGGATGTATTGGAACAAATTACTATTATGATGCTGACGACCTTAAAAAACTAACTAAGTATTCCGAAGACAAAACAGTTCTTTCAAAACTAAATAAAATTAAACAAAAGAACAAAAAAGAGTTTGCCGATTACTTAAGAAAAACCCGTGGAATTACTATAGACCCTAATATGCGTTTTGATGTTCATGTCAAACGTATCCACGAATACAAACGTCAACTTCTTAATGCTCTCAAAATAATTTATTTGTACTCCGAACTTCTCGAAAATCCAAACAAGGATGTAACCCCACAAGTATTTTTCTTTGGTGGAAAGTCTGCATCAAAATACAATATGGCAAAGAGAATAATCAAACTTATTTGCAAATTGTCTCAAGAAATTGACAAAAACCCAGTAGTTTCTGCCAAATTAAGAGTAGTATTCTTGGAAAACTATAATGTTAGTTTGGCTGAGAAAATAATTCCAGCGACCGAAGTTAGTGAGCAAATTAGTCTTGCGGGCAAGGAAGCAAGCGGAACGGGTAATATGAAGTTCATGATAAATGGTGCATTGACTTTGGGAACATTTGACGGAGCAAATGTTGAGATGAGTGAATGTGTTGGAAACGACAATATATTTATATTCGGACTTTCGAGCGAAGAAGTTGATAACGCATGGAAAGTTGGATATACTCCAAAAGACATTTATCTAAACAATCCAAAAGTGCATAAAGTAATTGAAATGCTAAGAGTTGGATTTGATGGCGAGAGTTTTGATGATATTGCAAATTATCTAATCGAAGGCGGAAGACCAGACCCTTATATGTGTTTGATTGATTTTGATAGTTATATTAGTTGCTATCACAAAATGGATGAGACATACAAAGATAGTATGTTGTGGGCAAAAATGAGTTTGCAAAATATTGCAAATTCAGGATTCTTTGCTGCCGACCGAAGCATCGAAGATTATGCAAATAATATTTGGAACTTGAAACCAGTTAAATAAAAACTTATAGTAAAACAAGGTGAAGAATGGAAAATTTTGTTTTTAATCCAATTAATAACAAAAAGCCAAGCGGTGCATGCGGGAAAGGCACAACTGTTACTTATGAACTTAAGGTGATTAAGTTTGTAGGAATCAAAAAAGCATACTTTGTAATGCACCAAGATGGAGAATGTGAGCAAAGATATGAAATGGCTCACAAATATGCAGACGATAGATATTATCATCTTGAGTTTTCGCATACTTTCTTGGAGTCGGGATTTTTTTGGTATCACTTTGAAGTGGAGACAAACGAAGGCGACTTTAAGTTAATTAGGTCGGATAGTTTGGATGTTATGCCAAGCCCTGCCGACTCAGACTTTTTGCAATTAGTAATTTCCAAAGAAAGCAAGATAGATAATAATTTCAAGAAAGGCATTATCTATCATATTTTCGTCGATAGATTTAATAAATCGGGCGAAGTTAAGCCAAGAAGTGGACTGCATTTAATAGATGATTGGCAAAAGCCGATTGAGTATGAATATAACGAAGTCGGAGAGAGAATAAATGCAAATTGTTATGGCGGAAACTTGCAAGGAATTATAGACAAACTAGATTATCTCAAATCACTAAATGTTAGCATTATTTACTTAAGCCCAATTATGGAAGCGAATAGTAGTCACAAATATGATATTGCCGACTACTCCAAAATAGATAGTATGTTTGGCAATCAAGAGATATTTGAAACCCTTGTCAAAAAAGCCAGAAGACTTGGAATATCTATAATTCTTGACGGAGTATTTAATCATACGGGTAGCGATAGTGTATACTTTAATAAACTCGGAAGATACCGAACAGTTGGCGCTTATCAGAGTCCAAATTCCAAGTATTATTCGTGGTACAGTTTTGATAAATACCCCGATGAATATAGTTGTTGGTGGGGTATCAAAACCTTGCCACAAACCGAAGAAAATTCATCATTTTTTGATTATATTGCCGGTCGTGGTGGAATAATTGAAAAGTATATGGCTATGGGAATTGCGGGATTTAGACTAGACGTTGTAGACGAACTTACTAACAAGTTCACTCACGCAATTTGTGATGCCGCTAGACGTGTTAATCCCAAGGCTATTATGATAGGCGAAGTTTGGGAAGATGCGTCGACCAAAATTTCTTATGACGAACGTAAAAATTATTTCTTGGGCGGAAACCTAGATAGTGTTACAAACTATCCTATGAAAAATGCAATTTTGGATTTTGTTAAAACTGGAAACGAGAAGAGTTTTGTAAATATCATCAATCTTATCAAAGACCAGTATCCAAAAGCTATTCAAAATAACCTTATGAATATCCTAGATACTCACGATACAATCAGAGCCTTGACTTATCTTGGCATAGACGATAGCGTAAATACTAGACAAGATTACAAATTAACTTCCGATGAGAGAAACAAAGCCATAAAACTACTCAAGTTGGCTACAATCATGCAATATACAGTCATGGGTATTCCTACTGTATTCTATGGCGACGAAGCGGGAGTGGAAGGTACTCTTGACCCGTTCTGCAGAAAGCCTTATCCATGGGGAAACGAAGATTTGGACTTGATTGAGTGGTACAAAAATTTGGGTAACTTGCGTAACGACAAAGTATTCGATGGCGGAGATATGAATATCTTGTATGCTATGGACGGAGTTGTTGCTTATGAGAGAGTCAAAGGCGATATGAAAGCAATTATTATAATCAATCGTGGAAGTAAGACATTTGAATTTACTCTTATGAAAACTATGACTAATTACTTTACAAACGATAGAATTAGTGGCAAAATTCAAGTAGAAACTGATGACGCATTGGTTTTAATTTAGATAACAAAAGGGAAAAGTTATGAATATATTTTCAAAAATTTATTGTAGAACTTATCAGACAATATTTAAGTGGATTATCCCGCTTATGCCTTATCGTGAACCACAAATTTTAAATAGTGTTTTGGATATAAAAAATGTCTTAAACGAAAAAAACATAGATAATGTTTTGTTAGTTACAGACAAGGGCATAAGAAATTTAGGACTAACCGAAAGTTTGGAAAAAGACTTGAAAGATAGCGGAAAAAATGTTTTTGTGTTTGACGAAACAGTGCCAAATCCAACTATAAATAATATAGAAGATGCGTACAAGATGTACTTGAATAATTCATGCCAAGGAATTATTGCTTTTGGTGGCGGAAGTGTTATGGATTGTGCCAAGGTCACAGGGGCTAGAGTTGTTAATCCAAAAAAATCTGTTCAAAAAATGAAAGGTCTTCTCAAAGTCAAAAAGGATTTGCCTTTGCTTATAGCAATTCCAACAACAGCCGGAACGGGTAGTGAAACTACAGTTGCCGCTGTTATTACAAACCCCGAAACTCATACAAAATATGCAATCAATGACTTTAAGTTAATTCCAAGTTATGCTGTACTTGACCCGACTCTAACTATCAATCTTCCAAAATTTTTGACAGCGACAACTGGCATGGATGCTTTGACTCATGCGATTGAAGCGTATATCGGAAGGTCGACAAACAAACACACTAGACATTGTTCGCTCGAAGCATGTAGACTTATTTTTGAAAATTTAGAAAAAGTTTATGACGATGGCAAAAACGAAAGAGCAAGAGCACACATGCTCAAAGCATCTTATATGGCGGGTGTTGCATTTACAATATCTTATGTCGGATATGTTCATGCTATAGCACATTCACTAGGTGGAAAATATAATACTCCACATGGACTAGCCAATGCAGTAATTCTTCCGTATATGCTTAGTGAATATGGTCCAACTATTTACAAAAAACTCAAGGAAATAGCGGTTTATTGCAACATCGCTAGACCTTATGAAAGTGACCAAATAGCATCAAGCAAACTCATTAACAAAATATTGGAAATGAATGAGCATTTTGAAATCCCAAAGAGATTTGATTTTATTAATCCAGATGACATAAGCGAACTCGCTTTGCATGCAAGTAGCGAAGGCAATCCGCTTTATCCCGTTCCTAAACTTATGTCAGCCAAGGAACTCGAAAAAATTTATTATTTAATATCTAAGTAAAATATTTTTGCAAACGAAACACAAATTTGGCTATAATACTTGCAAAAATTAATATTTTTTGCTAAAATACAAAGTGTTAGAAAATTTAAGACAATTTTAGGAGATATTATGAATATTCAAGATGTAAAAATCAACTCAACTATAGAATTTGATGGCAAACTTTGGTATGTTGTAGAATATCAAAAAGTTAGCCGTCCAAGACTTGCTGCTCTATTTAGAACAAAGCTAAAAAATATCGAAACTGGTCAAGTTTTGGAAAAGAACTTCCTTCCAAGTGAAACTGTTGGCGAAGTTTTTGTAGACACCAAAGAAATGCAATATTCTTATGAAGATGGCGATTTAGTTTACTTTATGGATTTGGAGACTTATGACCAAGTTCCTTTTGACAAAGCACAAGTTCAAGATGTTATGAAATATATCAAAGACGATACTGTTTGTTCTGTTAAATATGCTAATGGCAAACTTATTAGTATCGACCCACCTACATTTATTGAACTAAATATCGTAGAATGTGAGCCTGCTGTTGCTGGAAACACAAGTGGAACAGCATACAAGCCTGCTAAGTGTGAAACTGGTCTAGTTGTCAAAGTTCCTTTGTTTGTAAACAATGGCGAAAGAATTAGAATTGACACTCGTACTGGCGAATACATGGAAAGAGTTAAATAAGTAAGAAAAAAGACAACTTTATGTTGCCTTTTTTTTTGTTTATATTTAATAATTTTGATGCAAACTTTTTAAGTTTAACACTCATGCCCAAGCAAAAAATCTATGCTTACTCCAAAGAATTTAGATACAACCAATATGTTTGTTGTGTTAGGAAATTTTCCCTTTTTCCAATTGTAATAAGTATACTCGTCTAGTTGCATGGCTTTCATAGCACTTGCAACTGACAAATTATTCTTTTTGAATAGTGATTTGAGATTGTTATTAAAGTTGTTTAGAAGTTTGGAGTTATCAAAAGTGTATTCGGGTTTTCGCTTGTCGGTTATGCCAAACAAGTAATCAAGTGAGCAATCAAAATAATTGCACATCTTGATTGCAATTTCAATTCTCGGATAATAATTTTTGACAAAATATCCGCTCAAAGTATTAGAACTTATCCCCAAAATTTGGGCTAATTTGAGTTTATTTAAATTGTTTTCAATAATCAATTCATTCAAACTTTCTTGAAATTGATTCACACACTCTCTCCATATATTATTTATCATTATTATTTCTAATCTGTAAATAGTTTATTTTACTTGATTTACGAGTTGTTCGGGTGCTATAATAACAAAAACGAATGGAGCTAAGTAATGCAAACAAAATCTGAAAAAATTATAAATTATTTGTACACAAACGACGAGTTGCGTTTGTTTATGCTTGACGTCATGTTCAAAGATTTGAGCAAATATATTTCCAAAGATGTTTTGTTTAATAACAAAAATTATGACGAAACATTTAGGGAAAATAGTTATTGGACTTGTTTTGAAATTGTGGGTAAGTTCCTAAGAGACAATAGTATATATAAGCAGATGATAAGAATATTTTTTGTTAACCTTAGGCTTGTGGATATGATAGAACAAGTACTCATTAATTTTACATATTACAAACTAGACAATCTCAAAGAAAAAAACAAAAAGATTTTTTGCGACAAACGTTCCATTCTCTATGCCGAATATCACTCATAAAGTCAATTTTCTTGGATGGTTTAATTAATTATTGACTTGTCAAAATTTGTTTAATCAGACTTTTAATTTTGTAAGAAATTCAAGCAAAAAATTTGTTTTTTATATTTTTTTGTGCTAAAATTAACTTAGTATCAAAGATGTAAATATATTTTTTGAATAATTTTAAATAAAAATCATATATATTTACACAAATACAAGCCAAAATAAAGTAACTTTTGAATTTTGGTTTTAATGGTTAAAGGAATTATTGTGAATAGTTTTACTAAGTTTTTTAGTTCGGCATTTTTAAGATTGACTCTTTTGCTGCTTATTAATATTGCAATTATTTTTGGTTGCGACTATTTTGGATATGTTTATATCTATTCTTTGGCGTGTGTGCTACTTGCTTTAATTTCAATTTTCTTTTTGTCGGGAAGGGAAGAGAGAGATAGTTACAAGGTTACCGTCTTTCTTGCTATGTTTGTAGTTCCTTTTTGGGCAATTGGTTATGCTGTCGCACTCAAAGATAGAAAGGGTAGCAAAAAAATTAAAAAAGAATGGTCGGATATTATTTATAGAAATCGCAAAAGCGTTTTTCAAAGTAATGAAACTATGGCAAATCTCAAGGCTGTCAATACTCAAGCCTACAAGACTTGTAATTACTTAGTTGATACTGTTGGAATGCCTTGCTTTCAAAATGCAAGTATCAAATATTATAGTTTTGGCGAAGCATATTTCAAGGACTTAATTGATGAAATTAACAATGCTCAAAACTATGTTTTGCTTGAGTGTTACAAAATTGTGCCGGGCAAACTATGGACAGAACTTTTTGATACTCTTAGACTCAAGGCAAGACAAGGCGTATCTATCAAATTGGTTTATGACGATGCAGTTTGTACAAAGTTTATCTCTCGTGAAGACTTTTTGAAAATGCAAAATCATGGAATTGAGACCATTCCATTTAATCGCTACAAACCATTTGCTGGAAGTTTTGTTAATTGTAGAAATTTCAAAAGACTTACTGTAATAGACGGAAAAGTTGGATTTTTTGGTGGATTTAATATTGATGACGAGTATGTTCAAAATATTGATTTGACAAATGCAACCAAAGACTGCGGGGTCAGAATCATGGGCGAAGCAGTCAAGAACCTAATTGTAATGTTCTTTGAAGACTATCAATTTGCAAGCAAGAAAGTAATCAACTTGCAAGATTACTTTGCAGATTCAACTCCAGCCAAAACCAAAGATTGGATTTTGCCTTATTCTACAAACCCAGTTTCTTTGGACCATACAAACAAAAATATTTTGCTTAGCCTTATTAATAATGCCAAGGATAATATAGCAATTGTTACTACTTATTTGGCACTCGACGACGAACTCAAAAATGCACTAATTGTTAATGCAAAATCGGGTATCAAAGTTAGACTAATCTTTAGTAGTGAGAAAGTATCACAAAAAATCAAAACACTATCTCGTTCGTACTTTTATGATTTAATCAAGGAAGGAATCGAAGTCTATGAATACAAGGGTGGCAAGATGACCACACGACTTATTATGATAGACAACAATTCGGCTTTGCTTTCAACAAATAATTTGGATAGCCAAAATACTTATAAACACTTTAATGCAGGAGTTTATTTGTATGGCGATAGCGTAATCCTTATGTACAACGACATAAGAGAAATTATAAATGGCTCACAATTAGTTACAATCAAAGATATGCAAAAACGAAAATTAGGCGAAAAAATCAGCGCTTCTTGGAGCAAATTTATAGCATTATTCAGATAATAAAAAACCACCATAGGAAATTTAAAGTGAAACATATAATTTCACTTCAAAGGTTTCATGGTGTTTTTTTGATAATAAATTCAAAATTATTTTAAATGCACTTGCAAATTTTGAAAATATGTATTAAAATGTAATGTATAAATTTAATATGCTCCCATGGTCAAGTGGTTAAGACGTCGCCCTCTCACGGCGGAATCAGGGGTTCGAGTCCCCTTGGGAGTACCACACAAAGTCCGAAAGGACTTTTTTTGTATCCCTACGGGAACTCTATTGCTAACGCAAATGATGTTTCACATCAGAACCCCTGATAACTCAGGGAAGGTACTCGGGAACCCGAAAGACCGAGTCTTTCACCCGAGAATTGACGCTTTCGCTTAATGCGAGTCCCCTTGGGAGTACCACACAAAGTCCGAAAGGACTTTTTTTGTTTTTTATTTATCAAACACATTTATTATGTGTTTTTTCTTTTGTATGGCATATTCATAAGAAAGTTTAGTCCCGCTTTTTGGCTGAGTGTAACTTATATTAGATTTTGAATATTTACTTTGCGGTGGGAGATAATTTGAATCATAATAAAAAACACAATAATCACTTTGATTTATCATTGCTTGATTACGTTCTACATAACTTGCTCTTCCGGCGGTGTATTTAGATTTAAACTCATACTCAGCATCAAAGCATACAATTTCAGTTTCTTTTTTATCTAGTTTTGCAAAAATTTGTTCCCACTGTTTTTTTTCATTTTCTAATATACAACTTTCACTTTTGCACGTATATGCAACCCTTTGAATATATGGATATTTTTGTTTTAATTCACTTACAACTTGTAAACAAAGATTATCAAATTGACTTTTACTTCCGAACAAAAAGACCATTACACTTTTTTGTGTAATCAAATCTTCAATAATGCCACAAACTTTGTTTCTTAGCATTTTGGCTATTTTAATTTTTCTATGTCCGAAAAAAGAACAATATGCCATATTAATACGATACTCCGTAATTATTGTAATACAAAACTAGGCATAAGGCAACCATTATTACGATATTTCGTAAGCCAGTAAAATTTTAATAAATTATAATTTGTACGAAATATCGTTACGGAGTTTGGTATGAATATAAATGATGCAATTAGAAAAAGAATTTCGGAATTGGTTGAAACAAACAAAACAACACTGACCGCATTATGCTTAAACTCAAATTTAACTCCATCTACAATTTTTGATTTTATGTCTGGCAAAAGTCAATGTCCAAAAGTTTCTACTATCAAAAAGATTTGTTTTGGTGCAAATATTACGCTTCAAGAGTTTTTTGCCAAAGATTATTTCAATGACGATGATGTTTATGTTTAAATTGGACTGAAAGATTATGAAGTTACATGATGCTGTTGGCAAAAGAATAATAGAATTTTGTAAGGAAAGGAATATTACTCCAAACAAATTATGTACAATGTCGGGAGTAATACAATCGACTGTAAATAGTATATTTTCGGGAAGAAGCCAAAATCCAAAATTATCTACAATTCAATATTTGTGTGAAGGTTTGGGAATTACACTCAAAGAATTTTTTGATAGTGAATTATTCGATAATATTGATGATTAAATACTTAAATCGGAGTAAATATGGAAATTAAAGATGTACGAACTCGCTTGGGCTATGTAAGAAACAAAGCAAATTTGTCTGCTCGTGAAGTTAGTTTAAGACTTGGAATGAGTCCACAATACGTTGCACAACTTGAAAGTGGAAGAATTGTATTGACTGTGGAAAAGTTATTGCAGATTTTGGAAATTTGTAACTTTCCTATTGAAAGATTTTTTAGTCGCAATATAGAAGAGTATGATACAAATATTGAACTGAAAAATCTAATAGAAAACCTACCTTTGAATAAGAAAGAAAATATTATTGAGTTTATAAAAAAGTAAAGTCGGAAATACCCCTTTGGGGTATTTTTTTGGTATTTAAAAAATATTTATTTGCAATTGAGCGGATAAAGTGTTAAAATATTTTTGTAAAGATATTGTGAAAAGGAGAATTAATGGAAACATCAAAGGTTTATTTCACAAGAGACATAAGTCCCGACGGATTAATCAAGATTTTTGATGCAATGGGTGTAAAACTCAAAGGCAATGTTGCAGTCAAAATATCGACCGGAGAACCGGGTGGACACAACTTTTTGAACCCCCAATTGA
The DNA here is from genome assembly GCA_934754475.1 of uncultured Clostridia bacterium. Lineage (GTDB taxonomy): Bacteria > Bacillota > Clostridia > Christensenellales > UBA1242 > UBA11490. Next base: position 78,606 of record CAKVHV010000003.1, on the reverse strand, counting down.
TTGCACCGCTTGTTAAACGACTAAACGGGACAATTGTTGAGTGTTTAACCGCTTATCATGGAAAGAGATTTGAAGTTGCCGACCACTGGCAAGCCATTAACGACCATGGATTTCAAGCAATTGCGCCTTGTGATATTATGGACGAAAATGGCGAAATGCAATTAAGAGTCGATGGTGGAAAGAGACTAAAAAACACCAATATTGTCGGCGAACACTTGAGAAACTATGATTCAATGCTTATGCTTTCGCACTTCAAGGGTCATCAAATGGCTGGAATGGGCGGAGCACTTAAGAATATGAGTATTGGTGTCGCTTCCAAACGTGGAAAAGCATGGATACATTCTTGGGGTAATACGACCGAGCCGGACGAGTGCTGGAATTTTGCAGAAAATCAAGATGCTTTTTTGGAGAGCATGGCAGAAGCCTGTATGGGAGTTATGGACTACATGGGCAGGGAAAACATCGTTTATATAAATGTTGCAAACAATCTATCAATTGATTGCGATTGCAATCCTAATCCCGCAACTCCAAAAATGAAAGATATTGGCATATTCGCATCCACCGACCCAGTTGCAATCGACCAAAGTTGTTATGATACTATTATGAATAGTGTTGACGAAGGCAAAGACGATTTGGTTGCAAGAATGCTAGATAAACATGCCATTCATATCGTCGAAGAAGCCGAAGAATTAGGGCTTGGAAGACGAAATTATGAAATTATAGATATAGATAACAAAGGCAATGTATGAGAAATCCAATCAAAATTGGAATAGTCGGGGCGGGAAATGTCGGGAGAACTCTGTCTGTTATACTTTCCGCCAATGGCTATTATGTCGAAGCGGTTACGGGCAAAAGTCCGCATAATATACAAATTGACAACTATACCGCATATGAAATTACTGGCGACTTTGGAAACAAACAATACTTGGTTAGAGTTATTGCGGATATTGTAGACTTGTCCAAAGATTTGGATATAATATTTGTATGCACCAAAATTTTTGACGCAGTTCCAATGCTAAAAGTTTTAAGAGAAAAGATAAAACCCACTGGTGCTATTGTAACTATTCAAAATATGTTTTGGATAGATAGGGTGGCGAGTTTGGTTGATCCAAACAATATGGTTTGTATGCACTTGGATTTTTCGTGCAAAACCGTTGGCAAAAAAACATATATCAAAAATTCGGATGGCATCAAACTTGGTGTTGTTAGAAAGGAAGCCTTTGACAAACTCGAAATGGTGCATGATGTACTTTCAAATGTTTGTAGAGTCAAAGACACAAACGACATTGTTGGTCTTACGCTTGGACGAAATATAATAAACATTTCAATATCTTCGCTTGGTGCAATTTCCGGGCTAAAACTCAAAGATATTTTGTTAGATAGAAACGGAAGATATTTGTTTGTCAAAATAATTGAAGAAGAAATGTCTTTGCTTAATCTTATGAATATTAAGGTTATGCCTTATGACGGGAAACTGGATTATTACAAGTTTTTGAAAAACGATATTCCGGGGAAACTATACAAGCGAAAAATCATGCGGTTGCTTATTAAAAACAACGGAAACATAGTCTCAAGCGCACTAAGAGACTTTGAGTTTGGACGAAAATCCGAACTGCTAGTGGTGCTTAACAACTTTATTAAGTACTCAAGTTTTAGGGGACTAAAAGTTCCTTATATTAGAGAAATTTATGATATGCTCTGTCAGATTTCCAAAAATGAAAGACGTATATCTGAAGATGCTTTTTATGATAAAAAATTAGTAAAAATAGGAGAGAAAAAATGATAATAGAAGAAATTAAAAAAGCAAATATTCAAGCAATGAAAGACAAAGACCAAAAGGCAAGAGCAATCTATAGCGTTATTATGAATAAACACTTGATGGCAACAGTTGATTCAAGAACAAATGGCAAGGAAGTCGAAGATGCCGACATGGTTAGAATTATACAAAAAACCATAAAAGAACTTGAAGAAGAAAGAGATAACTACAAAAAAGTTGGGAATACCGAAGAAGTAGAATCAATCGAATACCAAAAATCTCTACTCGAAAAATATCTTCCAAAACTACTAAGCAACGAAGAAATTAAGGCTATTATAATGACTTTGGACGACAAAACAGTTCCATCAGTTATGAGACACTTTAAGACCAACTACAATGGCAAATGCGATATGAAAGCAGTGTCAGACGTTCTCAAAACTTTGTAATATCTAAAGATTAATTAAAAACTAAAAATAGATAGCAATTAATAAATCTAAAATAATTACAATGCTAAAATTTAATTGTGGATAAATAAAAAATAAGTTGAAGTGTTCAACTTATTTTTTTGTGTATAATTCATTTTGTTTTAAATAAACTCATATTAGTTTATTTAAATTAATATATTTAAATCTTAAAAAATTAGTAATTTTAAAACCCCAAAATTTTGCGGTTATAAAATTGTTTTGAAAAAGTGTAGAATGGTCTTCAAATTTTATCTTTCCATATCGTCGTCACGTTCTTTTTCTTTTCCGCCATTATCTTGAAGTCCGTCGTCAGTATTATCGCTACTATCAAAGCCGGTTGGCTTTGGATTGTTTGTTGGTTTGTTGTTTGGATTTTGATTGTTGTCAGGTCTATTTTTCATAGGTGGATTGTTTTGGTTATTTTTGTTAGGCATTCCTTTGTCTTGGTTGCCACTCTCAAAGAATTTGTCTATCATCTCTGCAAAACTTCCAAAGCACTTGCCTACAATTTCACCAAGTAATCCGTTGTAGGATGTATCATCGTGGGGAGTGCTTGGTTGGTCATCAACAAATCTAATATTTGGGTCGTCGGCATACTTGGCTTTGAGTTCGTCAAGTTTTTTCTTAATTCGAATGTGGTTAATTAAGTTTAAACCAAGTGTTGAAATGTCTATTTGAGCGATGTCGTTTTCTTTTGGATTTATGTTGTAGTGAAGAACACCCATGGTCTCGGCTTCAAAAGCATTTATGTTTTTGTAGGATTTCTCTGAGTCGTCCGAATCGTTTTCGTCGACATCTTCATATTCTTCGTCGCTTGGCTCGTCTTCTTCAATATCTGCGTAAGTTCTACTATCCGAATAATCCAAAGGGTCATAGCCAAATATGTCTTTTAGATTGGTTTTGATGTCAACACCTTTAATTACACCCATGTCATAGTAGGTATTTAGTAGAGCAATTTCTTCGTCAATGCTTAGCGGTTGACCAAGTCTTAATTTGCTTAGTCTGTAATTTAGATTGTAATAATCGTACTCGTCTTTTTTGACTTGGTTGTGTGTTTTGTAAATCTCGGCAAAAACTTGGTCGGGGTTTAGATATGAAGATAGTATGTCTTTGTCAAGCCCCATTTCTTCGCCAGATATAGTACTAAGAAGACTATACATAATTTCCGAAATTGCATATTGTTTTGTATCATAAAAACAATTTGTTTCAAAATACAAACTTGTAGTGTAATTTTCCATTTTTACTAGAAAATCGTTAAGGATTTGTCGCTCAGGGGATTTATTTCGCTTGTTGCTATCTTGTATCGCCAAGTATTTATCCAAAGTGTCAAGCAACCATTTCTTTTTTGCATTAATAATTCTGCAAGTTGCATCTACTTGTTGGTTTTCGCTTTCTAGCATTTTGAAAGGAATTTTTCCGCATCCCAAATCTTTGTGAGCGAGTGCTAAGACATTTTTCAAAATATCTTCGGAATTATCGCAATGTTCGGGGTCAATAGTATAATCAAAAGCAAATCTTTTGTCGTCGGACTTAATTGTATAAACAGTCTTGTCTAATGTGCCAAAATTTAGTTTGCTTACGGTTATATTATCGTCTATGCCTGCAACTGCAAGAGCAATCGCCAAATTATCTATGTCTTGTTTCATTTGTTCCACCTTACAAATAATAAATCTATGTAATATTGCTTTGTTCATTACATTCACAAACCAATTTGCTATCGCAAATGCCACGATGAAATCGTGGTCACATAGATTGAATTCGTCGTCGTTTCGGTAATACAAATGTAAACATTTGTGCTACTCTCAACTTCCTAGAATATAATTCATTGTAACATATCCAAATTCCAATTTCAATAGCAAATCCCAAAAAACATAAGTATAAATTAATAAAAAAACATATTAGACGATTAAATGTCTAATATGTTTTTTTTGTATATATTAGTTATTTTCTTCTGGGTTGTAAGGTGGAAGAAGACTCATAACTTCGGCAATAGCATTAATTGCTCTGTCAAGTTGTTCGTGAGTGTGAGTTGCTGTATAACTAGTTCTTAGCAAACTTTGACCAACTGGAACAGCTGGAGAAACACAAGGGTTTACATATACTCCACGTTCTTGAAGCATCTTGCAAGCAAGGAATGTTCTTTCGTTTGTGTATGTATATATTGGGATAATTGGTGTAGTGGCTTCAATTATCTTAACACCTTTTGCTTTGAGACCTTTTCTCATATAATCACTAACTTCTCTTAGTGCTTCAACTCTTTCTGGGTGTTCTCTCAAGATTTTGAGTGATGCTCTAGCACAAGCAACACTTGCTGGTGTTATGGATGCTGAGAATATAAAAGGTCGACTATTGTGTCTTACAAATTCTACAACTTCCTTTTTGGCAGCCATATAACCACCAAGACTTGCTAGGGATTTGCTAAATGTTCCCATATAAATATCTACATCGTCTTCTAGTCCAAAGTGTTCAGCAGTACCCCTGCCATGTTTTCCAAGTACTCCAAGTCCATGTGCATCATCAACCATTACTCTTGCACCATACTTTTTGGCAAGTTTAACGATTTCGGGAAGTTTACAAATATCTCCACCCATGCTGAATACACCATCGGTTACAATAAGTATTCCTTTGTCTTCAGGAATGGATTTGAGTTGTCTTTCCAAATCTTCCATGTTGCTGTGTTCATATCTTAGTAGTTTAGCATAACTTAGTCTGCATGCGTCATAAATACTAGCATGGTTTTCCTTGTCGCCCACGATAACATCATTACGACCACAAATTGCACTAATAATTCCTAGGTTGCTTTGGAATCCAGTTGAGAAAGTTACAACCGCTTCCTTGTGCAAGAACTCAGCAAGTTCTTTTTCCAAAATTACGTGTTCGTCAAGTGTTCCGTTCAAAAATCTACTACCCGAACAACCAGTACCATATTTTTTGAGTGCTTCAATTCCCGCTTGAATTACATCAGGATGACTAGTTAGTCCAAGATAGTTGTTAGAACCAATCATAACAGTCTTTTTGCCATTCATCATAACTTCGGTGTCTTGACCCGAAGTAAGTTCGGTGAAGTATGGATAAACATTATCTTTTTTTAGTCCTTCAACCATTTGCATAAACTCGTTATGACATTTTTCAAATAAATCCATATATATCTCCAATTAATTTGTATTACAAAAACTATTGTAACACTTTAAAACCATTTTGTACAAACAATTTGGGCAAAAAAAACAACTCCCGCCAGATTTTTTGGATAAAGACCTAATGATATGGGCGGGAATGGGGTAAGGAATTAATACTTTATAATTGTCTTTAATAAAAGATTTTTGTTAGGTCAAGGTCGGTATATAAAATGCTTTTGGTGTCTTTAAAAAAATTGCTGTCTTTGGTTGAATTGTTTATTTGATAAGTGTAAAAGACGAAGTTAATCGCAATTAAATAGATGATGTCTTTTAACGAAAAATTATAAACCCTTTTGATAATTTTTAAATATGTAGGATTATTCTTAAAGAATTGCCCAATAATAAAAAAGAACTTTAATCGATTTTTCTTTCGATGTTCAGATTTAATATTTTTAGAAGAAACAACTATTCTTTTATCTATTAAATTATTTAATTCTTGATTTAAGTCGTTTAGTACGAATTTTCTACATTCGTCGGTTGGATACAAAAATTTGCTTAATAATATTTTATCTTCTTTTGTAAATTTGTTCATGTTTTTCCCCTTTATCTGGTTGTTGCTTTGAATACTAGTATATTTGGTCGCACATCTAAATTATAAATTGTTTTTTCTTAAAATAAAAGCAAATTGATAAAGAAAAAATGTCTATTTTTGTCGATTTATGGTTTAGGAGAAGATTGTGGATAAATTTAGCGATATTTTAAGCGATTTGATTATTGAAAATAATTGCTCGCTAAGAGAATTGGAACGAAGATGTGGAGTTGCTTCTTCACAACTAAGTAGATATTTGAAAGGAACTATTCCAAACGTAAAAGTTGCTATGACTTTAGCAAATTATTTTGAGTGTGGTTTGGATTATCTTTTTGGTTTAAGTGATGAAAAACAAAATAGATTTTATGCTAATTTTGATACTCACAATTTTATAAAAATTTATTTAGATTGTCTCAGTAAATGTAATATTTCACATTGGAAATTTTCACAAAAAATTGGACTTAATGAATCATGTTTAAGGCATTGGCAGGCTGGCGAAAGTCCAAATATGTCGACACTTATTTTAATTGCAGATAATTTAGGTGTTTCGCTTGATATGTTTTTTGAAGTAACATATTCAAATAGGGAGAACAAATGACGAGTTTTGGAGAAAGTTTAAACGAATTAATGTTGGAAGAAAAACTTAATAGAAAGCAATTGGCATCCAAAGTTGGTGTTACACATACAACAATAAACGGATTTTTTAATTTAAACTATTATCCAACAATCGAACTTGCTATTAGACTATCTAATCACTTTAATTGTTCTTTGGATTATTTGTTTGGTCTTAGTGATGTTAAAAATAAAGAGTATGAAATAAGTACAAATTCAATGCTAAAAAACTTTAATGATAATTTAGCTGAAATACTTAAAAATAGCAATATCTCGAATGCAAAAGCGATGAGAGATATGCAAATGGGAGAGTTCACTTTCTATAGATGGAAACGTGGAATGTTTCCAAAGACAATAAGTTTAATAAATGTAGCAAAATATTTAGGAATTAGCGTTGATTATTTATTAGGGCACGAGTGCAAATAATTATATAAATAAGATAAAAACACTGTTTGAATTTTTGATTTTCAAGCAGTGTTTTTTGTGTGTTTTTTGGACAAAATTAAATGTAAGACATAAATATATCGTATATAATATATTTATATATATAAAATTGCATTTTTATGCTTGTTTATTGTGGATAAATATGGTATAATTGCTGTGTACAAAAATAAGTTTTTTTAAAAACTTTAACGGGAGATATTATGGAAGAACAAAATGAACATATCCTTATGAAATCTGAAAAATACGATGCGGGCGATATTCAAGTTTTGGAAGGGCTTGAGCCGGTTAGAAAAAGACCTGGTATGTATATTGGTAGCACCGATAGTCGTGGTTTGCATCACTTAATAACCGAGATTGTGGATAATAGTATTGACGAAGCATTGGCTGGTTATTGTGACCATATCAAAGTCATTATTAACAAAGACGGAAGTTGTACTGTTATAGATAATGGACGTGGTATCCCTTGTGGTATTCACAAGACCGAAGGCAAGAGTGCAGTCGAAGTCGTTTTGACCAAGTTGCATGCTGGCGGAAAGTTTGGTGGCGAAGGCTACAAGATTAGTGGTGGTCTTCATGGGGTAGGTTTGTCTTGTGTTAATGCTCTTTCGGAATGGCTTGAAGTCGTTGTTGAACAAGACGGAAAGATTCACAAACAACTATACAAACGTGGTATTCCACAAGAACCACTCAAAATTGTTGGTGATACTGCTCAAACTGGTACAAGTGTAACATTTATGCCAGACTACGAAATCTTTGAGACCCTTAACTTTGATTACAACGAACTCAAGAGCAGATTTAGAGAAATCGCCTTTTTGAACAAAGGTCTTACAATTTCTATTGAAGATAGGCGTGGCGAAGAACCAGTTGGTGAGACTTTTAGGTTTGATGGTGGTATTGTTGAATTTGTTGATTATCTTAACAAAAACAAAGAAACACTATTTGAACACCCTATTTATGTCGATGTTGTTAACAAAACAAACGAAGTAGAAATTGCCTTCCAATTCAACTTGGGTTACAACGAATTTATTAATAGTTATGCCAACAATATTAATACCGAAGAAGGTGGTACTCACCTTGAAGGATTTAAGGCATCACTTACAAAGATTATTAACGATTATGGAAAGAATAATAGAATTCTCAAAGATAGCGAAAAACTATCTGGCGAAGACGTTAGAGAAGGTATAACCGCCATAATCTCTGTCAAACTTATGGACCCACAATTCGAAGGACAAACCAAGACCAAACTTGGAAACTCCGAAATGCGTAAAATTGTATCCGATGCAATGCAAGAAAAGTTTGGTGCATTCCTAGAAGAAAACCCTGCTATGGCAAAGGAATTAATTCTTAAATGTGTAACCGCCAAACGTGCTAGAGATGCCGCAAGAAATGCAAGAGAGACAACTCGTAGAAAGGGTATTTTGGAAAGCACAACTTTACCGGGTAAACTTGCTGACTGTACAAACAAAGATAGAAAAAGTAGTGAGATTTATTTGGTAGAAGGAGATAGTGCGGGCGGTACTGCAAAACAAGGTAGAGACCGTACATTCCAAGCAGTTTTGCCACTTAGGGGAAAGATTATTAACGTCGAAAAAGCATCCCTTCACAAAGTTCTTGAAAGCCAAGTTATTAAGGATATGATAACCGCTTTTGGATGTGGCATATCTTCGGAATTTAACGAAGACAAACTCAGATACGACAAAATAATTATTATGACCGATGCCGATGTCGACGGAAGCCATATAAGAATACTACTACTAACATTCTTCTTTAGATTTATGCAACCACTTATTGAAAACGGACATGTATTTATTGCTCAACCACCACTATACAAAATTGTGTATGGCAAAAATGTATGTTACGCATATTCTGACGAAGAACTCAACCAAATTCAAGCAGAAAAAGGCAAACCAAACGATATTCAAAGATACAAAGGTTTGGGCGAAATGAATAGCGAACAACTTTGGGAAACTACAATGAACCCTGAAAACCGAATTTTGCTTAGAGTTACTATGGAAGATGCTTTTGAAGCAGATGAGACATTTAACAAACTTATGGGCGAAGATGTAGATTTGAGACGTAAGTTTATCGAAGAAAATGCAACACTAGTCAAAGACCTAGATGTTTAAAAAGGAGTGTAGACATGGAAAGAGACGAAATTGAAAAGATTTTAGACAAGATTGACGCCAGCAAAATCATGGATGTTAAGGTCAAGGAAGAGCTTGAAAAATCTTTTATAGCATATGCTATGGCTGTTAACGTTAGCCGTGCTATACCAGATGTAAGAGATGGACTTAAACCCGTTCATCGTAGAATAATCTACGCAATGGGAAACAACTTAGGACTTTATAACGACAAGCCTTTTAGAAAATGTGCAACTATTGTCGGTGAAGTTATGGGTAAATTTCACCCACACGGTGACTCGGCTATCTATGATGCACTTGTAAGACTTGCTCAAGACTTTACAATCAACTGTCCGCTTGTTGACGGACATGGAAACTTTGGTTCGGTGGACGGAGACCCACCAGCCGCTTCACGTTACACCGAAGCAAGACTTACAAAAATTGCTGGGGAAATGCTAAATGGCATTAACCAAGAGACTGTAGACTTTTATCCAAACTTTGATGGAAGAGAAATGCAACCAACCGTTCTTCCAAGTAGATTTCCAAACCTACTTGTTAATGGTTCGGACGGTATTGCTGTTGGTATGGCAACAAATATTGCTCCACACAATTTGTGTGAAGTAATTAATGGTGTTATTGCTCTTATTGACAACCCAGAAATTACAATTGACGACCTTATGAAATACATCCCAGCACCAGACTTTCCAACCAAGGGTATTGTTCTTGGTGGCAGGGGTGTTAGACAAATGTACGAAACCGGTAAGGGTACATTTATAATTAGAGCCAAGACCGAAATTGAAGAAGAAAAAGATAGACAAAAAATTGTTATAACCGAAATTCCTTATCAGGTTAACAAAGCAAAACTTATCATCCAAATCGCTGATATGGTTAAGTCCAAGAGAATTGAAGGCATATCCGATATTAGAGAAGAAAGTGATAGAACTGGTATGAGAATTGTAATTGACGTCAAACGTGATGCCAATGCTCAAGTAGTTTTGAATAACTTATTCAAACTTACTCAACTTCAAATTTCTTTTGGTGCAATAAACCTAGCACTTGTTAATGGCACTCCAAAGGTTCTCAACCTAAAAGAAATTTTGACAAATTATCTCGACTTCCAAAAAGAAGTTATTACAAGACGAACCAAGTATGAACTTGACAAAGCGGAAGCAAGAGCGCATATTTTGGAAGGCTTGGTTATTGCTCAAGCAAACATTGACGAAGTAATCCGTCAAATCAAGCTTTCAAACGACAAAAACGATGCGGTTGAAAGACTTACTAGACTATTTAACTTGGACGAAAAACAAGCGAATGCAATTCTTGATATGAGACTTCAAAAACTCACTGGTCTTGAAGTTGAAAAACTCAAAACAGAACTTGAAGAAGTTGAAGGACTAATCAAGGAATACAAGGAAATCTTGTCAAGTGAACTTAGAGTTTTGGAAATCATCAAGGGTGACTTGATTGAAATCAAGACCAAGTATGGTGTTCCACGTAAGACCGAAATCAGTTATGATTATTCAAGTATAGATATTGGCGACCTTATCCCTAGGGAAACTGTAGTACTATCTTTAACTCATGGTGGATATATCAAACGTATGCCAGTAAGCGAATACAAAGCACAACATCGTGGCGGAATGGGAGTTATAGCTCATAAGACCAAGGAAGAAGACTTTGTTGAAAATATCTATATTACATCAAGCCATGATGACTTGTTGTGCTTCTCGACCAAAGGCAGAGTTTATACAATCAAAGCATACGAAGTTCCAGAAGCCCAAAAGCAAGCAAAAGGCAGAGCAATGGTCAACCTATTGCAAGTAGACAAAGACGAAAGAATTACAACAATTATTCCGCTTAAGGAAGACTCGGGCAACTTGATAATGTGTACTCGTATGGGACTTATCAAGAAGACTCCAGTAAGTGAATTTATGTCAATTAGAAAGGGTGGCAAGATTGCCATTAAACTAAATGACAACGATGAACTTATTGCTGTTTATTTGACAAACGGAAACAACGAAGTATTGATTGCAAGTTCAACCGGCAAATGTATTAGATTTAACGAAAAATTCGTAAGGTCTATGGGTAGAGACACAATGGGTGTCAAAGCCATGAAACTAAGCGAAAACGAAGTTATTGTTGATATGACAATAATTACTCCAAACTCAGATATGCTAACTATTTCCGAAAATGGCTATGGCAAACGTACAAACGAAGATGAGTATAGATTGCAAGGCAGAAATGGAAAGGGCATTAAGGCGGGCATATTTAATGAAGTTACGGGTAATCTTGTAAATCTAAAACAAGTAACCGATGACGACGATGTAATGCTTATAGCAGATGACGGAGTAGTAATCAGAGTTGAAAGTAGTGAGATTAGCAAAATCGGAAGAAACACCAAGGGTGTAAGAATTATGAAACTCAAAGACGGTGCTAAGATTGTCTGTGTTGCAATTACTAAGTCAGACAAATCTCAAGAAAAACTTGCCGAAGATTTGAAGGAAGACGAAGTTGTAGACGAGCCAAATCCAAGTTCAAATGCAATGGAAATTTCGGAAGACTTTGACGAAGAAACAAACACTGACGACGAAGAAGATTTGGATGTTTAAAAACTTTTGACCCTGTGTTAATTTTCAAAAAAATATAATAATTCATAAAGACATTTAGTCAAATTAATTAAACTTTTAAATTATAAAAAATAGGAAGAGACATAAGTATTTCTTCCTATTTTTTGTTTGCTATATGAAAAATTAAAATTACTTGAAACTTATAGTTTAAGCACAATAAACGTGCATTAATTGTCATAAAATATATATTTGTTGACAATTTCTATAATAAATAATTAAATAAAAACATAAGTTTATATGTTTTTCAATCATTTAATTTGTCTTAATACAAAAAGCAAAAATAAAAAAGCACACTAAATAATCTAGTGTGCTTTTTATTTTTACTCCGCTTATTTTTTGTTATCTTTTTTGTCGTCGGTTTTGTTCGCACTGTAGTCTTTGATAACGGTGATGTTGCCTTGTTTAGAATTGTTTTTTGAGTTGGATTTTTGGCTTAACTTTTTTGCCTTTTTGGATTTTGAAATTGTAACGGTTAGGGTGATTATTACAATAATTGTAACCGCACTACAAAGTGCAAATATTATTGAGCCATGACTGGTTACACTTAGATTACATTTAATCTCAAATTCATCGCTGTTTATTAAGACTTCTCTATTGTCGACAATTTGTTTTGCTTTGAGTGTAACTGTTATTTTGTGGCTAAGTGAGTTGTCTAGGATAAGAATTGTTGTGCTTTTGCCTGTTACAGCATCGCCCTTGGTGGTTTTGTATTCAACCCCGTCTAAGTACCAAGTATAAACGTAATCTTTGTATTTGGATATTGGTGTATTTTGTGAAGGCTCTACAGAGAGCAAAATTTCTTCGCCCACATCAAAGGTTTCTTTGGCAGTAGAAATTTTTATTTCATCTAGTACAGATTCTTGAACTATTACATTTCGAGTTGCACTTGTGGTGTTTCCGCTTAAATCTTCGAGTGAGTATTTGATTGTATATGTTCCGCATACTGTTTCGTCAAGTTCGCTTCGGTCAACTTTGACTGAGTTTGTAAGATTGTCCCCGCTATCCCAGCCAGAGTAGCCCGGGTCTTTCCATTCTTTGAATTGTCTCCAATACATAGTGGAATATCCTTCGAGTTTGATTTCGGGATTTACTGTGTCAACAATTACAAATGGAAGACTTACTGTTCTTGTTTTTCCAGCATAAGTGATTTTGACTGCAGTGTGTCCAGTTCCCGCTGTATCGGTGTTGGTTCGTGGGGTTAATTCAAGAGTACAGACGTTTCGCCCAATTCCGTTTAGAATATAATTTGTTCCGTTTTCGCTTACATCCAAATCAAACAATGCTTTACGTTCAACTCTAAAGGTGTCTTTGATTTTGAGAGTGAATAGTGTAAATTCTTTTGAGATATTTAGTCCATGGAAGTATCCGCTTGTGCTATTTGGTGTGCCGGCAATTTCAATCTTGTAATCGCCTAAAATTGATGTATCCAAAGACTTAATCGTATTAATGCTAAGCGGTTGTCTTGAGTTGTTGAAGTAGAAGTTGTACGACAAATAATTTTCGTCGTTAGTTCTAATGTAATATTTTAAGTTGCTTTGCTCTTCGGGAAGACAAAGATTATATGTTTCATCTAAATTTTGAAGCCCAAACAATAATTTGTCGTTTGCTAAGTATTCCGAAGATGTTGTGTTTAAATCTATTTGATTGTAATTTAAATTAATCTTTTTGATTATTTCATCAAAGTTGCTACGAATTTTGTAAGTTTGCTCCCCTACAGCAATTGTTCCCATGGACTTGTTCAAACTCAAAAATTTAATCAAGTTTGGCAAATCTTCGTTTGTAATTTTGTTGCCCATAAGGTTTATTCCGTTTAGTGTTTGTGGAAATTCAAATTGGCATAATTCAATCAAGTCTTTGATGTTTAAATAAGATAAATCCAGATAATTTGTCAAGGCTGTAGTTTCGCTAAGTCCAGTATCGGGATTTGTAGTTGTTGTAGTCTTGTAATTGTCGCTAGTCAAAAAATCTTCGGAATAAAGCTTGGAATTTGAAGTTTTGCCAAGTAATTTGCATATTTGATTTCTCAAGTTTGAGTTGGTCAAAACCACTTCGCTTCCGCCTTGAAGTTTGTTTACATAGGAGTAGGGCTTGGCAAGAGTAATTTCTTTTTGGGTTAACCCTACTTGAAACAAACTCAGCCCACACAAGAGTGCAAGACAAAACGTTTTAAATATTTTTTTCATGTTCCATTTTCCTTTAAAAAAATTTTCAAACCTTTGAATGTATAATTAAATTTTAATTTTGCTTTACTAATTTTAGTTTACCACAAAAAACATAAATTTGTGTACTAAAAAAGCACACTTTTCAATTTTTTGAAAGTGCGCTTTGAAATACTTATTTGTTCTTAGGCATGATTTTGTCTTTGCCACCCATATAAGGTCTAAGTGCTTCTGGGATAAAGATAGAACCATCTTTTTGAACGTTATTCTCAAGGAAAGCAATTATTGCTCTAGGGCTTGCGAGAACTGTGTTATTAAGAGTGTGTGGATAGTAGTTGTATTCGCTTCCTTTGATTCTGATTCCCAAACGTCTAGCTTGAGCGTCGCCAAGTGTTGAACAAGAACCTACTTCAAAGTATTTTTGTTGTCTAGGACTCCAAGCTTCAATATCGCAAGACTTAACTTTCAAATCCGCCAAGTCTCCGCTACAACATTCCAAAGTTCTAACAGGTATATTCATATTTCTAAATATGTCTACAGTAAACTTCCACATTTTGTTGTACCAGTCCATGCTATCTTGTGGCTTGCAAATTACAATCATTTCTTGTTTTTCAAATTGGTGAACTCTGTATAGTCCCCTTTCTTCAAGTCCGTGTGCGCCAATTTCTTTTCGGAAACATGGACTATAAGATGTCATTGTAATTGGGAGTTCTTTTTCGTTTATTATTTGTTCTTTGAACTTTCCAATCATGCTATGTTCACTAGTTCCAATTAGATACAAGTCTTCGTTTTCAATCTTGTACATCATGGCTTCCATTTCGTTAAAACTCATAACCCCATTAACAACATCCGACCTTATCATAAAAGGTGGAATACAATAAGTAAATCCGTTGTCAATCATGTAGTCTCTACCATATGCAATCATTGCTTCGTGTAGTCTTGCTGCATCGCCCATTAGATAATAAAAACCAGTTCCGCTAGTTCTTCCGGCACTCTCTTTGTCAAGACCATTTATGCTATTTAGAATATCTGCATGATATGGAACTTCAAAGTCGAGTTCTCTTGGTGTTCCAAACTTTTCGATTTCGACATTTTCGCTATCGTCTTTTCCAATTGGAACAGAGTTGTCTATGATGTTTGGAATTATCATCATAATTGATTTAATCTTTTCACCAAGCAAAGTTTCTTCTTCTTCCAAATCTTTGAGTCGTTGATTTATTCTTCCAACTTCTTCTTTGAGTGGGGCAATTTTGTCGAGTTGTTTTTCTCTAGCATATGTGCCGATGTCCGAACTGATTATGTTTTTCTTGGCTCTGAGTGTATCGCCTTCTACTTTGAGTAGTCTGTGTTTTTCGTCTAGTTCAAGCACTTCGTCTACTTTGCTAAGTTTTTCTTCTTGAAACTTATTAATTAAATTTTGTCTAACCAAATCCGGGTCTTTTCTGATAATATTAATGTCTATCATATTAATGTTTCTCCTTTCATTTTGACATAAATTTTATTGTTTTGTGACATGTAAACTTAAGTTATTGTCAAAAACATAATACTATTTGTCAATTTGTTTTTTATTTAAAATTATAATAAATCAAAAAAATCTCCAAGGAAAAATTTCCTTAGAGATGAATAATTGTATCCATGGTGCCACTCTAATTGAACTAATTTAGTTCCGCTCAATTTTAATCTTTGTCATTCGCAAAAAGACATATTGCCCGCTTTCGCAGTATCTATTAGGGTAGAAGATTATGGTGTCTTTTAGTTGTTCTTTCAGCGAACCAAACAACTCTCTAAATAAAAGACGTCCAGTCATTCCCTAAATCATTGATAGAATTATTTTGATTTATTTAATTTTTAATATGCTTAATTATATTTTAAAAAATGCACTTTGTCAATAATTTGTTTTTTATTTTTGAAAAATTGTTTAAATATTTTTTTTGTGTAAATACTTGTTAACAACAAAATAAAAAATTAGGAGATTTTGAAATTATGCAAGAATTTGACAAAAGTAGAACAAAACAAAATTTGGCACGAGCATTTGCGGGCGAGTGTCAAGACGGAGCGAGATACCAATTTATGGCAACTCTTGCTCAAGACGAAGGATACAATTACATGCAAACAATATTCAAAACGCATGCAAAAAATGAAATGGCACATGCCAAAAAATTTTATAATTTAATTACAGACAATTGTTCGTGCAAACAAAAGAACATTGAAATTTGCGGGGGCTATCCGTTTACAAAAGGAAACTTGCTTGACACCATAAAAGACGCAATGGGTGTCGAAGAAAGCCAAAGCGACAATGTCTATCCCGACTTTGCCAAGGTCGCCAAAGACGAAGGCTATCCGGATATTGCCAAAGCATTTTTGTTTGCATCAAGTGTAGAGAATTGCCACAAACTTATGCTTGAACAATTGTATACAAAACTCAAAGGCAAAAAGTTATACAAAAGCCCAACTGCAATTAAATGGAAATGTAGTAACTGTGGATTTGAGCATACTGCCAAAAATGCTTGGGATGTGTGTCCAAGTTGTGACAAACCACAAGGCTATGTCGAAATTCCAATTGACATGCAGTCTGGAGATGAATAACAAAAAACCCTTGCTTAAATGCAAGGGCTATTTTTTATCTATTGAGCATAAATACGTTTGTGCCAATTGAAAGTACTACAAATTCGTCGTTTGAATAAAAGTGATTTGGTGTGTGTCCGTTGTAGGCTTCATTAAACGAACCAAGCAAGTCGCCACTGATATTATAGATTTTGTAGGTGAAGTTTGTATCACTATTTTTTTGAACACATACTACAATTGTGGCTTTGATATTTGTGTTGTCTGTAATAGACGAAGGGCTGATTGTGTAAAGATTAACACTTTCATAATTTGTCCCCATAAACTTGTCTCCACTTGAAGTCTTTGTGATAATAGGTTCTTCTTGAGATAGACCAAGTTGCTCTAAGTAATAATTGGTTGTTGTAATGCCATAGGTTGTCGAAGATTCTTTGCGAATATAATATCTAAAGTCTCTAAGATACACAAAGTTTTCGTTTGCCATTTTGTCTATAACTATTCCGTTTTGATTGCAAATGTATGTGGAGTTTGAGTCCTGAACGATTATGCTATCGTTTGTTGCAAATACGTTGTTAAAGTTGTTTAGAGAACATATCAAATTGTAATTTTTGTCAATCAAATTAAAGTTTCTTGTGCCGTCTGTGCTAGTAATATATCTATCGTTATTTACTTTGAGAATTTCATTAAACTCGTAGTTGATTTGTTTGGTCTGTAATCTTTCGTTAACAAGTTTTATGTTTGTTGCATCAAGTTTTTTGGCTTTGATATTTGTAACAGACAAAAGTACTGTGTCTACATTAAAGTTTGCACTAACATTGTTTATTACAAAATCGAAGTTAACCTTGTCAAAAGAGCCGTTTTTTAGGCTAAATTTATAGGTGTCAATTGTGTAATACGAAGTTGTTCCGAGTACCGAATTGATTGAACTAAAATCATAGTTATCTTCGGTTGCTGGTTTTATTTCTTGGATAAAAATTGAGTTTCCGATTCTAAATTGTTTTCCGTCATCAATTAGAGAAGTTTCAATTTTTGCAGTTCCTTTTAGATTAAAGTTTATATCATAAATATCATATTCATAACCTTGAGTTTGTGATTCAAATTTGATTTCCCTAATATTTATAAAAATTGGGGTTCCGTCATTCAAAAATTCAAGCATAAATTGTTTGCTATCAACCGTTACTCCAAGTTGATTGTCTAATGTTTGAATCAAAACATGTTTTCCGTCTTTGATTTTGTATAAATTTGTATACGTTACATTGTTTTCATCGGTTATTTTCCATGTTTCATATCCGTCTAAATTATCATTATAATATCCATCATAGTCAGAATAACTTTCGTCAAATGTAATAGATTTTACAACAATCGTTTTGTCGTGATATTTATTGTTTATTTTTGTTTTTATTTTTTGATTTCTTTCTGATAAATCAATAGTTTTTACTTTGATGTTTGCGGTTGTTTTTGTTGATTCTTCCGTTCCGGTTGATAATACTATTTTTCCCAAAAATTCAACTTTGTCGCCATTTTCATCAACAATTTCGATATAACTTGAGCCGTTGTTTTTGAGCATAAAGTAAGTTTTTGAGTAATTGCTACTTGTATTTAAAACAGTAACGTTATCATAGATAGTGTCAACTATTTTTTTGTTTTGTTTGTACGAAAATACACCCCGTTTTAGCGTTGAATTGTTTTTGATTATCTGTGTTCCGTTGTTATAAACTGTGCCTACTGCAGATGTCCCCGCATCAAAATTGATTTCAACGAGTTGTGTGTGAGAATTAAAGTTTATCTCATCTGTGGGTTTGAGACTAAATCTTTTGATATTAACCAAAATTATAGTCAAAATCACACCCAACAAAATTACTCCCACAATAACTGAACTAAGAATAATTTTGTTCTTTTTTGTAAGTTTGCAACTATTTTTTGTGTCTTCTTGCAATGTTGCTTCAGTGTTTGTTTTTTTTGCCATATTTATCCTCCTTAATTTTAAAAAATTTTATCTAATTTTTGTATGCTTTTAGTATATCTTAAATTGACATCTAGTGTCAAATAATATTTCAAAAATTTGTTCACCGCTTCAAAATACATTATTTTTTGGATGTTTTTGCTATAAATCTAAAAAAATAAACCAACATAAATATAAATAAAAAATATTTATATATATAGCAAAATAATTTTTGATTTTCGACATAATGTGCTAAAATATCAAAGATAAATTACTTAAATTAAAAGGTGATTAGAATGAAAAAGGTTAAAACAATTATTGCAAGTTTAATGATTATGTGTGCTACAGCCATAATGAGTGCATGTTCATGCTCGGGGGATTCGACTCCGGGTGTTACTCCAGTCGCTGTAGATACTATTTCTATTACAAGCGAATTCGAAGGTTCGGTGAGAAATCCCGAAACCGGATATTTAGATATTAAGTGCGGAAAGGGCGATGCCTTTACGATTACTTATAGTTTGGGTCCAACTAATACTACCCAAACTCAAGTCAATTGGGAAATCGACCATGACGACGTAGTAGGTTCTCGAAACGGAATTTATTCATATTCCCAATCGCATACCCAAAATGTAACGTTCGTTGCTAAAAAAGCGGGTTCGGCTACTATTAAGTTCTATCCTTTTGGCACAACCAAATTTACATATGCTTATGTTCGTGTAAGTGAAGCCAAAGCCGATAGGTCAACTTTTTTGGCACCTTCTGGACTTGACTACAATCCAACTACAGGCAAAGTTACATGGAATGCAGTAACCAAGATTCAAAAGCCAAACAACGATATAGTTGACGCACCAAGCGAAAACGGAATCGTAAGTGGTCTTAGCGGTTATCTTGTAACTTATACAAATTTGGAAACTGGCGAGCAATTCAGCACTCCAAAGGACCAACCAGTAGCTAGATGTGAGTACGAACTTCCAAGGGGAAATACATATGCTGTTAGTGTAGTTGCTAGGGGTGATGATTTCACCACTAACGATAGTGCTTCAAGCGAAACACTCAAGTTCCACCAATTGGGAGTTGCAACCGAACTCTCTAACAACAACGGAATTATATCTTTCGTAAGTTCCAAATACTCCAAGTTATATGAAGTTCAATTTGGTGGCAAAAATCCATTTACTTCAAATGTAACCAATGTAAACGGAACAGAAAAAATTTCATTAAGATACGACGAAGCCTTTGACAAAATTGATAGTTCTCTAAATGAGTACAATATCAGTGTCGTTTTATATCCTGACAAATACGATAATAGAGTTCAAGGCTCAAATTATATCGAAGTATCCGGCATAAGATATTATCCAAGTATTTCGACCGATACTATCAAGGTTCAAAAATTACTTACTCCACAATTTACAATCTCTCACAAAATGGCGACTAGCGATAATCCATATGAGTTAGAAGGCATCAAGTTTGTCGAAGAGATTACAACCAATCAACCACACTTGGGTTCGATACTTTCGTGGGATGTTCCAAGAGTATACGAAGACAAATACAAAGTTAAATTTAAATACAATATTTTCAAAGGCAATGTACGTGTTTATCCTGCCGACAATGAATTTGCCGAAGGTACATCTTTTGATATGACAAACTTGTGGTCACAAGCGGGTGGCTACGAAGGCGACTATACTCTCAAAGTATTCGCTTATGGCGACAAATCAAATACAATCACTAGCCAAGTTTCCGAGTATAAATTTATTCTTCTTGGCAAAATGACTTCTGCTAGTCTAGGTTCAGACAATGTTTTGTCAACTGGTAGAGCAAATTCATATATTCAAGGTGTAGACTTGTTCTTCCTTAAAAAATCTACAAATAGCTACGAACAAGCCGGAAGCATATTTGTGTTTGTTGATGTCAATGATACAAACGGAAGTATTCCTATTAATATCAAAAACATTGATATAACCGAATATAATCTTTCTGCTGGAGAGTATGATATTTATGGAAGGTTTGTAGGCATTAATTCAAATGCCAAAGCGCCAAATCCAGCAGTTAATTCGGCAACTGGAGAAATTTGCAAACTAAATTCCAAAACAATTAGAATTGCTGATGCAGTTGATTCTCAATCAATCTCAATTAGCAGTGACTCTATTTTGAAATTCAAACCAGTTAGTGGGGCAGAATATTTCAAAGACTACATTATAACTTTGTTTAAAAATGGCGAAACTGACAAATTTACAATTTCAAATAATGATTACACAATTGTAAATGGCTATGTTCAATTTGACATGGCTGAAAAACTAAGTGACATGACGGGTTCTGCCAAAATAACAGTTACAACCAAGGGTGTCAATGACGATAATTCCGATGGCATTGATTCGGCAGTTTCGAGTGTAATTGAATTCAGTAGACTTAATAAAGTTGATGAAAATAACATAACTCTAAATAATTATGTCCTAACATTCCCAACCGAAAATTCCTATGAATATATGATTAGAGTTGACGGGACAAATTATGAAGCAAAAGTAATGGCAACATCGACAGAAATGCAAGTCAATCTAAATACATTAAACGTTCAAAACAAAACTTTTGCCGAAATAATCTCCGAACTAGTAAATGCTGATAATGGTGTAACAGAAATAAAGATTAACATTCAAGGCTATGGCGGTCAAGCGTCAAATACGGGAACAAAAGGAAAACTCAATGGCTTTGTGTCTAGCAAGACATTTGAATTGTCTAATACACCAAGCAATACCAAAGTTCAAGTAGTTTCAAACGATGACCCAGAAAACCCAAGTACTCAAAATTTGTTAACATGGTCAGTTTCAGAAGTTGTTGGTCAAAGGTTTACACTCAAATTCTATGTGTCCAACGATAATTGGGCTACAAAAACACTCAGAAAGACCGTAACGCTTGAAGAAAGTGATACACAAAACATGTCGGGCTATTATGGCTATGATATTAATCAAATTCTTGAAGAAAACTTCAAAAACCAAGTGGTTGGAATAACCGTTAGCCAAAGCATTTCTAGCAGATTCAATGGTCAAGAAAGCACTACGTCTTATGCCATTGCACTTGGCGAAGTTGAACTTATTAGCGTAATTGACACAAATAATAGCAACGAACCATCTATCAAATTTACAACACTTGATAGTGCTGATAATATTAATTATATTTTGACTGTGGCAGGAAAAGAGCCAATTACAATCAAACCAGAAACCAAAGGTCAAGATATTATTAGAACCCTAAAGAATTTGGGAATAGCGGACACAAATACATATAGTGTTACTATCAAAGCAAAACTTACAAACGATAACGATGATACATCAATATCCAAAGATATTCCATTTGGGTTTGATTCAAACGAAACATCAATTGAGATTAGAGTAATAAGTTCTCAAATTGGTGTTACAGCAAACGAGAAAAACGTTGTTTGGACTAGTATTCATAGTCAAGCACAATATACTCTTGAATACAAAACAACTGGCGAATGGACTAAGGTTGCCGAAAACCTATCTGGCAATATTAACGAATTAATTTCATACAATCTATTTGACATTCCAGAAATCAGCGGTGTTAGCGGAAATATTCTAGTAAGAGTAATTCCAACACTTGATTACGAAGTTACTGGCTGTCTACTTACAACCGAAAATGCCAAAGAAAACACAATTGTCAAACTAAACAAGGCCGAAGCTGTTTCGGTATCAAACGGAACATTAACTTATACACTATCTGACACATTCTTGGGTGTTGGCGAAGGTAAAAGACCTTATGTTATAACATTGTTTGCAAACGGAAATATGGTTTCAAACGATGAATATGTTGTTGATTATCAAAATCAAACTATTACAATCAATAGTTCAAATTATATTGGCGAAAACGAGTTTGCTATTCAAATTAGCAGTGTGGGATATTTGACAAGCGATATATCTAATAGTGTTAAAGCGCGAATGATTACAACATCAAACGACCTAGACAAAGTTGGAGATTATATTGTTTGGACTCCTGATAAGGATGCAACTAGATATGTTCTAACATTCAACAAAGATGGCGAAACCAAGTCTACTCAAACTATCTATATGTCGAGTGTAGTTGTTGAAAACGACGTGGTTACATCGGCTACAATATCTTATGAAGTAATTAATGGCGAAGACAAAATTAAAACAGTGGACGAAAATGTTGTTAAATTTGAAAATGGCAAAATCATGTTCAAATTTACAAACGAACTACTAGGCGAAAATGCCGAACCTGCCGATTACTATTTTGTAGTCAAGGGCTATACTGACAAAGAATACGACTCAACTAATAACTTAGGATACTTGTCGGGCGTAACATCAAGTCCAATTACAATTACAAAACTAAGCAGTACTCTAAATATTAGTGCAAATGGTGAATTTATTATCAATGGCTATACACCAGCAGGAACTCAAAGTCCCAAAGCATTGCACTACGAAGTTTATATAAACAAAGCAAATGTGTTTAACAAAAATACCACATGGTCAGATATATCCTTTGGTATGACAGCTAGCGGATATGAAATTTCATTTGAAAGCAAGGCTGAAGACGGAACTTACTCAGTAATCAGCACAAAGAAAATTAGAATAATTAATGGACAAGTTGAGTGTTTCCAAAACGAAGAAACAGGATATAAGCCCGACAATGGCAATGAATTTTCACTTTCAAATCAAACAATAACTCTCAAGGCGAGTGCAATTCCAACCGATAGCACAGATGCCACAAAAGACACTCAAAGAATTGTTGTAAAATATGCCGAAAAAGTTTATACTTCCGAAGATTTGCCATATGCAAGTGTCGAAGCAGGACTAATAGATAATGGCGAAGGCGAGCCATTCAAAATTGATTTGAATGAATTAGGGCTAAGCGATTTTGGAAGTTACTTTATCAAACTTAAATTGCTAGGCAACAACGGAAGAGTGGTTGATAGCGAAGAAGTAACAAGCGAAGTTTATGAAAGATTGACTACTACCAAGGCATTTACAAAAAATGGCGTAATTACTTGGGAAGAAGTAGCGGGTGCTACATACAAAGTCAAAGTTACGGGTGTATGGGAAGAACAGACTGGCGAAGAAGCATCTGCAACTCAAAGCATAGTATTTGATATGACTACAAATACTCTTAGCGAAGACGATATTAAGGCTAATAACTCAGACATTGGACTTCTTATAAACGAACTATATAGCATTCAAATTTTAACTTATGCAAACGGAAAATTATCTAGTACTTGGGGAGATGAGTTTGAATTTAAGAAACTTCTTGCTCCAAACAATTTGGTTATCAAGGCTTCAACTAGCAGTGCTTCTTACGAAGTTGACCCAGTAGAGCCTGACCCAGAAAATCCAGACAAAAAAGATACAGTTTCAATTAGTGTTGGCGACCCAATGCTTACTTGGAACGACCCAAATAATACAACCGAAAATCTTAACTATATGTATTCTATTGGCGAAGACCAAGAGATTACAATTTATAACCCAGCATCAAGTGGTGCGGGCAAATTAATTGGTCAATTGTTGGACAAAAACAAAGCACAAGGAACTTACTCAATTAGAATGAGAGTTCAAGGCAACACAACATTGGCAACAAATTCAATCGGTCTACTTACTAGTGACCAAAGTGACGAAATAATAGTTACTTATGTTACTGAGACTCCAAACGTTGGATATTCTGTCGAAGATTCAAACAAGAAATTTGGATGGACTGCAGTTGACGGAGCAAATCTATACAAGATTGAATTTAAACAAAACGATACTACACTTTATACAACATATACAACAAATAATTCATACGACTTCAAGAATACTGAGTTTGACGGAGTTGGATACTTCAAATTTGTAGTTAGTGCAATAACCGACCCAACTAAGACAATTGTTAGTACTTTTGAATATGAAAACAATACTAACTCTACAGTTCTTTACAAATCTCCAAGTGTCGAAAATGTATTTGTAAGAGACGGAAGAATTGCATGGAGTATAAGTATTAGCGATTTGAGAGACATGCTTGCTCCGTACGAAGACGGAACATATAAGTCCGAAGGGTTAAGTACCGACCTTGGCATGAAAGCTTCGGATGACATGACTCAAAAGGCAATAGAATATCTAAATCAAAAAATCAACCTACTCAGTGGTGGTGGTGAGACTGCGGATAGTATTCTAGCACCACTATATAGAGCGAGACTCTCGCTTAATGGTGTAGAAACGATAATTTCTGCATCAGGAATGGAAGTTTGTCAAAAAGATGGCAATGAATTCAAAGCAAATGCAAATGGCGACTACTTAGTATTTAACTACAACATGTCAACCACAATCAATTCAGTTGACACCGAAGAACAAGTTTCTTACAAGGCTGGTCAGTACTCAGTCAAGGTTGCCCCAGTTGGAAACAACATAAGCACAAACTTAGAGACTGGAGTAATATCATCGGTTGATGGAAAATACAAACAAGAATTAATAGCCTTCAAACCTTATACACCATCGGCTTGGTCAAATGACAACAAACTTGAAGGTGGCAAGGCACTATGGAAATTAGTTCCTAAGGCAACCGAAGATACAGAGTATCATACAACTTACAAACTATTTGCAAAAGATGCCGAAAAGAAAATCTATACTAGAGATATTAATACTTCGGATAATGGCGGAGAAATATCCGATACAAGTTATTATTCAAGACAACTAACCGAAATATTTGCTGACTATGCAGATATGGGCAAACAAGACCAAAATGTAGCCAAAAACACAAATTACAATTTGTACTTGAGTGTTGTCGGAACACCTAATAGTTTGGCACTAACTGGTGACACCAAAGCATACTTAAATAGCGATATTTATAGTTATGGCGACGAATATATGAATATTCTAAGCAATATTGAATTAAAGGTTAGCAACAGCAATATTAGTTGGGCAACTTCTAATGGCTCACTTTCTACAAAGCTATTTATCTATGGTCCATTTAAGTATGCTCCAGATAGATTAGAATACAAAAATGATGTCGATTACTACACTGCGTTGAGCGAATGGAAAAATGACATTTCAAGCAATTGGAACAAGATGCTAAATGTTGCAGGCACAACCGAAGAAGAGTACGAAAAATATAAGAAATTAAGACATGTTATCGACTTTGACGAAATTAGAAATGGCGAAGGCGATGATGCTGTTATCGAAAGAGTAACCAATTATACAATCAGTGGAAACTCAGAATATGGTGTAGGTAGTTACATTATCCGTAAACAAGAAATTGGTAATGGCAAAGGTGTTATTGATACCGAACTAGTTGAAAGATTGTTTGTAGTTGGAGACAATCCACTAGAACTAAGTGGTATGGGTCTAATTGCTACAAAACTAGATGTAACTTCAAGTGCATTGACAATCAGTAACGAAGACATTTGGGTTGAAAATGGTGTATTCAAATGGAAGTCTGTTCCAAAAGCAAATGCTTATAGAGTGACATTAAAAGACACTAATGGCACAGATTATGGCGATTATTCAACACTTATTGAAGCAGTTGCTGGAGACGTACAATCATTCGATATTCCAACAATCACAGATCCTAATGATTCGAGTGTAATATGGTTTAATGATGTAAGTACAACTTATACAATAGATATTATTGCAACTCACGTTGACGATATCAAACAAGGAATTTTGGCTAATACTTCTGATAACTACTTTGACGGAGACAAGGTTGAAACCAAAGGATATTCAAGAGTAGCAGTTCCAATTGATTTGACTATTGACGACTTGGGCGAATTGTCTTGGAATAGTGACAATACTTATACAAATATTGATAGTTTTGTAATTATTATCATTCACGATAACAAAAATATTGAAATCAAAACTACAGATAATAGATATAGTCTAACTAGAGAAGAAAATGGTAAGGCTATAATCAACGAGCCGGGCGAATATGCAATTAAGATTCGTGCGCTTGGAAAATCGTCGGTTGGCGAATACTATCTAAATGGTAGTGAATCCGAAACAATCACAGTAACCAAACTCCCAACCCCTAAAGTAAGCATCCAAAATGGTGTATTTAAGTGGGGAACAGAAAGTACAGATGTTATAGATAAACAATTAGCACATACCGAGTTTAAATTAGATAGACTTCAAAATGGTGCTTGGACAAATATTGTCAACAAGACTATGGAATTTGAAGACGGAAATGACGAAAACGAAAATGGTGTGCTTAACGAAACATACACTTCGTATCCACTATTTAGTGAGATTGCAAGTTATAATAATAGTTATAACCTAAATAATGAAATGCCAGTTGGCAAATACAAATTCTCAGTTAGATATAGTCCAAATAATGCTAGTCAAGGTACTCAATTTGTAA
Source organism: uncultured Clostridia bacterium (assembly GCA_934754475.1). Classification (GTDB taxonomy): domain Bacteria; phylum Bacillota; class Clostridia; order Christensenellales; family UBA1242; genus UBA11490. The sequence continues at coordinate 51,881 of CAKVHV010000003.1, read as the reverse complement.
TAACATCAGCCGAACAAACTTTGGAGACCGAAAAACTAAGTGCGCCAGAACTAGAAAATGTAAAAATTGACCTTGGCGACAATGTTTCGACAAACAGAGTAAGGTGGCAAAAGATTGATAATGCCGAAGCATATAGAGCATTGGTTATCACTCAAGTCAAAGACGAAAACGAAGCATATGTTGACAAAATATTCGACGGAACTTCGATTGACTCCGAAGACAATGAGTACAAAGGATTCTTTAGTATCAAAGACGATGAAAATTATGGATACTTGGATATTAGCAAGGTAATTGAAAGACTTGGTGCAAACATCGACAATGGTGCAACACTCAAAGTATATGTTCAAGCAATTGGTAGTCTAAACTACAATTCAACAAGCTCAAGTGACGCATACATTAGTTCAAGTTTCTCAAAAGTTAAAAATATTGAAATCCCAGCAAGTCCAACAAGAGCAAGTTTCGACCAAAATACAGGAACACTTTCGTGGGATGTAGATGTAAGCAAAGGTCATAATGTTCAAATTGTTATGAGCTACAAAGTTTCAAATGTAAGTGCAGATGAATTTAGTAACTACTGGATTAAGACTGCAGATACTTACAAGACAAATAGTGAAAGCGAAAAAACTGGTGAAGCGATTAGACCTTATGCGCAAATCAAAAATAGACATTTTGATTACACAGTTAATACTGACGGAACATACAATTTGACAGTTTCGGATATTGTATTTATCAAAGCCGAAAACGGAAAAACTCCAAATAGTTATCAACTAACAAATGTAGGTACTGATTATAACTTTGGTATTACAATCATGGTTGGAACGGCGGACAACTCCGGAAATCTTAAATCTAAGACACTTGTAAGAAATGCTAGCGATAGTTTTGCAGTATTTGCTTATGGTGATGGTTCTACAATGCTTCCTTATGGTGTATCAACATACGTTCAACTTAATAGTATTAGATACTTTGCTCAAAGAAACTTCGAAGTCTATAGCGACATAAGAATTGTAGACGGCGAACAAAGACAACTTGAATGGAATATGATTACAGACGACTTCACAGGTTCGATTGTTGGTATTAGAAAAGTTTATAATGCTACTTTGGGTGTTGAATCTAACCCAACAATTTCGGTTCTAACTCCAAAGGCTTATCAAGGTTCAAATCTTTATATTTATCAAGCATTTATGCTTAATAACAAAGGACTTATCAAAAACTTGAACTTTGAAATCAACTTTAATTTGGGTGCTAGTGGAAATACAGCAGTTAGTGTAGCGGGTCTAACTATTACAAACTCAGGCACTATTGATAATGTTAATATTTCTACTACTCAAAATGGAGCAATTAATGTAACCGCTAATGCTGGAGTAGGTTCTCACGTTCGTGTTGCTGGTATTACTACTGACAACCAAGGAACAATTAGCAATTCAAGTGTAAAAGTAGGACAAAATACAACTACTCAAACATCCGGAATTTACTCACTAAATGACGGTAAAGTAGTTTCTCAAGTTGCTGGTATTGCAAACAAGAACTCGGGTTCAATTGTGAATACTTACTTCTCGGGAGATATTACATCCAACTATGCCAGTGGAATAACCAACGATAACTCAGGCACAATTGATAGATGTTACTCAATTGGAAATGTTAATGTTGTTGACAAATATCTAAGTTCTACTTCGGGCAAAGGCAAAAACGTTATTTATGGCGGAATTGCTGGAACTATGACAAAAGGTGTAATTTCTAATTCATACTCAAGACTTACACTCAAACTTACATCGTCATTCAACATTACCACAAACATTGGTGGACTTGTTGGAATGATGTCAGTTGCAAGTAGTGATAGTGCAACTATTAAGAATTGTTATGTTGTAGTTAACTTTACAAATAGTTCGGCTTCGGCTGGAAATAGTGGAGTTTACTACTTTGTAGATAATTCAAGCGCAACGCTTACTTGTGAAAACAACTTCTACATGATTGAAAGTGAGAATATGGGTACTGAAATTACTATAAACGGAGTAACCAAAGTATCTCAACTTAGCGATTTAAACAATGCCTTGAAGGACTTGAAGGAAGACAACAAAAACATTTATGTTACAGATTCTACAAAATATCCATATCTTGTAGGAATGTCTGAAGAATAAAAAATTAATGGAAAAATTTTAAGATTGGAAAAAACTTGCTTTGGGTTTCCCAAAGCAAGTAAGTCCAACAAAATGCAAAAATTATTTACAAATTTTGCGGAGAAAAATATGTGGCTATTAGTTGCAATAATACTATATTATTGCTTTAAATAACAAAACGATTAGACAAATTATGTAAAACATAAAAAGGAACTTACATGAAATTTTATAGACTAGAAAAAACAAATTATTTCAAAGTATGGTTTTTTGCGATACTCAAGAGTTTGCTTATTTCTCTACTTATATCCATAGCACTACTTGTAGTACTTGGATACAAGTTTATGATTGTATCATCAGGCTCAATGGAGCCAACAATGCCGGTTGGAAGTTTGGTTGTTGTCACCCCTTGTGATTACGAAGACTTGGAACTAGGCGATATTGTAACAATGGAAGGCTCGGGATATAATTTAACTCACAGAGTATATGGCAAAAAAATTGACGGAGAAATTATTGACCCCGAAGACCCAAGATACAATAGTCCCGAAGCAAGATGGTTTACAAAAGGTGATAATAGCGACACCTTGGACGGAACTATCAAGGGAAGAGTTGTAGGAAGGGTTTACGAAGACCATATCTTCAAGTCAGTTGGTGTGGTTGTTAGATATGTAAAAGCAAATTATGTAATGCTAATAATTCTTGCAGTATTACTTGTGGGATTTGTTGAAGTTCTCAACTATCTCAAAGGCAAGTTGGAAGTTGACGATATAGAATGTTACGAAAATGAAGACGGAGAATAGATATGACTATTAGGCAGAGCAAGTTTAAACCGCTTTGGATAGTACTAGTTTTGATAGTACTATGCTCTTGCCTTTGCGTATCTACTTTGGCTTGGCTTACTAAATATTATGAATACAATGACGACAATTCACATATCGGAAAAATAGACATTGCAATTTATGCAAATGGAGTCAAGGTGACGGGAAGTTCTCAGACGATTGACGGAGTGACTAGATATACAGTAGATAGTCCATACGAATCGTCAAGTGGACTTACTCGAAATCTAAATCTCAAAATCCGAAACGAAGGCACAATTGATGCCTTGGTTAGAGCAACAATTAGTATTTATTATTTGGAAAACAACAATAAATCGGTTGCAATCTCAAAAACCACTCCTACTCTAGTAGGACAAGTCTCTATGACAAGCACGAATTGGATTACTGACTTCAAGACAGACGCTTTTTGTGGAAATATGTATTACAATTCAAAACTAGAACCATATGTTCAAAAGACCACTAATGCTGACGGAACTACTTCCGAAATTGATGTTTCAAATAGGGAAATTAGTGTGGTGGATTCAATCGTTGTAAGTAGCGAACAGACGTCTACTACGTTCTATGTAGATTTGACGGTTGATGCAGTGGCTTATGACGGAAATATTTACAAAAAAACAAACGGACTTACCCAAAGCCAAATAGATGATTTGGTTGGTACTCCGGACTTGCCAGTTCTTGCATATCCTTTTGGAAGCAAAGAAACTTTGCCAAGTACATGGACTGCTTGGCAATAAAAATAAAAAAGGAGAGAAGATGAAAAAAGATTTTGAACCTAAGTCAAAATTTAATATTTACACAATCGTTGTAGCAATAGTTTTGTGCATGATTGCTTTGACTATTTTTTCAACTCAGACACTCTCTTGGTTTATGGACGAAAGTATTACAAGCAATGGTGAGCCGGATATAACCCTTATTGGGACTTTGGACTTGGATATAACTACAAATTTCAAGTTCAAAAATCTAAGTCTTGCACCAGACACAATTTATACTCTTGACCAAGACGGTCAAGATATATCTACTTATCTCAAAACTTCGGATAATCACAATATCGACGGCGCATATGTTAGAATCAAATTTACAACAACACGAAAAGACCCAGGAACAGATAGTTTTGTAGACAACAAGGATTTGTTCGATTTGTATTTTGATAGCAATTTGACAACGAATACTACATATTCAGATGCAGTTAAAAACAAATGGTTTTTTAATGCAGATGACGGATATTATTACTTTATTGGTGGGATTTATTCTACTAATATTATGTTTAACAAAGGCTACAAAACAACAAACCTTATGCAAAATACAAATGCTGATGCCGAAGTTACAATCAAATTCCAAGTTGAGACCGTTCAACGTCAATATGGTGCGAGTGTAGACTTGTGGAATACAGCACCACAAATATTTAAGAGTATGGCAGAAGTCGAGAGTTTAACTCGAGTTGAGTAAATTTGAGTTTAACTGAATTACAGGAGAAAATATGGCGAGTAAACAAGATTTAAAGAAGAAAATTCAAACACAAAACATGATAATAATAGCACTAGCAATAATTATATTTGTACTAGTGATTGTTTCGTCGACCGCAGCATGGTACATAAGAACCAAAACAGATACTGCAGATATTATTCTTAGTAATCCAGTTAATATCTATATTACTGAATTTGAAGAACTAACCGACGAAAGCGGAAATCCATACTTCAAACACGACGTCAAAACAGATATTTTGGAAAATTATAATACAAAAGTTTATCCGGGTGACAAAATTAAACTCAGACTAGGTATGCAATTAGGTTCAAACGAAGTTGAATCAAGCCCGGCATATGTTAGAGTAAAAATCAAAATCACTTATGAAAATATTGTTAATGGGGAACTCAGCGGAATCGAAGTTCCAGCCGGAGACAATTTGCTAGAATACAAAGACAAGCCAGACGAAAACGAATGGGAACTTGTAGACTTTAATCAGTTTGCAAGACTTAACGACCCAACACTTGAAACAGATTATTGGTATGTAAGAAAAGTAACCGAAAATGGTAGAACTACATCCAAAATTTCATACAATCTTGAACAAATAGAATTTTTGAATGGCTACATCGCTCTTAGCAAAACAGAAATAACCAACGCACAAGCCAACTGCAAATTTCATATAAATTATGTAGTTGAAGCAATCCAAGTTCCAAACGTTCCAGACCCACTTGCTTACAAGGGCTATGGACCATGGTGGGATTTTGCACTTGGCGATGATGAAGATATTTAAATTTTAAAATAAAAAATGAAAAAAGGGGGTATTATTGTATGGACGAAAATCAAAATCGACCAGAGAAAAACAAGATTATTGATGTAACAAAGCCACAAAATCAAAGTACCCCTATGAGTAATATTGACGCAAGTAGGGTCAGCGACCACACACTTAGAGAGCAACAAGCACTCGAAAAACTAAAAAAACAAGTTGGTGGCGGAAAAAGTCGTGAAGGCACTTCGTCTAAAATTAAGACAATTGTGGCAATAATACTTGTAATTATTCTTTTGTGTATTCTCATAGCATTTGTTGTATTGCTTACAAAGACGGGAACAAGCGAAGAAGAAAATTACGACATTCGTGTCAGTATGGAAATTGAAAACAAATCTTTGCTGACGATTATTACAGAAACGGGTAAGGAAGAACTAAGACCGATTAATCCCGGCGACAAACTTGCAATTTCGGCATTTGCCAGAAACTCAAACGATTATCGTGGGGATGCCCAAACGGGCAATTCAACCCCGCCTAGCATTTTTGTAAGATTTAAAATAAAATTAATACTAAATTTCGAAGATAGATATGATGTATTAATTCCAAAAGTTTCGGATAGTTGGTACAAGTTTGATGCAACCAAAGATGGTGGTGGCACAGCCTTTGACGATAATTTCTACTATTATTGCGGAAGTGTTGGATACCAACGAAGAATAGAATTATTCTCAGAACTCAAAGTCGATGGAAACTCAATAGATTGTGAAGATGCAGATTTGGGAAGATATGGTCAAATACAAGTTTTGGTCGAATCCATCGAAGCAGATACAAACAATCTAAGCAATGGCATATGGTCGACCGCTCCAGCAACATGGCTCTCTAAAACAATTAGGGGCGATTATAACTTGAACAATAATTAAGGAGACATCATGAAAAAACTAAATAAAATACTAATAGTTTTGATTATGGCACTAATATGTGTGTTCCCAGTCCTAACGGGCTGTGAAATATTCTTTTCGTCAGCGAGAATACTCAAAACACCTAGGATAGCACTTAGCGAGTCAAATAATTGTTTGACGTGGTCAAAAATTGATAGTGCAGATACTTATGCTATTTATTCAAACGACCAACTTGCAGACGAAGTTAGTAGCAATAATAACTCGATGTTTATTTATGATTTAACATCAATTGTTGACGAGTCGGGAACTTATAAATTCTATGTAATTGCAAGGTCGGCTAGCATTAACAAACAAGATAGTGCAAAGAGTAATGTTGTCACTTTTAATTACACCAAGAAAAATGTAATTTCCAAACAAACCCCAACCGAATCAATTGATTTGACAAACAAAATTCAATTGTCTCTAACCGGCACAAGCCTAAGTTATATTCCGCTAACTTCCGACCAACTTCCAGTAGGAAGCGAAAATGTAGAATACTATGTATATTTGTGTTCAAATTCAACCGAGATTGCTTCGCACAAATTGGATACAACTTGCGAAGACTTGCGTGTAAATAATTGGATTTCAAAAAATGAAATTTATGCTATTAGAATTGGATATAACTATACAAAAGATGGCGAAAGTTACAATGTTATTGCATCAGATATAATATACTACAATTCCGACGACAATGGTGGCTACACCAAACAAATTTATCTATTTGACGGATTTATTAACGACTATTATATTAATTCAATTCAAGAACTAAGCAATATTATTTATTATTCTTTTATAAATAGAATAGAAGACTTTAATATTAAGATAAGCGACGAATTTAAGAGTTTTGTAACATACACATTTGATGGAAACAACTTCCTTGACAAAATGGATTATGCGGTTTTGTATGGACTTAATCAAATGTACGAAACAATGTGGTATGGCTCCAACAATGTGGCTGATAGATTCTGTGCATTTAATGGCTCATATACAGATATAAATATCAAAATTAGTTACGGTGGTTTCAAAGAATGTGATACAACAATTAAACCACTTAAGTCAAGTATCCTTTCTCAAGCAGGAACTACACCATATTATGAAAGAGTAAATTATACTAGTCTCAAAGACAAATATGGCGACAATTACACATTTGCATCAGACAAACAATTTTTGTATACTTCGGTTACAACCAGCGAACAATTATACTGGGCGGTTGAAAACAAAGTAACCCCTGTATTTGAAAGTGTAAATAGCAGCGCTTATAGAATTTATAAACAAGCAAAAGAAGTTATCAAAGAAATCATCTCAGACGAAATGAGTGATTACGAAAAGGCATTGAGTCTATTCGACTGGATTTCATACAACACTTCATATGATTATACAAGTTATACAACTCCAGTTTATACCGAAACAGTTGCACAATATCCAACACTACACCCATGTTATTATTTGGAAGGTGTATTCCAAAGAGACGGAAGCCAAGGGTATTCGGTTTGTGACGGATTCTCTAAGGCATATAGTCTTATGTGTAATATGATTGGCATTGATTGTATTAGGGTTACTGGGGATGCAAGCACTGGCTCTTCGACGGGCGGTCATGCTTGGAACAAAGTTTATATTGATATCGACCCAACAGATAATATTGAAGGCAAGTATTACTTGGCAGATATTACTTGGACGGAGTTTCAGTCTACCGACAATCAAGAATTATTGTCGCATACTTACTTTGGTCTTAGTGACGAAGATGTCAAAGATACTCATTTCCAATTTGCAAAAAGGGACTGGAAGTACAAAAAATACGCATCGCCAGAAAGTCTATACTATTACGACAATCAAAAGTTTACAAACAACGGAACTACACAAAGCTTGGTTATTAAAAACACCCAAGAATTGCAAAATGCTTTTGATTATATGTTTAATTCACACGTTGGCACTTGGGAGACAATTATTGACTACAATTATATGGTCACTGAGTACGAAAAAGTCAACGAAAAATATCTAAGTCAAACTGGTATTGAAGAAGAAGAGATTCAAACATCGGTGGGAACGATTAAAACTCAATATAACAAAGCAACCGACGTTTTGACATATCTCAAACCCGAAACAAACATATTTGGTTGGGTAATCGGTTATCAAGAACTATATTCAATCCCATATTACAAACTAACAACATTCTTCCAACAAAATGTTATGAAACCAAATAAATTCCAAGAACAATACTTGCACCTTGACAACTACTATAATCAAACACTAGAGTATGATAGTCAAGGCAACAAAGGCATGCTATATATTATCGCTCAATCACTACTTATAGATAGTGATGGCGAAGTTGAGCATTTGGTTAATTCGCTACTTAGTAGAAATATTTCGGGCGAGTATACAATCTATGCTCTCAACTCAATCTTGGATACTTTCAGCGGTTCGGATATGCTAGCCAAAATGACAAACATGTTTAATGCCTATACTCAAAGCAAAAGCATAAACATTTCATTTGAAATAATCGAAGAAAATATAACCGATTCGTCTGGCACAATGACAAGTTTCAAAATGATAGTTAGTCAAAAATAAATCTTTGCTCAAGATTTAAAAACATAGATAAAACGTTTTTGATTTAATGTTGTTATGACTTAGAAAATCAATAAAGAGAATATCTTAAAAAATTACAAAGAGAATATAATTAAACAAAAAAATTTGCATGTTTAGATGCAAATTTTTTTATTTTCCAATTCATATAATTCTAGTTTTTTCCGCCATATAACTTGTTTGTAATTCCAAGTAGCCAAGATTTTGGGGTTATTTTTGTTAGGAAATATAAGGCTTTATATTTTGAGCCAATTATATAAAATGGCTTACATTTTTTGTGATTGATTTTTTTGTAAATTGACTTTGCGCATTTTTCGGCACTCATACGTTTGTCTTCTCGGCTATCGCTTTTGAGTGTTGCACTCTCAAGTCTATTGCCATAACGTTCGTTTGTTACAAAGTCCTTGACTCTATTTTTTGTAAAGTTTGTCTTAATATCTCCCGGACAGATAGCAACAACGTCAATCCCCAAACTTTTAAGTTCCATTCTAAGTTCGAAAGATAGTGTTAGCACGGCCGACTTAACGGACGCATAAATTCCCCTAAAAGGAACGGGAAATAATGCCATGGCTGATGAAATATTAATAATTTTTGAATCTTTTTGCATAAATTTCAAGGCACTTTGAATTGTGTAAATTGTGCCATAATAGTTGACTTCGGTTAAATCCTTAATTTTGTCGCTTGGCAAAAATTCACAAATTCCGCTCATTCCAAATCCGGCATTATTAATAAGCACATCAATTCGCCCATATTTAGACCCGATTTGCTCAATAATATCTTTGATGTTTTTTTCGTCAGACACACTACAAGAATAGTGCAAAGGGTCGTCTAATCGCCTTGTTGAAATGGTAAGAACAGTGTCGCCACTCAAAGTATATAGTTTTTTTAGTTCCAAGCCGATTCCACTAGTCCCGCCCGTTATAACTACAATTCGGTTCATTTTATATCCTTAATCATCAATTAAATTTTTTTGAATGTTTGAAGTGATTTCTTCAAGAGTGTTTTGTAAGTTTTCTGGATTTTTAAAACTTCCAATTTCACCCGCTGAAATTCCATAAGAGCCAAGCACCGATATCCCATGACTTATGGTAAATCCATACATCGCATTATCCAAGTATTTCTTGGTTGTACTCTCAACGTCTTCGCCAACGTAGATATATATAAACTTCTTTCCTTTAAGCAAAGAATTATGATAGCAAGAGTAAGTTCTATCTATAAATGTTTTTGTAAGTCCAGAGACATTATAAAAATAATTAGGAGTAGCCAAAACTACAATGTCGGCATCCATAATTTTTTCAAGCAAAACTTTCATCATGTCGTCTATTACACACGCATTATTTGGCGTATGTGTACATCCATTACAGCCTTTACATTCCGAAATATTATAGTCTCTAATGTGAACCAAGTCAGTGCTGTATTCTAGCCAAAACTTCTTTTGTAAATTTTCCAAAATGGTTTTGCAATTTCCGTTTCTCGCACTTCCCGAAATAAATAGTATTTTTTTCATAAGTATTCCTTTTTGCTATCGCAAACACCACGATAAAATCGTGGGTTATATGGATTGAATAAGCATCAGTTGCTGGCAAATATCCCTTTGGAATGATTGCCGACAACTTCCTAGATTATAATCTATGTAATATTGCTTTGTTCATTGCATTCACAAACCAGTTTGCTATCGCAAACCCCACGAAAATCGTGGTTACATAGATTGAAAACATCGTCAGATTAAATCAAGGTGTCCTAGCGGACGACTTTGTTTAATCTTCCTAGATTATTATATAAGCAATAGAATATGTTGTCAAATAATTGAAATTTAAAAACATCAAATTATTTGGCTAATTTTATAAAATTTGCTAAAATATTTTTGGAAGGTCAAAATGAAAAATTGTTGGATAGATAACAAAAAAATTTTAATAACCGGGGCTACGAGTGGACTAGGTCGAGAACTTACAAAAAAATTTATTCAAAACAATAATTGCTTTGTCTATGCGGTTGGCAGAAGCAAAGAAAAATTCGAAAGTTTAAAACAAGAACTTGGGGAAAGTGAAAATTTTGAATGTATCACTTGCGATGTGTCAAGCGAAGATAGTTGGACAAAACTTTCTCACAAAATAAAAGAACTTGATGTAATTATTAATTGTGCGGGAATACTTCCACCATTTGAAAGTTTTGATAATCTAGTTAATAGATGTAGTCACAATTTAAATGATAAAAACATAAATAATATTCAATCAGAAAGCAAAGAAACTTTGAGTGCTACAGGCGAAATCAAAAAGGTTATGGATACAAATTTTTATTCTATAATCTATTCGTGTCAGTATCTTATGCCTATCATTGAAAAAAGTACGACCCCAGCAATTGTTAATATTTCAAGTTTGGCGGGGCTTTGTCCGTTGCCGGGGATTTCGATATATAGTGCATCAAAATCGGCGGTCAAAAGTTTTACGGAGTGCTTGCAACTTGAAAAAGATTATTATATTGGAGTAATCTGTCCAGGCTTTACTTTGACGGAAATATTTAGATACCAAAACCATAGTACAAATGGAAAGTTAATTAATATGTTTGCGACCAAAAAAGACAAAATGGTCGCCAAAATTTATAAGGCAATTATAAACAAGAAAAGACGATGTGTATTTGGTCGAGATGCCAAATGGATGAATAGACTTTATTCAAGATTTCCAAAGTCGTCATCAAAGTTGTTTGCTAGAGTTTTGAAAAAATCCAAACTAGAATTATTCGAAGATGTATTTAAAGATTAGGAGTGTAATATGAAATTAGAATACGCAGGAGTAACTAAAGAAAATCTAAAGAGTGGGCTCAACTTGTCTACAATGAGTGCAATTACAAGAAATAAGTTTATCAAAACTATATTCTCAAAAAAATCAAGCGATATGCTAGACTGGCTTGATTTGCCAAATCAAAACCCTGACGATGTCAAAGTATTTTGGGAATACGGAAAATACGTAAGACGCAAATTTGATAACTTTGTAGTTCTTGGAATTGGCGGAAGTGCTTTGGGAATAAAGATGTTACAAAACACATTTGTTGACAGTTTAAACAAAGATATTGGCATAAAAGTTCATGTTTGTGACAATATCGACCCAGATAGTTTTGTAACTTTAATAGACAAATTAAATCTAAAAAAGACTATGTTTAATGTAATTACAAAGTCTGGTGGAACGAGTGAGACTTTGGCTCAAATGTCTATAATAATAGAAAGATACAAATCAAAAAAGATAGATTACTCCAAACACTTTTGTGTAACTACAACTAAGGATAATGATTTGTATAATTATGCCAAGCTCAAAAATATGCAAGTCTTTGATATTCCAAAAGGTGTAGGCGGAAGATTTAGTGTACTAAGTTCGGTTGGGCTTGTTCCAGCATCGGTTATGGGTATAGATATTTTCAAGTTGCTACTTGGTGCAAGCATTGCAAAAAATAATGCTCAAGATGTAACAATTAACAATATTGCATACACTTGTGCGTACATTAATTATTCCTATTTAAACAAAGGTCTTACAAATTTGGTTACTATGCCATATTCAGATAGACTTGCACTTGTGCCAGATTTCTTTGCACAACTTTGGGCGGAAAGCCTTGGCAAAAAATTAAATAGACAGGGCGAAGTTGTATATGCTGGTCAAACCCCAATTAAGACCTTGGGTGTCACCGACCAACATAGTCAGTTACAACTATATTCCGAAGGCATCAAAGACAAAATTATTATGTTTATGACAGTCGAAAATAGCGATAGAGACGAAAAAATTAATTCGGATTTGTTATTCGCTCCACATCTAAAAAATACCACTCTCAAAACTCTACTTGACTACGAATACAACTCGACATCATATTCACTCACCACTCTCGATAGGCCAAACTATACAATCTCAATTGAAAAAGTCGACGAAGAAAATATGGGCAAACTAATTTTCTTTATGGAAATGATGACAGCATTCATGGGTGAATTTTTAAACATAAATACATATGACCAACCGGGGGTTGAACTTAGCAAGATTTATACAAAGGCATGTTTGCATGTCAAGGGCTATGAAACCCAAGCCAAGGAAATCAAAAACTATTCACTAGACAAAAAGACTATAGTTATGTAGTAGTGTCCGAGCAAGTCAAAGTCCTAATTTTTTGAATTTTTCAAAAAAGTTGACATTAAGGCTTGCTTTTTTTGTCTTTGTATTTTACAATTAAAAGGAAGCAAAATTTTTTAGTTGCATCAAAAAATTATCAAGGATTATAGCAATGGACAAAAACGAAATTTGGGCGGAAGCGCTTATCAAACTTCAAAGTGAAGTTAGCACAATTAGTTATGATTTATGGATTAAGTCGCTTGAGCCTATCGACTTTAAGAATAATATTTTTTATTTGTCAACAACAAGTGAAACCGCTAAGCAAAGACTTATGACTTTGCACAAGGGGGATATTTATGTCGCTCTTACTTCGGTGAGTGATGAGATAAAGGACTTTGTGGTGCTTGACCCTGATGAAAGAGATGCGTATAACAAAAATCAAGAAGTTGAAATTCAAAACGAACAACAAAAGTTCCCGGGAATGAATACATTTAATCCTAAATATCAGTTTGATAACTTTGTTGTGGGAAATTCAAATAAATATGTTTATGCCGCTTGCAAAGGCATAGCCGAAAATCCGGGTAGCAAGATTAATCCGCTATTTATTTATGGTGGTGTTGGTCTTGGCAAAACACACTTGCTTCATGCAATCGGAAACGAAGTCAACAAAAGATTTCCAGATTTAAAAGTTATGTATTGTACTTGTGACAAGTTTATTAACGACTATGTCAAATCTTTGCAAGGTAGTTATAACTCCAAAAATGCTTTCAAAGAAAAATATAGAAACCTAGATGTTTTGATTATAGACGATATTCAGTTTATATCCAAAGCCGAAGCAACTCAAGAAGAGTTCTTTCACACATTCAACGAACTCTATGAGAATGGCAAGCAAATCATAATTGCTTCTGATAGACCACCTAGAGAAATTGCAACTTTGCAAGAAAGACTTTGTAGTAGATTTAGCATGGGGCTTACTCAAGATATTCAGTCTCCAGACTATGAGACTCGTCTTGCAATTCTTATGAAAAAAGCACAAGAAGAAAACTATACAGTTGCCGACGATGTTCAAGAATATTTGGCAGAGCATTTTGATACTAACGTTAGAGAAATGGAAGGAATACTTTCCAAAGTTTGGTTTTATGCGAGCCTTATGGGCAAAAAAGTTGCTACTATGGAAGATGTCAAAGAAGCACTCAAAGACCACGACTTTAGCGACAAACAAAATCTAACAGCCGAGAGAATTATAGACTGTGTTTGCAAGTATTTCTCCATTCGTCGTGACGAACTTGTTGGCAAAAAGAAAAACAAGGAAATAGTTGAGCCTAGACAAATCTGTATGTATACAATGTGTACATTGCTAGATATGCCACTTTTGTCAGTAGGTCAAATCTTTGGCAGAGACCACACAACAGTTATTCATGCTAGAGACAAAATTTCTGAGTTAATAGGCGAAAATAGTCGTATAAAGGTTGCGGTAGAAGACATTCGTGCAATGGCAACCAAAAAATAATTAGCAAAATTAGATGTAGGAATTTCTACATCTTTTTTTGTAAACATTTTAAATCTAGGCTGAATATGCTAGAGTAGGAGAAATTTATTTATGGCAATACTAAACACAGCACATTTAACAGCAAAAATTCCTACAACAGTGGCGGGCGAAACTACTCAAGTAAGTTTGGATAGTAATGTTTTGAAAACCAGTGTTCTGGATAACGAAATCACAATTGTTAAGAGTTTCGAAAAAGATTGGGCTTTGCCCGGTGAAACTATTAAAATCACAACAACAATTACAAACAATTCAGAAATAAATATTGAAGACATAACTTTCAAGGATAATTTATCTACAAATGCAACCTTTAAGGCTGGTTCTTTGAAAATTGGCTCAATGACATACGAAGACTTCGACCCAGTTTCGGGCTTTGTTATGCCGGTTACTTTGGGCGGTGGCGGAGTTTCTTTTGATGTAAGTTATGATGTAATTATCAATACTCTAATAGATAATTACACCTTAACGGATGAGACAGAAATAACCTTTGATGTTGAGACAAAAACTTTTAGTCTACAATCAAATTTAGCGAGTGTCAAGGTTTTGGAAAATAATGTATCGCTTCTCAAATCCGCAGATAATATCGCTTGCAAGTCAAAAGATACTTTGCATTACAAAATAGAAATAATTAACGATGGCGAACTTAAAAATACTGAGTTATTCTTTAGTGACCCACTTCCAGAAGATGTTACTTTTGTTGAAGGCAGTGTCACAATAAATTCCGAATCTCAGCCAAACTTGAACCCTTCAACCGGTTTTGCGTTGCCAGATTTGGATGCAAATCAAACAATTACTGTGGAATTTTCAGTTACTGTTAATTAAAAAAACAATTATTAGTAGCACTTAGAATATATTAAAAAAACGAGCATACAATAAATAAACAGCATTATTGTATTACTCGTTTTTTATTGCTTGTGTAAACTTAAGCAATGGTGATTTTGTAGATATTTTTTAGTTTAATTTATAGTCACGATTAATTAATTAAAAATATCTAAAATTAATTTAAGGGAGAGAAGATTGGGATTTAAAATTTTTAAGTTTTAAAAGTCAATCTAAAATTACATGAAAAAAGTTTTGTTGTATCAGATATTATCTACAATTGGAATAGTCGTAGTAGCACTACTTGGGAGTGTGTTTGTTGGGCTTGGAATGACGTGGTTTAATGGACTTTTGAAACCAACTCAGTGGCTTCCAAATTTTGTAATTCCAGTTGTTTGGACAATAATTTATTTGCTTGAAATAATTACACTATGGATTTTGATTGGCAGAAAAAAGATGTCAAAAGATTTGGCAGTTTGGTTTGTTATAAATGGCATATTAAATGTGCTTTGGTGCTTGGTGTTCTTTGCACTTAAACTTGCGTTTATTGGAAATGTAGTTATAGTTCTTAACTTGGTTGCGGGATTTTTGCTTTTTGTCAAACTACAAAAGTCTAATTTACTAGTATCCAAATTAATGCTAATTTATCCGCTTTGGCTAAGTATTGCCACAACTCTTAACTTGGCACTTTGGGTGTTAAATTAATTTTGAAAACATTATCTTGAATATTTTTTAAATAAGGGTGGAGACATAGTTCTCACACCTAATATTTTTAATTCCAAATTATATGTATCAATTCCCACTGGCTCACTGGGATATGTAATTTGGTTGACAAAAATTATCCATAGTTGTAAAATCAAGTTAGCAAATAGTCAAACTATTTGTATTATGGAGAATAATAATGGAAGCATTTTATGGAATACTTTTGCCATTTTTAGGCACAACTATTGGTGCTGGATGTGTGTTCTTTATGAAAAAATCCTTAAGTGATGGTGTTCAAAGAGCGCTTACTGGATTTGCAGCGGGTGTAATGGTGGCGGCTTCAATTTGGAGTTTGCTCATCCCAGCAATAGAACAATCGTCTAGTATGGGCAAGTGGTCGTTTGTTCCAGCATTTGTAGGCTTTTGGATAGGAATAATGTTTTTGTTTTTGCTAGACAAAATAACCCCGCATATGCACCATAATAGCAATACATTCGAAGGGCCTAAGAGTTCACTTCAAAAAAATTCACTTATGTTGCTAGCTGTTACTCTACACAATATTCCCGAAGGCATGGCTGTAGGTGTTGTGTATGCTGGATTTATGACGGGCAGTGCATCTATTACAGCAATTGGTGCTTTGGCATTGTCTATTGGGATTGCTATTCAAAACTTCCCCGAAGGAGCAATAATTTCCATGCCACTTAGAGCCGAAGGGATGTCTAAAGGCAAGGCTTTCTTGGGCGGGGTCTTGTCTGGAATTGTTGAGCCAATCGGTGCGGTCATAACCTTACTTGCATCAAGCATTATTGTTCCTGCTTTGCCATATTTACTAAGTTTTGCAGCGGGCGCAATGATATATGTTGTTGTCGAAGAATTAGTTCCGGAAATGTCTCAAGGAAAGCACTCGAATATAGGGACAATATTTTTTGCCATAGGCTTTAGCCTTATGATGATACTAGACGTGGCATTAGGATAAAAAAGTGGACTTAAATAGTCCACATTTTTTATTTCTTTCTTCCGCAATTTGTATTGTCTTCTTTTCGGTTTTGTAGTTCGGATACGGGATGCTTTTTTGTTTCAAATCTATAATCGCTTCCAAACTTGTCTATATGCTGTTTAATAACTAAATGACTTGGCAAAGTGTCGGGTTTTTTAATATTCATTTTTTGGTATTTAAAGTAGTTTGCATTGTCTTTCAAGTCTTTGAGAAGGGCGTAGTCTTCGTTGTCTCTTGTGTAATTCATTGTCTTTCCCAAAACCCCACGAATATAGTCTATATTTCCTTCAAATCTGAGAAGTTCAGGGAAATCTCCGCCACAAGTGTATACTGACTTCCACGACTTGCCTTCGTATTTTTGGAGTAAATCTGCTACATATTGCAAATGCCCACATTCTTCCAAATATCTTTCGTAAAATATATTTTTTATATATTCATCGGTTTCGTCTACATAACAAGAATAATATAGATAACATTCGGTGTATTCGTGCATAAGCCAATTTTCCAACCACGAACTTGTTGTATCCATTAGACTTCCGTATTCGGTTACGTGTTGTTCTTCTATCATGGCAATCTCTGAATACAATCTTTTGCCGACTTCTGAGCCATGAAATCCCGCAATGTTCATATAGTAATTCATTGTTTGCTGTTCGCCGGCAGTGATTATTGAGACAACGAGTTTAGTAAATGGGTCGGCTAGTTCTTTTTGAATATGTCTATTAATTTCGTCAAACGGATGTCTTGGCTCGGCAATAGTTGGTCGTCCAGGAGTTATCTCGGTGTAACCGCCTGTCAAGTCGTTTGCGTCAATTCCTTGTTCGGTCTCAAGTAGGTTTGCAAATCTATACAAGTGGTCAAAGTCTTCAAGAAGTGCAAAGTTGAGTGCATTTTTGACATAATCGTCCTTGACGTGTCTAGCCAAAATTGCAGTCAAGTCTATTGCTAGTTGTTCATAACCGATTGTGGTTTCCAAATCGCTTTCGTCAATTGGCTTAAGCCCAGAAATTATTTTTTGTTGTTGCTGTTCGTGACGTCTTATGAGCGCTATATCTTTTCTCAAATTATTGTTGTTGCAGTTACGATTGAATTGGTGCAAAAACCAAGTTTGCTCAAACTCCGTGCCATTAAGCAAAATTATACGGGTTTTGGTGTAAGGCGAAGTCGTGAGTTTGTCATAGGCTTTTGGACTATAGTCTGACACACTCAAAAACTTGTCTACACTTATTGCATTCTTTTCATAAAATGGATTTACTTTATTCATACTAATCTCCTAAAAACTGTTTTTACTATTGTTGACCCAGAATTTTGAGATTATTCAAATTTATACTTGGTTATTTTGGCTTTGTTAAAATGCTTTTGTGTGCTAAAATATTAATAATTAAATTTAAGGAGTAACAAATGGATAAGAGAATTAGTTGTAGAGCAATAATAATTGATAACGGCAAAATGGTTTCAATGTACAGAGAAAAAGGGGATAGAGTGTACTACACTTTCCCTGGTGGCGGAAAAAATGAAGATGAAAGCTTGGAAAATTGTGTAGTTAGAGAAGTAGTTGAAGAATTTGGAATGACGGTTGAACCTATTAAATTAGTTTACACTTACGAAGATGAAAAATCTATTCAATACTTTTATTTGTGCAAATGGATATCTGGAGAATTTGGCAGTGGTGTTGGCGAAGAATTTCAACCAGATAGAAACAAAGGTGTCTACATACCTATGATGATAGAGTTGAACAAACTATCTGAATTGCCACTTATGCCTCCAGAGATTAGAGATATATTGTTTGAAGATTTTAAGGCTTGTGGAGAAAATTTAGCTAACGAAACAAAGAAAATAATAGGAAACTTTTAATGAAGAAAGAAGTAATGATATATCATCTAAAAGGTTGGGAACTTAGTGATGATATTTTAATAGAAAAGTATAAAATTGCAGGTTTTGATTCGGTTGCATTTTATTGTAATGGACAATCAAATGATGAAATTAGGCATCAAGTAGAATATGCACGAAAAATCGGACTTAGAGTAAGCTATTTCCATGGTCCTTTAAAAAACAATTCTAGTATTTGGGAATTGGATTGTGAAGATTATATGAAACAACTAATCAATTATATTAATCTTGCAGGTGAGTTGGGGATAAACTATTTTGTTATGCACCCGTCTGGCAAAGAATGTATAAAATTTAGCAAAATTGGACTTCGCAATTACAAAGTTTTATTGAATTTATGTCAAAAATTAAACATTACATTATTGTTAGAAAATTTAAGAATGATAGATAGTATGATTTTTTTGCTAGAAAAAATAAAATCACATAATTTGAGAGTATGTTTAGATTTTGGGCATGCAAATGTATGGTGCTATTCTCCAATGGATCTTATAAAAAAATATAAAAACAAAATTCAAGGAGTACATATTCACGATAATAACGGAGAAGTTGGCAACGACCAACATTTAATTCCATTTCAAGGTAAAATAGATTGGGAAAAATGCATGAAGGCATTGTATAAATATTATGATGGTCCAATAAGTTTGGAAATTGATAATTTCAAAACGGAAGAATACAAATATGAAAATATAGATAAATATTTAAATGATGCTTACAATTCTGCAATTAAATTAACTAAATTTATCTGAAATAAAAACTTCAAGTAAGAACTTATTTGAAGTTTTTTTGTATCATTGATTTCTTTTGCTATTGTTTGGGTAATTGTGGTATTATATTAAAAGGAGTTAGAATATGATAAACATTGAAAATGAATTAACGGTTTTAGATATAAACAAAAATGAGTTTAGAGACAAATTAGAAAGATTGGGTGCGACTAAAGTTACAGACGAATTGCTTCAAAAAAGATATGTCTATGACTTCTCCCCAAAAAATCCAAACAAGTGGATTAGACTTAGAACTAATGGTGAGAAAACTACACTTACTATTAAGGAAATTCACGACAATAGCAAAATGAATGCCAAAGAGATAGAAGTTAATGTTTCGGACTTTGAGACTACAAACTTACTACTTGAAGAGTTGGGATACAACCACCGAAACTACCAAGAAAACCTAAGGCAAGTCTTTGTGTTGGATGGAGTTGAAATTTCTATAGATTCCTGGCCACATATTCCGCCTTATGCCGAACTTGAAGGCAAGGATTTGGAAAGTATCAATGAAGTTTTGCAAAAACTTGGAGTAGACAAAAATAATATTACTATGCTTGATGTGACATCAATCTACAAAGATATTTATGGAATAGACATAATGTCTATTAGCGAACTTAAATTTGAAACTCCGCAAGAAACAAAACAATTCTAATAACAAAATTAGTCTTCTCAAGCACGAAAATATTAGTTTTAAATATTAAGAATTTCTCTCAATTTTTCAAGCGAAGCCAAAGTTTCTTTGGAGATAATTCGGTTGATTTCTTGAGAGTTATTTTTTTCCACATCTTTTAGTTCACTTTCAAAATTTTTGAGAGTCATAGAAACTATTTCAAAGTTACTTTCAATCTCGTGCGTAGTTAGATGTATTTTTTCTTTTGTGTATGGCTTGTCCGTAAAGACATAGTAGTACACCATCTTGGCTATGCGGTTTATTCCTTGGTTTCGGTAGTTTTTGATATAATGATTAATCTCAAAAAATGGCACACATTTTTCACTTGAAGAAAGTTCAATCCCGGTTTCTTCTCTTATCTCTCTTATGACTGCCTTCAAATAGTCTTCACCAGGCTCAACATGACCGCCGGGAAGTTGTACTCCGCCATTTGAGTGAACAGCCAATATTTCGTGGTTTGAGTTTATTAGATAAACTTTGACACGAGTAACTACTGAGTCAATTTCATCTTCTTTTAGATTGTCTTCGTTATAATTTTTGGTTTCCATTTGAGATTTTCCTTTGATGTCTTTTTTAAAATATATTAGCATTAAAATTTTTAAAAAGTCAATCTAATTGAAAGACAATGGTTTTAGTTGCATTACAAATTAAATTTTAATATTAAAATAAAGAAATGGAAAGATATTCTTTCCATGTCTTTGAATTATTTAGATAATTTTTTTCTCAAAATTAATTTGTAAAGTTCCATAATTAAAATTTGAGAAACAGAGAATAGTGCCATAAGCAAAATGTGTGTAAATTTAATTGTAGTCATGTCTAGTAACATTGCCACTGGAGCAATAAATATTGCAAGAATTTGGAATACATAAGAGAGTATAATTGTAATTACTAACACGGGGTTATTTTTAAATTTACATTTGAAAGCAGATATATATTCGTTACGACAGTTAAATGCTTGGGCGCTTTCCATAAACACCATAAATGTAAGTAGATAAGTCCTAGCAACTTGGTAGTCGACACCATTTTTAATTAACAATAAGTATAACAAAAATCCAGTTATTCCAATATATATTGTCGCTACAAAACATTCAGAAAGTAGTAGTCCATTGAATATATTTTCGCTGGTTTTTCGAACTTTTTTGTTGTAAGGGGTTATTGTGTTTCGTTCAAAAGCAAATACGTTGCTTTGGATTCCGTTTGTTACAAGATTTAGCCACAAGAACTGCACACCAGTTAGTGGGAAACTTAGATTGCAAAGAACAGATAGGAAGTATAACATAACTTCGCAAATACCCGTCGACATTAGCAAGTACACAATGTTTCTAACATTGTTGTAAGCCATTTTGCCTTCTTCTACACCCGTTACAATGCTAGAAAATTTGTCGTCGGCTATTATCATATCGGCAGTTTCTTTGGCGACATCAGCACCACTACCTACAGATATTCCTATGTGTGCTTCTTTGAGTGCTAGAACGTCGTTAACTCCGTCTCCAGTAACAGAGACAAAGTTTCCAAGTCTTTTGTATGCAGCAATAATTTCTTGTTTTTGGATTGGAGAGACTCTTGCAAAAACCGAAATTTTGTTTACGTACTCATCGAATTTGTCTTGCCCTAATTTTTCATACTTAAGCAAATCTTGACCAGTCGCCACTTGGGAAATATCTTGGGCGATTTCTAATTGTTTGGCAATATAAAAAGCGGTTAAATGGTGGTCACCAGTAATCATCTTAACTTGGATTCCGGTTTCTCTACATTCTTGAATTGCTTTGTAAGTATCGTCTCTTATTGGGTCAATAAATCCAACTAGACCTACAAAAGTAAGTTTGGTTAGGTTGTCTAAGTCCTTAGGTGAATTTAGTTTCTTTAAATTTTTGCCATAAGCCAAAGCGATTACTCTAAATCCGTTTGAAGCAAGTTCGGTGTTTTGTTTGTCAATTAACTCTTTGTCAAGTGGGACATTTTTGCCATTAACAAGCATTGTGTTGCAGTGACTAAGAACTACGGACATCGCACCTTTGATGGTCGCATATTGTTTGTCGTCTTCCATATAATGCACAGCCGAACATTTGAGTTCCGATTCGTATGGGAGTTGGGATAGAATATTAACACTTGGCTTAACTTTGTTTTTGAGTGCCATAATTTTGAATGCAATATCTATTGAGTCGCCACCGGTCAAAATTTCTTTGCCTTTAATTTTTACAAAACTCTCGTTGTTAATATCTCCAAGCATAGACAAAAGCGAGACTTGTTTCTGAGAGTGAATATTTTTGTCTACAAATTTAAATTCGCCATTTGGCTTGTAACCGCTTCCGGTTATGTCTACAACTTCGCCACTTGGCAATACAATTTTTTGAGCGGTTTGTTCGTTAACTGTTAGAGTTCCAGTTTTGTCGCTGGCAATAATATTACAACTTCCCAATCCTTCAACTGCCGAGAGTTGTTTAACTACAACATTCTTTTTTGCCATTTTGCTCGAAGACTTCGAAAGGCAAATTGTCATGCCAGTAGTCAATCCTTCGGGGATAGCCGAAACTGTTAGGGCAACAACCGAAAAGAATATGTTGTACCAGTCGTAGCCTTTGAAATATAGAATGGCAGATAGCACAATTGCAATAACCAAAAATGCTATACTAATTTGTTTTGTAAATTTGTTAATTCTAAGTGTGAGCGGGGATGGGTTGTCCTTAATTTCAACAATCTTGCTAGCGATTTTTCCAAACTCGGTTTCGTTTCCAACTTTGGCTACAATTCCAATAGCACGACCGCTTAGAATTACAGTGCCAGCATACACCATGTTTTGTTCAAACATTGAGTGAGAACCCGGGTCGTTTTCCAAAGACTTGATAGCGCCTTCGGATTCGCCCGTAAGTATAGATTCGTCAACTTTTAAGTTGGCTATGTCTATTAGTCTTATGTCGGCGGGGACTTTGCTTCCAGTTTCAAGATAAACAATGTCTCCAATTACTAATTCTTCGGAATCAATAATTTTGGTCTGCCCGTTTCTTAAGACCTTAGTCATAATCTTGATGTGTTTTTTGAGTCTCTGCGCACTTCGTTCGGCATTGTATTCTTGGATAAATCCAATTATTGTATTAATAACAATTACTCCGCCAATAAAAATTAAATTTGCATATTCGCCAATGATTAAAGACAGAATTATTGCAACAAATAATATAATTATTATTGCAGATTTAAATTGGTTCAAGAGTATTAGTAGTACACTTTTTTGTTTTCCAACAGGAAATACATTTTTGCCATTTTCTTCAAGTCGTTTCTGGGCTTCGGCATCACTAAGCCCGTGTTCATGCGTGTTATACTTTGAGTAAATATTTTCTTCCTTTGCCATTTTTTTCTCCTACAAAACTAGAATAATTGTTTATGGATTTTATGTCAAGTAATTATGCTACTTAAACAACTAAACAAAACAAAAACGAACTCAAATTGAGTTCGTTTTTTGTATATATGTAAGAGTAAAATTTTTATCCCAATTTTGTGTAAATTTATATAGTTATAAACATAAGTAAACGATAGTTTTTGAATTGTACAATAAAAGCATAAAATTTTGTTGTAAAACTATGAAAAGTTAGATAAAATTTTTGTTATTATTTTTGAGAAATCTTTTTCAAGTATAAATAAATGCTTACATATGTCACTATAATTATGCACGACAATATAATTATTATTATGCAAACTATATTCGATTCCGTTTTTATTAAATAAGGAATACAGATTGTTAAGAGTATTTAAATAGTTTTCTATTTCCTTTCTTAAATACATTTCTTCATTTAAGTAATCAAAATTCATTGTAACGCTATCATTATTTTTATTTAATTGTAATAGTAAAACATAATTATAGATAATATTTAATGATTTTGATTGATAATGCGATTTTATATCTTTAACATGTTTACAATCTTTTAGATTAAAGCTTTTATGATTTTTGATATCTTGAATAATTTGTGATTTAAAACAATTTAATTTAAATTTATCCTTTAGTAGTTGTGTTGTGTAATCTAATATTTTTTTACTACTATAATTATCTTCATTTAAAAAATAAAAATTAAACATCCATTCTTCAATTTGATTAGGATAAAAAAATTTTATGGTGTTGTTTAGAAGAACTGAAAAATTTTTATTGTTAATATATTGTAAAAATATTCTTTTTTTTGAATCTGCTTTTATATAATATTTGTATTCATAATTTAAACTTTTTAAAGATACTAAAAAATCTTCTTTATTTAATTCTAAATTTATTTTCTGTGTATTGTAAGGGTTGTTGAATGTTACAAAAACGGGATGTACTTTTTTTCTATTCATGTTAAAAATGCTACAAACAATAAAGTAAAACAATTCCTCATACTTTTTATATTTTTTACCCGTGCCTCTTTTATATGCAATATTAAGGTCAAAGTCACTCTGAGTATTTAAGAGTCCTCTTGAGTAACTGCCAGTGAAAAAAATTATTGCATTATTCTTTAGAAAAGGATAATCAGAAATTAAGTTTTTCATTATAGTAATTACGATATCTCTTTTGTTGTATATACTTTTATTTGTTAGTATTCTAATTTCATTTTTATATTTGGATATTAGTTTATTTGCAAACTCTAATTCGTGGTCTGAAAATTTAAGATTTAATCTATTATTCATGATTATACTCAATATCTTTTATGATTTCTAATAAATTATTGTAAGTTGGTAGTTTTAATGATTTTATTTTTTTTGTACACCAAGGAAATGTATAAGAAGTATAGTTTTCTAGCAACTCATAATCATTATCATCATCTCCTATTGCAATAATATCAGTTGCACTAATAATTTTAATATTTATTAAGTCATCCAATGCCTTTTTCTTATTTGTTGTAGCATTTACAATTCTAATTTTTGGATAGCTGTAAAAAACTGAAGAAAAATCAAATAGATTATTTAATCTTTTTATTGCTTTTTCAAATATATAACAATTTTCTATAGTTATACTAATGCCAGTAATAGCGCCTGGTATGTCCTTTGGCGAATAAAGCTTAATAGTAGTATATTCGTCAAATTTGATGGTTGAGAATTTTTTTAAATCAGTTTGTAATAGTGGAGTATATTTTAATAGATCGTCACAAGCGTCATAGTATTCGCAACCATTATTACATATCAAAAAATTATAAGGAAAAATATTAACTTTTTTAAAACTTTCAAAACTTCTACCAGTGTTTATTATTATATAATTATTTGATTTTATAAGACTTGTTAATTTTGATTTTATTTTTGATTCGTAGCTTTTAAAATTGTCAGGAAATATATAGCTTGATTTATCTTTTGAAAGTAGAAGGGTATTGTCAAAATCTAAGACAATTATTTTGTTTTTAAAGGACATGTAAATTATTCCATTTGATTTTGTTTATAATTGTTTATTTTTTCTATTAGTTTACAGTAGTCAGTTAAAGCATTTTTTGATGTTAAAAGTTCTGAACTGCTGTCAATTGTCCGATTAAATTTAAGAGATTCTTCTAAATAACCTTCATACTTTTTTAAAAATTTGAACTTGTTTTCATCCCATAATGCATCAGTATTATTCCATGAAATCGTATTTAATAAAGATGCTTTAAATAAATTATTATTATATAAATCTGACAATGAAGCATAAGAACTATCTTCGTTTTTTGAAATAATATAAGGATGTTCAACAAAAGTAAGATTTTTGTGTCCATACACAGTATTAATATAATTAGTAATTAGTGTATGAATTACATGCCTATTGCATGCAACAATAGTTATATCATTGTTCTCAAAAAGTTGAGGTGTTAAATATAACAAGAAATCTATATCAATATTATACTTTATTCCATCAAGTTCAATAGAAACACCGGTGTTTCTTGCTTTAGAAACAAGTAATTCTAAATCGTAACAATTCATGCTTTTTTTGATTTGATTTTGCAAATTTAGAGGAAATATTGGAATATTGTAACTCTGTATATTTTTACAATTAAGAATTAATCCATTTTCTCTGCTCTCAATAAGCTTTGATTTACAAAAAGAACATTGATATTCGCCATTAATTTCCTCAATTAATTTTTTATTCTTCATATATTGCAACTTGTCTTTTCGAATTTCAACTCTTTTACACTCGCATGAACAATTTGTATACTCAATAGGCTTTAAAATGTGAAGCTTATATAAATCTTTTATAATTTTGTCATATTTTTCAATGTTATTAATGTCACTATCTACATTGTCAAATATGATTCCTTTTTTTTGCAACCCATTTATAAAATTTTCTTTGTTTATTGAGTAATCTTTGAAAGAATGAAGAAGATTAAGCATTAGTACACTTTTGCTATTTGTTAGTTTGGCAATAGTTTCTAAAAGAAGAGGAGTTAAATACAAACCGGTTTTTATGTCAGATTGAGGTTTAATTGGTAAATTTGTTATAATTTTTTCCATAAAATATTCCTATTGTTTTGATATATTTTTTCAATGTTGTATAATAAATTTGACTAGGGGTAATTGATATGTATAGTTTTTTGTTTAGCAAAATTAATGAAGTAAGTGATTCGAATTTGAGAATTTGTAGGGAGTATTTGAAGAATGACAATATTGTAGTATTTCCTTGGATTTTTGCAAGCGAATCAGATTTGGATGATGTTATTAGCGATTTTTTCTGTGCCGGTGGAAAGCATTATGAGAAGTATATTTCACAATTAAGATTGTTGGGCTTTGGTAGGGAGAATATAAAAGTTATTAATCCATACTTAGTTACAAAAGCTGAAGTTAAAGATGTTTTAGATAAAAATAATTATGTGTTTATACCTGGTGGAAATCCGGAAATGTTCATGACCTTGGCGATTAGACTTGGAGTATTGGAGTTTTTTACTAACTACAAAGGCAATGTGATTGGTGAAAGTGCTGGTAGTGATTTGCAATTTGAGTTATATCAAATTCCTAAATTTAATAATTTTTATGATTGCTCATCTTATTATAATGGTTTTGGTTTAATTAAGGGGCAATATATTGTTGATGTCCACTCTCAAAAAAATGAAAATTATTTAAAAGAATTAACTAGATTGGCTCGTATGAAAAACTTAAAGATTCTCACAATAGATAACAATTCATGTGTTATTATTAATAGGCAAAATAATGATATTATCAAAATCGGAAGTGTTGATGAAATTGAATAGTTTTGTAATTATAGTATAATGTAAATTATAATATTGTCAATAGCTATTTGTAAATTAAATTGAATGTTACTTTGTTAAAAACACAAAATAAAATTAATTTCACTGCATTTAACGGGGAATATAAAATTATATTTGTTTGAGAGAAAGTCAATGTTGTTCTGTGTTAGTTAAAATAAAAAGAGCCTTAATGACTCTTTTTTTTGTTTAAATATATACATCTCATCAAAAAACGAAAAATAAAATAATTGCCAAAACGGATATTATTAATTCGATTTTAACTGCTTTTTTGGCTTTTAGATAATTTTCTTCAATTTGCTTTCTTACTTGTGGCATATCAAAGTTGTTGCCAATAGCAACTTCACAATGTCTTTTAAATTCGGCATAGTTGTTTTTGTAAATAGCATGATTGCTATTCTGGTCATAACCAGCATAGTATGTTTCCATAGTTATATGTCTATATAAATTGTGGTTTTTGGTAGGTATAAGTAGTGAGCCCAAAAATGCCACAACCAAAAATATTATGCTTAACACAATACCATTTGAAAGTATTGAGCCAATATTCCCTTTGATTACATCAAACTTGCAAAGCAATAAAATAATGGTTGCAAAAACTATTCCCAAAGGAATGCTTTTTGTAAGGGCGGGGATGATTTTTCGTCTATTATCCTTAATAACTAATTCGTCTAGTCGTGGTGGCAATGTGTCTATGTATTTGGCGATGCTACCAGCCAAGTAATTGTAATCCATATTCTTTATGCTAGAGTCAAAGTATATTCTGTTTGAATAAAATTGTATAGTTATGCCTTCGCTTTTGTCATCCACACTTGCATGGAAATAAATGCTTACGTTGTCTATAACTTTGGCATTATTCAAAAGATTTGTGCTAAACCAATTGAAATCGTTATCGTTGCTTTGAATTTCTTTGTTAACAAATTCAATTGTGAATTTTGTATGGTAATCCACAAAACTAGTCTGAGAGTAATTCCCCAAAGACCTAGCTTCTTCGTTGGCAGATTTTATCTGGCTAGACAAATTTTGGTAATAATTGTGTCTTTCGTGAACAAGTTCTACAATGTTAATTATGTCTTGAACACTTGCTATACGATTTTCAATATTATTGCTCATTATTTCTTCCTTTGTATTTTATACAATTTAGTATATAACTAACTTTGTCGCCAAGTCAAGCAATTACTATTGCAAGATATGTTTTTAAAATTATATGTTTTCGAGTATTTTTATTATGGCATCTTTTACATCTGGTTTTGCTTTTGAAAGCAGATTTATGATGTATTTATCTTTTTGAAATGCAGAAATATCGTAATAAAAAAATTCTTCTAGTGTTGAGTTGCAAGATTCCACGATGTCGCTGATAACACTAATTGATGGCTCAAAGTTTTTGCGGTATTCAAGCCTATTTATATATGCTTCGTTTTTGCCAATTCTCAAACTCAACTCTCTGGCGGACAAGCCTTCTCTAGTTCTTAATTTGCTTATTCTATCTATTATTTCTTCTAATTGCATAACGGATACTCCTTATAAATTATTGTATCTGTTTTTTAAAATTCAATAATAGCACGACATATTTTAAAATGTACTTATTTGTATATAAAATATATACTTTTAAGTACATATTGCTTGCTTTATTGAATGTTTTGGGGTATAATGTGGTTATAAAAATATTCATAAGGAAAAAAATGAAAAAATTAAAACGCTATGTGGGGTATTGCAATTAAGTGCATGAATTAATTAATAAGGTAAATAAAAAATCAATAGGAGAAGTAGATAATGAGTGGATTAGATGAAATAAAAAATGCTATTCAAAAAAAGAAGGCTTTGAGTGAATATAAAAAACAATTTTCTCAAAGAGAAAAGAATTTAATAGAAGTATATAACAAACTAGAACAAAATGGTTTTTCGATAGATAGCAAACAATCTGAAAACGGCGAAAAAATGACCCGTCTGTTTAAAGATGGTTCTTTGGTTGTTTGCAAATCTTTCAAAAGTTTAGACAATCGAGATTGTGCTGAATATTTTCTTCTTTCCAAAGATGAAAATGACAAGTTTGTTATGAGAGAAGTTACTGAAGATGAAAGATGGGAACAGGGTGGGCATTATTACTACACAAATTATAATGTTCATGAAAAAGATTCTTTAGAATCCTGGAGTATTTCTGATGGCAGTTCAATGTTTAAAGATAACAAAACCGTTGAAGAAGTACTAAATTTAATAAACATGTACAAAACATCAGTAAATGAATACTCCAAAGATGAAAGTACTCCAAATTAACAATAATCCCCTTGTATTTTAGGGGATTATTTTATTTGTTTTAAAACAAAAAGAGTCAAAGTAGGCTCTTAATTGGTTTGTATTGCAATCAAGATTATGGGACTTGCATTAAGGGAGTGAAACGAGCAATGGTTAAATGGGTTAAATTAATTTTTGAGTAAAATATTGTATTTAAATAAAAACTATGCTAATATGTTTTGTGAACAATAACATATAGGTGGAACTATGGGGAATTTAATTTTAACTCCAAATCAAATAAGCACAATTGCCAAGAATTCTGAAATTGTTGGCTGTGGCTCGTATGGGGTACTATACAAATTAGATGAAGATAAAATTATTAAGTTTAAGTACAAAGATTTCATAAAAGATTTTGCTAATGAGAATAGAGAAATTAATTTGCATCTTCTTGGAGATATTTCAAAAAGTATAAAAAGGATTAAAAACAATCAAGTAGAAATCTTGAAAAACAATTTATTATAGCAACTACTTGAAAACAATTTCGAGTACCAAAAAATACTTGCAATGCTTTCAAACTCAATTTTTGAAGAATCGCAGTTGTCGTATAGTAAATTAAAAAAACTCCATGCAATAGAAAAACAATGTAAACAAGAAAACAAAGAAAAATTTGAAACTATTAAAAGCGAATATCCCCAAGATGTAAAGTATGTTTTAAATGCAATTGCAAAGCAAGACAAAATAACGCATACAAATTTGCCACAAGGTTTGGTTTTAGTTAATGATTTGTGTGTGGGATATTTATTAAGTTTTAATAAAAACATGGAAGATTTATATTCTTATATGTCATCAAATTTGCCATCCGAATCGTTTAGGAAAAGAGTATTTGAAAACATTTATATTTCAACACAAGAATTGCTAGAAAATGGAATCTTCCATAATGATTTAACTGCAAGAAATATAATGGTAAATCCTAAAACTGGAGATATTCAAATAATAGATACAGACGATATAATTTGTTTGTCTGAAAATGAAATGACTGACGAACAAAACAAAAATTACATCTCTATTAAACAAAAAGAGATTAACGAAAAGTTAAAAAGAATTGAACAATTTATACTAGCGAAAGTAGATAATCTGCCTACAATTTGATTGGCAGTATAACTAAAAAACAAGTCCAAACGAATACAGTTCACATTAAGTAACGAAAGTTGTGTTAATCTTCGGGTGGCAGTTGAAAACTGACGGGGTCCTGAATATGCAACTGTCTAAGGACAGTTGGTGGGCTAATAAGCCCACGCCTACTACGCCAGTCAAAACAAAAAGAGCCTAATTAGGCTCTTAATTTGTTTTGGCTGGGGTAGTAGGATTTGAACCTACGGATGTTGGAGTCAGAGTCCAATGCCTTACCGCTTGGCTATACCCCATTAAAATTTTTAATAGTAATATTTTTTAATGGCTGGATATATTTTAACAAATTTATCTCAAAATTGCAATTGTTTACAAAAGTATTTATGGCTAAATTATTTATACTCCACGAACTTAAGGGATTGTTCCGATTAAAAATAAATATACCAGTAATATTTAATACAATTAACTACAGACTAGTTGCAATATTTGTAGGGGATTACTTATAAATTTGACTTATTTAGTTTTTAATAAATTGCATATTACATTAATCCCAAAATTTATACAATTAAAACATTGTAAATTTGCCAAAATTCTATTGACAAAGCATAATGTAATTTGTTAAAATACTATTGTTTCGTTGGAAAACCTAATGAAACAATATCTTAATAATGTCTAATTTAAGACAAAACATTTTCGGAAAATTATGGAGAAGTACTCAAGAGGCCGAAGAGGCGCCCCTGCTAAGGGTGTAGTGCGGGAAACTGCAGCGAGGGTTCAAATCCCTCCTTCTCCGCCAAAAAATCCCTATTAATTAGGGATTTTTTTTTGTAAGCTAATTGTCTGATAGTGGATTGCATCCACAATGATATCGACATTTGAACCCAGCAATCGTGAGCGATATAAAGTGAAAGCTATTAGGTTCATGGCAAATATTCGCATTCGCTCATATTGACAAATCCCTTCTTCTCCGCCAAACCACTCTAAATTGTGGTTTAAAAAATCATAAAACACAACACATGGAGCGCAGATAGGTCAAAAATGACCTATTTTTTATTGTTTGGTAATTTGTGAGTAGAATAATGATATGTTGATTGTTAAATTGGTTAATTAATTTATGAATTTCAAAAAGTGTTCTTTTGAGCTTTGTCTTACTTCGTTTGCTTTTATTAAATCCAAAATTTGTTGTTTTGTAAGCCATAAGGCATCTTCAACTTCGGATTTTTGAAGAGTTAGTGGCATGTTCTCCAAACTATCGTCGTCATACATATATACATCAAATATTGCGTGCGGTCTATATATGTTTCCAAGAAATCTCAATTTTTGTGCGTCAATACAAATGCCTAATTCTTCTTGAACTTCAATAACTGCTTGGGTTTGGCTTGTGTTTCCAACTGATACATGTCCGCCCGTTATTGCAAATTCTCCGCCTTTTTCTTTTGAGCATTTTTGAACCAAGTATTTGTCTTTGCACTTAAGATAAATTATTGTGAGTTTAATATTTTCGTGCGGTTGGAAATTTTTGTCGCCACGTATAATGGTTTTATTTAGTGGTTGACCGCTGTCGTCATACAAATTTAATTCTTCCATAAATGTTTTTCTCACTTAAATTTACTTTGTCTCTATGTCTTTGAAGTCTGTACATGTTGGGAAAAGTGTCAGTAGTAACTTTAAAAATTTTTCTTTGTTATATTTCCCATGATGAATGGAATAATACACTTGATTAATCCATACAAATTCAAAGTCGTTGAGTTCGTAGCCAGCTTTTTTATAAAAAGCAATTCTTCGTGACGGAAGGTCGCCTGGATACTCGGGCTTTTCGACACTCAAGACTTTTGTTTTGTCTTTGAACATTTTGTCTATCTCGTGTAGAGCAATTGTTCCAAAACCTTGAGACCTGTATTCTTTGTCTATAGCCATATACACAATATATACAAATTCTTCGGATACACTTATATAAGTAAAACCTACAAGTTTGTCCTTGTCTACAAAGCCCAAAAGTCTGCTGTTTGGAAATTCTCTATTTACAATATCTTCAAATGGAATACGTTCGTTTTCGGGGAAAGCGTCGAAGTAGATTTCATAAATTTTGTCTAAATACTTTGAATCCTTGTCTATGTCTAATAATTTCATAAGTTTTCCTAATAATTTTTTATATACTAAATTAGCCTAAAAGCATGTCCAAAAATTGGTTAATTTTTTTGAAGTGTGAGCATTGTTTAATATATAGATTAATTTTTATTATGCTAACACAAATTTAAAGATTTGGCAAAAGAATAGCCCCATGTATTAAGTGCTATTTGAAATAAATAATAGACACGACAAAGAGAATTTGTGACTTTGTATGTAAACAAAAAAGTAGTGACCAAAGGAGCAGTCACTACTTTTTTTAAATCGCTAAAATTGGCGATAAATTAAGAAAAAAGGATAGATGTTTAAATTGTCTTATATTATGGGATTGGGGAAGACAACTGGTGGAAAAACATCTATCATTGGTTATATAATAGCACAAAAAAATTTAATTGTAAACATTTTTTTTCATTTTTTTGAAAAAGGTTATATATACTAAAATCTGCATAAAATCATATAAATTGATAGGGACATTTGAATATTTATTCGTTGGTATTTTGTGTTTTTTCAAAAAGTAATGAATTAAAAAGTTAAAAGATATGTTTAAATTGCCTAAATTTGCCAATTTCACTCAAAAATTAAGTAGAATTTTTCAAAAACTACAAAAGAATACTTTACATATTACGACAATTTTTTGTATAATATAATAAAATTATGCACTTTGAAAGGAGTGTATTGTTTTGATATTGCATATTTAGGAAATATTTTCCAGTTGAATATGAATATATTTTTTGATATTTAGTAAACTAAAATATAGATTTACTAACAAAAACTAATTTAGGCCTTAGGAGATATTATGGCTGAAAAACAATTTAAAACCAAAGACATGATAATTGCTGTAATCTGTACGATACTTGCTGTGCTTAGTATAGTATTTTACTTTTTGCCTGCATTTAGTGTAGAACATAGTCCTAGTTTGAATTTTGAAACTAGCGAAAAGTTATTCTATAGTGCTTGGGACATGACAAAAACAGTTTTCACAAACGTTATTGATTGGGATAGTAACATTGTTGGACTTATGTACATCAAAGACGTTTATGGAATGGCTGTGTTTATATCTGGTATCGTTATGCCAATCGGTATCGCTTGTATAATTACAACTACTGTGTTTGCTTACCTTTCATGGTTCAAGGGCGAAAAGTTCAAAAAATTCTGCTTTATGTTTAGTTTGTGCGGAATGATGTTTACAACTATTACACTTATTTCTACTTGGTATATTGCAATTCAATTGCGTAGTGGAAATGTAGTAATGGATTACTTTGCTTATAATATCAAAGGCTCTATTGCTTATGGCTCATTTGTTAGTTTGATAATTTCGTTCGTTGTTGCAATTGTTGCTTGTGCATATAATTACTTCCTAGACAACTTTGACGAAGACGAAGAAATGGAAGATGACGACGAAGAAGACGAAGAAGATGAAGAAGTTCAAGAACCTGTAAAAAAGGTTGCTAAAAAAGAAAGTACTCAAGTTAAAACTAGTGACACTTCCAAAACTTCATCAAGTGTTAAAAAAGCAAAAGAAAACAAATAAAGGAAACAAAAATTCAAGCCGAAAATTTTGCTATACAAAATTTATCGGCTTTTTTTGAAAATAATTATGATTTGTAATAATTGTCCAAGAAAGTGTAATATTGATAGGTCAAAGGTGACTGGTGTTTGTGGAGTGGGTGATATGCCAAGAGTGGCAAGAGCCAGCCTTCACAAATGGGAAGAGCCTATAATTTCGGGAAAAACTGGGAGTGCTACAGTTTTCTTTTCGGGCTGTAATCTTAAGTGCTGTTATTGCCAAAATTACAAGATTAGCCACGAAAATGTCGGAAAATATATTACATATGATAGACTCGCTGAAATCTTCAAAGAGTTGGAGTCTCAAGGCGCTATGAATATAAATCTAGTTAGTCCTTCGCACTATACTCATGCAATCAAAAAAGCGCTAGATATATATCGTCCAAATATTCCTATTGTATATAATTCAAGCGGATACGATAGTGTAAGTGAGTTGGAAGAACTCAAAGATTATGTAGATATTTTCCTAGTTGACTTCAAGTATTTTGATAGCGATTTGTCCAAGAGACTTTCCAAAGCGCCTGACTACCCCGAAGTTGCCAAATCCGCCATTCTCAAAATGCGTGAAATTGTGCCAAACGAAGTTTATGGCGATGATGGCATGCTCAAAAAAGGCGTGATTATTAGGCACTTAGTGCTTCCTAATC
The DNA here is from genome assembly GCA_934754475.1 of uncultured Clostridia bacterium. Classification (GTDB taxonomy): domain Bacteria; phylum Bacillota; class Clostridia; order Christensenellales; family UBA1242; genus UBA11490. The sequence goes on along the minus strand of CAKVHV010000003.1, from coordinate 16,853 downwards.
ACACCGATGATAGTATTAAGATTTTAGATTGGATAAAAGAAAATATATCTAATCCTTTGGTTAGTCTTATGTCTCAATATACACCTATGTACAAAGCGGTTTTGCACCCAGACATAGATAGAAGACTCAAACCACTTGAGTACAAAATCGTCGAAGAACATATGGTTCAAATCGGGCTTACAAATGGTTTTGCCCAAGAACTTAGTAGTTCGGATGCTTGTTATGTTCCGGACTTTGACGGAAGTGGTGTTTAATAGTTGAGTGGTTGTTCGGGAACATAGTTTTCAAATACTATGTTACAAGCCGACTCAAATGCTTTGTTTTCAAGTTCCTTGTTATTAACTGTCCAAGTAATAACGGGAACATTTTTTCTTGTTACATACTTGTTTGGAAGGTCGCTTATGTTGTATGAAATAAAGTCGGGTTTGCATAGTCTAAAGAATAATAATTTTTTGATAACAAACTTGTAAATGCCCGGCAAATTATCATGCTCAAAATAACTCGAAAGAAGTCCACGTGGAATGTGATTAGCGTGTTTTTTGAACCACATAATCGAAAAAGGATTAAATGATTTGACAGCGATTTCACCCTTGTAGTCTTTGATAATATCATAAGTTTTTTGCTCTAACTTTTCTTTTCGGCTTGCGGGCTTGAGTTCTATCATGATAGGCACTCTTCCGTCTACAAGTTCCAACACTTCTTTGAGAGTAGGGATGGTGTATTTGGTCTTGAGTAACTTGTAATTTTTGAGTTCATCGGTTGAGATGTTTCCAATATCTTGGTCTTTGCCACAAAGCCTAAGTGTGTTTTGGTCGTGGAAAACTGCAACATTTCCGTCTTTGAGAGTATGTACATCTAGTTCAATTGCAAATCCCTTTTGACAAGCATAGTCAAAAGCCCCAAGTGAGTTCTCGGGATAAGTATCATTATGAAGCCCCCTGTGGGCAATTTTATATTTGCAATACCAGTTACTTTTTGTAGTAGAATTTTTCACGTGCTAGTTTCCTTGATTTTTAATTTCATTAATAATTTCGTTATAAGTATTGGTGGTCTTTTTGGCTAAGTTTATAAGACTGCACTTATCCAAAATCTCACCATTTAATTTTCTAAAAATAGTTAGAAAATCATATTTGGGTTTGATAACAAACAAAATCTCATCGACATCACTATCCAAATATTTGATAGGGGTGTCAAGAGTGCATCTGACCCACAAATCTTTTTGCATTATATCCCCAAGCGGAGTCAAGTGACCACTCGCATACGAAGGCGCTGAATAAGAACTTTCAAGTAGGTCAAGTAATATTTCTCTTATATTATCTACTATATATTCTTGATTGTTGTATATTATGTCAATCTTATTGGATTTTTTTAGTAAATGACTAAGCATAATTGCTCCTTTTGGTGAATATATTAAATTAATTTATTTAATACTTGTATAGAGTTAGACAAAACTTAAATGATTTTGAAAACCCCTTTTAGTTAAATCGAATATATAAATTTGTTACATAAATTTCTACATAGAATATTTTAGAATACTTTTTGAAAATCTCCAACTAAGTTATAACAAAAAAAGCAATTATTTCAATAAATAATTGCTTTTTTTGTGTGAATTTTATAGATTACCTATATCTCCAGCATTTTCTTGATAGTCAAATGCTTCGTTATAAATTGGAATAGCACTTTCTATAGTTAATGGTTTTTGAGTACCGAGTAATGGATTTGTATAATCCATATTGTCTATGTCTTGAGTATAAGGAAGGAATGCTTGCAAGGCTTGGAATGAAACTTGGAAACTTAGTTTTGCATTAGCAAATACGTTAGTTAGAGCATCACCCGGCAAAGCGAATGTTCCGTTTACAAATGGAATAATGTCACTTGCAATCTTCTTTTGACCATTAGTACCAATTACGTCTCCTACATCAATATTAGGAACGATTTCATATAGATAATACTTAAGTCTTGATGCATCGGTTGATGAGTAAGTATCTCTACTTACAGTCTGAGTTGTGGTATCTCCAACAGTTACTCCAGTAGGTGCACCACCTTCGCCATAAGTCTCAGTACTACCAGTGATTGTACCACCATTGTCTACAACCAAGTACCACCAGCCACCGACAGATGTACTAATTTCGTTTGAGTTGGTGTCGTTGCCAATACTTGGGTCAATATATAGCCAACTTGCATTAAGTCCCAATCCTTCAACTACATCGGTTGTTGCTGGGTCATCGGTTGTTTGAATGTATTTTGAACTATCGTTAATTAGATTTACGAAGTATTTGTTAAGTGCAGAGTTAAGCGCATCAATACTATTTTGCAAAGTACGAGTTACGGTGTTGCCATATTCATTTACATAGAATTCAACATAAGTATTCATATATGCGTTGGTTCTTGCTTTGTAGAAGGAATTACTTTCGGTCTTGTTGCCTTCACCGTCTAGTATCCAAACCCCGTAGAATCCGTTTCCGCTACCGCCTGGAACTTTGTTTGAGTTTGTTCCTTGGGCATTAATGCTTCCGTCAAATGGAGCAGGCATTTTTGAGAATTTCAAATCGTCAGTTATTGCATGAGTGCCTTCGTATTCAGATTGAGATACATACTTCCAAGAATAAATCGACTTGAGTGTTCCCGCTTTGATTTTGTTCATGTCGTCACCGGCGGTTGTTGTTGCAGTGTATGATGTGTCAGCAACATAATCTCTACGTCCGGTGTGAGTTTGAGTTGAACTATCATAAGAATATTCTTGATTAGTAGTGTGAATAGCACCAGTAAATCCGTCAACCACTTCGGTTGTGGTATTAGTTGCTTCACGTGTGAAAGATTTTTGGCTTTGAACTGGGAAGTTTGTAGCATAAGTAGTTCCTGTGAAGTTATTAAATCCCACTGTTGGGTCAAAGTCGATATTTATTCCAAATCTAGCCCTAAGTACACTAGTCGTAGTCGAAGTAACTCTTCCTTGATTGTTTACATAATAAGCATTACCCTTGGCATCAGTATACGCATTGCCAATATTTCCAGTGTTTGCACCAGTACTAATATCTGGAATTGGACTGTCTTGGATTGTCGAAGTTGCTGTGGTTGAATAAACTCTCGCACTTGAATGGATTTCAACTTTTTGTCCTGGCAATAGTACGGTGTTACTAATTGTTCCCGCTGTACCAGTAGTTCTTCCGGCATATGCGGCAATATCCAAATTACCGTCACCAGCCTTGAAGTCGTTGTTTCGACCAGTTATTTCTACATAAACCGGGCCACCCATAAATAGTGCTTGGTTAGCAGTTGTAGAACCAGCAAAGTATGCAAGTGTTGCTCCAATCGAAATAACTGCAGTAATTGCAATACTAAGTAGGGATACAACAAGTGTTCCTATCGCTCTTTTGGATGATTTACGTTTTTTTTCAGTTTTTACATTACTTTTCATAAAAATTACCTCATTCGTTACTTTTAGGGTGTGAGAATGATTAACTTTTATGTAATTTTTTATTCAAACTTTTTTGGCATATTTTACCAATTTGTTTGTTCAAAATAATTTTGACTTTAAACAATATTTAAATATAATTTATTCCAAAACATGCACTATTTTTTATGTACTAATTAAATGTAATGATTTTCAAAAATTAATATATATAAATAATTGTTATCAAATTAATAATTATAAATTAAATAATGCTTTTTCACTACTACAAGTTATGTTCGATATATATACAATAAAAAGTGTAAACAAGACACAAAAAAATCTCATATGAAAAATATCATATGAGATTTAATCTTAATCTAATTTTGCCCCGCAAGACGGACATTTTTGATTGTCTGTACTGCATTTGCTTCCGCAATACTTACAAGTTTTGATGTTTTGTTTGTTTTCTTGTTCGTTTTTCAGAACATCTTTGACTTGTTTGGCTACATTGTCTACAATATCTGACTTAGTTGACATTGTTCCAATAATTGTGGAAATTATAACCAATACAATTCCTACAAAGGGGAATGCTATTCCAAAAATCACACCAGTATTTAATTTATAAGTAAATACATCAAATTTGGCTATTGACACAATAGTTATTATTATTCCTAGTACAAAAAGTCCTATTCCCAAAATTCTAAATATAATTACTAATACTTTGTTTTTGTTCATAATTATAATCCTGCATCAGCCTTGTTTGTTACTGATTCATAAATGTCCAAATTTCCATAGTCCTTGTCGCCAATTACTGTTGAGACTGGTGTAAAGTAACAAGAATTAAATACTGTTTGAACAGATTTATTTTTAATTGTGCATTTTGTGTCTTCCAATTGATTGTCCATTTCGTCAGATTTAATTGTTCCTTCTATTGTGTTATTTTTGCCATCATTGATTATAGGAATATAAGTTTGAATTGCTTGAAATTCAACTGCTACGAAAATATCTTTTTCGGCAGAAGCATTTGTTAATTTCCAAGGGATAATAAATCTATTATTCCATAGGAACACTGATGCTTCACCCAATCCTAGTTTTTTGAGTTGAGCATCTTCGCCTTCTGAGACGCATAAATAAAAGTACCCTTTGTCCTTAAGTTTTGTATAATCTGAAACTGTGTCAGTTTGTGTTTGACCATCGCTATCTTTGTAAGTGTAAGTATATCCGCTTCCATTGCTGACATATTCTTTGCCGTCAATATAATAACTAATATCGTTACCAGTTCCAGAATTGGATAGTGGGAAGCCACCACCAACACCATTTACAAGTCCATTATTTTTGTAATAATTCCAATAATATTTCTTGTCCGGGTCAGTTTGATTATCAGAAGCATCGTTTTGCAATTCAATAAGTTGGTTTAGGAATTTATATAATTCGCTTGCACTCAAACCTACTTCGTTTTGAGCAATTGCCAAATCTTCTTTGTATGCCTTGCTTTCTGTTCCGCCTTCGTAGTCACTTGCTTTTGGTTCGGCATAATCTGGAGTTTCGCCACGTGCAATTATTGCATCATATTCAGCTTTGGCTGCTATGTATGCTTGGCTTGCAGAACCACCTATATAATGTCCAGGAACTGGTAATTTGCCAATATTTGTGTATACAGCAAAATGCGCTCTTACATAACATTCTGAACCTTTTTCTAGTCCGCTTTTGCCACCATTGTTATAACAACTAGCACTAACATCTATTGCTTGTCCCGGGTAGGCTTTGTCGCCCTTAATTTGGAAGTGAAGACTGCCACTGCCCGAAGTAAAATTTTCTCCGTCTTTTACTCTAATTCCAACTGTGCCAGCCATAGTGACACTTTTGCTCGCCCAGTCGCTATCATAGAACCAAGCCAGGGTGGTTGTAAATGTTAGAATAATAGTCAAGAAAAAGCCTATACCAATAAGTATGACTTTACCTATTTTCCTTTTGTTTTTTGCTTTCCCTTTCATTCGTTCTACCTTATCATCTTTTTTTAAAATAAGTTAAACCCAAAGTAATTTGAACAAATTTATCCAAATTACAATTTTTTTACATTAATTATTGTATCAAATATTTTTGTATTTGCAAAATAAATTAATATATATTATATAATATATTTTTTGTGAGTCACAAAAATTTATACATACCAAATGTTAGTGATTTATTTTAAAGTCCGAAAAAGTCGGATTAAAACGTTTAAAAACACTATTAGATTTTATTAATTCAAATGTAATTAAACAAAAAAATGACCTAAAATATTGAATTTTTGGTCATTTTAATTATTGTGTTTTTGCCAATCAACACTATCCAAAATTTTTTTGACATTAAAGATTGTGTTTGGAATTCTGTCGCCATTTTCGTCAACTAATTGGTCTTGAATGGCTTGGAATGTTAGGTTGAATGTTATATCTACATTGGCATAAGTATTTGTATACATCTTTCGTGGGAATTGGAATGTTCCGTTGATAAAAGGAATATTATTTCCGACAGCACTTGTATCTATGGCTTTGAGAGTGATGTATTCTTGATTTGTGACACTATCATATTGCTTGTTTTGGCTACAATAATAGTAATTTCCGTCGTCAAATAGCACCCAACCATCTCTTGGTCTATCTTCGGTACTGTCTCTTCGAAGTGTTAGATAGTAATTCATTTCGTTTCGAATCATGTTTTCGACATCTTTGCCAAGTTCGGCATTGATGCCCACAACATCTATATCCAAAATTGCTCTAAGCAGGGCAGGAGTTGGGTTAATGTCGGACGATGTAAGTTTGGCTATTGCCTGCATGTCTATGCCAATCCCCGGAACTAGGGTTGTACGATTGGCTTTTAGGTTCATAACCAATTTTCCGCTTCCTTTGGTCTCTTCAAAGTTGTTATTGACCATTGAAACTCTAACAGGTCCGCCCATAATTAGTGTAACATTTGTGTCTTGTTTTCCTGCAAAGTACGCAAGAGTTGCAGCCCCGCATAGTGTCAAAACTAATACGATGCTCAAAATAAATATGATAATTGTACCCCTATTTATTTTTTGTTCCTGCGTCATTATTTTTTCCATTTTCCTAAGTGTTTTTATTTGTTAAAACCAAAATTTGGCTTAACTTGGAAGTATTTTGCTCAAGTGGTTTTGCAAAAAAAATACAAAATCCGCACTATACATCATACTACTATTAGTAGTATAACCCAAAATGTCGAATTTTGTAAAACAAATTTATTAAAAATAAAAATTTTTTTGGACTACTTAGACTTTTGCTGAAACATATTAGCAATTACTCTTGAGTGGTTTTGGATTGTGGCAACGTACTTAAATTTTTGGATTTCTTCTTTTTAAATATATCGCAGATTAAAATTATTCCGCCTTGGATTATATATAAATAGTATGTCAAGAATCTCCAAATTAGTATTCCCCAGAATAGTGTACCTTCGGTAAATAATGACCCAAGCAAGGCATTAAAACTAAGTTCTGTAGCGCCCGAACCACCCGGCATAGGCATAAAGCAAACAGCCAAATCGCATATGAAGCACTTGCACATAATATCCCACCAACTAACGATGGGGTTTGCATTAAATGCAATGTAGATAAAGTACGCAATTAGCGCATTGGATATAAGCGAACCAATTGATGCAAATAGTACTGACAAAATTGTCCACGGGCTTTTTGCAAAGGTTTTTATGCAATATTGATATTGTTTGACAAATCTCAAAACCTTGATAAGAACTTTTTTGTAGTCCTTAATGATGTGCATTTTGTGTAATAACTTCAACACTCCAACAACAAGCGATGCGCCCCATTTTTTGGTTATTGACATAAATAGAACAAATAAGAATAGCATTGCAATAAGTGCAAGGCCTATCCATGCACAAACAAGGACTATCGGATTTGTTTGGTAATGTGGTGCATAAGCAATAAGGATAAATGAACAAATTATCAAAAACGACATTTGCCAAATCATGTATTTTGCAAGTGGAATGGCAGTCGCAATGTCTCCGCTATAACCATTCTTTTTTAGATAATAAATTTCGAATGGTTGTCCGCCCGAGCCCAAAGGGGTTACGTGGTCATAATATCTTCCGATTGATGCTAATTTAAACGAAAAAAATGGTCTAAACTTTCCCGTTTTGTTGTGAATAAGAAAAGAAAATTTCATGGAATTGAAGATAACTGTCAAAGCATATAGTCCAACTGCTACCCACAAAAATCTCCAGCGGGGCTTGTTTGCAAATAATGTAGATAATGGCTGAACACCGCCTTGTTCTTTTGCAAAATTATAAAATACCGCAACAACCAAGATTACATTAAACAAAAAGAATAGTAGATTGAATATTTTTTTGCTTTTGGATTTTTTCTTTGCCATAACAGTTTCGGTTTGATTGAGTTTTGTCTCAATCACAACTTTTTCGTTAATCTTTTTGGAAGTGGCAAAAAAGATACGACTATTTTTTTCAATATTCGACTTTATTTTTTCAAACGAAACTTTTTTGAAAGTTGTTAATTTAATTTTTAAATTAAGCCAAAAACTTGGCTTTTTAGGTGTTTTATTATCTTCCATAAAAAATACTTTTTTTAACTTGCAAAACTATTATACCAAATATTTATAAATAGTCAAATGGTTTTTGGGACTTACATCACTTTAATCGTTTCCGCAGAGTTCAAAGTACTTGACAACTCCGCACATAATTGCATAAGCAACCTTGTTTTGGTAAGATACGGAACACAAGTCTTTTTCTTCTTCGGGATTGCTTAGATATCCGCATTCCACCAAAACCGCAGAACAAGGGCTTTCTTTCAAAAGAAAGTAGTCCCCTTTGCTATGAGATTTTCTCGCACGTGGAAGTTGTGAGAGAAGTTGGGACTGCAAGGCTTTGGCAAAACTCTCGGACTTTTCGTTCGATTCTTGAAAGAAGGCTTGTGCGCCAACCTGTGATTTATCTGAGAACGCATTGCAATGAATAGATATGACCATGTCTGGATTTGTCTTTTTGATGATTTCAACACGTTTTTCCATGTCGCTTACCTTAAAGTTTTTTGCATTTGCATCATAAAGTCCATTGCCGTCAGCCCTTGTAAGTACAACTTTGATGCCAAGAGTTTCAAGATAAACCTTGAGAGTTTTGGCAATTTTTAGATTAATTTCGCTTTCTTTGGTTCCTGTTGCCCCAATGCTTCCGTCGTCTCGTCCGCCATGACCAGCATCAATTACAATTACATACTTTGGTCTTGGAACACCTTTGCTTTCCACCACGGCAACAATTCCCACCGAACAAAGAACACTAGCGATAATCAGTCCCACCGCAATAAGAATGTTTTTTAATTTAATTATTTTAAACATAATATCTCGCTTACCTAAAATTTTTATTACTTAACAATATATGCACCACTTGTCCAAAGATATGTATTAACATTAATATAATATTTCATTTTTATAACACAACTACTAAGTTTTTTAAAATGGGTATTGAAATTTGGAAAAGAATATGGTAGAATTGGTTTATAATAAAAGTTATGGGGTGTAATATGACGGAAGATATTGAAAAAAGAATAGACAAATGTGTTGAAAAATACCAAAATTTAGTTAAAGAAATTAATGACCTTGAATTTGAACATGAAGTTTTGATAGGTCGTATGGAAAACTACAAAGACTTGTTAACACAAGATGATTTGACAGCGGGCGAATTTAAACTATTAACAATATACAAAACTTTGAAAGTTGATGACGATATTGTTTTGAGAATGTTGGAAGACAAGAAAGAAAGACTTGAAAACAAAAAACCATATTTTGAAATTGGTGCAAGTGATGTTCTTAATGAAATGCAAAAAATGACTGGTGGAGAAATTGTTGCTCGAAAACTAGATAGCGAATGTAGAATTGGTCATAATGAATTGGGACTTGCAAACATAGATTTTGTTTATGATAACAAATATGAATTTGGAGTTAAAGTTGGCGACCGTGAAATAATGCTTCCAAAGGTTGGAGAGAGATATTACGATGATGTTAATGCTCATGAAGCATTACCTTGTACAAATTATAACTTGTTAGATGGCTTGATTGGCTCAAAAGATAAAACATTGTCAAAACCTGAGTTTCAACAAATGTTCTGGAATTTATTTAAAAACAAACTTATGGGCTTGGCAGAAGCAAAAGAGCAAGATAGTCTAAAAAGCCAACTAGAAGAAATGAAAAGATTTGAAGTTTCTTTGTATGAAATTACAAAATAAGTAAATTTGGAGAAAATTATTTGAAAAAATAGTTTTCTTTTTTTGATTTAAAATTACAAAGAATTACTTTATACTTAGACAAAAGTATGTTAAAATATTTAGGTAATTCAAATTTTAAAGAGAGAAAAATATGTTTGATTTCAAAAATATATCTGAGAGTGAATTAAAATCTCTTAGCCCACAGGTGCTTGCATTTGTTGGCGATGCGGTTTATTCATTATATATACGTCACAAAATTGTTCTTACCGAAAATCTAAAAGGCAAGGACTTGCACACTAGAGTAACCAATTTTGTCAAGGCTAGCGGACAAAGTAATTTTACTCAGAACTTACTTCCAAATCTAACCGAAGACGAATTGCATGTTTACAAACGTGCAAGAAACCACAAAACTCAGTCTCAAAGCAAAAATGCAAACATTGTTGATTACAAAAGAGCAACAGGACTTGAAGCCTTGATAGGTTATCTATATTTAAGTGGCAAAACCGAAAGACTAAATGAAATACTCAAAAATTCTGTAGGAGAAAAAGATGAAAATTAAAGGAAGAAATGCAGTGCGTGAAGCACTTAATTCTGATGTGAATATACTCAAAATTATGGCAAGCAACTCATCAAAAGACAAAGTACTTGTAGATATACTTAATTTAGCAAAGCAAAAGAACATCAAAATTCAATATTTGGATAACAAAATTTTGGATAGAGAATGCGAAAACAACCAAGGTATAATTGCTGAAACTAGTGAATTTAAATATTCAAGTGTTGAAGAAATTTTGGATGTTGCAAAACAGAAGAACAAAAATAATTTTATCCTTATTCTTGATGGCATCGAAGACCCACATAACTTTGGTTCAATAATTAGGGTGGCGGAGTGTCTTGGTGTTGACGGAATTATTATTTCAAAGAATCGTGCGTGTCCTGTAAATGATACAGTATCCAAAGTTAGTGCAGGTGCTATTGAGCATGTTAAGATTGCCAAAGTTACAAACATAAATACTGAGATAGAAAGACTCAAAGATAAAAACATTTGGGTGTATGCATGTGAACTCGGTGGCAGTGATTTGGACAGCACAGACTTAAGCGGAAACATTGCAATTGTTATGGGTAGCGAAGGCAAAGGTGTAAGTAGTCTTACCAAAAAACTTTGCGACGGGGTAGTTACTATGAAGATGTATGGCAAAGTTAATTCGCTAAATGTAAGTGTTGCCACTGGAATAGTTTTGTATGAAATTGTAAGGAAGAATAGAAATTGACAAACGAAGAAAACGAACTTTTGTTATCTGCCAAAAATGGCAATGCAAATGCCATAAATCAAATACTTATTGACAATAAGTCGCTTGTAAACCAAATCGCAAGAAAGTATTTTTTGCTTGGCGGAGACAGAGATGATGTGTTGCAAGAAGGAATGATTGGGCTATTTAATGCAATCAATTCTTATGACGAAAAAAAGAATGATAGTTTCAAAAATTATGCAAGCAGAGTAGTCGAGAGAGAAATAATTAATGCGATAAGAAAAGAAAACACACGAAAAAATAGTGTGCTTAATTCGAGCGTTATAACCGACATAAGTGATTATTTGCACGAAGAGAATTATCCGGAGCTTGATATTATTGCCGAAGAAAATAATTTGGAACTGCTTAATAAGATTAATAGTGATTTGAGCGAGTTTGAAAAAACAGTGGTCAAATTATTTTTGGAAGGTTATACATATCTAGATATTGCAAAAATGTTAAACAAAAAACCAAAGACAATTGATAATGCTTTGACTAGAATTAAATCTAAATTAAGGAGAATAGAAAAGTTATGAGTTATACTGCGTTATACAGAAAATATAGGTCACAGAGTTTTGATGAAATTGTTGGGCAAAAACATATTATTACGTCGCTGACTAACCAAATAAAGAATAACCAAGTAGGACATGCTTATTTGTTTACGGGAACTAGGGGGACGGGGAAAACTAGTATAGCCAAAATCTTTGCAAAAGCGATTAACTGCCCACATTCTCACAATGGAAATCCTTGTAACAAATGTGAAATTTGTGAGAGTATAACAAATGGCACAAACGTAGATATTTTGGAAATTGATGCTGCAAGTAATAATAGGGTTGACGAAATTAGAGAACTTAGAGAAAAAGTCAAGTACCCACCTGTTACTTGCAAATACAAAGTTTATATTATTGACGAAGTTCATATGCTAACTGATAGTGCTTTTAACGCACTACTCAAGACTTTGGAAGAACCACCAACATATGTTGTGTTTATATTGGCGACAACCGAAGTTCAAAAACTTCCAGCAACTATTCTAAGTAGATGTCTTAGATTTGATTTCAAACTTCTCACCGACGAAGAACTTGAAGCACATCTTAAATATGTTTTTGATGATAGCAAGATTAAATATGAAACCGATGCTTTGGCATTGCTTGCAAAACTTGGTTGTGGAAGTGTGAGAGATACTCTTTCTATTGCGGATATGTGTGTTGCATATTCTAATCGAAACGTGACTTATGCGTCAGTAATTGAAGCGGTTGGAATGACGGATAGACAAACTCTCAAAAGTATAACTAAGTGTTTGCTTGAAGGAAACAAAGGTGAACTTTTGTCAACAATTAATACTATAGCGAGTGCGGGCAAAAATCTTGTGCAACTTGCCAAAGATATGGTTGGGTTTGTAAGAGATGTATTGGTGTGCAAGACATGTAAGGACTACAAAGATATTCTCAAATTGTCTTCAGACAGCATTAAGGATTTGGAAGAACTAGCAGAAATTACTACTACCGAAAAGTTGATTGAAATACTTACAAAGTTGAGTGCATTAGATAACGAGTTTAGATTTTCAACCAGTCCTAGAAACCTACTTGAAATAACTTTGGTTTCGCTTTGTGATTTTGAAATGACCGAGTTAAATGAACTCAAAATGCAAGTAAGACTACTTGAAAAAAAGATAAAATAAGGACTAATTTAAATGGCTAATCTTGATGAGATATTTAAGTCAAATTTGACGGAGCAAGACAAACTTGCAAAGAGTATTTTTGGCAAACTTTTAATACTTTTGAGAAAAAATAATCATATGAAGTTGTATTCACTTATGAATGGGGTTTCTGACACAAAAATACAAGAAAATGTCATAAAACTCATTTTTAATGACAAAATTGCATATGATATGGCTAACAATCCAAACGATTTAGACACACTTAAAAGTTTGCTTAAAGATATAGATAGCGGGATGACACTTAAGATTGAAAACAGTCAAGCAAAGACTTTTGATGAATATAAATTTGTCGAGTATTTAAAGGATGAGTTTGGCAAAATTTTGACTATTAAATAAAAACAAATAATATATATTTTGTTTGACAAATTTAATCTATAATTGTAACATTTTATTGTTAAAGTTTGACCAATGAATTTGGTTAATAAATTATTTAAGGAGAGAGATTATGTACAAAGGCATGGGCGGTTTTGGTGGTGGCATGAATATGCAACAACTAATGAAACAAGCACAAAAGATGCAAGCAGATATGCAAGCAAAAATGGAAAAGGCAGAAGAAGAACTAGAAAACACAACACTTACTGGAACCAGTGGTGGTGGAATGGTTGAAGTTACTTGTACTGGCAAGAAAAAAATTACAAGTGTCAAAATTAAACCTGAAATTGTTGACCCAGACGATATTGAGATGCTTGAAGATTTGATAGTTGCGAGTGTGAATGATGCTTATGACCAAGCCGACAAACTTGAAAAATCTTTGAAGGGCGACATGCCTTCGGGACTTGGAATTTAAAAAGAAGGTTTGAAATGAATACAATTGGAAGCATGGAAAGGCTAATTTATTACTTTAGCAAACTTCCCGGGGTTGGCAGAAAGACAGCCGAAAGATATGCTTACAAAGTTTTGGATATGACATTGGATGATGTTAAGGATTTTGCAAGCAGTCTAATTGACACCAAAGAAAATGTTAAGTTCTGCACTAAGTGTGGAAATTTTACCGAGAACGATATTTGTGATATTTGCAAAACTAGAAATTCTGATGTGATTTGTGTTGTCAAAGAACCAAAAGACATTGTCGCAATAGAGAAATCTAAAAATGCGAATTATCTTTATCATGTGTTGCATGGAACAATTAGTCCTATGGAAAATCGTGGGCCAAACGATATTCATATCAAGGAGTTGCTTGGAAGACTGGATGGTATAAGGGAAGTTATAATTGCAACCAACCCGGATGTCGAAGGCGAAGTAACTGCTAATTATATTGCCAAACTTCTCAAACCACTTGGGGTCAAAGTTACAAGACTTGCGACCGGTATTCAAATGGGAAGCGACTTGCAATATGCTGACGAAGTGACTTTGAGTAAGGCATTGGAAGATAGGAAAGAAATTTAAATATGTTACTTTTTCTTTGAGTGTCAAAGAAAAGTATCAAAAAGAAACCACTGGGGGTTGCGGTTCCCCCAGACCCCTAAAACGCTTTTACGATAAGATAGATTTGAAAGGGGTTGGGTTTAAAAAATTGAAAGTTATAATATTAGCATTTAAATAAGTTTTAGGCGGGTTAATAAACAAAAAAAAGGATGCAATTTGCATCCTTTTTTTGTTTTATGATGTTATCTAACCATGTCTTCGTCGTCTGAATTTTCGTCTTTGTTTAAGAAGTTTGGAATATATTCATAATCATCGAAAAAGTACATATGATTTTCATAGTCGGTATTTAGAATTTTATCTAAACTATTTTCTAATTGTTATTTTTTTGATTTTTCCTTGTGGCGTTTGTCGTTAATTATTTCAAGTGCTTGCTCATCAATTGTTGTAATGCCTTCTTCTTTGGCAATATTCACCATTTGGGTTAGAGCGGCTTTCAAAAAAATTCTTGGAATTTTTACAAGTTTTTGACATGCTTCCTTTGTAAACTTGATATTAGGGTCAATTCTTTCAGCACAATAAATTACAGATTTTACATCGCCTTCATGCTCGGGAATGTTTTCCTTGAAAGGTTTTTTAAATTGTGAACACCAAAAATACTTGCTGTCTCTATAGCCATAATCCACAGGAACATTTGGAAAGTTTGATGCTTTGACACCATCTACTATTGCGTCATAATATTTGCTTTTCATCCAAATCTTGTCTATTTTAAGAATAAAATGTGCGCCAAATTTGCTGGTAATTCCGTTGAAATTATGATATGGTGGCTCGTATCCTTCTAGGTTTCCGGGTATGTCTGAAGATGCGCCGTCAAGCGAACTATCCCAAGTACATTCAAATATCTGATATGCTTCGTCTATTAGTTGTGGGCGGTCGTCACCAAGAGTGCTATTTGTTAGTGTAAACAAGCAATCTTTCATTTTCTGTTCGGTTGTGTCTCCGGGGAAACCAAGTCTTACCGCTTCCTTGAAATACTTTTTGTTGTCGGGAATAAAGTTAAGTGTTGCCTTTCCGGTTCTCAAAATATTTTGAGCGGTATTGGAACTATTTCTTGCTTCCAATATCATGGCATAATAGTCTTTGCCGGCAATATAATATGGAAAGCAAAGTGAGTAACTTCCGACATTAGTTTGACCACTTGGTGAAATGGTACTAACAAGTACTGTTGGCATTGGGAAAAATGCTGATGTCTGATAAAAATTGTCTACAATTCTTAAATCTTTGAAATCTTTGTTCATACTCTCTCCTAAAATATGTATTCAATAAATAGTGTATCACAATTAATAAAATATGTTAAAAAAATAGGCTGTGTTTTCAAAAAAAGTTCTATTTTTTGAATAGAACTTTTTGTTTTTTTAATTATTTTCGTCTTCAGTAGACTTAACATAATAACTGCCTGAATGTTGAGTGGCAGGAAATCTTTCTCCTTTGGTTAAGTAACATTTTCCACCGCAATTTCCTTGTTCGTCATATGCTGTGTACTCTGCATCTTCGGGTGCTTCTTCGCCCGGTTTCCATTGTTTATTTGACATAAAACCTTCTCCTTTTTATTTAAAAACTCTGTTTAATTAAGTTTCGTTTTATTTTTAAAACCAAACTTCCATAAACATTGTTTTTTAAAACATTATTATCTTTTGAAAAAGAATTTGTTTTATGCAAAAAATGTAAGTCTATTTTTGTCGAATAATAAATAGGAATATTTTTAAGTTAAATATGCTTTTCTTTGATACTTAAAGAAAAAGTATATCAGGATTCCGCTCTCCCAGTCAATTCGCCAAAATCTTTTAGCCCAGCAAAATTTTGTTGCCTAAGTGCTTCGTAGGTAATAATCGCTACTGAGTTGCTTAAGTTTAGACTTCTTGCATCCGCTTTCATAGGAATTCTTATGCAATTGTCATAATGTTCTTTGAGTAAGTCTTCGCGTAAACCATAACTTTCCTTTCCAAACACAACAAAACATCCGTCGGGATAGGATACTTGGGCATAAGTGTGTTTGGATTTTGTGCTTGCAAAATAAAAAGTTTTGTCTTTGTTTGCATTGTAAATTTCTTCAAAACTATCTACAATATTAATTTTGCTTAGCGGAAAGTAGTCCAGTCCCGCACGTTTGTATTTTTTGTCGTCAAGTTCAAACCCCAAAGGTCTAACCATATATAAATTACATCCAGTTGCCGCACAGGTTCTAACTATATTTCCGGCATTCTGTGGAATTTCTGGTTCAACAAGTACTATGTTTATCATGTTATATGTCCTTTAATAAATATTTCTGTTAATATATACCATATAATCTAGTTTTGGCAAACAATTTTAAAAAAATAATTCTTTTGTAATTTAAAACTGCTACGAAATTTGAGATGTTATAGTAGCGAATTTTATAAATTTTATATTGTTGATTTTGAAACACCCGGCTGTGTGTAACTCGGCTGGGTGTTTTTAACTATCAAAAAACCAAAAAAAAGTTAAAAAACTTTCAAAAAAGTGTTGACTTTAAAACCAGCTTTGATGTATACTACCAATGCGTTTTAACAAAAAGACGCAACGAACAATAACAACTAAATAGTGTAAAGAATTAAATTTAGTCAATTCATTAAATTTTAAACATTTACGAATACTTTTAAGCTAAGTGTTTCGTATTGAGTAGATCAACATAAGAGTTTGATCCTGGCTCAGGACGAACGCTGGCGGCGTGCTTAACACATGCAAGTCGAACGGAGTTAAATTGGAGCTTGCTCTGATTTAACTTAGTGGCGGACGGGTGAGTAACGCGTGAGGAACCTGCCTATATCAGGGGGACAACAGTTGGAAACGACTGCT
>CAKVHV010000002.1 GCA_934754475.1 uncultured Clostridia bacterium | reverse complement strand
CTACATAGGTAATTGATTAAAAACACTATTTAGAAGTTAATAAAAAGGCATCTCATTCGAGATGCCTTTTTTGTGCCATTTTGCTGGTTATTTTTACAAAATATGAGTAATGCTATCGGAAGTTTTGTTTGTAAACAACAAGGTTATTTTCAAACAAAACTGATTTTTATTTTAATTTTTTCATTAAGTCTACTATTGCTCGTTTGCGGGGAAGACGCAGGGGAAAATTTGAGAACTC
The DNA here is from genome assembly GCA_934754475.1 of uncultured Clostridia bacterium. Lineage (GTDB taxonomy): Bacteria > Bacillota > Clostridia > Christensenellales > UBA1242 > UBA11490. The sequence continues at coordinate 467,815 of CAKVHV010000002.1, read as the reverse complement.
TGCGTTAGCACAGTGGGGCAAATTTTTCACGAGTACTCGCACCGCAAATGTATACCCAATTTGTTTTTGAAATAACTTTTTCAAAGTATTCTTTGCATTCCAAATTACATGTTTGTGTGGGTTAAATTCCGCATAAGTTTTTTGGGATAGGGTATTGAATTTGCGTTTCACTTGTGGTAAAATATATATGTTTAAAATATATTTAAGGTGGATAAATATGAGTAAGAAAAAACAAAATGTGGCTGACACTGTTGTTGGCGAATTGAGACAAGATTATACTACAAGTGAATGTCTTAATATGATTAACTATTTAATAGAAAATTGTGGCATGGGAAAATTTGATTTGAATAGTAGTTCTGAGTACGAAAAAGGAATCGTAAAAGACAAACTTGATTTGGACGAAAAAATCCAAGAAAACTACTATAGAGTAATGAATATAAACGATTCGTCTGAGCAACATTTAACTCAACAAATGGGACAAGTTTTGCCTTTGGCTGTAGGTTCTTGGGCAACAACTACAGACCCAATAATTGGCGCACTTATGGGACTATGTGCGGGTACTTATGGCTTTGAACTTGTCGAGCATTTTCTTGCAAAAAAAGAATCAAAAAACATAAATAAACTAGCAAACGATTTGCTAAGAAGAATGTTTATTAAATACAAATTAAATTTAATTACTAATGGCGATTATGACAAAAATATTGAACTTAATGAACTAGCCGAAAGAGCAAAAGAATATGCTAACGAAAAAGACAATGCTCAAGACGAAATTGCTAGTGAAATGGAAATGTAATTTGGGGAAATTTGGTGGAATTATGAAGAAGAAAAAAAATTTGCTACCTACTTTGGAGTGTTTAAATATGATTTCGTATCTAAACGAAGTTTGTGGTGTTGATGTCAAGGAAGAAAATTTAGAAGAAATTTCAAAAAATCTAAGATTTGCTGGAGACAATTATGAGTCAACAAAGGAACTTAACGAAATTGTCGAAGAGTGCAAGAGCCTTTTGCCTTTTGCATCAAGCACTGCACTTTGCAATTTGTCGTTTGCACCAGCAATTGTTTGTGCAACTACAGCACCTGTTGTGTTTGCAATGACCCAACACATGCTCACCAAAAAATATCTAAAAAATCTAAATATTTTGGCAAATGAAGAAGTATCAGATATGTACTTGGAGTATTGCTTTGGTCTCAAAGAAAATAGGGATTTCTTGAGTTTTGATGAGATTAGAGAACAAGCGAATTTGTACGAAAAACAAAAAGTATTACAAAGTCTAAATTTGGACGATATGGAAAAATAAAGGGATTGGTGAAAATTATGAATAGATTAAATTCGAGTGAATGTTTTGATATAATATCTTACTTGCACGATGTGCAAAAAGTTCCAAATGACCCAAGACTAGAAAATATTGACGGGATTCAAAAAGTTGTTGATTCACAATTTGATAGTTTAAATGGTATTCAAGGTGTCAAAGAACCTTTGGAACAAACAATACCTTTTGTGTCTGCTATGCTTAATAATGGAAGTTTGACCGGTGTTGCACTTGGTGCAATGTCAGCAATGTCAGTGCCAACAATTTATGCAATTATGGCTAGATATGACGTAAAAAAGGGCATAAAAGAAGTAAATGAAATTGCAAACGATATTGCTCAAAATATGTACTATCATTATGCTAGAAAATGCTCTAACAAAAACGAACTTGCTTTGACTTTTGACCAAGTTAGAGACGAAGCCTATGCTTATGAGCAAATTAAACAAAAAGAATCCGAAGAACTTACAAAGTAGGTATAAATAAAAAAACGACTAGAAATAGTCGTTTTTTTTTGTCTACATTAACAATTGCAAAATTTCAAATTGGTCGTTTGCCACATTGCAAAGCCTAGATATATATCTACAATTTGGTCTAAGCATCATATATAAAAGTATCATCCTAACTATGTCACATTGGTCGCTTAGGATTATATCATGTGGTTCACATCCATGTGGCATATCTGGTTTTGGACGATGTGGTGGCTTGTGTGAAAAATCATTCCCGGGTGGCATCATAGGGTATGGCATAAAGATATTATTCATCTCACCTAGGTTGCTAGGTCTTATTTGAGATTGCGAGTTGCTTGGGGTTTTGGTGTTTTTGTTGTAACGATTTTGGTTTGAAATTTGGGTGTTTTGAGATGTTGAATTATTAGACCCAACTGCTTTTTTATTTCGATTACACCCCAAAATTCTGTTTGCGCCTACATTAAGTTGTTTAATAATATTAGATAAAGCACTGCCTTGCATGGGAGAGTTTCGCTTTGGAGTATTTGGAGTGGTTGCTCCGTTTTGTGGAACGTTGCTATCTAAGTTCCCGTTTTGGGTGTTGTCGCTAGGTGTGCTTGGATTTGGTAAATCGTCAATTGGAGTTGTCGGAGTTTGAGTGTTATCTTGGCTTGGAGTTTGTGGACTATTTAAATTTGGCAAAATTTCACCCAAATTATTCTCCAAAAAATCACTAAAGTTATTTGAGTTATTCCCTTGTGGAATATTCGGTGTAACATTTGGCTGATTCTGCTCAGGAGTTGTTTGTGGTGGGGTGCTTGGCTGAGTAGGAGTAGTGTCCCCATGTGCAAGCATTTCTTGGTGACTTCTAATAGGGCTAATTGCTCCGTCGCTTAAATCCAACTTTTTTGAACGCAAACCATAATAGTTTGGAATAAAGGCAGAATTTTTGCTCGCTACTTGGGATAAATTCCCACTAATAAGTGAGTTTAAATCGTTAATATTATTGTCTAGTTTTTCGAGCATATCGTCGTATTTGTTATTTGAATTGTTTGAGCGTAGAGTTTCTCTTTGCTTGATTAATTTTTCAAGAATTTCTTGCAAATCGGCAGTCTCCTGGCTTATGACATTTTCATAACTCTGTTTCATAATTTTGTAATTCTCTTCGCTAAGTCTAGCATAATCATCGTATTTCATAGTTTCCCCTTAAATTAAGACATATTTTGTAAATATTCAATTAGACTTTTTGGTACATCCTTGTTTGCTTCAAAAGCGGGTTCGACATATTCAAGTGGAACGGGTGTTGGAACACTTGCAGGCGCAATTTCAATTGTGAATGCTGGAACTTTGAGATACTCTCCCGCCCAGTCGCTGTATCCCCCGACACTTTGTTCGGTTTTGACTGGTGTATAACCATTAATAGTGGATATGTATTCGGCGATTTGTTTGTCACGAGCCTGCTCTTCGTCAGATAATAACTCAAAACCATAATATATAACATTGCCTTTGGTGTGGTAACTTAGAGTTAAGTCGGGTCTCACACGATAACTAAAATCAATTAAAGCGCGGACTTCCCTTTCGCTTTCGGGATAATATCCAACAAAATTCCCAGGTGCTACACAAAAAACATTTTGCGAACCTTCGCCCCAAAGTGCGTCAAAGTTGACATTTAAATCAACCGCCATTGCATCGGCTTTCCACATATCAAAATTATCCGACCCGTCGTTTATATCCAAAATATAATTTCTTAGTTTTTCGCACTTAATCCAATCGACTCCGTCTAGCACAATTCTAGCCCCGTCGGGATTGCTAAGTGGTATGGCATAAACACCGCCAGTATCAAAATTTTGGGTCGTCATGTATTCAATCATCCTAACAACCACAAGAGTGCTAGGGTATTCTCTGGCATGAATTCCACCTTCAATCAAAATTTGCTTGCCTTCATAACTCCCCAAATGAACCCCGTATATAGGTTGACCCAAGGTCGATTGTCCCACCACAAAAAAATCTAAGTTTGGATTTGCGGATAAATTAGTGATAGTTAGGCTTAATTCTTCAAAAGTCATTGTTTCACCGCCTTATGCTTTGAAAACTATATATGCAAACACTCTCAAGTTTTGTTAAATATTGGTTCAAAAACAAAGTTTTATATGTTTGCGGTGCGAGTACTCGTGAAAAATTTGCCCCACTGTGCTAACGCAGAGTTCTCAAATTTTCCCCTGCGTCTTCCCCGCAAACCACCAAATAGGCTTTGAGTTTGTTTTTGAAAAAAGTTAGGGGGGTTAAACGATTTTTGGGTATTAAAAAACAATCTTTAAGTATATTAGCCCTTTTACAATTGTAATGTTGTAAAAATATATGTTTTTGCTAGCAAATATTCCTTTGGGCTTCTTCCCGACAAAAACTCCCAATAATATAGTCTATGTGATATTGCTTTGTTCATTACATTCACAAATCAATTTGCTATCGCAAATGCCACGATGAAATCGTGGGTCACATAGATTAAAAACGTCGTCAGATTAAATCAAGGTGTCCTAGCGGACTACTTTGTTTAATCTTCCTAGATTATAATCCATGTAATAATGCTTTGTTCATTACATTCACAAATCAATTTGCTACCGCAAACACCACGATAAAATCGTGGTCACACAGATTGAATAAACATCAGTTTTGCTTGAAAATGACTTCGTCGCTTTCAGACAAAACTTCCGATAATATCCGTATCGGGAAGACACAGAAAAAGATTTTTGCGATTTCTGCAGGCGAAGCCGAAGCCTTAGCAAAAATTTTTTCGAGTACTCAACCGATACTTTAGCATGTAATGTTGCAAATAAGTACTCAACCCGCAAACATATGCCAATTTGTTTTGAAATACTATTTGCGTGCTTGCAAATATTTTGTGCACGGGCGGAATATTTTTCTACCCAAGATTTTGTGGTTTTCGGTAGCAGTTATATACTATATATATAATTAGACAAAAACACTAATATTTTTTTAAAAACTTGCAAAAATCGTTTGGAGAATTTTGGCACATTATGTATAATTGGGTATAAGTAAAAATTCAAGGAGAATGTTTTATGGAAAAAATAACCAAAAAGAAGAAGGCCAAAAAGGGTCTTAAAAAACGTATTGGTTTGATTGCTATTGGTGGATTGAGTTTAGTACTTACAATTTGTCTATCCGTTGGAGCAACCCTTGCATGGTTCGCAGGCTCAACATGGTCTAGTAACCAATTGTACATGGGTGGTCCAGTTTATGTAGAAATGGCCGGTCGTGGTAAATCAGGTTCAACTGCAGGTACTGGTACTGACGAAGCTAAGTGGTTAGGCGGTGCAGGTAACCTAGATATTCAAGCTGCTACATCAAGAAAAACTGGCACAAACATTAAGGATATCAAAGATGCAGAAGGTCAACCTGCTACTGGTATCCCAAACAACATCTTGCTACCAGGTCAAAAATTCGAAATTTATAGCCAAGCAAGAGTGTTCTCAACAGCATATACATCATCTGTTGGAACAAATAGTACTCCAAGTACTTCAAGTGGTGCAAATGTAACAAATACCGAAAAGAATGGTACAGCACACATTACTAACAAAGGTAGAGTAACATCTACAACAACATCTGTACTTCGTGCAAGATTTAGTATTAGTATTGACTTTGACCCAAGTGTGGGCTTCAATAACTTTACAGATGAAAGTTATAGCAAAAACTATCCAGTTCAATCAACTGATTATACTGGTGACAAAGGTGCTACTGCTACAACTGAATGGAACACAGCAATTACTCACGTACCATACAAAAATGCTTCTGCTGTTGGTGTAGCTCCTACATATCCAGAAAAAGGTAGACGTGATGCAGTTGTAGATGAAAAATATACTGCAGAGACATCTGATGCTACAATATTAGCAAAAATTAAAACTGGTGATTTAAAATCAGTTTACAAATGGAAATTCGTTTCAGAATCAGTTTATAATAGTGCATCAGCAGATGCTACAACTGCTAGTGCAACACTTATGAAAATGGGTGCACCATTTAATGGTTCTGATAAAACAACCAACTCTCAAGGTTACTTTGGATGTTGGATTTTGAAGGGTACAGCTACTGATAATGGAATGGCTGAATCTGACTCTCACTACAAAGCAAGATGTAATTCTTATATTGATAGTTATGTTGAAGAATATATCACTGAATATGGTGATGTTAAGACAAGAACAATTGGTGATAGTATCAAGGCTCTTGAAAACTCACTTAACCAATCATTCGTTCAACTTGTTAATGACTCTTCTGATGCTATTATCGCTGGTAAAGTATTTGGTATGACAGCATCTAATGGTCAAATGACTTATGCTACAGCTCCAGAAGGAACAACTTATACTGCTGGTTCAACAAATGCATCATGGTTGTACATTGACCCATCAATTGGTAATGATACAAACACAAACGAACTTTCAACTAGCACTGGTGGTTGGTGGTATCTAGTAGAATCAGATACTGGAAGTTGTAAAATTGACACTGATGGAAATTCTGCAAACAAGGTTACTAAAGAAGTAGATAGTACTTATTATGATACAGAAACTAGTTCTTGGAAAGTAATTACTGATGCCCCTGAAGGAGCTTCTGTTTCAAATAATGTTCCTAAGGCAACAGTAGAAGCTATTAGTAGAAATGATGTTGCAGCATCTAATGCAGGTAGATTAGAAGCTAAACTATTCGAAATCAACCCATTGATTGCAAAAGAAGCAATTACTTCAAACAATGCAGAAAATGACGTTACAAAAGTAGTATCTTATTCATTCCCATTCGTTAATGGTACTGCTGCACTTCCAGCAGATGCTTTGACTAACGTATTTGCTAATGCTAAGATTACTTTCCAAATCAGCTTCCAAGCAATTCAAGCATTCTTCCCATATAGTACAAATATCGATAAGATGGACTATACAAATCCACTACTTGGTACTGCAAAAGCTCTTAATATTAAGAACGCAATACCAATCTACAACGAAGCATTTGACTATCAAGAAAATCTATCTGATACAACAATCAAAGGTTTGTAAGATAATAAAAATAAAATACTCATTGTTAGTTCAATGGGTATTTTTTTATGTAATCAGTTTGAGTAAACAAAAAGTTAAATTTATAACAAATAATTGTTTGTTAAATTAATTTGACATGATATAATTATGTTGTAAAGAATGTGTTTTTTGAAGGGTAAAAGCATGAAAGTATACCTAAAAAATCTTAACGAAAAAATCAAAGAATCGTCCATATCGGTCGTACCTTTTTTTGTGATTATTATGGCTTTGTATCTGATTTTTTTGCCATTTAATATATGGACATTTTTGGGTGTAATTTTGGCTACAATCTTTATGATATTTGGCATGGCACTATTTAATATTGGTGTTGATATGTCAACCATGAAAATGGGTGGATATGTGGGTTCGCACCTTAGCAAATCTAGGAAGTTCACTTTTATGATAGTTCTTAGTTTTATACTCGGTTTTATTGTGACCATAGCTGAGCCTGACCTAATGGTTTTGGCTGAACAAGTGCCGGGTATTAGTAGTAAGTGGGTAATACTAATTACTGTTTCGTGCGGAACGGGGATATTCTTGATTTTGTCGACAATTAGAACCTTATTTAGACTTAGTATTCGCACAATGCTTATGATAAGTTATCTAGTTGCACTTATACTTTGTATTTTTGCTCCAGTCAACTTTTTGCCACTTGCATTTGACACAATGGGTGTTACAACTGGTGCTGTATCCGTGCCATTTATTATGGCTTTTGGCTTGGGTATCTGTGCGGTTCGTTCGGGGAAACAAAACCAAGACGATGGATTTGGACTTATTGCGCTTGCTTCCATTGGTCCAGTAATTGCAATACTAATTGTTAGTTTCTTTATCAAAGGTGATGCGACGACGGGAACTGAAATCGCTCAAATGGCATCGACTATTGGTGAACTTGGTTTATCTATTGGCACTGGCATTGAGTCGTACCTAAGAGAAGTTGTTGTTGTAATTATTCCGGTATTTGTGTTCTTTTTGATATACAATTATATATTTCTAAAACTCCCAAAAATGACGTTATTTCGTATTTTTATTGGGCTTGTATACACATATATTGGGTTAGTTATATTCCTAACCGGGGTGAGTGTGGGATACTTGCCAACCGCCGATGTTTTGGGTAAGGCGATTGCTAGCCCAAACACCAAGTGGTTGCTTATTCCAATTGCTTTGGTTGTAGGGTTCTGTTTGGTATTTGCTGAACCGGCTGTGCATGTGCTTAATAAACAAGTCGAAGACATAACTGAAGGTGTAATTTCCAAAAAAACTATGCTAATAGGCATGTCAATCGGGGTTGCGATTGCAATGCTAATAATTATATTTAGAGCATTGTTTGCTATTGACTTTATGTATATAGCCACTCCGCTAGTACTAATTATGGTGGTTTTGTCTATATTCACACCAGATTTGTTTGAAGGAATTGCTTTTGATAGTGGTGGTGTTGCAGCGGGGTCGCTGACTGCTTCGTTTGTACTGCCTTTTGTAGTTGGAGTTTGTAGTAGGCTTGGACTTGATTCAATGCTCTATGGATTTGGCTCAATAGCGATAGTGGCGATTCTTCCAACAATTGTAATACAAATCATGGGTATTAGATACCAGTGTTTTGTAAACAAGTCCAAAAAATCTCGAAGAAAAGCCAAAAAATCCGATATTATAATTATAGATTTTGAATAAATAAGGAAAAACAAAAATGAAAGAAAACAAACCAAAAAAGATGCCTATGCCAGTCAAACTGATTTTGTGTTTTGTTGACCGTGGCGACGGAAAGAACATCGAAATGTATCTAAATGACCATCATCTAAATGGTGGAATCTTGCTTATGGGCAAAGGCACTGCCGAAAGTGATATAGCCGATATGTTCGGTTTTGGTCTAAGTGATAGGGATATTGTTGCATGCTTAGTTCCAGTAAACAAACTTGAAAAGACTATGAAAGACATCAATGAAATTACTCGAATTGAGCAAGATAAGTATGGTCTAAATATGGTTTTGGATGTGCAGAGTATGGCAAGTAATATGTTGGAATTTTTGAAAGTGGCGGTGAATTAGTTATGGAAAAAACAATAAATAGTACAAAGAACAAAAGTGAATATGATATGATTGTGGCTATAATTGGTCGTGGATTTAGCGACTATGTTGTGTCAGCCGCACGTGATGCTGGAGCAACCGGTGCGACAATCGTTTATGGTAGGGGTACAGCCGATGCAGACAAACAAGTCTTGGGAATATCTTTACAACCCGAACGTGAACTAGTGTTAATTCTCGTTAAATCTAATGAACGTAGAGCAATTATGCAAGCAATTTCCGACAAAACCAGTCTTATGGAAGAAGGTAGGGGTTTTTGCTTTAGTCTTCCTGTTAGCGAAGTCTTTGGTCTAAAACGTGTAGCCGAACAAAAGAAAGAGCAAATCAAAAAAGCCAAAGCACTCGAAAAACAAAAACGTAAATAACTTCGCGTAACAAATTTGCCTTTTGTGTAATATAAATTAGTAGATGAAATATCTGCTAATTTTTTTTGTGTAAAGGATTAATTTATGTGTGGAATAATATCTGTCAAAGGAAAAAATGCAACAAGTAAAACTATTGTTGCGCTTAAAAAACTTGAGTATCGTGGTTATGATAGTTGTGGAATTGCTTACAAGAGCGGTGGGCTTAAATGCTTTAAGGCTAAGGGGTATATTGTCAACTTGGAAGAAAAATTGCCTAGCAATCGCTCAAAAATTGCGATTGGTCATACACGATGGGCGACTCACGGAAAGCCTAACGAGATTAACTCTCACCCACATCTGAGTGCGGATGAAAAGTTTGCATGTGTACATAATGGGATAATTGAAAACTACAAAGAACTCAAAAAAAGTTATCTAAAAGATGTAAAGTTCTTAAGTGATACGGATACCGAAGTTATTCCAAACTTAGTTGAATACTTTTTTAATTTGGAAGTTAAACATGCGGGCAAAAGCAAATCTGATTCGGAGTACATAAAAATTGCTTTTGAAAAAACAATTAAACTTCTTAAAGGAAGTTTTGCAATTGCAATTATAAATGAGTATGACGATAATATTTATTTTGCAAGGCACTCCAGTCCACTTGTTTTGTCTAGTGGCGAAGACAATATTATTTGTAGCGATATTAATGGTCTTTTGGATAAGTCCAAAGTATTTTATTTGCCAGATGATACATATGGATATTTAGACAATACTTTTCATGTATTTGACAAAAATAGAGTAGTTATTGACATTAAATACAATAATTATATAAGTAATATGGATGCTTCGCTAGGAAGTTTTCCACACTATATGCTCAAAGAGATTTATGAAATACCTAGTGCTATTAGCGAGACTTACAAGCACCTAAGAGTGTCTGAATTTAATTTGCCTAAGAACATTTCAAAAATTCTTTTTGTGTCGTGTGGTACGAGTTACCATAGTTCGCTTATGGCAAAAAAATATATCGAAATCAATGCCAAGATTCCTGTTGAATGTGAGATTGCAAGCGAATACTTGTCAAACAAAAATTTGGTTACACCCGATACGTTGGGAGTGTTTATATCTCAGAGCGGAGAGACTGCCGATACACTCAAGTCTTTGGAAAAAGCAAAATTGCAAGGCCTATACACTTTGGCGATAACTAACGTGGAAAATTCACACATTACACATATGGCTGATAGCACGATTCTTATGAAGGCTGGTGCTGAAATATGTGTTGCCAGCACCAAGGCTTATACTACTCAACTTTTTGTGCTAATCGAACTTGCTAATTATCTGATTAATGTTATCAAGGGGAACTACAAGTCCAACAAATTTGATTTCGGTGATGTGATTGATGGGAAATTGGTGCGAAAGCCTAAGTTTGTAAAAAAACTTGATGTATCGAGTGCATACAAATTAAAAGAAGATTTTGATGAGACTGAGACAATACGAGTAACGTATTCCGACACCAAAAAGTACTTAGATTATACTAGTGAAGATTTGGCTCTTCTTGAAAATATAGACATATCTGAGCTTGATAAGTCGCTAGAGTCACTAGCAGACAAAATCTACACTCACAAGACTTTCCACTTGATTGGTAAAGATTATGACTATGTGACCGCCATGGAAGGAAGTCTCAAAATCAAGGAAATTAGTTATATCTTTACTGATGCCTATCCTTGTGGCGAACTTAAACATGGAACGTTGTCTCTGATTGATGAGAATAGTATTGTCTTTGTAATAATGACCGAAAGAGAACTGGTTTCAAAGACTATTAATGCTATACACGAAGTAACTTCACGTGGTGGCAAAGTAATTGTGCTTACACAATTTGATGACTTAGATTTGTCCGATTGTTATCATGTAATTAGGCTTCCAAAATTGCATCAGTTGTTTATGCCAATTGTTTCAATAATTCCTTTTCATTTGCTATCATACAAAATTACAACTAGGCTAGGCTTAAATCCAGATAAACCGCGAAATCTCGCAAAGTCTGTTACTGTCGAATAGTTTTTGAAAACATATACTAACTTATTGAAAAATTCCAAAAAATTTGCTAAAATAATAGCATGAAAAGTTTGGAAGTATTGTCGCCAGTTGGCGATATAAATAGTTTTTATACTGCAATCAAAGCGGGCGCTGATGCAGTCTATATGGGAGTGCCTAAGTTTAATGCAAGAATGCGTGCAGAGAATATCTCACTTGAAAATATGGCGGAGATTGTCAAATTTGCACATCTAAAAGGTGTTAAGGTGTATATTGTACTTAATACCTTGCTTAGCACGTCCGAAGTTGGACAAGCAGTGAGTGTTGCTGGAGAGTGCCTAAAAGCGGGTGTCGATGCTTTTATCGTTCAAGATTTGGGACTTATTTATGCGCTCAAAAAGGTTTACCCGGGAATTGTCTTGCATGGAAGCACTCAACTTGGTGTTCACAACGTCAAGGGTGCGAGTGTTGCCAAGAAATTGGGGCTATCTCGTGTTGTTTTGTCTCGTGAAGTAACACTCAAAGATATTCAAGAGATTTTTAAAAATGTAGATATTGAACTCGAAGTTTTTGTGCAAGGTGCAAATTGTATTTGCTTTTCGGGAAACTGCTATTTAAGTAGTCTTAAGTGTGGTGCAAGTGGAAATCGTGGAGAGTGTAAACAGCTTTGTAGACTGCCATTTAAACTTGGTAGCAAGGAAAAATCTTTGACGGGATTTACCTTGTCTCCTAGAGATAATTGTATGCTTGGAAATCTAAAAAATCTTATTGAGTCGGGCGTTGTATCGTTTAAGATTGAAGGCAGACTTAGACACTCGGGATATGTTGGAGTTGCCACAAATGTTTATAGACGGGCGGTTGATAAAATAATAAATTCGCATAATCAAAATACTTCTCAAAATGTGAGTGAGATTTCTGAGAGTAACAACTCAAAACTTAAAGTAGATGAGCATAAATTGGGTGCAAGACTAAACTTAAATAGTACCGAAGATTTTGACCTAAGTAATTTAAACGATTTAAGTAGTGATGATATTTCAAAGTGGACTCACGACTTAAAGAAAGTGTTTTCACGTGGCGAATATACAAATGGATATTTTGATTCAAACAATATAATCGACTATCAAAATAATAATCACATGGGTGAAATTATTGGAAAGGTTGTCGCTTGCAAGAAATTCAAAGACATGTTTGCTATTGAAATAAAATCAAGAAAACAACTACACGTGGGCGACGGATTAAAGTTTGTAAATGGTGATGCTATAAGTTCGTGCGGTGTTGGAAATATAAATGTAATTGGCGATAGACAAGAGATATTTGTCAAAAACAAGATAGATATTGGCAGTAACGTATATTTAACTTTGGATAGCGAATTTGAAAATTTGATTTTGGATATGTCGAAACTTAAGAATCTGAAAATTAGCGCTTATGTCGTTGCGGGCGAAAAACTGATTGTGGATTTTGAGTCGGGTAGTTCCAAAGTTAGAATTGAAGGTGATACTGTCGAGAGTGCAAAAACTAAGATGCTAACAGATTTGGAAATATCTGCACAACTTGGCAAGGTTGATAAGACTATATTTAATACTCTAAAATTTGAAATCACGACAAGAAACGCTTTTGTATCAAAATCAACACTTAATGAGATTAGAAGGAAAGGAATAGAAAAGTTAGTTGAGCAAATTATTGCAAATTATAATTTGGAAAATAATTTGGTTAAAGGTATTGGCTCGGCTACCGATTTGGATATTTCAAAGCGAAATGAGATTTTTGCACGTGCAAATAGTTTCAAGTCAGACAATCTTTCGTTTGATAGCAATAGGCTCGCTATTGTTAATGAGTCTACAAATATTAGTAGTCTTGTAGGACTATATGATGCGCTTATCTTGTCTCCAAGTGTTTATTCGGTTTGTGTTGTATCAAAATTTTTGGAGACTTATAAAAAGTATTTTTCGACTCCGCTTATTCTAAATTTGCCAAATTTGGCTAGGTCGGAAGATTTGAAAATAATTGATGAAGTTGTAGAGTATTGCAAAGACAAAAATGTAATTATTGTTGCAAACAATATTTATGCTCTTAAGTATGCAAAAAACTTTAGAGTCTGGGCGGGTCATGGTTTGAATATTACAAACAACTTTGCAAGACTGAGTCTTCTTGATTTTGGGGTGACTGAGATAATATAAAGTATTGAAAAGTGGACAAGCAGACTTCCCGGAACTCACAAGTTATCCAAAGTTCCTGCATACATGACTTTGACCAGTTGTCCGGTTAAACTTTTGTACGGAAATACTTTTGACAAATGCAAATACTCAAACGATTTGTGCTACGAAAACAATCTTGGAAAGTTTAGGGTTCGAAGATACAAGGTTTACAATTGCTACTTTGAGTTGTTTGATAACAATACTAATGAATTTGGGATAAAGGATTTGAGATAATGTATAAAATTTCTATTAAACTTCCTATTGATTTTGATAAAAATAATCTAAAAGTTTATGTGGCAAAAGAAGTTAAACTAAAAGTGTCGGATATATCCAAATGTAAACTTTTGAAACTATCTTTGGATGCTAGAGACAAAAGTAATATTTTTTATTTGGCATTAATTTGTTTTGAATCGTCTCACAATCTAAATTTGCATAGATTAAAAAATGTCACTATGTATAATTCAAAAGAGATTAACTTTCCCAAATTAAATAAAGTTGTTGACAAAGATATTGTAATAGTTGGATTTGGGCCAAGCGGGATGTTTGCGGGATTGACACTTGCTAGAGCGGGTGCAAAGGTTACAATTTTGGAACGTGGATTTGAAATGTCCAAGCGAAAGAGTGTTGTAAACGAAATTATGGGGAATGGACAAATGTGTGAAGCATCAAACATTCAGTTTGGCGAAGGTGGCGCTGGCACATTCTCTGATGGCAAATTAAATACTGGCATAAAGAGTGAGTATATTCAGTCAGTGCTTGATGACTTTGTTTTGTTTGGGGCAAATGAAAATATTGCTTACGACTTTAGACCACATGTTGGAACGGATGTATTGGAACACGTCGTGGTTAATCTTAGAAACGAAATATTAAACCTGGGTTCAAGTGTTTTGTTTGAGCATAAGGTGGTTGATTTAAATTATCAAAATGATAAAATTATGCTTGATGTTGAAACCCCTAACGGACATAAGTCTATGTGTTGTAATATATTAATTTTTGCCATAGGGCATAGTAGTCGTGACACTATACGTATGCTTTTTGACAAAAACATGGAGTTAAAACAAAAGCCATTTTCAATGGGATATAGAATTGAGCATAAACAAAGCGATATAAACTTGGCACAATATGGCGAGTTTGCAAAAAGAAATATTTTGCCACCTGCTGACTATCATTTGGTGACCCATTTGGATAATGGACGAAGTGTGTATACATTTTGTATGTGTCCGGGTGGAGTAGTAGTCCCTGCAATGAGTGAAAAAAATACAGTTGTAACAAACGGAATGAGTTATTCACTAAGAAACGGAGAAAATGCAAATTCTGCTATACTTTGTACTGTTGAGACAAGTGATTTCCCAAACGACTCACCACTAGCGGGAATCGAACTTCAAGAAAAATATGAAAGGTATGCTTTTGCAAAAAATAATTCATATAACACAACAGTTCAGTTGGTGGGAGATTTTCTAAAGGGTGTTCCAAGTTCAAAACTAGGAAGAGTTATTCCTTCATATAAGCCCGGATACACACTTGGAAGTGTTGAAGACATGCTTCCAAAGATTTTGGTGGATTCTATTAAACAAGGAATTGTCAATTTAGACAAAAAGTTGCATGGCTTTGCCGATGCTCAAAGTGTTCTTACTGGTGTTGAGACGAGAAGTAGTGCGCCTTATCAAGTTGTTAGAAATCAGAATATGATGTCGAGTTTGGATAATATTTATATGATAGGTGAAGGTGCTGGTTTTGCCGGCGGAATAATGTCGAGTGCGGTTGAAGGAATTAAGTGTGCAAATATAATTATTGAAAGACTTAAAAGTTAAGTAAACTTATTTTGTAAATCAAAATCTAAAAATTTAAAAGTCCTATCACAATTAATTGACAGGTATTGGTTTTGGTACTAAAATATGTTATGAAAAAAGGAAGTAAATTTTATGTGTCAAGTTAATACTTTTATGTTTAAAGAAGACGAATTAGACGGCGAAAAACTTATGGAGATAATTGGGATTTTCCAAAAAGCGGGTTTTACCAATTTTTATGAATACAACAATCCTAATTTGCGAAATATCAGAAGAGATTTGAGATTGTTTCAATGTGGTAATTTTTGTGACTGTGGTTCGGTTGTAACCAAAAAAGTTGTAGTTGACGAAATGCTTGAAACCGCAGAGAGTCAAAAATTAACCGAGATAATATCCAAAACTTTGGATGTGGTTAATACAGCATATTTGTTTTCGCATTGGTATAAGGGTAACAACGATATCGCGAGAGAAAAAGTTGTGCTTGAACGAGCACCAAAAAAAGTTACACTTGATAATCTTAATGAGCAAACATATAGAGATATGTTTTATAACGAAGTTTTAGAAATAACAAAATAAAAAAGTCTGCAATACACTAAAATAGTGCATTGCAGATTTTTTATTTAACTTTGTATTTGAGTAAAGCATCTTTGTCTTTTTGGCTTACTCTAAAACTATCTCGGCATTTTTGAATCCCCTTGTTTATTACAAACGAATTTAGTTTGTGAGTTTTCAAAAATTCATATGTTTCGGTTTTGTTTTTTATAAACATTTCGCAAAACAACCATGCGAGTATCATATTTACATAATAATGTTTTTCATTTTGGAAGGAATTGAGAGTTTTGAATATTTCAGACTTATATTTTGAATCTTGAACAAAAGAAAACATAATTTTAAGTCCAACCCTAACTTTGAAAGGTTCTTTGCTTTTTGTGTATTCTTTGGCAAGTTCAAATAGTTTTTCTCTATCTATTTTTGAAGAAATTTTGAGAATATCGCAAGACCCCCAGCAGTCGACATGTGAAACGTAATTTTCTAGGTAATTTTTTAGAGTTTCAAAATCCGAAATTAAATTAATTATATATCCCGAAATCAAGGTTATTTCGTATGTTGAATAGGTGTTGTTATCAAGAAAACTCAAATAGTTTCCCTTGAATATCTGTTTTGAAATATCTTTTAGTTTTGGATTGGAAATTGCTAAAACCGGAAGACTGGTTCTTACAATATTTTGTGTGTATTTTGATTTTGGGGGATTTGATATTGAAATTAGATAATTTTCCAACTCCAAGACGTCTTTCAAACTCCAGTTGTCAATTTTAAATTCCATAACTAATTCCCCAATTCTTGACTTGGCTCAAGAGAGTCAAATAGGTGATTTTCTCTTTGCAATTCATAAACGTAATCATATAGATTTGTTTCAAAATCGGTTTCTTCTTCATATCCACGGGTTCTATAAGTATTGATAATTCCTTTGCGTGATTTTCCGCCTTGAGTTTGTTCAAATTCTTCCGACTGATTAACAAACGAAATAATTTTTCTGTCGTTATCAATCTTTAAACCAACTTTTATATAGCCCAAGTATTGCATCAAAAAATCTATCGGGTCGTGAGAAATCTGGATATGCTCACGATTTTGGATATGAATACTGTCTTGAACGTATTCGTCATAAACGTTTTTTAGACTTGGATTATTTTCCAAAATGTCCATTGCACATTCTTCATGGCTTTGAAACTTGCTGTTATCCAAGTTAATTTGTTTAATTTGTCCGTCTTCCAAATAAATAAATCCGTGATTAATCATATCTGCTCCCTAAGTTTTCTAAATTTTATCATAGAGACTTGGGGTTAGTCAATATTAATTTTGATTATTTGGTTGTGGATTCAAAAAATTTACTATTATATTTAACTTCGGCACTACTGGGTTTTAATTTTTTAGCCTTGAAAAAATAGTCTTTGGATTTTTCAAAATTCAAAGGATAATAAAGTCTACAAAGTTCCATATATGGAATGTAATCATAAAAATCTTTTTGGACAAAACCGCTTGAGTCTTTTGGGGTTATGAGTGCAATATTGTACCAAAGAATCGCTTGAGATGTGCTATTTAGACTTTCAAATATTCTAGCGGTCATACAACAGGTTTCGGCATTTGGCAAAAAGTTTTTTATGGACTTAAATATATATTTCTGTGCATTTGTATAGTCTTGTAGCACAAAATAACATTCGGCGATTATTAGATATGCACCGACTATATTTGGTGTGAATTTGTCGTTTAGTTTAAAGTATTTTTTGAGTTCCTTTATCGCTTTTTTGTAGTACCCGTTATAATATAATTCTCTTGAATAATAATATTGCTCACGTGGACTAAACTTTTTGCCTAAATCTTGGGCTTTTCTATATAATTTTAAGTTTCGCTTAGAATCGCTAGTTTTTTGTTTTCGGTGTTCAATTTCAATGTTTGTATATTTTATGTTTCCATGTGGAGTTATTGCTTCGTGAACAAACCCAGACCACTCAAAGCCACAATTATTTTTGACAATTCTTTCTCTAAAAAACTCAAAGGTCGGAGTTCCGTCTACAAAGCCCATGACGTATTTGAACATGTATACGTCGGCGGGGTCATTGGAATTTTTGAGTTCTATGATTTTTTGAATGTTTTGCTCGGTTATATAATCGTCAGCGTCAAGCCACATAATGTAGTCTTTGGTGGCTTTGGAAAAAGAAAAATTACGTGCCAAAGAAAAATCGTCGCACCATTCAAAGTCAAAAATCTTGTCGGTGAATTTTTTGCAAATTGCCTTGGTTTTGTCTTTTGAGCCGGTGTCGACAATTATTATTTCATCTGCAAATTTGCTAGCACATGTCAAAACTCTATCTATTACATCTTCTTCGTCTTTGACAATCATACAAAGTGAAATTGAAAACATATACTCATCCTTTAAATGCTCGTTCTGGATATTTATATGAAAATCTCGTGTTATTTGCTAATTTTGTATGTAGACAAAACCAAGTTTGTGTCTAAAATCTTGAAAAAATAAATTGGCAAAATAAAAATTTTTGTGCTAAAATATTTTTGATTTAGGAGATGTTTATGAGTGGAGAAATTAAACAGACTATTAAAGTTTTGTCTTCTCAGACAGATATGAATACAAAGGTTGGACTAATTGAGTCGTGCTCTTTCTTTCAAGACAATATGTGTGAATTTTTTGGGAACTTGAAGTGCGACGGATTGCATTTAGTTCCACTTAGACATGCTTTTTGGGCTATTACAAAAAACAAGATTAGGTTTAATGGCGATGCTTGTTGGCTAGATACTATTGAATTGACAACTAGACTTACTAAATTAAGTGGCGTAAGACTTAATCTTGAAAGCAAAATAGAAAAATCTGGTGTTTCGGTGGCGGAATGTCTACAAGAACTCTGTGCAATGGATAGCGACACAAGAAAATTAAGGCTAATAAGTTCAATTCCTGAGTTTCCAAGTGATATTGAAGTAAACGAAAAGTCTAGTGATTTGGAGTTTGAAAAATTGGACTTTGAATTAACTGAAAATGACTTTGTCAAAGAGACAGTTGTGGATGCAAATAATATAGATTTCTTCGGTCATACAAACAATATTGAATATGTTAGGTTTATGTATGGAACTATTCCGCCTAGAGTTATCAAAAGTTTTAGATTAAAAGAGTTTGAAATTCATTATCTCAAAGAAAGTAGGGAGTCAGATAAACTTAGAATTTACAAGAGAGAAGAAAATTCTGATTACTTGTTTGAAATTAGAAAAGACGATGTGACACTTTGCAAAGCGATACTAAAATTTGAGAATTGATTGACAAAAATTTTATAAGTTGATATATTTGATAAGGTGCTAAATTTAGTACCTTATTTTTTGAGTTAAGGATATATATGAAAAAAGTTGCAATTATTTTGGCTGATGGCTTTGAAGAAATCGAAGCGATTAGTATTATTGATATTCTTCGTCGTAGTGGTATCAAGGTGGAAATTTTGGGATATAACGAAACTACTTTGACTGGCGCTCATGATATTACAATTCTTGCTGACGACAAGTTTGATTATTATACTGATTTGGACTATGACGGAATTGTCTTTGCTGGCGGAATGAAAAACGCTCAGATTTTGGGTCAAGACGAAGAAGTAATGGAATTTATTAGACATTATAGTAGTGAGAAAAAACTTGTTGCGGGAATTTGTGCGTCGCCTTCTTTGGTTCTATATAATTCTGGAATTTTGGACGGGAAAGATGTTACTTGCTATCCAGCCATGGAATTAATTTCCAGAATGGAAAAATCAAATTATATAGACAAATATGTCGTTGTATGCGATAATATTATCACTAGTCAAAGTCCATATACAGCAATGGCTTTTGCACTAAGTTTGGTTAATTATTTTGAAATGGATGCAAATTTGTTGCAATCTGAATTAAAAGGAAATTAAAATGAAGGTTTGCTCGCTTGCTAGTTCTTCAAAAGGCAATTGTACTATAGTGTATAACGACCATCAAATTTTGGTGGTTGATATGGGTATAACTTTTAAGGAATTTGAAGAAAAACTGGCACTTTTAAAATTAGATATAAATAATGTAATAGGGGCTATTGTTTCTCACGAACATAGTGACCATATCAAAGGCTTGCTCTCTTTTTATAACAAACTTCACAAGAATATCTTTTGTCATTACAATTCGGTCGATGGAATTATTAGAAAAATCAAAGTTCCAAGTTCGGCACTAGTAAGATTTGACGGAAAGTTTAAACTTGGCGACTTTGTTATAGACCCTTTTGAAGTAAGCCACGATGTATTTTGTGTTGGATTTAATATATTTGAAAAT
This sequence comes from uncultured Clostridia bacterium, assembly GCA_934754475.1. Classification (GTDB taxonomy): domain Bacteria; phylum Bacillota; class Clostridia; order Christensenellales; family UBA1242; genus UBA11490. Next base: position 447,726 of record CAKVHV010000002.1, on the reverse strand, counting down.
CAAAACAAAATTAGTATTGTTACAGATTTGGGGTATACTACTAATACAGTTGTACAAAGACTGTATGATAGTAGATTGGTTATTTTGGAAGCAAACCATGACGAAAAAATGGTTATGGCTGGAAAATATCCCCCAATATTAAAATCAAGAATACTAAGCAAACATGGACACCTAAGCAACACTAGCAGTGCAAAAGTGGTTGCCGAACTTGCAAAACATAATGTCAAACAAATTTTGTTTGGTCACTTGTCCGAAGAAAATAACACTCCCGAAGTTTGTTATAATACGATTGCTCAGTATCTAAAAAATGTGGGTGTTGAACCACAGGTTAACATTAAATTAGATATTGCCAAACCTAGTGGTGTTGGCCCAATATTTGTAATCAAATAACCGTCTACAAAAAATAAGACTTCCAAAAACGCTATTGGAAGTCTTAAGGACGGTTATTTTTTATGAAGAAATTTTTGATTGGTTTGATTGCTTGTGTATTATGTTTTTCGGGTTGTGGAAAGGCTTATGAAAAGGGCACAAAAATTGTACTTTCAAATCCCGCAGATATAAGAAGTGTGGCATCTTGTGTAAGTCCAGCAATAGTTGGAATTAGTGGTGAAAAAGATAGTGGTGAATCGGTAGGAAGTGGGGTTTGTGTGACAGAAAGTGGATATATATTGACAAATTCCCACGTAGTTCATGACTGTAACGATATAACTTTATTTTTGTCAGACAAATCTACAACGACAGCACAAATCGTGTATGAAGACACTGTTTTGGACTTGGCTATTCTCAAAAGCAAAAAGGCAATTCCTTATTTGGAACTAGGCAATAGCGACGAATTGGAAGTAGGTCAAGATGTGCTTGCGGTTGGCACTCCGCTTAGTTTAACACTCGTGCATACTTTTACAAAAGGGATAGTAAGTGCGCTCAATAGAACTTTGAAAGTTGGTAGTACAAATGGCGAAGGATATATGCAAAATCTAATTCAGCATGATGCAAGTTTAAATCCCGGCAATAGTGGTGGTCCACTTATTAATGAGAGTGGTCAAGTAGTGGGAATAAATACACTTAAAATTAGTTCGGGCGAAGGAATTGGCTTTGCAATTCCTAGCAAGAGTTTTAAGTCATTGATTACTAGTTTTGCAAGCAAAATAAATTATGAAATTCCACACTTAGGTGTTTATGGTTTTGATAATGAGATTGCAACCTATCATGGCAAAAACAATTTGGGCAAAGGTTTTTATGTAATGGATATTTCAAATAATAGTCCGCTCAATTTGGTGGGGATGAACAAGGGTTCGGTTATTGTCGATATAAATGACAAGGCTATTTCAAATACACTTGATTTAAAAGACGAACTATACAAATGTAGTGCAGGTGAGCGAATGAAAATTAGATATGTCAAAGACGGCAAAACATACTCGGCAGTACTAGTTCTAAATTAACTTTGAGTCCAACAAAATTAACTATTTTGTTGGATTTTTTTGTAGTTTTAAGACAAAAATTTGTTTGCAAAGACTTGATAATATAATAATTTTATAGTAATATAATATTGATACAGAATTAAATTTACGTGTGGTCGGAGCAAAAATGAATAAAGAGAAAAATTTTTCAACAAAAAATAAATATAGTTTAATTGATGCTTTTAAGTGCTTTTTCTTTTTGATAATCGTGTCAGCGGGAGTGTCACTTATTATGCAAATTGTTGCAAACATAGTAGCATCAAGTTCGGGACGTACTTATGAACAGGTCGTGTCGGGAGAGATATTTCAGATACTCACTTATGTTTTGAGTCCGGTGATTTTTATTGTTTACTTTTTTGTCTATAATGCTATCAAAAAAGTTAGCAACAAAGATGCTTTGTCTGACGGACAAAAAATAAGTTTGCTTCCAATTTCTATTTCAATGGTGCTTGCGGTTATTTGTATATTTTTGTTTACACCATTTATGAATCTAATTGATTATTGGTTTGAATGTTTGGGATACACTGTGGATAATACAATTCCCTTGTATCAAAAGATGACTACAAGTGGTGGATACTTCTTCCTAGGAGTATTTATATTTGCCTTGCTTCCAGCAATTGCCGAAGAGTTAATCTTTAGGGGAATTATCCAAAAGAGTTTGTCGACCAAACTTAATGGTATTGCCACAATTGCACTTACAACAATTATGTTTACTCTTATGCACGGAGCGCTTCAACAAACTGTTTATCAGTTGATTGTTGGAATTATGCTAAGTTATATGGTCTGTGTTGGTGGCTCTATTATTTACTCAATAATTTTGCATTTCTTCAATAACTTTTTTGTACTTTTGTTTAGTACATTTGACATAGTTTCGTATTTAAATTCGGATAACACAATATACTATAATGTATTCAGTCAAATATTCCCATTCTTGTTATTCCTTCTTGGGGTTGTACTTGTTGCAATCTTATTCTGGGTTTTGAAGTATTTGCGTAACAAGAATTTCTTTAGATATGACCCAAAAGCCAAAAAGAAAGTCAAGAAAATTGAGCCAGTCGTTTTGGTTGAGCCTGACAAACTAAAACTCAAAGATTTGTGGGCAAATGCTACTTATAACGAAAAGATTTTTATTCTTTGTAGTTTTGTATTGGTTGGACTAATTTGGATTATTAATACTATTAGTGGTTTTGTAGGTTAATGAAATATTACACAGTTGAGAGCAAAAACAAATCAATATTCAAAATATTTGCCATATATTACATCTGTATGGTTGTATTTTGTTTGTTACGAATTTTTTCGAGTAGTGGACTGTTTCTTAGCGGACTAGCGGGAGATATTGCATTTTCTTTGATGGTTCAAGTTCTAACGCTATTTTTGCTTCCTTTATTTTTGTACTGCACATTATTTCAAGCGGCCCCAAAACAATTATTCAAAGATTGTAATTACGAAAAAATTAATATTCAAACAATTCTTATAAGTTTTGTGCTAGGACTTCTTTGCTTTGTTATAAACATCGGAGTTTCATCGCTATTTACTGGAATTTTGACATTTACGGGATATAGATATCCGGGTAGTGGTGGGAGTGCTGGAAACTACACGATTGGAAATTTCTTTTTGCAAATATTTTTAACAGCGGTTCTTCCTGCTTGTGCCGAAGAATTTTTGCATCGTGGAGTGGTTCTTCAAGGAATCAAACACATGGGATTTAAACGTGCGATAGTTATCTCTTCGATTTTATTTGGACTTTTGCACTTTAATATAACTCAAACCGCTTATGCTTTTGTAATAGGGTTAATTTTGGGATTTGTTGCGGTTGTTTCAAAAAATATCTATCCCGCTATGATAATTCACTTTGTAAATAACTTTATAAGTGTGTATCTTGAATTTGCAAGTGCGAGAAAATGGTTCTTGGGAGATAGCCTTGAAAACCTATCCAAAGCATTGTCTAGTGGCAACGGAATTTGGATATTTATGATTGTATTTGTAGTGATGATTGTGGTAGTTGCTTTGCTATGCTTATTTGTTTGGCTTTTATACAAACAATCTATGCTTAGAAAGGTTAGTAGGGCAATCAACAAAGTCTACTATGCTCCAAATATTTCAAACGATGCAGTAGTTGTCGTGGATAGAGAAAATGAGATTAGGGACTTGTTAGAAAACAGCACCCTTTTGAATCTTTCGTACAAAAAAATGGATAACCCAATAGATATAGTTCTTCCAAAAGAAAAGTATAGATATAGGGTTAAATCCAAAGACAAAATATTTATGTGGGCATCTATTGTGCTTGGCGGGCTGGTTACTTTATTTACATATATTTGGGGGTTAATCTCGTGAAGATAAATATTGTGACAGTTGGAAATTTGAAAGAAAAATATTTAGTCGAATGTGAAAAAGAATATTTAAAGAGAATTAGTCGTTTTCATAATGTGAATATTATTGAGTTGCCAGAAGAAAAATTGCCAAAGAATTATTCCCAAGCAGATGTATCCAAGTGTCTTGTAAGGGAAGGCAAAAAGATTGAAAGCAATCTATCTGGCTTTGTAATTGTTATGGATATTCAAGGTGTTAATTTGGATAGTGTCGAGTTTTCAAAGAAGATTGAGAGTATTTCACTTAATTTTGATACAATAACCTTTGTAATCGGCAGTAGTTTTGGGCTAAGTCAAGATATTAAGGCTAGGGCTAATATGCTTCTTAGTTTTTCTAAAATGACCTTCCCACATCAATTATTTAGAGTACTGTTACTCGAACAAATCTATAGAGCAAGCACTATTTCTAATAACATTCTTTATCACAAGTAAGGTTTGATATGAATGATGAAGATTATATGAAAATTGCCTTAAAACAAGCAAGTCAGTGCATAAAAAATGGCGATGTGCCAGTCGGTGCTGTTATTGTCTATGAAGGCAAGATTGTTGCCAAGGCTTTTAACAAAAAAGAACTAAAAAACTCAACTTGCGCTCATGCCGAAATTTTGGCAATAAACAAAGCAAACAAAATTCTTGGCACAAACCTTAGTGGAGCAACAATTTACACCACCAAAGAACCATGCCTTATGTGTATGGGTGCAATTCTTAGTGCAAGAATAGATAGAATTGTTTTTGGCGCAAAAGATAGTAGATTTGGAACAAGTGATTTGGCAACTAACAATAATTTTAATCACAAATGTGAAATTTTGGGTGGAGTGCTTTCAAATGAGTGTTCATCTATTTTGAGTGATTTTTTTAGAGATTTAAGGTGTAAAAATGGAAGTTCAAACAAAATTAAACATAAAAATAAATGATTTGGATACTGAGCCAAAATTCAAAGTTTTGATTTGCAATACAAAGTGTAACAAAAATTCGTTTAATGGCAAGATTTTGGGTTTGAAACTTAGTGAATGGGTTGCATTTGCATGTGAAAACGTGCCTTTTGAAGTTGTGGATTATGACAAACAATCAAGCCTAATTGATTTTGCAAAAAAGCATGTAGACTATGCTTACGATTACACAATTATTTTGCTTTCTAATACCCCGCTTATTACAAACGATACAATTCAAAATATTATTGAGTATTGCAAAGTCAAAAAGATTAAACTTTGCAAATTAAACGTTGGATATGTGGTTAGTAATGAATATTTAAAATCTCAAGAAAATTTGCTTGTAGATAGTATTTATACTCAAAATCCCGACGACTTTTATTTGGTCGAAAACAAGTCTCAATTTACTTATGCTTTCAAAATGCTAAGCGAGAGAATAAACAACTTTCATATAAATAACGGGGTTGAGATTTTGAGTCCAACTTCAACATATATTGAGCCTTTTGTGGATATTTCAAGCGGAGTTACTATTTATCCAAATAATTCACTCAAAGGCAAAACAACTCTATTTGATGATGTAATTCTCAAAGAAAATAATGTTATTGAAAATTCCAAAATCGGCAAGGGGTCGTGCATTTCGGGAAGTGAAATAAATGATACAATCGTTTCACATAATGTTTATATTGCGTCTTTTTGCGAAATTAAAAATTGCATAATTGGAAACGATGTCATAATTGAAAAAGGGTGCAGTTTGAAAAATACAAACATAGCATCAAATCAAAAAATAAAAACTAATGGAGTCATAGATAATACAAATGATAGCGATAGTGGGGTTAGGTAATCCCGGCAAAAATTACGAAAAAACTGTACATAATTTGGGATATATGGCAATAGACCATTTTGCTTCGGAATATAATCTTAGTTTTTCCAAAAGCAAGTACATGGGAAAGGTTGCCGAAGGCATGATTGACGGACAAAAAGTCTTGCTTTTAAAGCCCGAAACCTTTATGAACTTGAGTGGGAAGAGTGTTGAAGCAATGATGTCGATGCTCAAACTTTCTCCCCAAGAAATTCTAGTCTTGGTTGACGATATTGATTTGGACTTTGGTGCTTTGAGAGTAAGGGCTAAGGGAAGTGCTGGCACTCATAATGGACTTAGGGATATTGTCCAAAGAATAGGTCAAGACTTTAATAGGCTTAGAATTGGTGCGGGAAGACCGGAAGGCATGGATTTGGCAAGTTATGTGCTTGGGAATATCTCAAACGAAAGACTTGATATACTCGAAGATGTCTTTCAAAAAACCAATAGAATTATCAAATACTTTGTAGACAACAAAAAAGTCGAAGGGATTGACGTAAACAAGATTTAGTATGTTCGAAAAATTTTTGAGTGGGAATTACAAAAACCTATTAAATTCAATAGAGTCGGGCGAAAATGTCTCTGTTTTTGGGCTTAATCTCGGCGAAAAATTAGCACTAACAATGGATAGTGCTTTCCTTTTTTATGTGGTTGATAGCATTGATAACATAAATCCAGTTTTGGATAAACTCAGTGCGCTTAGTAGAACTTGCGGAGTCTTGACTGAGCCTATTTCTCCACTTACAAACGAATTTGCTTGTGTTACAAAAACAATTGATATTTTAAATAAAATCAAAAATGACCAGATTGATACTCTAATAATAACTCCCGAAGTTATGACGGGATTTTTCCCAAAACTCGAAAAGATAACAAGCATTGAGTTAAAAAAATCTCAAGACTTAAATTTGTCCGAGTTTCAAAAACAACTAATTCAAATGAATTATAAACGTGTTGACTTGGTTAGCGAACCTTGTGAATTTTCGGTTCGTGGAGATATAATAGATATTTATCCAATCGGATTTAAACCAACTAGAATTTCGCTTGATTATGACACAATTGAAAGCATAAAGATTTATAATCCAGTTACAATGCTTACAAACTCTGAGATTGATTGTGTAAATATCAACACAAATGCTTTTGTCATAAGTGATGTAAGTAGACTTAGTGAAGTTTATGATGCTTTGAAACTCAAGTACGATAATACTTTTGAAGAATTGCAAAATAATCCTATGGACTTTAGACATATTGCAATCTTAAAAGAAAACTATTGCCATTTGTTTGAATTAAAGTCTGGATTAATAGTCTTTGATGGAACAAAGGAAATCTATGCAAAGTTAGAAAATAGTGTCAAAGACTATAACGATAGTATCAAGAATTTGAAACATCCTTTGAATGTCCTTTTGGGGTTAACTAAACTAGACATCAAAGATTTGTTAAAATATGGGGATAGTACCCTACTTGCTTTTCAGTCGATTTCTCAAGCAAATAGACTATTTAATCCACAAAAAGTCTATTCAATTCGTACTCTTCCTAGCATGAATTATTACAACTTCCAAAACGGACTTGTGCTTGATGTCAAGAATTATATCAAGTCGAATTTTACAGTAATTTTGTGCGTAGGTTCGGAAGAAAATTCATATAAATTCAAAGATTTATTTCAAAAAGAAAACATAAATTTTGAAGTATCCAAGTCAATGTCTTTGTGTTCAAAAGGCGAAGTTAATATACTCACAAAAAATTATCCATTAGACATAATTTTGCCCGAAGAAAAGTTGGCTATTATTTCAACTACTAGTTTGTTTGGAGTTAAGAAAAAAGTCGAGAATGTCAAAGTAGACTTCTTTGATGGCGAACTTCCTAAGGCGGGCGACTTTGTTGTTCATAACTTTCATGGAGTGGGCAAGTGCTTGGGGGTTGAGACTCTTAAACTTAGCAATGCTCTTAGAGACTATGTAGTAATTGAATACAAGAATAGCGATAGGCTATATTTGCCGGTTGAGAATGTCGACCAAATCTCTAAGTATCTGGGTTCGGACAAAGCACCCGCACTTAACAAAATTGGCGGGGTGGAGTTTGCAAAAACCAAATCCAAAGTTAAATCGGCTGTCAAGAAAATTGCTTATGACTTGATTGCTTTGTATCGTGAGAGAATGGATAAAAAAGGCGTGGTTTATCCTGCCGATGATGAGTTGCAAATAAGTTTTGAAAATTCTTTTCCTTATAGTGAGACTTCCGACCAACTTTCTGCAATTAATGATTGCAAAAAAGATATGGAACAAGGCAAAATTATGGATAGGCTAGTGTGTGGGGATGTTGGCTTTGGAAAGACCGAAGTTGCTTTAAGAATTGCATTTAAGACAATTATGAGCGGAAGACAAGTCGCTTTTTTGTGTCCAACAACCATACTTAGTGAACAACATTACTCAACAGCAAAATCCAGATTTGCTGACTTTGGAGTCAAAGTTGAAGTCTTGAATAGACTAAAAAGTCCAAGCGAAGTTACTTCGATTATTAAGTCGCTCAAAGACGGAAAAATAGATATGCTAATCGGCACACACAAAATTTTGGGCAAAGATGTGGAGTTTAAAAACTTAGGTTTGCTCATCTTGGACGAAGAGCAGAAATTTGGGGTGGCGGACAAAGATAAAATCAAGAACTTGAAGAAAAATGTAAATGTTCTAACTCTTAGTGCAACTCCAATCCCACGAACACTCAACATGTCGTTAATTGGAGTTAGGGATATTAGTGTTATTGAAACTCCGCCGGTGCAAAGAATTACTAGTGATGTCAAAGTTATTGAATATAGCGACGAACTTGTCAAAAAGGCAATTGATTTTGAACTTGGAAGGAATGGGCAAGTATTAATAATCTACAATCGTGTAGAAACTATTGATAAATTTGCCAGTCACATAAGAAGTCTTAGCGGTGGAGCAGTTGTTTCGGTTGCACATGGTCAGATGAACTCCGAAGAACTCGAACATGAGATATTCAAATTGTATTCAAATGTAACACAAATTTTGGTGGCGACAACACTTATAGAAAATGGTGTTGACTTGCCAAATGCAAATACTCTAATTGTAATTAATTCAGATATGTTAGGACTTTCGCAATTGTATCAACTAAAGGGAAGAATTGGAAGGTCGGACAAACAATCTTTTGCATACTTTACTTATGACTCTCGCAAAATGCTAACTGAAAATGGCTACAAGAGACTTCAGGCTATCGAAGAATTTAGCGGAATGGGTAGTGGATTTAAAATTGCGATGAGAGATTTGGAGATAAGGGGAGCGGGGAGTTTGCTTGGGCTTGAACAAAGCGGACATATCGAAAAAATTGGATATAATCTGTATGTTAAATTGTTAAGCGATAGCATTAAAGAACTCAATAACGAAAAGGTTAAATATGTGTCTGATGTTAGAGTTGAGACTAATATTTCGGCATATCTTAGTCATGACTATATTGAGAGTTCTTCGGCACGTATGAAAGTTTATAGAGAAATCTCCAGCATTAATACAATGGAAAAATTTGTTGAGTTTTTGAAAAACACCAAGGAAATTTATGGAGATATTCCAGAAGAACTAGTTAACCTTGCCAAAATTGGATTTATCAAAAACATGTGTGGAGTTTTGCATGCAAGCAAAATTGTAATCAAAGATAATTGCAACATTGTTTTGGATAGCAAAGAAAGTTTGACCAAAGAACTAGTAACTGGGTCGATGGATGAGTATTCGGAGTATATAAACTTTAATTTTGCTGATTTGCCAACAATTATAATCTCAAATGTCCCAAAGGGGCAAATGCTTGATTTTTTGATTAGTTATCTTCAATTTGTTACTTGTAATTGTTAAAAATATTTGCAATTTGGATATTATTATAGTAAAATAAATAAGTATCATTAAAATTAAAAGGGTGGCAAGATGAAAAAAATCATTAAAAAAATACTAACTACACTTTGTGCTTTGGTTTTGTGCGTGCTTTGTTTGACCGGCTGTAGTTGGTTAAAGATAGATAATTCTAAGTACTACAACGAAGTTGTTGTGACCGTTGGCGAAAAGGAATTTACAAAAAAGGACTTGGTCGAAGCATTTAGTAATTATGGTTATCAATATTATCAATCTTATGGAATGTCTTTGGAAGAAGCAGTTAATCAAACAATCACAAGCATGATTGATAGAGCACTTCTTATGGACGTTGTTAAGAGCGAGATTGAAATCACCGATGCCGAAAAGAAAGAAATTAGAAAACAAGTCTTTGATTACATGCAAGATTCCATCAATACTTTTGAAACAAAAGTTAGAAAAGAATGGGACAAAGAAATCGAAGTAGAAACTCCAGAAGAAAAAACTTCACTTAGAACCAAGGAAGAAGAGTATTCTCCAAAAACTAAGTATGATAGAGAGACTGGTGTGGTTTCAAGAATCGAAGATGAAAAGGAAACAACTTTTGTTCCAGATGATTTGCCGGAACATTTTACAAAGAGTTACAGAAACATAACTGACCAAAAAGTATCTGATGAAGCATGGACAAGATATATTAAGAGTCTTCAAGACTTGGCAAAATCCGAAGGAAGAGAGACTGGCGAAGATGCTGTACTTCTTCACGAAGAACAAAGGCTAACTGACTTGATGCTAAATAACTTATATTTGGAAAAATATCAACAAGCATTCTTTGATAGAACTCCAGTTGATACAAGTGCTGTTCTTAATTACTTTAAGGAACAATACAAGTCTCAACTTGAAACTTATAAGTCAAGCGAATCACTTTATCACAAAGCAATGGAAGATGCTTCCAAAAATTATATTTATTATCACGTAAATTCGGGTAATGAATATGTAAATGTTAAACATATTTTGATTAACTTTAGTGAAGAACAAAAAGAAAAAATCACAAATATAAATACACTATATTCAGTTTCTAGCGACGGAGAAGTTTCCGAAGAAAACAAAACAGCATATAAAAATGCTCTAAATAACATTATTTCTAGCACAACTTCTACATTTGAAATGAGCGAAGAAATGTATAGAAATTATGGTGCAAGCTATAACTTCCGCAAAGTTGTTGGAAAGGAAAATACTTATGAAGCATATGCTTCGGATATTTACAAATTTGTCCAAGACTATGCTCAAGGTGTGACACTCAAAGAACAAAGTTCAAAGTTTAATGAACTTGTATATGTATTTAATGACGATAGCGGATTTATGAATAGTGAATTTGACTATGTTGTTAATCTTGACACTTCAATTACTGACAAAATGGTTAAACCTTTTGCTGATGGCGTAAGAGCATTGGATAAGTCAAATGGTGGCGAAGGTGCAGGCTCTATGGATATGATTGTTAGCACTTATGGTTATCATATTATATTCCATGATGGCAATGCCGAAAACTTGATTGACGAAAATAATATTGATAGTATCAGCGACGAAAATTTGCTTTATATTCTATGCACAAATTACACAACTCCAGACAGCAACAAAACAATATTTAATTATATCTACGACAAATTAAATCTTGATAACAATCTATATAATAATATGACAAGCGAAGTTATCAAAAACGAAAGAACAAAACTAAAAGATAACAAAATTGTTATTGTTTATTACGAAAAAAGATACGAAGATTTGTGGAAGTAACAATTTAAGTCATGTAACACATGTTATGTGACTTTTTTTACTTAATATTGTAATATACAATTTGCAAAAATCATCTTGGTTTTTTTGTAAACATATGCTACAATAATTTTGTATTATTTGAAGTTTTGTCTGAAAGCGACGGAGTCATTTTCAAGCGAAACTGATGTTTATTCAATCTATGTAACCACGATGTAGTCGTGGTGTTTGCGATAGCAAATTGATTTGTGAATGTAATGAACAAAGCAATATTACATAGATTTAAATTTTGGAGAAAGATTATGCTTATTGATGTGACTAAAATATCAAAAGATTTTGGGTTTGGAGAAATTTTTGGTTCCCTATCTTTTTCTGTTAATCCGGGCGATAGGATTGCTTTGGTTGGGAGAAATGGTTGTGGCAAAAGCACAATTCTCAAAATAATTATGGGAAGAGAAACTCCAACATCGGGAAGCGTAAATATTTCCAAAGATTTGAAATTATCTATGCTTGACCAAGCATGTGCAGATATTTCGGATGATAGAGTGGTCGAAGAGATTTTGCATGAACCTTTTGGAAAATTTGCGAGTCGACAAAAAAGTCTTGACCAAATGCAAGAAAGGATGAGTCGTCTCACTGGTGTAGAACTTGAAAAATTAGTTGAGAAATATAGCAATGCTCTTGAGCAGTTTGTCGCTGATGGTGGTTATGATATTGAACAAGATATAAATTATATTGTTAATGGACTTAAGATTTCACAAAAAATAAGAAACCAAAAGTACTCAGATTTGAGCGGTGGCGAAAAGACTCTTGTGCAGTTTGCAAAAATTTTGCTCACCGAACCCGATGTCCTTCTTTTAGACGAACCAACAAACCACTTGGATATTGAAAGAATTGAGTGGTTGGAAGGCTATTTGCAACGATTCAAAGGTGCTTTGATTGTTGTGTCTCACGATAGATACTTTTTGGATAAAGTAGCCAGGGTCGTAATTGATGTCGAAGATAATGGCTACAAATATGCTGGAAATTATAGTTACTTTGTCAAAGAAAAAGAGAATAAGGAACTCAAAGAATTTGAACAATACAAAAACGAACAAAAGAAACTAAGCGAACTCAAAAAGGCAGTTGAAAGACTTTATGCTTGGGGAGAAAAAGCGGATAATCCGTCGATGTTTAGACGTGCAAAGGCTATACAAAAAAGAATTGATACTATGGAAGCCAATGCAACCAAAAAACCAACCGAGCGAAAAGATTTGCCGATTAATCTTACAAGGGTTAGTCGGGGTTCGGAGATTGTGTTTGATGTCAAGGATTTATCTTTGATTCTTGGTGACAAAATAATTTTTGACGATGCGAGTTTTCAAATGAGAGTCGGTTCAAAAATTGCAATTGTTGGACTCAATGGCATGGGGAAGACTTCGCTTATTAAATGTTTGTTAAATCAAATCGAATATATGGGAACTATTAAGGTGGGCAATAGTATAAAGATTGGTTACTTGCCACAAATTCTAACTTTTGACGACGACAAACAAACCATTCTTGAGTATGTCGAAAACGAAACGGGATACAAGGAAGAAGCGTCAAGACGATTGCTTGCAAAGTTTGATTTTTATAAAAACGATATTGACAAAAAGATTTTCTCACTTAGTGGTGGGGAAAAAGTTAGGATAAAAATCGCTTGTATGCTTACAAAAGATATTAACACATTTATCTTTGACGAACCTACAAACCACATAGATATTTTTACAAGAGAGACGCTTGAAAAAGCGATGTCTGAATACAAAGGAAATATCTTGTTTGTGTCGCACGATAGATACTTTATAAGTAGTATTGCAAATGGAATTTTGGAACTTAAAGATTACAAATTGAATTTGTATGAAGGAACTTATGAAGACTACAAAAACAAAGATGTAGTCAAGGTAGAAGAAAAACCAGTGGTTGTCAAAGTTAAACCCCCAAAAATATCCAAAGGTGGAAAATGGTGATGAAATGCAAATTTACAAAATATTGTGGCGGATGCAAGAATGTTAACGACGATTATAACCTTACACTCGAAGCCAAACAAAAGTACATAAATGAAGTATTCAAAGATATTTCTACTCCTAACAAAATAGTTGCAAATTATTATCCGTACAAATATCGCAACAAGTTACAACTAGCATTTGCCGAACTCAAAGGGAAGACACTGGTTGGATTTTTTGAAGAAGGGAGTATCAGAGTTACGGATATTGACGGATGTATTTTGAATGGGGATTATTCATTTGTTGTAATCAAAATCATAAGAGAGTATATGTCGAGATTCAAAATTCGACCTTATGTAAATAATAGTGGAATTCTTAGATATTTGCATGCTAGATGTATAGATAACAAAATTCAATTAACGCTTTGTGTTACAACAGATAATTTTGCGGGAAGAAGTTGGCTTTTAAATAAACTCCAAGAAAACTTTGATGAAGTATCATTATATTTAAATATTAATCGAAGAACCGACAGAGCGATATTTGATAATCAATTCAAATTTATAGGTGGTGTTAAATATTTGAATTTTGAAATGTGTGGTGTAAAAGTTTCAATTGAGCCTGCATCGTTTTTGCAAGTAAACTTAAAGATTGCCGAAAAAATGTACAAGTCGGCTCTTGAAAATTTGCAACTCAAAAACACAACAACAGTTGTAGACTTGTATAGTGGAATTGGAATAACATCTATAATGTTTTCGAAGAAATGCAAAAATGTTATTGCAATTGAAGAAAACAAAAGAGCGGTTGGAAATGCAATACAAATGGCAAAATTAAATGACGCACATAATATTAATTTTTATGCTGGCAAGTGTGAAGATAATTTGGATAAACTAACTCAAATGGATGATATGGTTGTCTTTGTCGACCCAGCTAGAAATGGACTTGAAAAGTCTGTTATTCAAAAGATTTTATCATTAAATCCACGAAAAATAGTCTACATGAGTTGTAATCCCGAAACATGTGTTAGAGACATAAATATATTACTTGCTGACAATAACTACCAAGTTTCTGACATAACGCCTTACGACATGTTTGCTTTTACAAATCATATCGAAACACTTGTGGTTCTTGATAGGATGTAATTGGTTAATAATGTTTTAAACAAAATTAAAACCACATTGAAAATGTGAGATATGTAAAAAAGCACCATATCGAAAAAATGTGGAATTTATATAGTTATAAAAAATTTAAATAAAACATAGGAAATATTATGAACGAAAGAGAGCTTATGAAGTTGGCTGAGAGTATGGAAGAATTTTCGCTCAGTGATTATACACTTGAAGAACTGGAAAACATACTTAATGAAAAGCCTAATTTCAAAGAAAAGTATTTTGAGTATTACGATGATGTTAAGTGTAGTACACGAAAAAAACAAGATTGGTAAAAATTTATGAACGAAAAAATAATGGCAAGAATTAAGGATAAGGTTCATGCTTTGCCGGGACTTCCGGGTGTTTACAAAATGCTTGATATATATGGAAACATTATATATATCGGCAAAGCAAAAAATTTGAAGAACAGAGTTTCTTCTTATTTCCTAAACACCAAAAAACTTCCCAAAGTTCAAAATATGGTCGACAATGTTTATGACTTTGAATATATCATAACGCCTAGTGAACTCGAAGCCTTGAATTTGGAAAGTAATCTTATTCATAAACACCAGCCTTTTTATAACATTCTTCTCAAAGACGGAAAGGCTTTTGCTTATATCAAAATTGATTACAAAAACACCTATCCCCAAGTGATAGTTACAAGAAAAGTCAAAAATGACAAGTGTTTGTATTTTGGGCCATACTTTAATAAAATCAATGTTACTAGTCTATACAAAATTATTAATACGACTTTCAAACTAAGAGATTGCAGTCTTAATTTGAACAAGGTTCAAAAGAGAGAATGTTTGAATTATCAGATGCACACCTGCCTTGCTCCTTGTACAAGACAATGTACTGAGACTGAGTATAGACAAGAAGTAGACAAGGTTATAGATTTTCTGAAAGGCGATTTGAGTGAAGCCAAAAGAATTTTGACAGAAAAAATGCAGGTCTATGCCGAAATGGAAATGTACGAACTTGCAATTGAAATGAGAGAAAATCTTAAGGCAATTGAGCATATTGATGCTCAAAACATAACTGGGCTTAACAAAAACACAGATATTGATATATTTGGATTTGCCGAAAATGGAGATAGTGCGGTTGTGAGTGTTGCTTGTGTTAGGGGTACGAAAATGGTCGGGCTTAGCAATTATAATGTAATTGATGCAAGTAACACCGCTCACGATATTGTGACTAACTTTGTAACCCAGTACTATCTAAACGAAAAAATCATCCCTAAAAATGTTATTGTTGAGTATATGGATGATAGTTTGGCTGAGTGGCTAAATAGTAATGCGGGGAAAAATATTAATGCAATGACTGGCTCTAGGGGAATATACTCAAGACTTCTCAAAATGGCAAATGACAATGCTAGTGAATACTTGAATAAATCAATCGAAAAAGATAAAATTTACATGCTCAAAACATCGGGGGCGATGAAGATTTTGCAAAAAGCATGTGGACTTAGCAAACTTCCAAAGCGAATAGAAGGCTATGACATAAGCAACTTGGGTGGAACTAATACTGTGGCAAGCATGGTTGTCTTTATAAATGGTGTGCCAGCCAAAAAGATGTACCGAAAGTTCAAAATTGAAACTCCCGGTCAAAATGACTTTAGAAACATGCACGATGTTTTGAACCGAAGATTTAATGAATTAAAGAAAGCGCAAGATTTGAGTTTTTCGTGTAGACCAGATTTGATTTTGATTGACGGTGGAAGTATCCAACTTGAATTTGCAAAAAATGCTATGGATGAGTTAGGCGAAGATATTGACATGATTTCGCTTGCAAAAAGGGAAGAAGAAATATACTTGACTTCGGGACAAAAGGTAATTCTTAGCAAGGATAATTATGCACTTAAACTTTTGCAAAATGTAAGAGACGAAAGCCATAGATTTGCAATAACTTTCCAAAAAAGTCTAAGACAAAAGAATGCACTCAAATCCGAACTTGAGAAAATTGAATTGCTCGGCAAAAAGAAAGCGACACTTTTGTTTGATAAATTTAAGTCAATAGATAATATCAAAAATGCAGATATTGCTAGCCTGATGCAAACGGAAGGAATTGGAAAAGCGTTGGCTACAAATATATATAATTATTTTCACAAAGAATAAATTTGTGGTTTAAAATTTCTTTTGGAGATTTTGAACCATTTTTTTGTCGTATTTTGTAAGTTGGGTATTGAAATCGGTGGTTTAGTATGATATAATCATGAAAAACAAGGTGGAAGTTTTATGTCTCAAAAACCATATATGAAAGCGGTTGACTTTCATACACATTCAAATTTTTCGGACGGCAAGTATTCTGTTGACCAATTACTTGAGTATGCCAAACAAAAAAGGCTGGGGTTTTTCTCGGTCACTGACCATGATACTTTCGATGGTGTTATTGATTACTTGGACAGACAAAATTTAGACAAAAGCCTAGCAAAGCACTTTGTAGACGGAGTGAACTTTGTTCCCGGTGTTGAGATGACTTGTAGGGTTAGCGATGTTCCAAACAAAAAGAAAAAGCCAACCAAAATTCATGTGCTTTTGTATGCACCAGACCTATCTACTTATGACCAACTTCAAAGATTAGTCAAGGCAAAACACCTAAATGATGTGGCATATGACTATGGCGATTTTATGAATTTGGCGAGTGCAAGAAGGCTAACATTGAGAGAATCTGAAGTTAAGGAATATATGGACAAATTGCGTAGCAAGCCGGAGTTTGGCGGAGTTAATAAACAAGACTTGTGGGAATTCTTTGATGAGTATTTTCCAACTGGATACAAAAATTATGATGATGTTTGTGCAGAACTAAAAAAGTATGACAAAATAAATCGAATGAATCTTGAGGCAAGAGATGTAATTGCTGTTGCCAAGGCATATGGTGCAATTCCAATTCTTGCTCATCCGCATATAAATGCGATAACTTCCAAAAAGCCTGTAGATTTGATAGATAGTTTAATAACTGCAGGAATCGAAGGATTTGAAATAAATTGTGGCACAACCAAAGGGACATCTACTGAGTCTGAAATTATCAAACGTTGCAAAGAAAGACATATACTTGACGAAATGCTGTTTACTGGCGGAAGTGACTTTCATAGAGATGGTGATGGAACTAGCATTGGAATGATTAGTGAAGACAAGCCTATTTCAGAAAAAGACCAAACCGGATTTATCAAAAAGATTTGTGAAGTAAATAGATGTCGAAACCAAGGCGAGATTGAAAATAAGATTTATTTAACTTCCAAACAAGCAGAACTTGAACCAATTATTCAAAAGTACGAAGATTTCGAAAAACAAAATCGAATTATGAAAGAAAAATATCCTATATTTGAAAGATAATACAAATCAAAAAAAGAACTCAAATTTTAAGCTTATTTTGAGTTCTTTTTGTTTGTTGCTTATTATCTTATTTATTGTTTATTATTGTTTTTTGCTGTTGTTGGTTTTCAAGAAGAAATTTTAAAACTGGGATTAAAAAATCCGCCTTTTGGAAAGTGTCACTTTAAACATCAATAATTTATTTAAGTTTGCACCAAAGTATTACACATGCTTCCATGGGAATTCCAAGTAGAAATATTAGCCAAATATTCAAAGGTAAAAATTGAATATAAAAGCAAGCAAGTAGTGACCAAATAAATACCGAACGGGTAAGTATTGAATATTTGCGTTCGCCCCAAATTAAGTTAAAGACTTCGGCAACAATAGCACTAGCGGGAACTGCCCACAAAAATATTATCCAAAGGGAAGTATTGCTAGATATTCCCGAGTACACATAAATACAAGTTGCAACCAACCAAATTAGAGATATTGCAAGTAGACTTATTACGACCTTGTTTCCAATTTTGGTGCCTTTCTTGGGTGGAGTTATGGTGCTATCCTTTGAAACTAGATAACTTAAGTCCACACCGAACAAATCGCAAAGTTCGCATAGAACTTCGACCGATGGCATGGTGTCTCCACGTTCCCACCTAGATATTGCCTTGTCCGAATAGTGTAGTTTTTCTGCCAAATCGGATTGGGTCATGTTATTATTCTTTCTTAAATTGCAAATGTTATTTGCGATAATTTGTCTATAATCTTCCATACCACTATTATATCAAATACTTATTTTAATTACAACTATATTTAATCAAAATTCTCACATTCTACCAAACTGAGAGTTGATTTTTGGGGTATACCATGTGTAGAATGGCACTCTCATAATATGACTTTCAAGTTTAGATTGTGAAAATTAAAATTGTGATATATAATTTACTAAGTAAATTAAATTGCAAAATTTTTTTAAATTCGACTAAAAAGGAAAGATTATGACAAAGCGAAATTGGTTTGGATACATAGTTATGATTGCTGTATGCTTTTTGATTAGTGGTTGTTCACTTTTGGATAACTTACTTTTTACTAAATCCGAAGTTCCTGAATTTTCATTTAGTGGATATGTAAGAGCGGACGGCGAACCTTTGGCTGATGCAACAGTTGATTGTGGAATAAGTTCATGCCAAACCGACGAAAACGGATATTATAGTTTTAACAAACTTAGCAAAGTTGTCAACGTTAGTGTTTCTAAGGCGGGATACTTGTTTAGTGACGAACTTGTTTTTGTTAATTCGCTTTCGACAGATGTTAACTTTTATGGATACAAACTTTTTGATAAATCTGGTGTTGTAAAAAATAACGACGTCGTAATTCCAAATGTTAAAATTGAAGCAGTGAGCGAGAATGGCAAATTTGAAACAATGACAAACGAGAGTGGTGAGTTTTATTTGTCAAACCTTGCCGGTCAAGTCAAAGTAACTGCAACCAAGGAAAAATATAATTTCTTTACTCAATCATTCACAATTGCCAAGGAAGACAATGTTGTAATTACCGGAATTACAGATATTGCAGGAAAGATTAATGTAGATAGCAAGGCTGACAAGAGCGACTTTGAATTGCTTTGTAATGACTATACAATTAACATAAATGACGATTTAACATTCCTAGCACAAAATGTTGCACCGGGAGATAAAATAATACTCAAAAGTTCCAAATACTTTGTAAGCAAAAACGAAATTAAAATTGGTTCAACCGATGATATTAGTTTTGATTGTTTCAAGTATTATGACATTCAAGGCGAAGTTAGTTGTGGAAACCAAAAACTAAATAATGTCAAAGTTATGTTTGGAAAACTCGAAACCGAAAGTATTAACGGAAAGTTTAAGTTTGAAAAAGTTTATGGTTCAAGAGATATTAAATGCGAATTAAATGGTTTTGAATTTGAAAACAAAAATGTTTCGGCGGATAATTCAAGTGTTCAAATCAAAGCGACTACCAAAGTTGAAATACAAGTTGCATTGGATGTAGGAAACGATTTTTCGGGTGTTAAACTAAAAGTTGGCGATAGAATAATTGACAAGTGTTCAAGTACCGGAAAGTTTGAAATTGCTGGCATAGAATTTGGTCAAGTAATTAGTGTTGAGTCGCTAGATTATCATGCGGACACAACTCTTGAAGTTAATGACAATTTGCCAAAGACCATAAGTCTTCAAAAACACTATTCACTCAAAGTAAATACAACAGCAGATAATCAGCCATTGAGCGATGTAGATGTTATTGTTTCAAACAAAACTTACAAGACAGACGAAAATGGATTTGTTCAAATTGACAAATTATATGGCACGAATGAATGTGTGCTTGAAAAAACTGGTTATAAATTTGAATCCACTTATCTAGTTAATTATTATCAATCAAAAATTAATGCAGTAGGTCAACTACTATTTGATATAGTCGGCTCAGTTCGTAGTGGAGAAATAATTTTAGATAGTGCAAAAATTGTTTGCAATGATGTAGAGTATAGTTCAAATGAATTGGGAGAGTTCCAAATTCAAAACGTGTATGGTGTTGTTAATCTAACAATAGAAAAAAGCGGATACAACACTCAAACACTTTCGGTTTCGAAAGATGGCGGAAGACTTGATATTAATTTAAACTACGATGTCATGGGCTTGATATTATGTGCAGACATGCCAATTGAAGATGTCAAAGTTTCAAACGGACAAAATTCAGTTAATTCTCAAAAAGACGGAAAGTTTAAGTTAAGCGGATTGTATGGCGAAAACGAAATAACTTTTGCAAAAGATTTTTATAATATTCAAAGTCAGACTTTGAGTTTTGGCAAGTATTTGCAAATTAACACAACTTATTCAGTTAAAGGAAACGTTAGTAGTAGCAATGGGGCAGTGTCGGGACTTGGAATATGGATTTTATCTAAGAACTACGGAACAACTCAAAGTACAACAACCGACGAAAAAGGTAATTATAGTTTTGAAGGTCTAAGCGGAAGTTATGCTTTGTATTATGACGAGTCAACTTCGCTTTCTCTCAAACCAAAAATATACAATGTTAATTTTGGTGACAAGTATGATTTTTCGGACAAAGGTTTTGGCTTTGGCGGAAAGGTTACTTGTGGTGGTGTAGGTTTGGAAGGCGTTAAGATAAGAATTGGCAACTTGCAAACTCTGACCGACAAAGACGGAGCTTACAACTTTGCATTAGTTCCAGCTTCGGGAATCTTGACACTCACCAAGGAAGGCTACAATTTTGAAAATTCGGGAATGGATGTTGACGAAGAATTTGACGGAAGAGAAAATGTAAATTTTGAAGCGACTTACAAAGTTGTAATTAGAGTTAAATCGGGTTTAACTACTATTTCAAATGTTCAAGTTAGTCTTAATGGCAATGTATGTGGCAACACAGACGAAAATGGAACTATGGAAATTTTGGGACTAACTGGCTCAAACTCAGTTGAATTTAGTCTTAACAAATACAAATTCGTAGGATTAAAGACTTTTGATACTTATCAAGTTTTGGATATTGATGCTAGTATGGATATTGCGGTTTTGGTTAAGACGGGAGACATTAGAGTTGGTGGTGCTGAAGTTAAAGTTAACGGAGTTATTCAGTCTAGTCAAACCGATAACAATGGTCTAATTGAACTCAAAGAAATCAGAATCGGTGATACGATTGAATTTAGCAAAACAAATTATAAGTTTGACTCAATTTTGATTAGTGGTTACTTAGAGAATTTGATTGCAAATTGTAGTTACAAAATTTCTGGCAACATTTCAAATTGTGGAAATAGACTAGCCGGTGTAACTGTTACAATGGGTGAGAGAGTTACACTTACTGACGAACTTGGATACTTTGAGTTTGATGATGTACAAGGCGAACAAACATTGAGACTTAGTAAGAATGGCTTTGACTTTGATGATGTAATTGTAAATAGTGCGGATACTCTAAATATTATGAGCAAGTACTCAATTGCTGGAAAAGTTATGCTTTCGACTGGCTTGGGTATTTCAAAAGTAGATATATATATTGCTGAGCAAAAAGTAGGCTCGACAGATACAAATGGAAACTTCAAAATAGAAAATCTAAGCAGTATCGTAACACTTAGATTTGTAAAACTTGGATACAAATTTGTAGGAGACTTTACAATTACTAGTCCAAGTGAGAGTCTTGAATTTTTGGCAACATATAGCATAGCCGGAAGGGTTATGTCGGGAAATATTGCAATAGCCAATGCACTAGTTTCGGCTAGTAACGGAATGTCAACTAGAACAAACGATGACGGAACGTACGTTTTGGAAGATGTGGACACCGAAGTTGTTATTCAAGTAACACTAGATAATTATGACAATACCGAACCCGAAACAGTTAAGGGATATTCTAAGAATGTAGATTTCAATCTAACTTACAAAGTTATAATCACTATTGACGGAGACTTTAAGGATATTAATGTTAGTATTACTGGACAGTCGCCAAGGACAAAAAATTATAGCCTAAAACAAATTATAATTGAAAACTTGTTTGGGCAAAATTCAGTCGTGCTTTCCAAAAAATCTTACATGTTTACTCCAACCGATAGATTTACAGTTACAAGCAATTTTGAAACAAGACTTACAACCAAATTGGTCTATGGCATAAGTGGATTTGTCAAAACAGAAAGTGGTGCACCAATTAAGAATGCAAGAGTATTTGCGGGAGAAACTTGTGTTAGAACAGATAATCAAGGATATTATGAGATTTCAAATCTAATCGGCAAAAACCAATTAATGGCGACCTTGCCATATTTAAATGACGACACAAATCCGTCTCACGACTCTAGCCTTGACAAAACTTATGGACAGATTGAAAAATCTGGCGATTATAACATTATATTTTCAAACAATAACTTTGGTCTAAATTTCTTAAATTTTGCTTATGACAAACTAAGAAATTCAAATGGCTATCAAATATTTGGAACAGGCGATGTTGTTGCAACAGCCAAAGTCGGTGTTACAATCACAAGTAAGAACAAAGTTGATGTAATCTACAAACAAGACAAAAATGGCACTAAGATTTTCCAAAACAAGAATACAGGAGACGTTGAAGCCGGTGTTGACCCAAATGTTTCAATGCTTAGTTGTTTTGATACAAAGTCAAGAACTGTTAAGTATCAATTAATTCAAGGTGAAAATAATGTAAAAGCAAATAGTGTTGCATATACAAATTCTTGGAGTGGCACAAATATTTCGTATTCGGATTATCAAAGCAAGATTACAATAAATGGAATCTCGGGCGGCTCGGGAGTTAACGGCGACGGATTCTCGTCATATAATATCAATTCCAAATCACTAAGTTCAGTCAAAAATATGTCCTTTAGCGACAATTTGTACAAATATACTATTGTTCTCAAAACCGACGAAGCATCGGGAGCGTATACAAATTACAAACAAATTATGACTCTAATGTGTGACAAAAAAGATTTGATAGGTTTTTCAAAAATTGAGTTGACATTTACAATTTCACAATCGGGTTATCTCAAGGAAATGAAAATAGCCGAAGAATACAAAGTTGTTACAAACAAAAAGGCATCTGTATCAGGTGCTGAAGCAAGTGTTGTTGGAAATATTACATACTCGTTCTATCTCAATCAAAATAACTTAATCAAAGATATTGATACATCAAGTCCTATTACTGCTTCAAGTGGTCTATCTACTTTGGAAACATATGATGACATTTTAACTTTGCAAACAAACAAAAATACAAGATATTCTCAACCAAAAATTGACATGGTGGTTGTCAAAAAGGAAGAATTATTATGAAAAAATTAAAATCTAAATTATTTATTTTAATAATGGCGCTAGCACTCACATGCTCAGGCTTCCTTTTTGCACCGCAAAAGGCCGATGTTTTGGCAGATACTCAAAAAGATGTTAACCAAACTGCAAGTGCCAGTTTCAATTTTGATGGTTCGTTTGCTGAAACCAATTCTAACTATTCCAATTCAAGCAAAACCATTGAATATAAGTTGTATGATTTAGATGATTTAAGTAGTTATTATACTGTTAAAACAGATGATTTCATGTTGAAACGTTCCAGCAAATCTATTTCGGGTAATCGTATTTATGTCAGTGTTGATTGGGAAATAAGTGGAACAATTACAACAACCTTTAATGTTAATGACCCATACATGCAAAAGGCAATTAACAATGGACTTGTCAAGATTCAATTAAGGTCTGAATTGAGTTTAAGACATACTGGCGGGGTTAGTTTAACCAATAATGGTAATACTAAATCGGCATCAAGTGGGAACAATACAACCGAAGCGATGATTATGAGTTCATCTTCATCAACTATTGTATATAATGCATCAGGAACATTAAGCAGTTACTTTAAAATTGAAGCAAAAAACCCAACTATTATTTTATCAACTACTGATACTTCTGCCCCTACAATTGATACAACTAAACTTTTCAATCAAATTTCTTCGTGGGATTGGTCGGGCGAAAATCATAGACAAGTGTCTTTTGATGTAAAAGATATGGAAAGTGGAATTAAGAGTGTCAAGGTTATTAATCAAAACGGAGAGAATGTTGATTTAACTCAAACAAATTCTTCAAGTGACACAAAGTCCAAATCATTTAGTTTTGATACCAAATATGGCGAGAGTTACAAGGCGGTGGTTTGTGATAATGTTAATAACTTAAGTACAATTGATTTGTTATCTAGTGATGATTTGAAACTAGATAATACTATTGGAGACTTGAGTATCAATCAAATTGATACTTTGCATCAATCAAAACTTAATGTTAAGTTTAATTATCTAAGCGACGGAAAAAGTAGCGAAAAACTATACTACACATTGATTTCGGAAAGCGACACTGAGTCAGTTCCAAGCAAATCAAATTATAACGGAATTATTGATGTAGATATGCTTGGAAGCGAATGTCAAATAAACTTTGATAAGATTATTACAAGCCCAATAGACAATACTTGGTATATAATTTCGGCTATCGTTATTGACGAAGTTGGAAACCAAAGTAATGTCTTTACTCAAAGATTTAAATACGATAGTCGCAGATTTGCGGTTAGTGTTGATGTTGAAGGCATTGGTCTAAACGACGAAAATACAAATGTAACTTATGCTGGTGCTGAAAAACTCGAAGAGTTAGGCGAAGTAGTCCCATACGCTTGGGCGGGTAGTTCGGTTGAATTTGACTATACAGTAGTTGAAGGCTATGAATTTTATGAACTTCGTAGATTTGAAATTGCCAAAGATTCAATGGGCGAATTGCTAGTTGATGAAAATGGTAAGTTTGTAAGAATTGAAAATACTGAAGTATTAATTTCAAACAATGATACTCCAATTAGTGATTACAAATTCACTTGTGATAATAACTTCGTGTTTGTAGCAAAGTTTAGATACAAAGTAAATCTATCCAAAACCGACAAAGAATATGTGTACAATGCGGACGAAAATGGCGATGCTTTATCCCAAGAATTTGAATACACTCTCAACACACTATTAGATGGTACAGAAATAGACAAAAACATAATTAATTTTGAATACTTTGTAAACTCCAATACTACTAGCGGTCTATCCAATGCAGGAACTTATCTAATCAACTGGAGTGTAAACAACTCAGACTTTGTAGGAAGTGGAGTAGAGACAGTTACTATCAGTCCAAAGAGTATTACATTAACTTACGAAGATACTTTTGCTGTGTACTCAGGACTAGCACAAAATATTTCAGTTTTGTGTAACGATGAAAATTTAAATGATAATGAAAAAGCAAAACTTCAATATGTAGTTAAATATTATTTAGCACAAGATTTGGAAAACGAGATTGAAAGTGTAATTAATGCTGGAAAATACGAAGCAATGGTGTCTTTGGATAATTCAAACTATGTAATTACAAATAGTCTTGTAGACTTTGAAGTTAGCAAAAAAATTATTCAAGTTACAATGGTTTCAAAAACCGAATTTGATTACAACGGTAACATTCAAAATATTGAATATACTTTGAGTGAAAATGTTGCATCAATAGTTAATTATTACAAAGTTATTGATGACACAAAAACATCAGCAGATTTTGTTAATGCTGGTGAATATCTCTTTGAGATTTTGCCAGAAGATACACTAAACTATGTGTTTGAAAATAACGAAGGTCAATGCAAAGTAAACAAAGTGGCTGTAACATTTGAATTATCTAAGACTACTTATGATTATACTGGCATTGAACTAACTTTGGAAGATATTCAATTTATATCCAAAAATGCACAAGACGAAATTATAAATGTTTTGGGCTTGTATTTAAAATCTTATACACTAATTGATGACCAATTAACAGAAACAAATTTGTTTGACGAAAACACATATACAATTGAATTTAGTACAACAAACGAAAATTATATTTTAAATAGTACTTCATTTGAAATTAAAATTGTTAGAACAAAGATAATAATTAGTGTCAAAACTGAGTATGAATATTCGGGTTCTAATATTGAATTTATCTATGAATTCAAAAATGAAAATAACGAAATTTTGACAAACGTTAATGGCATTACTCCAAAGATTTATTTTGGTGAAAACGAAATTGGACTGGAAGACATTAAGAGTGTAGGAACTTACACTTTTGAATTTGTCAAGTCCGACCCTAAATTTATAGTTGAATGTGAATATAATTCATTTGAAGTTATTAAGGCTCAAGTAAATATTGTAGTCAAATCATTAAGCCTTGAGTATGACAACGAATATAACTATAGTGTTGAGTACGAAATAAAGTCAAAATTGGGAACAAACTTTAATGACTTGTTTGTTTTGAAATTCTTAAAAGAAGATACTGATGAAGTCGTTGATTTAAAAGACATTGGAACATATGATTTTAGATTTGATTATGTAAATATCCTTGACAAAGACGGAATTGAAATCGTAGGCATTTTCGAAAATGAAATTTCGGATAGTCCACTTGCTCAAAACAAACTACAAATTGTTGAAAGAAAGATAAATATCTTAGTTCAAAATGAATATACATATTCGGGCGAGATTTTGAGTTTTAACTACTCAATTGACGGCAAAGATTATGGAATTTTGAGTGAAGATATTGAGATTACTTGTGAAAATTTAATTGATGCAAACAATTATTATTACACAATTATTTCGACTAATTCAAACTATGTGATTAATGTTACAAATGCACTTAGAGACGATTTTGGTACTTATGTAATAGTGAGTCCAGCACAAGTTTCAATTGTTGGAATAATTAGAGATTACACTTACACTGGTCAAAATATAAATATTGCTGTTACATTATCCAAGGAAGATTTGGAATTTAGTGTGGTAGCGACAAAAGATGATATTGCAACCGATATTAAGGATGCTGGTGAGTACAAAGTAAGCCTTGTATCTAGCGACAAAAACTACACAATTAATTGCGATAATCTAATTATTATAGTTAATCCAAAAGTAGTTGAAATTAGGGTAGATTTGGAATCACTTTTGCAAGTCTATGACAAAAATATTAAGACTATTAGTTACAAAATTTTGGATAATGACACCGAAATTGAAACAGATAGTGTTGTTACATATTATTTAAATGATGTGGAAGTACAACCAATCGGTGCAAACGAATATGATTATCTAATAACTATTACTAATCCAAACTATCAAGGAAGATTATCAAGCAGTGCAGACACTAGACTTGTTGTATCCAAAAAGACATTGAATTTGATTGTTACTCCGGGACAATTCAAAAACTATGGCGATATAGAACCTTCGAATTTTGATTATACTCTAAATGGTCTTTGTGGAGATGAAAGTCAAGACGAAGTTGCAATTAATTTGCAAAGAGAAGTAGGCGAAAGTGTTGGCAAATATTTGATTAATTTAATTGAGTTTGAAGACGACAATTATTTAATTGATTACACTCCTGAATACTTTAAAATTAACCCTAAAAAACTCCTAATTATGGCAGAAAATGCAACTAAGACATTTGGGGATGTTGACCCGAACTTAACTTACAAAATGTATCTTAACAATAGACTTGTCACATCTCTTATTAATGAAGACAAACTTGAAGGACATTTGGAAAGAGTACAAGGCGAAAATGTAGGCGAATATGCAATTACTTTGGGAACTCTACAAAACTCAAATTATAGTATTATTTTTGCAAACGGAAGCCTTAAGATTACTCCAAGAAAACTTAATATTTTGATAGATAACAAATCGGTCGAATATGGTCAATCTGAGAGCCTTACTTACTCAGTTCAAGGCGAATTTGATGCAAGTCAAATATTTGGAGAATTACAAAGAGAAGAAGGCGAAAATGTTGGAGTATACGAAATACACAAAGGAACGCTAAATAGTCAAAATTATGAATTGTTTGTGACAAACGGAACATACACAATTACTCCAAAACAAATTGTTGTCACCGCACTTGTGTCTTTCAAAGTTTATGGTGAACAAGATAATTTAAGATATGATGTTACAGGTCTTATAGGTAGTGATACTTTGTTTGGAGAATTACAAAGAGAAGAAGGCGAAAATGTTGGAATATATAATATCAACATTGGGACTTTGAGTAACGACAATTATAGCATTGTATTTAATCCAAATACTCTAACAATTTCCAAAGCAAACTTGTCTATTGTAATTGATGACAAAACCGCAGTTTATGGCGGAGAAACACAAAAATTAACTTGTACTATTTCGGGACTTAAATTTGACGATAAAATCGACATAACACTTAATAGAGTGGGCGGAGATAATGCAGGTGTTTACAAGATTATTGGAGATTTCGAAATTCCAGAAAACTACGCATTAACTAGTTACAAAACAGGCACTTATACTATTCAAAAAGCAAAACTTACACCAGTTTTAACTCCAAAGACTTATGTCTATAATGGCAAAAATTTTGAGATGACTTGTGACAATGTGGATTTGCAACTTCGATATGTTTACAAACAATTTGGTGTTGTTGTAGATAGTGTCAAAAATGCAGGAACTTACAAGGTTCAAGCATTCTTTGACGGAAACGAAAATTATATGAGTGCAGTTAGTAACGAGACTGATTTGGTTATTGAACAACAATTAGTATTCTTCACTCTTACTCAAACTGAATTTATTTATGACGGAAATGTTAAATATCCAGTGTACACATTCGATAGAACTTTGGGAATTACCGAGCATCAAATTGAATTTACTTTTGAAAATAATATTGAGCCTATAGAAATTGGTTCATATAATTTTGAAATGAAAGTCAAAGACGGACTTAACTTCAAAGGCACAACTCAAGGAACTATCAAAATTCAAAAATCTTTTGAAGTCAAAAATGATAGTAGTATAATTGAATGTAGTGATGCTACTTTTGACGAAGACGCAAAGGATATCAAACTTGTTCAAAATACTGACACCAAAAAGTTTAATAACGAAAGAGTTTTGTCAGTATGTACTCTTGAAAATATTGATGCTGTCAAAAATTCAAATTATATCTACACCGTCAAAGTCAAAGCAACTCAAGGTGTTGATACTGTCAAAGTTTACAAAGTGGGATTAAGCGGATTTAGTGAAATCGCAATCAAGATTGAAAACGGATATTATGTTTTCCAAGTCGATGATTTAAATGACAAATACATTATAACCACCGAAATCAAGACTTTGTCAACTCTTGCTTGGATTATTATTCTTGTTGTAGTTGCTCTTGCATTTACAATCACTCTTATTATTGTCGCTAGAAAGAAACACAAAAAAGCAAAAGTAAAAGAAAGCAAAGTAAGCGACAAAGACATCGAAACTTATAATGTGAACTAAACAAAAAAACAATCGTTTGAATAAAACAAACGATTGTTTTTTTTGTTTGTTATTTAATTTAGGTTTATCCAATTTATTTATTAAAGTTAAAACCAAATATTTATTTTGCTTTCGTCTAAATTATTTATTTTAGTTAAACTAAAATATTTAATTTTTTCAAATAAAAACATGGTTTGCTTGAAAATAACTTTGTAGATTTGAGACGGAATTTTTTAAATATTTGTAAGTCAAAAATTGAGTCTTGCAATTATTTAATTAATATGTTAAAATATATATAATAAATAATATGTGAAAAAAAGGGATGTTATGGATAAAGAAAATTTAAAAGTAGTCAAGCAATATGTTATGCGAAGAATTGCCGAAAAGAATATTATACTTTCGAGAATTTTGTATTCACACAAAGAGAGTGCAAAGGTTTTGAGATATTGTATTAATAGAAACTTTGCGGCTGGAACTATGAGTATTTATGATTCAATTGAGAGCAATACAAATCTAAATGCTATTTATGACGATATTAGAAACCAAGAAAAACCACTTGCGCCATATAACTATTTTGACTTGGATACACTTATTGCGTACGATAAATATTTGGAGAGTATTATAGATAATATTTATAATAATCGTAGCAATAATCATCGAAGTTATTTTATAATGGATGACTTTCAAAAAGCGATTGATATTGACACTCCAAATCTATTCAAAAATACCAAGGACAGAAAACTTGTTGGATATTATAACTTAACTTGTCCTTTGCAAACTCTCAAAGACAAACATGGTGATTTAACATGCGAGAGAACTCCAGCCAAAGCAACTTTTTCCAAACATCATAGTATTTCGGAATGTAATAATTTGCTTAAACAATATTTGGAAGAAAGACATCCGGATTTATCCAAAAAGACAGATGATGACGGCTATGAAACATTTGAGTTTGAAGGTAGAGAATTTAGAATTATTAGTAGTGACAACTACTTTGATACTCACATGCACCCAATTAAATATATAGTTGCCGAAAGCAAGAGCGGAAACACAAGACTTATGGGATTTTTCGATATGAATATGAGAGTCTATCATGGTGACTTGTTTGACTTGGATGGCGAGTTGGTTTATGACAAAACTCAAAGCGGTTGTAGCATTTATGGCGAAGGTGCAACTAATCATTTTGACGGAATGGGTAGATAAAAAAAAGAAAAGTAAATAATCAAAATGACATAATTGTCAAATAGATTATTTACTTTTTTTATGTTTAGAAATTACAATTTTTTGGAGTTCTTGGGAATGGAAGTACATCACGAATATTTGAAGCACCAGTAACGTACATAATGAATCTATCAAAACCCATTCCAAATCCGCTATGTTTAACCGAACCAAATTTTCTTAGATTTAGATACCACCAATAGTCTTGTTCGTTTAGACCTAGTTCGTGGATTCTTTCGAGTAATTTGTCATAATTTTCTTCTCTTTCGCTTGCTCCACAAAGTTCGCCAATGCCCGGAACTAATAGGTCAGTAGCCTTAACAGTCTTTCCGTCGTCATTGAGTTTCATATAGAATGCTTTGATTTCCTTTGGATAATCATAGACAAATACTGGACGATGATAAACTTTTTCGGTTAAGAATTTTTCGTGTTCAGTTTGAATATCTGCACCCCAACTAACTTTAAATTCAAATTGGTCATTGTGTTTTTCTAGTTCGGCAATTGCGTCGGTGTAAGTTACTCTTGCAAAGTCGCTAGTTGCTACGTGTTTAAGTTTCTCTATTAGTCCGTGTTCAACAAAACTATCAAAGAATTTGAGTTCGTCTGGGCATTTTTCAAATAGATAATTAATAACACTCTTGACCATGCCTTCCATAACATCCATATCATCTTCAAGTTCAGCAAAGGCCATTTCGGGTTCGATATGCCAGAATTCATTTACGTGTTTGACAGTGTTGCTATTTTCGGCTCTAAAAGATGGTCCGAAAGTATAGATGTTTCCCATAGCCAAAGCAAAAGCTTCGCCTTCGAGTTGGCATGATGGGGACAAGAATACTTTTTTGCCAAACAATTCATCTTCGGGTTTGAGTTTTAGACCCGCATAAATATCTTGAGTACTAACCTTGAATAATTCGCCAGCGCCTTCACAATCTGATGATGTAAGAAGTGGTGCATGAACATAAACAAATCCAAGATTATTGAAGTAGCTATGCAAAGCATAAGCCGCTTCGCTACGAACTCTGAATATTGCATTAAATAAATTTGTTCTTGGTCTAAGATATGCTTGTTCTCTCAAAAACTCTAATGAATGACCTTTCTTTTGCAAAGGATAAGTGCTATCTGTTGCACAAATAATTTCAATACTTGTTGCATTGATTTCATATGGTTGTTTGTTGTTTGGAGTAACAACAATAGTCCCTTCAACCTTAATAGAAGAACCGGCATTAAGTTTTGCAATGCTATCATAATTTGAAACTTTTTTTGCATCAAAAACTACTTGTGCACCTTTGAAACTTGTTCCATCATTTAAGTCTATAAATCCAAATGATTTGACATCTCTAACACTTCTAACCCAGCCAGCAATTGTTACGGACTTGGCATCAAGCGAAAGATAATCTTTGTTTAATTTTGCTATATCTAATTTTTTCATATTTTCTCTCCAAAGTAATTACATGTTAGTATATAACAATTTTTATATAATTGCAAATATTTTTTTTAGTAACCACCCAAAAAATAATACATGTTAAATATTTTTTGTTTTCAATGCTCAGTGATGATTTCAAATTAATTAAAAAAATATGTTAAATACTAATAATATCTTTAATTTATATATTATTTACTTAAAATATTTGACAAAATTAACAAAAAAAATTAATCTTAGAGTGTAAAAAAATTTAAGGAGAATATCTATGGAAAAAAAATACGAGCCACTGATGACCCCATGGAAAATTGGCAATGTCGAAATTAAAAATAGAATTGTTATGTGTCCAATGGGTGGAACATCACTTTTTGGCTGGATGGAACGAAATCATTTTGACAAAGAATCGGCTGCGTTCTTTCTTGACAAGGCAAAAAATAATGTCGGACTAATTATCCCCGGCATTGCACCTTTGAGAGATACTATGCTTGGTCGTTGGCTATATCAAAACAAGAGAATGTTCAAAGAACTCAAAGAATATATGAAGGAAGTTCACAAATATGGCGCTAAGTTATTTGTTCAGTTGACAGCTGGATTTGGAAGGTCTTTCGCTATTACAAATCCGCTTGTGCCATTCCTAAAAAATAAGTTTTTGGGAGCACTTATCAAACCAGTAATTGATATTAGTTACATTTGTGCATCTCCTAGTGAAATTACTTCACGTTGGGCGGAAGGTGTTAAGTGTAGAGCGCTTACAAACAAAGAAATCAAGCACATGATTTATGCTTTTGCTGAGACATCAAGACTACTTAAAGAAGCCGGTGTTGATGGTGTTGAAGTGCATGCTGTTCACGAAGGATATTTGCTTGACCAATTCACTTTGAAATACACAAATCATCGTACTGATGAATATGGTGGAAGTTTTGAGAATAGATATCGTTTCCCAGTAGAAGTTGTTAAGGCAATTAAGGAAGTCTGCGGAGAAGATTTCCCTGTTTCCTTGAGATATTCTGTTATAAGCAAGACAAAAGGCTTGTGCGAAGGTGCTGTTCCTGGTGAGAAGTACAAAGAAGTTGGTCGTGACATGGCAGAAAGCGAAAAGGCAGCCAAATATTTGGAAGATGCCGGATATGATATGCTTAACTGCGACAACGGAACTTATGATGCTTGGTATTGGGCTCATCCACCAGCATATATGCCTACAAACTGTAATTTGGAAGATGTTAGCCATATCAAACAATTTGTAAATATCCCAGTTGTTTGTGCTGGTAGAATGACTCCAGAAGTTGGCGCAAAGGCTATTAAGGAAAAGAAAATTGATGCAATGGGTGTTGCAAGACAATTTTTGGTTGATGGTGCATGGGTTACTAAATTAATTAACGGAAGAGAAGACGATATTCAACCTTGTATTTGTTGTCACAACGGATGTTTTGCAATGGCACACTACAAAGGTGTTGCTAATGACGAAAGTCTAAATGAAGCAAAACATATGGCAAGATGTGCTTTGAATCCAGTTACAATGAATGGCGGAAGATTTATAATCAAACCAGCCAAAAAGACAAAAAATGTTGCAGTTATCGGTGGCGGAATTGGTGGCATGGAATGTGCTAGAATTCTAACACTTCGTGGACACAAAGTTACAATTTACGAAAAGTCGGGAGTTCTTGGCGGAGTATTTATTCCTGCATCGAATTTTGACTTCAAGGAAAACGACAAACGTCTTATTGAATGGTACAAAAAACAAATCAAAGATTTGAAAATCAAAGTTAAATTAAACACAGAGATTTCGGATATATCTACACTTGATGCAGACGAAGTAGTAATTGCTACTGGTGCTGTTGCAAGAAAATTAAGAATGCCAAATGCAGAAAGATGTATTGACGCTGTAGATTATCTAAATGGCAAGGAAGTTGGCAAGAATGTTGTCATAATCGGTGGCGGACTTACTGGTTGTGAAATCGCTTATGACTTGCATCTCAAGGGCAAAAAGCCTGTAATTGTCGAAGCAAAACAAGACTTGATGGCAGTTAGGGGATTATGTCTTGCTAACTCAAGTTATCTAAGAGATTATTTCAAGGCATACAAAGTTCCAGTTTATTTGGAAAGCAAAGTTGTTGAAATCTCAGACAAAAAAGTTAGAATTGAAACAAAAGACGGACAAACTTGGCTTAATGCTGACGATATAATTTTGGCAATTGGATACAATCCAAATCCACTTTCAAAAGAAAACAAACACGTTCACGTTGTAGGTGATGCTTATAGTGTTGGAAACCTAAGAACTGTTGTATGGCGTGCTTGGGAAGTTGCCGAAAAAATTTAATTATTATAGGAGATAAATATGAAATTAACACAAGAAGAAAAGGGTATTCTTGCTGGTTCTCAAGGCGAAACCATGGCTAAGATTATGAAAACCGTAGTTGATTTTGGTGAAGTATTTGGTGCTACAAAATTAGTGCCTATCACTCATGCAAGCCACTTTGTTACTTCGTTTGGAATCGGACTTTTGAAACCACTTTTTAGAACAATGGACGAAATTATTGATGCTGGAATCAAGACAAAAGAACCTTTTACAGTTGACCCACGTCCAATAGATTATACAAACGTAAAATGTAATTTGTTAAACAAACTTGTTTTTAGCAAAATTATGTACAAAGAACAAGCTAGATACGAAGAACAACTCAAGAAAATCGGTCTTAAAGATGACAAGAGTTTTACTTGTACTTGTTACTTTGAAGAAGTTGGAAATCTTCCAAAAAAGGGAGATATACTAGGCTGGGCAGAAAGTTCGGCAGTTGTATATGCTAACTCTGTTTTGGGTGCTAGATGCAATAGAAATAGTGGAATGTTAGATTTGTTCTCAGCCATTATTGGCAAAGTTCCTGAATTTGGACTTCTTACTGACGAAGGCAGAAAGGCTGATTGGATTATAGATATTCAAACAAGCAAACTTCCAGAAGCACAAATTTTGGGTAGCGCTATTGGTCTTAAGGTTATGGAAGACGTGCCTTATGTTAAGGGACTAGACAAATTCTTAGGAAACGAACTTACTGACGATGTTAAGGCTTATCTTAAGGACTTTGGCGCAGCGACTGCATCAAATGGTGCTGTAGGACTTTATCATATTGATGGTCTTACACCTGAAGCCAAAGAACTTGGCAAAAAACTTATCAAAAAAGATGCAAAAGTATATACAATTACAGATAGAGAACTTGAAAAAGTTTACAAGTCTTATCCAGTTTTGTGGAAGAATATTAATGCAAAACCAAGTCTTTGCTTCATAGGCTGTCCACATCTTAGCAGAACCCAATTAGAATCTTGGGCAAATAATATTTTGGAAGGACTAAAAAATAACGGAAGAACAAAAGTTACAACAAGAACAATCCTTACAACAAGTCCACAAATTGCAGATAAGTTTAGAGAAACTGATTTGTGCAAGAAACTTAATAAAGCAGGAGTTAAAGTAAGTAGTATTTGTCCGCTTATGTATACAAACAACCCATTAGCCGGCAAAAAACCTATTATTACTTGTTCTAACAAATTGCGTACTTATTCATCTTCAAGATTCTACAAATCTGATGATATTTTGAAAATAATCACAGGGGGTAACTTATGAAAAAATTTAGCGGTAGAGTAATCGCTGGTGGCAAACTTACTGGTGAAGCAATTGTAAGTCATCAAGGTGTTAATACTCTTGCAACTTTTCAAAAAAGTGCATTAAAGAATGCAAAAAAAGTTATAAGTTCCGACCAAAACAACCCAGACCTATACAAAAAAGTCTTGACAGACAAAATTCTTTGTTTGCCAAAGACAATAGGTTCAACTACTGGTGGACTTGTTATTCAAACAATCTGCTCAATGGGAATTAATCCTAGTGCAATGCTATTTAGCGAAAGTATAGATAGCCTAGCCGCTTCAGGAATTATTCTTGCAAGAAACTGGGAAGATAGCAAAATTATCGCTATTGATAACTTGGGCGAAAAATTCTTGAAATACGTAAGTTCTGGTGACACAATTACAATCGAAGAAGACGGAACAGTTGTTGTCGACAAGAAAGAATAGCAAAAAAGAGATGTCATTGACATCTCTTTTTACTTACTTTCTTCGCTTGTTTTTCCGCTAGAACTCTCTTGTTGGGTGTTATCCAAATCTTTGAGCGATTCTTCGTATTTTTGGTCTTGTTTATTAATTAAATAGTTTTCATAGGCAAACGATCCAGCAAGAAAAAGCACTATAAAAACAATCATTATAGTAATTAGAACATTAATTTTTTTCTTAGTCATAATCATTCTCCTTTGGAATACTTTTATATTTTGCATTAGTCTTATTTTTAAACTAATTTTACTACGAATTATGTCTATTGTCAATATGTCTTAACAAAATTTATTCAAATTAGTTTGACATAAGTCATAATTTGAAAGTAAAATAATCTATGTAATGTAAAATTTTAAACAAGTTAAAATTTTGTTTGCTACCGCAAACACCACGATAAATCGTGGGTCACATAGATTGAAAACGTCGTCAGATTAAATCAAGGTGTCCTAGCGGACTACTTTGTTTAATCTTCCTAGATTATAATCTATGTAATAATGCTTTGTTCATTATATTCACAAATCAATTTGCTAACGCAAACACCACGATTATATCGTGGTTACATAGATTGAATTCGTCGTCGTTTCGGTAATACAAATGTAAACATTTGTGCTACTCTCAACTTCCTAGATTATAATCTATGTAATATTGATTTGTTAATTTCATTCACAAATCATTTTGCTATCGCAAACACCACGATGAAATCGTGGTTACATAGATTGAATAAACATCAGTTTTGCTTGAAAATGACTTCGTCGCTTTCAGACAAAACTTCTGATAATATAATCTATAAGATAATGTCGTTATAGACTAACACTTTTAAGGAGAAAAAATGAAAAAAAGAAGTCAAATAGCCGAAAAATACAAATGGAATCTCAAAGATATTTTTGAAGATGAAGACGAACTACTCAAAAGTATTGAGAAAATTGAAAAATACCCAGCAATTTTGAGTGCATACAAGGGTAAACTAAAAAAAATAAATACATGCTATGAGTATTTTGAACTTTGTACAGAACTAGGAAAGATTATGGACAAAGTTGAAGTATATGTGTCTCTCAAACTAAGTGAAAACTTGGAAGATAACAAATATTTGGAGATAAGTAGTCGGCTTGCTAATATTTCCAAAAACATATCCGTTGCAACATCATTTGAAGAGCCGGAACTTATTGGATATGGCGAAAAGTATTTAAATAAATTACTCAAAGATTCAAGATTCAAAGATTATTCAATGAGTATCAAAAATTTGATTAGAGAAAAGGCACATGTTTTGCCCGAAAAAGATGAAATTATGCTTAGCAAGGCGATGAAATCTTTGGGTGGATTTTCGGATGTGTATGATAATATCGACACATTGGATTTGAAGTTTGAAAGTGTTAAGGATTCAAAAGATAAACTACATGAAGTTAATCAACATAATTACTCACATTTGTTAGAAAATAGCGATAGAGTTCTTAGAAAAAATGCATACAATTCATATCTAAAAGGCTATCATGGACTTAGCAACACTATTGCTTCAAACTATATTGGCAGTGTTGAGAGTGACTGGTTTGTGGCTGATGTGTATGGCTTTAAATCGACACTTGAGATGTCTTTGTTTGGAAGTAATATTGATTCAAAAGTTTATGACAAACTACTTGAGAATGTAAATAAAAATCTAAATTTAATGCACAAATTTTATGCACTCAAGAAAAAAGCTCTAAATTTGAGTCCTTTCTATATCTACGATAGGTCGGTTAAAATTGCTAACTTAAACGAAAAGATTTCTTATGAAGAGTCTTATGAAAAAGTCATAAACGCTATGAGTGTGTTGGGTGACGAGTATGTAGCGGGCTTAAAAACTGCTAGAGATAATAGGTGGATTGATGTTTATCCATGCGAAAAAAAGACAACGGGTGGATTCTGTTGTAATATGTTTGAGCCACATCCATATATTTTGCTTAACACAGTTGATGATAGTCGTGGAATTTATACTTTGGCACACGAATTGGGACATGCAATGCACGGATACCTTAGTGCAAAAGTTCAACCTTATCAGACACACGACCATACAATATTCCTAGCAGAAATTGCTAGTACTGTAAATGAAGTTTTGTTATTTAAATATTTGTATCAAAATGCCAAAACAAAAAAAGAGAAGCTCTCTCATCTTGAAAAATATTTGAGCAATATTTTTGCTACAATTTATGTTCAAACTATGTATAGCGAATTTGAGTACTATGCTCATACTCTTGTTGAAAGTGAAAGTCCTATTAGCAAAGATTTGCTTAATGCCAAATACAAAGAACTAAATCAAAAATATTATGGAAAGAGTGTTAAGTTTGAAAGCCAAGATATTGGTGAGACATGGATGAGAATCCCACATTTCTATAGAGCTTATTATGTATACAAATATGCAACAGGAATGTCGAGCGCAATTAATTTTGCCACAAGAATTTATAATAACGAGCCAGATGCTCTAAATAAATATCTTGAATTTTTGAAGAGTGGAACTTGTGATTACTCTTTGGAAATTTTGAAAAAAGCAGGAGTGAATTTGCTAGATGACAAAAGTTACAAAGTTGTATTTGATGAAATTTCTTGGGCGCTAAAAGAACTAGAAAAATTAATTTAAATAAAAAATCCATTAGATTATTTAATTAACCTAATGGATTTTTTTAATCTTTATTTGCTGAATTCATACAAAGCAATTCCGACAGACATGGATAGATTAAGAGAGTCAATTTTGTCTGAGTGTTTGATTATAAGTGGAGTGCCGACTGACAAAAACTTTTTGTCTAGCCCGCTTGCTTCGTTTCCAAAAATTAGAGTGTGTGGTTGAGATTTTTTCTCAAGACTACTTAGACTAGTTTTGGCTTGAAGCATAAAGGGATACTTGTAATTATTATTAACTTTTGAGTAGTCGTCGAAACTATCAAAAAGTTGAATATTCATACTAAATATAGAACCCATACTAGCCCTTATGACCTTTGGGTCAAATATATCAATACAAGGCTTAATGATACTCAAGTTTGTATAATTAAATCCAAGCATTACTCTAATTATTGTCCCCAAATTTCCCATATCGCTAGGACTAACCAAAAGTACTTGATTTTGGCTATTGTCAACTTTCATCTCATACTTATGGAACACTCCCATGATATAAATATTGCCCTTACCACTAAGTTTCTCTATTAGTTTTCCGTTTGTTAAAATTGGAACTCTATGCTTTTTTGCTAGTTCCAATATTTTTTGAATATCTTCACTTTTTTCCAACTTTTCGTGGATTACTATTTTTGAAGCCTGAGAGTGTTTGTTTTTGAGAAGTTCATAAGTGGGAAATGCTCCAAAACAATAACTAATTTCACTTTCTTTTGAATATTTTTTAGATTCCATAACTTAAACCTTTCTGTAATTATAAATATTAAAATTGTCATTTAATTATTTGTTTTTGACAAAATTCTATTAATTACTGGCAAAAACTATACATTAAACATATTTTTATCTTTGAGAATTAATTTAATAACTTCTTTTTTGAGAGAGTTATCCATAGGTGCGCCAGATGCTTTTACGTGACCACCCCCACCATAAATCGAAGCAATTTCGGCGACATTAATTTCGTCCTTGCAACACCTAAAAGATATGCCTTGTTGCATGTTAATAATAACGACAAAGTCTATGCAGTATGAGTATTTTTGAGATAGATAATTTCCAAGCAAACTTCTATTTTGTTCGGCAAAAACTATTCCACATTTTTTGCCTTGAATGGTTGCATGAAACATTGTTTTTTCTGTTTCTTCCAAGTAACGTTGAATTCTTCCTTGCTCAATTTCAAGCAAATATTCTTGTTCTTTTGTAAAGTAAAATTCGTTACTATCCTTTAGAAATTTTGAGTAGTAATCAATATAATTATCTCGACCCAAAATATCATGCAAGTCATTTAATTTTTTTGCTTGTAAGTTGTTTGTCTTTGCCCAGTCCCATGTGTCGCTAAGTCTAATAAGTTCGGTGTAATCTTTGACTGCTGGTTTATCAAAAATATCAGGATAGACTTTGACTAAATATTTATAAAATAGTGATGTTGCACATTCATTAATTCCGTCACTATTTGTGCTTATTGCTGTTCCAAATGGATAGTCGTTTGCCACCAAATTGAAAGCATGGTGGTCAAATAACTTAAATCTCTGACTATCTCCAGTCTTCATAATTAATTCGCAAGTTGGCTTGTCCAAAGTTAAATCGGTTATAATTATTTCGTCGTAGCTTAAATAACTTTTGTTCTTGATTATTTCCTGAACCTTTGGGATAATGTCGTTTGCGTTTAGTAAAATATAATCAAAATTGACGCCTATCATTTTGAGAAAAATTACAGGGCTTATGCCGTCGGGGTCGGCTTTGTGTGTAAGTAATAATGTTTTCATAATTAATCCTTTTAAATTCTTAATTCTTTTGGATAATAGTTTTTGAGTTTTCCATTTGTCATTTTGCCACCGCCAAGTGTTACTCCCAAAAACTCTACCGCATATATTCCGTTTGGTTTTTCAAAACTGAGTTCTTCGCCATGCAAATATTTGTAGACATCAAAATCATTTAGTTCGATTTTGTTTTCAAAATATTTTCCATAAGTATGATAAAACTCATGTGCAATTTTGAAAATGTTTTTTTGTAGTGTTCCAACATGCACACCAAGATAAATTACATTTAAATTTTTAAGATTTAATTTGCACTTTGGCAAAACATAAATTTCGTCATTAATCTTAACAAGGCTATCTAACCTTAAGTTTACAACACCTTTTAGTGCAGAGCGAATAGTTGCCAAATCTTTTTGATTAACATCGCCAAAACCTTTTGGCAATGATGGTTTTGGAGACAGACTTTCACCATCAACTTTTTTGAGAGCAATCATAAATTGACCTTCGCCTTTGAATCTATGGGGATAACGACGAAGTCCAAAATTTGTACTTATATCTTCAATCTTTATCCCGCTATCACATACAGCCAAAAATTCGTTTTTGTTAAGGATTTCAAAGTCGGGATGTTTTTTTATAAAATTAAATATAACTTTTTCGTTTTCTCTTATGTCATAAGTACATGTTGAGTAAACCAAAATGCCATTTGGTTTAAGTAGTGGGGAAATGTTTTCCAAAATTTCTAATTGACGTTCGGCATTGCTATCTATACTTGTGGGGTTATAAAAATTTAAGTCGAAGTTGTTTTTTCTAATCATTCCTTCGCCACCGCAAGGTGCATCAACCAAAATTTTGTCAAACATTATGCCACTTTTATTTAATTCTTCGGACGAATTGCAAGTGATAACGAAATTATCAAAACCCATACGTGTTAGGTTTTCTCTTAAAATCTTGGCTCTGCTATACACAATTTCATTAGAAACTAGCACTCCATCTCCACCTAGTTTTTCAAGAATTTGAATAGACTTTCCGCCGGGAGATGCACATACATCAAGACATATGTCTTGTGGGTGAATATCCATAAGTTCAACAGGATACATTGCACTTGGCTCTTGGGAATAAATTACTCCCATGTGGTTAAAAACATTTTGTGAAAACTTTGGGATGCTAGCAAAGTATCCATTTTGAGTCAAAGGAATTGGCTCAATTTCAAAATCGCAGTTCTTTTCGAAAACGTCTTTTTTCAGTCTTTCAAAATTGGCTGTAATTGCTTTTTGTGAAGGATTATCAAGAGATTTGAAAAATTCATCTGCTTGGCTTCCAAGCAAATCTCTCATTTTTTGTTCAAAATCCTTTGGTAAATTCATTATTTTGCCTTTTATCCATTATTTTTAATTGTTTATGGCTTATCAATTAGATTAGTTTAACACATTTTGAAGATTTTTCCAAAAGATAAGCGAAGGTAATCGGACAAACTTATCAAAAATTGGGTATTGACTATACTCAGTACAAGTGTTAAAATATAATAAATAAAATGTTTT
Organism: uncultured Clostridia bacterium; assembly: GCA_934754475.1. Taxonomy (GTDB): domain Bacteria; phylum Bacillota; class Clostridia; order Christensenellales; family UBA1242; genus UBA11490. The sequence goes on along the minus strand of CAKVHV010000002.1, from coordinate 405,669 downwards.
GTGGGGAAACAGAATTTTACATATAAGGTGGAAATATGAGTGAAAATAGAGAAAAAGAGTATTCTTATCTAGTTTATCCTAGACGTATACCAGATGAACAACTAGACAAAGTTATGCAAACAACCAAGATGCTAAATTCTTATACTGGTAAACTTCAAGATAGAGAAACCGAAGTCTACAAAATTAAAGAGCCTTATGCGCTAGACATGATAGACTTTGCTTTTAATAAATTATTGCCAAATGAAGAGTATGCGCCTAAACCAATTAGAATATCGAGTGCAACCGCCGATGCTTATGGGCTTGAAAGACTTGTCATGAACATCCAAAAAAGATTGGGTTCTTTGCCTTATGCACTTTGGGTTGCAAAAATTCCTTCTGTTTATATGGCTGAACTTTACAAAGAAGATTCCCTTGATGAAAATTTTGGTGAGAAAGCGGAAGATTCGACATTCTGTCCGCTATTGCCACTTAATAATGTAGCAAAAGTCGGAGATAAAGTAGTTCAAGGTCTTGCTTCTAATTTTATAGATAGAGTTTATCTCAATTATCCGGATTTAAGATGTATCAAAAATGAAAGTTGTATGCCACTGAGTCCAATTCATAAGGGGCTTATTTTGAGTCCTGAACAAAAATTTGTGGCAGATATTTATCACTATACTATTTGGAGAATAAATGCAAGAAATGATGATGTCATAGAAAAACTTGAATCCAAAGAATATGATTACGATTGTGCAAAACTACATAAGGATAGATTAGACGAAACATTGATTTATAATAGAATAACTTATTTAGATAAACAAGGATTTAAAAAATACAACGAAGAATATCTAAAACCACAATTATTAGAGTATAGAAACAAAATGTCTAGGTTTAAAATCATGACACTTTTGGAAAATTCGTCAATAGTAGAAGATGCTAGACGTAGACAAACTATGTTGGAAAAGGGGGAATTCTAAGTATGGCAAAATCTAAATTTAGATACACTTATTTTGTTTATCCAGATTGGTCATATATAACCAAGGGCAATAGTCACAAAGTCAAAGGACTAAGTTCAATTTTGGATACATTTAATAATGGACTAGATATTTACAAAGATATTAACTATGGCGATTCTACAATGGTTTGGCAATCAAACATAGATGAATTTGGCGAAGCAAAAGTTCTTGAGTATTTTGCAAATAAATATCAGGCTAGAAGCAAATTTTTGAGCAAAGACTCTCCAAATGGCTCAATTCCTGTTTATCTAGTTAAGATTCCCGAAGAATATGTTTATGGTGATACAGATGACCCAAAGATTGGCTTGCCACTTCCTTGGCTTATTAAATTTAACGATAAATATAGAAAAACAATTACTGCTCCAGTAGATTTGGACAAAGTAGATTATTATCACAAAGTTCCTAGATTTTCCGAAAAGGGTGATATGCCTAAACTTGCTCCACAATTTGTACGTGGTGTTTACTTCAAGGAATTAGGCTGGACGGGCAATTCAAATTGGTGTCCTATATATAATCCTTATGGCTATACATTTAGCGGATTTCAATATCCAGACTTAAAGAGAGTCGAAGAACAAGATATTATAAATATTCAAGATGCCGGCAAGTCATATGATGAACTCAAGAAAATGCAAGAACAACACATTTTGCCATTCTTCTTGCATCATAATGTAGATGAAATTATTGATTATTACAAAAACAAATTTAAAGACGTTCATGAAACTATGGAATGTAAATGGCCAGAAGATATAATGATGAATAGATTATTCGAAAGATGGAACGTCGCTTCAGATTTGGATAGATTGAAATAAAAAAATGGAAGTCTTATTGACTTCCTTTTTTGTTTATTTGGAGCAGGTGAAGGGAATCGAACCCTCGTAGTCGGCTTGGGAAGCCGATATTCTGCCATTGAACTACACCTGCACAAATATTATTTTAATTCAGTACTTGTATTTTGTCAAATAATAAAATTTTGGAGCTGATGGTGGGACTCGGACCCACGACCTACGCATTACGAATGCATTGCTCTACCAACTGAGCCACATCAGCATATAAGGGTGCGATTGCACCTTATTATATTAGTTTTAGTTCTTTTTTGATTTTAATTAAATCATAAACACTACGATTTACCAAATCGTTAGTTTGGGTTTTGAGTTGCTTCATAAGATTAAGGGCGGTGGAGAGACCTGAATTAAACATTTCTTCGGTTATATCTCCGTCTTTGAGTGCTTGTTTAAATTCAAGTTCGTCAACCAAATTAATATGATAATATCCATTTGTAATAACCGGACATTCCATTGTTACATCCAAGAACATATCGTCATACCAAGTTGAGTAATCGTCAATTCCAATTTGATTGACAATATCAAAATAATATAATACAGGACGATTAAGGCTATCAAAAAAAGCACGCAAAGTATAATTTCTTTCACTTGGAACATATTCCAAAATAGTATATCCCGAGTCAAGCCCAATATATTCATTTCCGTTGCAATAATATTTGATAGGGTGTTCGATTTCTTGGATATACTTAAAACCAATATATCCAGCAATATCTTTTTCTTCAGCCAAGTGCCAAATACTCTTGGTCACTTCTTTCATATATACGTCTCTATTATACTTTCTTCTCATATGCTTAATCCAAATTAATTTTAGCACATATTTCTAGTTTTGTCACTGCAAAAATAGTTATTTGAAAAAAATTCTATGCCTAAAACTTTGAAAGTCAACAAAAAAACTCCCTTTTTGAAGTTGGGAGTTTTTAAAATTTTAGTTTTGATTTAGAGAATCTCTAAATGCTTTGATTCTTTGTTCAAATTCAGTTTTGTTATTTTCAAACTCAGTTTTGTGTGCATCAAATGTAGCTTTGAAATCGTTGATTTGTTGTTTAAATTGAGTTTTTAGATTGTTTAATGTTTGAGCTAGGCTTTCGGCTGTTGGCTTCCAGTCATTCACTGCCTTAACAAAATTTTTATAATAAGTGTCTAAGTCTTTCAAAGCAACGTCAATTTTTGCGTTTAAATCAGCAATTCGTTCTGAGCCTGCTGGAAGTTGAGCTATTAAATCTTTCCATTGTTGAACAGCTGCATTAATTTCTTGTTCTTTCTTTAAATATTCAGCATTAAATTCGTCGTATTTTTCATAAAAACTTGCCATATCGTTTGGTACAACACCTGCAACCATATCTGCAATGTTGTTATATTGGGTAAATAGTTCGTCCAAAGTTTTGGTGTCTATATCTGAAGCGGTAGGTTTAAGTCTTTTTACACTTTCTTTTAGTTCTTCAATTTGGCTTATTGCCCCAGCAATTATTCCGTTTTCGTCAAAGTACTTGTTAACTTTTTCTACAACAGCTTTGCTCATGTCGGAGTAATCTTGTTTTGAACCGCTAAATGAAATTGTAACTGTAGTTCCATCGGATGCGATGTCAAGGTTAATCTTTCCAACTTCGGTAGTGATTTTAACAAAAAGTTCGGCTGCTTCTTCGGCTGTAAGTCCTATAAATTCGCCATTCAATTCTAGTGCTTTGCCATCGTTATTGAGTGCTACGACTCTCATAACTTTGTCGTTTCCGTTTAGGACAAATTGAACACTAGGATTTGTCTCACAAGTCATTATGCTTGTTGCGGTTTTTTCTCTAAGTTCGTATTCCTTTTTTCTATTTGCATTTGCAACAATTAGGCATATTGCAGTAACTATTAATGCAACAGCAACTACTGCGCTTGTTATTATTGTAATTAATTTTGCTTTTTTTGACATATTAATCTCCTTTGAGATGATATTTTATAACTTCATTTTAACAATTGTATATAATTTAGTCAAATATTTTTTTCAAATTATTTTGCCAATATTTAGTTAAATGTCTAAAAACTAGTTGAAATTAAAACCTATACATTTATATTATATAAATAAATTTGTTTGACTTTGGTTTGAGTATTTATTACAATAAAATATACTTAAAAAATTTATGTGATACTAATTTGTTCCGAAGTTTGATGTTAAAAGACTAAATCTTAAAAAATACATCGGGCGAATTTTTAGTATCATGTAGATAAAACGAAATACTTTTGAGAATAATAAAGTAAAAAGGACACCAAATTTGGTGCGGTCTTAAAAAGTCTTAAAAGTTCGACAAAGTCAGTTGAGTAGGTGAAAAATGAAATTTTGGAAAAATTTTGTGATATGTATGGTGGCTATTGTTTCGTGTATACTATTTAGTGCATGTAATTGTAGTCGAACCCAGGTAGAAGTATCCAAAGATTTGGATGGCGATGGAGTGATTTCGGATTGGGAAACAATTTTTGAAAAAACCGATTTGCCAAATAGAATAATTACTAGTGGAAATATAGTTGAAATTTCTAGTTTTGATGAACTCAAATCCATTAATGAAAAAACTGGCGAAACCAATACATATGTTTTAACAAAAAATATTGATTGTGGTGGCGAAAGTGTTTGTATAGACCTTGGCAAATCTTCGCTCTATGGAAATAACAAAGTTATCAAAAACTTCAAACTTTCGGATTATAAATACTATGTTGGAAGTGGCGAAGACAAACAAGAAGTTGAGACAAGTGTTAAGGGTTTGATTGTAAATGGTGTCAAAGTTTTTGATTTGAGACTATTTGTTGGTTTTCAAGAGATTGAAGTCAAAAACCAAAATACATATACAACAATTAGTCCACTCGTAAATGTTCAAAATATTGAAAACATGATAGTCAAGGGAAAACTCAAAATAAATAGAGTTGAGAGTGATGCTAGAAGTATTAATGGACTAGATGTATCTTTGTGTGTAGCAACACTTAATCATGTCAAGGATGCTTTGTCTAATGGCTCAAATATGTTTGATGTTTTGGCTGTTAATACGAGTGTAAACAAAGTTGAAACAATCGGTGTAATTGAATATTCCCAAGCAGATACTCTTACAACTTTGAAAGTTGGAAGCATAATGCCAAGTGTTAATTTGGGAAGTTTGGTTTGCGATACAAAATCTAGCGTAGATATTATTGCGTATGGTCAAAGCGAATTTGTAGGCGGAATAGTTGGAGTAAGTAGTGACTTGGTTTCAACTAGTACATATACAGGAAGTATTACTACAAGTTTTGATGCTTCCTTACAAGCCGAAATTGGTGGCATTGCTGGAAGAAACAATTCAAGTGGTGAAATCAAGAACTGTGTAACAAACGGAAGCATTAACTTTTCATCAGATACTCAAACACTAAGCAAAATAGGTTTGTATGTTGGTGGAGTGGTTGGTGTAAACTATGGCATATTAGATTATATTGATAGCAATACAATTATTAATTTCAAAGATACTCCAAATTTAGTTATTGGTGGCGTGTGTGGTCAAAGTTCAAACGGAATTTTCTCTAACATAATTAATAGGTCTCAAATAACACTTGAAAATTGTTCGAACTTGGAAATTTCCGAACTTTGCGGAAAATCTCAATACGGACATTTTGAGCATATAGTTGATAGTGCCAAAATAAAGGTAGACAATTCAAACAACTCATCAAGTATTAGACTTGGACTACTTACAATGTTTGAAGACACAAGTGTAAGTGAAGGCTATAATGCGATTTATTCACCAACTTTTGCTGGAATTTTGCTTAATGGAAATATTGAGATAAATCAAAAATCTGGTGCAACTTTTAATTATAACTTGGGTCTTAGAAATACATACGAGTATGATGTTGTAAATGATGACGGTGAAGTAACCGGAAAGGCTACTAGACTTCCAGACCAATTCTACAAACTATTCAGACTAGAATCATATTCCTTAAAGAAAAATATCATAAACAATGGAAACACGCTTCCGGAAAGTCTAACTTTGACTTATGCCAAAGATTCAAGCAATGCTCCAATTGTTTCGAGAAAGGCAACAAGTTCACTAAATGTTACAACTTTTGTAGATAACTTAGGATTTAGATATGGACTTAATCATAATGAAATAGATTTGAGCGAAATAGATTTGGCTAAGATTAAATTTACACTTTCGGAAAATGCTTGGAAACAAAAATTCTTTGAACAAAAGAACTATAATGGCGAACTTGCTTATTATGACAAATACATCGACGGTCCTTGTACTTTTGACGAAAAGACAGACGAAATGTATAGTTTGTTAAACGATTTAATTTTGTCTAACACAACTAGCCTTTATACTCCACTTAAATTCTCATATGCTTTCTTAAGTTCAATTAATGAAGGCTCTAAGATTGAACCAGACAATACTCAAGAAGGCGAAACTTCAACTAGCACAGCAATGACTCCATATGATTTGATTCTCAACTTTGGTCAAAATATATGTTTGCTTGCAAGCAAAGTTGCTGGAATTAAGGATAATAATAGTCTTGAATTGCTAGACGACAACAAACAACAAGTGTCGGATGCAGACAAAAATAATATAGATGTCAAATATATTCATTTCAAAATTTATGATGCAAATCATGATTATGACTTTATGTTTAACGTAAGTCAAAGCTACCAAATGGCAAAGGGTTCACAAGGAAATTTTGGTGATTCAGTTGTGTACTTCCAATACAAAAGAAGTTAAATAAACTATAGGCAAAATAATTGAGACTTTGATTATTTTGCCTATTTTTAAAATTTAAGGAGAAACAAATGGCAAAAGCAAAAAGTTTTTGGAAAATTCTACTCAAAGTGATTGCAATAATATTAGCATTTTTGATATTAGTTGTTGGGACATACTTTGCGTATGTTTGTATTCAATATAATCGAATTGAAGACAATCAAAAAATAGATATAGCTGGAAACAAAGAAAGCGTTGTTAAACTAGATACTGAGTATACAATAACAACTTATAATATTGGTTTTGGGGCATATTCACAGGACTTTTCGTTCTTTATGGATGCTGGGGAAACTTTGGATGGTCAAAAACTTCAAGGCACTGGAAGTGTTGCCAAGTCCAAAGATACAGTAATTTTTAATACAAATGGCGCAATAGAAACAATCAAGAGTGTAAACCCGGACTTTGCTTTTTTTCAAGAAGTAGATGTTAAGGCGGATAGAAGCCACAAAGTCAATCAATATCAAGAGATTCAAAAGAACTTTGAAGATTATTCAAGTTCGATTTCAATTAATTTTCATAGTGCATATCTATTTTATCCATTGACTTCGCCACATGGCAAGACCGATGCTGGAATTACAACACTTTCTAAGTACAATATCTCTAGTGCTACACGTCGAAGTTTGCCAGTTGATGAGAGTTTTCCAACCAAATTTTTTGACTTGGATAGATGTTTCCAAGTGACTAGACTACCAATTCAAGATAGTTCCAAAGAATTAGTTTTAATCAATATCCACTTAAGTGCTTATGACGAAGGCGGAAAGGTTAGAGCCAAACAATTAGAAATGCTCAATGGTGTTTTAAAGGAAGAAAAAGACCTTGGAAATTATGTTATAGTTGGTGGAGATTTTAACCACGATATAGCAGGCTCAATAGGAAATTGGGAGACAAACAGAAAACAACCTGAATGGGTGTTTGTTCTAAATAACGAGAACTTGGCAGAAGGCTTTAGATTTGTAAGTTCCAAAAATGCTCCAACTTGTAGGTCGACAGATACGGCTTATATCAAGGGCGAAAGTTACATGGTCGTTTTGGACGGATTTATTTGCTCAGACAATATTTCGGAACTTAGTATTTCAAATATAGATACGGACTTTATGTACTCCGACCACAATCCTGCCAAGATGACATTTAAACTTATTTAATTAGTATTTTTAGACAGAATGAGCAATTCTGTCTAATTTTTTATTCTATTAAAAACGCAAAAAATGTCAATTTAAGGAATTTTTTGAAAATTCAAAGATTTTGATTAATTTCAAATTTTTTGTTTGACATGAGATTAAAATTAATTTAATATAATAGTATCAAACAAAAAAAAGGAGAATGTTATGGCAAAAAGAAAATCTAAAAAACAAAATACCACAAGACTAGTTGTTTCAATAATTGTTATTGCTTTAGCAGTACTTACAATTTGTACACTATTTATGCCAGTATTTAAGGCATTTACAGTAGCAACCAAGGCTGATTTGTGGGTAGCAAAAGGAACAGACGTATTCTCAGCTGCATTTGCTGGAGAACTATCTAGCGATATGACTGCAGGTACAACTGCCCTTTATGGTCTAAAGGCTGCGGAAGATACTGCATTTGTTGCAACAGTAGGATACTGGGCTTACATGCTTACTGTGTTTGTAAGTGCTGGAGTTTTGGTGTTTGCAGTTCTTGATTTATTGGGACTTAGATTTAAACTTGTAAATATGATTTTGGGAATTGCACTAGCTGTGCTTGCAATTGTTACTTTCATATTTGCTCTTATCATTGCTTCAAAACTAACTAGTGTTACTACAGTTTTGGGTAGCGAAGTTGGAACTAGAACAATTGCTAGAGTTGGCATGTATTTGGGCTGTATCGGTGCATTGCTTGCAGGTGGTGCAACTGTTTATCAAGCAAAAAACTAATTCTACATAAAAAAGCAATCTCATTTGAGATTGCTTTTTTAATTTGTGATAGGAAATTGGGGCTTTTAGAACAAAGAAGATATTAAAATATGATATAGCGTTTATTAATTTAAACAATATTATGATACACGTAAATACAAACTAAAATTCTTGACAATTATTTTGAATTAATTTATCATAATATTAGTTAGATAATGGCTGATTACATATTTAATTTAATACCATTGCAATTGCATTTAGTTGTTAGTTTTTATGATAAATAATATTTTTAGGATTTAAAATGATTTGCGAATTAAATATTAATAATGAAATAGAGTTTTTTAAAATAAAAGAATTTTTAATTAAAAATGACTCGGATTATATGCAAGATATTAATTGGAATATAATTAGAAATGAAAGTAAGAAATACTTTTTATTTTGTGTCGAAGATAACGATATTATATGGACTTGTAGCTTATTACAAAAAGAAAATGCTGAAGGACAATTTTTATATGCTCCTCGTGGACCAGTTTTAAAAAATTCAGATTTCAAGCTTTTAAATTGTTTTTTGGATGAAATTCAAGATTGGATGAAAATACGTAATTATTTTAAACTTGTTATTAATCCATATATCACATATTCGCAGTTGTCATTAATATCGAATAGATTTTGTTATCAAATTACTAATAGTAAAGACTATTCTAATCTTATGGATTCATGTAAACTGGCAGTTATGGATATTATTTTTGACGAAGATGCTTTAATAAATAAACTGCCTAGTAAGTTTAGACAAAATATTAGACGTTCATATCGTAAAAATTTAACTTTTAAGTTATCAAAACATGTAGATTTAAATAATTTTTATGATTTGTATATCCAAACATCTAAAAGACATAATTTTCATCCGCATACTAAAAGCTACTTTGAAAAGATTCTAAATGTATACAAGAATGAGCTAATTTTTCTTGAAGTGTGGCATGAGGAATATCCATTGGCTATGAGTATTGACATAATCCACAATAATAAACTTATTTACTTATATGGAGTAAGTTCATCTGAATATAGAAATTTATTAGGAATGTATTATCTTCAATGGGAAGCAATTAGGTATTGTATTAAAAATAATTTGCCGAAGTATGATTTCGGTGGTGTATTCTGTAATGAAAATGATTTTGACAACAAAGATTATGGATTGTATACATTTAAAAAGGGTTTTTGTTATAATGGGTTTATAGATATTGTACCAGATATAACTTTCACGATTGGAGGAAATAAAAATGATTAATATAGTATTTGAGGGAACTACTGGAGCTGGAAAGACTACGACCATCAATCAATTAAAAAATATATATAGTAAAAAATACAAAGTTGGGATAACAAATGATATTGATAGAAGTTCTCCTTTATATAATGTGATTCAAAAGATGTTTGAAAATAATGCTTTGGTTTCATTAAATGAAAAGTTTAATACATTGCGTTATGAAACTTTGGTGCAAGCCGCAGATTATTTATATTTAAGAGAAAAATTATATTCAGAAAATAACGACATCAATTTATTTGACAGAAATTTCTCTTCGGTTTATTCGTATCAATCGGTTTTATTAGGAGATAGCATAACAGACGCTGATCAATTTATGCATAATGTTTTAAATTGTATGAAATCTGGAGAAAAGGATGTTGATTTATTAGTTTACTTTGATATTAATTTAGACAAGGCGTTAAAGCGTTCTGAAAAAAGAGATGGCAGAAAATTTACTGATCAAGAAAAGACTATATTTAGGAAGTTTAATGATAAGTTAAAAGATTTTATAAGATATAACAATAGCGAATATAAATTATTAGTTATTGAAAATAATGAAACTCCACAAGAGATTATAACAAAAATTACCCAAAAAATAGATGAAATATTATTAGATAAACAAAAATCAGAAGATAGCAAGTGGTATGAGTTATATAAGGCGGATATAGATGAGTTTAAAAAGCCAGATGATTATATAAAATATAAATTAAAATATAAAAAAAAATTCATAAAAAAAATTTTAAAATATGCAAGTAATAAAAGTGTAATTGAAATGGGATGTGGAACTGGTTTAATTGCAGGTTATCTTCAAAAAAGAGGGCTTAATGCTACGGCGTTAGATTTAAGTAAGCCTGTATTAAATTATGCTCGAGAAATCGCAGAACAATCAAAAATAATATCCCCATGTGAGTATGTTCAAGGAGATATTTTAAATCTAAATTATAAGAAAAATTCGTTTGACGTTGCTTATAGTATTGGTGTTTTAGAACATTTTAATGACTCAGAAATTATTTCTATACTAAAACAACAATTAAACATTTCAAAATATGTGATTTTTGGAATTCCAAGTATATATTTTAATATGAATGAAAAAATGCTAGGAAATGAAAGGTCTCTTACAATAAAAGAATGGGAAAAGTTAATATTAAAGGCTGGTGGAGAGATTATTGAACAAACCGGATTTCATTACTATAAATTTCATAGACGATTTGTTGAGATAAAAAAATGGTTTAAGCCAAAAGCCTTTTTGTTATTTGTTGTTAAAAAAAACAATACTAAAAATTGAAAATTAAGGAGATAAAAAAATGAATAAACTAACATTTGTAACTGGAAATTGGTCTAAGATAATGAGTGCAAAGCAAATATTGGAGCCATTAGGAATTCAAGTTGATCATGTAAAAATGAACACGACGGAAATTCAATCAGATTCAGTAGAAGAGATTGCGATGCATTCAGCGAAAGAAGCTAGCGAAAAATTAAAAAGTGCAGTTTTAAAAAACGATACAGGATTATTTGTAGAAAGTCTTGGTGGATTTCCTGGACCATATACTCATTATGTTGATGAAAAATTAGGGGAAGAAGGGTTACTTAAGCTTTTAGAGGGTAGCGAAAATAGAAAAGCATGTTTTATAGAAGCCTATGCGTATTGTGAATATGGCAAAGAGCCTGTGGTTTTTAAATCCATAACAACGGGTAAGATTGCTACTACAAAATCTGGCTCATACGGATGGAGTTGGGACTTTATATTTATCCCTGATGGCTATGACAAAACATTGGCAAATTATCCTGATGAAGAAAGATTTCAAGTTTGGAATACTGATGGTTACAAAGAATTAGCAAGTTATTTATTAAATAAGTAAAAATTGCTTTGTATTATTTAATGTATGTTAAGCAATTATCTCAGTGGCGACAACTGAACTTCCGTGGTTGCATATTTAGCAACTAAAGTTTTAATGTATCTTATTTAATAATTAGTATTGCAAATCTCTATTTTGTATTGTATAATATGTATAATCTTAAATGTTTTATAAATATCATGCAAGGGAGAATTGTTATGTTTAATCCTATTGTAATATCTGGGCCAAGTGGAGTTGGAAAAGATACGCTTATCAAATTCATAAAAAAAGATTTTCCAGATATTAGAGAGGCGGTTGGCTATACTACAAGAAGCATTAGAGAAGGTGAAGTTGCAGGAGAAGATTTGAATTTTGTTGATAAGGATGATTTTTTAAATCTTATAAAAAACAATCAACTTATTGAATATGCAACTTTCAATAATGAATATTATGGTATGGGGAAAAATGAACTTGAACAAGCAAAATTAAAATTGACAATTTTTAATGTTGGCATTTCTGCAGCTAACATAATAAAAAATTTAGTTCCTAAAACAATAACGATTTTGTTATTGCCTCCTTCTTATGATGAATTGGTGAAAAGATTGGGTGATCGTGGACTAACTAGACTAAGAAATATTGAAAAAGATTTGCAATATGCAGCAACGTTTTTTGATTATTGTTTAATATCTGAAACGGATAAAGTTGGTAATGTGGTTAATAATTTTTTTGACATATTGAATGGAAATAACGAGAAATTTAAAATTGAAAATTTTAGTAGCCAAATAAATAATATTATACGGGAATCCAAAGAAGACATGGAACCAATTATTTAAATTTATATTTTTGCACCTAAGGAGAAAAAATGAAAAACACTAATTTGCTAGGTAAAAGACTAGAATCTGAGAATGGAGAGATTAAATTTACATATGATAAATATTGGGATGCAATTAATGCAATTTGTGAAGATATTAGAAAAAAAATTGATAATAAACAATATTCTGATATATCATTAATTGGAATGGCAAGAGGTGCATTGCCAATGCTAGTATCGATTTCTCATGAATTAGGCATCAGAACAATATCTATGATACAACTCAAAATGAGCAACTCAGACACTCCTCGCGATTATGGTAAGGCCGAGTTGATTAATAAATTTATTGATAAAGATGTAAAGAATTGTATTTTAATTGAAGATATAATATATAAAGGGCAAACAACCGGTGTAGCATTGGACATTTTAAAAAAAGAAAACATTAAAGTTATGGGAATTTACTCTTTAATACTTGATGAGGGCTATAATAAAATAGAAAATAAACCTATTGATGTCGATATTAATTATGCATATGATTTAAAAGCGGATGATTGGGTGTATTTTTTGTGGGAACAAGATTTAAGGAAGGAAATCTAATTATTAAACTCATTAATCTAAAATAATTTAAGCTAAAGAAATTTTAAATTAAAGAAATATTAAAGTGCAATAATTATTTAAATCTTTAGCATTTACTTTTTTTTATTTAACATAATATGCATGTTAGCTTAAAGTATTACAAATTAGGATTACAACCGCAATAATTTTGGCGATAAATTCCATATTTTTTGGAGTTTTGAATGGATATTAAATATCCATTATTTTTTTTGAAATTGCTTTCTAAATACTCAATATCATATTTTTTGCCAACACTTAGTCCAATTGTATTGATTACTTCAAAATTTTTGTGTGGACTAACTGTGAGAGTTGTAGCAAAAATATCAAAACCATTATCTTTTGCATACTTTCCAGCATAATCTAGTCTTAATGAAAAACAAATTTTGCATCTATTTCCACCTTCTTTTTCGTCTTCCAAGCCTTTGATTTTTGTGCTAAACTCGTCGTGAAAGTAGGGAACAGCGACTATAGATATATTAGTGTTATTTTCCAAATTAACTTTTGAAATATAATCTTTGAGAGCGTCAAGTCTCTTGTCGTATTCTTGAAGAGTGTCTATATTGGGGTTATAAAAAAGTAGAGTTATATCATAGTCGGATAGTTGCCAAAGCACACCGCTTGTGCAAGGGGCACAACAACTATGCAGAAGGAGTTTCTTTTTCATTTTTAACTCCTTTTTTGAGTTCGCTATAACAATTGTAACACATAGCCTTGTAAGTTTCGTCTCCGCCTATCATTACTTCATCGCCGTCCAGTGTTAACTTTCCGTTTACAAATCTTGCATTAACGGTTGCTTTTTTGCCACACTCACAAACCGCTTTGATTTCCATAAGGCTTTCGGCGATTTCGACAAGTCTCTTTGAGCCTTCAAACAACTCAGTCTTAAAGTTGGTAAGTAGTCCATAACAGAGAACGGGTATGTGTCTTGATACTTCCTTTAATTCGTTGATTTGTTCGGTTGTACAAAAGTTTGCTTCGTCTACAATGACTACCGACTTAGGCTTGAATTGATTGTGTGAAAAAACAAACTTGTATAGGTTTTCGTTTTTGTCAAAAGCAAAACACTCACTCTCTAGCCCAATTCTTGAGCGAACGACGATTTTTTGGTCGGTTTTGTCACGAGTGTCTATGCTGGGTTTAATCAAAAGTACATCATACCCTACTTGTTCATAATTGAATTTGCACATTAATGCTTGGGCGCTTTTGCTACTTCCCATTACGCCATACTTAAAGTATAATTTTGACATACTTTTTCTCCTTGAATTTTTCTTTTAATTTTAGTAAATTTTGAAAGATTAGTCAAATCAATTTAAATTTAAAAAACACTTATCAAAAATTTGTGTTATCTATGTTTTTTTGTTAAAATATCTAAAATACAATAGGAATTTTGGATTTTTTAAACTTATGAAAAAAATAATGTTTTTATTTTTGCTTACGTTATTTTGTTTGTGTGGATTATCTACCCCAGACAAAAGTGTTTTGTATGCAAGTGACAAAATTATTATTACTTTCGATTTTAATTATGAAAGTATTGATAAGTCACTATATAATACACTCCAAGACAAACAAAGCATTGTATACAAAGAATATTCACTTAATGATAAAATTGAATTTCCTAGTGTAGATGAAGATTTAAACGATTTTTATAAATACTATTGGACACTAGATAATCAAAAGATTGATAATGATACACAATATGCATACAAAAATGTAACTTACAAACTCAAAACAAGTCCAAGAAAATATACCATCTATTATGTCCTTTCGGACAAAGAACAAACTGAGATTTTAAATTACAAAGAAAGCGAAACTTATTCAATAGAAAATAATGTTCACTTTTATACTCCAAAAAGACCAAATTATTATTTTGTGGATTGGTATTTGACAAGAAACTTAACCGATGGTCAAGCCAAAATGCAAACAAGCAAGTTTGATAGGGGCGATATTGTTTTGTATCCAAAGTGGATACCAATTGAATTTGAGATTAACTACCATACTGATGCCGAAAATCTATATAATTTGCCTAGTTATAATGTTGAGACCCAAACTTTTGAACTTCAACCAATTTCTAAGCATGGCTATATTTTCAAAGGCTGGTTCTATGACGAAGACTACTCAGTTCCTGCGACTAGAATAACAAAGGGAACAGTGGGGCGAATAGACCTTTATCCAAAATGGGATTTGCAAAAATATGTAGTTACATATATTCTTCCCGACGGAAGCACCCAAAAATATTTGGTTAAATATGGTCAGACCGCAGACAAGCCAAATCTAAAATCTAATATGTTTAACATCTTGACATACAATAAATCTATACAAAATATAACCGATGATACAACGATTACTATCAAGTATCACAATATCTGGTATGTATATGTTTTGGCTTTGGTTTTGATAAGTAGTATTACACTAGCCATAATCTATTCAGTCAAAAAACGAAAAAAGAAAATTCAAAATCTTAGAATGATTTACGCTTCAAAAAGACAAAATAAAAGAAGGTTATTTAAATAATGAATGAAGAAAAAGAAGTTGGGGTATTTAATAGTTACTCAGGCTATAACAAACTAAAAATTATTGGTATCTCAATTTTGATATTTTTGGTGGCATCAACACTACTTTATATGTTTGTAAAATCGCTATTTAGATATACAGTTACATACAACTTTAATGGCGGACAAATTTACAAACAAGAACTCAAATCTGATACATATAGATTTTTGCAAAAAGTCAATGAGCCAAAGAATGTCAAAAAAGAAGGATATTATATTGAGTATTGGAGCAAAGACGAAAATTTCAAATCGAGATTTAATTTTGGAAGTCGAATTTGGAATAGCTTTACACTTAATGTAAAATGGGCGGATGGTGTTGCAGTAAGACTTCACTTTGCCCAAGGCGAAGAAAATTCAGATATGCCACTTGAAGACTTGAAAGGATACTATGAACAATATGTCAAACCGGGTTCGACATATTCCTTGCCACTTGTATTTAACACCAAGGAAGGCTCACATTATGGCGAGCAACTACTTTGGTATGATAATCCCGAATGTACCGGAACACCTTTTGCCGAAAAAACCTATGAGTTAAACGAAAACATTGATATTTATGGTGCTTGGTTTGATACTGACAAGAGCAAGTTTGAAGTAAACGAAAATGGAGTTCTCAATAGATATTTGGGATATTGTAATAAGTTAATTCTTCCAAATAATATTAAGAAAATCAAAGACATAGAGCCAGACAAGTTTAGAACTGGTGCTAGCGACGGAATTCACGATAGCGAAGGAATTTATCAAAGTGCATGGGCAAATGTAATTTCTGATGAAACTGGACTTTATGGTGGACTTAGAATAATATATGTTAATAGCGAAATGGAGACACTTGGTGATTGCGCATTTAGAGATTGTAAGGCACTTGAAAAACTTATTTTCTTAGGAGACAATATTTCGTCTATCGGAAAATATGCCTTTGCAAATTGTCAGAAAATTTCTTATTTTGATTTGCCAACTAAAGTAACTGAGATTAAGGAAGGAACATTCCATAACACCTTTGCAATTAACAAAAAAGTTGAGATGTATCTTGCAAACGTAACCACCATTTCAGATATGGCTTTTCAAAATTCACATGTGGCAAAAATTACTTTGCCAAAAGTAACTTTTATTGGAAAGGGTGCATTCAAGGCTTGTAATTACTTGACAGATTTTACAATTCTAACTCCAAACACTGTAGTTACTTCTAACTACGACGGAACTGGCAATAAATTAGATAGTGATAGTATCTTTTATGGAGTAACAACAGATACATCAATTGTAACTCACTTGAAAATTTATGTTCCATATAATCTTAAGTCGGGATATTTGACAAAGACTTATTGGAACATGTATAGTGACATAATTTATGAAAGCAAACAAAATTAGTAAGATGTAGGCAACAAGTTACAAAACTTGTTGCTTTTTTTGTAAAAATCTTTTTGAAATTAAGCCAAAATTTGTTAAACTAACTTTAGTTAGAAAATTATTAGGAGTTATTTATGTGTGAATGTAATAGACTTGGAACGGATAGACAAGTCAAAGAATTTGAAAATGTGCTACAAAAGTACGAAGGCAAGAAAGATAATATCATGGTTGTGTTGCAATTGACACAAAAGATATTTGGCTATATTCCCGAAAAATCTGTGTCAATTATTGCCGAAAGACTCAAAATGGCAGAGAGCGAAATTTATGGAATAATCTCTTTTTATAGTTTCTTCACTCTTACACCAAAGGCAAAATACAACATTGATGTTTGTCTTGGCACTGCATGTTTTGTTCTTGGTGCAAATGACGTCTTGGAAAGAATTTTGGGAAAACTCAAAGTTAGGGTTGGAGAGATGACTCCAGACGGAAAATGGATAGTTACATCTTGTAGATGTCTAGGATGTTGTGGGTTAGCACCGGCTATTACTATTAATGGCGAAGTGTATGGAAAACTCAAACCCGAAGATGTAGATAGAATTTTGGATAGTTTTGCAGACTAAGGAGTTAACATGGATTTTGAAAAGTTAGAAGAATTAAAGAAAAAATATTTGGACGAAGTTAATTTTAGAAAAAACATTGAAGGAGCTAATGTTAGTTACAAATACGATATTATGGTTTGTGGCGGAACGGGTTGTCGTAGTTGCAAAAGCAAACGTGTTCAAGAAAAATTGACCGAAGTAATTTCCAGAAAGGGTTTGAGCAAAGATATTGCTGTTCATGGAGTTGGATGTTTCGGACTTTGTGTCAATGGACCAATTGTGCTTATTTATCCACAAGATGCAATGTATGTCAAAGTAGCTATTGATGATGTCGAAGAGATTGTGGATAGTCTTCAAAAGGGTGAGTTGGTCGAAAGATTGCTCCCAGAAAATGACGGACAAAAAGTTTACAAAAAGACAGATTTGCAATTTTGCAAAAAACAAAAATATATTGCAAGAAACAATGCCGAATACATGAGCTTAGATAATATCTTGGGAGACTATATAGCTCTTGACGGATATTTGGCTTTGTACAAAGTAATAACTTCAATGACTCAAGACGAAGTGATTAATTTAATCAAAGAAAGCGGGCTTCGTGGTCGTGGCGGTGCGGGATTTTCAACCGGTCAAAAATGGGAGTTTGCCAAAGTTAATGATGCTCCACAAAAGTATGTAATTTGCAATGCCGACGAAGGCGACCCGGGTGCTTTTATGGATAGAAGCATAATTGAAAGTAATCCGCATGCAATTGTCGAAGCAATGGCTATTGCGGGCTATGCAATTGGTGCAAGCAAAGGATACGTTTATTTGCGTGCAGAATATCCACTTGCTGGCGAAAGACTACAAGATGCAATAAACGAAGCAACCAAAATAGGGCTTTTGGGAAAGAATATTTTTGGAACAGATTTTAGTTTCGATTTGGAAATTAAATTTGGCTCGGGAGCATTTGTTTGTGGCGAAGAGACAGCACTTATGCACAGCATCGAAGGAATGCGTGGAGAGCCAACTTTGAAACCACCATTTCCTGCCGAAAAAGGCTTGTATGGTTGTCCAACTGTAATAAATAACGTTGAGACTTTGGCTAACGTTGCTCAGATTATTAATAATGGGGCTTCGTGGTTTAACTCAATCGGAACGGAAGATAGCAAAGGCACTAAGGTTTTTGCACTTACTGGAAAGATTAAAAATTCTGGACTTATTGAACTTCCAATGGGAACAACAATAAGAGAAATCATCTATGATATAGGTGGCGGAATTCCTAATGGCAAAAAGTTCAAGGCGGTTCAAATGGGTGGGCCAAGTGGTGGCTGTATTCCTGCTGAATATTTGGATACTCCAATCGACTACAAGAGTTTGAGTGAACTAGGCTCAATGATGGGTAGTGGCGGAATGATTGTTGTAGATGAAGATAGTTGTATGGTTGACTTGGCAAAATTCTTCTTGCAATTTACAGTTGATGAGAGTTGTGGAAAATGTACACCTTGTAGAATTGGAAACAAAAGAATTTTGGAAATTTTGACAAAAATAACCGAAGGCAAAGCAACCATGGAAGACTTAGACAAACTCGAAGAACTTTGCAAATATGTCAAAGACGACTCGCTTTGTGGACTCGGACAAACCAGCCCAAACCCAGTTATGAGTACTCTTAGATATTTTAGGGATGAATATATTGAGCATATTCAAAATCATAAATGTAGAGCGGGAGTGTGTAAGGCACTAACAAGTTATGTGATTACCGACAAGTGTATAGGTTGTAGTGCTTGTAGTAGAGCATGTCCAGTTGGTGCAATATCTGGCGAAATCAAAAAGAAATTTAGTATCGACCAAAACAAATGTATTAGATGCGGAAAGTGTTTTAATACTTGTAGATTTGGTGCTATTTCAAAGGAGTAAGTATGAAAGTAAATTTAACTATAGATGGCATACCAGTTGTTGCTGATTCAAATGATACAATCTTGGAAGTTGCCAAAAAAGTCAAAATAGATATTCCAACACTTTGTTTTCTCAAAAACATTAATGAGCCTGCAAGTTGTAGAATTTGTGTTGTTGAAATTGAAGGTCTCAAAAAACTTATGACCAGTTGTACAACCAAAGTTAGAGAAGGCATGGTTGTCAAAACAAATTCAAGTAGAGTAATAAATGCTAGAAAAAAAGTTATGGAATTACTTCTTAGCAACCATAACAAAAATTGTCTTAATTGTCCAAAAAATTTGAAATGCTACTTTCAGTCACTTTGCGAAAAATTTAGTGTAGATACCGAAAAATATGCTGGCGAGATATCTTTTAATACAATGGATGATTCAAATCATGCAATCGTTAGAGATGACAGTAAGTGTATACTTTGTGGCAAATGTATATCTGTTTGTGCCAAAAGACAGGGTTGTAGTGCAATTACTAAGATTAATCGTGGATTTTCAACAAAGATAGGAACAGCCTTTGATAGACCAATGCAAGAGAGTACTTGTGTTGGATGTGGGCAGTGTGTTCTAGTGTGTCCTACGGGCGCTCTTACTCAAAAGACTGAGATTCACGAAGTGCTAGATATTTTGGACGAAAAAGATGTAATCAAAGTCGCTCAAGTAGCTCCTGCTGTAAGAGTTGCAATTGGTGAAGAGTTTGGTGAAAAATTAGGTTCGTTTGCCGAAGGAAAAATGGTGTCGGCACTCAAAGCAATTGGTTTTGATTATGTCTTTGATGTTAATATGGGTGCGGACTTCACGGTTGTGGAAGAAGCAAACGAGTTAATTGAAAAATTGTCTTCGGGCAAAGGTCTTCCGTTGTTTACAAGTTGTTGCCCAGCATGGTTTAATTATTGCGAAAAGTTTTATCCGGATTATGTCAAAAATTTGTCAACATCCAAATCTCCAAACGAAATGCTTGGAAGTTTGGTTAAATACTTTTTTGAATCACAAGGCAAAAAGGTTAAGATTGTATCTATTATGCCTTGTACTGCCAAGAAAAGAGAAATCCTTGCAAGGGGAACAATAGACAAGAGTTTGACCACAAGAGAACTTGCACAATTAATTAGACTCAAGAGTATTAATTTTGAAAGACTAGATGATTCTAAGTTTGATGACCCATTCGGAGAGTATACTGGGGCTGGACTTATATTTGGTGTAACTGGTGGGGTAACCGAAGCTGCACTAAGATATGCAACATACAAACTCACTGGCAAGAAACAAGACATTGTAGAAAGTGTTAGATATAGCGAAGGTGTTAAGGAAGTAACTGTAGATGTTGGCGACAAGAAATTGAATCTAGCAATAGTTCATGGACTAGCCAATGCACCAAAGATTATGGATGCGCTTGTAAGTGGCGACAAAAAATATGACTTTGTCGAAGTTATGGCTTGTCCGGGTGGCTGTGTTAATGGTGGTGGTCAACCTTTTGTAGATTATCACTTGCACGATGTTAATGAAGTTATAAAAAAACGTAGCGAAAGTATATACAATGCTGATGGAAATATGAAGTTCAAAAGCACCGAAGAAAATGAAGGTGTCAAGAAAATTTACAAAGATATTTTGCATGACGACAAAGAACTTATCCACAAACTTTTCCATTATGAACATACAGACAAAAATTTGTATTAGACTAATTTCAAGTTTAACCAAAAAAATAAATTTAGCATATAAATCTTGTTAACAATAGTTTAATTTTATGCTAAAATATATGTAGGAAAAAAGATAAGGAGATGATATTATGGCAGAAACAAAAAAGAAAACTACTACAACAAAAAAGACTACTAAGCCAGCAACTACAAAATCATCAAAGACTACAACTACAAAATCAACTAGTGCAAAGTCTACGACTTCGACTACAACCCAAAAATCCACACAATCTTCTAGCAAATCTAGTAGACGTTCGGGTGGAATCAAAACTTGGGGACTAAACAAAATTAGTTTTTGGTGTATAGGTGCAATGGCAATCTTTTACTTGATTGCAAGTATTCTTGCACTTTGTGGAGTATCTTCCAAAGTTATTCCTGCTTTGCAAGGAATCGCAACCGCTTTGGCTATTTGTATTGTTGCATACGTCGCTTGGCGTTATGTTAAACCAAAACAAACTGTTTGGAAAGTGCTTTATTTTGTACTACTTTTGGTAGTTATTTTGGGAATAATTATTCCGCTTGTTAAATAACAATCTAACTCTATATGTGTCTGATATTTATCACTCCCATATGGAGTTTTTTTATGCCAAAATAAGATTATAGAAAGTAATAACCTTGTCTTAGTTTAAATAAACAATGATTAATTTGCATGACATAAGTTTTTTTTGGTGATATTATATATTTGGAAAAAATTTTTGGTTATCAATAAATTTAAATGCAATTAATTGATTGTCTCTAAATTAAAAATCATATGACAAAAGGAAAATTATGAATAATAAATTTGACACACAAGTACAAATGCTTAAATACAAAGTTTTGAAGGAAGTTGCCAAAAAAGTTTGGAACAACGATTATGAACACGTCTTGGATATTCCAAACATAATCATTCCTGGCAACAAACCTACTATGAGATGTTGTGTATACAAAGAAAGGGCGATTTTAGGCGAAAGGGTTAAACTTGCTTTTGGTGGTGACAAATCAAATCCTAATGTTATCGAAGTAATAAGTATTGCCTGTGACGACTGTCCCGCTGGTGGATATGAAGTTACAAATGCTTGTAGGGGATGCCTTGCACATAGGTGTCAAAATGCTTGTCCTAGGAATGCAATCTATTTTGATAACAATCAACATGCACACATAGACAAAACTAAATGTATAGAATGTGGCATGTGTTCAAAGGTTTGTCCATATTCTTCAATAATAAATTACAAAAGACCATGCCAAAGTGCTTGTAAAGTCAATGCTATTTCAATTAGTGAAGATTTGTCAGCACAAATAAACAATTCAAAATGTATTGCATGTGGCTCGTGTGTTTATCAGTGTCCGTTTGGTGCAATTAGCGACAAATCATATATAGTTGACGTTATTAAATTGATTCAAAATAGTCACAATAATGCTGATTACAAAGTTTATGCAATTGTTGCACCTTCAATTTTTAGCCAGTTTGATTACGCAACCCATGGTCAAGTAGTTACTGGAATCAAAAACTTAGGCTTTTATGATGTTTTTGAAGTTGCTGTTGGTGCAGATATGACAATTGATGCCGAAGCAAAGGAATTTGAAGAAAAACAAAAAATGACATCTTCTTGTTGTCCGGCATTTGTGAAATATATAGAAAATAATTTTCCAAGTCTCAAAGATATGGTTGGCACAACTTTGTCTCCAATGGCTATGCTTGGCAAGTTTATTAAAGAAAAAGATAAGGATGCAAAAGTAATCTTTATAGGCCCTTGTACCGCCAAAAAATCCGAAATCAAAAAGGATAATGTCAAAGACTTTGTAGATAGTGTGCTTACTTTTGAAGAATTACAAGCACTCATAGATAGCAAGGATATTATACTGAACGATTTACCAGAAACAGAGTTGAATAACGCATCATGTTTTGGAAGAATATTTGCAAGGTCGGGTGGTGTTTCTGAAGCATTGAAACAATCGCTAATCGAAAACAATATCTCAAACACCGAATTAAAACCTGTCGTGTGCGATGGAATTGAACAATGTAGAGTAGCACTCACAAAAGCTGAGCATAATGTTTTGGGCGGAAACTTTATCGAAGGCATGGCTTGTGTGGGTGGATGTATTGGTGGTGCAGGCTGTTTAAAGCATGAAATTAAGGACAAAGCAAGCATAGACACATATGGAAACGAAGCCACCAATAAAACAATCCATTCCGCCTTAAAATCTTTTAAGGATAAATAATTAAAAAAAGCACTTTTTCAAAAAGTGCTTTTTTATATCGTTTATTATGTTAAATAAAATTTTTATAATAAAATTTTTTGGATTACATTACAATAAAATCTAAATTTTTATTATTTGTTTAATTCTTCAGCTGTTTTATTATTTTCTTCAAAAGCTTTTATTGAATTATTTATGCCTTTTAACATGTAGTTTCTCATTTTATTGTTTGAGTTATTTAAATGAGTTTTTAGTGAATTTAATGTGTCTAAAGTTAGCATATATGCAGACTTATTTATGTCCATTGGTTTGACAATATCATAATCATTCAAAAATTCTTGAATCATTCTGGAAAAAATAGCGGGAGCTAATTTTTTGGAACAAATTAGTGAGTTATAAAATTTGCAATAGTTGTCATATTCGTCAATAAAATCAAGTTCGTCTTGATTTGATTTTTTATTTTCAATTAAATTTTGGTAATGTTCTTTTCTCAAAATTCTTAATTGTTGTAGGTTTTTTCCAAGTAGACTAGGTGTAAAATCGCCACCCAAAATAAAATTTTCGACAATCCCGATTTCTGTAAAATTGCTATTTTTCATAAATACTCCTAAATATGTTTATAATATAACATAGAAAGACCTTTGTGTCAATACATAATTTATTTTAGCTAAATTAAGACGTTTTTTATGATTTTATGACATATTGTTGCCTTGGCGGTTTTATTTAAAATGTTGCTTTTTATTTTTATACTTAATGTTTTTTGCTAATTAAATTTTTTATAACTATATCTCTATTTACATTTAATTCCAAAGTATTCATATCAAATTATTTGGAAATAAATATAATAATTGCTAAAATATTACTGTCGTTAAGACAAATAAGGAGAATGATATGAGAAAAGTTAAAGTTGTACAATATGGTTGTGGCAAAATGTCAAAATACATTTTGAGATATTTGCACGAACATGGAGCAGAAATAGTTGGTGCTATTGATGTTAATCCAGACATTATTGGTATGGATGTTGGAGACTATGCCGGTTTGGGAGTAAAACTTGGTGTAAAAATTTCGGACAATGCTGACGAAGTATTAGATAATTGCGATGCAGATGTTGCAATTGTTACATTATTTTCGCTTGTTGAAGAAATTTATCCACATGTTGAAAAATGTGTTGAAAGGGGTATTAATGTAATCACTACTTGTGAAGAAGCAATTTATCCAAACACTACAGCAGCAAAACTTATTAATCGTCTTGATGCAATCGCAAAAGAAAACAATTGTACTATTACTGGTAGCGGTATGCAAGATATTTATTGGATTAATTTTGTTGGAATGATTGCTGGCGGATGCAATAGTATCAAAAAAATCAAAGGTGCTTATTCGTACAATGTTGATGAATACGGACTTGCACTTGCCAAAGTTCATGGTTGCGATTTGACAGTTGATGAGTTTGAAAAAACTCTTGCTCATCCAAAGGAAGTTATCCCATCATATGCTTGGAACGCATCCGAAGCACTTTGTTCAAAACTAGGACTAACTCTTAAATCTATAAAACAAGAAAACGTTCCATACACATCAGACAAAAATATTTATTCTGAGACACTTGGAAAAGAAATCGTTGCTGGCAAAGTAATTGGTATGGCTTCAGTTGTAACTATTGAAACTTACCAAGGAATTACAATCGAAGAACAAACAATCGGCAAAGTTTATGGGCCAGATGATGGAGACCTATGCGATTGGGAAATCGAAGGCGAACCAAATGTTAAATTCAAAGTAGAAAAACCAGCGACTGTTGAACATACTTGTGCAACAATTGTTAATAGAATTCCATCACTTCTAAGAGCACCAGCAGGTTATGTAACTTGTGACCAACTAGAAGAAATTAAGTATATGGCTTATCCTATGGAAAACTATCTAAATATAGATTAATAACTAATTAAACTTTCTAAAAAATATTAAACCCCCATACACGAATTTTGGTGTGTGGGGGTTTTGTTTTGAAGTATATAAATTTTATTTAGAAATAACTTTTTCCAAAAAAATTCTTTTTTCAAAAGCACCACGTTTGGTGCTTTTTTTATCCGCAACAGCAATTACGTCGTCCAAAGTTGCATTTTCTAATTTTGCCAACGCTCTCAAGACTTCTAATGTATCAGCAAGTTCTTCTATTCTTTCTTCTCCATCAGCAGTTATAACTTCATGACATTCTTCTTGTAATTTTTGTTCCAAAGCGAGTTTGTATTCATCCAACTCTAATTCTCTAGTTATTGGATTTTCACCTTTTTCTTTAATTGTTTCAGGTATTTTGTCTCTAACTAATTTATTGTATATTCTTTCCATAATTTACTCCTAAATATCTTAAATAGTGTATCATATTTTGAAGCAAACTACAATTTAATTTATGTTGATATTTTTTGATTACTAGTTTAATGAAATTAACTGACATTGATAAAAAAAATTAAAATTATTATGTTTAAGAGAAAATTTATGATATAATAAATCTAATAGGAGTGCAGAAATGTTGGATATAAATCAAATATTAAGTAAAAAGAAAAAAGTTTTTACTTCAACTGGCGAAAATGTGCATATCGACAGCATAATGATTGAAGAAAATGGAACGATACAAAAACATTTTTACAAGCCAGATTGTTTGCACGAAATGAGAAGTCTAAGCAAGGTTTTAATCGCTTTGGCTTATGGAATAGTATTAGATAAAAAACTTATTTCGCTAGATACATTTGTTTATCCAACTTTTGCCAAATTAAATGTCGAAATACGGAAAGACAATTTAGATAAAATTAAGCAATGGAAAATAAAACACTTGCTTACATACACTTGTGGATATGAAAAGCAAATGTTTTCAGAAAAACATATAAAAGACTTAGATAAAAATAAACTTCTCGAATATGTTTTAAATTACGATATGCCTAATCCTGTTGGAAAAATCTATACATATAACAACGCCGAAACATTTTTATTGTCTGTATTTTTTCAAGAAATGTTTAAAGAAAATATAGCAGATTTTATCGCAAGAGAAATTTTTTCTCCACTAGGAATAACTGAGTATAAATGGGAAAACTTTGGTAAATATTGTCCCGGTGGAACAGGACTATATATTTCACACGAAAGTTTATTTAAAATAGGGCAACTAATCTTGCACAAAGGCAAATTTAACAATAAGCAAATTATCTCACATTTCTTTATAGAAGAAATGTGCAAAACACAAATTCAGACACCAAATGCAACTAAACCAGATAGAGTTTTGCCTAAGTTTGGGGTGGGATATATAATGCACATATCCAGAGACGGATATGTTTACAAAGACGGAACTAATGGACAATATTTAATTGTAAATTTTGCGAAAAACCAACTCATAACAATATTATCATCTGAAAGTGAAATGAATTATGTAATAGAAATTTTAAGGGATTTGATTTAAAGATTAAAAATTTCAAATGCAAAAAGCCCCACCAAAATTGGTGGGGCTTTTTGGTTGATTAAAATAGTATTAAAAGGTATCTATTAATTTTTATAATTTAGGTGGTTTTTGATAATGTATCTATTGATTACAAACATAAAATATCATTAAACCTGTGGCATAAGTAGAAGCATTGTTGTTTTCATTAACGCGTTGAATTTTTTTTACATTAAAACCCGTTTTTTCAAGCATGATTTTTAATTTTTCGGCAGATAAATAGTTGTAGTAAACTTGTTGTTTGCTGTCTAATTCTTCAACGAAAATATTTTCGCCAATTTCTTTTGGTGTATCCATAATAATACAAATATTGCCATTAGGTTTTAATAGTCCTTTAAATTTTTGTAAAACATGAATTAAATCTTCATTAGGCAAGTGAAATAGGGTATCTTTTGTAATAATTCCGTCCACTTTGGTTTCTTGTTCATAATCGCAAATATCTGCAAGTATAAATTTAGAATTAGGGGAATTTTGCTTTGCAATCTTTAATAATTCTTGTGAAAAGTCTAGACCAATAACATTAAGTCCTTTTTGTGTAAGGTAGTCAGTAATTTGTCCTGCTCCACAACCGACATCTAATACATCTTTTCCAGATAAACTCGCAACAAATTCGTCTATGTAAATTTTGCAATAGTCTATTTTGCCATAACGCTTAGCATAAATGTTCGCAATCGCATTGTAGTCATTTTGAACAATTTTTCTCTTTTCTTTATTCGTGTAATTCATCTTATTTCCTAATTGGTTTTCTGATTGTTTGTCTATTTCTCCTGATAATTATATTTGCCGATTTGGTTAGTGGAAAATTGGGTTTGACCGGTCAGAAGGGTGCGTAATTTGTCTATGCCAAGGTCGTATTCTAGGTGGAAGCCAAGGTCGGTCATTTGTGTGTGAAGTAGGTCAAACTGTTCTTCTTCAGAGTAGCCTTTATCAAATATTTCTTCGTTGTAGACATAGTCCACAAGTCCAATATTTTTTATTTCTTGTAATTGGTGCCAGCATCTACCTTTCTTGTAAACCCAGTCTGTCTTTTCGGTGTCAATAATCACTTCAAAGCCATTTGCAAGTAGTATGTTGCAAATATTTAGTGCAGTTTTGAAATCTGCCTTGTATTTTCCTTCGGGATATTCATCTCCAAGCAGTTGCAAATTCTCAAAAGTTTCAAACCCGCGAAGACGCACCATACTGCGTTTGATTTCTTCTTCGCTTTTGCCGTCAAATTCCAAACTTTTTCCAAAATACACATCTCGCGTGTGCGCAGTTTTAAAAGTATTTACAAAACCATTATTTAGCAAAATTTTTTCTGCGTCTTCTTTGCTCTCTTTAACTTTGAAACCTGCTTCAACTTCTATTGCCATATTGCTCTCCTAAATATTTTAATTTCTATTTCTTTATCGTTTCATTCAATTTGTCGGCGCCCATGCTCATGCCATATTGCTCATCATCGGAATAATTTTCTTCCAGTTTAAACCCCAGTTTCTTGTATAAGTTGCACGCTGGCAAATTATTCTTATCTACCGCCAATGCTATCTTGCATAATGTGTCACTAGAATTGTCCCTTATATATTTTAGCATAGTTTTAATAAGCTGTGATGCAATTCCTTTTCGATGATAATTTTTCTTGACTGAAAGATTTATTATATAAACACATCCACCAAACTTTTTTGATTTTAAATTTGCAGTTATTATACCAACACATTTTTTTTTGCCATCAAAACAAACAGATGTTAGATTAGTATCATGTAATAAAATTTGATTAAACCCGTCATAAGTATAAGGTTCTCCACCAGAATTTTTTTCAACTTCATACAATTGGTTGATAAATTCGTCATTTATGCTATTTTTATCAACAATAATATAGTTATAATTTTTCATGTTCATTCCCTTTGTTATTTCAATGTAAATCCACCATCTACAACTTTAACAATGGCCATAATCGAGCACTAGTATATCCTTAACACTCTTCTACCCTTAGTGTTTCCATAAAGTCGGATTCGGAGAATAGATTAAACAAATTGTCTTCTTTGAGTTTTTCTATGCTTTTTTCGTTTAACAACAACTCATCAGATAGATTTATAAATTTATTATTCCAAGGTTGAACTTCTTTGTCAATTAGACTTCGGCTATATATTTTTGGTTTTCCAAATTTAATCAAAAAACTATTCTCTTGTGCGTTATCATAACTTTCTTCAAGTTGCATGGTTCGCTTGTAAATACTAAGTGCATGGTAATTCCAAGTTTCATATGTAAAAAGCCTAAAATTCTTTTTGTTGTAAGATTTGGCTATATCCAAAATTTTGAGTAACATTTGGGTACCAATACCATTGTTTCTGTACCTTGCATCCACGCCAAACCAGTCTATCCATATGTCGTCGGGATATTCTTTTAATTCATACAAGCCAATTATTCCCACAGGATAATTATTAAGATAAACCAAAAAGTTTATTGGCAAAACTTTGTTTTTGTATCTATCCTTTGTTTCAAGTTCTTTTAGGTAATCGCAATAGCCTACGTTATTCATTGCATAAAAAATATTAAATTGCAATCTTGCGGCATCTACTATGTTTTTCTTGTTTATCTCGACATATTGTAGCGAGTATCTGTTGTTTTTGTTAACATGGTCTTTCAAAAATAAATTTTTGTTATCCCATGGAACAATTTCTTTTTGAAGCAAAGATAGGGAGAAAATAACTAGATTTCCGACAAGATATCCAATGTATTTTTCTTTGGTATAGTATTCTTTGAACATCTGCATTTTTGTATAAAAATTTGTTGCAACAAAATCGTATTTATCGTCCGCATAAACTCTCAAATATTTAAAGCCCATTTTTATTGCTAAATTACGTGTGAATTCAAATATTTCTGTTCCGTACCCCATTCTTCTAAATGCGGGCAAAACTCCATACCAGCCAATCCATGCATCATCTGGATACTCGTCATAAGAATAAATTCCGGTTATTCCGATGTAGAATTCTCCATTATGAACAAGATAGTATTCCAAATATTTGTAGTATTTTTTGCTTTTGTTTATGGATTCTTTCAAATCGTCTTCACCATTTTCTAGCGGAAATAATCTTCGCTGAATCTTTAGTGCTTTTTCAATATTTTTTTCAGTAACTTTTTCGTAAGTAAGTTTATGCTTCATTTTTTCTCCTTGTAAACAATTAAATTTTACAAAATTTATACCCGGTATTTTTTAATTATAACATAAGAAATCTCAAAACCAAAATTATTTAATAACTTCAAAAACTCCTTAAACAAAAATCTTTTGTCATAAAGACACCAAATTCAACTTGAAAAGTTTGAAATAACAACAAACATTTATTAAACGACCAAACCAATTGCTCAGTAGTGTTTGTCTAAAAATTTTTCCCAAAATGGGCTTTTAAAATAAATAGGGGAATTTTGTGAAAAAATATAAAAAAATTAATGGAATTTTGTGAAAATAAGGCTGATTGTGTCTGGAATTTTGTGTACCTACATATTTATGTAGGGGTGAAAGAATGGAACTGCTTACGAGAATTATTTGTTCTCTGACATGTTTTTGTCTGCGAGTATTCTTGCTGTTACCATGTATCAAGACAAGCACATGCCACGATCTCAAAACGATTATATTTTTATTTAAGCTGTGAAAATTTGTATACAGCTTTTAATATTTTATGTTATACTATGTTTATAAAATTGTAATTTTTTTGATTTTGCTCGATTGGCAACGGCTAAAATTTTCTTTAATAGGAAAAAGGATAAAAAATGTATAAAACAGAACTAATAGGCTATACACCCGTAGCAAAGAAAATGGCAAAGAAAATTGAAGACAAGTGTAACGAAATGGAAAAAGACGGTTATGTTTTAATTTCCACAACAATAACACTTGTCGCAAAGGCTATTTTGATTTTTAAAAAATAATAAAAAGCATAAATTTGTGAATTATGGTTATATAAAGGTGAAAATATGAAAACAAAACACAAAATTTTTAGTTTAATAATGGCTGTATTGCTAATCATTCCAGCAATGTTTTTCTTAACTGCTTGTGGAGATAATGGAAATAATGGCTCGGGTGGAAATCCTAACTTACATGATAGTTCCAAATGGTTTACAGAAACTGAGTTGTCAGCGGTTGGACTATCCAATTTAACAGCACCAACTGGTCTTAATGGAGAAATTTCTAGTGATTCTTGGTTTAATGATGGTTACTCATTTTCGCAACCTTGCGACAATGTCGACCTATTGGAACAAAATGCAGAAATTTATTTAAACTATTTCAAAACCAACTATGATGGTTATTTTGGACATATCTCTGGCAATCACGGTGTAAGGTATGGCGAATACGAAACATGGTATGTCTTGGAACAAAGTAACAATTTAAGTGATTATTTTGGTAATAATCCAAGTAAACTTTATAAATTTTACTATGTTACAATCCATGATACAGACAAACAAGGATACTTTGTTCAAAATTCGGTTTACACTTTTGAAATTAGATATGAATTTAACGCGTCAACAAATCAATATTTGTTTAAACTATTTATAGAAAAAGCAGACACATCATCTAATGGAATATACTCATACTACTATAAAATGAAATAAATTTAATAAAATACAATTCAAATGTATATAAAATGAGAGCAAGACTAACTCCGTAGAGTTAAATACCGCTCTCATTTTTTTTTGACTAAAACAACTTGTTGTGCTAAAATATTTCAAATGGAGAGAAGAATGTATACAGGATATTTTGGTAACATAAAAAATTATTCAAAAAATAAAGATTAAAATTGGTGTCTATCGCTAGGTTTAATAAATTTTGGAAAGGCTTTGAGTATAAAAAATTAGCACCACCTACAGATATAATTAAAATTGAAGACGAAGAATTATATACAAGATTGTATAATAAAAGAGTGTTAAACAAACTCAATCCACAAGAAATGTATAACGAACTTGGGGAAAATTCAGTACTTCTTTGTTATGAAAAATGGAATGACATAAAGAACAATAAAACATTTTGTGACTTGATTTTTAGTGTTAGAGTTTTCGGGAAAAACTAGGTTAGTGAAATAATATGTAGGTTAATTTCAAGGAGTTCCTTTTTTTATTTTTATTCCCTATTGAATTATTATTATGGATATGTTATACTTTCTTTGTGTATATAAGGGGGTATTTATGTCAACACAATCAAATCCAAGTAGTATTATGATATATAAAATAGTTAGAGATTTTGAAAATACGGGGAAAACCACACATTTAATGAGTGAACTTGATTATTTTTCACAACAAGTTATTGATTTTGCAAATTCAATTAGTGGTGATGATTTTTGGATTGTTCAAACACCAGAAATAAAAGAAGATTTATCAAGGATTTGTGATATTTCTAGTTCGGTTTGTGAATTTAATGAACAAAAGTATGCAAATGGTGGAAAAATATTTGCGAAGACTAAAATTGGTCAAATGCCATATCCTTGGCTTAAGGGGGCTATAAAAACTTTAACCGAACATGAAGAAACAAGTTGTGCGCAAACATCTATGTCATCTATTCATGATTTAGACGGAAAAGAATAACCATCTGCAATATCTAAGGATAAAGAACTAATAGTTATAGAAGATGATAAGTTTATTAGATAATACATATGGTAGTTAGATTTGTACATGGCTTAATACAAATTGGTGTATTATGCTTTTATCGAAGATAAGTACAAATAATTGAACAAGTAACAACAAAAAGTTAATGTGTTAATGAACGCATATTTACGCTTTTTGTTGTTTTTTCTTCACTTTTCTATTAAAATAAAACAATAATTTTTGCGTTGGTAAATATATCATTCGTATTAGCGAATATCTTTATTTTGTTCTAGTCGCTTTTGTTCATTTGCCAATGTTAATTCTTTTAGCATTTTAAAAGCTTTCAGACTTGTTTGTGATTGATTGATTATCGATTCCAAAAGACGGATATTTTCGCTAGCAACATCAAGACATGAATTAACTTTGTTTGGGTTTTTGTAGTTTTCAATCAAATATTCCATCCACTTTTGAGTTAAATTTTCTAATTGAGTACAAATATCTGCGTTGTCTTTTTCCATTATTATTACTCCATCGTTATTAAAAATCTGTTGTGGGATATTATAACATACAATTATGTTGGTGTCAATAATGACTGTACGAAATAAAAATATATTTCAGAGCGAGAGTGCTGGCACTAAAAAGAAGCGACGAATACAGGTTCGAATAATTGCTGAAAGCAATTGTGTGCAAAGCACACACCCGTTCTCAAGCAAAATAAAAAACAGCGGGTTTAACGCTGTTTTAGATTGGCGCAGAGACCGGGATTTGAACCCGGGGTACGTTTCCGTACACAGCCGTTCCAAGACTGCACGATCGACCACTCTGACATCTCTGCATATTAATTTTGTTTTTGGGAATGTTTGACAATACAATTTGTAGGACGTGGTCGACGCCTAGCGTCGCTCCAAAGTCCGTCAAGAAAGCGGGGCATTGGCTAATGTCCACTGGACATTACCCCCAAAGTCCGTCAAGATAGCAGGGCATTGACCGACACCCACTGGGTGTCGTCTCCACTCTGACATCTCTGCATATAAAAATTGTTAATTTAGTTATCTCTATTATAATAATTTTTAAGTAAAAGGAAAAGGTGGTTATGTGCTACTTAAAAATTATTATAATTATTAGAAGATAATTGTGCTTGCTTCCAAAGAAGTTCGCTTAGATATTTTATAGTTTATTTGTATAAATGTCAAGTGTTTATTTTTATTTTGTTTGTTTATATTTTTATGTTAGAATTATAAATAAAGGGAATAGAAATGAACAAATATTTTTGGCGAGAAAAAAATGCAGATGTATTTAAAGAAAAAAATGAAGTTTATATTCCAACTTCAGACGAGTTGGTTGATGAATTAATCAATAAATTCTATGAAAAATTGGGAATGATTGATGTTATTTTTGTTAAACAAGAAAGAGATAAATATTTAGCAAAGAAAAATAAATTAATTTCTGAAAACATGCCAGAACTTGTCATTAGACAAAAAATTGGCACTCGAGTAATAGTTGACTTTTTGCAATTAATAAAAGACTTTTGCGATTTGAAAAATCTAAACATAAATTTTGAATTTGAAGTCTGCAACAAAGACAAAGAAAATATTTGTAAATCTTTGAAATATGCAATAAATAATTTAAAAGTTGAACCACAGACAAGTGTACAAATAATATTTGAAAATGCCTTTAGTTTAATAGATTTATTACAATTAAATTATGAAGATATGGAAAAAGAAAGAATAATTGTAGAAAATAAGGAAGGTAATTTTCGCAACGGAAAATTTGTAATCAGATAATATAGGATTAGAAACATGAAAATAATATGTGTTCATCACGCACAGCGAGATAAAGGTAATTCGTCTACACAAGAAGATGGAATTACAGAGTTGGGAATTAAGGATGCGGAAATTGTTGCTGAGATACTCAGTAAACTTAATGAAAAACAACAAATCACAGCTATTTATTCTTCGCCATTTTTTAGGTGAATGGAAACTTCAAGAATTATTAATTTAAAAATTAATGTTCCAGTTTTTCACGAGCCAAGATTCAATGAATTTGGAAGTGCTACTTTGACTTTAAATAATGAAATTCCTTACAAGGAAAGTTGGTCTTCGTGTCAAGATAGAATTAAACAAGCATTGCTTGATATTATCCAAAAATACGACGAAAACGATACAATTGTTTGTGTTACAAGTGGGGTAAATCTTTCGGCATTTATTTGTTTATTCTATAACATTCCGTCGAGCGACAATTTGCCATTCCCATTAGTGCCTAGTTGTTCGCCAATTGGGTTTGATATTAAAAAATCCGATTTTGTCAAATAAATTATTATAATAATAAAATCATAAGAAAAAGGAAACGAGTATGGATATCTCAAAATTAAGTATGGAAATACAAGAACGAATAAAAAATGTTTTGCAAAATGACGACTTTCGAAAAATTTGTTTAAGAGAAAGAAATAGAACGGATTTTGATGAAATGTTAACGAATTCATTGAAAATAGCGGGCATTGATGTATCTAATATTCACGAAAATCGTGAACTAATATCTAATGTGCATTTATTTACGCCTGAACAAATTAAAAATGATGTTTTTGAATTTTATGCAAGTTTGGATAGTTTGGAACCTAATGGAATAAATTTGATAGATAGACTTAAAGAAAATTCGAAATACATAAGAATAAAACCAAGAACGCCAGATGAAAGGGCTTATTGCAGGAGTGGAACAGAAAAA
Organism: uncultured Clostridia bacterium; assembly: GCA_934754475.1. GTDB lineage: Bacteria > Bacillota > Clostridia > Christensenellales > UBA1242 > UBA11490. The sequence goes on along the minus strand of CAKVHV010000002.1, from coordinate 370,644 downwards.
AACGGAAGTGTTTACAAGGAAATATTTATAAATCTAGAAAATAGGGTTGGAGACACTGGAACTGCTATACATGAACTATGTCATTCATGTTGCACGCAATTTATGGAGTGTATTAGGTCAAAAGATTGTCGTGTTAGTGAAATTCCAAGTGTAATTACCGACCAATTATCATCAAGATTTTTAAAGAAAAAATACCCGCTATTTGCGGAGAACTTTCTTGAAAATGATAAGTTTACTCAAAAGCAAAATGTCAAAAAGGCAAGGGAATGTGTTTTTGATGCTCTTCTTACAAAAGTTATGTGTGGCGAAATTTCTTTGACAGAAGTTTTTCAAGGTTATGGAGATATGTTTAATGACTTTCCGGATATTTTGGAAAATAAACTACGTAGCATTGAAAGGAATGATTACAAACCTTTTTATGAATACTCATATTTGGTTCCGCAAGCAATTGCATTAGAGATGAGAGAAAGGTTTAAAACTCAACCTGAATTGGTGGCAAAACAACTAAAAGAAATAATTAAAGATAACCATAAACTTACTGAAGAACAAGTTTTAGATTATTTGGGCTTGCCACAAAAAGATAAACTACTAGATGATTATGTGTCGAAATTTCAAGACAGAATCCAACAAATAAATGCTGAACAAAAATTAATAAAGGACAAATGCTTAAACTAGCATTAAACTACTTTCTTTATTAAATAATAACAAAGAACAGGTTTTTGAAAAATACAAAGAAATATTTGAATTTTGGAAGTGAAAATTGATTTTGTTTTGATATTTTCTTTTAATCTAAATTATTTTGCGAAATCATAAATAAAGGAAATAATAATGAAAAGTATAATTGGTGCGGTGATTGGTGATGTCGTTGGGTCGACATACGAAGTGTTTGAATGGGAAGAAAAACGGGTAGATTTGAAACATAGACTTGACATTTTTGACAAAGGCGACAATCTTTTTGAAAGTGACTCAAGTTTTACAGATGATAGTGTTTTGACTTGTGCGGTGGCAGATGCCATTTTAAAGGGCGTTGACTTTCGAATTAAATTGCGTGAGTTTGGATTAAAAGAAGAAAACCTTGGGCTAGACAAATATGGTCGTAGCAAATTTGGTTCTGGATTTTTAAACTGGCTTCATGGTGGTGCTAACAAAAGTTTGGGTAATGGCTGTGCTATGCGAGTATCTCCAATTGGTTATGCTTTTGACACGCTCAACGAAACTCTAAGGCAAGCGGAAATTTGTTGCAAGTGTACACATGATAATGTCGATACTATTAATATGACAAAGGCGGTTGCTGGCGCTATTTTTCTTGCAAGGAATAACAAAAGCAAAGATGAAATTAAAGAGTTTTGTTTGCATTATGTTCCGAGCCTTGATTTTGATTTGGGAGAACTTCAAAAAACTTATATGTTTGATGTCAAAGCAATTGGCTCTGTGCCACAAGCGATATACTGTTTTTTAATCAGTAATGACTTTATGGAAACTCTCAAAAATAGTATTTCAATAGGTGGGGATAGCGATACGATTGCATGTATTGCTTGCTCAATTGCGGGAGCATATTACGGAGTACCTAACGACTTAATTGACCGAGTTAAAAAATATATTCCAAACGAGTATTTGAAAATTATTAATGATTTTGATTATAAATTCTGCATAGAAAATTAAATCGCATTTTGCTCGTATGATTTTTTGAGTTGCAAGTATGTCATTTGCAAATTACAAAATGACTGTTGACAAGTAAAGACTATATGTTGACAAAAAGTATATACTTTGTGACAAGATTATATCTATAGCGCAACATTAAACATTTTAAATAATTGTATTTTAAAAGGAGTGAAGAATGCAAAAAGAATTAAAGATTAAAGGGAAATTGCTTGACGAAAATGGACATTTGACTGAGTGTGGATACTCAACAAAATTACTTAAAACTTATGATAGAAAAGATATTAAAGCGGGCAAACTTAGAATTAAAGAATGGGACTATTATTTGATTTATAACGATGACTATGGTGTCGCATTAACTATTGATGACAACTCATACATGGGACTCTATTCAATATCTTTTTTGGATTTCAAAAATGCAACTGAGACTACTAAATCTCCAATGACATTTATGCCAAAGGGAAAGACAAATATGCCGTCTACAAGTGAAATCGGTGATGTGTCTGTAGAGAACAAAAACTACAAATTTAGTTTTTTGAATGACGGAAAAACTAGAAAGTTGTTTGCATATCTCAAAAATTTTAAAGACGGAAAAAATATAACCATAGAGTTTAATCTTACGGAAGAACCAAAAGATAGTATGGTTATTGTCACTCCTTTTAAAAATAAGCCAAAGCATTTTTATTATAACCAAAAAATAGTTGGACTCAAAGCGACAGGAAAAGTTGTACTTGGTGAAAAAGAAATAATCTTTGATAAAAACACTCGTGCAATTCTTGACTGGGGAAGGGGTGTTTGGACTTACAAAAATACTTGGTATTGGGGTGCTGGCTGTGGAGTTCAAAACGGACACGAAGTTGGTTTTAATATTGGCTACGGATTTGGAGATACAAGTAGTGCTTCCGAAAATATGTTTTTCTATGACGGGGTTGCACACAAACTAGACAAGGTAACATTTGAAATTTCAAAAAAGAAAAATGGGAAAGAAGACTTTTTGTCTTCGTGGAAGTTTACATCAAACGATAAGCGATTTGAATTTGATTTTGAGCCAATACTAGATAGACATGCAAATTCTGATGTCTTAATAATTGCAAGCAACCAACACCAAGTATTTGGAAAGTTTAATGGTTATGCAGTACTGGATAATGGTGAAAAAGTTGTATTAAAAGATTTTTTGGCATTTGCTGAAAAAGTTGTTAATAAATGGTAACAAAAAAACTTTTGTATTCAATGTAATTTAAAAATGAATACAAAAGTCTTTTTTTTAATTCAAGTGTTCTTCGAGCAAATCTGCTTTTAGTTTTGAAAGTCTTGGGGATAAGTTAATAATATAATTGTGTGGGTTTTTAAGTCTCAATGCTTCGTCCCAAAGTATGCCTAGTTCGGTTTGAATCTTTTTTCTAGTTTCTTCAAGAGTTGGAAGAGTGAAAATTAACTTTCCATTTTCTATCATCTTAATTTTGATTTCTCTAACCGAATAATTGTCGATGACTTTGTTTGTCCATGCATTTGTTGGATGCAAAAGAGTTATCTTGCCTTCGGGTTTTGGTTCGTCAAAGATTGATATAATGTCTGTTATAAACTTTCCGTTAGAATTGTCTACAAGTCTATAAATCTTTTTGAAATGTGGATTTGTTATTTTTTCAATGTTATCCGAAATTTTGATTTTTGGAATAATCTTTCCGTCTTTCTCGATTGCGACTAATTTGTATACTCCGCCAAATACTGGATTGCTTTTGGCGGTTATTAGATTTTCGCCAACTCCAAAACTATCTATTGGAGCATTTTGCAAAAGCAAACTCTCAATAACATTTTCGTCCAAACTATTCGAAACTACAATCTTTGTGTTTTTGAGTCCCGCTTGGTCTAGCATAATTCTTGCTTTTTTGGATAAATATGCTAGGTCGCCACTATCTATTCTTATTCCTTTGAGTTCCTTGCCCATAGGTTTAAGTATTTCGTTATTGACTTTAATGGCATTTGGAATTCCGCTATTTAGAGTATTGTATGTGTCGACAAGTAGGGTACAAGCATCCGGGAAACTCTCAGCATAAGCCTTGAATGATTCGTATTCGGTGTCAAAACTTTGAACAAAACTATGTGCCATAGTTCCTAGTACCGGAACACCATAATTTTTGCCAGTAATTGTACATGCTGTTCCAATCGCTCCAGCAACATATGCGTCTTTTGCTCCGTCGACAGCGGCTTCAAAACCTTGCGCTCTACGTGTACCAAATTCCATAACTGCTCTGCCACTAGCGGCTCTTACTATTCTACTTGCTTTGGTTGTAATAAGACTCGAACGATTGAAGTATAAAAGCAATGCGGTTTCAATGAGTTGTGCTTCAAGTAGTCCAGATTTAATTGTAATCACCGGTTCATTTGGGAAAACAATAGTTCCGTCTTCGACCGCCCACATGTCTCCAGTAAATCTTATTGATGAAAGCTTTTCTAAATATTCCTTAGAAAACAAATTCAAACTACTCAAATATTCAATGTCACTTGAATCAAAGTGGAATTGAAGCAAGTATTCTACACATTTGCTTATTCCATTTGCAATCACGAAACTCCCACCGTCTGGAACTTTTCTAAAAAATACATCAAAGTATGCGGTTTCGTTTTCGATGTGTTTATCAAAGTAGCCTTGACCCATTGTGAGTTCATAAAAATCCATTAGCAAGTTTTCAAATTTTTCCATGTTATCTTCCTTTTTTCTTATTTAAACATTAATAAAAATGTTTGTCAATGAAATTAATATGTGTTTGACTATTAGCACATAAAATGTTAATATATATTTGTATATATATTAAAAATTAAACTTAAAGCCAAACTACTAAAAATATTTTTGATTAAAAATTTCCAAAATAAGTTTGTAGATTTAGACTTAGATATTTTCTCAAAAATTTTTAAGTTTAACAAAAATTCCAAATTCTGGAGAACAAAATGACAAATTCGGATGTTAAAAAGATTATTGACTTTATAAAAGATTATTTTCAAAAAAACTCATGGGCAAAAGGTGCTGTTATTGGAATGAGTGGTGGCAAGGATAGTTTGATTGTTGCCAAACTTTGTGTCGAAGCATTGGGAAAAGATAGAGTGCTTGGAGTAATTATGCCAAATGGTCAAATGACTGATTTAAGTGATGCAATTGATTCATGCAAGCTTCTTGGAATTGACTATAATATTGTAGATATTTCAAAGTCATATAATGAGATTTTAAGTTCAGCAAAAACAGTGCTTGATGACAAACATATTCCTTTAAATTCAGTTACTTCAATAAACATCGCACCAAGGGTTAGAACTGCTACACTTTATGCAATTGGTGCTAGCATGGATTACTTGGTGGCAAACACTTCCAATCTTAGCGAAGCCATGGTTGGATACACAACAAAGTGGGGAGATAATGTCGGAGATTTTGGGGTTATCGCTAACTTTACAAAAAGCGAAGTATGCGAAATAGGGCTTCTTTTGGGACTTCCAGAAAGACTAGTTCACAAAGTTCCAAGTGACGGACTTTCTGGAAAATCCGACGAAGAAAAATTGGGTTTTGCTTACAAAAATTTGGATGAGTTTATAAGGCAAGGAAAGTTAAGTTTTGACCATGACAAAATCCTTAGAATGCACAAAAACTCCGAGCACAAAAGAATTGGTGTGGTTAAATACTCAAATAATTTGCCAAATCATTTTGAAGGCTAAAGGTGTTTTGATGGAAGAATACGAGTATAGTTTTAATGTCCTAGATATTAAGCCATATCTAAATTATTGCAAACAGAATGGTTATATCCTAAAATCTATTAAAAAACAAAATCGAAAGGTCTATGAATGTATAGATAATAGGAGTAAAATTGCCAGAATTACGACTACTTGGGACGATTTGGGAAATGCAGAAACTGTTTTGGACTTTAAGAATGTGACAAAAAGCAAAGATGATTTGAATGTATCTAACGAATCCAAGACTCTCAAGGTTACCGATGAAAATAGAGATGCAATTTTGTCTATTTTGGAAACGTTAAATTTTAAGCAGTCGGCAGATAATACTCGGACTAGATATGTTTATGTTTCTAATGACATCAAGTTTGAAATCGATGATTATTTAAGTCCAAACAAGCCCGTTGTTGCCTTGGAAGGAAAAAAGTCGATAGTGGACAAGGCTTATTTGGAAATTTGCAAACTTTTTAATAATTAATTATTAAATTTGCAAATAAATTTGTTTAAAACGCACAATTTTGTTAATATATAAATTAGATAAGGACAAAAATTGAAAAATTACAATAATTTCAAAGTTAATAAGAATAAATCTTTTGCAAAAGTTATTTGTAATTTTTTTGGCAATTTGTTTTTTACATATTGTATAATTATTGCACTTGCACTAATACTATTTTCAAGTGTAACGATAGAGTGTGAAGTATATGGCTCATCAATGTATCCAACTCTAAACTCTGTGTCTCGAACAAAAAATGATATAGTGTTTGTCAATCCTTACAACAAAGATTTAAGTTATGGAGACATTGTTGTAGTTGGACTTGAAAACGAAAATATAATTAAGAGAGTTGTAGGACTTTCCGGCGACACAATTGATATTGTGTTTGATGAGTATGAATATAAATTAGAACGAAATGGGAAAATAATAGTGGAAAATTATATTAATTCCACACAAAATCCGACTATTCCAAATGACCATAAGAATGGCATGCACAAGACTTATGAAAACTTTCAAAATCTAAAAGAAAACAAACCCGAATTATTTGATAATGGCAAACTTGTAGTTCCAGATAATTCAATATTTGTCCTTGGAGACAATAGGTCGGTTAGCCTTGATAGTTCGGTTTATGGAACTTTTGATATGGATAAGTTTGTAGGCAAGGTCGAAAAGACTTTGTATGCAAATGAGTCTGAGTTTAGTTTTTATTATTACTACATTTTGAATGGTGAATTTTTTGTAACACTATTTAGTTTGTTTTAAATTTTAGGAGAAATTATGAAGAATTGGATTTGCAAAATAATGCTTGTTTTGACACTACTAGTTGGTGTTTTTTGTGGAAGGGAAACTCAGGTTGTTAGTGCAAAAAGTTATACTGCTACAAACCAACTTTTGACAGCACAAGAAGATGAAATACTAGATGAAACCGAAGACCCAAGTCAAACCGAGACCGAAAAGGAATTAATCAAAAGAATTGATACAGATATCAAAGTCGGTTATCCTATTCAATCTACCACAGATATAACCGATTCAAGACTATATAGTGCTTTGCTCAGTGTTGTCAAAAAATTCGTTTTGGACAAGTATAATTACAACTACTCAACTTTGGATACGCTTTATAGCAAAATGTTTGTCGATATTGAAAGCATCGAAATCGTCGATTATGATATGTCTTCACTCAAAGGACTAGATTTAATTTACTTCAATAATCTTAAAACTCTTAAGATTGTTGGAAATAGTTTTGGAGATTTAACTACTGACGATTACAAAGGTTTGTTTGAACGTATGCCAAAACTAGAGACTTTGGATTTGTCTAACAATAATATTAATGCAATTAGTCTCAAAAACGCAACAAATGTAAAAAATTTAAATTTGAGTTCAAACAACTTATCTCAAATTGATTTGTCTTATCTAAAAAGTGCAGATTTGGATATTAATATTGCAAATAACAATTTTTCAAGCATTAAGCAAATCGGACTTCCAACTAAAACTGACCTTATTAATTCAATTAAACTAAATATAATCATGAATAATATTACTGACTTGTCCGAAGAGTTTGTAAACTACTCAAAACTAACTTTGGATATAGGCTTGCAAGGAATTGTTGGAAAAACTCAAAAAGTTGTTCTTACAACTAGCGATACATTAACTTTTTATAAACTTAACAAAGGCGGTGTTTATGCCAAGATTTATAAATCGGCAGTTAGAGATACACTTGTAAAAACAATAAAAGATGATGTTGATTACGTAGATAGTGATAAGGTTACGATTAATTTGCCGGTTGGCGAATACTATGTTGAATACTATTTGGGAGATAATGCAATTGATTATCAAAATGACAGAACTTATGGATATTTCCAAAAATATTATTTTCAAGTAATTCCAAATGGCTGTGAAATTAAATATGAATACAAAGGCAAAATTTATGACAATTTTACAAGCAAAGTAACCGGCAAAGTCAAAGTCCTTTTGTCGTGTGAAGAAGGCGGAGAAATTTACTATAAAATAGGCAACGGGGAATGGATACAAGGTAATGAAATAATGTGCGATAGGGGCGGAGATTATAGCATTACAACCAAGGTTGTTATTGACAATATTTCAAGTGAAGAACAGAGCATTTTAATCAAGACTTCGCTTAACCTAATCATTCCGGATATTTTGATGTTAATACTAATTTTGTTGTTTGCATTAGTACTATTCTTGGTTGTTGTTCCATTGGTTAGCAAAAAATGGTTTAGAAAATCTTAAATACTATTGAAATAAAGTTTTGTTTTTGATAGAATTACTAGGCAAATGTTATAAAAAATAAACTTTTAAGGAAAAATTATGATACTTAATGACCAAAAAGAAAGATTACAAAAAATCGTCGGCAATTTGAAAATAATTGCCGACTGTCTTTGACGAAGAAAAATTAGTAAGTGAGTTGAGTGAAAAAAGAGAAGAGAGTTTGAAGCCCGAAGTGTATTCAAATCCAAGCCTTTGCGGTGCTCTCAACAAATCTATTAAGAAAATTGAGTTTGAATTAGAAAAACTTACTTCGTCACGAAAAAAGATAAGTGACATTTCGGACTATATTGATTTGACCGAAATGGAAGGCGATGAGAGTATGGTTTCGGATATTGATTCGTCTATTGATTCGCTTGAAAAAGAAATTAATGAGTTGTATCTTGAAACTTTGCTTTCGGGAGATTATGACTTAAATAATGCTTATGTCAAAATACATAGTGGTGCGGGCGGGACAGAAGCCTGTGACTGGGCAGGAATGCTTCAAAGAATGTATCAGATGTTTGCCGACAAAAATGGATTTAAGTGGTCGGTAACTGACAAAATTGATGGCGATGGTGCGGGAGTCAAAAGTGTTACACTCAAAGTTGTTGGTGACAATGCTTATGGTTATTTAAAGAGTGAAATGGGTGTACATAGACTAGTAAGAATTAGTCCTTTTGATGCTAACAAGCGAAGACACACCAGTTTTGCTTCCGTCGAAGTAATGCCCGAAATTAACCAAGATGTGGAAATCGAAATTCGTCCAGAAGATTTGAAAGTTGATGTTTATCGTTCGGGTGGTGCTGGCGGTCAACACGTAAACACTACAGATAGTGCAGTTAGAATTACTCACTTGCCAACTGGCATAATTGTTGCTTGCCAACAAGAACGTTCTCAACTAAAGAATAGAGAAATGGCTATGGAAATGCTCAAGTCTAAGTTGTTAGCATTAGAACTAGACAAAAAGATGCAAGAAAGCCTAGCACTCAAAGGTGATGCCAAAAAGATTGAATGGGGAAGCCAAATTCGAAGTTATGTATTTTGTCCTTACACCATGGTCAAAGACCATAGAACAAACTATGAGACAAGTGATGTCTATGGAGTTATGGATGGGAATATTAACGAATTCATATTTGAGTTTTTGAAATTAATTAACTAAAGAAAGTGCTTTAAGAAGGTAAAAATGTACAAAGATATTGCAAAAGCAAAATTTAATAGACTATTAAAAGAGTACAAGTCAAGAGATATTCTAGTTTTGGGGATTGAGAGTAGTTGTGATGAAACAAGTATTTCTATTGTCAAAAATGGCAGAGAGATTCTCTCAAACATCGTTGCAACACAAATAGATATTCATGCTAGATTCGGCGGAGTTGTTCCCGAAGTTGCTAGTAGAAATCACTTGTTGGAGATTGATACAGTTCTCAAAAATGCTTTGGAACAAGCGGGCAAAACATTGCAAGATATTGATGCTATTGCTGTGACTTATGGTGCAGGACTGGTTGGGGCTTTGATGGTTGGTGTTAACTATGCCAAGGCATTAGCCTTTGCTCTTGAAATTCCACTTATTGCTGTTAATCATATCAAAGGACACATAAGCGCAAACTATTTGACAAACAAAGACTTACAACCGCCTTTTGTTGCACTTATTGTTAGTGGCGGACATACAGCACTTCTCAAAATCAAAGACTATGACAAATTCGATATGTTAGGCTCTACAACCGACGATGCGTTGGGGGAATGTTATGACAAGGTTGCAAAGTGTCTAGGTCTTGGCTATCCGGGTGGTGTCAAGATTGACAAAAGAGCCAAGGAAGGAAAGAATTCAATTAAGTTTATAACCCACGAAATGCTTCCGGGAACAAACGATTTTAGTTTTAGCGGTGTCAAAACTCAAATTATAAATTATGTTCACAAACTAAGTCAAAATGGAGAAGATATTCCAGCAAACGATGTTTGTACATCTTTTCAAACTCAAGTAATTGACGAAGTTGTCAAAAAAAGCATTAATGTGGCTCTCAAAGACAAAAGCAAAACTCTTGTCGTTGGTGGCGGAGTGTCTGCAAATTCATACTTGAGAGAAAGACTCCAAGATGAAGCAAATAAAAAACAAATCAAAGTGTATTTTCCAAAAAACAATTTGTCGGGAGATAATGGTGCAATGATTGCTAGCGAAGGATATTTTCAACTAATATCCGGCAAAGGTCTAGTAGGCTTGGATTTGACACCCGCTCCAAATATTAATTTAAAGTGGGAAAGGCGTAGAGAAAAGAATATTTAATTTTGCTTTGTGTTTAAAAATCAGAGTCAATTTTAAGAAAAATTCAAATTAAATCAAATTCAATTAAAAAATCATTTTTAAATAAAATAAAAAAAATTAAAAAAGGATAAATTAAAACATTTATCCTTTTTTTGACTAATTTTTATTTTGTAAAATGTATCTACAAGAGTCTAATTGTTTTGCATTAGTGTCAAAATAAATTATTTATTTAAGAACAAAACACCTATGCAGTTTGGGCCACAGTGGCTAGAAATTGTGCCACCAGCAAGAGTATTGTGAATATTTTTAAAGCCACGATTTTCTAGTTTTTCTGTTAGTATTTTTTCGGCTTCGGGCATTGGTGATGAGTGAGTAATGAATACATGCTCAAGAATTGGATTTGGATTGTTGTCTAACAAGTCATCAATATATTTATCAACTACTTTTGTCATATTGCCCATGTATTTTTTGCCAACAATCATTCTGCCATCGGACAAAATAATTTGTGGTTTAATTTTGAGAATATTTGCTCCAAGTAATGCAAGAGCCGAACATCTTCCGCCTTTGTATAGATAGTTTAGTCTTTCAAGTACAAAACTCGCTTCAACTTTTGGAGTTAGTGCTTGAAGGGTCTCAAATATTTCTTTGGCATCTTTGCCTTCGTCTATTAAATCCTTGCCTTTGATTGCAAGCAATGCAATTCCTGTTGACAAAGATTTGCTATCTACAACATAAACATTTTCCATTTCTTTGGCAACCATGCAGGCATTGTTGTATGCACTGCTAATAAGAGAACTCAAAGACACATGAACAATTGCATCATAATCTTTTTTGAGATTTTCAAAGTGGGTTTTGAATTGGTCAGGACTTACAGCCGACGTTTTTGGAAGTTTTTTGGATTTGTCTACAAACTCAAAAATTTCCTTTGAAACTCCAAAATGGTCTTCAATGAGTTCGTCACCTAGATTTATAGTAAATGGTGTAGTCTTAATATTATATTTGTCAAGTAGTTCTTTTGGTAAATCAATTGTGCTTTCGGCAGATATAACTATTTTCATATTTTTCTCCTAATTCTAAAAATTTTTTTTATATTTAATTTGTTTTTGTTAATTCAAAACGGAATCAAAAAGTTCTTAATTTTAATTCCTTAATTATTCTATTAAAAAAAATAAAAAAATACACCCTAATTAAACAAAATGCAATTCTACTCCTAAATTTGTCAATTCTACTAAGAAATTTGCAACTCTCTTGACAAGAGAGTGCTGTTATTTAGTTGTTAATCTTGTAATTTTGTGTTAAAATAGTTATGAAAATATAAAAGGGTAATGATTATGACAAACGAAGATATTAAACATAATTTTTCGGAAAACTTAATTAAACTTAGAAAAGCCAAAAATTTAACACAACTTCAACTTGCCGAAAAACTTAATTATTCGGACAAGGCGATTTCCAAATGGGAAGTGGGTAGTGTGCTTCCGGATGTGGAGACTTTGCAACATATAGCCGAATTTTTTGGCATAACTGTTAATGATTTGATATATGCAAAAAAGAGAAATGTTCTCAAGGAATTTTACAAAACGCACTTGTTTATGACTCTTCTTGTAACTGTCAGTGTGTGGTTTGTGGCGACAATAATATTTTTTGTAATAGATAATGCAACTACGCTTCCTAGAACATGGCTTACTTTTATTTACACAATCCCAGTCAATGCGATAGTTCTTACAATTTTTAGTGGTCTGTGGTTTAAGAAAATTCATTTGTATTTGTCGTTGACCGCTTTGCTTTGGGGAATTATTGTTTGTATTTATCTTACTATTAACAACTATTCACTCTGGTTTATATTTATAATTGGACTAATTGGCCAAGTAGTTCTTACTTGTGCAATGCCTTTCAAAAAACGCAATAAATAAAAATTTGGTTTTTGGAAAAATGGAGAAAAAATGAAAATTTTAGAAACAAATGATTGGAAATATAGAATACCTTTTGATAATGTGACTTACAAGAATGTCAAAAGATATAGTCTTATGCTTAATACTTACGAAAGAGAAATAATGGATAGACAAATTAATTTTTTTCGTAAACATTTTTCTATCTTGCAAGTTATGGAGCATTTTTCAAAACTCAAAACCAAGTCGGACAAAGAGACTTTTATAAAAGCGGTTCTCAAAAGACAAAATAATATATATTTTCTTCCGAACTCTCTCAAAAGTTACATGCTCAAAAAAGCAAGAACGGAGTTTTCGGAGTACAAGGCTTTTTTTGAAATACTAATAAACAAAGCACTTAATCAAAAAAAGACAAATATAATTGTACCGCTGTATAAATCTGTTCTTTTGGATTTTTATCCAAATGTAATTAGACTAATAAACAAATATCGCAAGCAAAAGGAAATTCCAACTAGCAAAAAAGTACTTAAACCCGAAGCCATTGAATATGCTGCTAGGGATTTGATACATGAGTTGCAATACGACTACAAATTATCTCAGGTTTATGGCAGAAGTTCGGTTAGACGTAGTGTTCCAATCTCGATTGTGGACGATTATGGCTATGGCGAATGGATAAGCAAAAATGTAAGTTATAACAACAATAGATTCTTTATATATTCAAATCATCAAAGGCTAACTGATGTTGAACTTAGGCATATGGTTTACTTTAATGTTTATCCGGGATATGCGCATTTTTATAATACTGTTGCTGATGACAAAACTAAAAATACTTGTTTTGATAATGGTGCAACACTACTTTTGAATGGTTGGGCGATGTATGCCATGTGTCATAACAAAAACACAGCATATTCTCAAAACTTCTTGATTGAAGGCACAAATATTGCTCACATGTTGCTTAAATCCAATTTGGAAAAGGCTTATGAGAGTGTATATGTATATTTACTTGGAAAATATCCAAAATCCAAGGCGATAGATTATATGTTGGACTATACTCAAAAACCCGGTCACTATCTAAGTTATATTTTGGGAGAACTATCAATCGAAACCGCTTTTTCAAAAGGATTTGCTAGCACTCCAATTGAATTTTTGAATAACCTTAAACAAATTAATATAGGCGATTATATTTGTTTGTACTGCCCAAAGAAACAAAAGAAAATAGGAAAGAAAATAATTACAAGTAGAGTAGTAGATAAATTTTTTAAAGTATAATTAATAGATTTTAACTTTTAAATTGTTAAATAAATTAATAATATTTTTAGATTAGATAATTTAATAAATTTAAAAATACTAAGAAAAAAAGATAATGAATTAAAAAGTGAATTTGTATTGCATTTTTTAGTTCATTATTTTTTTTGTGAATGTCAACTTATTTTCGTTTTATAATTCTTTTGTGCTATCAATTTCAAAATTTTTGTCAAATTTTTGAAAGTCCCCATCAAGATTACATGCAAAAACATAATTTTTGCTAAACTTGATTTTTGAATCATACTTTTTGAGAATTGGCGCCCAGTTTTTGGTGAGTCCTTGTGGTGCATCGCATCCGCAAAGTTTCAAAAAGTATGGCTTTTTAGCAATAGCGCAACTAGCGACAATTGGTTCTATGGCAGAGCAAGGTTTGTTTCCTATAACAAAGTCATAATTGCTAACATCGTCTAGTGGACTATTAAAGTATCTGTCTAGTGGGTTTATGTTTAGGTTTTTGAGAGTTTCGTCAGACAATACAAATCTATCCATTGAAGATAGGTTATCAAAATCTCTTGCTAGAACTATCGAAGAATAGGGTACTTTTCCGCTTCCAACTTCCAAGATTTTTGGCTTGCTAGAACCTATGTAATGCTCGACGACTTTGACAAAATCTTCTTGTTCACGTCTATAATAATCCATAAAAGAATTGTTAATAATCCCCAAATCGCATATGAGTTTGGTTGCTGTGTTGAGTAGTGCCATTGTGTCATGTTTACTAATCTCACCGGAAGAGTCTCTATCGACTCCGTTTGTAAAAGAATTTATATTATCCTTAATAAAATCCTTGAAATCAAACTTGTTTTGCTCAAAGAAATCGCTATATTTTGTGAATTCCAAACTTGTGTAAATCTTGAAAAGATGCTCAATATCATACTCGCCATAAAAACCATATTCGTGGTCTTCAAGTTCTTTTTTCAGTGTTAAATAAGTTATTGTTTTCATTTTCCCAGTCCCCACATATTTTTTTAATTATACTCTAGTATTTAACAAAAGTCAATAGCCACCATTTTTGTATAACCCAAAGTGTTATGAATAAAAAGTCTTAGAAAAAATATTGAATATTTTGAAAAAATACCAAAAACAACATTAAATAGCGGTTTTATGGGTGTGGGTAAAAGTTATCCACATTTGCACAATGTAATTTTTATAAATTTTTATGTATATTTATTAAAAAGTGCATATTTTTGCATAAAAATGAATAAAAACGGGTCAAAAGTGGTTAAGTTATCCACTTATCCACATAAAGCTTGTGATTTATGCACATAGTTAGTTTGAAAAAGTTTCTAAAACGAGTCTAAAAAATGGCTAAATGTGGATAACTCAAAAAGTTATCCACATAGAAATTCAAAAAAATTGCATATAATCAAGATTTCAAACATTGTTTTTGCAATGTATAAAATTATGCTTATATGCAATATTTTTCAAGTTTTATTCATAGACGATTTTGACACCGCTATCTATTGGGGCTATCCCCGCTGGCAAATCTTCGCAACCTTCGATTACAACTCCACGTTGTGGCTGGTAGATTTCGTGACGAATTAGTGTTTCGTCTATCATTTTGTCACCTAAGTATTTTTGTAAATATGCTTTGGCAACATATCCGTCTTTTGGATAACTTACTCTAAAGTATTCACCTTTGAATAATACTTTGCTCGTGTATTTTTTGTCGGTATCAGGAATAACTTTGTCACCGGTTGATTTTAGTGTTTCAATGGTTTCGCTTCTTGTTTTGTAAGTGTAATCTGGGGTGTGGGAGAAAATATCTACCGAAACGCTATTTTTGTCCGAATAAGTTTTGATATAAATAGGATAGTCGGATGTGTTTGTAAACTTTAGGTCGGCAGTGTATTCGGCAACCATTGCATCAAGTCCGAGCGGAACGTATTTAACAGGGAGTGTGTGTTTGTGAACTTCGTCTATTTGGACTCCACTAAGTAGCAAAGCATTATATAATGTTGTGCTGGCTTGACATATTCCACCGCCAATTCCTTCGGTAAATTCTCCGTTGTATATAATGGTTGCGGGTTTGTATCCATTTTGAGTGGTGTGTTCACCAATTATTTCATTGAATGAAACCGATTGCTTTGGTGCTACAACAAAACCATTAAATTTGGAAAGAGCGAGTTTGACGTTATGTTTTCTGCCACCAGTACTGTCTGCTACTTTGGTAGAGAAAGTCGCTATTTTTTGTGTTAAACTAACATTGTATTCTTTGGTAGTGGTAGGAATTTCGTCGATGTAGTCAAGTGTTACATTTATTTTGTTAGAAGTCAAAAATTGCTCGTTAATATCTTGATATAGTTTTTGTTTGTTAACACGCTTTCCATTTTCGCTTTCACTAATTTCAAAAGGATTTTGACTATCTGGTGTAAAAGTTATTTCACTTGAAACTGGTTCTTTTTCAACTTCGTCTAGTATTTTTTCAATTTTTTCGTCTAGTCCTGTGAAAATATAATTAAAAGACACATTTATAGAACCACCATTTTTGTTAAACTGAGACAAGAAATCCAAGTCATTATCCCAGTTGTTTTTTAATTCATTTTCGTCTTGACTTGCTTCCAAGATTGTATGGATGTCTGAGTTTACTTCCAAGTCGTTTTTGTCAAAAGTCCAAGACTTGTCACTTTGGCTATCTTTAATTGAAAGATCAAAGTCTTCGGCTTTTTCTTGAAAGTTACTAAGCAAAACAACTTTGGCTTCGTCTTTTGACATGCCAGAAAGATTAAGTCCATTTATAACAGTTCCGTTGTGCAAAGTCTTGTTTGTGTTCTTGTCTAAAATCAAAAATTGACCAATAATTATGGCAGTTATTGCAAGTGTGCAAAGTGTAAGTACTGCCAAAATTTTATTGGTCTTTTGTTTTGATGATTTTGTGGCAACCATGGTCTTTTTCATAATAACTCCTAAAGTAAAATATAATTACCTTAGTTTGCCACTAAAACTATTTAAATATTCTAATAAATGTATTTGAGTTAAGTTAAATAAATATCAAAAATTATCTTAGTTTGTATAGATATTTTCCGTTAAAATATGAACCTTCTTCTTCTTCAACAATAACACAAGTTCTCTCAATATCATTGTAGATTAAATCGTTGTAATTAATGTAACTTACAAGAGTGGAGTATATAAGCATAAGTGTTTCTTGAATGTTTATATCCAAATAGAATAATCTTTCGGTGTAAGTTACAATATTTTTGATACATTGTTCTTCGTTTAATTTAAGAGCGGTCTCAGTTCTGACATTATCATAAGGAATGTCTAGGCACAAACAATAGTCTTTGATAAGTTGCATTATGTCTATTGCAAGTCTATTGCTAAGATATTTTTTGGTTTCAACTTCGCCCAAATCTTGAGCACGTTCTAGTTGACCGAGTTTGCTTAGATACTCTTCACGTCTTAGTTTGTTTGTAAACATTTCCATTTGTTCTGTTTTTGCTTTGAGTTCAAATAGAATTGCACTTTTTCTCTCGCCAGCAGTAGGGGTTACAATTTTATAATCCTTGTTTTTCTTTTCCTTCAAAACATTAATGCCACGCATGAATTTGCGTTCCCTAAAACTGATTTCGCTTGGGGCATAAAAAGTAATTGGAGCACAGTTTGTAGCACCCATGAATGGAAAGTTTTTGTTTGGCTTTAGTTTTAAGTTCCAACAAACAAATGCCGACAAGTTTATCCCGCTAGTGAGACAAAGAATAGTTGCATCGTCATTATATTTTTCTACAATGTTTTCGATTGCATCAATATTTCTTTGAAGTGCATCTTTCCATTCTTCGCCTTCGACACTTCCAACTTCGTTGAATCTTTCTTCTTCAATAATTGGAACATTCAAAGTTCTATTAATTATTTGAGCGGTCTTTTTGCAACGATAAAAATTTGATGTGTATATAGCATCAATTTTTTGGTTGCCAAGAATTTCTCCAACTAACTCCGCATCCTTAATTCCATTTTCGGTTAAGTCGTCGTCTTGACTTCTTAACTTCTTTGGATTAACATCTCTTTGTGCATGATGACAATAAATAATTTTCATTTCTTACTCCTTGAATTTTGACTTTTTGAAATACTCAAAAAAGTCGAATTAATAGTCAATGCTAACTCTAGCAAATCTTTGTATTCATTTTTGACTTTCATCTCAATTACTTGATTAAATAGTGTGCTGAGTATTTGTCCTACAAATCTCTTGTCTATGCCTTTTTCTATTAGTTGTTTGGCTGAAACTTTAAGTTCATGTACACCAAGTGGTAGGTTTTTGGCACTAACTAACATTGTATTGTTATTTAATCTCTCTTTTGCTTTTGGACTTAAAAACAAATAAATTACTTTTTTGTTTTCTTCGAGCAAACTTAAATAATTAATGCTTGCATTGAGTGTGTCTATATCGTATTCAATGTTTTGATAAATTTGATATAATTTTTCAACTAGTCTAATTGTGTCATTTGATTCTTTGATTCCGTCCAGTCCTAGTAGCATATTTATAACAAATTTAAGTTGATGAATTTTGAGATAATGCCTTGAATAATTTTTGATTATTATTAGATAAAAAGCAATTAGTCTTGTGACGCATGGTGTTTCATAAAATTTGAGAATATCTGATTTGGGGATTTTATTGATTGTGTGCATGCTGTGATTAAATATAAGCGGTAGCAATTTTAGTTTGTTTGTCATGTCCCAGAATGTCGAATTTGGAATTCCAAACTTTGTGTCAGCGATTACAAGTTTTTTAAGTTCAGAGAGTATTCTCTCTTTTGAAATTAAAAGTAAGTTTTCTCTAAAGTGGAAAAGTCCTTTGAGTGTATGCCTTTCAATTTTGAATCCAAGCATGCTTGAAATTCTAATTGTTCTGAGTATTCTCAGTCCGTCGTCTTTGAGTGTAATTTGTGCATCTTGACAAGTTCTTATGATATTGTTTTTTAAAT
Source organism: uncultured Clostridia bacterium (assembly GCA_934754475.1). GTDB lineage: Bacteria > Bacillota > Clostridia > Christensenellales > UBA1242 > UBA11490. The sequence continues at coordinate 352,158 of CAKVHV010000002.1, read as the reverse complement.
CCTTTTGACCATTTAGGGGGTCGACAATTTTCTTGTTTGAAATATCATAATAAATTGCATTTAGGCTCAAGTCTCGACGTTTGGCATCAGTTAAAATGTCGTCAACAAAGGTTACACTCTTGGGAGTATGTCCCGAGCCATAACTATCCACTCTAAATCTTGTGTACTCAAAAATATCGCTTCCCTTAGAAATTTGCAAAGTTCCCAAGGTCTTGTTGATAACCTTGCAGATAAAGTTGTGTTTGTTGCAAATTTCCAAAACCAAATCAATTGGTGCATTGGACGAAATATCTATATCTGTTGGATTAAATCCTAACAAACTATCACGAACAAAACCGCCAACTATATATAATTGGTAGTTTGCTTTTTTGAAACTATTACTAAGGCTTTCAAGATTTTTGGATATTTCCATAAAGTCATTATAACATATCTTGTTTTTTTGACAAAACTAAAAAATATATTCTAATTGATTTTTATTAAATAATTAATAACTTTTTTGGTAATTATTTTAAAAATTATTGTTAAAACTGATTATAAATGTTATACTTTAGTTGTATATATAATTAATATAGTTCAAAATTTATTCGTTTTAAGGAAATAAAAATATTCATGAAAAACAAAAAATTAACTTTGGCATGTGGAATTATACTTGTAATTTGTGCATCACTTAGCATAGTGGGTGCATTTTCGGTTGTGACACAAACGATAAATACTCTTTTGTGGACGCCGATAGAAAGGGACGGATATAATACTCTTGTTACATGGACAATTTTGGAAGCGGTTTATGCTTTGGTTATTGACATTGCTCAAGCAATTGTTTATATGATTTTTGGTGTTAAACTTATCAAAAATTCCAAGACTGAAAGTGACGGAACTCAAAACAAAACAAAAATCATTACACTTATTGTGCTTGTTAGTTGTAGTTTGTTATTTGATTTAAATACCGCTATGAAATTTATTTATGTTGCATTGATTCCGCTTCTTTCGTGTGCATTGGCTTATGAAACTAAGAGTCAACAAGTTGTGGAAGAAAAAGTTGTTTCACTCTATGGCACAAACAAAAATGGCAAGGATTTGGGCGGAGTAGATTTGGACGAATTTGGAAATCCACGTCCAGACTCCAAGATTGCTGTAATGGAAGATGGCAAGGTCGTTGTTAAACAAGCAAGCGAACTTGGAAACACAACTCAAAATAACGTGGCTGATGTAAAAGTTGGTAGTAATTCCCAAGAACAAGCAAAATTGGCTATGCTTAACGAACTTAAAAGTAACGGAATAATCTCAAACGATGAATATCAAAAATATCTAAATAGAATAAGTGGTGTTTCAAATGAAAATACTTCTTTGGAAAAAGGTGAGCCTAGTCAAACTGAAACACAAAATTTGGAAGTAGAGATTAAAAAGACAGTTACAAGAAAAAAGACAACAAAAGATAATGCTACTAAAAACAAAAAAGAAACTACAAAAAATGTAACTAAGAAAACATCAAAGAATTTAACTGATTTGTCTGCTTCAAACAAAAATGACAAAGCAAACAAATCTCAAAATACAAATTCAAAAAAAGATAAAGAGTGAAAGTTATGAAATCAAAAAAGATATTATTTACAACATCGGGAATACTTAAAATCGTATTAGGTGCGGGAGTTGTTTTGATTTTTGGATTGCTACTTGCTTTGAGTGGAATACTTAAATCATCGTTTTTGGAAAATTACTCGCTTATTGAACAATTAGTTGATGAATTGGTTTTGCAAGATTCGTCCTATGCTTATCTTCAAACCTTAGACAAAATTGAAGTGATTAACTATGTCATGAAACCCGTTATGATATTTTCGGGTGTAATACTAGTGATTGGAATTTCAACAATTGTGTTTGGAATTTTTAACGTTATATTTAACAAGACTTATGATGAAATGTTAAGATACAAAAAAGCCAATAAATTCTTGTTTGTAATTTTGGAATTTTTGTTCTCTTTGGGACTTGTAACAAGTATTTTATCTACTATTGGAGTATTTTTAAAGGAAAAAGATGGAAAGGAGCTAAAGAATGATTAAGGGTGCAAATGGCAAGAGATTTAACTACTTTATGAGTGCATTTTTAAGATTATTTTGTTTTGTGGCACTACTTATTGCTTATATTGTTGTCAAAATTTGTGTTAAGCCTAGTATTGACTGGCTAAATCTACTTTTGATACTTTTGAGTATTGGTGGGTTGCTATCGGGGATATTTAATCTCATTCTTTGTGGATTTACAGCCACAGCGTACAAAACAAATTTAAGTATTCAAATTGTTTGTCTAATATTTACAATTATCACTGGCGGATTTTTTGCAACTACATTTACTGCGGTTGCATTGGCTACAAAAATTCCAGATGAAGAAGTTGAAAACGAAAAAATTTTTAAAATAAAAAAATAACTGATTAAAAGGACTAAAAGAAAATGTCAAAAAAACGAAGCCGCAATGTAATGCTTACTATAACCTTTGTGCTAACCATAATCCAAATACTAATGTTTGCTTTTTCGGGATTTGTAGTTGCATATAACTTATTTGGATTTGTAGATTATTACAATCAAATTATGAGTTCTATACTAGGGACATATGATTTGAGTATGTATCTAACTTCATATTATATCGAACTTGTACTTTCGGCAATTGTTTGTATATACTCTGCTATATTTTATTTCAAAGGTATCAAATATAGAGTAAACAACAAACAATATGGCAAAATGGTTTTGATTTATGCAATCGTTCAACTATTATTCTCAGCATATATTCCAGCAATATTTGGAATTATCACAGGTGCTTTGATGATAAACAAAAAACCAGCAACAATTCTAAACAAATCACAAGAACAATCATTCCTTTCGGATTACAAATTAACTGCTATGAGCGAAGCGGTTACTAGACTCAAACAATTGCGTGCAAGCGGAGCAATTTCCGAAGAAGAATATTATGCTAATCTTAATAAGATTTTGGAAGGATAAAGTTTTGGGGGATAAATGGAAAAATGTAAAAAATGTGGGGCGAATTTAAGATTTGACCCAAATAATGGTGACTTGATTTGTGACAAATGCGGAAATCAAGTTTCAATCAAAAAAGAAAAAGAATATACTCTCCATGATTTTGATATGAATTCTGTCACAAAGGAAGAAAGTATTAATTCCAAAAATTTTGGATTTCATTGCCCAAATTGTGGAGCATCGTTTAGTGGAAATACTTATACTATTTCGGATGTATGTGAATATTGTGGCGGACATTTGGTGGCGGATTTGGGTCAAAATGTAGAACCTGACGGATGTATCCCTTTTGCTTTTGATATTAGTCAAGCAAGACAAAAGTTCAAAAAGGGTGTTAGTAGCAAATGGTTCTTGCCAAACAAGTTCAAAAAAGAACCACCAGAAAGTAGTATCGAGAGTGTGTATATTCCGGCATATCTATGTAATACAAGCACTGTAAGTAGTTATTCGGGAAGAATTTATGATAGAGACACAGATAGCGACGGCAAAACACATTATCACTACAAAAATATTTCGGGAACAGAAGCTGTAAATACAGACAACATGATGGTTGAGTGTAGTAGCAAGTTGACCCAAGCAACCCTTGACCAAATTAAGCCTTATGTTCCAGAAGGAATTTTTAAGTATCAAAAAGATTTTTTGTTAGGTTATAGTGTTGAGTATTTTGACAAGAACCTAGAAAATTGCAAAGCATTATTCAAAGAAATCACCTATCAAAATATAAGAAAAAATATTTTGTGGCACTATAATTATGATGGTGTGGATTATTTGAATATCAACACTCAATATGTCAAAAGTACTTATGCAAAGGTAATTTTGCCAGCATATTGTGTTAACTATACATACAAAAACAAAAAGTATTCAACATTTATGAATGGTCAAACCGGAAAGGTTGGCGGAAATGTTCCTAGGTCGGGAGCAAAAATTGCAACTTTCGTAACGGGAATACTTGTGGCTATTGGTGTAATTGCTTATCTAATTTGCAAATTTGTTTAAAAGGAAAAAGTATGGATAATATTATTAAAAACATAAAGAAGTACAATATGTTAAGAATGGGCGATAGAGTCGCTGTTGCTTGTTCGGGCGGAAAGGATAGCATGTGTTTGCTTAACTATTTGTGGACACACAAAGACGAACTCGGAATAACAGTGTGTGCTGTTAATGTTGACCATGATATTAGAGAAAATAGTGCAAACGACAGCAAGTTTGTCATAAACTATTGCGAAAAAAACAATATTAAAATCTATTCGTTTAAGGTTAATGCCAAAAAGTTTTCTGAAGACAAAAAACTTACACTCGAACAAGGTGCAAGAGAATGTAGATATAGAGTGTTCAAAAGTCTTATTCACAAAAACTTAGTTGACAAAATCGCACTTGCACATCATATGCAAGACCAAGCCGAAACAATACTATTAAATATATTTAGGGGAACGGGTACTCATGGTGCTAGCGGAATGGATTATATAAGGGATGATATTTATATAAGACCAATGCTAGATACATCCAAGTCTGCAATAAGTGCATATATTGAGAGCAACGACATCCCTTATGTCGAAGACGAAACAAATGAAAGTAATGAATATAATAGAAACTATATACGCAATCAAATAATGCCACTTATTAGAAATCGTTGGCAAAATGCGGATAGCGCAATCGTTAGTTTTGGAAATAATTGTAGGGAAGACGACAATTATATCGAAAGTACAATTAGCGATGATGCAATTATAACCGAAGACGGAATTGCAAGAATTTATATCAACTACTTTATCAATCCAACACCTTATACATTTAGATTAATTTTGAGAGCCTTGAAGTCTATTAATTTGAATACTAATATTGAAAAAAAGCATTTAAAGATGATATGTAACATGGCACTTGAAAGCGAAAATGGAACAAAGATTAGTCTGCCAAATGGCCTAACTGTAATCAAAGAATACAACTTTGTAACTTTTACAAATCGAAATATCAAGCCTTCTAGCAAAGTATATCCATTTACAAAAGGAAAACTTGATGTTTCTAACTTTGGGCTTATTGAAACAAGTACTATCAAAAAATTCAAAGTCGGCGAATATACACATCTAATAGATGCAACAAAACTTCCAAAAGATGCGATTTGGAGATTTAGAAAGGAAGGAGATGTCTTTGAAAAATTCGGTGGCGGAACAAATTCTCTTAGCGACTATCTAATAGACAAAAAGATTCCTTTGAGACTAAGAAATCTAACTCCAGTTTTGGCTAGTGGAAATGAAGTTTTGATTATTGCGGGTGTTGAAATTTCCGACAAAGTCAAAGTGGATAAGTCCACCAAAACCGCATATGGAATAAATGTTGTAAGATTTTAAAAAAGTGAGAAAGACAAAAACTTTTAAAAGTATAAATAAGATAAATCAAGATTTGGTTTATCTTTTTTTATTTTGGTATTGTAATGCGTGCCAAGTTGTGTTATCATTATATCAGTCAAGGAGAAAGTTATGAAAACATATTATACATTAAAAGATATTCAAACTTTGTTATCACAAAAATATCCAAACTTAAAGTGGAATTACGAAATATATGAAAGCAGAACGGGTGAAATAATTCAAGCATCTATTGAAAATTTTACAGAAAATTTGAAAGACACATTAACACTATCTTGTACATACAAGGATAATGAATATTCTTTGGATGTTTCAGTTTCGGATTTTTCATTATTAGTTTTTGAAGATGAGCCAAATGTTATGGATAGCGGGTCAACTACGAAATTAAGAAATAATTTTACAAATGATTGGACTTCTCTACTTCTTGAAGAGTATGGCTGTGATTATGCAAAAAAACTTGTTAATTTTTGTGAAAATCGTAAAGAACAAATCAACAATAATGCAATGCAAGAAATAACTACATATGTACAAAAAATTAAAGCAAGGGCAGAGATAGAATCTCTCCCTTATGAAAAACTTATTCAAAAAGCAAAAAATGTTTTGTCAGCTTCGGATTTTATGGAAGAAAAACAATCTTAAATTTTATATTTGAAAGTGCTACTAAGACACAATTTAAATTATGCCATGAAGAAAAATTGGGTATTGACTTTTTGGGGAACTTATATTAAAATGTAAGTATATTAAAAACTTTAGGGGAGCAAGATATGGGAGAAAAAATTGAAAATAATATAGACCATGAAATTTATCAAAAATCGCGTAGACTTTTGGATAGTTTTGATAAGGATTATTTGGAGAGAATTAGAACGGGACAAACTAATACTTATGGCGAATCTCAACAAGCAAAATATTATCGTGAACTTGTTGAAAAATATTCTTCTGTTCCACATAGTGCTAGAAGATTATACTTTCAAGCATTAATGCTTTCTAGTGAACTTAAAAACCCAAAGGAATCTACAAAAAGAGAACATAGAGAATGGACTATTGCTCCGCATATTATTGCAAATTGCGATTGTATTGTTGGTTACACTATGCACAGAGAAAATGAGATTCCAATGCAAATAATTAAACACGATGATTTTGAGAGATAAATAATTTAAAATTGGTAAATAAAAAAATGACCTAGATTAGGTCATTTTTTTGTATGTTAAGTAAACTTAAAGTTTTGCAAAAAGTGTTTTTGAATTGATTAGACAACTAGACTATTATTTTAGTTAAATTCAATTCTATTAGCAATATAACTTTCTAGTTCGTCGATATTTAATCTAATTTGTTCCATAGTGTCTCTATCTCTAATTGTAACTGTATTGTCTTCCAAAGTATCAAAGTCAATAGTTACTGAGAAAGGAACACCAATCTCATCTTGTCTACGATAACGTTTGCCGATAGAACCCGATTCGTCATAGATACACATGAATTTTTTGGAAAGGTTATTATATACTTCACAAGCTTTTTCGTTTAAGTTTTTTTGAAGTGGCAAAACTGCTACTTTGTAAGGTGCAAGAGCAGGGTGAAGTTTGAGAACAACTCTTGTGTCTCCGCCTTCCAAGGTTTCTTCGTTGTATGCTTCGGTCAAAACAGCGAGCATTAGTCTATCTGCACCAATTGAATATTCAATAACATTTGGAATGTATTTTTCGTTGGTGATAGGGTCAAGATAAAGCATAGATTTTCCGCTAAATTCTTGGTGTCTAGTCAAGTCGTGAGTCGACCTATGATGTACACCATTAAGTTCGCTCCAGCCCATAGGGAATAGATAGAAAATATCACAAGCGGCTTTGGCATAAAATGCTAATTTTTCGTGGTCGTGGAATTTAAGATGTTCGGGTGCAAAGCCCAAATCTGTCAAAAATTTCATTGCTCTTTGTTTGTAGTCTTCATAAAATTCAAAACTATCTGATTCTTTGCAAAATCTTTGCAATTCCATTTGTTCAAATTCGATTGTTCTAAATATAAAGTTTCCCGGTGTTACTTCGTTTCGGAAAGATTTGCCGATTTGTGCAATTGCAAAAGGCACTTTGGCTCTCATGCTACGTTGAATATTAAGGAAGTTTACATATTCGCCTTGGCAAGTCTCTGGTCTTAGATAAACGACGTCTTTTTCGCCTTCCAAAGTTCCACGACTTGTCTCAAACATAAGTTTAAATTGTCTAATTGGTGTCCAATCAAAATTGCCACAATGTGGGCATTTAACTTTGTTTGTAGTTATATATTCTTCCATTTGTTCGTTTGTCATTGCTTCGGCTGAAACAGTGCCTTTGGAGTGTTCTTCAATAAGATTATCCGCTCTAAATCTTTGTTTACAAGCCTTACAATCCATTTTTGGGTCACTAAAGTTTTGAGTGTGACCAGATGCTTCCCAAACTCTAGGATTCATAAGAATTGCGGCATCAACACCATAAGTTGATTTGTCTTCTTGAACAAATCTTTTCCACCAAGCACGTTTTAGATTGTTTTTGATTTCAACACCAACTGGACCATAGTCCCAAGTGTTTCCCATTCCGCCATAAATTTCGCTTCCTTGAAAAATTATACCCCTGTTTTTGCAAAGATTTACAATTTTGTCCATTGTTACTTTTGTCATAATGTTCTCCTTAAAATTATTTTTATTTTACAAAAAAATCCCTAAAACCAAAATGCAACTTCATAAATATATTTACGAAAAAAAGTTTGGTTTTTAGGGACGATATTTGACCGCGGTTCCACCCTAATTGATTAAAAATCCATCTTACTAGTTTTTGACAAGAACTTTTTTTGAAACTTGGATATTCATTTTAAATATCTTTCCTTGCAAGTCGCCACTTTGCTCAAATCGGAATTTTAGTTTTGGGATATGTAAAATTATCCAAAGTATAGCACCAAACAACTTTTTTTGCAAGGCTTTTTGAAAGTTTAACAAAAAATTATTTGGCTATTTTACAAAAGACACTATTTTATTTGAAATTTAAAAGTAATTATGTTAATATATTGTAATGTAGAAGGGATACTTTCTTTGAACATTAAACTTTAAAAACCGCCAACGTTTTTTGATTTATCAAAATTTGGGTGGCAGTTGTAATTGAAAATTTGGTTTTTAAATAAACTATTAAATATAAAAGGAAAATCAATGAGTAACACAAAAGGAAAAAAATCTAGCACAAAAAAGTCTTTGGCTAAGTCGAAAGCAAAAAAATCATTGCCTAAAACCGATAAAAACTCCAAAGAAAAGATAGCCAAAAAACCAGTGCAAGAAGAAAAGCAAGATGTCTTGCTTGATGCCGAAGCAATTGTAGACAATGTAGAAGATTTGGGTCACGAAGCAAATGAGCATAAGGGCAAAAAAGAAGTGGTTATCAAAGCTCCTAGGATAATTCCTAAGGAAGAAGAAAAGAAGCCAAAATCCAAAAAGAAAAAAGACAAGGCTATTGAAATCGAAAGATATAATCCACAAGTTAAAACCGGTCTTAGTTATGACCAAGTACTCAAAAGACAGGAAGAAAAACTTGTCAATGTGGTTGAGTCAAAAAATACAAAGACTTATAGGGCAATAATTTTTGGAAACTTGTTTTCGTTCTTTAACTTGCTTTGTTTGCTTGTCGCTGTTGCACTAATTTCGGTTGGGGCTTGGGGCGACTGCCTATTTATGTTTATCGTGCTTGCAAATACTCTTATTGGCATGATTCAAGAAATCAAGGCAAAAAAGACAATAGAAAAAATCAGTCTTGTTTCGTCGCCGACAGCAACAGTCATAAGAGACAAAATGGAAAGCAAAATTCCAGTAAGCGAACTTGTGCTTGATGATATAATGATTTTGCAAACTGGCAAGCAAATTTGTGCCGATAGTATAGTTTTGGAAGGAACTGTCGAAGTCAATGAAAGTTTGCTTACGGGTGAAAGTGTTGCTGTCAAAAAGACCAAGGGCGACATACTATATAGCGGAAGCTTTGTTGTTGGTGGAAAGTGTTATGCCAAGGTTGACAAAGTTGGAAACGATACATATACAGCCAAACTTGCTGCTCAAGCAAAACAATACAAAAAGCCAAAAAGCGAACTTATGGGGACTTTGAATACGATTATTACAATAATTGGTATTATAATTATCCCACTTTCAATTTTGATGTTCAAAAATAACTATGATTTGCTTGGAAGCGATAATTCAACTGCCGAAATTATTCGAAGAACAGCGGGTTCAATGATTGGAATGATTCCTGCGGGAATGTTCTTGCTTACTTCGATGGCTTTGGCTGTAGGGGTTATTAAATTAGCAAAAAAGAGAACTTTGGTTCAAGACTTGTATTCTATTGAAATGCTTGCAAGAACGGATGTTTTGTGCCTAGACAAAACTGGTACAATTACTGACGGAACTATGAAAGTAAGTAACGTAATTCAAATCAAAACAGATATGAAGCATACTCTTGACCATCTAGTTGGTTCAATGCTTACTGCACTAGATGACAACAACCAAACAAGTAGAGCGCTCATTACTCATTTTGGATATTCCAAAGACATGACTGCATCACATGTTTTGCCATTCAATTCGACACGAAAAATGAGTGGAGTAACATTTACTAATGGTGAAACATATGTATTTGGAGCGCCTGAATACGTTTTAAAAACAAAAAATGCCCAAGTAGACAACTTGGTTAAAACTTATGCTAGCAAAGGTTTCAGAGTATTGTTATTTGCTCAGTGTGACGGAACTTTGAAAGATGACAAAATTCCACCAAAGAGAGAACCTGTGGCAATAGTAGTAATCGAAGACCATATTAGAGAAGATGCAATGGAGACCATTGCATGGTTTAAAGAAAATGGTGTAGATATTAAGATTATATCTGGAGATAATCCAATTACAGTTAGCGAAGTTAGTCGTCGTGTTGGTGTCGAAAATGCAGATAGATACATAAGTCTTGAAGGACTTAGTCAACAACAAGTAATAGATGCTGCAGATAACTATACAATATTTGGACGTGTTAGTCCCGAACAAAAATGTATCCTTGTCAAAGCACTCAAAGCCAAAGGTCACAAAGTTGCTATGACGGGTGATGGTGTTAATGATATTTTGGCACTTAAGGAAGCCGATTGTAGTGTTGCAATGGCGAGTGGTTCGGAAGCAACTAGACTTGTTAGTAACTTAGTGCTTTTGGATAGTAACTTTTCGTCAATGCCATCGGTTGTTGCCGAAGGACGACGTGTTATTAACAACATTCAAAAGTCATCATCATTATTTTTGATGAAAACAATTTATACAATTTTGCTATCAATTTTCTATATAATTATCGGTCAGTTGTATCCATTTACAACTAGACAAGTATTGTTGCTTGAAACCTTGGTTATCGGTGTACCTTCGTTCTTCCTTGCATTACAGCCGAACAACGAAAAAATCAAGGGCAAGTTCCTGTCAAATTTGTTATCCAAGTCTTTGCCGGGAGCATTAATACTATTTATTAATGTTGTTGCTTGTTACTTGTTTGATTTGGCACTTGGAACAGACGGACAATTCCAAACAATGGCATCTTTGGCAATTACATTTGTAGGACTTCTTGTACTATTTAGACTATGTAAACCATTTGATGTATTCAGGGGAATAATGTTTGCGTGCATGGTTACTTTGTGTGTGGCAATACTTTCTGTTAAGTCTTGGGCAAGTTTCTTTGAATATGTCCCACTAAACTTAACTAATATTCTATTTATAATTTGTGTTGTACTAGTTTCGTATCCAGTTTATGATGGAATTGTCAAAGGTCTTGACAAATTAATCTATGGCAATGCAAAAAAGCAATAAGGAAATTTAAATGAACAAATACATATCAGTTGATACTATTGAAAAAAAACAAGAAAGAGATTTAAACAAATTCGTATTTGATACCGAGAGTAGATATAGGGGACAATTGTTTACACTTGCAAACAAGATTTTAGCTAAAAATAATGTTAAAATAGTGTTGCTTTGTGGCCCTAGTTGTGCTGGAAAAACAACAACAGCCAAACTTTTGAAACAAATACTTGAACTAAAAGGTCGTGTTGTAGATGTAATATCTATGGATGATTTCTTTATCGACTTAGACAAGCGTAAACCACTTCCTAACGGAAAACCGGATTTTGATAGTCCAGATATTTTGGATTATGAACTTATGAAAGATTGCTTTTCAAAGTACTTTGGTGGCGAAGATGTCAAGTTCCCAGAATATGACTTCAAACAAAGCAAGTCAATCCATGATGCCAAGCCTTACAAATACAAATTTAATTCGATTGTAATTTTTGAAGGTATACATGTTTTGAACCCTAGAGTTCTCAAGAGTTTGGGAACATCAAATTACTTCAAAATTTATGTAAGTCCACTTCAGTCATTCAAAGATGACAAGTTCCAATTGTCGTCCAAAAATTTAAGACTGCTTAGAAGATGTATAAGAGATATAGATAGACGTAACACTACGCCAAAGAAAACTGTTGAAATCTGGCCAGAAGTAACTGCTGTCGAAGAACAATTTATTGAACCATATAGAACCAAAGTAGATTACTTTGTAGATACAATGCACGAGTATGAACTTTGTGTTTATAAATCCGAAGTGGAAAGATTTGTAAGAGAAGATAGGGTGCAGATTGACGATATTCCTTTCTATAACCTATTCAAAAATCTTACACCAATATCCAAAGATATTATTCCGGATACTTCGCTTATGTGGGAATTTGTAACCAAAGATAAATAACAAAAAGATGTTTGCTTTTGCAGACATCTTTTTACTTGGGATTTAGAGAGAAGATGTAGAATTTTGTCTGCATCTTTTTTTCCAAAAATATCCATTATATAATTTGTTTAATTTCTCTTTACAAAATATAAGCCCGGTGCTATACTCTCCATAGAACAAATGTTCTACTGTGACTAAAGCCTATTATCTTGACTGCCCGTGCTTTTTTGAAAGCATGCCAACCTAGTGAGACTTTAAAATGTGTATAAGTGAATGGAAGGGGAAAATAATTTATGGGAAGATTTATACTTCATAGTGACCTTAATAATTTTTATGCAAGTGTTGAGAGTTTATACAATCCTAGTATTCGAAACAAGGCGGTTGTTGTGGTTGGTGATGAAGAAAAAAGACATGGGATAGTTCTTGCCAAAAATTATATAGCCAAGGCATACAATATCAAGACCGGAGATACAGTTTGGGAAGCTAGGCAAAAATACAAGGGTGAACTTGTGTGCTTGCCTGCAAGATTTGAACTTTATCTCTACATAAGCAGACTTGTCAAGGATATTTATAGAGAGTATTCAGATAGGGTTGAGAGTTTTGGAATTGATGAAGCATGGATAGACATATCTCACCTGGCTCAAGACTTTGACCAAGCCGAAAAGATTGCTAATAATATAAGGGCTAGAATAATTGCCGAAATAGGGCTTACAGTGAGTATTGGGGTTAGTTTTAATAAGGTTTTTGCTAAACTTGGAAGCGACATAAAAAAGCCCAATGCAGTTACAACCATAACACCCCAAAATTACAAAGATTTAATTTGGGGATTGCCGGCAAGTGACCTTTTGTATGTTGGGAGAGCAACGACCAAAAAATTTGAAAAAGCCGGGATAAAGACTATTGGCGACTTGGCTATGGCGGACAGAAAATATCTCAAACTTACACTTGGCAAAATGGGACAGGTCTTGCACGATTTTGCCAATGGACTGGATAATACCGAAGTTACAAGCATATTCAAAAGCGAAAAAATTAAATCGTTTGGAAATAGTACAACTTGTCCAATTGATTTGAGTACAAACGAACAAGTCAAGAGTGTAATATATTTACTAGCCGAAAGTGTTGCCGAAAGAATGAAAAAAAAGGACGCATATGCTAGTTGTGTGTGTCTTTGGGTCAAAGATACAAATTTGCAGTCGTTTGAAAGGCAAATCGCTCTTAATAATCCGACAAATGTATCGCTAGACATTGCACAAAATGCTTACAAACTTTTTTTGGAACATTATGATTGGAATTTGGATGTCAGGGCTTTGGGTGTAAGAGTTGCAAATTTGTGTGAAGGCAAAATTCAAGACGATATATTCCATGTAGGACAAAATTTGGAAAAGCAACAAAAGTTGGAAAACACTATAGAGAATTTAAGGTCAAGATTTGGATATAATATTATAAGGCGAGCGAACATTTTGGAAAACGAAGATTTGGCAACATTAAATCCTACAACCGAGACACATATAATTCATCCAGTAGGTTTTTTCAAGCCGATATAAAATATTTTTGGGGAAAGTAGGTGGAAGATATGAACAAAAAATACGTCAAAGTAACTGTTGAAATTGACGAGAACGGAAAGAAAAAGCCATTGACAATTGACTTGGAAGGAAAAATATTTAATATAGACAAGGTGCTTGATTGCAGACCCGCAGTATCAATGAAAGTAGGTGGTCTAGGGGATAGATATACTGTTAGAATTTGTGGGCATGAGACATACTTATTTAACGAGAGAAACAAGTGGTTTGTTGAAGAAAAATAATGCTATATGAAGATAGATGAGCTTATGGCTCATAGCCATAAGTCAAGTAAAATATGGCTAAAAGCAATAATATATAAATATGAAAAAGTTTAATGAAAGATTAGTTGAATGTCTAAAAAATAGTGGGATGTCTCAATTGGAATTGGCAAAGAAAATAGGAATGTCGCAAAGTGTGGTCAATAATTATTGCACAGGTAAACGTGAGCCAACACTCAGTGTCCTAGTTGAGATTTGCAAAACCATAAATGAAAGTGCAGATTATTTACTTGGATTGGATGATTGACATTAAAAATAAAATAATATGTATAATATCAAAAATAATGTGTAAACTAAAAATAAGATAAGGATATAACCTTATCTTCTAGCGAGAAATTAAGGGCAAGGATGTTTGTATCCTTGCCCTTTCTCGTGTTATATGAAGTTCAAATTATTTGATTTCTACAATCTTTACATTGCCATTTATCCACGATTCAAATATGTCACGCATGTTACATTTTGCACCTTTGCTAAATGACTCAATCAAAGTATCAGGAGTGGCAATTTTAAACTTGTTATCTTCAAAATATGTTTGCAAACATTTGATAAATTTATCTTTGCCAAGTACATCTTTGATGCTATCAAACATGAGCATGCCTTTGACATATGAGATGTAAACATATTCACTTTCGTTGTTGTATTCATTAAGACGTCTATTCATTGATGTATCAACTTTTCCAAATACTTTGGTGTAGACATCAACAAAGGTTACATAACTATTTGTGGTGTTTTTGATTAACTCTTTGGTGTTTACATTATAGTCAGGATTTTCGTTGTAGAACAAAACTGTTGAATATTCGGTTAACCCTTCGTCAAGCCAGCCATAATGATACTCGTTGTTTCCAATAATTCCATACCACCATTGATGAGCAATTTCATGAACGATGACATTTATATAGTCGCTTTGAACATCGACCATATCTGAGATAAGTACAAGATTTGGATACTCCATTCCACCATGTACAAAGTCTGATTCAACAACGTTTAAAACCTTGTATGGATATAATCCAAATAGTCTATTAAATGTGTTTACTGAGTCAACTGATGCTCTAATGGCTTCGTTAGGATATTGGTTTTTATAATAGTAGTAATTGACAGTTGTGTCACCAGCCTTGTCAGAAACCACATTGAATTTGTCAGAAAGTACGATTGCAAAATCTCTGATTGTAAGGGCATTCATTGTGTATGTATTGATGTTTTCGTTTGACTCTTGTGATGTTAGATTGCCAGACGAAGCCATAACTAAATTGCTTGGTGCATGCAAAGTTATATTATAATTTGCGACATCTGAATAGAATGGGTCGCCATTGTAGTGATAACTATCTATTACAAATTCTCCATCTTCGTACATACAAGCGACTGGATAAAAATTAGCAATATTAATTGTATCGTCGCCATATCCAAAACGATGATTAATATTTGGAATAACAACAGTGTATTCAAAGTAAATACTTGTAGTTTCGCCTGGGCGCAAAGATTTGTCTAACTTAACATTTGCAATATCTTCGTCGTTGCCAGTAATTTCTATTTCACTATCACTTCCATTGACTTGTTGTTTTGAAATATTTAGGCTTCCATAACTTGAGCCATATTCATAACACTTTTTGTAATTAAGAGTGCTAACAACACTTGACTTTGCACCTAATCTAAAACTTTGTGGATACAAGTGAAACATGATGTTATCAAGAGTGGTGTCTGTGTTATTTTTGTAATCGACAGTTTGTTTGCATGTGAGTGTGTGGTCGTCGTTATATGTTATGTCTATTGTATATGTAGACAAGTTTTTTGATGCGTTTAGTACTTCGTCACTTTTGCAACCAGCAAACAAAAATAAAACTGGGAGCAATAGTAAAAGCATATATTTTTTAAATTTCATAAAGTTTCCCCTTTTTGAATTTGAAATTTTCAAATTTACTAAAATATTTATATTAATCTGCCTGTCCGATTATGCTAGAAAAATAATTATTTGCTTTGGGGTGACTGGGTAAACTAAAGTTTATATAATAATTGATTACAAAAAATATTTAACAAAACAATTTAAAATATGCTAAAATAATTTCGTGGAAAGATACAATCATTTAAATTTGTATTTAAAAAATAGATTTGGAAAACGTACACTCAAAATTTGTGTGGACGGAAATTTTACTTGCCCTAATAGAGATGGGACAAAGGGACTAGGCGGTTGTATATTTTGCGGAAGCAGTGGTGCGGGCGAAAATATCAAAGGCAAATGTGAAGATACTCTTGACTCTATCAAAAATCAAGTAAATTTATTTTTGAGTAGTTATAGGGGGTTGAGAGCCGAGCAGTTTATTGTATACTTTCAATCTTTTAGTGGAACATATGACACAACCGAAAATCTAAAGAAAAAATATGACATAGCACTAAGCCAAAGTGACAAGATTATAGGCTTGGAAGTTGCAACAAGACCAGATTTGATTGATGACGATGTAGCAAAATTGCTTGCTTTGTACAAAAGTAAATATTATGTTTGTGTTGAACTTGGCCTTCAAACTACTAATTTGGAAATTGCAGAAAAAATTAATAGATGTTATTCAAACGAAGATTTTGCTCGGGCTTGCAAGATATTAAAAAGTTATGATATAGACATAGTTGCACACATAATGGTTGGACTAAATGAGAGTGAAGAAGATTTAGTTAAGACCACCGAGTTTATAAATGACTTGGGTGTAAATGGTGTCAAGATTCATAATACTTATGTTTTGAGAAATACTAAACTGGGGCAAATGTACTTAAGTGGTGAGTATAAACCTTTGAAGCAAATTGATTATGAACTTGCGGTTTGTAAGATTATAAGTTATCTTAGACCAGACATCATAATTTATAGAATAACGGGTGACCCGCCAAAAGATATGTGCCTAGCACCTGAGTGGGCTATGCACAAAAAGTTGATTTTAAATGGAATAACAAAAAGATTAAATGATTTGGATATTTATCAAGGAGATAATTACAAAGGTAAGGTGAATTAATGAAAAAAATCGTAATTGTAGGATGTGGAAATGTTGGCATGAGTTATGCTTATGCAATGGTTGTAAATGGTGTGGCTATTGATGAACTCGTGCTAATAGATATTAACAAAGAAAAAGCCGAAGGCGAAGCCAGTGATTTGAGCCATGCAATGTCATATGCTCCCAAAAATTTCAAGGTTTATGCTGGAGATTACTCAGATTGCTCAGATGCAACAATAGTTTGTATTTGTGCGGGAAGAAATCAAAGTGTTGGAGAGACAAGAACAGATTTAATTAACAAAAACAAAGGTGTATTCGAAAGTGTTGTAGGCGAAGTTAAAAAATCCGGATTTAACGGAATTTATTTGGTTGCGACAAATCCTTTGGATATAATGACGGATATAACTTTTAGGCTTTCGGGATTCCCTTCAAGTAGAGTAATTGGCAGTGGCACAACACTTGACTCGGCTAGACTTAGATATTTGGTTGGTCAAAAAATAAATATTAGCCCAAAGAGTATTCATGGTTATGTAATTGGGGAGCATGGAGATAGCGAGTTTATTCCTTGGAATAATGTAATGATTGGACTAGAAAAAGCCGAAAAGTTTTTGACCAAAGAACAAATGAGCGAAATTCAAAACGAAGTTTGCAGTAGTGCATATGAGATTATTAAGAAAAAAGGCAATACTAGTTATGGAATAGGGATGTCTCTTCTCAAAATTACAAATGCTATTTTGGATAATCAAAATGCAATAATTTCGGTGTCGGCATACAACAAAGAACATGATTGCTATTTTTCAATTCCTTCGATTGTAAATAAATCGGGTGTTAGTCGTACTTTATTTATAACTCTTACTCCCGAAGACGAAAAACACTTGTTAAAATCAATTCAAAAAATTAAGTCTGACAAACAAAACTTACTCTAAAGCTAGAATTTTCTGGCTTTTTTCTTTTTAATCTTAGATTATTTAAGTCAAAACATATAGATTTTTTCATATATATTACAAATAATTATTTAATATATTTAAATAATTGATTGAAAAAATTATAGTTTTGGGGTAAAATATGAAAGTACATAATTTAAATTTGGCAAAACTTAAAAAAAAACTAAAGGCAAGTGAAGTTTTTAAAAATTATGACTTAAAAAACATGACAACCTTTAGAGTGGGTGGCAAGGCTAAATATTTTGTGAAACTTGGCACTATTGAAGATTTTGTCAAGGCTATGCTTTATTTGCAAAGTATAAATGCAAAAATATTTGTACTAGGCAATGGAAGTAATATCGTTTTTTCGGACAATGGTTACGACGGAGTTGTAATTAAATTATGTGGAGACTTTGAGAGAATTCAAGAGACAAACGATGAAATACAAGTCGGTGCTGGAGTGCTGATTTCAAGTGTCATAAGTTATGCATGCGACCATGGACTTGGTGGAATAGAAAAGGCCATTGGAGTTCCGGCAAGTATGGGTGGTGCAACTTGTATGAATTTGGGATGTTTTGGATTTGAAATGTCTAATATAATATCTTTTGTAGTGGCTTATGATTTAACAAAACAAAAAATTGTTTACTTGACAAACAAAGAATGTGAGTTTGGCTATCGCAAAAGTATATTTTCAAACAAAAATTATATAATTTTGAGAGTCGGTCTAAGACTGACACCTTGCGACAAAGACGTAATAAAGTGTACCATGTTAGAAACTTTGAAAAAAAGAAACGAAACCCAGCCAAAAGGATTTTCGGCAGGTTGTGTTTTTAAACGAATAGATGGCATAGTAGTATCTAAGTTATTAGACGAAATGGGCGCAAAAGGGATGTCCAAAGGAGATGCACAAGTCTCTTGCAAACATGCTAATTTTATATTAAATATTGGCAGTGCAAAAAGCACCGAAATATTTGAATTAATCGAAGAAATAAAACAAAAATTTTTTGAACAGTACAAAATCAAATTGGATTGTGAAATCGAATTTGTAGGAGAATAAAATGAATTTAATTGGAGATTTTCATACACATACGACATACACGCATGGGACAAGCACTATCGAAGAAAACGTGCGACAAGCGGAGAATTTGGGACTTAAATACATCGCTATAACCGAACACTCATATAATTCAATTTATCACATCAAGCATGGCGATTTGGACAAAATGCGTCAAGATATTCAAGATATCAAAGATAAATACAAAACCAAAATTTTGCTTGGAATCGAAGCGAACTTAATTTCAAGAAATGGAGATTTGGATATTTCGGATAGTGAACTAAAAGCCCTTGATTTGGTGGTTTTGGGCTTTCACAAAATGACAAAGGTTAAACTAAGTGAATGGTTTAAATTTGTGCTTCCAAATATTCTTAGAAAAAAACCAACCAAAAAACAAATTGAAACCAATACTTTGGCTTACTTAAATGCAATAGAAAAGCATCGAATTAGTATAATTGCTCATTTAAATTATGCTGGTTGTTATGTTGATTGCGAAAAAATTGCCAAGGTTTGTGCCGAAAAAGGAATATATATAGAACTTAACGGAAAACGTATTAATTTTTCAAAAGAAGACATCGAAAAAATGCTTAAAACAGATGTTAAGTTTATAATAAATAGCGATGCTCACAAAGTTGAAAATGTAGGAAAAAATCATAGAGCATTTAATCTAATTGAAAAATACAAAATTCCACTAGATAGAGTGGTTAATTTAAATGAAGTACCTAAGTTTAATTAAGGAGTTATTATGTCTTTTGCAACCAATGCAAAGTTAGAAGTTTTGAAGGAAGATATCGAAAACGATTGTTGTTCGATAGCTTTTTTAAGCGCGATTATCAAGTGTTCGGGAGAACTCAGTATTTCGTCAAATCATCAAATAAAAGTTGAAATATTTACCGAAATTCCCGAACTTTTTGACAAAATAAAACACATAATTGAACAATACTATGGCAAGGTTTGTGAAATGTCTATGATGGAAAACACAAATATTTCAAGGGCTAGTAGATACAAGATAACTTTGCCTTATGATATAACCGACCAATTACTCAAAGATTTGGGGATTATGTCAATTGACGAAGATGGCATGCTTGCTATTGAAAATGGAATTTCTGACTTTTTGATTATGGACGATTGTTGCAAACGTAGTTATGTCAAAGGTGCATTTGTGGCATGCGCTACTAGCAATATTGTAATTAAGAGTTATAATAACGATAGGGGTAGCGGTTATCACTTGGAATTTGTGTTTAATTTTGACAAGATTGCTGAAGACTTTTTGAAACTCCTTAGTAATTTTGATATTACAGCCAAAATAACAACTCGAAAAAATTCACCAATTGTTTATATCAAAGAATATCAGTTGATTTGTGATACTCTTGCACTAGTAGGTGCAAACAAAGCGGTCCTAGACTTGCAAAACGAAGCCGCAATAAGAGAACTTAGAAACAATGTTAATAGACAAAATAATTGTCTCAATGCAAATTTAAACAAAACCGTTCAAGCATCGGTTAAACAATTAAATGCGATTAAAAATATTCAAGATAATATGGGGCTAGAGAGTTTGAGCGAAAATCTTATGGAACTAGCCTTGCTTAGACTTGCAAACCCCGAAGCGACTTTGGAAGAATTAAGACAATTGTCCACACAAAAACTAACCAAAAGTGGCATAAATCATAGATTTGCAAAAATCATTGAAATATCGGATAATATAACCAAAAACAAATTTAAAATTACTACACTCTAAAAGGATAAATTAATGGGAAATTTTGTACACTTGCATGTTCATACTGAATATAGTCTACTTGATGGTGCGGCGAGAATTGACAAAGTTGTCAAGGTTGCCAAGGAAATGGGCATGCCGGCTTTGGCAATAACCGACCATGGCAATATGTACGGAGCGGTTGCATTTTTTGATGCGTGTGTTGCACAAGGCATCAAACCTATTTTTGGTTGCGAATTTTATACTTGTGATGATTTGTATGTCAAGTCGGGCAAAGTTAAACTTAATCACTTAGTATTGCTTGCCAAAAACGAAGTGGGTTATCATAATCTTTGCAAACTAAACTCAATTGCTTTTGACAAAGGTTTTTATTACAAGCCCCGTATAGATAGAAAGACTCTCAAAGAACATAGCGAAGGCTTGGTTTGTTTGAGTGCATGTTTGGCGGGCGAAATTCCACAAGCAATTTTGAATAGACAATATGACGAAGCCGAAAATATAGTTAAGTGGTTTAAAGATGTTTTTGGCGATGACTTTTATTTGGAACTCCAAAATCACAAACTCGAAGAACAAATTGAAGTCAATCTAAGACTTAGAGAATATGCCAAAAAATATAATATTAAGACAGTTGCTACAAATGACGTGCATTATATTTATAGAGAAGATGCTGTGACTCAAGATGTTCTTATGTGCGTACAAATGAGCAAGACTATTGACGACCCAGATAGAATGAAGTTTCCAAACGATGAGTTTTATCTAAAAAGTCCCGAAGAAATGGCTGAAGCATTCCCAAATGATGCTGATGCTTTGGAGACAACTTTGGAGATTGCAGACAAGTGTAACTTTGAATTGGTTTATGGCCACTACATGTATCCAAAATATGTTCCAGTTACTGGCCAAGACCCAAAGGATTACTTTAGAGATTTAATCGAAGCGGGACTTAAGAAAAAATACAAACAAGAAACCCCAGAAATCAGAGAAAGAATTGAGTATGAATTGGGAGTTATCACCAAACTTGGATATGTTGAATATTATTTGATAGTTTGGGACTATATTAATGCTGCGAGAGAAAGGGGTATTTCGGTAGGACCCGGTCGTGGAAGCGGTGTTGGTAGTATTATTGCTTACCTTATTGGAATAACCGACGTAGACCCAATTAAATATGGATTATTCTTTGAGAGATTCTTGAACCCAGAAAGAGTTTCTGCACCCGACTTTGACGTTGACTTTGAAGATAGTAGAAGAGCCGAAGTTTTTGAGTATGTTAAGGATAAATATGGTGTAGATAGAGTTGTTAAGATTATAACCTTTGGAACGATGGCGGCAAAGAATGCAATTAAAGACGTAGGAAGAGTTTTGAAAGTTCCATATAGCGAACTCGACCAAGTAACCAAGGCAATTCCAAATACAGTTAAACGACCTAATATAATTGCCAAAGTTTTTGGAATAAACAAAAAGCCAGACGCACCCGATGAAAGTGTGCCTGAACTTGTTGAAATGTATAATTCCAATGATGACATCAAAAAAGTTGTAGATATTGCATACAAACTCGAAGATAGCCCAAGACAAACGGGTATTCACGCATGTGGAGTTATTATTGGTGGAGATATATTGGATAAACATATTCCGCTTGCCAAAAACGGAGATATTTTGACCAGCCAATATGTCGGCGGTGAACTTGAACACTTAGGACTTCTCAAAATGGACTTTTTGGGACTAAGAAACTTGTCAGATATTAAGATGGCTATAGATTTAATCAAACAAAATTATGGCGTTAGCATAAACTTTGATGAAATGGACTACGATGACCCCGAAGTTTACAAGATGATTTCAACCGGAAACACTATGGCTGTATTCCAACTTGAATCGGGCGGTTTCCAAAAGTTCATGAGAGAACTTCAACCAACCTGTCTTGAAGATATTATAGCGGGAGTTTCGCTATATAGACCGGGTCCAATGGATAGTATTCCTACATTTGTAAAAAATAAACATAATCCCGAAGGCATACAATATGTAAGCCCACTTCTTGAGCCAATTTTGGAAGTAACTTATGGCTGTATTGTTTATCAAGAGCAGGTTATGAAAATCGTTCAAGTCTTGGCAGGCTATACACTCGGAAGAGCGGATAGTGTGCGTAAGATGATGGGTAAGAAAAAACTAAAAGATTTGAAACTTGAAAGAGAAGTATTCCTTCATGGTTGCGAGCCACAAAATGGCAAAGCGGGAGTTGAAGGCGCGGTTAAACGTGGACTAGATGAAGGAGTTGCAAACAAACTTTGGGACGAAATGGAGAAGTTTGGTTCGTACGCCTTTAACAAATCCCATGCGGCAGCATATGCACATGTAACCTATCAGACAGCATATCTTAAATGCCATTACGAAGCCGAATTTTTGACAGCGGTGCTTAATAACCGTATTACAAACTCGGATGAAATCAAAAATTATATTAGTTTTGCTAGGGAAGAAAACATCCAAGTATTGCCACCAGACATTAATCTTTCGGATACTTACTTTACAGTCAAGGATAACAAGATTAGATTTGGTCTTGCCGCTCTTAAAAACGTTGGTGTCAATGTTGTTGACCAAATTATTAATGAGCGAAAGATGAATGGCGATTACAAGGATTTGAATGACTTTATTAATAGATTAGATACAACTCTACTTAACAAACGTTGTGTCGAAAGTATGATTTTGTCGGGTGCTTTTGATTGTTTTGGTGTCAAACGTAGCCAAATGATGCGTGTTTATCCACAGATTATCGAAAAAGTCGTGTCGGATAGAAAGAGACAAGCAACAGGACAATTTAGTATGTTTGGCGATGTTCTCAAAGATGATGCGATTAATATTATTGCCATGCCAAATATCCCCGAATATGATGACCAAACAAAACTAAAACTCGAAAAAGAAGTTGTAGGAATTTATATTTCGGGACATCCGCTTGCAAACTATGTGGATATATTCAAATCATTCAACTTTAATGGCGGAATGTTGCAAGTTAACGAAGAGTCAACTGATGACGACGAAGAACAAGACGACGAAAATAAATACGACGGATTGACCGATGGCATGGATGTTTTGTGCGGTGGTCTGATTTCCGAAATGAAAAAAGTTTATAGCAAAAAAGACGGGTCTGAAATGGCAATTCTCAAAATTGAAGACATGTATGGCTCGTTTGATGCAATGTTGTTTGGAAGAACTTATACAAACAACAAATCCCTTCTTGAAATAGACAAGATTGTCAAAATCAAGGGAAAACTAACAATTAATGATAGGGGTGTTTGTGTAAGAGTAGACAACCTAAGTGAAATCCAAAATCCAACCGATGCCAAAGTCCAAGAAGAGAATTTGGATAAACAAGTCGAAAAGAAACGTGAGCCAACGCTCTATCTTATGTACGATTTGACCGACAAAAAATTGGCGGATGATATTTATGACTTGCTCAAAAACTATCCCGGAGATAGTCCGGTCGTTGTTAAATGTAGCAAACAACACCAAGCCTTTAAACTCAAGACAACCGTCAATCCAAAAGGTTTTCTTATAAACGAACTTCATGCTTATATTGATGACGATTATATAAAAGTTATTTAATTTGTTTGTAAAAAACAAATTTATTGTGTAAAATTAACAAAAAAAGGAATAGATTATGAAAAGAATTGCAGTTTTGTGTAGCGGTGGAGACAGCCAAGGAATGAATGCTTGTATCAAAGCAATAGTTGATACATGTTTTGCAAATAACGTAACAGTGCTTGGCATTAATAGGGGTTTTCAAGGACTTATCGAAAACGACGTAAGGGAACTTGGTCTACTTGATGTTGCCAATATCGAAACCATTGCCGGAAGTATAATCAAAACTAGTCGTAGTGCGGACTTTATGACCGAAAAGGGATTTAAACAAGCGATAGAAAATATTAAGTTAAATCAAATCGAAGGACTTGTCGTACTTGGCGGAAATGGCTCGTTTAGGGGCTGTAGAGATTTGGTCAATGCGGGTATTAATGTTATTGGAATTCCGGGAACTATTGATAACGACTTATTCTATACAGAAAGGTCTTTGGGTTTTGATACAGCGGTTCAAAATGCGGTTAATATGGTCACCCAAGTCAAACAATCAATGTATGCAAACTCTCGTGCATCTGTATTTAAATGTATGGGCAGAAAATGTGGAGATATAGCATTGCATACAGCAGTTTCGGTCGAAGCAGATAGTTTGGCAGTTGCTGAAATAGATTATTCGATTGAACAAATCATAAGCGATGTCAAAAATGCAATAAGCCATGGAGTTACCGCCCCAGTAGTTGTTATTAGCGAAGGCTGTAGTCTTGATATGAACGAAATTGTCAAGGCTATTGAACAAGAGACTGGTTTTACAACAAGGGGAATGGAGATAGGCTATATTCAACGTGGCGGTCAACCAACTTATTATGATAGAATGTTGGGAGTTCGTTGGGGAGTTCTTGCAGTTCAACTTTTGATGCAAGATATGACAAACTTGGCAGTAGGTGTCAAGAACGACAAAATATTCTATACTCCACTTGTTGAAGTAGAACATGTTTTGCAAGAGTTTAGAGTAGATATGGTCAACGACCTTAGAACTTTGCACGCATTGCCTAAGTTATAAGCAATTTTGTTTGTTAAACAAATATTTGTATGTTAAAATAATTAAAATAAAACTAAAGCGAGATAAAAATGGTAGAAATTTTAAAGTATAACGATGATGATTTAAAAGATAATGAGATTGACCAAGTTGTAACAAGAGTCAAAGCATTTATTGTTTCAAGCAAAAATAACGTGCTTATTGGCAAAGACGAAGAAGGCTATCAACTACTTGGTGGATATGTCGAAGACAACGAAGACTACAAGCAAGCATTGGCTAGACATATATATACAGAAACTGGCATAGTTTTGGATGCTAAAGACAAAATTGAGCCTTTCTTTGAAGTTAGATATTACAATCGTGACTACAAAGGTTCGGGTGTTAATAGACTTAGTGATATGATATATTTCTTGGTTAACACCGACAAACTCCCTAATTACAAAAAATTAAAATTGTCTGAAAAAGAACTAGCCGAAAAAACACCTTTGGAAGTAATTCGTCGTAGTATTTTCCACAAAACACTCAAGGAATATATCGAAAGCGAACAAAATCCATTAATCCAAGTAAAAACCAAAGAAATCTTGCTTGCGTTTGAAAAAATGAAAGAGATTTATAAATTCTAAATAAAAAAAGAGTATCTAAGTTTTTTAAAATTATTAATAAACTTTAAATACTCTTTTTTTTCAATTATTTTTTGTAATTCTTTGGTTTAAGAAATGCCCAAATACAAAGTGCAACTTGAATAGGTATTCCGATTACAAATAACAACCACATATTGTATTTGAGAAGTTGAAGATATAGACAGGCAAGAATTGACCATTGAAATACCGAAAGTATCACAAATTTCCAAATATATCTTCCCCAATATTCGTTGAATGGATAAAGCACCAAACAAGATACAGGAACAGCCCAGATAAACACTTGCCAAAGATTAACGTTGAATATAACCTTGCCATATACAAATGTTATTGTGGCAACCAACCAAACTAGCGACATAAATAGTAGTATTATTGCAAGTTTGTTTCGCAAAACCCTTTTGTCTTGGGCTATGCTTACACCTTCAGCATTGTCTTCAATGAGTGACGAAAGCGGAACATCAAAATACTTGGCGATTTGGTCAAGAGTTTCAATTGAAGGAGTTACTTCGGCTCTTTCCCAACGAGAAACCGCATTGTCTGAATAATTTAATTTGCTTGCAAGTTCATTTTGGGTGAGCTTGTTTTTCTTTCGAAGTTTAATTAAGTTGTTTGCTATAACTTTGTTAATTTCGCTCATAATTATACCTTTATATAAATATTATAATCTAACATAAGTATATAACAAATATATTTTTTAAACAACCAAAATACTACTTTTTGTGGCAATCACAATCATCTTTGCATGTGCAATCTTTGTCGTCACTAGATGTGCAGTCGCAATCTTTGTCTTTTTCGTCTTCGTGAGAGTTGGAGTCCAAGGCATTGTCTTTGGCACTCTCAGTATTTGCTTTTGCCAAAACTCTGTCTTTTTCTTTTTCCTTTTTTTCTTCCATGTATGCGTTATACTCTTTGTTTGCTTTCTTGAATGATACAACAAACTTTCCTTTGTTCTTGATTAGATTAACAGTTACAATAATGCTTGCAATACCAACTAGAGTGTATATAAGTCTACTAAATACATTTGATTGCGAACCAAATAATCCCGCTACAAAGTCATATTGCAAAATCCCAATACAAAACCAGTTAACCGAACCAATAATAACCAAAATAAACGATATAAATGCTAACATATATTCTCCTTTAATTTTAAATTTATATGTTTATTTTGTGCAAGGACAACCAAATTATGTGTGAGTTTTGAAAGTTTAAAAAATTATTTTGTATTGTTTTTTGTTTTGAATATTTTATTAAACTTAATAATGTCAAAAAATCATATCACCAAACAAAGCCAGATTTTGATTAAATTCCCGATAGGCGGGAATTTATTTTTTTAATTCCCAAAGGCGATTTTTAAGTTGGGAAAAAACTTTTGAAATCGTCTTGTAAAAATAAGGGGTATTTAATATATTAGTTGTAGGATTTAATTTTTAAGGTTAATCCAAATATCTTAAATAAATTATAAATTTTTCAAAAGTATAGGAGAAATATTATGAATAAATTAAAAAATATAAAGAACAAATTTAAATTGTTAGTAAATAGAAATAACAAGGACAAAGTAATTCCAATCTTTTTTGCCACCGACGACAACTATATTCCATTTTTGGAAGTGGCTCTTAAATCACTTATTGACAATGCGTCAAAAGATTTTAGATATATGGTGCATGTTTTGAATACTGGACTAAAGGAAGAACATAAACAAAGTATTCTCTCTTTGCAAAATTCAAACTTTAGTATTGAGTTTAATGATATTTCGGCTTGTATTGAGCCTATCAAAAAACAACTCAAAAATGTCTATCACTTTAGCCTTGTTATGTATTATAGATTGTTTATCGAAAAATTATTTCCACGATATGACAAGGTCTTGTATCTTGATTGCGATATTGTAGTGCTTGGGGATATTTCCAAACTATACTTTACAAATCTCAATAACAATTTGGTTGGTGCTATCAAAGACCAAGTTATAGGTAGCAATGAGACTTTCAGAAAATATGCCAAGTTTGGAGTAGGGGTTGAACCTGAAAAATACTTTAACTCAGGTATACTTGTTATGAACCTTAAAAAGTTTAGAGAACTAAACATCTGTGCTAGATTTATGTATCTAATTGATACTTACAACTTTGATGTTGTCGACCCAGACCAAGCATATTTGAATGTTCTTTGCAAAGACAAAGTTAAATATCTTCCAAATGGCTGGAACAAAGAATCTTTGCCACTCAAACTTGAAGGAAAACTAAATATTGTTCACTATGCTTTGTACAAAAAACCTTGGCAATATGATGATGTAATAAATGGCGAGTATTTTTGGAACTACGCTCAAAAATGCAATATGTATAGCAAAATTTTGGATGCTAGACAAAATTTTACAATCGACAAACAAAAACAAAAAGAACAAGCAAATATAGATATTGCCATTCATGCTTCAAAAATTGTTAATTCGGACACCAATATGTGCAAAACATTGTTTGCGGGCAGTGATTTTTTCCAAAATATCTTAGACAAACTCAACTTTGCTTGTTTTGATATATTTGAAAAAATCAGGGTGTAATATGGAAAAATCCAAAGAAAGACTTGAAATTCTATCCAAAATTGAAATGCTAGAGAAAACTAAGCAATGGGATGTATCTCCCGAAAATGACCCCGAAACAATCGAACTCAAACCCAACAAAGTAGATTATCTAAACAAAAAATTATCATCCAAGATTGCATCGTACTTTGCAAATATTATGGGTGCAAGATATTTTGACAAAATGCTCAAAAACAAACAAATGATAATAGAAAATGTGGTTGGAATAGAAAATTACTTGGCGGTTAAGAGTGGTGCAATAATTACTTGTAACCACTTTCACCCTTGCGATAACTACGCTGTTTATCAGGCGATTAAGCCTTATATCAATGGCAGAAGACTATACAAAGTTATTCGTGAAGGAAACTACACAAATTATCCAAATCCTATTGGCTTTTTCTTTAGGCATTGCAATACTTTGCCACTTAGTTCAAATATGGAAACTATGAAAAAGTTTATGAATGCGGTGAGTGTGCTACTTAATCGTGGCGAAAAAATTCTTGTTTATCCCGAGCAAGCACTTTGGTGGAACTACAAAAAGCCCAGACCTTGCAAGAGTGGGGCATTTAGATTTGCTGTTACAAATAATGTTCCTGTTATTCCTATGTTTATAACAATGCGGGATTCGGATGTTGTTGACCCGGACGGATTTTTTGTACAAAAATATACAATTAATATTTTGCCACCGATTTATCCCCAAAAAGATTTGGATAGAAAACAAAATATTGAATATCTCAAAGATAAAAACTACGAACTATGTGTACACACCTACGAAGACTTTTACAAAACGAAATTAACATATCAGGATTAACCACAAAAGTGGAGAAAAATTATGCTTTTGTATCTAATTATAATAATTTTTTGTATGACAATGATTGTCATATTCAATATTGCATGCAATATTGAAATATTCTTAAATAGCATTTGGATTGTAATTCTAAGCGTAGTCAGTGCGGTGATTATTGAAATAATTATTGACTTAATCTTTGCCGGAATTATCCATTCTCAAAAAGATAGTAAGTTTCAAAACAAAAAATTCTTTGAAGTCGGCAAAAAAGAACGTAAGTTTTATGAAAAATTACATATTCGAAAGTGGAAAGACAAGATTTTGGAGTTAGGTGCAATCGGCGGATTTAGCAAGAGTAAACTACAAAGCCAAAACGATTTGAATTACATAAATAGATTTTTGATAGAATGTAACAAGGGTGTAATTGTTCATATTTGCGACATTATATTTGGCTTTTTGTTACTGGCTATCCCGCCATACAAATGGACTTTGTGTGTTGCCTTGCCGGTTACAATTGTAAATGCTATTCTCAATTTTCTTCCAATAATGGTGCTTAGATACAACGTTCCAAAACTTCAAGTTGCCAAACTAAGATTACAAAAAAAGACATCTCAAGGTGAGTGATTTCGCTCATAACTTAAGATGTCTTTTTGTTTAGTCATATAAAATTTGTAAAATAACGACTTATTTAAAATTTTTCAAATTCCCTTGTAAGTTTCCAAAACGAGTTTGTCAAAAAAGACTTTTTCAACAAAATCGTCTTTGACAAAAGTAACAGTGCTAAAGATTATATAATCTCTTATGTGCTTGGCAAGAATAACGGGAGTTGGGCTATCAAAATGCTCACAAATACATCTGACATAATCAAAAAAGTTGTCAATCTCAAAGTCTTCGGGGGTTTCAAATTTGTAAGTCTTTTTAATCTTTCCGTCAATCATTGCTTTTGCAAAAATTTTAACCATAATATCTCCAGTCGCTTAAAATCATTGCACCTATTGTAACACATTTTGCAAAAAAATCATAATAACAAAAACACATAAATGAAAAATATTTATTTAAGTCTTTTTGCTATATCAATAAGAGATAATTTGTTTTCATAAGATGTATTTTTGAGAACTTCCAGTAACTCACGGTCTTTGGCATAATCATTTGGACTTGCCGAAAAGAATTCTTCAAGGCTGACATCAAGTATTGTTAAAATATCAAGCAGAGTTGTAACTTTTAGTTCAACCTTTCCGCTTTCGGCACGATTCATAAAATTATCACTATAACCAAGTCTCAAACTTATTTCTCTTGCTGACAAATGCGACTTTGTGCGATACATTTTTATTCTTTTTAAAATCTCTTCATAAGTCATGATTATTTCTCCATTTTTTTGTTAGGATTTCTTTTTGTAATGATAACTTATTTATTAATTTAGCCTTGTACTTGGTGTGTAAATCATTACAAAATAATACATGGTATGACATAAAATGCTACATCTGAAGTAATATAATTGACAAATAGTCCATACAGTGATATAATTAACAAAAAATTTAATGGAGATACATATGGAACAAGAATTTCCGATTAAACTAGTTTCAATTCTTATCGACGAGAATTTTTATGAGCAAGATAAGGATATTATGAGATATTCAAACATCATTCTTGACATGATGGAAAAATGTATTGATTGCTTTTATTGTGGGTTTAGAGTTTATGTTTCGTCTTTTGTGGCTATTGAGACTATGGAGAATATTGTGGATATAATTATGGAAAAATATAGACACATTAGATTTGAGTTGATTGTTCCTTCCAAAGATGTCTTTGACGAGCCTTATTGGACTAATAAACTCAAAAAAAGATACGAAAGGCTTAGTTTGTCCGCTACAAGTATTGAGTATTTGGCGGATAAATTATGTGACGTGCGAGAAAGTGATAGAGACAAAGCCTTGGTCAAAGATGCAGATTTAGTAATTTTTGCGGGTGACGATTCGGACAAAGTTAAAAATCTTTTTTATTATGCTTATGATAACGGTGCTAGCGTTTTGGCACTAAATATGGTTGATTTAATATAAAGGTAGAGCCATAAATTTTACTTTGATTTAATTTTTTATAAATCGACAAAAACTCTTGACATTATTTTTCATTTATTGTATAAAATATAGTACAAAATTTGGAAAGCAATTTTTCAGACTTTGAAGATTAAATACTATGGGGTAAAATTCGTTAAAAATCAGTTGATTTTTTCGAATTTTAATTTTTTAACCCAAAGGAGAATTAAATATGGCAGAAGTATATTTAACAAAAGAAGCATACAAAGAGTTAGAAGACAAACTTGCAAATCTTAAGAGCGTTGGCAGAGTTGAAGTTGCCAAGAAAATCCAATTTGCAAGGTCTTTTGGAGATATAAGTGAAAACAGTGAATATGACGCAGCAAGAGAAGAAGAAGCAATTTTGGAACAAGAAATTACTCAAATCGAAGAGACTTTGCGTAATGCTCAAATAATTTCTAAGAGTGCAAACGATACATCCAAAGTTGGTGTAGGTGCAAATGTAGAACTTTATGATATGGATTTTGATGAGAACATGACTCTCAAAATTATGGGAAGTATCGAAAGCGACCCAACTGCTGGAAAAATTAGTAACGAAAGCCCACTTGGCAAAGCACTAATCGGAAAATCCAAAGGCGAAGAAGTTGATGTTACAACTCCTGCCGGCGTTCAAAGATACAAAATCTTGTCTATCAAATATTAATTGTATGCAAAAAGCACCACTTTGTGGTGTTTTTTTTAGTTTATAATGTGTTTTGCTTGAAAAATTTAAAAAACTTTTGTAAAAGTAATTGACTTATACATAATTTTGTGGTAAACTAACTTTGTTATTTCATAAAACCTAAGGGGGAAATCTTGAGAGTTTTTGAGAAATTCAAGTTTAATATGAAAGTAACCAAATACAAAGCATTGAATGAAACAACAAGGCTGGTACTTAAAAAATACGTGATTGATTGAAGTATTTTGACGAGTATCAGCCTTTTTATTTTGTTTTTGCTTTGACAAATTACAAAGGGGGGGAAAATAATTTGAGTTTAGAGTATGAAAGGGAAAGGTACAAATTACTCAAAAGTATGTTTGATGCCTACAAAAAGGAACTTCAAGAAAATAGGCTAATTGCACTTGACATGCCGATTGAAACGGACAACGGATTTAACGTTGAAAGAGAAACTTTGATTGACGACATTGATGAAAAATTGGAGATTTTGAGACGACACATTGACGACCCGTATTTTGCAAAACTTATTTTCGAAGACAAAGATGACGGCGAAAAATTTAATGGATATATAGGTAGGCTTAGTGTGGGCGAAGTATCTTCACCAGATGACAACAAAGTTGTCGATTGGAGAGCACCAATTTCCGACCTTTATTACAATGGAAAACTGGGAGATACGAGTTATAGGGCGCATGGCAAAGAATACAATGTTGACTTAAAACTCAAAAGACAAATTGAAATCAAAGACAACGATGTCAAGTCTATTTATGATTTTGAAGATGCGGTAAGTAGTGACGAATTTTTGAAACCATTTCTGAAACAAGGTGCAGACAATAGACTTAAGAGTATTGTTGCAACAATTCAAGCCGAACAAAACAACATTATTAGACTTCCGTTATTTCAAAACTGCATCGTTCAAGGTGTTGCTGGTTCGGGAAAAACTACGGTTGCTTTGCATAGAATTTCGTATCTTATGTACAATTACAAAAACAAAATTAGACCTGAAGAATTTTTAATTATATCTCCTAACGAAATATTTATGAGTTATATTTCATCAATTCTTGTTGACCTTGATGCGGACAAATCTAATAGTTATTCGCTAAATACTATAATTCTTAACCTAATTGGAAACAAATATTCAATACTTAGCAAGCATGCACAATTCGAATATCTAACCAAAAATAATTTGAGTACAAAGTATTTAACCTTTAAAAATTGTGCAGAATTCAAAAATGTTCTTGATAGATTTTATTCAAATCTACTTTATGAGACTTTTCACAAACCGCTTATAGTTGGTGGAATTGAAGTTTTGGATGCTGACACTGTTTATAAATACTTTTTGGGTAGAGAAGATACTCTTGAAGAACTAGCCGAGCATGGAAGCAAAAAACTTGGGCTTGCTCTATACTACGAAGAAGCACTCAAAACAAAGGCGCTCAGTCAAATAAACTTTTCAAGTCTGGATATAACCAAAAAAGAACAAGCACGAAAGGTTTTAACTTCGGGAAACTATGGGTTTATCAAAAAAATGTTTAAAATCGAAAAAGACCCAATCAAACTCTACACCAAGTTTATAAATAGTATTGAAAAGTTTTGTGACTTTGACGAATGTGATATACTTAAAAAATATACACTCAAAAACATCAAGCAAAATAAACTTGCTTTTGATGACTTAGCACCACTACTTTATATAATTTCCAAAATAGACAAACTTCCATATTATAATGGGCTAAAGTGTGTAATGATTGACGAAGCACAAGACTTGAGTATTCTTATGTATCATGTTCTCAAGGTGATTTTCAAAAATGCAACGTTTGCAATATTTGGCGACTTGGCACAAGGCATATATTCTTATCAGTCGATAGACAATTGGGAACAGGTTTCGAATATAATTGGGGATTGCCAAGTGTTGTATCTTAACAAATGCTATCGTACATCGGTTGAGATTATGGAAGAAGC
Organism: uncultured Clostridia bacterium; assembly: GCA_934754475.1. Lineage (GTDB taxonomy): Bacteria > Bacillota > Clostridia > Christensenellales > UBA1242 > UBA11490. Next base: position 318,279 of record CAKVHV010000002.1, on the reverse strand, counting down.
AAACAAAACACTTGTTAAACTTGGAAACAAACAAGCAAGCAATGTTGTAAGAAATGCGGGTGAAGTCGAACACTTCAAAGATAACTCCGTTGAGACTATTAAGAAACTAATTGACAAATTCAAAGACGAGTTCAAAACAATTGCAATAATTTGCAAAGATGAATTTGATTTGAAAGATGCAAGTGTGAAACTAAAAGATTTAAATCTAGTTGTCCTTGATGAAAACAATATAAATTATAATAACAACGATAAAATCCTGCTCACCGTTCAAACTGCCAAAGGACTAGAGTTTGATTGTGTAATTATCTATAACAGAGACGGATTCAAAGATGACACTATGGATTTGAGACTTTTGTATGTTGCCGAAACTAGACCTTTGCACAAACTAATTCTTTGTAATGACAATTCAACAAAATAAGTCAAAATACTTTAAGTAAACTTTCATTTTACAAACTTTTATTATTTGAAAAATATATTTTGATTGTTACAATTTAAGTGGATTTAATTATCCACTTTTTTTGGGAGCAAATTTTGACAACAAAAAGACAAAAAATAAATTTGATTTTAATAAAAGTTTTGACTTACTTAATTTTATTTGTTTTGTGTTATGGAATAAGTGGAGTCAAAATATTTGGAAATAATCTTATGCCATTTGGTGTGGGGATTATATTTGCTTTTTTGATATTTAAATTTAACGGATATATTTTGTCACTAGTTTATTTTGTAACGATTGTATTAAGTCAGACAAATTTAAATTCAATTTTTATGGGACTTAATGTTGTTTGTGTTTTGTGCTTGCTTCAATTCTTGTTAGACAAACAAAAAGTTCAACGAAAAAAATGGATAATATTTGTCTTTGCAATCTTTTCTCAAATTGCTTACATAATAGTTAATTTAGGTGGCACAAAAGAAAATTTAGGGCTATTTGTTTCAATAATGCTTAGCCTATTCTTTTTGTATTCAGCCTTGAGTTTTTTTGAAGCGATAGGCACAAGAAAGAGTATCGCAAGACTAAACCTTGACGAAAAGATTTGTGGCGGTGTAATTCTTATAATGTTTATGTATGGAATGAGTGCTACAAATATTTGGATTATTAATTTAGGCTTTGTGTTTGCGGGGCTTATAATACTAATTTCCACCTATCTTATGTCCGCCGAAAAACAAATCGTTTTGTCTAGTATAATTGGTATTGCAATTGCTCTGCAAACTTGGAATCAGATGTACATATCTTTGTTTGTAGTTTTGGCAATTTTAAGCATATCCTTTAAGTGTAATTTCAAATATCTAAGCATAATATCCATGTCGCTAGGCGGGGTAGTTGTTCCACTGTTTTTTGGAAACGGATTTGCTTTGGGAGAGTTTTTGAGTTTGCTTATTGGTGGAATAATTTTTGCAATTATTCCAATGTCCTATATTAACAATATGTCGTCTGTATTTGTCAACAGCAATCTAATTACTGTCAAAAACATTATAGATAATTCCAAAAAGCAAATAGTTAAACGTACACAAGAATTAAGCAATGTTTTTGATGAAATGGATAATGTTTATAGGAAAATGGTTCGTGGAACACTGTCTGATGACAAGGCTAGAATAATGATTAAGGAAGAACTAATTTCTAGTACTTGTGCCAAGTGCAAAAACTTTGATTATTGTTATAGGACGGGTGGAAACTTTATTGATAATTCAATTGATACATGTGTATCTATTGCATATGAAAAAGGCAAGATTTTGCTTATTGATGTTCCGCAACATTTAACGTCAAATTGCATAAATGTAAATTCGATTATTACAGTTTTGAATAATATGATAAGTAGTTACAAAGAGTACACTGGGGTTATAAACAATCTTGATTCGTCAAGGCTACTTATTGCTAATCAACTTAGTGGCGTTAGCAAACTTATGCAAACACTAAGTCGTGAAGTTGATGTTAACATAAATATTGATACAAAATTTGATACTGCCATAAGAGAAGAATTAGGATACAAAGGTGTAGTTGTTTTAAACTCATTTATTTATGAAAAGGATATTCAAAATAGGTTTGTAGGTCTGCTTGTTTCAACAGATACGATTGACAAAAATGTTATTGAAAAAGTTGTTTCCAAAATCATGAAAACCAATCTTATGATAGATACAATAGAGCCAAACATTAATGGAACTAGTATGATAAATATGATATCCAAGCCTAACTATGATATTGCATATGGTCTTAGTAGTGTAAACAAAACTGGCAAGGTTGTCTCTGGTGACAGCAATTCAATTTTGAAACTTGGCAATGGCAAATTTATGATATCCATTTGTGACGGAATGGGCAGTGGCAAAAACGCTCATAGTATTAGTTCTCTTACAATTTCACTTATTGAAAATTTTTATAGAGCGGGTTTTGATAATGTTACGATTATTAATTCAGTGAACAAACTTTTGAGTTTGACAGAAGAAGAAAATTTTTCGACTATAGATTTGTGTGTTATTGATGCAAACAAAAATACTTATGACTTTATTAAACTTGGAGCAACTTCGGGCTACTTAAAACGTGACAAAGGAGATGTCGAAGTTATCTCGAGTTCAGGACTTCCGGTTGGAGTGCTAGAAGAAATACATCCGCACATAACACGAAAACTTATTTCTCCTTTTGATATGCTTGTTTTTGTCTCAGATGGTGTGACAGATAGTTTTGAAAATAAACTAGATATTTCTGACTACATTGCTCACACCGATATAATTAATCCAGTTACACTTAGTCAACAAATTCTTGATAGGGCAATATCTTTAAACGGTGGAGTGGCCTGTGATGATATGACGGTGGTCTGTGTAAGAGTATTTAAAAATGTATAAAAAAATATAACGATTTTGAAAATTCAATTTCGTTATATTTTTTTATTAATTTTTATTTTGTCTAATTGATGCTCCACAATGCTCACATTTGGTGGAATTTGGTGGAAGTTTACTATGGCAATAATCACAATAAACTACTTGCAAATTATTATTTTCAGAAACTGGAGTATAGCCAGAATCAAAAGACGCCACACGCATATTTTTGAGATATTTGTTTGCAAGTATTCCATTGGTTATTCCAATGCCAACTGTTACAATTGCGACAATAACCAATATAACTGTTACAGAACTACTAATTTTTGTATGATGCAAATAGTCTGCATCTTGAGTAATTGGAACTTGATAATAATCCATAGGAACACTGTCTGTGTCAATTGACAAATCAAAACTGTTCATAGCCACTTCAATTTCGTCATCAATTTGAATTTGCTCAATTTGTTCGTCATCGTAAATTGCAAACGAATATCCGTCAAGTGTGAAGTTTGTTGTCGGGTCGATAATTTTGTAAGTTATAAACCATTTGTCGTATTTTTTCTGTTTGCCAGTAACTTTGGCAGTGCCTTTCCAATTAGGATATTCTGCCGACCATGAACACATATGTTGATAATAATCGTAATCGTTTTTGATTGCTTGAACTCTCATTACAAAAGAAACCTTGGCAATAATAACAGCAAAAAGTGCTATTACCATAATAGTGAAAATCGAAGAAAATAACCTTATCAAAGGATGTTTTCTTAGTTCTTCCTGTTCTGGGCTATTTGTACTTCCATTTCTTCTATAATATCTATTCATCATAAAAATTGGAACTACACTTGTATTATTATTTCCGGTACTGCGACTTGAATAACTTCTAGTGCTGTGGCTTCCGGGACTTGAGCGGTGTGAACCTGATGGCATAATCTAAACCCCCCATAAATATTTATTATTTTTTTAACAAAAAATTCAAATTATGTCAAGTATTTATAATATTTATGTTGATAATTTGATAATTGATATAAGGTTCAACAAGGTTTTTGAAGGTCTTGCTTACAAATGTGGCACCAAACATTTTGACTAATTAGGAATTTAAAAACTTTATGTCGCCACAAAGAACATCGCTATACGAAAAACTTTTTCTATCTAGGTCAACTTTGCAAGTTGGGGTTATCATAAACATGCTAGGATAAACTTGGTCAATTACAGCGGTTAGACTTACAATTTTGTTTCTGCCTTTGTTAACTTGAAGTTTGACATTCTGACCTTTGAGATTAGTTACTTTTTGCTTGACTTGGCTAAGAGTAATTTGGGTGTTCATGTTTCATCTCCTTTTTTGGATAGTTTGTGCAAAAAAATACTATTTATTCGATGATTTTTTATTTGTAATTGGACTATTTGTGTGGTAAAATAATAGTATGGATTTTTTGAAATTATATCTTAGGTCTCAGACTCACAAAGTTTTGTTGTCTGACCAAAAAGCGAATATGCTTAGTCATTGTTATTTAATAAGTTCCAAGGATAAAATTATGCTTGATGAAATTGGCATGTATGCTGTCAAGCAGATTTGTTGTTTGCAAGAAGACAAGCCTTGTAACGTGTGTGTCAATTGTTCAAAAATTGAGCATGGGAATATGGTCGACTTGGAAATTTATCCAAAGGACGACAAGTCTTTGATGGTCGACGATATTTTGAAGGTTATAGATAGTGCATACATAAGACCCATGGAAAACACTTTCAAAATATTTTTGCTTAAAAATTTTGACGAGTGTACAATACAAGGTCAAAACAAAATTCTCAAGACTTTGGAAGAGCCACCCGCTAATGTTATATTTTTCCTTACAGTTCAAAATATTGGAAATGTGCTTCCTACAATTCTTAGTAGGTCAAAAAGGATTGAAGAAGGTGGGATTCCTATTGATATAATTTCGCAATTTCTCAAATCTCAGAATGTTTTGGATGCAGAACTTATAGCGTCTATGTCCGATGGACTTATGACCACCGCTCTCAAAATTGCCGAAAACAAAGACGCAAGAGAGATAATAAATCTTGCACTGTATTTGTGTGAAAACTTTAATTCAACCAAGGATTTGTTGTATTTTAGTAGTCAAATCTTGGCACTCAAGAAAGATATTCCGTTTTTTTTGGATACACTAACTGCAATGCTTAGAGATATAGCAGTGTGTGAGAGTTCTCAAAATCTGTTATTCAAAAATTTAAAAGATAAATTTATTAGTTTGTCCAAAGTGTACACTAGTCAAATTATTGAAAAAATCATTTTGTTAATCAATCAAGTAGCACTTAAACTTGAAGTTAATTGCAATATGACTGGAGTTATAGACAAGTTGCTTTTGGATATATTGGAGGTAAAATTTTTATGTCAAAAATAGGCATTAAGTTTGTCGATGGTGGCAAAGTATATAATGTTGAAACCGATTTGGAATTAGAGCCAAATACTCTTGTTGTGGTTGAAAGTGTTAGGGGGATTGAAATAGCCAAGACCACCAAACCTACAAATCAGACAGAAGAAAGCGAAATTAAAAGTTTAATAAGACTTGCTACAGACGAAGACATCAAAAAAAGTGAAGAACTTAAAAAACAAGAAAAAAGAGTTGTAAGCATTACAAACGAACTTATTTCAAAATATAAGTTGGATATGAAACTAGTTGATGTTGAATTTACTCTTGACGGAAGCAAGGTCATTATTAATTATGTTTGTGAAGATAGAGTGGACTTTAGGGAACTAGTCAAAGATTTGGCAAGTCAACTAAAGACACGAATAGAACTTAGACAAATTGGAATTAGAGACCAAGCCAAAAAGATTGGCGGGATAGGATTTTGTGGCAAGGAATGTTGTTGCAAAAAGTATCTTAATGATTTCGACAAGGTTAGTATCAAAATGGCTAAGACTCAAGGGCTTTCGCTCAATCCTTCCAAAATTTCGGGAATATGCGGAAGACTTATGTGTTGTCTTTCATATGAAAATGAGTTTTATAGCGAAATTAATGGCAAAATGCCAAAGATTAATGCTAGAGTCAAGACTCCAGATGGTGTCGGAACAGTGATTTATAACAATCTTCTCAAACAAGTTTGTACAGTTAGAATTGAAAACGAAAGTGACTCCAAAATTTCGGAGTATACTCTTGACCAATTGACTGTCATTCCAAAAGAAAATAATCAGCCAAAGCCAACTCCAAAAGAAAAACCACAAACTGAGAAAAATCACGTAGACAAGACTCAAAAGGATGTTGTCTCTAAGGGAAGTCAAGAAAAACCAGAAAATTCGGATGACTCAAAGTCTCAAAATAAGAAAAAGTTTAAAAAATTTAAAAAACATGGAAATTCTAAAAACTAACGAAAGACTTGACGATTTGCAATTTAATAACCTATTTATTATCCAAGACAAAGACGGATATTGTTTTTCTAGTGATGCTATAAATCTTGCAAACTTTGTGCATGTTAGCAATTATGGCAGGGTGGTTGATTTGTGTAGTGGAAGTGGGGTTATTGGAATTTTGGTTAATGCCAAAAACAAAGTCAAAGATGTAACCTTGGTTGAAATTCAAGAGAACTTGGCGGATATGTCAAAGCGAAGTATTGAGTACAACAAAATTCAAAACATAAGTGTTGTAAATTCCAAACTTCAAGGTGTTTCCAAAATCATTGGCGAAGGTGTTTTTGATGTTGTTACTTGTAATCCACCATACAAAAAACAAGGAACAGCAAGCAAACTAAGTGAAAACGACAGTGTCGCTATTTGCAAGCATGAAATTCTTGTTACTCTTGAAGAAATAATTTTGGAGACTAGTAAACTTCTCAAATTTGGTGGATATTTCTATGTAGTCAACAAGGAAGAACGTTTGACGGATATTATTTGCCTTTGTCGAAAGTATAACTTAGAGCCAAAGGAACTCAAAGTTATTAAGTCACTTAGTGGTGCAAATATTGTAATTATCAAAGCTAAGAAAGGGGGCAAAAGCGGACTTAAAATTACGCTTGATTAATGTATGTTATATTTGGTTGCAACTCCAATTGGGAACTTAAAAGAGTTTACTCAAAGAGCGATTGAAACACTTGAAAGTGTGGATTATATTTTGTGTGAAGATACTCGAACAAGCCAAGTTTTGCTTGAGTTTTACAAAATAAAAAAGCCACTCAAATCTTATCATAAATTTAATGAAAGCAAGGCTAGTTTAAGTATAATAGAAGATTTGAAAGCGGGCAAAAATATAGCACTTATTTCGGATGCTGGCATGCCTGGAATTAGTGACCCGGGTCAAATTTTAGTCAAAGAACTAATTAAAAACGACTTGGAATACACTGTGATTTCGGGAGCAAGTGCTTTTGTCAATGCTTATGTAATGAGCGGATATGATGTGCCGTTTACATTTGTTGGGTTTTTGTCGGATAACAATACAAAAAGAAAGACTATGCTTGAAAATATCAAGGATTATGACACAACACTAATTTTTTATATGTCGCCACATTCTATAGAAAAAGACTTGTTGGATTTGTATAGTGCGCTAGGAGATAGAGAAATTTGTGTCATAAGAGAGATAAGCAAAAAATTTGAAGAAAAGACTTTTTCTACTCTTAAAGAAGGGTTTAAAGGAACTATCAAAGGCGAATTTGTCGTTGTTGTAAACAAGCCAGAAAAAAAAGAAAGTCATAATGATATAAATGCTGACTTACAAGTGCTTTTGGATATGGGGCTTACTAAGAGTGATGCAAGCAAAGTTCTTGCTAAGGTTAGGGGACTTAAGAAAAACGACGTTTACAAAAATACAATATAAAGTTGAGATAAAGAATGAAGAAAATAATAGGACTAATCGTCGCTGTTGAGATTAATGCTGTTTTGGATAAATACAAAGATATAACTAAACTTGATGACAATGTCTATGATGTTTGGTTAGTTGAAAAAGATAATGCCAAAATTTATATTTCCAAATCGGGTGCAGGAGAAATTTATGCTAGTGCATGCACTCAATATTTAATCACAAAATATAATGTCGAAGTAATAGTAAATTTTGGAATAGTTGGTGCTTTGACCCAGGAACTGAGCCATGAAAGTGTGTGTTTAATTAAAAAGATAATTCACTATGATTTTGATATTTCCAAAGTCGACAATGTCAAAGTTGGAAGATATTTGGAGTATGACAACGAATATATTGAGTGCAATTCCAAGCTTATTGATATTGCACTTAGTGTAAATCCAAATCTTAAACTAACTACTTGTGCTTCGGGCGACAAATTTGTATGCGATATGATAGCAAAACAAAAATTGCATGATGAATTTGGCGCAGATATTGTTGAAATGGAATCGGCTGGAATAATTATAACTTGTGACAGAAACAAGATTCCTTGTATATTTTTTAAGGCGATTGCGGATACACTTTTTGGTGGTGCGGATGAGTATTGGAAGCAAGTGGGTGAAGCTTCCAAAATGTGTCTAAATATTGTAGACAAAGTACTTGAGAGTTTGTAAAAAAATAAGTGATTATGTTAATTACATAGTCACTTATTTTTTTATCTTTCGTATTCTTGAGATTGTTTTATTAGTCGTTTGATTTCCGCTTGAACTCCTACTAAAGTTGAGACCAACTCGGGGTCATCAAAGAATAATGTTAAATCATTTTTCTCTTGTTCGCTTAAAACAATATCACTTTCTATAATCATATGCTCGACTGCGGTTATATCGTTTTTCATATTTATATCATAATTGTTTTTCTTAGCATTAATTGCTGACTTGATTATCTGATGAGCGATTTTGTCGTCATAATCTACACATATTGATTCGCAAAGTGCTGGGAATACATATATTAAATAATGTCTTGGATTTTGCTCAAAGTTTTCAAAAAAGTTGGGCTCATCTTTGAAAATATTTTCTCTAAAGGCTCTTACGTGTTTTTTGAATATATCAATATATTCGTTATCCAAAGCTTCTGTATAATATAATGCTTCTTCTTCGCTATTTATAAGACTATTCATTTGACTAGAATACATATCAATCAAGTTTTGATTAGCATTTGGTCTATTATTCATGTGTTCAATCAAATCAAGTCCTATTTCTATTGAAAATTGTCTAGCATCCATTTCGGCTGGGTTCAAAAAGTAATCGCGATTGTCATGATAAAAGAAACTTTTGTATTCGCTACTATGTGATTCCAAATAACTTTTGTAATCAATATGGTTGGAATAACTAGTGTTTTTGACGTTTTTGATGTCGCCTACTTTGTTAAGAATTAAACCTAATTGCAAATTGTTGTGATTAGTTGATATTGCACCTGGAAAATCATTTCCTTCCTTTGTTCCATTGTGTTGAGCAAAGTGTCTAAGTTCGTGAGCAAGGGTTGTGATATTATGAATAATGTGGTCAGGCCATACAGCAAAGTTGTTTGGAACAACAATTGTGTTATTGCCCGAAGCATAACTTCCAGCATGATTAGGTTTTGTGTTGTTTTCAAAAATAACTTTTGGAGTCATACAATAACTTCTGAAATCATAATCTTTTTTTAGTTCGGAAACTATATAACTAACTAGTAATTCAGTAAGTGATGCTTTGTCAAAAGATTTTCGTCTATCGTCAAGCAAAATATCAATAATTTCATCAGCGGAAACAGAAGGCAACTGACTAATTTCTTTGGAAGAAATTTCAAGTTTGTCTTTCTTTAACATTGCTTTTAGCATATCAGATATTGAATTTAGTGAGTATTCGTCATTGCTTTCCATATAATTTTTTTCCCAATACTTTTTACTTTATATATTTTATATCAAAAAAGTCAATTTGTCAATATGGTTAAAAATTAGATAGTATCATGTAATCTTGATTACATCTAAATTTTGCAAAAATTTAAATACATTATTTTGAATGTTTTGAAATATTAATTAATTGTAGTACAATTACTTTATAAAAAATTAAAATTTGAATGCTATTTGTTAATCATTTGAATTTATGGGAGAAAATATGAGATTAATTAAAAAATTAATTTGGACGATTATATCGCTACTACTGATAATAGTTTTGATTGTTGCTGGCGGATATGTATTTGTAAGAGTTAAATACAAAGTAGATTTATTTAGCACAATATCCGAACTCAAAACTTTAAATGAAAAAGTTGATGAAAACACAATTGCTCCGGATGCTTTTTCAAAGTTAAATATGTCGGGAGTCAAAGAACAAACCGATTTGTCAGTTGTGGGACTTGTAACAGTTGACGATGACGAAGAGAATTATAGAGTTAATTTGAATTTGTCTTCTGGTGAAATGCAAGATATAATTAAACTTAACTATCTTCAAGTAGGGGCTTTGGCGGATAATATTTTGCAAAACCAATTGGGTGGCAAGATTAATTTTAACGACAAGGATATTGAAATCAAATTATTACAAGTCAAGTTTGACAATGTTCAAAATGGCGGTGCAAGATTTAATACTATATTTAAAATAAATATCACACCTTTCAAAGACGAAATGAAGGGCTTTCCGTTAAGTTTATTCAAGAAATATGTTCCAGATACTTTGTATATTTCTTCGACGGTGGATGTTTCCAAAACTACAACACCATTTGAATATGTTGTAACTCATGTTAGTCTTACAATCAACAATTTGGATAATGCAAAGACTCAAGATTTGTTCCATACACTTGATACATTCTTGAAATTTGGCTCACAAGAGACTTTTAATGAAAATATTGGCAAAAAGGTCTTGGGTGTGTTGATTGGAAACGAAAATGAAGCAGGTCTAGCATATAGTCTTAAGCCACTAGGTGCGACTGATTATAGATTTGTTATAATTGATGATATAGAATATTTCACAGTTCAAAAATAAAGGGATACAAAATTGGAAAATATTATTGAAATTAATAATTTAAGCAAGTCTTATGACAAACTAAAAGCGGTAGATAATCTATCTTTCAAAGTAGGCAAGGGTGAATTTTTTGCCTTTCTTGGTGTAAACGGAGCGGGCAAGAGTACAACTATTTCGATTATGACGGGTACTTTGAAAAAAGACGAAGGCGAAGTTAAAATTGCAGGCTATGATTTAGACAAGGATTTGGAAAAAATTACATCACTAATCGGTGTAGTTTTTCAAAACTCAGTGCTTGACGGAGTTCTCACTGTCAAGGATAATCTTTATTCAAGAGCATCTTTGTATGGAATGTATGGAGAAGTCGCTAAGCAAAGAATAAATTATCTATCCAAGGTTTTGGGATTTGAAAATTTGCTTAACAAAACAGTTAACAAATTATCTGGCGGACAAAGACGAAGAATTGATGTTGCTAGAGCGCTACTTCATAGTCCAAAAATTTTGATACTTGACGAGCCAACAACCGGTCTTGACCCACAAACTCGAAAGACACTTTGGAATGTAATAGAAACTTTGCGTAAAAAAGAAAAAATGACTGTCTTTTTGACCACTCATTATATGGAAGAAACCACCGATGCGGACTACGTAGTTATACTTGATAGTGGAAAGATTTCGGCAGAAGGCACACCGCTTGAACTTAAGAACAAATATACAAAAGATTTTATAACAGTGTATCATGGGGATGAAAAGAAGATTAAAAAATTGAAACTTGATTACGAAGTTTTGCCGGATGCAATTAGAATATCTGTTGATAATACATCCCAGGCAAAAGATTTAATAATTTCACATCCAGATATTTTTGACGATTTTGAAATCACTAAGGGAAAGATGGATGATGTTTTCTTGAGTGTAACAGGCAAAAAACTTGAAGGAGAAACTCTATGAATACATTTAATATTTTGACCAAACGTAATATAAAAGTATTTTTCAAAGACAAAGGAATGTTCTTTACATCGCTTATTACTCCAATAATTTTGCTTGTTTTGTATGCGACATTCCTTGCAAAAATCTACAAAGATAGTTTTGCTGGAAGTTTGCCAGAAGGAATGACTGTTCCGGAGAGTTTAATTAATGGAACGGTTGGCGCTCAATTATTTTCATCACTACTTGCAGTTGTTTGTGTAACGGTTGCATTCTGTTCAAATCTACTTATGGTTCAAGACAAAATAAATGGTGCTAAAAAGGATTTTTATGTAACTCCAGTTAAGAAATATAAACTCGCTTTGTCTTATTATGTAGGCTCGCTTCTAACAACTCTAATTATCTGTCTTGTTGCAACTCTTGCTTGCTTTGGATACTTGGCTATTGTTGGCTGGTATTTGAGTTTTGTGGATGTGCTTTTGATACTTTTGGATGTAGTGCTTCTTACAATGTTTGGTGTTGCATTATCTTCGATTATTAATATATTTTTAAGCACTAATGGTCAAGCATCGGCGGTCGGAACTGTCGTTTCGGCGGGTTATGGATTTATATGTGGTGCTTATATGCCAATATCTCAATTTGGAATTGGACTTCAAAGAGTGCTTATGTTCTTGCCGGGAACTTATGGAACATCACTTATTAGAAATCACTCACTAAGTGGTGTTTATAGGGAAATGACAAATCAAGGCTTTCCTGCCGAAGTAATCGAAGGCATCAAAGATAGTATTGATTGTAACTTATACTTTTTTGGAAACAAAGTCTCAACTGGTGCTATGTATGGAGTGCTTATAGGCTCAATTGCGGTGCTAATTGGAGTTTATGTTCTAATTATGTACTTGCGTTCAAAAAAGGCTAGGGGATAACAAAAAATGAAGTGAAAATTGAAGCAAACCTAATTTTGCGGTGCAAGAATGGGAAACTTCAAATTCACTTCATTTTTTGTTTAAAATAGAATAGGGATTTTCGGGATAAATATAACCCCAGCGACTATTACAGAGCATATTGACATCATAAGGACAGCGCCTGCGGCAATATCTTTGACCTTTCGGATTTTGTCGTCTTTTTCAAGAGTTATTTTGTCGCATAAATTTTCAATTGATGTGTTGACCATTTCCAGACAAACGACCAAAAAGCATGTTATGACTAGTATTGCCCATTCGGCAAATGTACATCTTAAGAATACAGCAAATGTTACAACTAACATGCCGGCTGAAAACTGAACAAGTAGGTTGTTTTCGTCTTGGATACTCTCGACAATTCCCCTGAAGGCATATTTAAATCCGCCAAAGAAACTATGCTTTTTGTACTCGGTGGCGGGTTCGCTATATAGGAACGAATTACGGTCCAAAATGTTTGTAAATACTATCATATAAACAATTGTCACACATATTCCGCCGACAACATCGGATAGATAGTGTACACCCAAATAAACTCTGCTAAAGCATATTAGTCCCATAAAAAATGCAATAGTTATGGTAGATAGAATTTTTGTTGACCTTTTTGTGTCGGTTGATTTGAGAAGTAAGTAAATAAAGAATCCATAAAATGCGATAGCAAACATTGCATGGCCACTTGGGAAACTATAACCAGGCTCGTAGACTAGCCTTTGGGTTATGTCGGGTCTATCTCGTCTAATAATATATTTTAGCGATAGATTAAGTAGTGCTGTCAAACCCATGTTTAAAAACATTGCAAATATATATTGCTTGTTGATTTTTCGGGTAAACAACAAAAATAATGCGATTATTCCCATAATGAAAGGATTGCATAAATTTGTAATTATCTTAAAAAGAATGGTTAGTGGGGTACACCTAATGTCTAGTACAAAGTCGTACATTATTGTGTCGATTTGGAAGATTCTATTGTTTGAATTGTCTTCGCCAATATCTTCGCCAAGAAGTATAAAGCAAACAAGTAGTCCTAGCATTATAATAACTGTAATTATGTTTAGAAAAAATCGTTTTTTATCTTTAATTTTTTGCATAATTTTAATCCTTATTTTCAATTAGTTTTTCCCAAGTAGGCTCAATTTCAAAATGTAAGTTATTTAGATAACTAAGACTTCCCGTTATATCAAAATCTAATTTTGCCGATGTTAAAAAGTAACCGGGATATTTGAGTTCTGGAGATTTCTTTCCATACTTTGAATCGTTAACTATTGGAGATTTGAGATAGCTTAAATGCGCTCTAATTTGGTGAGTTCTTCCAGTGTGGAGTTTGATTTCAAGCAAAGTGTATTTAGGATAAGTATTTACAACTTTAAATTCGGTTATAATTTCCTTAAATTCGTCACATGGGGTGGCGGAGATTTCTACTTTGGATTTGAGAGCATCCTTTTTTAGATATGCAGTCTTAGTGCCAACATTTTCAAAAGTTCCTTCGACCAAAGCCATATAAGTTTTGTGTATTTCTCTATTTTCCAAGGCTCTTTCGAGTAATTTGGTCGTGTCTAAATTTTTTGAAAGAATTATTAGTCCTTCGGTTAGTCTATCTAATCTATGAACGATAGTGGCATTTTTGCTTGCAAATATTTCTTCAAGCGAATAAGTATTGCTTGAACTTTTGTCTCTTGTTGCACATTCAATCCCGCAAGGTTTGTTAACAATTAATATATTTTCGTCTTCATAGATAATTTGAACACTCGGCATTGATGTATTTTTGACAAAAACATCTATTTCGTCGGACGGATACACGTCAATATTTTGTTTTGTGCGTTTGCCATTAACCTTGACATCGCCATTTCGCATGCACTTTTGTGCAGAGCCAAAACTTAGTCCTTGAACATTGTGTATCAAAAACTTAATGAGTTTTTCGTGTGTTTTGCAAGTAAGTTTCATAAAATTATCCTTGAAATACATTAATTTATTAGTATTTTAGCACAAGTTTAATATTTTTCAAATTATCTTTTTGTAAATTTGCTAGTAATTTGACACAAAATAATGTATAATTTATTTGTAAAAATAGTTAAGTTGGGAGTAAAAATGTTAAAATTAGACAATGTTTGTTATGCTGTCGAAGAAGACGGAAAACAAAAATACATACTCAAAAATATAAATCTTGAAATAGGAGATAACGAAACAATAGTTATAACCGGTCATAATGGCAGTGGCAAAAGCACTCTTATGAAAATCATTATGGGAATTATTCCGGTTACATCTGGCAAAATTTATTTTGATGGCGTGAATATAACTGAAATGACAATAACGGATAGGGCTAAGCTTGGGATTGCTTATTCGTTTCAAACACCAGTTAGATTCAAGGGTCTCAAAGTCAAGGACTTGTTGATAACTGCTCAAAAAACAAATACAAAACTTATGGAAGTTTGCAACTATCTAAGTCGTGTCGGATTGTGTGCGAGAAACTATATAGATAGACCGCTAGACGATAGTCTATCTGGCGGGGAACTCAAAAGAATAGAGATTGCAACAACTCTTGCAAGGGGTGCTAGACTTAATATGTTTGACGAGCCTGAAGCGGGAATAGATTTGTGGAGTTTTGATGGCTTAATTTCGGCTTTTAACGAAAACAAAGCAAAAAATAATTGTACAAACATAATTATTTCGCATCAAGAAAAAATATTGGGGATTGCAGACAGAATTATTGTTATGGATAGTTCAAAAATAACTATGATGGGCAAAAGGGATGAAATTATGCCAAGCATCAAGTCAAGCAAAGTTTGTAGTAGATTGCAGGGGGATGATTATGAATAAGATAGAAAAAGATTTGCTTTTGGCTGTTGCTGACTTGCATCAAATCCCAAGCGGAGCATACAACTTAAGAGAAAACGGAAAGCCGGTAGATAGGCATAGTTCTTCAAATATTGAAATTGTTCCAAAGAAAGATAAAAGTGGAATAGACATAATAATTAAGCCAAATACAGTTAATGAGTCGGTGCATATTCCAGTTATAATTACTGAGAGTGGAATCAAAGATTTGGTTTATAACGATTTTTATGTGGGTGAAAATTCGGATGTGTTGATTGTTGCTGGTTGTGGAATACACAATCCAGACACAAAGACTAGCGAACATAACGGGATACATACATTTCATCTTTCCAAAAATTCCAAAGTTAGATATGTCGAAAAACATTTAGGTGTTGGTCAAAAGGGCGACAAAATTCTCAATCCAGTAACCGAAGTTTTTATGGATGAAAATTCATATATGCTCATGGAAACTACTCAACTTGGCGGTGTTTCAAGTTCTATTAGAACTACAAAGGGGGTTTTGAAAGATAATGCCAAACTTGTAATCAAGGAAAAAATCTTGACAAACGAAAAACAATCTGCCAAGACAAATTTTGATGTCAAACTTGAAGGCAAAAATAGTTCGTGTGAAGTTATTTCAAGAAGTGTAACAAGAGATGAAAGTTTCCAGGAATTTAAGAGCAAACTTGTGGGGCTAAATGAGTGTTTTGGACATGTTGAGTGTGACGGAATTTTGCTTGATAAATCTAGGATTATATCTACTCCCGAAATTGTGGCTGAATGTGTAGATGCAACACTTGTGCATGAAGCGGCAATTGGCAAAATTGCGGGCGACCAAATTATTAAACTTATGACTTTGGGGCTTACTGAAAAGGAAGCGGAAGACCTTATTATTCAAGGCTTTTTGTCCTAAAATATCTCTATTGACAAAATACTTGGTTTGTGCTAAAATATAGTATAATCAAATTATGGGGAGAAAGTTATGGAACAATTATTTAATGTGGAAAATTTAAATTCTTTTTTGAGTAGTGCTGGATATACTTGGAGTGGAAATGCGGTACTAACTCCGGTTAGAGCGAGTCATTTGGCTGAGCCTAGAGTGGTTGGCGCTAACGAATATTTAAGCGAAGAAGACATTGATACTATTAACTCGAATATGCAAAACGACATTGAGACTTCAATTTATTTGAGTCTTAAGAAAAATGGTGAGAAAAAAGTTTTGAGTGATGCTTGTGTTATGTTTGATAGTTACAACTTCAAACTTTTGACAAGCGCCCAAGCAGTTTTGATTGACGAAATGGTCAGAAAAAATAAGTCGGATAGCGTAGTTAACTTGAGTTCTAAATGGCAAAGATTTAATACTAAGCATCAAGAAGGCGAGAGTTATTCTCAAAAATTGACAGAACGTGAAATAGCAAAATTATATGCTGAAAAAGACAAAATTTCATCCGACATCGAAAAATCTCTAGGAGAGTTGACAAAAGCAGAAAACAAATGGAAAAAACTTGAATCAAAATATAGAGATGTCTGTGGAAGAATTGAAGAATTGACTGGAGACCCAAGTAATAACGACTTTGAAAAATAAGTGTAATAAAAAGTAATTGAAATTAATTCAATTACTTTTTTTGTCTATATCTTAATTTATTTTTAGTTTCTATATTTAAGCCAATTAGAATAATAATATTTGTATTATAATTCTAATAATTAATAAATTAAATACATTAGTATCATAATAATAAATTGTTATTTTATAATTAATTAACCATTACATTTTCGCCAGTATCTGCATCTTGATACATCACCCAATAACCATTTTCGTATGGATTCGTTGTATCGCTTGGGAGCCACTGACTATAATTTTTGAGTTCTCTTGGTGGTTCACTATAATATGAGCCTGGAACTCCATAACATATGTATTTAATGTCGTTGTCTAAATAAATTATTCCAACTACATAGTTTCTATCATTATCTTCGTCTGTAATCTTGACCCAACGACTATTTTCAACCAAGTTTTGAAGTCCTATCTCTCTAGGATATTTATCAAAGAGTTCTTCGAGTTGGTCGGCAATCATGCTATAGAACTTGTGTTCTTTGGAGTTTCCGGTTGGAATTTCATTTAATTCGCTATCAATTTGTTTGTTTATTTCTTCGTCCGAGTTTTCAAACAAGTCTGCCATGCTGGCGGTTTGGGCTACTTCGTGTGAGTCTTTTGGTCTAAACGACATAGTCTCAGTATCCATAGAAAGTTGCTCAGTATAATCGGGTGTTTTCCCCATTATTTTTGAAAATACTTGTTCGTGAGTGTCAGGATAGGGGTCACTTTCCAAATTGGATTTTTGGATATTTGGACTCATATCTTGATTATCTATTTTGGGTGTTGTACTTGGTTTTTTTGGCGAATAATTTGACGGAAAACTCAAGTTTTCAATACTTGCTTTCATTTTGTTTACAATTTGGGTTTTGTAGTTTTCGCTTTTTTCACTTCCCCAAATAATTGGACTAATACTTGTGTCCGTAACATTCATAAGCACGCATCCAACACTCTTTTCCAAATCCAAGTTTTGGTTTAAGATAAAATTATATACATTGTCGTTAAACTTAATATTTTGTTTGATAATTTTGTCATCCGATTTTAGTCCTAACACAAGGTTTTGATACTTTTCGTCAAAGTTAAACGACTTGAGTGTACAAAATATTCCAGTTCCTTTTTTTTCAAGAGTTAGAGTAGCCATCCCTTTGACTTTGCTTTCTTTGTTAGAAAGAAATACAGTTTTTTTGAAAGTACTCATAATATACCACCTTTATTTTACTAATTAGTATATATGAAGTTGACTTCTTTTTTTGTTAAAACTCTCCGTGAATTATGTAATGTTTATTACATTTTTGTTGAATTTTAGCATATTCAAATTTTGTTGCTACAAAAACAAATAAATTAAGATGTTTATGAAATTGAATTAATGTTTTGATAAATTAATGTTTAATTTGACTTGAGTACTTTAGTGGCATAGTTGTTGAATAGTATTAATTAATCTTAAAAATATAATATCCAAAAAATATTAAAAGTTATTTAAAATTTGATTGACCAATCATATTTCATTTGATATAATTAGCATGCTAGTACGAAAGTATTAGTTTATTTTTTATAAATAACTCCTTTTTATTGCTACTATGGGGACTAACTCACCCCTGGTAGCGCTTTTTTGTATAAAGCCCTTATCAAATAGTTAATTTAAATGCTTAAAGAGAAAATCGCCCACAAGCAACTTATTTAGATATAATCAAAGTATTTGAATAATTAGAAAAATAGCAACAACAGAAAAACTAGCACAAAGTGGTGAGAATTGCTTAAGTAAATGGATGTAAATTAAAAAGTCGCAGTATTACACCGCGACTTTTTATTTACATATTTTTCATTTTGAAAATTTCATTACTTAAATTAACGATTGTTTGAGTATCTAAAGTTTCACCACGAGCGGTTGGTGAAATATTTGTGTTATTACAAATAATTTGGATACTTTCTTGTGACAGACAGAAGTGACTTTTTAGATTGTTTGAAATTGTTTTTCGACGCATTGCAAACAAAGCCTTGATAGTCTCGTCCATTGTGTGAGTATCTAAAATATCAAATTTGTTTGGAACAAAGTCAATTTTGACAATAGCACTATCCACATTTGGTGCGGGAGTAAACATGTGTCTTCCGACACGTTTGATTATTTTTGCATTGGCTCTATAGTCAATTGCGGGAGTTATTGCTCCATAATCTTTGGTGTTTGGCTTGGCTGTAAGTCGCTCAGCAACTTCAAGTTGAACCATTATAGACATGGATTTGAGATGTTTGGCATTTTCCAAAAACTTGAATATTATTGGGGTGGTTATATAATAAGGTAGATTTGCAACCATTATATAGTCGCCTTCAAAATTGCTTTCTATCTCATCCATTTGGACTTTCATTATATCTTTGAATATAACTTGTGCATTAGGGTAATCTTTGAGTGTGTCATTGAGAATGGGTTGAAGGTTGTTGTCAATTTCGTAACTTACAACCTTTTTTGTTGCACTTGCTAGCATTGATGTAAGAGTTCCAGCGCCAGCACCAATTTCCAAAACTTCATCGTCTTTGGTTGCAACCATATCTACAATTGACTTAAGAAAGTTTTTGTCGAAGATAAAGTTTTGACCATATGCCTTGTTAAATTTGAAATTGTTGTCTTTCAAAATTTGATTTATCATAAATTCACCTTTTTGAATAGTTCAAGTGCATTCTTTTTGGCATTTTCAACTACGGTGTCGTAGGAAACTCCCTTAATAAGTCCGATTTTTTGCGCGATATAAGTAGTGTATTTAGGTTCGTTTAACTTTCCCCTAAAAGGTTCGGGTGCTAGATATGGGCAATCGGTTTCAATAAGAAAATCTGTCATGTCACATTCTTTGCAAACAAGTGGGGCGGTCACGCTATTTTTGAAAGTTAATGTTCCGCCAAAGCCTATTTTGAGTCCCAGTTTTTTGATTTCTCTGAATACTTCTAGGCTTTCGCTAAAACAATGTATAACTCCGCCAAATTCAAGTAAATCTTTGTTTGCTTTCAAGATTTCAAGCATGTCCCCAATGCTATCTCTATTGTGGATGCTTACGGGAAGTTTGAGCATATGTGCTAGTTTTAGTTGTTCGACAAAGACATATTTTTGTTTTTCTTTGTTGTCACTTCGAAAGTGATAATCTAGTCCAATTTCGCCAATTCCAATTACTTTTGGGTTTTGAGAAAGTTCTATTATTCTATCTTTCGTTTTGTCATCCCAGTCATCAAGGTCTTCGGGATGAATGCCTAGCATGGCATAAATGTTTGGATACTTTTGAGAAAGTTCAAAAACATCTTCAATGCTTTTTTTGTCTGTCGCCATACAAAAGACTTTTTCGACTTTTTGATTTTCTAAGTCTTTGATTATGTCATCTGTAAGACCCAAGAATTTTTCGTCAGTTAAGTGTGCATGAGTATCAATTAGCATTTTAGCAAACTCCAAGTCCGTCGCCCAAATCTCTATCCAAAGTAATCAAGGATAGTTTGTCATTTGTTTCGTCAACAGCGCAAAGTAACATTCCAAAACTTTCAACTCCACGAAGTTTTCTTGGTGGCAAGTTGCTAACAACAACTACAGTTTTTCCAATTATGGCTTTAGGCTCGTAGTATTTTCTAATTCCGCTACAAATTGTTCTAACTTCGTCACCAATCTTGACTGTGTTTTTGAGAAGTTTGTCAGCGCCTTCGATGTATTCGCTATTCAAAATCTTTCCGGTTACTAATTTAATTTTGTCAAAGTCGTCAATCGTTACAAAATTAATAGTATTTGCTTTGTCTTCACTTGTCTCTTGCTTTTTGGTCTCAACATTCTTAGGAGTGCTTTGAGTGTTAGGGGTGTTAGGGGTATCTAGGAAAGCGATTTCTTTTTCGACATCGAGTCTTGGGAACAAGTTGTCGCCTTTGTTAACTTTGAAGCCAAAGTTGTTTTTTGAGAAACTTTGAATACTATCAAAAGTTTGAAGATTTGGAGTATAACCAAACTTTTCAAAGATTTTGGCAGGAATTTCAAACATAACTGCTTGCAAAAGTACAGTTACAATTCTAATTGTTTCGGATAGCGAATACAAAACTGTCTCTAGTTTATCTTTTTTATTTGGGTCTTTTGCTAGTTTCCAAGGCTCAGTCACATCAATATATTTGTTTGCTTGTCTAATAACTGCAAAAATTTCGTTTACATACAAATCAATTCTTTGGTCTTTCATGTAATCGCAACATTTGTTGAATAATTCGTTGCAAGTGTTTATTAATTCTTTTTCTTCTGTATCTTCAACCTTTGGCTCTGGGATAATTTGAGAATTGTATTGAGTTATCATTGCCAAAGTTCTGCTCACCAAGTTTCCTAAGTCGTTGCATAAGTCGGAGTTAACTGTATTTACAAATTGTTCGGCAGTGTATGGGCTATCGCTAAAAATTGGTCCTAACTTGCATAGATAATATCTAAGTGCATCTGCGCCGTATTTGTCAACTAGGCTAAGTGGGTTAAATCCGTTACTCTTAGACTTGCTAATCTTGTCGCCTTTGAGTGTTATGAACCCTGTTGAGTGAATTTGTTTTGGAAGTGGTAGGTCAAGCATTTTGAGAAGTATAGGCCAAATAATGGCATGAAATCTTGTAATATCTCTTCCTACAATATGAACATCGCATGGCCAAAAATCTTGATAGTCTTTGTCATGGTCGGTGTCGTATCCAAGTATAGATAGGTAGTTAAGAAGGGCGTCAATCCAAACATAAGCAACGTGTTTTTTGTTAAAAGGTAGTTTAATGCCCCAATCAAAAGTCGTCCTAGATACACACAAATCCGAAACGCCGGGTTTTATAAAGTTATTAAATATTTCATTTTTTCTGCTTTCGGGAACAAGGAAGTTTGGATTTTCTTCGAATAAGTTTTCCAAAAAGTCTTGATACTTGCTAAGTCTTAGGAAATAGCATTCTTCTTCGGTCATTTCAACTGGTCTGCCACAGTCTGGGCAATTTCCGTCTACTAGTTGGCTTTCGGTAAAGAATGTCTCACAAGGAACACAATATAGTCCCTTGTATTTTCCAAGATAAATATCTCCTGATGCATAAAGTTTGTCATAAACTTTTTCAACAAGTTTAATGTGTTCTTCGTCAGTAGTTCTTATAAACTTGTCATAAGTGATTCCCAACTTTTGCCAAATGTCTTTGAATTCGCCAACAGTCTTGTCTACAAATTCTTTTGGAGTCATGTTGTTTTGTTCGGCTACTCTAGCAATCTTTAAACCATGCTCGTCACTACCTGTTGCAAAAAATACTTTGTCACCATTTAGTCTATGAAATCTCGCATTAATATCTGCAAGTACAGTGCTGTAGCAATGACCGACTGTGAGTCTTCCGCTGGCATAATAGATAGGGGTGGTGATGTAATAATGTTTGTTATCTTTCATTTTTATCTCCTTATAATCTTTCAAAAAATCAAAAAAGTATTTCTATTTTAAAAAGTGTTTTCATAAATATTTTAAAAAGATATTTTAGTTTTGTTGTATTGAAACTTTGAATACTAACTATATAGTTTTGGTGCAACGCATTACTTTATCTAAATAATATTTATTAATACTAATACATACAAAAGTATACAATGATAAATCTGTTTTGTAAAGAGTTTAATTTGAAAAAGGATATTTTTTATGAATTTTGTTTGGACAAGCGTAATACTTGTTGGCATGGGATTGTTGCTTTTTAATAATGTAGAACTTGCTATGAATGCGCTTCTTGCTGGCGGAAGCAAGGCGGTTGCACTCACTATCAAACTTTGGGGGATATATACAATTTGGTTGGGGATTCTCAAAATTGTTGAAGAAACGGGGTTAGACAAGAAACTTGCAAAACTGCTAAGACCAGTTATAAAATTATTGTTTGGCAAAACTGATGAATACACCGAAAACCAAATTGCAATTAATATTACAAGCAATCTATTTGGAATGGGCAATGCTTGTACTCCAAGTGGAATGAATGCAATCAAAGGTCTTGACAAAAACTGCGGGAAATATGCAACGTCGGCTATGATTATGGTGATAATTTTGAACTCAACTAGTTTGCAATTAATTCCGACAACAATAATAGGTCTGAGAATTACAGCGGGAAGCACTTCTCCTACAGACATAATTATTCCCACTCTTATAGCAACACTTGCTAGTACTCTATCTGGAATACTTTTGGTTAAGATTTTTTCAAAAATATTTAAGGACAAACATGAGTAAATATATTCTTCCCAGTTTAATAATTTTACTGCTTTTGTATAGTGTAATCAAAAAAAATAATACATATAATAGTTTTGTTGTTGGTGCAAAATCTTCGTTTGATTTGGTGCTAACTTCTTTTCCGTACATAGCAACAATTTTTGTCGCTGTTGAGATTTTTAATGTGTCAGGTCTTAGCGTGTTATTTTCAGATTTCGTAGCACCAGTGTTTGAATTTGTTGGAATTCCAAAGCAATTATCTGAACTAGTAATTCTAAAAAATTTTACGGGTTGCGGGGCATTAGCATTACTTGAAAATATATTTATAACATATGGTGCAGATAGTTATCTTGCTAGAGCGGGCTGTGTAATTGCGGGGTGTAGCGAAGCTATATTTTATGTTGTTGCAGTCTTTTTTGGAAAGACCAAAATTACAAAATTTAGATATGCAATAATTGTGGGAGTTCTTGCAAATCTAATAGGTGCAATTGTAGGTTGTTTGATTTGCAGGTTTATATAAAATGTATTTAAATAAACAATTTTTAACATAACATTTTATAGTCAAAATAAAATATCAAATATTTTGTGTTGTATTTTAAATATATAATTTATGACACATGTATTTATGTTATTGACATAAACATCATAGTTATTGACAAAAATATACAACTAAAAACTAGGCAATATGTGAAGATTGCAATATCGTTTTATCTGATTGTAACTTATTTTCTTTTTTAAATATCTTTGATTTTGGGAATATTTAATTGACAATATTTATAAATTTAGTTATGCTAATTGAGAATTAATAGTTAGATGATTTAAGATAAATTTGATTTAAAAAACGCTAGTTTTGAGTGAGAAAATTTTTAAACTTGAAAGTGTATAACAAAGCTAATAATTCAATACAAATTTTAATTTAAGAGAAATAAATATGATAGTAATGAAATTAAATCCGGAACCATTTGAAAAGATTAAGTCTCACAAAAAGATTTGGGAAGTAAGACTTAATGATGACAAAAGAAAGGGTGTTCATATTGGAGATAGAATTCTATTTAAAAAGCAACCCAAACTTTTGGAAGGAGTGCTTGCTAAGGTAGTCGACATCAAACACTTTAATAGTTTTGAAGAGATGTCTGAAGTTTTGTCTTTGACTAGTGTGGGCTTTGAGCCGGGAGCGACAAAACAAGATTGTGTAGATTGTTATCACAAATACTATACTCCAGCCGAAGAACAAAAGTTTGGTGTAGTTGCATTCAAATTGGAAGTTGTTTGAAAAAAAGTTAAGCGGTAAAATTATCCGCTTAACTTTTTTTAAGATTTAAAACAATATAAATAGCAATGCGGTAGTAATTTGTTTAGTCTTAATTTAAAATTGTTTTGTAAAAAATATGTTTCGTGTTAGTATAGTTATGAATATTAAAAAGTAACATGGTGTTTTTATGAAAATAAAAATTGTAATTTGGTCAAGAGAAAAAACTTATTCAATATATGCTGACGACAAAACAAACGAATTTACTTTCGGACTTGAGTCAAAAAAAGATGGAGTAAAAACTTTTGTAAGACAAGCAATTGATATTGTCAAAGATTGGCCAGATAGAATGGAAGATACAAATATGATGGATGGGATTTGTTACAAAATCGCATATGAAAACGAAAATGGTTCAAGACAAATTGTTGGCTCAAACAAAGTGCCAGAAACTTTTTCGTCGCTATTGTATTTAATTAAAAAAAATGAAATTAATAACGAAAACTTTTTGTTAGAAGAAGAAAAACGTAAAAAAGAAATTGCTGAATTGTTGAATTCACACGATGAAAAATAGGTGGTGAAAATGGATTTTAAAAGTGTGATTAATTCGTTCTCGCCAGAATACATATCAGAAATTACGCATATTTGTGATAACATGTTTTATAACAATTATTTAGAAAAAGGTGAGCTGGAATCAAAAGATAAAATTCAAGATAATATTAAGTCTCAAGTTTATGACACGTTTGTGGAATTTTGGGGTGAATCTCATGCTTCAAAAATTAGAGAAAAGATAGATTCTTCGCAAATTGCTTTTTGTTATCAAACTGTAGGAACAAAAAATTCAATCGAGAGCTTTTTGAATGTAGATGCAAAAAGGTCTAAGTTTAGACGATTGTATGGAATGGAATTTAATTATCCCGAAGCATTTTCGACGGTAAACAATTTACTTGAGAAATACAATCATGATTTTATTGAATTGTTGCAAAAAGATAATTCTTATCCTTATACAATAAAATTGGCATTAAAACAACTTGGAACAACAAAAGACGGAATATTAAAGGATTCATCTCTTGCAAACTTAGTATCAAAACAAATTGAAGACTTGTCAAAAAAGTATCAAAACATATCTATATATGGAGATAACCCAAAGGTTAACGAGAACATAGATAAACTCAAAGCATTTGTTGAAGAATTTAAAATCAAAGTTGCTGAAGAAGTGGTTAAAGATTGCCGCGCTAATGGAGTAGATGACAAACATATAATTGCAGAAGAAGTGGACAAAGCTCTTTATGTTAATTATGCTGGTGTTAGAATGGACCCAGTTGTTCATGCGTCTAATGCCAATGGGGACTTGTGGAGTTTGTTTAGGAGTTTAGAAACGACGGCTTTTGTGCGTAATAATGTGGTTCATTTTGGAACTTTCCCTGATGATGTGACTATTCTTCATGAATATGTTCACATAGTGGATAGTTGTGGTTTTGAAAAAGGTCATAATATGAAAAGTCAAGGACACTATTCAAATCAATATAGGGAAAACGAAATGTTTAACGAAGTTGTAACAGAATATTTCGCTAAAAAAATGTTTGAGAAAAGAGTAGCCTTGGGCAAAGATTGTATTGTAAATTGTGGCGATATAGGGTCGGAGTATAGAAAGTTGTTTCCTATAATGGACGGATTTTTAGCTAGATACTTGCCAGAACTCAAAGAAACTAGATTAAGAGAATATCCAGCAGAAGAGTTTACAAGATTAATAGGTCAACAAGAATTTTCAAATATTTCTTCATTATGTAATGAATTATATGCACTTTCTCATGATTCAAATTTGAGAGAAATTTTGGAAAGCTTGCCAGAAGCGGAACAATTAAGGGGAACTTTGGAAGATGCTAATGGCAAGTTGTCGGGATTTCGTTCACTATTAGAAAAGGTGGTTAGAGAAAGTGAAAATTTGACCACTAAGTGGAAAGATTCAAACAAACCTTATTTGCAAAAATTAGCAAAACTTGCCTATGGTGCAACGGGTGTGTTTGAAAATTTAACTCAAAATTATGTCAAAAAAACTCTCGCAGAACCAATACAAAGTGGAAGTTTTGAGCCAGAGTTGGATAGTGAAAACGAACGTGTTATGGAAAAAACTATTAAGTAAAAAAGCCCAAGAATATTGGGCTTTTTATTTGTTATTAATTTTTTTTTTACATCTCTTGTTGTTTGAATTTTATGTTTCTTTCGATTACATCATAGCAGGCTTGTTTAAATTTTTGTCCTACTGGATTATTATTGTTTTTTATAACTTGTTGTTCGATTGAATCAAATGGGTCATATAGGAGATATAATTTTAAAAGATTCATTTGGACATTCTCATATTCTTCTTTTATACTTGGTGTCGATTCGCTATGAGTTATTCGATTGTTTTTAATATTATCAAAATTATAAGGTTTTTCTTTTTGAGTTCTAAATGAACCAATTTTTCCTAACTCAACATCTGGAAGGTCATCTCCTAAATGAATAACTGCCGAAATGTTTCCAGTGTAATCAGCCGTAGTCGAAGTTCCGTGGTATAGCGAGAAAGTTTCTTTGTTAAGTGATGGTGAGAACATCCCACTTTCTTCAAAATCAAACTCCATGTTTAAGTTTGGATATAATTCCAAAAGTCTATTTTTTAGAACTAAGACAAATTCGCCAAAAGTTGTATTAAACAAATCCTGGTTTTTCTCTAGTTCTATTTCAATTGGTTTTCTTTGTCTTAGAAGTCTATCTCTATTTTTTGCATATTGATTCAAATATCTTTTGTAACTAACTTCGTGGTTTGAAGATGGTTTAATTGTGTCTGCGTTAAAGTTAGAAATCTCTCTAGTTAATAAATTGTATTTTTCAATTAATTCTTGTATTCTTTCAGTATTCATATTATTCTCCCATAATGATACATAGATTTTATCATTGAATACAAGCATTGTCAATACTGATTTTTGAATATACTATGTGGGAGATTTACGAAAAAAGTCTTGAATATGCCTATTTTAATACATATCTTTTTAAGTATTTGCAACATTCTTTGAAATATGGTACAATTAAAATATTAAAACAAATTAATTCGCTATTGTATTGGAATTTAAAATGCTTATTAACAAACAAATTGAGTCTAAGTTATTTATAAGTTAGTTATGAAGTTTTAATTTTAAAAATTTAAAATTGTATAGTCTCAAAATGAGATATAAAAAATAAATAAAATTGAGCGGTGCATAAAATGGAAACTAATGAAGAAAAAATTCAATTAGCCAAGACACTACAATTGGTATACAAAGATATTAATCCCGACATGATTTCAAAAAGAGTAGATAGTTATTTTGGCATGGATTCAAAGGTTGCATTTAAACAAGTGGTTTTGGATTTATACAAAATTTATGGAAAATCCCCAGATGTGTTTTATGAGAAAATCAAAGAATTAGATAAGATTACAATCAAGGGTACAACTGTGCAAAGTTCTCAGTTGGAAGAAAAATTTAAAGAGTGGATAGGTGTCAATCAGACTAACAAAATGACAATTGAAGACAATCACAAAAAGATTTCAAGAATATTGCCATGGTTATTGAGCGAACTAGAAAAATATCAAATAGATTACTTTTTGGTTGGTGCTTTGCCATGCTATTTAAGAACTAATCAAAAGTCAATAAGGTATCACGACGATATAGATTTGCTTCTTAACGAAAAAGACATTCCACGTATCAAGGAAATTTTGGAAAACTCAGATTTTGTTTTTGAAGACAACAGAGAAAACAGCCAAAAAACTATGAGTGAAAAAGGCATGCCTAGTGGTCCACACGAAATTATGGCAAATGACAAAAATAGTGAATTCCATTTGGGATTCTTCCCTTTTGAGCGTGGACTTAATGGCGAAGTTATTCAAAAAGAATACTATAAAGATGAAAACGGAAAACCCAAAGTATTCAAACGTGTTCCTAGTATTGAAAAAAGTAATCTAAGTTATCCAAACGAAACATATTATTTGCCAAGCGGTGAGCCTTTTAAAATGTGTTCGTTAGAAAGCATTTATTCAATAAAGAAATTTACTGAAACCATCCCCGGAAGAGAAAAAGATGCAATTGATGTTGCAATGATGGAATCAAGTGGACTTCTAAACAAAGAAGTTATACAGGCATTAAAAAAATTGGAAAGTTCTACCCAAATCGTAATCGAAGACTTTGAGCCTTTAATGCTAAAAGAAATGGATGATGAAATGGTTTTGGTTAGAAAAATTAAGAAATGATAATTTAAATGTTATTTAGTGGAATATAACTAAATTAATGTAAGGTTGTTGTCGCCATCCCAGTATTCCTTTTTCGCATCCAAAAGAGAAGAAATATCTTCTTCACTAAATAACAAAAAATGATTAAGGTCACAGCCTATATTAAACCCAAAACTTTTGTACACGCCCATTGCTCTATGGCTGTGTCCAAAAAGTGTCAAAAGTTTTGGATGATGGTCTTTGGGTTTGTGTGTTAGAAAAAATTTTTGTTTACAAATATTAACATAATAATTCTTTTGAAAATCTTTGATTCCGCAAGATAAAAGTATTTCTTTTAGGGCATCAAAATTTCCACTATAAAAGTAATTAATTATTTTTTCTTCGTTATTTCCCATAATCAATACAATATCTGCTTTTATCTTCTTAACAAACCATAGTTTGTTCAAAAAATAGGGGTTGGTTTTGCTATGACAATCAAACAAATCTCCAATAACAAAAATAGTGTCGCCTTTTTTTGCTTGTTTGTTCCAAGATTTTATCAAAAACTTTTCAAATTGTTTGTCGTTTTTGAATGGGCGGTTGTCCGCTTTGACGGATACAGCATCGCCTAAATGAATGTCACTAGTAAAAAAGTACATAAGTTTCTCCACTTCTTTAATTTATTTAACTACATTATAGCAGATTATCTAAATTAATGCTAATAGATTTATATAAAACTTTTTGTTACTAAATTGTGACTTTTAAAACAAAAAAGCCCTAAAAATAGGGCTTAATTTGGAATGGCGGAGACGGAGATTCGTATTAAAGCGAAGCGAAATTGTCGGGTGGCAGTGTTAACTGACGGGGTCCCGACTACACTCGGTGCGAGAGTTCGCTATGACAAAGTCATAGAGCAGACAAAGTCTGCAAACTCTCCGTCAAAGCAAACAAAAAAGCCCCACTTTTGGGGCATTAATTATTGTGGCGGAGTCAACGCTATCCAATTCTAACCCCAAAATTTATATTGGTGCTAGGTGGATTAAAGTTGTTGTCACAATATCTTGAAGAAAGTATATATTTATGCTATAATGATATTAAGAGGAATGGTTATGATAACAAATACAACAATTTATGATATTATTGTCTCTTGTCCATCAGATGTGCAAGACGAAAAAGAAGCAATTAATAGAGTTATTGGAGAAATTAATCAATATTCTATTGAAAGACATCAAATGATGTTTAGAGTTAAAAATTGGTTAACAGATGTTGATAGTGATGTTGGAGAACCCGCACAAGAACATATCAATAAAACACTGGTTGATAAGTGTGATATTTTAGTTGGGATATTTAAAACAAGATTAGGAACGCCAACCAAGGTTGCTAATTCTGGGGCAGAAGAAGAGATCGATAGATTTGTAAAACAAGGGAAAAAGTGTTTCTTATATTTTGCGACTACGGCAAATATAAATTTAACAAACCTAAATGTAGAGCAATTAACAAAATTAAATGAATTTAGAAAGAAATGTGAAAGCAATTCTCTTTATAAGACTTTTGATTCTATAGATGCTTTATATGATGTTTTTAAATCTGATTTCAATTTATATATTACAAATAATTTAATTAATAAAGAAAAGAGTGATGAATTAAAGGTTGAGAACGAGACAAGTTTGGACAATCAAGAAGAAATTGCTATACCTAAAAATGATGTGGTTGGAGAAAATGGTGTGTGGGATTGTTTTGTAGAAATCACACAAGATTTAGAAGGTGCAACTTCTCAACTTCAAGATTTTACAAACAAAATAAATATCATGAATGAAGATACTAGCTGTTTTACTCAAAAAATAAATAGTTTTAAGAAAAATCACAATATTAAGCCAGTTCAATACCAAATAGAAATGAAAAAATATTCTGAGAAACTAGGTGCTTTTGCAGATGAAATTGGAAATCAATATGATAGTTCAAAAGATGTATGGAAGAGAATTTATAAAAATGCACAAGGAATTTTTGATTTCGATAAATTCACCTCTTCAGCTGATATCAAAGCGATAGCCGAGTTAGCAATAGTTTATGAAACTTCATTACAACCAATAGTTAATTTTAGAAATGGATTTGATACAGTTATTGAAAACTTATCATCTTCAAAAGGATATCAAAAGGACATAAATGCTGCAATTTCAAAATTTGAAGAAAAAGCTGTACTCTATAGAGATATGTTGAGTGATTTTATTGATAATTCAAAAAATATTTTAGATAGTTATAGATTAAAAAAGGAAGAAGTTTAAACTTCTTCCTTTTGTGTTTTATTGATTGTTTTGCAAGTGAGTATAAACTTCTTTTGCAGTAAGATTTTGAGAGTTGCCAAAGGTCTCGGCAAAGTTTTTTAAGTCAGTTGCAAACATTAAACTTATTCGTTTAAGTTGCTGATTTGACATACTTGCTTTACCTAACTTTAAAGTGTTATCTTCAAAATTAAACTTGGCTGTGTTCTCTTGTAATTCTTCACAATCAACAAAACATTTTGTTTTGGTATCAGTCATAAGCATTTATATTTTTATATAAAAACTTGTTAGCAGTGATACCAATTACAATCCAGACTTCAATTATGAAGTCCACATTTATTATAGTATAAATAAGCAAAAATTACTATATTTTTAACATAAAACAAGTGGGTTTCACACTTGGTTTAAGCATTGGGGAAACAGGTTCAAAATTGATTCTACCACATTTTTAGTTGAGTCGCCGGAAAACCCGATAAAATGGGACTTTTTTAGGTATAAAATTCAATTTTGAGCCAATTTCCTTATCCTGCTCGAGATTTTTATTATGAAAAAACACCCAAATAACGAATATATTTGAGTGCAATATTATTATTTTTTCATATTTTCATTTTTAACAACTTCTAAAAATGATACCACTTCTTGAAGTGTGTTAATGCATTGTTTGTAGGTTGATGATGATTTGTTTATTCCCATGTTAAAACTTGTATTAAAAATTATTTCATAACATATTTGAGAAGTATCGTATTTGTTTAATCTAATAATAAGTTTTAATTCTTTGCACATACCATTTGTTTCTGCTCCAAATAATCCAGACCAAAACCCGTTGACATTTCCACCGATGGTTTGTTGACTGCCGTTTTCATAAATTTCATAATTTAATATTTCATCAAATCCAACAATAAGTAAACTGCCTTTTGAATAGTCGATTAAACAAATTTTCTTATTTTAATTATCTATTGAAATATATTTTTTACAAGAATTGCCTTGATTGTATGTTGCATAATCGTTCAAAAAGAATATTTTTGTTTGTTTAAACTCTGTGTTTTGTATAGATTGATTTGCTTTGTTGTTTATTTCTTCTTGCCTTTTCTTAATATTTGAAAGATTTGCGTGCTGAACTGCTAAAACAATAAGCAAACCTCCTAAAAATACAACTAAAAATACTGACCAATAAATTAAAAAATACATATATCTCTCCTTACCATGCTGTGATGTCTACTAATTTATAACTTGTTGGGCGAGAACTTGGAAAACTAAATAGGTTAGCTTCAAATTGCCAAGTATCTCCACTAGATAAATTGTTAATATTTGCTATTGCTGTGCCTAGATTATTCCCGTTAGTATCATAAACAGAGAATTCTACACTTACATACGAATAGTTTTTATTTGATGTATTTTTAGCCACTCCAGTAATTGTTGCACTATAGCCAAGATATTCACTATATTCAACAGATAAAGATGTTCCTGAGACTTCAAGCTTTGGTTTGGTTTCACTTGGAGTTAAAGCCACAATAACAAAAATTATCACTAAAAATGAAACAACTGATACAGTGACTATTGTCCATATATTTTTATTAGTTTTCTTTTGCGGAGTAACATCATTTCCTAAATTCTTTCTTCCATATCTAACACCTTAACTCTCAAATAGGATTTTGCATAATCTTATTATAATGCATTTAGGATGATGTGTCAACTATTAGAATGATATATCATCCTATATTATTGCTGTCTTTGGGGTAAACTTATAAAAGTAATGATAAATAAGGTAGCAAAATGAAAACTATAAATGATGTTGTAGTTGAAAGATTATGCAAATTTATGGGAGAAAGGAATTTAACTCAATATAAACTTTCGCAACTTAGTGGAATTCCATTTCCCACTATAAAAAGCATAATGCAACGAAGAACTAAAGGAATAACATTAAAAACAATAATTATGATTTCAGATGGGTTAGGTATTAAGCCAAGTGAATTTATTGATGACCCTAGTTTTCTAGCAGATAATTTAAATTTAGATTAAAGATGGATTTGTGTGTCTATCTTTTTTTCTTGTATGTGGCTGACTTTTATAAATACTTTTGATATAATGTAGAATATAAAGGAGTAATATTTATGAAACCAGCGGTTATATATGCAAGATATTCTAGTGATAGTCAAACAGAGCAAAGCATTGATGGGCAATTAAGAGTTTGCAAGGAATATGCTGAAAAGAATGGGTATGAAATTGTTGCTGAATATATCGACAGGGCTATGACTGGCACAAACGATAATCGCCCAGACTTCCAACGAATGATTAAAGACAGCTTTAACAAAAAATGGGAGTATGTTCTTGTATATAAATTTGACAGATTTTCAAGAGATAAATATCAATCAACCTTGCACAAACACACATTAAAGCAAAATGGAGTTAAAGTTATTTCTGCAATGGAAAATATTCCTGACACTCCCGAAGGCATAATACTTGAGAGTTTGCTTGAAGGTATGAACCAATACTATTCTGCCGAACTTTCTCAAAAGGTAAAGCGTGGTTTAAAAGAAAGTAGAATTAAGGGCTTATTTACTGGTGGTCCAACTCCTTATGGCTACAATGTAAAAGACAAGAAAGTTAGCATAAACGAAGAGCAAGCAAATATTGTTCGTGATTATATGTTCAATCAATATTATAGTGGCAAGCGAATTAAAGAAATTGTTACTTTTCTTGCAGAAAAAGGAATTAAAAACTCTTATGGCAAACCTTGGACAATAAATATGGTTTCAAGAGTTTTGAGAAATCCAAATTATAAAGGTTGTGTTTATGCTGACGACACCTGCTATACAAATATCTTTCCTGCAATAGTTAGTGAAGAAGTGTTTGATGAAGTTAATGCTCGTTTAAAAGTCGCAAAACGCACTTCTGCACACTTTAAGACCGATGTCAACTATCTTTTAAGTGGTAAACTCATTTGTGGCAAATGTGGTGGTTTAATGACTGGAGATAGTGGTAAAGGCAAAATGGGCAAGATTTACAACTACTACAAATGCTTTACAAAGAAAAAGAATAAAGACCTTTGCGATAAAAAGTCTATCTCACAAGAATATATTGAAAATATAGTTTTGCAAGCCACAAAAGAATTTTTAAATCAAACTGATTTGAATGAACTTTCAATTTGTCTTGCAGATACATACAACAAAAGTATTGAAAAAGATAAAGTTTTGGAAAGTTTAAATAAACAATTGCAAGAGAATAACAAAAAACTTGCAAACTTTGTTCGTGCAATAGAAAATGGAATTTTTAACGGCACAACAAACGAAAGAATGAGAGAACTTGAAATAGCAAATAAAGATTTGCAAGAAAAAATAACAAACCGAGAAATGCTTGTTATTAAACCGCTTGATAAAAATGTTATTTATTTGTTCTTGTGTTCTTTTAAAGATATTGACCTAAATGACAAACTTGCTTGTCAGCGACTTGTTGATATGTTTATAAACAAAGTTATTCTTTACGATAACTATTGCGAGATTTATTTCAACACTAATGGCGATGAGTCTAAACAACTTAAACTAAAAGAGCAACCAGATATTGATAGCGAAATCTTGTTTGAAAGTAAGAAAAAAGAGCAATCCTACTCAAAAAGTTCGGATTACTCCCTAATGGCGGAGCCAACACCAACACTTGCGTCATAAGTAGGTATAATCAAAGCCTTATATTAAATATAAAGATTTGAAATGAACATTTATTTAATACAAAATACTGCATATAAAGGAATGGATTTAATATTATTTTCGAATCCAAAATTTTTAGATGAAATTCGAATCGAATATTCAGGAGAATACTTGTTGACATATTCATTTAAACTTCTAGATCTTGTATTATCGCTAGATTTAACTTCAATAGGAATAATATTTACGCCAAGTCTAGTGATAAAATCTATTTCTGCAGTATTTCCACTAATCCAATAGAAACAATTATGTTTATTTATGATAAGTTGATTATTGACATAATTTTCTGTAAGTCCGCCTTTAAAGTCGTTAAATTCAGGGTTATCAAATAAAATATCAT
Source organism: uncultured Clostridia bacterium (assembly GCA_934754475.1). Classification (GTDB taxonomy): domain Bacteria; phylum Bacillota; class Clostridia; order Christensenellales; family UBA1242; genus UBA11490. Next base: position 283,430 of record CAKVHV010000002.1, on the reverse strand, counting down.
CAATTAAAATATCTTGGCTGGCAGAACATAAGCCAACATCATTCATATAAAACTTAAAGTCATCTAATGATTTGTATGAGTTTAGAGGGAGTTTTATTTGTTCAAGTCTATATAACTGATTTGCAACTCCAGCTAAACAAAGCCATTCAATTGCATTTGCGAATTCATTTGCTCGGCCCCCACTTTTAATTAAAGAATATTTAAACTTTTTATTTTCTTTGGCAAGTTGAGTGCTGATGTTTTTGTAAACTAATTTGGTTTTTGGTATTTCAGATTCCTTGTTGTATTTGCCCATGTCATTAAAATATGAGTCTAAGATTGATTGCTGTTTTATTTTAACTAAGTCATAATTTTTATTTTTTAAAAATTCTTCAACAACTTCAGGCATGCCGCCGATATATAAGTATCTTCTATATAACTCAAGAGCCTGTTCATGAAAAGGTTGTGCTAATGGCTTATTAGATTCAAAACATTCTTTAATTTCTTCGATAAGGAATTTGTTGTCACTGGCCATTAAGAATTCTTCAAAGTCCATAGGATACATATTTAAAAATTCAACCTTGCCAACGGGGAATGAGAATTTTTGTCTATGGACAGAAACTCCAAGTAGTGAACCCATAGCAATAAGGTGATATTCGTTGGCTTCTTCACAAAAATATTTAAGAGAAGTAAGAGCTTCTGGACATGCTTGAATTTCGTCAAAAATAATTAAAGTGTGAGAGGGTATTATTTCTTTTCTTTTATAGTTGCCTAATTTTTTTAATATGTTTTGAGGGACTAAGTCTGTAAAAAAGTCTTTTAATCCTTGTTCCTTTTCAAAGTTGCAATAAACAACATTGGCATAGTTTTCTGCACCGAATAAATTTACTATATATGTTTTCCCAACTTGTCTAGCACCTTGCAAAACCAATGGTTTTCTATCTTCAGAATTTTTCCATTTTAATAAATCTTGATAAATTTTTCTTTCCATAATAACTCCTTATGATAAATGTATGATAGCACATAAAAATAATAAAATCAATCAAATTTACATTTTTTCATACTTAACATTTTATAAAATTTACATTTTTTCATAGATAAGCATAAAAAGTTAAAAAATTCATTGTATTAAGATTATTATTCTTTGAGTTAATATGTGAGATAATTTATTGTTTGTTTTATGAAGACAATATAGGATTTTTTTAAATATTGACAAACAAATATGGATTAAAAATGGGTTAAGCAAGTAATTATATTTTATTTTAATTACAGATTCAATAATTTGGTCAATTTCGATAGAGAGGATTTTACCTTTTTTATGTTTGATAAAAGTATTTATTCTATTTATCTTTTGAAAAATCTTTTAGAAATTTATCTTCCAAATCTACAACCTTGTTAAGTAGAAGTTTGTATTCTGCTATCATTTTTTCTTCATAATATTTTTTCCTAATCATTTCTACTAAAACTTTGTTATCCATAAACACCTCACACAAATAGTTGGGGTGTGTTTTAACTCTTTCAAACCCTAACTGCACGTATTTTCTAAAAATAAATATAATTTATTTTCTATTTTTGTATAAATTTCGAAAATTATATGGTATAATGGATCTGTATCTATAGAGTTCTATTATATAAAATGAAGGAGGTAATTGTTTGTGATTAAATATGTTTGTAAAAAATGTAATGATTTAGAATGTGAAACAAGCAGTTGCCCAATTTGTAATGAGAGAACTGAGATATTATCATCTCAAATTTTTTGGTGTTCAAAATGCGGAGCTCCTTCTTATTATGTACATTGTACACAGTGTGGGAATAGGTGTAATTACATAGGAACTGATTTACGACCGGTATTCCCTGAAGAAAGATTATTATTAGAAGTCATATTGAAAGAGCCATTTAAGTTTGCGAATTCTTCGATTTGGAATGTTGGTGGAAGTTGTTATATTGTAGATGGTAAAAAATTACACTTGTCTTATGCTAAAATTATTAAAGAGTCTAATGTTGACGAGATAATAAACGAATTAAATAAATATCGTAGCAAGAATCAAAATTTTGTAGAAAACTATTTTAATACTCAAGGGGTAATTAACTTTATCAAGATTAATTCAAGGAGATTAAACTCAATTACTCATGAGGCTATCAATTACATTAGAAAAAGCGCAGAAGGGAAACAAGAAGATGGGATGTTTGTGAGCTTCAGTGGTGGAAAGGATAGTACTGTTGTTAGCGATTTAGTTATTAATGCTTTAGGCAAAAATGTTATACATATTTATGGGGATACAACATTAGAATATCCGACATCAGAAATTTATATAAAAAGATTTAAAGAAAAACATCCTTTAATTCCAATGTTAACAGCAAAGAACAAAGATCAAGATTTCAATAACTTATGTGAGGTAATAGGCCCTCCATCAAGGATGTTGAGATGGTGTTGCACAGTTTTTAAAACAGGAGCAATTACTAAAAAGATAGATTCAACTTTTAAAGATGCAAAAAGCATTTTAACCTTTCAAGGCATTAGAAGAAATGAGTCATTGGCTAGAAGTAAGTATGAAAGAGAATCAAATGATTCAAAAATAAAAAAACAAATTGCAGTTAACCCAATTATTGATTGGAATGATTTTGATGTTTGGTTATATATAATTTCAAACAATGTTGATTTTAATGACGCATATAGACAAGGTTTTAGTAGAGTTGGTTGTTGGTGTTGTCCAAACAACTCAGCGTGGTCAGAGTTCTTGTCAGCAATATATATGAATGATAAGTATAATTTGTTTAGAGATATTCTTTACAGATATGCACAAAAAGTAGGTAAACCTGATTGGAAGGTTTATATTGATGATGGAGAGTGGAAAAAAAGACAAGGTGGCAATGGTTTAGAAATAAGTAAAAAATCACTTGTTTCATTTAAGCCTTGTGCATTAGAAGAAAATACATATAACTTTGCCTTAACAAAACCTCTAGATAGTGAAATATATAAATTCTTCAAACCTTTTGGAAAATTAAACTTTGATATTGGAAAGAAGGCTTTAAATGAAGTTTATGTATTAGATCGAAAAACAAATATGCCAATGTTACGAATTAGTGGGATTTTTGGTTCTAATGAATTAAAAGTTGCTATTGTTGGAGAATCTAGCATTTTTGCTAATAAAAAGACAGCAGAAATGTACATTAAAAATCAAGTCAATAAGTACCAAACTTGCATTGGTTGTACTTATTGTGAAGCCGTTTGTAGATTTGGTGCAATAAAAGTATTTAATAAAGAAAAAGGAAATGTTTCAAACAACACAATATCTTATACTATTGATGAAAATAAATGTATGGGTTGTTTAGAGTGTGTTAAACACTTTAGTAATGGTTGTTATATGAACAAGGTGTTGAAAATAAAAAAGGAGTCTTAGATATGAAAGACTTAAGATTAAAAAGGCATGAAACCTTTTCGATACGTGAAGGTTGGTTAGAGAAGGGGCTTAATACAATTGTAGAAGATAATGAGTGCTTTAGAAAAGATAATGGACCTAGGATGTTAGGGTTGGGTTCAAATATGTGCAAATCATTAAAATATTGGTTGAAAGCTACAGGAATTGCAGATTTCGGGCAAGTTGCAGAATTAACTGAATTTGGAAATTTATTGTACGAATATGATAAGTTTTTAGAAAGTAATTTTTCATGGTTTATGATTCATGCAAAATTAACAATGGGAATAAAAGATGCGCTTGAAGATAAAGATGCTCCTGTAATTAATAGAATATTTAATGGCAACTATTCTAAATTTGATAAAGAATTGCTAGTAAATTATTTAACTGAATATTTCAAAGTTAATGGATATGACATTGGTGCAGAATCATCATTAGACTCTGATGTTAGTATTGCTATTAGATCATACACATCAAATGATATATCTAATCCAGAGAATAATATGAATTGTCCGTTAGGAAAATTAAACTTAATTAAAATTGATGATAAAAAAAGATATTATAAAAATCAACCTTCTCATTCTGCTTTGCATTATTTAGTAGTTTATTATGTTATGATAGAATGTATGAATAGAGCAGAGGATTTTAATTTGGATGACTTTTGTAATAAAGAGAATAATCCGATGAAGATTTTTAATATAACAAAACCTATGTTGTTGTTGTATCTTGAAGAAATGCAAAATGCTGGCATTTTAAAAATTATCAAAACAGCAGGATTAAATACTATCCATATTAATAAAATGTTGTCGTTAGAGGAATTGTTTGGATTGTATTTTTAGGAGGAGTAACTTATGTATGACTCAGTTATGAGTGTTAACAAAAAGTTTAAGTCATCTGTTAATTTGCAGTATGATCTATATAATGAAGATAAGATATTGCAGTATGTTCCAACTACTGATTTGTGTGATGTTATATCTTATTACATGGATTCTGTTATCGACAATGGTAAGAAATCAACTTTTTTAGCTGGCCCATATGGTAAGGGTAAATCTTATTTGATGTTGATGATTACATATTTATTATCGAAGCGAGAAAATAAGGAATTATTAAAAAAAGTAATAAATAAGATATCAAAAATTAACAAAGATCTAGCAAAGAAAATCGAATATTTGGAAAAAAATAAAATATCCCTTTTACCGGTAATTATAAGCAATAATAATTCTGATAATTTAAATCATAATTTTTTGTTATCGTTAAGAAATGCTTTAGTGGATCATGGAATTGAAAACATTATTCCAAGTTCAGCTTATTCAGAAGCAATTGAAATTGTGAATGAATGGGAGAAGCAAAATAGTGCATCTTTTGACATCTTTAAGGAATGCAAAACTTCTTTGGATATTGATTTTAACAAATTAAAGAGTGGATTATTAAAGTTTGATGAAGAGGCTTTTGAGAATTTTAAAAAATTATTTAAATGTGTTAATCATGGATACCAATATAATACATTGGTAAGTTCTGATTTTGCTTTAACATATACTGATGTTTCAAAGAAAATTAAGGAATATGGATTTTCAGGAATCTTCGTTATATATGATGAATTTGGTGTGTTGTTAGAAAACCAAGATCACGATTTCGTTTCAAAATTAAATAAAATACAATCTTTTGCGGAAAAGTGTGAGACATCTGAAAAAGATTCTCAAATGCATGTTTGTTGTATTACGCACAAGGAAGTAACTCTTTATAGTGTTGATGGATCTCATTTAGATAGCTTCGAAAAGATAGCAGGAAGATTTAAACAAATAAGATTTGATAGATCTATGGAAGAAAACTATCAAATAATTTGTGCTGCTATTGAAAAGAGTAAAGGATATCAAGAGCTAGTATCAAAAGAATTAGAAAAAAATAACTATTTAGAAAAATATAAGAAATCAAGTTTATTTAGTGCCGATCAACTGGAGTATATATTTAATAATGGTTATCCATTTAATCCATTTGCTTTATATGCATTGATTCAAGTATCTGAGAAAGTTGCTCAAAACGAAAGAACTTTATTTACTTTCATGTCTGATACAGATATAAATAGTTTTAATTATTTTATAGCGAACAACAATACAGGGTTATTAAATGTTCCAGCAATATATGATTATTTTGAGCCATTAATAAAAGATAATACTGAATATAGAATGTTGTGCTATAAAGTTGATGGTTTAAATAAAACAATTATAAAAAGTCAAGAAAGGGATGTTATTAAATGTATAGCAATTTCTAAAATTATTAATGACAATGTAAGGTACGTTTGTAGTGATGAAAACATTTCACTAGCTCTTAATAAATCAGAAGGTGAAGTTAAGAAAATAATTATATCTTTAATTAACGCAAATGTATTAAAAAGAAATATCAATGATGATAGTGTTGATTTTTCAGTAATAACTGACAATCAGTTTTTAACCCTTTTGGATGATACTTTCAATAGTAAATATGGATTTGAATCTGTAAGCAAATTACTAAATGAATTTAATGAAGAAAAATATTTTGTTTCAAATCAATATAATTACGAACATAAAATGGTTAGATATTTTAGGGCTGAATATATTGAAGCTTCTGTATTGGAAAATTTAAATTCATTGGATGTATATTTTGATCAAGAATTTTGTGATGGTCTTATAATAAATTTAGTAAATGATATAGGAATTACTCAAAAAAGAACAAAAGAAATACTTGAGAATCTCGGCTATAAAAATGTAATTATTAGATTTATAGATAAGATGATCCCTGCATTTGCAATTAAGAAAATAAGGAGATTATTTGCAGCTAAAAATTTATTAATTGATTCTGGGGCACTTTCTGAAGATGCAAAAAATACATTACCAAAATATGTGGATGATGAGATTATAGAAATAAATTCTTTTTTAAGAGATCTTACCTCCAAAGCAAAACTCCTTGCTTTAAATATTCCTGACAATAAATCTTTGTCTGGCTATATTTATCAAGCATTAAATTCGTTATACGAAAAAACAGTAATCATAAACAATGAACAAGTTAATAAAAATGAAATATCTTCAGTAACAAATAAAGCTAGAGTAAATGTAATTGAATTAATCTTAAATAAAAAAGAAGGGGAGTATTCTTCTACCTCAGCCGAAGGCACAATCTATGATAGTTTTAAAACATCAATTGATAAAAATTATGAGATTGTTGATAAAATTAAAGAATGTTTTTTAAACAATAATAAGAATAAGCTGGAATTATATGATTTAGTAGAAATGTTAAAATCTGCTCCTTACGGTATGAGAGATGGGGTAATACCTTTGTTTGTTGCAAAAGCGATTTCTGATCTTTTAGTAATAAACAACGATATAATAAAAACAATTATTTTATATAACCGAGATCTTGAGATTCCAATGAATGCATTAAATCTATGTAAAGCATTGGCTTATCCAAAGCAATATAATATTTCATTTGAAGAAATTAATCACGATAAAATACTTATGATTAATGAGTTGATGTCTTTATTTAATTGTAAAGCATCAGACAGTTTCTCTGATAATGTTTTGAATTTGGTCAGTGCAATAAAAAATTATGTTCAAAACCTGCCTCCAATTATTATTAAAACAGGTAAAGCTGAAAATGTTTTAAGTTTGTCAACAACTGCAATAAAGTTTAAAGATGAATTTTTAAAACATAACTTAAATATTCACGAATCTCTTTTAGTAAAATTGCCTAAATTATTGTCTTCACCAATTAAAGATGTATCTAAAAATATAAAAACATTATTAGAAGAATATGATAAGAAATTGGAAAAATATACACAAGAGATTATAGTTAAGGTTATTAATTCATTTGGCTCTGAAATGGATTCAATAAAATCAACATATGACCTTTGGAAAGCTCAATATCCTCAAATTAAAAATGTAATATTTGAAAACAGAGAAAAGGCTCTTTATAAGGCATTTGAAGTTATTAAGTATAACAACAAGGACGCACTTAATTTGTTATCTTATGCTTTATGTAATTGTACAATAGAAGATTGGAATTCGCAAAGAGAAGCTGAATTTATGTCAGTGTTAGAAAGTTTTATTGATAAAGTATATAATTACGATGAGAATTCAGTTTCAAAACAAGATTTTAACGATAATAAAACTATGATTGAGATTAGTCAACTCGGGAAAACACTTTATTCAAATTTGACAGAAATGATAGAAGAGTATGGATCATCATTAAGTAATGAAGAGAAGGCTTCTATAATAAAAAGAATTTTAAATGAACTTATTGATTAGGAGGAATAGATGATTTACTTTGACAATGCGGCGACGACTTTTCCAAAGCCTCAATGTGTATACGATGCAGTAAATGAAGGAATGAAGAAATTTTCATTTAATGCAGGAAGAGGAAGTTATAGTGCCGCTATAGATACTTTTAATATGATATCAGCTACAAGAGAAAAGATTGCAAACATTGTTAGAGCAAATCCTAATCAAGTAGTTTTTACAGCATCTGCAACTGAATCGTTAAATATTATAATTAATGGTCTGGATTTAAAAAAGGGAGATAAGGTTTATATCTCACCTTTTGAACACAATTCAATTGTAAGAACATTGCATAAATGTGGTGTGGAAATAAAGTTTATTCCTTTTAGCAAAAAAGATTGGAGTGTTAATTACGACAAATTAAATGATGAATTGGCAATTAACAAGCCTAAAGCTGTTATTATTAGTCATATTAGTAATGTTACCGGTTTTGAGTTGCCATACAATGAAATATTTAAGTACTCAAAAAAATATGGCGCGGTTACTGTGTTAGATTCTGCTCAAGGATTTGGAACATATCAGGTAGATGCGCGATTTGTGGATTTTGTCGTTTTTGCAGGTCATAAATCTTTATACAGTGTATTTGGTGTTGCAGGATTTATAAATAAAACAAACACTCCTTTGATTGTTTTTAAAACTGGGGGAACTGGTTCTGACTCGTTAAATTTAGACATGCCACAAGAACTCCCTGCAAAAATGGAAGCTGGTAGCCTAAATGCAGTTGCCATATATGCATTAAATAAAAGCATAGATTTCATTGTTAATAGCGATTTTGCAATAAAAAAACATGAACTAACAAGTTATTTAATAGGAAGATTGAAGGAGCTTGATAATGTTATAATTTATTGTCCAGATGATATTGAAACCAAAGGTATAGTTGCCTTTAATATTGAAGGTTATACCTCTGATGAGATTGGCAAAATATTGTCTTCGCAATATGATATTTGTGTAAGAACAGGATATCACTGTGCACCTTATGTACATGATTTTTTGGAAGACAAAAAATATTCTGGTTGCATCAGGGTTAGTTTAAGTGGTTTCAATACAATTGATGAAATAGATGCTTTAATTGATGCAATTGAGGAGATAATGTAATATGAGCAATGAAAAATTAATTAATGTAATGAGAAATTTTGATGAAGAATATTTATTTGCCTTACTTGGAGATTTAAAGGATGCACTTATTGAGTGGAAAGACTCTAAAAATATATTAACAAAAGAAAAAATTATAGACATTATTTTAGCTGTTTATGGGTTGAGCTTATTTAAACAGGAAGAATTTAGATATAAATTTTTTTTATCAACGGAAGATAAACTGTTTTTAAAACATGTTGCTCAGTTATATAACTATAGTTTTAATGGAAGTTCCAATGAGCAAATTCTTTTAGCTAAGAAATTGTCAAAAGTCTCATTTGATGATAATCCTTTATTTGAATATATTATCAAAGGCTATTTTGGAGATACGGAATTCGAATTTCATAAAAATGAAAAAGAGTTGCCAGTTGAATCTGTTGAAAGATTAGGATATAAATTTTATGAGTTATATGATTATCAATATATGATAAAACAGCAGGCAATCAATGATTTATCAAACAAAGATAAAGATCTATATAAAATATTGATTCATATGCCAACAGGAACCGGCAAAACAAAAACAACGATGCATATTATTTCGCATTATCTTAACTTTATTACCAAAGGACAGGGCATTGTTGTATGGATAGCTCATTCTGACGAACTCTTAATGCAGGCATATGAAACATTTAAGAATGTCTGGTCGCATTTGTCATTGTTTGATATAAACGTTTATAAAGGCTGGGTAGAATTTCCTAATACACTTGAGGATGGAATATTATTTACTTCTATTCAAGCATTACAAAAAAAATATGGCAAGCCTGTATTTGAAGAAATATCGAATAAAGCTTCTCTAATAGTTTTTGATGAGGTTCACAAGTCAGGGGCTGAAATAACAAAAAAATGTGTTGATTCATTAATGAAAAAAAATAATGAATATGGCAAAAAATTCATTGGTTTAACTGCAACTCCTGGAAGAACAACAGAAGTAAGTAAAGCAAATGCTTTATTTAGCGAGGATTTTGATCACATAATTGGAATAGATGTCGATAAAATTAATGCAATATCTTTATCTGCAAATGAAGCAAGGAACTATCGTGGGAGTAAAGATCCAATAAGATATTTTCAAGAACAAGGTTATCTTTCAAATATTGAAAAACAAATGCTTGAATTTGAAATTGATCCAAAAGTTTTGATACAACTAAAAAAAGAATTACAAAATGATAATGAAAATTATTCAGATAATTTAGTGAAAAAAATATCACTAAGTAAAGCTCGTAATGATAAAATTATTGAAGAATTGGTGAAGTTGAATAAAGAACAAATACCAACAATAGTTTTTGCTTGTTCATTACAACATGCCAAGTTGTTATCTGCTTTTTTAAAAATGCTTAATATAGAAAATTCTTTAGTGTATGGAGATATGGCATCAACGGATAGAAAAAGAGCTATTGATGATTTTAAAAAAGGGAAAGTTAATATTATTATAAATTTTGAAATATTAACTACTGGATTTGATTCAACTAATATAAAATGCGTGTTTATTACAAGGCCTACAAAATCTGTAATTTTATATAGCCAAATGATAGGTCGAGGATTAAGGGGCCCTAAAATGGGTGGAAATGAAAACTGCTTGCTAATAGATGTTCAAGAAAATTTGTATTCATATAATGAAAATGCTGCATTTAAGCATTTTAATAGTTATTGGGAAAGAGGTTAATTATGGAAGAAAACAAAAGCAAAATAGTAAATGCAGCATTATTTATCGATGCATTAAAAAGCTCTGGATATAAGAGTACTTATAATGCTATTGCTGAAATTGTTGATAACTCAATCGATGCAAGAGCTAAGGATATATTTATTTTAGGTGAACAAAAAATTGCAAGTAATGGCGAAAAAAGGATAGTCGAATTTGCATTTCTGGATAATGGAAAAGGGATGAACACCTCAACATTAGCTAATTGCTTGTGTGTTGGTTATCATGAGGGTGATGCTGAAAATCTAATGGGAAGATTTGGTGTAGGATTACCCCAAGCCTCTATATTTGTTTGTAACAAGGTTGAAGTATATTCTTGGCAAAACGGAATTGAAAATTGTCAGAAAGTTGTATTAGATGCTGTAGATGTTAGGAAAAACGACTTAAATGAAATTGCTCCTCCGGTTGCCGCTTCTATTCCTAAAAAATATGCGGAATACATACATTGGAAATCAGAAGAAAAAGAATTTGACTTTTCTGAACATGGAACACTTGTTATTTGGTCTAATTGTACTAATGTTGATCATAAAAAATGGAATACTTGTGTAAATCACATGAGTGAAGATTTGGGAAGAAAGTATAGATATTTTCTTGCAAAAGGGACTAAAACAATATCAATGATAGAAATTGTTAGTAAATCTTATGAGAAAATTTTGCCTAATGATCCATTATATTTGATGACTCCAAGTCAAGAGTCAATGCCTAAAGATATTGACACTTTAATTGCTAATCAATATAAGTCATCTAAATACGATAAAGAAAATGGATTTACTGAATCCATGTTTACTATTTATAAAGCATCTGATGATGCTCCTGATTTTGTAACGCTTCCTATAAAATATGAACATAATGACGAAATCAAAGAAGGATCGGTTGTTATAAAGTACTCAGTAGTAAAAGAAGAATATTATTCTAAGGGCTCGTTAAAAACAGATAAAAAACCAGGCTCTCTTGCATTTGGAAAGTCTTCAAGATTAACAAGTAATACAGGAATCTCAATTGTTAGGAATAACAGAGAAATAGATTTCGGATCATTTGGATTTTTTGATTTTTATAATGTTCCAGAGTATAGATGGTGGGGAATTGAAATTTCTTTTAAGTCTGATATGGATAATGCTTTTGGGATTTCAAACAATAAGCAATCAGTAAATTTGAAGCCATTATCTAAGCAAGAAATGGAAGATGTTGAACCTGGTGAATTGAGGAGTGTTTGGCATCAATTAGCTTTGGAAATTAAAGATACAATAAAAGCTATGGCAAATAGAAACTCAAAAGTTAGAGAAGATACTAAAGAGTTGACAGAGTTGCCTCCTAATGAAGCATCTCAAATAGCAAAGAAATCAGATGAAGAGCATGATCTTGAAATTGAATTGCCAACTATGTCTGAAGAACAAAAATTTGAAGAGGCAAAAGAACAGTTATTTATTGAGGAAGAGCAAGAGCCAACAGATAATCAAATTAAACAACTTATTGATTCTGGTGTTAGGGTTAAACCAGTTTATACAAAAACTCCACATGATTCATTCATAGATTATTCGTTTGCTGCAGGAACACTATCAATTGTTTTAAATGCAAGACATCCTTTTTATGAAAAATTAATTAAAGATATTTGGGAAGATGAAAATCAAAAAGTACCTTTTGAGTTATTTATCATTGCAGTAATGAAATCTATTAAACATTTAGATCAAGACTATTCAAATGCCATGGACAAATTAATGTATGAAATCAATCAAAGGATTACCAACTATATTATGGAGTATAAGAAGAATAATGAATAATGTTGATATTTTATTATCGGATGAAATTGAAAGAGTATTAAAAACAGAATTACCAAAATGTGAAACAGAGGTAAATATTGTTTCAGCTTTTTGTAAAGTTTCAACATTGGAGTTGTTGGATTCTTTTATAAATTTAAATGTGAAAAAAAGATTGCTGGTGAGATTTTTACCATCAGATATTGCATCAGGTGCTACGGATAAAGAGATTTATGATTATTGTATTAGAAATAATTGGTATATTTATATAGATAACAGCATTCACGCAAAGACTTATATATTTGATCATGTTAAGTGTATAATTGGATCAGCTAATGCAACAAATAAAGGATTGGGCGTTGCGGATAAGTCTAATAAAGAAGCATCTACTTTTTTTACACTAGATGAAGATTCTTATGCAAAAATATTATCTCTATATAAAGATGCTATTGTTTTAGATGAAGAGATTTATAATGAAATTATAAAAGCAAAGGATGATAATATTATTATTAAAATTAGAGAATTTAAATTAAAAGAAAGAAAAATTGAATGTTTAATGTCTGAAGATTTTCCTACTGAATTAACAGATATTATAGAATTATACAATTTAAAATCTTACAAATGGTTAGTTGATTTTTTAAAAAATAAAGATAATAAAGAATCTTATTTTGGCGAGATAACAAAGAGTATACATGATGTGTTTGTTAAGGATCCTAGACCTTTTAGAAAAGATATTAAACAACATCTTATAGATTTATTTGATTGTATTAAAAGACTCAAAATAAAAGAAATTGAAATTACAAGACCGAAACATTCTGAATGTGTTAGGTATATTGGATAAACATAAGAGATAAAAGTATGGAAAACTATTTAGATTTAGCTAATAATATACGCAATTGTAAAATAACATTTCCATTAGTCCATGACTTATGGGATGTTTTTGATGATGAAATAAAAAAATTTATTAATTCAAAAGCTTGGAGAGAATTTAAGTATTTAAATAATGGAGAAATTAATACTGATATAGAAAATGTTCCTAGAAATAAAGGTGGTATTTATTGTTTTTATATTCGTTCACAAATCTTACTTGATAATCATAGTTTTTTAATTTATGTTGGAAGGGCTCATTGCCCTAGCGGAAATAATTTAAGAGATCGAATTCGTACATATCATAAAAAAGCAATTGATAGACCAAAACTTGGACAAATGTTTAATGAGTGGGGAGATAATATTTATTGTAGATATCTGCCTATACAGGAGTCTGATAAATTGGGTGTTAAGCAAGGTGATGACTTGATTGATTTGATTGAGGCTGAAATGATTAATAAGCTATTGCCACCAGCGAATAGTAAAATTCCAGATATTAAAATTTCTCAAGCATTAACAGCAGCCTTTGCTTAGGAGGGGAATATGAAGAAATTGGCCATGAGACAAAAAATCGGACAGTGGATTTATTATATTACGTCTTTTACTTTTGAGGAAGTTTCTCAAAGTATTCAAAAAGAATGGAAAGAAGAGATGGGTTTAGATAATGCAAATTCTGAAGATAGATTGCAAAGAGGATTAGAGCAAAAGAATGTTGAACAAATTTCTAATTATATAAGAAATCAAAGTGATATGTTTTTTAATTCTCTAGTGTTAGCTGTGTATAATGGTGATCCGCAATGGAGAGAAATTAGAATTGATTATGATAATGAAGAACATTATGATATGGGTATTTTAGAATTGACAAAAGAAGATAAAATTTTCCCAGTAGATGGACAGCATCGTGTAGAGGGGATAAGAAATATTGTTGAGTCTACGGGTGGACATAAAAATGAGGGAGATAATTATTATAATTTACAAACAATACCAGTAATTTTAATTGCTCATGAGAATACTATTCAAGGAAAAAAAAGAACGCGTCGTTTATTTACAACTTTAAATAGATATGCAAAGCCTGTAAATAAGACGGATATTATATTATTAGACGAAGATGATTTAGTTGCTATAATTACTAGGAAGTTGATAGATGGAAATAATTTATTTTCTGGAGAAAGGTTAATATTGAGTCAAACAAAGTCAATTTCTAAAAATGATAGAAAAAGTTTTACAAACATCCAAACATTATATGATTGCAATATGATTCTATTAAAGCATTATTTAAGCAAAAATGAATCATATATTATTACTTCGAATAACAGAAGAAAAAAGGTTAATCCAAATTCAAAAAAAGATTTAATGGAATTTTTGAAATTCCGTAGAGATGATATTGAAATAAATTCTTTTTATGAGTTTGTGAATAAATTTTGGAATAAATTTATGACATTAAAGCCTATTGCCATGTTTTTAAATCCAGATGAAATGGATTATGTAGCTATTTATTCTGAAAATAATGATGAAGATAATAGGTTTGAAGAATTGTTTTTAAGAGGTCCGATATCTCAAGAAGAAAAAGAATCGTTAAACTATATGCTTGATGATACGTTTTGTCCATTGACGTTTGAGGAAGAATTGTATCCATTTAAAGAAGGTGGAAACCTTTTGTTTAGACCATTTGGCTTGATTTCAATAGTTAACGTGTTATGTGATCTTTCTAATAGTGGAGTTGATTTTGATGAAATTTTTGCTAGAATGGAGATTATCGATTTATCGTTATCTTTCAATATATGGAATGATATAATATACAAAATGTGTGATGATAGAATGATTACAAACAATAAAAAATTGTTTGAAAGTATTCTTAAATATTTAATATACCCTGAACACTATACTGATGAGTATGTTAATGATTTGTGTAATAAAATTTCAACACTTTGGATTAATTTGAATGAATTGAAGGAATTGATTTCAAAAACTGAAGATTCAGAGAAAGAAAATGTAGAAAAAGCATATAAAATGGAGATTTTACAAAGGGTAAAACGAATAGTGACAAGTTCTAATTATTTGCATATGTATGAAAGATGGAAGGAGGCATATTGTATAGATGATTAAATTTAAATAGAAACTCATTGCCTCTCTTTTTGAGATAAAAGAAAAAATAATAAAATTTAATATAAATTAAAAGAAGAGTTCAAATGTTGAGCTCTTCTTTTTTATACTTTGATTATAAAATTTTAATTAAATTTTGAAAATTTGAGAAAATTATTACAAATGTGTGTTATACTGTCTTTGTCAAGTATATTAAAGGATAGGATAAATATGAAAAAAAGTCCACGATGTTTATTTAATAGTGATTTTGAAAAATTTTTAAGTTTAGATACAAGTGCAATACTAGGAACTTTATGTGATAATTATCATGGAACTGCGCTTACTACTACAATAGAAGCATGGAAGTCTGAAATTGGAATATTGAAAAACGTTGTTTCAAAATTAAATGATGATAGAGGTCAGATTATTTTTGAGTATGATATTCCACGTTTGGGTAAAAGAATTGATGCTGTACTACTTTATAGGGGTATAGTATTTTGTCTTGAATTTAAAGTGGGTGAGTCTAAAGTTTTAGAAATGGATGTTGACCAAGTATTGGATTACGCTTTAGATTTAAAGAACTTCCATAAACTTAGCAGAGATAAAGTTATTGCGCCGATTTTAATCGCAACAAAATATACAAATAGAACAGATACTATACAAATGTCGGTTTATGATGATAGTGTAATTAATCCACTGGTTACAGGTGAATTTGGAGTTTTAGAGTTAATAGAAAAAGTTTTAGATAGCTTTCCAAATGAAGAAATTGTAGATGCTAATTGGATAATAAGCCCATATGCTCCAACGCCAACAATTGTTGAAGCGGCTAAAAAACTTTATGAAAATCATTCGGTTGAAGATATTACAAGACATGAAGCAGATGATGTTTCAACTGATAGAACAATTAAATATATTCTTGATGTAATTCAAAAAAGTAAAACCAATAGAGAAAAGAGTATTTGTTTTGTAACGGGTGTTCCTGGCGCAGGAAAAACTTTGGTTGGACTTGATGTTGCTGTTCGACAAACATATCAAGGAAGTGATAAGCCAGTTGAAGATGAAGGTGCTGTTTATCTTTCAGGAAATGGTCCATTGGTTGCTGTTTTGAATGAAGCTTTGGCGAAAGATAATTTCAAGAAGTGTAAAGATAAAGGTGAAAATAAGAAATTATCAGATTCTCGCAGAGAGGTTGGAAAATTTATTCAAATAATTCATCGTTATCGTGATAATATGCTAGCAAAAATAAAAAATCCAGTAGAAAATGGAGTGCTGGAAATTGATCCTGAAAAGGCTATAAAACTTGCTGAATCTGGTTATGGTGAAGTAGAACACGTTGCTATTTTTGATGAAGCACAACGTTCATGGACAAAGAAAAGATTGGCTGATTATTTAAAAAGAGGTGGAACGTATGGAAATAAATTAAAAGTTCCAAACTTTCCATTATCTGAGGCTGCGTTTTTGATTTGGTCATTAGATCAACGTGAAGACTGGGCAACAATAGTTTGTTTGGTTGGTGGCGGTCAAGAAATTAACACAGGTGAAGCGGGAATATCTGAATGGATAAAAGCTTTGAATGATATATTTCCACATTGGAAAGTTCATATTTCTCCAAAACTAATAGAGCCTGAATACGCAGAGGGTAAAGTTAATGAATTGTTAGAAAAGAATAATAATGTTTCATATTCTGATGATTTACATTTGAGTGTTTCACTTCGTTCGTATAGAGCAGAAAAATTATCCGCATTTGTTCATTCAATGCTTTTATTTGAATCTAATGCTGCAGAACTTTATAATGAAATAAAAGATAAGTATCCAATAGTTTTAACCAGGGATATGGAAAAAGCTAAAAAGTGGTTGCACGAAAAAGTTAGGGGGACTGAACGTACGGGTGTTTTAGTAACAAAAGAATCTGCAAGATTTAAACCACTTGGTATACATATACTTGAAGCGGGTGATGAAAATGCAGTGCACTGGTTCCTTGAAGATAAAGTTGATACTAGATCATCAAACTATTTAGAAGATGCTGCAACAGAAATTCAAGTTCAAGGTTTGGAACTTGATTATACTTGCGTGCTGTGGGATGCAGATATGAGATGTAATAACAACAAATGGCATTATTATAAATTTAATGGACAAACAAAATGGGTTGAACAAACACCTGATACAGAAAATAAGCAAGAATTAATTAAATACATGTTAAACGCATATAGGGTTCTTTTAACACGTGCTAGAGTAGGTATGGTTATTTGTGTTCCAACAGGTAATCCAAATAAAAATCCAAGCGGATATTGGGAAGATAGTACTAGGTTGCCTGAATATTATGATGGAACTTATGAGTATCTAAAAAGTTTAGGTGTTGAAGAAATATAAAACTGCTCATTGCCTCTCTTTTTGAGATAAAAGAAAAAGTGACTGAAAAATTTGGCAATAAAATTGAAATTTTAAAAATAATTTATATAGCGAAATCTCTGATAAAATCAGTGGTTTCCTTTTTTTATGTAAAGAAATCTAATGCAAAAAGTGACTTATAAAACCCCTTATATAGAGGAGGTGTTTATGATTAAGAAGAATGAACTCGGAAGAAAATAAATGTTTAATTTACTAAGCAGGAAAAGGAGTGACGCAAATTGTTTTTTATGTGGCTAAAACCCGCTAGATATGGACACTTTTAGTGCCGTCACAGTTTTTGTGCGTGCCAGCACATTGACTCAATTTGCATCTCTCCGCTTTTCGCCATAACTGGGAAACCCAGTTTGTCTTTATTGAACATTTTATTTAATAAGAAAAAATTTCATTGCCCCTCTAATTGCAATGAAAAGGAAATCTTATATGAATAAAAATATTCAAATAATAAATTTACTAAATGGAGATGAAAAAACAACAAAGATTGAAATAGATAAAACTTCTATTGAAATTGGTGCCTACTTTCTAAAAAACATAATTAAGGAGTTCTTAAAGGACAATGGAGATATAGAGAAAATTAAAAAAGAATATTTAGGTTTTGACTGGACTTGTGAAAGTGTTTGTGATATGTGTGTTTGTGATAGTTCAAAAAGGAGTACAACAAGTGAAAAGTAAAGTGGTAATATATGCAAGATTCAGTTCTCATAGCCAAACAGAACAATCCATTGAGGGACAACTTCGTGAATGTTATGAGTATGCAAAACGAAATGATTATGTGGTAGTAAACGAGTATATAGACCGAGCAATCTCTGGTATGACCGACAACAGACCAGCATTCTTACAAATGATTGAAGATAGCAAAAAGAAAGAGTTTGAATATGTACTTGTATACCAGCTAGACAGGTTTGCAAGAAGTAGATATGATAGTGCAAATTACAAAGCAAAACTCAAAAAAAGTGGTATTAGAGTATTGTCTGCAAGAGAAAATATTTCAGATGATGCTAGTGGTGTGCTAATGGAGTCTGTGCTAGAAGGTATGGCTGAATACTATTCCAAAGAGCTTGGGCAAAAAGTAAAACGAGGTATAAATGAGAGTTTAATCAAAGGTAACTACATTGGTGGAAGTGTTAATCTAGGATACAAGATTGTTGACAAAAAATGGGCAGTAGAACCGCAAGAAGCACGCCTTGTGGAAGAAGTATTCAAACAGTATGCTAATGGCAAGTTTGCAAAAGAAATTTGCGATGATTTGAACAAAAATGGTTTTAAGAACAAACAAGGCAAAAAGTTTACTGTGGAGATAATCGCAAAAATGCTTCGCAATAGAAAATATATTGGCGAGTTTAACTGTAAAGGAATAGTTTATAATGACATTGTTCCGCCAATCATAAGCAAGGAATTATTTGATAAATGCAACAAGATTATGGATCAACATAAACATAGACAAAAGCACAAAAATAGAGTCGATGATTACATATTAAGTAGCAAGCTGTATTGTGGATATTGTGGTTGCACTATGACGGCAGAATCAGGCAACGGGAAAAATGGAACAAAGCATAGATATTACAAATGTAGAAATCGTAAACATTTAATAAAAGAATGTGAAAGTAAAACAATAAGAAAGGATTATATTGAAAATCTAATTGTTGATGTAACAAAGAACCATATTTTAACAAAATCAAGAGTAGATCAAATAGCAAACTTAATTGCAAAACAATATAATGCCGAATTGGGAGAGAATTTAGAACTTGCAAATTTACAAGCACAATTAAAAGAAATTGACAAACAAATTGAGTCTTTAATCACTGCGATTATGAATGGATTAAATTCCAAATCCATTGAATTGAAAATTAAACAATTAGAAAATGAAAAATCCATTTTAACAGAAAAAATGGTTTTATCAGAATCGCACCAAACGAAGCCAATAAAACCAGAAGATATAAAACACTTTATATATTATTTTATGAGTAAGGATTACTCAAATCACAATGAAAGAGTTGAATTCTTTACCAAGTTTATATCAAAAATAATTTATTATAATGACAGACTAATAATTATTTATAATACAAAATCAAACGATAGCGAAGAAATAGTAATTAACAGCAAAGAAGATATAGAGAAAATTGAGAATACAATAAAAGATTTAGAAGAAAAAAAGTCGTTCAGCGTAAATCACGCCGAACGACAGGTTAATGGCGGAGACGGAGAGATTCGAACTCTCGTGCAGGTTACCCAGCAAACGCATTTCGAGTGCGTCCCGGTACGACCACTTCGGTACGTCTCCAAAACACACATAGTTTAACACGAAAATTCTTGTTTGTAAAGTTTATTTTGTAAAATATCTATATGTTATCATCCATTATGTCTATCTCAAATATAATTATGGGAGTTATATTGAAAACATCGTCAGATTAAAACAAGATGTCCTAGCGAACTTCTTTGTTTAATCTTTTTAGATTATAATCTATGTATTACAGGTTGTTCACCTTGTTCACACCCCCAAGTTGCTAGACGCAACCCCACGATAAAATCGTGGACACATAGGTTGAATTCATTGTTGTTGTCTGTAATAAAATGTAAACATTTGTGCAAGTCTTAACTTCCTAGAATATGCTAATTCGGAATCGTCTAAACAATTATTGTATTAAAATTGACTTAACGTTAATTTTGTTATGATGTTTTGATTTTATTTGATATAATTTAAAAAAACAAAGGAGATTTTGATATGCAAAACAAAGTAAAAGAATTTAATAACAAACTTGATTGCCACAAAAAACCAATACCAATTAACGCAAGACTACTAGATATTTCAAGTGAGTTTGGTGAACTTGCCAAAGAGTATCTCAAGGCAACATCTTATGGAACTAAAAGTTTTGAAAACACCTTGGATTTTGAATTGGAATTTGGAGACGTTTTGTACTCTCTTTTGAGTCTTGCTAATGAGTGTAACTTGGATGCAAATGTGGCTTTGGAAAAAGTGCTAGATAAATACTCAAAAAGATTTAAAAACAATAATAACTTGGGTAGTGGAAGATAATTAATTTATTTCAAAGGTTACTTTGACTCTTGCGGTGATTTCAAGCGGAGTTAGGTGGTCGGTTTCCAAAAATTTAGGATTGTATTCTCTATATAGTGAAACAGGATAGTAGTTTTCAATTTCTTGAATTTTGTTAATTTTAACTATGCTATTTGGATACAATCTTTGTGCCTTTTCTAAGGCATTTTTTTGTGCTTCGAGCAATGCTTTTTCGTAGAAAGTATCGTAGTCTTTGCTTGAATAACAAATGTTTGTGATTTTGATATAATCGCTTTGAAGAGTACTCAAAATGTCATCTAAATTGTCTATACTTTGTGAAACAAAAGAAATATTTGCATAAGTTTTGAAAGCTCTTTCGCCATAGTTTTCAATTGGATAGGTGTAGCTATTATTGTTTTTGATATTCGTCTCATCTATTCCTAAATAAATTAGGTGTGCTTTGACATTTTTGCTAATTTGGATACAACTTTTTTGGCTTAATTCTTTGTTTAAATCTACAAATTCGATACTTAAATTGACTTCGGCTTGGTCGGGCAGAACTTCGATTTGTCCGCTACTTACTAGTTCTAATTTAAAAGAGTTTGCTAAATTTTCTTCTTTTGCAAAAATTAAAGTGTTTTGATTAAAATTTAATAAACTTGCCATTATTAAAATGCAAATTAATATTGTTAATCTAAATTTGACTTTTGACATAATTCTCTCCAATAAAATTTTAATTATCTTGTGTAAGTTTTAGTGTTTTATGTGACATTTTCCAAAATTTGTAAAAAAAACTTAAGTTGTTAGAAATTTTAAGAGAATTAAAAGCAAATTTGTAAAAATGAATAAAAACCCCATTAATGATTAAAAATATACTATGTCAAAAATTATTCTTTTTATATCCGCATTTGTGCCGATGTATATTTTGTTTTTAATTAATTTAATAGTCGAAATTCTTAATAAAAATTTAACTTTTAATGTTACAAATACTTGTGTAATGGTGGCACTGCTAATACTAACATTGGTTGGAACAATTGGGCTTATGATAATCTTGAAGTTTAACCAAAAAGAGTACAAAACCATAAAAGTTTTGTCTAAGACCAATATAACCGACCAGCATTTTTTAAATTACTTTTCGTTATTTGTTTTGCTGGCACTTGCGTTTGATTTGTCCAAACTATGTTTTGTTAGTGTTTTTGTTGTAATTCTTATTTTTATTGGGATTGTTTATATCAAAAATAACATTTTCTATGTAAATCCTTTGCTTAATATTTTGGGATATAGTTTTTATGATATTGAGTATGTCGACGATAGCGGAAAAACCCAGGATTTAAGGATATTTTTTAAGGGAACACTGGATATTTCCAAACAAGAGTATGAGTTGTGTGTATCCAATAGAAATTTGAATTTTTTAAAGAAAAAAGATTGAATATTCAAAAAGTTGTAGATATTAATACTAGTATTAATTTTAAAGGTCGCACAAAACTTACAAGCGTCGAAATTCCAAACAGCGTTACATGGATTGGAACTTCTGCCTTCAAGGGTTGTACTGGTCTAACTAGTGTAATTATGAATGACGGCGAAAAAGATGTAACATATTTGGGCAATAATGCATTTGACGGATGTACTAAGCTTACAAAGATAAGACTTTCGAGTACTTTGACAAGTATGAGTAGCCAAGTATTTAATAATTGTCAGAGCCTTACTAGTATATACATTCCTGCATCTGTAACCAACATTGATGCAAATGATTATAATCCATTCTTCAATGGCTGTTCAAAAGATTTAAAAATTTATTGTGGGGCTGAATCTAAACCTGATAGTTGGGGTAAGCGCTGGAATTATTGTAGTCCTTCTTGGTCTATTTCTAAGTTGGATGTTGAATGGAACAAGACTAGAGCCGATTACGAAAGCATTAATGGCACCCAAGCATAATATAAATTAATTCCAAAAATGTTTTTAAACAAAATTGTCTAATTAGATAAATACAAAAAAAGAAGAGTAAAATTTGCTCTTCTTTTTTTTGTATTTAATCATATTTTATGTTATTCGTTAGCCCTTAACTTTCATCCTATCCAATTGGGTTTAATTTTTTTGAATAACGGATTAATAGAGAATTAATAACTAACCGCAATTTCAAGACTTAGTTTAATCATGTCTAGGAATGAATTTTGTCTTTCTTCGCTAGTAGTTTCTTCGTCGGTTATTAGGTTATTTGAAACAGTACAAATACAAAGTGCGTCCTTGTGTAGTCTTTCGGCATTTAGATAAAGTGATGCGCCTTCCATTTCAACGCCAAGTAAGTTTTTTTCCAAAGATAACTTGATTTCGTCTTCGTCTGTATAGAACGTGTCGGAGCACAAGATATCTCCAGTACTATATTTGTATCCTAGTGTGTCCGCAATTGACACTGCACGAGATAAAAGTTCTTTTGAGCAATTTATGTAGTCTGCACCAAAGTCTATATAAAAATTATTATAGTTTGTTTTTGTAAAGACCCTTTTGCCAAGAATTAAACTTTTGAGCGGAATATCTTTGTTCATAGCACCAATTGAGCCAACTCTAATTATTCTATCTACATCATAAAATTTAAAGAGTTCATAACTATATATTCCCATGGAAGGATTGCCCATTCCACTCGCCATAACGGTTACTAATTTGTCTTTGTAATAACCTGTGTATCCTTGTACTCCACGAACGTTATTTACTAGTTTGTAATCTTTTAAGAATGTTTCGGCAATCATCTTGCTTCTAAGGGGGTCGCCGGGCATTATAACTGTTTTTGCAATTTCTTCTTTGCTTGCTTGATTATGAGCTGTCATTATATTTTCCTTTTATATTAATTTATTAAATAGACTATCTTCGTGTTTTTCAATTTTGAAATAGTCTAGTATGGACTTGCTGATTATATTAAACCCGTCAATTGTTCCAAAATTTACATTTTGTTTAAACTTCTTTCCGTATATGAGAAGTGGGGTATACTCACGACTGTGGTCGGTACTTGGGGTTGTAGGGTCGCAACCATGGTCGGCAGTGATAAGCAGAATGTCATCATCTGCTAGATTTTCCAAAATGGCAGGAATATTGTCGTCAATTTCCTTGAGTGCATTTGCATAACCTACATAGTTATTTCTATGACCATAAAGCATATCTGTATCATTTAGATTTGCAAATACAAGACCATTTATGTCTCTACGTTTGGTTGTCTCGATAATCGCTTGAATTCCCGTTTGATTGTTTCTGGTGTGATTACTCTCGGTTATTCCTTGAAAGTTGAATACGTCTTCAATTTTCCCAATTCCCACTACGTCGTAGCCATTTTCTTTTAGTTTGTCTAGCATAGTTTTTTGTGGGGGGTTTAGGGCATAGTCTTTTCGGGTGTCAAGTCTATAGAACTCGCCTTTTTCGTTTGTAGCAAAAGGACGTGCAATGACTCTTCCAAAATTGTATTTGCTATCTTTGTCAAAGAGAACTCGTACATCGTGGCATAGTTTGTATAATTCGTCTAACGAATAAACGTCTGTGTGTGTTGCAATCTGAAATACTGAGTCGGCTGAAGTATATGCAATAGGTTTGTGGGTTCTGAGATGTTCTTCTCCTAGTTCCTTAATTATCTCAGTGCCAGAAGCCACTTTATTTCCCAAAAACTCAACACCTAATTTATCTTTAAGTAAGTCAAGTAGTTCTTTTGGAAAACCATTTGGGAATGTTGGATATGGATTTTTGAGAATAAGTCCACTCATTTCATAATGTCCCGCAGTAGTGTCCTTGGCAAAGGTTAATTCCTTGAGTCTTGCATAGTTTCCAATAACTCTGTCTTGACTTAGATTTACACCGTCTATATTATTAAGTCCTAATTTTGCCAAGTTATTTAGTTGTACGCCAGTTTTTTTGTAGGTATTAAGATAAGTATTGCTACCCACGTCTCCAAACTTGTCCGCATCTGGCATTTCGCCAATTCCAAAACTATCTATAACTATTAGTTCTATTTTCATATGTCACTCCATTATATATAAGTAATATCTTAAATACTAGACAATTATAACATAAAAATTAAAATTTAAAAAGTGAAATAACATTTGCAAAAAAATTTAATCAAAGTGTCATAATTGAAGTTTGTCGCTAGTATATTATATCAGAATTAAAAAATCAGGGGGTTGAAATGGTGTTTGAGCCAAATTTTACAAAGGTTGTTAGTAGTGTAAGAAAAAATTTAGGCATTACTCAATCTGTAATAGAATTAAAGTTACCAACAAATGAAGATGTGATTGACG
Organism: uncultured Clostridia bacterium; assembly: GCA_934754475.1. Taxonomy (GTDB): domain Bacteria; phylum Bacillota; class Clostridia; order Christensenellales; family UBA1242; genus UBA11490. The sequence continues at coordinate 258,502 of CAKVHV010000002.1, read as the reverse complement.
CTATTTATTCCGTAAGTGCCAAGTCAACTATTAAATCTAGCGAAGTTGCGGGGAATGAAATTAACTTTGTGGGACTAATAGATTTTCAAGCGATGTTTGAAAGTTTGGGAATTTCTGCACTAGACTATAGTGCTGAATTCAAAGACAAGTATACGTCCGAAAATGAGATTTTGGGCGAAGTTGTATTGTCTTCCAATGTAGTTGATGTCAGCAGTGCAATTGTTTCGGGCGGAATTAAAGTTGTTGCGATTGTAGAAGTTACTATTGACCAAATCGAGAGCAAAGACATAAGCGTCTTGACATCGGTTAATTCAGACGATGTTTATTTGTCTACAAAACAAATTGAATTTAATTCATATCTTGGAATGGCTTATGAAAAATTTGATTTGACCCAAGAGTTCCAAGTAAGTGATGCCAAAAAAGTTCTTATGGTTACACCTAGTGCATGTGTAACTACAGTTACTCCAAAAGATAGTTTCGTAAACGTTTCGGGTATTTTGAATGTAGATGTTTGTTACCAAATGGGTGAAAACAATAGTGACATTAAGTCCGACTTCCATTCATTTGACTTCAGTTGGGATGTCGCACTTTCTGGAATTACAGATATGTCATATATCCAAAGCCAACTATCTATTGTATTTAATGAAATCAAAGTATCCACAATGCTTGAAGACGACGGAGCGCTTATTAACTTGTATGTTCCACTTGTTTACACTGGATATGTATTTAATAAAACTACACTCGATGTAGTAGACGATATTTATTCCAAAACAAATTATATGTCAATTACAACCGAGAACTTTGAGACCTTGGTTGGCAGTCCGTCTGTTCAATTCAAAGATAGCATTAGTGGCGTGGCAAGTATCAATGAGACATCTCCATTTATAGATGAAATCTTAGGAGTATGTACAAATAATATTGTGCTTGCAAGTAGCAGAGTTGAAAACGGAAGACTTGCAATTGAAGGTGTTGCAAATGCTACAGTTGTGTATTACACAAAGGAAACAAATGCAGTAACTTCCGTTCAAGTTGAAATGCCATTCTCTGTTGAAGAAAAAGTTGAAGGCATGAATTCTAGTGTTGTAACTCTATGCTTGTCGGATGTTAATGCAAGAAGCAAACGTGGCAAAGAAATCGAAGTGTCAGGCAATCTTAGTGTATATAGCGATATGTATGGCGACAATGAAATTGGAGTTGTATCGGGTGTTGTTTTGGGTGAAGAAAAACCGCACGATGATTGTGTTCTATATATCTACATAGTTAAACCTAATCAAACTATTTGGGATGTTGCAAAAGAGATGAGTGTTAGTGTTGATTTGATACTTAGTCAAAACCCAGATGTTAACTTGCCACTTGTTGGTGGAGAAAAGTTAGTTATATATAATCCAAATCTTTTGAATATGTGACAAAAAGACTCTCTGGTTTTTATATTGGATTAAGCAAATATCTATTTGCTTAATCTTTTTTTGTGTTTATTATATATTGACAAAAATATCACTATATTTGACACAAAGTATATATTTAATGTCAATATACATAATTATTCATATTTTGACAAACTTGTATATATTTCAATTGTTTATATCTTAAAAATAGGTCAAATATTACTACATGAAAAGGAGCGATTATGAAAAAATTTTTAATCTTTCTTATGATTTTGTTTTGTGTAATGCCTTTGATGGGATGTAGCAAGGACAACACAAATTCTCAAGTAATTAGGATACATATAAGAGCAAATTCTAATAGTGATGTTGACCAAGATATCAAACTTGTTGTTAGAGATGAAATTCTCAAATATGTGACCCCACTTATTGCTGAGTGCAAAGACTCAAGTGATGTCAAAAATACTCTTGCAAAAAATACTTTGAATATAGATAAAATTGCAAACGATACACTTAGTCAAAATGGATTTGACTATACTGCAAAGTCAAGAATTTCAAACGAGTATTTTCCAAGCCGTAGTTATAATGGCAAAATTTTTGAAGCCGATTATTATGATGCGTTAATCGTAAATCTTGGGACGGGTTCGGGCAATAATTGGTGGTGTGTGGCTTATCCGCCATTATGTTTTGTTGGCGAGAATAACGGAAGTGGTGATGTTTGTTACAAAAGCAAACTATATGAACTTATAAACAATTTTTTTGGGAGATAATATGAAAAAAATATTTGGCTCAATAATATGTATGTGTATAATGGTGGTTACATTTTTTGCATGCTTTTTTGGTATAAGAAAAATGGAAGTTAAGTCTTATGATACACACATGTACGAAATTCAATCAAGACTAAAAGAACTTGGATATTATAATGGTGCAATCAATGGTGTTTACGATGACGCAACAGTTGTTGCAATTAAAAAATTTCAAGAAGATAATGGAATATATGTAAGTGGCGCTGTGGGTGGAGTTACTGCAAATGCACTTGGTATTAATATGTCCGAACAAGAAAGTTATGACCTTTATTTGCTAGCTAAATGTATTCATGCCGAAGCCAGGGGTGAGCCATATATTGGCAAGGTTGCAGTAGGTGCGGTTATTTTAAATAGAGTTGCTAGTCCAGATTTTCCAAATTCGATTTATGGAGTAATTTATCAGCCATGGGCATTTACTGCAGTTCACGATGGTCAAATAGATTTGGATCCCGATGCTCCTAGTTATCAGGCTGCTACTGATGCTTTGAATGGGTGGGACCCGACTTATGGTTGTTTGTATTATTACAACCCAGCAACCGCTAGTAGTAGTTGGATTTTTAATAGACAAACTGTTGTAACTTATGGTGACCATATTTTTGCAATATAGGAGTTGATATGAAGAAAAATAATAATAACCGGCTCTATATAATAATTTCTATTTTGGGAGCTACTACAATAATATTTCTGTGCTTGTTTTTGAGCTTTCAAAATACGTCCAAGTCTTACAAACAGACTTTGGAAAATAACTACAAAAAGAATTTTTATGAAGTTGCATCTAACATAAATGACTTGGAAGTGGATATTAGCAAAGTTGTTGCCACCACTGATGTGGGTACACTAAATACTCTACTTAGTGGACTACATTCCAATGTTATACTAACTTTGTCAAATGTTAATCAATTGCCAATAACCTATGATAAATTGACAAATATTAATATGTTACTTAACAAAACTGGTGGTTTTGTGCAAAGTTTGCTTGATAGAATTTTCGATGGGCAAACACTTGAAGACGACGATTACACGTCTCTTAGCAGTATTCATTCTAGTTTAATTTCACTCAAATATGATTTGAATAATTATTACAATAATATTAGGGCTGACTTTAATATTTTGGCAAATGCCGATGGCAAAGGTGCGAGTGATTTTAGTACGGGACTTATGTCGACAGAGAGTGCCAATTCCAAAGTCCCATCGCTTATTTATGACGGACCTTTTTCGGAAAGTGTTTTAAATAAAGAAATTGTTGGACTTGCTAATTTTGAAGTAAGTCAAAGCGAAGCCACAGATATTATCAAAAAAATCTTTGATGTACAAAGTGTCAATTATTTAGGACTTATCAAAGGCAAATTTGAAACATATAATTTCCACTTGGATATTCAAAATGGTCTTGATGTAATGATAACAAAACAAGGTGGGCTTTTGCTTACTATTACATCATTTGGTTCAAATGGTGAAAATACTATTTCGTCTAGTGATGGCATTAAGATTGCTGAAAATTTTGCTAAACGAGTTGGAATAAGTAATATGTATTCGGTATGGAATCAAGTATGTGGAAATGTCGAATATGTAAATCTAGCACCGATTGTAAATTCTTGTATTTATTATAGTGACTTAATCAAAGTCAAAGTGGATTTGGTGTCGGGAACGGTTATTGGTTGGGAAGCAACAAATTATGCGACAAGCAACAAAACAAGAAGTTTTTCAAATTCAATATCTTTTGCCGAAGCTAGTCAAAAAATAAGTTCGGTTTTGCAAATCCAAGAAAGAAATTACACAATAATTCCAGACAAATATGTAGGTGAACTTTCGGCTTATGAATTTATTTGTACTTGGAAGAATTACACTTATTATATTTATATAGATAGCAACACTGGTGCGGAAGTAAATATTTTGAGAATTATTGATACAAATAATGGAGAATTATTAGAGTAAAAAAATCCCAGCCTTAATAGGTTGGGATAATTTTTTTAATCAATTAAACAAATCTTCATAACGTTGCTAAGTGTATCGGTTGTTCCGGTTGTAACAATTATTGTATCTCCGGGTTTTGCTAGTTTCTGATTTTTTGAAATAACACAAGCAAGTTCGAATATGTCTGTATTTGAAATCTTTGAATATATTGGAAGAACGTTCCATTCCATGCTTAGATAGTTGTAAGTTTGTTCGTTGTCCGTAATTGCAATAATAGGGCAGTCGGGTTTGTATCTTGCTATCATGCTTGCGGTTTTTCCGGTGTTTGTATATAGAACAATTGCTTTGGCATTGAGTTTGAATGCACAACTTGTTGCACTATGTCCAAGCACATCAGTTAAATCATAAGTATCAAACTCATTTTGGAAGAACATCTTTTTGAAATCAATATCTTTTTCGGCTTGGATACAAATCTCTGACATAAATCTAACCGCTCTGTCTGGATAATGTCCAACAGCGGTTTCGGCACTTAGCATAACAGCACTCGCTCCGTTATAAACCGCATTTGCAACATCAACAGTTTCGGCACGCGTTGGTCTTGGATTGTTAATCATGCTTTCGAGCATTTCGGTAGCAACGATTACAGTTTTTCCGCTAGATACAGCATCTTTAATTAAATCCATTTGAATTTTAGGGAGTTTGGTTTGAGCAATTTCTACTCCTAAGTCACCCCTTGCAACCATTATGCCATCGGTAACACTCAAAATATCGCTAATATTTTTGATGCCTTGAGTACTTTCAATTTTTGCAATAATTTTGCAATTATAATTACATTCTTTGAGAAGTTTTCTAAGTTCAAGAATATCGTCCTTTGTATTGACAAAACTAGCAGAAATCATATCGCATCCGCAACTGAATGCAATCTTTAAATCTTCTTTGTCCTTGGCACTAATGTATGGAAGATTCAAAGGTACTTTGCCAAAACTCAAACCTTTGTTGTCGCTAAGTATTCCGCTTGACAAAATTTTGCAAACAACTTCAAAACCCTTGTTTTCTAGTACACTAAGTTTAATTAGCCCGTCGTTAGCAAGAATCACATCACCTTTTTTTAGGTTCTTTAGACATCGTGGCTCAGATACTGCAACACCATTATTGTCTCCAATTTTGGCATAGCCATAGAGAGTAAAAGTTTTGCCTTTTTTGAGTATTCCGCTTCCGCCTTCAAAGGTTTTGACTCTAACTTCTGGGCCCCTAGTGTCTGCCATTATTGCAACTGGAATTTTGAGTTCTTCTCTAACACTTTTGATTAGATTTATTGTGTTTTCGTGGTCTTCGGTTTTTCCATGACTAAAGTTTACACGTAGTACGTTTGCACCACTTAAAATCAAATTTTTGATGCCTTTTGGATTATTTGTTGCAGGTCCTATGGTTGCAACTATTTTTGTTTTTCTCATTTTCACTCCAATGTAGTTTTATTTTCAAGTCTATTATATAATAATTTATGTAATTTCCAAATTAATTTTATATAAATTTTTTGTAAATGAAAAAAATTATGACATAAACTTAATTGCTTAATTTGACTTAGTGTGTTAAAATAATTTAGATTACAAAAGTATTGACAAAAAGGTTACCAAGATATGAACAGTAATACCGTAGACAATTTAATTAAACTTAGAATATTTTTGGAATATCTCTGTGATGGATTTTCAAAAAGCGACTTAAACAAGGATACCTTGCTTTCGACCAAAAACAAAATTCTTTTTGTTCTTGAGAAAAAAGATGCTATTCCAAGTGAACTTACAATGGCACTTAGCATTGCTAAGAGTAATCTTGCTAATACTCTCAAATCTATGACAAACGAAAACTTGGTTATTAGTTACAAAAATTCAGATAGAGCCAAGTATGTTTATTATCAGATTACTGACAAGGGTAGACAGGTTCTCAAAGAGTATAAGGAAAAAGTTTTGGGAAATGTCACTTCGAGATGTCATAATATTGACGATGTAGCAGTTCAACTTGAAAAAATCATACAAATTATAAAAGGGGAATAATTATGATTAAACTATATAATTCACTTACAAAAACTAACGAAGATTTAAAACCTATTAATGGTGATTTGGTCAAGATGTATTCTTGTGGTCCTACGGTTTATCTTAAACCACATATTGGAAATATGCGTGCTTATATCTTTATGGATACTTTGCGTAGGGTTATTAAATATAATGGATACAAAATTTTGGGTGTTATGAATATAACCGATGTGGGACATTTGACAGATGACTCGGATAATGGCGATGACAAAATGGAAAAGTCGGCAAAACTTGAAAATAAGTCACCTTATCAAATTGCAAAGGAAAATACAGATGTATTTTTGAATAATTTGAAAATGCTTAATGTGGATATTCCAGAGCATATAACCAAGGCTACGGAATATATCCCACAAATGATAGATTTTATCAAAAGACTCGAAGCAAAGGGATACACATATATAATTGATGATGGTGTATATTTTGACGTTTCTAAGTTCAAAGATTATGGAAAACTAAGCAACAAAAATATGGATGAAATTGGTGTTGCAAGAGTGGAAGAGAATACTCAGAAAAAACATCCATTTGACTTTGCACTTTGGAAGTTTGTTCCAGAAAATCATATTATGAAATGGGATAGTCCATGGGGAGTAGGTTGCCCGGGTTGGCATATTGAATGTTCGGCTATGGGTTATGATGTGCTTGGCGACCATTTTGATATTCACACCGGCGGTATTGACCATTTGTCAATACATCACGAAAACGAAATTGCTCAAAGCAATTGTGCGTTTGGTCACAAGGTAGTTGAAATTTGGATGCACAATGAATTTGTTATGGTAGATGGCGGAAAAATGGGTAAAAGCAAGGGCAATTGTTATACGCTTGACGAACTCAAAGAAAAAGGTTTTGAACCTTTGGCATTTAAACTTTTCTGTTTGAATACAAATTATGGCAAAACTATTAACTTTACTTTTGATGCAATTAAGTCCGCTCAAAGTTCTCTAAATACTCTTAGAAAATTAGTAAGCGAACATAAAAATGGCAAGGACAAAATTGATGCAGACAAATTAAATAAGTACAAAAATGATTTTTTGAATGCTGTCAATGATAATTTGAATACTCCTTTGGCTATGGGAATTATGTTTGGCATGCTAAAAAACGAGCCAAAAAGCCAAGATATTTATAATCTAGCGATTGATTTTGATAGAGTATTTGGATTGGAACTAGACAAAACTTTTGAAAAACAAGAAATAGTTGTTCCAAATGAAATTCAAGATTTGGCAAAAGCGAGATGGGAAGCAAAACAATCAAAAGATTGGGCGACATCGGACAAATTAAGAGACGAAATTTTAAGCAAAGGTTATCAAATATTGGATACAAAAGATGGATACACAATCAAACAACTTTAAACATTATTTTGTAAGTTCAAATCACCTTGAGAGCGACTATTTTAATTTTGATTTTACAATCCAAAATGAGAGTTTTAAATTTTCTAGTTGTGATGATGTTTTTTCAAAAAATGAAATCGACTACGGAAGCCAAGTGTTAATCAAAACTATACTTAAAGACAAACAAAAATACTTTGGTCATGGGCTAGATATTGCCTGTGGATATGGAGCAATTGGAGTAATCTTAAGTAGGTTTTTGGATGCAGAGTTTGATATGTGCGATATTAATTCGCTCGCTATTAAACTTTGCAAAATCAATGTCAAACAAAACAATGCCAGAGCGACAAACATTTTTGAAAGTGATATGTGGCAAACTGTTTCGAAAACGTACGATTTTATAGTTTCAAATCCACCAATCAAGGTTGGCAAAAAGGTTCTTTTGGACTTTTTAAATAATGCAAAAGAACACCTAAATCCAAATGGAACAGTTACAATTGTTATCAAAAAAAATTTGGGTGCTGATTCTACAAAAAAATACTTGACAGAAATATTTGGAAATTGTGAAGTTTTAAATAGAGACAAAGGCTATTATATTTTGCAATCAATAAATAATTAAAAAACAAATGAAAAAGGGGAAAAACAATGAAAAAGAAGTATAAAATATTTTCGTTTTTTTGCATGTGTATAATGCTACTTGTTTGCGCACTTATGCTTAGTAGTTGTTGTACCCCGAGAGAAATTAGAGTCTATGTTCAATTTAAGAACGCCGACCCTAGATTACAACTTTATGATTATGATTTCAAGTGCGATTTTGGCACAACTGCAAATATTACTTTTAGCGTTCCAAAAGGCTATGACCACACAAAACTGAAAGGGTCTGCCGAAGGATATAACATAAATTATTATGTCAGTGTAGTCGAAGAAGAAGATAATCCAGATTACAAAAAGTACAAAGATAATGAAGAGTATTGGTTTACACTAGACAAAACTGTAACTTTCAAAATTGAAGTAGTTAAACGTAGTTGTACAGCAATTATAGACTTGAGCGATATGACTAAAAATACATATAGTATCAACTTAGAAAAAGGAATGTCTGGCTTTCAAGTTTTAATAGTTTCAAAAGACAAAACTGATGGACTAATTAAACTTGGTTCAAAAGATGTCTTGGAAACGGTGGATTTTATTAATAACACAGCCGAAATTGAATACGGAAAGTATGCTATACTGCTTCATGATACAAATGTAGCAAAAAAGTCATATAATGCTCTTTATTCAGATATTAGCAGTAGCGACTTTGTTTTGGATAAAAATATTGGGACGAGGGGTACTTTAAGATTTGGGAAATACCCCGTAGCCAAAAAGGGCAATACTTATTACAATTATAATTATAACTCCCAACTTCAATTATTTTACTTGGGAGAAATCAAAGAAGATATTAATTTGCAGGCAAGTATCCCAAACTTTGAAGAAGAGAAGGGTTTTGATATAGAAAGAAAACCAAACGTCTTCTATTTGTTTACAAACTTGTCACAATACAATTCAGATATTTTAACTATGGAAGCATATAGTTCGGTTGTGAATTATAGCGGAAATTTGGATACAATTGAAGGAAATTCGGTTCAAAAGGTTGAGCCTTATGATACATATAACGATAGATATGATATGTACAAGATTTATTTGGGCAAGAATTTGGATAATGACCCACTTTTGAAGTCATCAGACAAAATAGATTTGAATAAAGATTTGTATTTTGAAATTTCTTCGGTTGCTCAAGAAACAATCCCATCAAATGTAGATAGAAGCGACCCCAAAATAGGAGCGGAGTGCTTTAACTATTATTTGTTATTTTTAGAAAGACAAAATACTTCCGAAGGATATAAAATCCCACTAAGTCAAGTTTCGTCATCTAATGGCAAAAGATATATTAAACTTTCTTATGAAATCTTGTTAAAATTCTGTCAAAATCGAGACGTCGTGAGTGGACAAACAGTCTACGAATATCTAACTGGCAGTGCAATTTTGTATCCAGAATTAGACAAACAAGTTTTTCAAAACGATAGAAATTCCGGCAGGTTTTTATTTTCGAGAGTGTGGTTGACAAAGTCTCTCTCGAATAAAACCGATGCTACAAGTGCAGATTTTCATTTTAATGTATATATCAAAAATGAAGGTAATGTAAAATATGGGCTTTTGGACTATCATTCAAGTTCCAGAGATTGTGTATACTTTTTGACATCAGACTTGTTTGACGGGGTGACATACAAAAAGAATCTTTATGCCGAAATCAAGGGTAAGCAGTACAAAGACTTTAGAACAATGCCCGTTGGAGAAGTGTACTTTATCTTAGGTCTTGAGACATATTTAAACAAAGACCCACTCAAAGTAGAAAATTACAAAGAATACAATGGAATCAAAGATTTTCCAATCAATTTGAAAACACGTGAAACTTTGGATGAGTATTCTTTGACAGTTAGAATAAACAGCAAAGACAAACTAAGAGAACTAGTGCCACTAGATTTTAGTTATCTAAATTTGCCAGCATCCATAAGCAATGCAGTTTATCTAACTGAAAAAAGTGAGTTTAGTCAGTTTAAAGAATTTATTTCAGTTACTTCTGCTAACAAAGAAACATTCAAAGAAAATAAATTAATCAAGTTTAGTTCTAGTCAAGACTTATATTACTTTGTAAGAATCGACGGAGATTATAATAATGATTTCGATATAGAAATGCGTTTAGACCCAAATGATTCAACTACATGTATCTCCAAATCTCAAGATTTGTACGATGTAACCGGTGAAAGAAGATACATAACCATAAACGATAACACTTATTATATCAAGGTTATCAGTCAAGACAATATTTATTCGCTTTTGACAGATTATATCTATGTAGTCAAAGCGGGTAGTTAAAAAAAATCTCTTAAATTCAACTTTAAGTTGGTTTAAGAGATTTTTTTTAGTTATCAATATGTATTGTATTTCCGCAATATTCACAAACATATCCGTCTTTTGTTTTTGTCATTTTTCCGCCACAATTAGGACATTTGGAAGTTTTTGTATTGTTTGTAATAATTTTTTCGTTGTTTTTTAGACTAACTCCATCATACAAGTATCCTTTGAGATATTGTTTTGTAATAAGAGTTTGTATACAAGATTTAACTTGTTCTTCAGTCATGGCTAGTTGAGTGGAAATTTCCTTGTTAGAAGTCAATTTTTCAACTGTAATGGCGTTATAAATTCTCATTAGTTGTTTGTTACTGCCATAAGAAATAAATAATATTGGCGAGCCATAAAAACCAAATATAACCATCAAAATTCCCAAGACCATAAGCAATGGTTGGTACTTTGCAAAAATAACAATCATTGGGATTCCGCCAACAAAACAAACAAGTGCAAATATTGCAAGTATTAATTTTATACTAGTATTCTTTTTTAAATTTTTGTTTTCCATATAATTAGTATACTATGAATTATCAAAAAAATAAACAAAAAAGTAATATAATTTTTAAATTTTTTTTGTTTAATTGCACTTATTTTTTTCAATTTTTATTTTTAAAAAACTTTACTAAAATATTCAACTTAAGTCATAAATAGTATAAAAAAAAGTCCTTGAAATAAGGACTTTTAATTTTAGTAATTTGTGTTTACAAGTTCAAAATAACTTTGTGGGTGAGAGCAAACTGGGCATACAAGTGGGGCTTTTGTGCCAACACAAATGTGACCGCAATTTCTACATTCCCAAACTTTAACTTCGGATTTTTCAAAAACACTAGATTCTTCAACATTTTTTAGAAGTGCTCTATATCTTTCTTCATGATGTTTTTCAATCTTAGCAACACCCAAGAATTTTTGGGCTAAATCATCAAAGCCTTCGGCTTTGGCAACTTTAGCAAATTCTTCATACATGTCCGTCCATTCAAAGTTTTCGCCATCAGCAGCGGCACTTAAATTTTCTTTTGTGTTTCCAATTCCGTTTAATTCTTTAAACCACATTTTTGCATGTTCTTTTTCGTTATCTGCAGTTTTCAAAAACATTTCGGCAATTTGTTCCATGCCTTCTTTTTTTGCAACAGATGCAAAGTATGTATATTTATTTCTAGCTTGACTCTCTCCAGCAAATGCAGTTTGTAAGTTCTTTTCAGTTTGAGTTCCTTTGTATTTGTTTTCAATCATTTTCCTTTCTCCTAAATGTTTTTTATAATTTTTACATATTCCTAACTGCATGTCAAGTAATTTGTAGACAAATTAAGACTATTTGTGTTTAGTAGTTATTGGATATAATTCGCCAAAATATCCAATAGATAAATTTCTTTTTGTATTAGTCGAACTTTATGGCTCAACGATAGATAAAGTATCCTAATGACAAAGTGCTTTTTGGCTGTAATTATTATATTTTAAAATTCGAAATAAAAAAAGAGAAGATTTAGATTTCTTCTCTATTGTGTTTATTATTTAAGTTGTCTAATCTTTTTGAAATAGATTTGCAATATTCTTTAAATTCTTCGTCTGGCATAAGTAATATGGGGTTATCACTCTTATCAAAAATGTTTATAATATGTAAATTATTTTTTTGGGCATATTTCAAAAATTTATATGCATTAGAATATTTGTTTTCCATATTTACATAGCAGATAAGAACATTACAAATGTTTATCATTTTTTTGTTACTATAAATTATTCTTTGTTTAAAATGTAAATTTTCAATATCAAAAAACATGGTATTTATAATATCATTGTAACTCTTTTTAGTATTTAAAACATTCAAATTGGTTAATATTAAATTAATAATAATATTAGGATGCAAAGATTTTATATTTACCAAAGTGTTCAAGACTAATTTGTCAAAATCTCCATGATTGCCAACATAAAATTCATTACATCCCGCATTAATTTGCTCAATTATTGCATTTTTTAATCTTAGTGTTACTTTTTCGATTGGAATATCTCGATGACCTATAAAACATACTTTCATACTGCTAATTATAGCACATTTTTAATATAAGTCAACTAAATGCTAAACATAGCAGTAAATTACGCTAATTAATACATATACTCAATCTAAGGAGTATGTATTATGAAACTAGAAGATGCAGTTATTCTAAGAATAGAACAATTATGTATTGAAAAGAATATGACTAAGTATGAATTGTTTAAACGTAGTGGAGTTCCGCAATCGACATTGACTTCAATCAAGAAAAAGAGAAGTGGTTCAGTTAAGATTATAACATTATATGGAATTTGTGAAGGGTTTAATATGAGCCTTGAAGAATTTTTTGCTTCGCCTTTGTTTAAGCGTGATAATATAGTTGATTAATATTTACAAACTCAAAGCCGAAAGGCTTTTGTCTCTTAGGGTAAAATAAAAAAGCAAGTCAGAAGACTTGCATTTTTTGGTGCACCCAAGGACTCGCATTGTTGCGGAGCAACAATTGTCGGGTGGCAGTGAAACTGACGGGGTCCCGACTACACTCAACCGTAGGTTGGGAGTTTCAAGCAAAAATTGCTTGACAAGCATGAAGTGCTTGGAGTCTCTTAAGTGCAAATAAAAAAGCAAGTCAGAAGACTTGCATTTTTTGGTGCACCCAAGGACTCGCATTGTTGCGGAGCAACAATTGTCGGGTGGCAGTGAAACTGACGGGGTCCCGACCACACTCAACCGTAGGTTGGGAGTTCCAAGCAAGAATTGCTTGACAAGCATGAAATGCTTGGAGTCTCTTAAGTGCAAAGAAAAAAGCAAGTCGGAAGACTTGCATTTTTTGGTGCACCCTAAGAGACTCGAACTCCCAACCTTTGGTTCCGTAGACCAACGCTCTATCCAATTGAGCTAAGAGTGCTTATTTATTACACTCGTATATTTTAGCCCAATTAGACTTATTTGTCAATAATTTTTGTTTAAATTGCCAATATTTCTATTTTGTGTATACTTTTTCATTAAGTAATATATCAAAATAATTAATAAGTTCAGATTTGTTGTATGGTTTTGAAGATTCAAGCCAGCTTAGTCCCAAATTAGTAATTCCGCCAGCCAAAAAGTTGATTATTATATCTGGTGGCAATTTAAACTTTTCTTTGTATTGGTTTTTGCTTGTTAAGTATCTAATACTTCGGTCTAATGTGGTTAATATTAACCCCATAATCTTGTCTCTGCTATTGTTTTTGATAATTAACATAAACTCGTCTCGATTTTCTTCAACAAAGTCGATTGCTTTTGATATAAGAGACATATACATCTCTTTTGGTGTATTGTACTTTTCTTTTTCAATGGTTGCATTAAACATCTCTTCCTGTATTTGGTCAATTGCAAAAGTAAGCAAGTGTTCTTTGTCGTCAAAATGGTTATAAAACGTTGCTCTGTGTACCATTGCTTTGTTACAAATATCTATTACAGTTATTTTTTCGTATGGCATAACTTCAAGCAAATCGAAAAAGGCTTTGCAAAGCAGTGTTCTTGTCCTTATTATTCTCAAATCTTCTTTGTATGTATTTTCCATAATGTTTCCTTTTTTAGACAATCTATACAATTTTGTTAGATATTAGACACGTGTATAAAATTGTAAATTAATATAATTGAATTTTTAAAAATCTTAGCATATAATATGACAGATGTCAATAAAATACACATCTGTCTAATAAAATTTTTACAAAAGAAGACCATAATGAAGTACTTTAACTATGTTTCAATTATTTCATTATTTGATGCGATTTCTATACTTGGAAACACTACAGCTTTTATTTGGAAATTTGCAATACTTATTGGAATTGCTATTGTGACTTATGTTGTGGGACTATTGAACTTTGAGAAGAAGGATTTGCCTTTGTAAAAATAAAAAAAATACTAGTTAGTTTTGAAAATGATTTTTTCAAAGCCAACTAGTTTTTTTTAGTTTGCATAAATTTGATTGTATAAATCTACTATTGTGTTTATGTCTCTAGCAATTTTGGAAAGTATACTCTCTATATGTGAGTCGCCAAGGTTATCTAGGTTTATTCCAAGCAAGACTGAGATGTTATAACACATATTAGAAATATTCTTGCATATTTCAAGACTACTTGGAATATCGTAAGAATTTTTTTCATCAAGAGAAATTTTGAAAATATCAAAAAACTCTTTGAATACATCGGTTGTCATGGTTTTCAAAAAACTCGATGCTTGTTTGGTGTATTTTTGGCAGTTTGCCAAATCTCCATCGCCAATGGCAATTTCGCTAAGTACAATATATTTTTCAACCATTTGGCTGTGTTCAATAATTTCATATAATAACTTAATTTCTTTTTCGTCCATACTTTTTCCTTAACTTATCAAAATTTTATAGTATTTAAATTTAATTGTCAAGCAATTGCGTAAGTAAATTTGTTGACGATTTGTAGTTATAAATGATATAATTAATTGAAATAATTATTAAGGGGTTTTGTGTTTGTTTAAGTTATTAAAAAAAATTTTTGGGTTTGTAATTCTTGCAGTATTAATTGTGCTGTTTTACATCTTTTTTGTTAAATGAGTCTAAAAGAATTTTTGCATGAAGAACGTCTCAATCGCAAACAAATGCGTTTGGAACGAAAGAAAAACAAAAAACAACCCCTAACAAAAAGTCAGAAAGTTCACAAAGTTGTGAGTATAATTTTTGTTATTGCTGTCATCATTGGTGCTTTTGCATTCGCATTTAGTGGAGTGGGGAAATATGACTATAGCAAAATAAACGATTTGCCACAAGAAATCGTTGATTATATTAATGAGCCTATTGATGAATCGCTAATTTTTGATGGCAAGATTAAATTAAATAGTTCTGATTTGACTAATTGCAAGACTACATTAAACTCAGTTGGTCTCAGTCTTGACGATGATGAAAGTTCAAACACAACTCCAACTTCGGATTTTGAATTAAATAGCCGTGAAATTGGAGCATTGTCTCAAAGTCTCATTTATGAAATTTCAAAGTCGAATAAATTAGAGATAAATTATTTTGAAATCTTTTTTGATATAACCAAAAATTGTATTTACGAAACAAGCATTGTCAAAGTCAATCTCAGTGATTACTTTAGTGGCTCTAAACTTCCACAAATATATGTTGTTTCGACATCGGTCTTGGAAGTTCATGTAAATACTTTGGAAGCTATTAGTTTTGAAAGTTATGTTAATAATTTTGACAAAACTATAAGCAGTCAAATTTTTGAAAGTCTGAACAAAAAATCTATACTTACAAAATTCGACGAACTTACGAACAAATCTATAAATTCATCTATCAATACATTCAATGCACTTTTGAATACAAAAATGACACTTGCTAACGATAAGATTTGCTTTGGACTAAAAAGTGACTTTTGATAAAAAATGATTTTGTTATTTTTAAATATAATGCTAAAATATATGTGGAAGGTTGAAAATGGATAAATTACTTAGTTTCAAAGTCTTTGGACTTGGATATTTTATATATTTTGTATTGTGTGCGGGAGTAGTTTTGGGTCTAGTTTTTGGGCTTAAAAATTTGGAAGGCAACAAACGAAAAATTGTAAATATTATTTTGGTGTCTTGCATTGGCGCTTTTGCTCTTATTGAATACATCTCAAGATTAATCGCTACTCCAAACACCAAATTTGGTGACCAGTTGCCACTTGAATTACTCGATGTAATTGCGGGTTTTAGTATATATATTTTAATTAGCAAAAAGGAAAGTTGGAAGAAATTTTCATACTTAATATTTGCACCAGTTGCACTATATGCTTTGATTTTTGTGCCAAATGTTTATACTCAACTAAATACTATTTCGGTTTGTATAATTTTTTATTACTTGGCTTTTGCTTTGGTTATTGCAAATTCAATTTTGAATATTTTGTGGCTAGACCAAGAACTAGAAAAAAAGGATATTTTGGATGCAACACTTACTTTTGTGATTGTTCTTGCAATTGCACATATTCTCAATGTATTCTTTAGATTTGCAGTAATTGGTGTTCATGCTAATTATTTGGGAACAATGGGCGAAGACTATGATATTCTAATTGGGTTACTATTCAAACTTATTCCAGTACAGTTTTTGTGCATGCTTCCACTTATTGCGGTGCTTGTTGGTGTTGAATTCTTGTTAATATTGCCATTTGACTTGATTAAATCCAAACGTAATGCTCAAGCACAAGTTGAAGAACTTATTGCTCTTGGAAATCTTAAGGCTCAGGCTGAATATCACAAAAAACACAGCAAGAATAAATCTCAAATCCTTGTTAGAAGCGAAAACAAAGCAATGCCTTCAAAGAAAAAAGATGTATCTCAAGCCACATCAGACAAAGATTTTGTTAAGACCACCAAAGAAGTTAATGTTAATAACGACAAAGAATGAAATATAATTGACTTTGAAAACTCTAATTTCAAAGTCATTTTTTATGTCTTCTAAAATGAATTTTTGTATCATATATTAAACTATGAAAGTAATTTTTATGATAGTAATGATACTAGGCTGTTTTTTGGGTGCGGGATTTGTTAGTGGAAAGGAAATTGCATCATATTTTAGTGTATTTGGAAAATACTCTTTTGTTGGTGTAATAATAGCCATTATACTACTATTTTTGCTTATATATTTCTTTTTTGAATTGTCCAAAAAAACAGACACTTTTGACAAATTTATTAATATGTATTTTGGCAAGTCGGGTGGGCTTATAAATTGGCTTTTTGCAATTTGTCTTTTTATACTTACTTCGTCAATGTTTGCAGGTAGTTTGGTTATCGCAAAGACTATTAATATAAACACAGTTTTATTTGCAATTTTTACTGCTCTTGCATGTTATTTTGTGGTCTCGGGAAATATTGGACTGATTGAAAAAATTAGCCTTGTGTTAGTGCCAATTATACTTATTGTTATGCTATATGTATGTGGAGTTCCAGCCAAAATTACGACTACACTTGGAGACTTGCCACTTAGTATTATTAGCAGTATAAACTATGTATTTTTGAATATTGTAACCCTAGGTTTATTTATCTTGGAGACGGGCAGTAAGTACACCAAAAAACAATCGCTCATAATTTCAATAGTTTGTAGTTTAATTATTGGAATACTTTTGTTTGTTTGTAATAATGCAATTATTAGATTTAATGTTGAAGGCTCGTCTATGCCGGTTTTAACTATGGCTACCAAGAAAGGTTTTGTAACCTGGGCGATTACAGCGATTACTATTTGGATTGGACTATTTACAACAATAATTTCTTGTGTTTTTGTGCTTAGTAATTTTGTTAATAATTACATCAAAAACTACAAATTAACTCTGCTTATGCTACTTATATTAACTTTGCTTTTTAGTACTTTTGGTTTTGATTTTATAGTCGGATATGTCTATTGGATAATTGGATTTATAGGGATATTCGTTGTAATTAGAGTACTACTTGCAAAGAGAAAATTAAAAATACCACCTAATTAAGAGTAGGTGGTATTTTTTGACAATTGTTATTTAACTTAATTTTTTGCTAACCTTTTTTTCAATAAATGCGACTATAAAATACATAACAGCAGCGAGCACACACAAGATTATTGTACTAGCCATAACCAAATCCAAATTGAATATTTGACTGCCATAAATTATTAAGTATCCAAGTCCTGCTTTGCTCACCAAATATTCACCCATTATAGTTCCAACCCAAGTAAGTCCAACATTAATTTTGAGAAGACTTATAAACTCAGGAAGTGACCCGGGCAAAATTAGTTTTGTAAGAATTTGAAATTTATTTGCATTCATACTCTTGAGTAACATAATCTTGCTTTCGTCTATTTGTCTAAATGCGTTTAGCATGGATATTATCGAAATAATTATCATAATAAGCACATCCATTGTTACAATAGACGATGTTCCAACTCCGACCCAGATTATAATAATTGGGCCTAATGCGATTTTTGGAAGGGAATTGAGTACTACTATATATGGGTCAAGGATTCTTCGAAGAGTATCATTGCACCATAGCAAAATAGCAAGCAAAGTTCCGCCCAAAGTCGCAATCAAAAAGCCAATTACTGCTTCATATAGAGTTGTAAAAGCATGATGAAATAAATCGCCCGTTTTGTAGAGTTCACCAATTGTCTTTAGTATCCTTGATGGACTAGACATAATAAATGTATCAATAATCTCTAGCCTTGCAAATAGTTCCCACAACCCAAAGATAAGAATTAGTATTCCTATTTGAGTGGCAATAATAAGAGATTTCTTAAGTGCTTTGACTTTTAAGTATTTTTTGTAATCATTTGAGTAATTTTTTATCATTGTAGTTCTTTCCAAATTTGTGCAAAGTAGTTTTTCGCTTCCACACTTTCTCTTTTTTCTAGTGGGGACTTGTAGTGTTTTAGATTAATATCCAAAGTTTTTTTGACACTCGCTGGTCTTTTGGATAGTATTATTATTTTGTCGCTTAGAGAAATCGCTTCACTTATATCGTGTGTTACAAGTATAGCGGTTACTCCTTCTTGTTTAATTATCTTGTAGACGTCATCACAAACACTTAGACGTGTTTGATAGTCTAGTGCACTAAAGGCTTCGTCTAATAATAGGACACTAGGCTTGAGTGCCAATGTTCTAATTAACGCAACTCTTTGTCGCATGCCACCGGATAATTGTTTTGGGTACTTATTTCTAAATTCCCAAAGGTTGTATTTTTTGAGTAAGTTATTGACATACTCCATGTTTTCTTTGGTTTTTTTCTTTTGAAGTTCTAATCCTAAGTAAACATTTCCAAGTATTGTTCGCCATTCAAACAAATTGTCTTTTTGAAACATATATCCAACAAAAGTACTCTCAGAAGAGTTGTGTGTAATTGTTCCTTTTGTCGGCTTAATTAATCCGCTTATAAGAGATAAGATAGTTGTTTTGCCACACCCCGAAGGTCCAACAAGACTTACAAAATCTCCCGAATTTACGTCAAAATTCAAGTCTTTAATCGCTTCGGTTTCACCGTTGTCGCTAAAGTAAGTAAGTCCAACATTTTCAAACTTTAAGATTTGCATCATAATCTCCCAAAAGATATTAGACAATAAAAAATATTGTCTTATCTCATTATACTCAAAAGCCCTATATTTTGTGATAGTATCAAATAACTAAAGACGCAATTTGAAGTTAATATTAAACATTTTGTAATGTTTTTTAAAAATTTATTTTGAATACAATCAAATCAAAAAAACTCGCTTTTGAGTGAGCGAGTTTAAATATATTTAATTAACTTTTTTAGGCATTGTCACCAAGTATTGACAAAGCATAAGAGTTATTAACAACAGATGCAAATGGAACGTCTGTAGTCAAACTACCGGCATTTTTGATAACTTTGATTAAGTTATTGTATGCAACTTCGGTCATAACCGGAGTACTATTCCAAGAGTCAATAGCAATATATTTTTGGATACTATTTTTGATTGATGCATCACTTGTTCCGCTAAATGATGGTCTAAGAGCGTCAACCAAGTTATCAAGACTAGCAGTCATCAAATAGTTGTAGCCTTTCATAATGGCTCTCAAGAAATTTTTGATAGTATCGGTGTTTGCTTCGATATAACTTGTGTTGGCAGTAAATGCTGTGTATGGAATTTCACCAGTTTCAGCACCAACACTAGCCAAAATGTGACCGTGACCACTTTCTACAATTGCACTTGCGGCTGGTTCAAATGCTGTAACAAAATCTCCAGTTCCGCCAATAAATGCACTTGTTAAATTATCAAAAGCGACATCATAATTGATTGTGCAATTTTCAACACCATTCTTTTCGATAGCATATTCCAATGTCATCGCTGGAACACCACCACGACGACCACCTAGAATTTCTTTGTTTGCTAGCATATCCCAAGTAAAGTTGTCTGTAGCTTCTCTTCCAATAATAAATGAACCATCACGTTTGGTTAATTGACCAAATACAACTGGCATATCTTTTTTGCCTTGGTTGGCAACATAAATCGTGGCTTCTGGCCCCATCAAGGCGATATCTGCCGATTTGCTTACAAGTGCGGACATACATTTGTCTGCTCCGCCACCGTTTGTAAGTTCGATATTAATATCAAATTCTTCGAAATATCCTTTGTTTATGGCGATATAAAGTGGGGCATAGAAAATACTATGAGTTACTTCACAAAGCCTGATTGTGTTTTTGTTGTTGTTGCAACCCACAAAGCAAAATGGCATCGCAAAAAACAAACAAAATAATGCAATAAAAAACTTTTTCATATAATCCTCCAATTTTTTGCATTACCTTAATATATTCAAAAAAAAATCTTTTTGTTAGTTTCGATACCCAAATTATCTACTTAAAAAGTAGTAAATTATATATTTATTAATTATTTTATTCCTAAATAGACTTGTATTTTTAAATTAATTTTGTTATACTTATCTTGAAATATTATGTTTTGACTGCATTTTTTAAATAGTCTTAACATTTTAAAACTATAAAGTTAAATTTTAGGAGTAGGATATGAATAGTTTATTAGGTGTTTTTCAAACTTTTGGTCAAAACTTTGTTAGACGTCTTCAAATGCCATCTATTGTTATTGCACTAGTTTTTGCTGTCATTGGTGTGTCACTTGCAGTGCTTGGAAGAAGAGTTGCTAGAATGGTTAGAAAAACAAACGACATCAAAGATAATGACTCGGTACTAATTACTTTCAAAGCCATTGGACTTGTTTGTTTATTTATTTCTGTATTGATTGTTGTATTTAGGGGAGTTTAATTTAAAAAATGGAAAAGACATATAATCCTAGCGAATTTGAAGCACAAATATATAATACATGGCTAGGCAAAAAGTATTTTAGTGCAAAAGTAGATAAGTCCAAAAAACCTTTTACAATCATAATGCCACCACCAAATATTACTAGCAAGTTGCACATGGGGCATGCTTTTCAACAAACCATTCAAGATATTATTATCCGTAGAAAACGTATGCAAGGATATAATGCTCTTTGGGTGCCTGGTACTGACCATGCTGCTTTGTCTACCGAATTTATGCTTTGCAAACAATTAGAACGTGAAGGCACTAGCAAGGAAGAATTGGGACGAGAAAAGTTTAGGGAAAGAATTAACCAGTGGTATGTAGACTACAAGGGTACAATTATTGACCAATTCAAACGTATGGGTTATTCATGCGATTGGGATAGACTAACTTTTACTATGGACGAAAAATCTTGTAAGGCTGTTAGGTCTGCATTTGTTCATTTATACAAAAAAGGCTGGATTTACAAGGGAAAACGTATAGTTAACTGGTGTCCTAAGTGTCAAAGTTCTATATCTGATGCCGAAGTTGAATTTAAGGATGTTCCAAGTCATCTATGGCATATTAGATATAGGTTAGAAAATTCAAACGACTTTATTGAAGTTGCAACAACTAGACCAGAGACTATTCTTGGAGATACAGCTGTTGCAGTTAATCCAAATGACTTAAGATACAAAGACTTGGTTGGCAAAAACGTAATTTTGCCACTTGTTAACAAACTTATTCCTATTGTTGCCGACGATTATGTCGAAATGGACTTTGGAACGGGTGTTGTTAAAATTACTCCTGCTCACGACCCAAACGACTTTGAAGTAGGTCTTAGACATAATTTGGAAGTTATTAAGGTTATTGGTGATGACGGGGTTTTAAATGAATTTGCGGGCAAGTACCAAGGCTTAAGTAGAGAACAAGCAAGAGACAAAATAGTTGAAGATTTGAAAGAATCCGGAAATCTTGTTAAAATCGAAGATTATGCACATAATGTTGGACATTGCGAAAGATGTAAGACGATTATTGAACCACTTGTTTCGTCGCAATGGTTTGTCAAAATGGAAGAACTCGCTCGTCCTGCAATCGAAGCGGTTGAGAGTGGGGAAATTAAGTTTAAAGACGAACAATACAAAAAATCTTATCTTCATTGGATGAAAAACATCAAAGACTGGTGTATTTCTCGTCAGATTTGGTCTGGACATGATATTCCTTTGTTTACTTGTCAAGATTGTGGCGAAGTTATCGTTGAAATGGAAGACCCTACAGAGTGTCCAAAGTGTCATAGCCATAATCTACTTCAAGAACAAGACAAACTTGATACTTGGTTTAGTTCGGCTTTGTGGCCACTTACAACTCTTGGCTATCCAGAAAAAACACCTGAACTAGAGTACTTTTATCCTACAAATGTAATGGTAACCGCTAGGGAAATTATTAACCTTTGGGTTGCTAGAATGATATTCTCAGGAATTGAATACGAAGGCAAAATTCCTTTCAAAGATATTGTTATCAATGGTATTGTCAAGGATATTAATGGCAAAAAGATGTCAAAAACACTAGGCAATGGAACTGACCCCGTTGAAATGATAGAAAAATACGGAGTTGATGCTCTTAGATTTAGTTTGTTTGACGGGGTTGCTATTGAGTCGGATAGTAGATTTAGCGAAAAGAAAGTTGAACTTACAAGAAACTTCCTAAACAAAATTTGGAATGCTTCTAAGTATGTTCTTATGCAAATTGAAAATCATGATGTCAAAAATATTAAGGATGTTAATTTGTCCTATGCTGACCAGTGGATTTTAAGCGAACTCAACAACACAATAACTAGTGTAAACAACAAATTTGAAAAATTCGATATAGGTCTAGCTGCAAGTGATTTAAACGACTTTTTCTGGACAAAATTCTGTGACTGGTATATTGAACTTAGCAAATGCGAAATGCAAAGAAATCCAGAAAGCACTAGAGCCACTCTACTATATGTTCTCAAAAATACTTTGAAACTACTTCATCCATTTATTCCATTTATAACCGAAAAAATTTATTTGGAATTGCCACATGAGAGCGAAAGCATAATGGTGTCTAAGTGGCCTGAAGTTTGGGGTGAATTTGATACAACTATAATGGAAGAAATAATGAATGTCATAAGAGTAATTAGAAATACTCGTGCTGACAAAAAAGTTCCAGATAACAAAAAGATTAATGCGGAAGTATTAATCAAAGGAAACAATAAACAAATTATTTTGTGTTTGGATTATATCTTAAAACTTGCATTAATTAACGAAATTAAGATTGTTAATAATGCATGTGAGTTTAGTAACAATGCAGTAATGCTTAACTTTAATGACTTGCAAGTTAATTTGCCACTAGATAGTATGGTGGATATGGTTGCTGAAAAAGAACGTGCAGAAAAGGAAATTGCAAAACTCAAATTTGAAATTGAGCGTAGTGAAAAAATGCTAAATAATGCGGGATTTGTGTCTCATGCACCAGCAACTTTGATTGAAAATGAAAAGCAAAAATTACAAAAGAACAAAGCACTTCTTGAAGATTTGTTGAAATAATTAAAAAAGTGAATGAAATTGAGTTAATAATAAGCACCGATTAATTTAAAAAAATTGGTGCTTTTTATTTGCTAAAATCTGGCTTAGTTTGTAAAATATTAATGTTAACAAAAAAGGACAAACTATGAACGATTTTGATAAATACAAATATTTGCTTGGAGAAACTATTTCTCTTTATCAATTTATGGAAAACGATTTAAAACTCATTTATGCGGGGATGCTCAAAGGTAATTTTTACAAAAACATCGAGTATGTAAGGAGTGAATACAAAGGTCTTGGCATGGTTATTAAGGCGCTTGAACAACTAGATAATAGCGATAATACTCCTTATTTTTCAAAAGAAACATATTTTTTGCTTAGTAAACTTGCAAGACAAAGAAATTATTATTGTCACCAATGTTGTATGGATTTTGCATATATTCCAGACTTTGAAAAATCCATTGAATTCAAAGATAGTTTAGGCACACTTATGGATACTAACAAGGCAATCAAAAATGTTCAGTCTCAAATCGAAGTCCACAAAAATAATGTACTAAGCAGATTTAATAGGGTTTAATTAAAATGAAAAAAACGTCTCAAAACGAGACGTTTTTTATAAATTTTTATTTGTTTTCATCTAAATATTTTTGCATGGCTTCGGCTAATTGGTCGGGGCAGGATGTTCCATTTCGACACTGAATTCCTTTGAGTCTTTCGATTACTTGACTTGGAGTTAATCCTACAACTAATTTAGAAAGTCCTTGAGTATTTCCAGTACATCCGCCAACAAACTCGCACGATGTAATTTTTCCGTCAGAAACGTCAAATAATATTTTTCTAGAACACACATTTTTTGGAATATATGTAAACATAATTTTCTCCTTTGTAGTTAGTTATCTAACAAATTTTCGTAGATATTTTCGTATATAATCGGCGCTTTTTCTGTCCAACGACGTGAAGCTTCGACAGCCGATTGTCTTGTTGGTGCTTTTAGTTTGATTTCAAGCAAAGAATTTGTCATAGCAGGTTCTTTTATTTTGAAAGTCACAAAGTAAGTTCCATCTGGATTTTTGGAGTATTCAGACACATATTCTTGACTACGTTTGAGATTCATTCTGTTTTCTTGGGCATATGTTGTTATTCTTTCTCGCATATCTTGTGGAATTCTATAATAAAAATGACTCAAACAGTTTCTTCCGTCAAATGTAATTGTATATCTAGTTTCTTCGCCCTTAACTTTTTCTTCACAAATAAACTTGACACTGAGCAGTTCGTACATCGCTTCCTTGACGTCAAGATATGTAAACCAATTGTTTGAACTTGTGCAAATATCTATAATATTATTTTCTGTCAAAGGAATTTCCATTTTGTCTAGTACGAATAATAATTTTAGTTTGTGAATGGTGTTGTCTTGCTCAAAATCCATAATTTCTCCGTAGTTTTTTTTGTATTTCGTACATATTTTAGCACAAAATAATCTTAAATGCTAAATAAAATGACAACTTTTTTGAAATCATCAAAAAAAATACTCATAAATATTTTATTTTGTTTGTTAAAATAGCAAAATTATAATACAATATAATTACAAAAGGGGAGTTTATGATAACAAACGAAGAAATACAAAATATTGTAGATTTTTATAAAGCCTGCGACGAAATGATTGAAGGCAGATTTATTTTGTCGGATACCAAAGTTGCTAATATTCTCAAATGTGTTGTCAAGTCTACAACTATATATAATCTGTACTCAAATTGCATGAAAGACTTTAAGTTCAAACAAGTTTTGGAAAGAAGTTTGGCAAGCAATCCAAATAATGGCGGATATTTTGTAATGAGCGATGATGAAAAAGAAATCGTGGCTTTTGTTACCTGTCTTCTTTTGGAAGTAGACAAGAAAAATATAAACTTGCAAACTTTTGTTACAGAAAATTTCTTTAGTCAAGACGGATATAATATTAGTTATAGCAACTTTGCTTTGACAGTACTTGTAGCATATAAGACCGCTGTCAAAAATCTAATTGGTGTTGACGAAAATGGCAAACAAGACACAACCGAAGATTTGAGCCAAAACCAAATCACAATGGACGAAACAATTGATGCTATTGAAACAGATAAAAATACAAAAATTCTCTTTGCAAACTTGATGATGAGTATAAGCGAACTTAATAATGCCATAAATGACGACCATCATATTAAGTATGACGAAAAGGAAGAATTGCTAATAGTTCTCAAGGCTTTGTGTAGGGCGGTTAAACTCGAAGAACTTTTGATAATTAACGCACTACTTGTTCCGCTTGAGCATACTCTTTCAAAAAACAAAAAATTAAAAAAGTTATATGAAAATTTAAAAATGCTAATAGCAGATATTTATTATTAAAACACACGCAGGGTAGATTTATTATAAGTTTACTCTGTGTTTTTGTTTTTAAATTCAAATAATTAATATTTTAAGAAACCCAAAATTTGACATTCTGTAATATAGATATCAAAACTAGATTGATTAAAAAATTTAATTGTCAAAAATCTTTCGTTAATATTAGATTTTTAAAATCAGAACAATCAACCAAGATATTAAGCAAGAAATAATAGCATGTGTGAGTTTAATTAGAAAGAACTTTTTGTAGGACATATCAAAATCTTTTAGATATGTGAATGCTTGAGCATGAATAGATAAACCGCCAAAAGATATAAGGAAAGTTCCCAAAATTGTGAGTATTTTGAAACTTAGTCCAGTTTGTCCAAGCATTATAGCACCACTTGTCACTTCAATAATTCCACAGATAATAGATGTTGAAATACTACTATCTACTCCAATGATTTCAAGCAAATTACAAATAGGACTAAATACATTCAATGTATTCAAAATACTCAAAAGCATATAAAATAATGCTATAAATCCGCCAACAACCATAATAGACATTATACTTGATGACATTGTTTCGTTTAAAATATTTTGTGGTTTGGAAGAATTGAAAGATTGTGCATGAGTTATATTTCTTTTGTTGCGATACAATAGTCCATTTAGCATAGCTCCCAAAATATGTGAGACCAAGATAATTATCCCGATGCTAACATTTCCAAACATATTTGTAGCCACAGTTCCAATAATAAATAGCGGGCCAGAAGTGCTTGCAAACGAAGTTATTGTATGGGCTTCGGATTTGGAGATATTTCCAGATTTGTATAAATCCGATGTTAGTTTTGCCCCCACCGGATAGCCCGAAATTATACTCATAAGATAAATATATCCAGATAGTCCGCCAACCCCATAGAGTTTTTGAGTGACGGGTGTCAAACTTTTGCTTAGTGTTCCCAAAAAATTGCTATAAGACAATAGTTTTGTCAGTATAAAAAATGGAAGTAGTGCAGGCAAAACACTTGTTGCCCAAATCCTAACACCTTCAAAAAAAGAAGTTGAAGCGGTTTTGGGCATAATTACAATTGTAACTATGCAGATACACAACAAACACACATAAGTTATTTTGAAAATATTTATTTTTTTTGTTGGGGTTTTTGTCATTATATATTAAAATATGATTAAAAATAATATTGTATTCGTGCGGGTGCATATTAATGTGCAAATAAATCTAAAATTTTTTTGGTTTAAACATATTTAAACTAATTTGCATATGATGAAAAAATTAGAAAAAGGGAAAAATATGAAAGATAAAAAAGTTGCATTAGTTTTGAGCGGTGGCTCGGCACTTGGATTTGCGCATGTTGGAGTAATTGATGTTTTGCAAAAATACAATGTTCCTATAGACATAATAGTGGGAACAAGTATGGGCGGACTTGTTGGTGCGGCATATGCTTCGGGCATGAGTGTTCAAGAAATGACTAAGTTTGCATGCAAATTTAAACGAATACATTTCTTTGATGTTAATTTTAATGCAAGCGGACTTTTTTCGGGTAAGGGTGTTATGCGAAATATCAATAAGTTTTTGCCGGATAAAAAAATTGAGAATTGCAAGACAAAATTTGCTTGTGTTTCGTGCGATTTGCTTACTGAAAAGGAAGTGGTATTTAAAGCTGGTAGTATTCGTGATGCTGTTAGGTCAACACTATCTATTCCCGGATTTTTCGTTCCTTTCAAAAAAGATAACAAACTGCTTATAGATGGCGGATGTGTTAATAATATGCCAGATGATGTAGCCAAAAATCTTGGAGCGGACGTAATAATTTCGGTCGACGTTTTGGGCTTTTGCAAAATTGAAACTAGACCAAAAAATGCAATTGAAACTCTAGTCGGAGCAATTAATATACTTACTAAGTCTTTGCAAAATATTAAATCTACAAATTCGAATATTATTCTAAGGCCAAATCTAAAAGGTTTTACACAAATGAGTTTTGGAAAAACCAACGCACTCAAAATTATAGACCAAGGTCGAATTGAGACCGAAAAACACATAAAGGAAATTCTGAAATTGATAAAATGACTTTATGAATGGTCTATAAATTTAAAATAGATTTAAAATTCATACTGCTAAAATTTTTTTGACTAAAGTGTTGACATGTTTGAACTTTTGTAATACAATAACAAAAAAACAAGGAGAAACTATTATGTTTAGAAAAGCTCTTGCTAATCTTAATAATAACAATTTGAGCACATTGAATATAATGGGTTTCTTTTCTGTTAGTTATTAATTAATTAGTCTAATTATTTAAAATTTATGGAATAGGAAAACCTATTCCATTTTTTGTTTTATGTA
The DNA here is from genome assembly GCA_934754475.1 of uncultured Clostridia bacterium. GTDB lineage: Bacteria > Bacillota > Clostridia > Christensenellales > UBA1242 > UBA11490. The sequence goes on along the minus strand of CAKVHV010000002.1, from coordinate 230,038 downwards.
GTTTAAAAAAGGAGTGTTTTATGAAAATTTATTTTAAAGGAATTATTAATGCCCGATAGGGCGAAAAGAATATTAGATATATAAAAATAGTTTGAAATCTATAAAATTTATAATATTATAAAAGAAGGTATAATTATGTATAGAAAAGTTACGACCAAAGATTTGAGTGAAAGTTCTTTGGGAAAAATAGTACAAATTGCTGGGTGGGTAAAATCCATCAGAGACCATGGCAAGATTGTATTTATAGATTTAAGAGATGAGCATGGAGTTTTGCAATTAAAAACTCATGACCAAAGTTTGCTTACAACCCTTACAAAGGAAAGTGTTATTAGTGTTGAAGGGTTAATTATTCAAAGAGATTTTGATACGATAAACAAAAAAATTAGACTTGGAACTATAGAACTTGAAATTCATAAGATGGAAGTTTTGTCAAAAGTTAAAAAACCATTACCATTCGAGATTGATGAAAGTTTTAAGACCAATGAAGATACAAGATTAAAATATAGATATCTGGATTTGAGAAGCGACAAAATGCATCAAATGATAAAACTTAGAAGCAGTCTTATGTTTGATATTAGAAAAGAACTTTTAGATTTGGATTTTGTAGAAGTACAGACTCCAATTTTAACTAGTTCAAGCCCCGAAGGCGCTAGAGATTTTTTGGTTCCTAGCAGGCTTCATAAAGGAATGTTTTATGCTTTGCCACAAGCCCCACAACAATTTAAACAATTGCTTATGTGTGCTGGAGTTGGCAAGTATTTCCAAATTGCTCCTTGCTTTAGAGATGAAGATAGTAGGGCAGATAGGTCGCCGGGTGAGTTCTATCAAGTTGATATGGAAATGAGTTTTGCTACACAAGAAGATGTATTTGAAGTGAGCGAAAAATTGCTCAAAAAAATATTTAAAAAATATGGAAAGTTTAAACTAGATCAGAGTTTTCCAAAAATTACATTTAAAGATAGTATGATAAAATATGGAACAGACAAACCAGATCTTCGCAACCCGCTTGAACTTGTTTCTTTGGACGAAATATTTGAAGAATCACAATTTGATGCTTTTAGGGGGAAAACTGTTGAAGGTATTGCTGTTAAAACATCGGAACTCCCACGAAGTTTTTTTGATAAATTAACAGAAGAAACTCTCAAGTTGGGGGGAAAAGGACTGGCTTATGTTAGAGTTTTGGATGATTACTCTTTGAAAGGACCGATAGTCAAATTTATTTCTGAAAAAGAATGTAAATTACTAATTGAAAAAACTCATGCAAAGATAGGAGACGATATATTTGTAATTGCAGACAAAGATAAATATCTATGTTACAAAATAGCAGGAATGTTAAGAAGAGAAATTGCTGAGAAATTAGATTTAATTCAGAAAGATATTTATAAATTTGCATGGATTGTGGATTTCCCTATGTATGAAAAAGTCGATGATAAAATTGAGTTTAGTCACAACCCATTTAGTATGCCACAAGGTGGACTAAAGGCTTTGGAAACTTGTGAACCTACAGATATTCTTGCTTATCAGTATGATATAGTTGTCAACGGAATTGAATTATCTAGTGGAGCAGTTAGAAACTACGATTTAGATGTTATGCTAAAAGCATTTGAAATAGCTGGGTACGATAGTAGTGTTGTTAAAGAAAAATTTGGTGCTTTGTATACTGCTTTTGAATATGGTGTACCACCGCATGCGGGAATCGCCCCTGGACTAGACAGAATTATGATGTTGTTACTTGATGAAAAAAGTATTAGGGAAGTTGTCGCATTCCCTATGAACAGCAAAGCTATTGATGTTATGATGGGTGCTCCGGGAAAGGTGTCAGAAGAACAATTGCGTGAAATTCATATAAAAGTTAGATAGGAGAAAAAATTATGGAAATAGATTTAAATCATCTTATGTATTTAAGTAAAATTAGTATTGAGCCTGAAAACCAAGAAAAATTCAAAAAAGAGTTTAGTAAAATTTTATCTTTTGTAGATGAAATAACAAAATTGTCACTTGATGATAATTTGGAAAGTGAAGGTGTTGGTTTAGATGAATTGCGTGAAGATGAAATTAAAGATAAAAAAATGTTTGATGCTTTGAAAAATGCCCCAGAAAAAGTTGATGGGTGTTACAACGTGCCATTGGTGGTGGAATAATGGAATTTGAGAAATTAAGTATAAAAGAATTAGTTTATTTGATAAAAACTGGGAAGTGTTCAGCAGTTGAAGTTATGAAATACTTTTTGAAAAGAGTCGAAAAGTTTTCAGGTTTTAATGCTATAATTGAAGTTTTTGAAGATGCTTTGGAAAAAGCTAAAAGAATTGATGAAAAAGTGCATGCAAAAGAACCCCTTGGAAAACTAGCTGGTGTGCCAATAGTTATTAAAGATAATATAATGTTTCAAGGCAAAAAGGTAACTTGTGCAAGCAAATTTATGCAAGACTTTGTTGCTCCATATAGTGCAACAATAGTCAAAAAAATTGAAAATGAAGATGGCATAATATTTGCAAGAACAAACATGGACGAATTTGCTATGGGTGGCAGTTGTGAAAAAAGTTGTTATGGGGCGACATTAAATGCTTTTGATAAATCATTGGTTGCTGGTGGTTCGTCGGGTGGAAGTGCTGTCGCAGTTGCTCTAGGTCTTTGTATGTGTGGAATAGGTACTGATACTGGTGGCTCGATTAGACAGCCAAGCTCTTTTAACGGGGTTGTGGGTATTAAACCAACGTATGGAACAATTTCAAGATATGGGGTTGTAGCATTTGCTTCGTCAACTGACCAAGCTGGACCAATTACTCGAAATATAGAAGATAATAAACTTATGCTTTCAGTTTTATCTGGAAAAGATGTAAACGACCAAACATCAATAAGTTCTGATTTGGGAAATTCATTAATAAAAAGTTCTTATAAAATTGGAATATGCAAAGAAATTTTTGAAAAAATAAAAAATTTAAAACAATATAAATATTTTGAAGAAGCAATTAATAAATTAAAAAAACATAGTATGGAAATCGTAGAAGTTTCTGTTCCACATATTTTAAATAGTCTTGCTTGCTATTATATTTTAACCCCAGCAGAAGCGACAAGTAATTTATCAAGATTTGATGGGGTTAAGTATGCAAAAAGAAGCGATAATGCTAAGACACTAGAAGATGTTTATGTTATGAGTAGAAGTGAAGGGTTTGGCGACGAAGTTAAGAGACGAATAATTCTAGGAAACTATGTACTATCTAGTGGTTATTTTGATTCATATTATGGAAAGGCAAAAAAGTTACAAAAACTTTTGAAATCTGAATTTGCAAGTGCATTTGACAGCTGCGATTGTATACTTACTCCAACCACTCCTGATGTCGCATTTAAGGTTGGTGAAAAAGTATTAGACCCAGTAAGCATGTATTTGGAAGATTTGTTTACTGTGCCAGCATCAATAGCCGGAATTCCCGCTGTTAATGTTCCATATGCTGTAAATGAATCTGGTCTTCCTTTTGGACTTCAACTTATGGGAAAAAATAAAAGCGAATTTGTATTATATGATATAGCAAAATATGTGTGTAAGGAGCAAAATTATGTATGATGTTGTAATAGGTCTTGAAATTCATGCTGAACTCAAAACCAAAACTAAAATATTTTGTTCTTGTGAAAACGTTTTTGGAAGTAAGCCTAATACTAACGTTTGTCCAGTTTGTACCGGTATGCCAGGTGCTTTGCCGGTGATTAATAGACAAGCCATAGAATTGTGCATAAAAGCCGGACTAATATTTGGATGTAAGATAAATAAATATGCCGTAATGGAACGTAAAAATTATTTTTATCCAGATTTGCCAAAAGCTTATCAAATTTCTCAAATGGTTCATCCATTTTGCACCCAAGGTGGAATTACTTTGAGTAATGGAAAATTCAAAGCTCTTAATAGAATTCATTTAGAAGAAGATGCTGGAAAACTAATTCATATGGGGAAGAGTCAAGGTACACTTATAGATTACAATAGGGGTGGAACACCGCTCATTGAAATCGTAACCGAGCCAGTTTTTGAAAATGCACAAGAAGTTGATGAATTTTTAAAGAAGATTAGAGAAAAACTAGTTTTTTGTGGAATAGCAGATTGCAAAATGGAAGAAGGCGGACTCCGAGTTGATGTAAATATTTCACTTAAGCCACAAGGTTCAAAAACATTGGGAACTAGAACCGAAATGAAGAATATCAACTCTTTTAAAAGTGTATCAAGTGCAATTAATTTTGAAATAGAAAGACAAAAAGAAGTTCTAAATAGTGGATTGTCTGTTAAACAAGAGACAAGAAAATGGGATGATGATTTACAAGAGAATTATTGTATGCGTTCAAAGGAAGAATCTATGGATTATAGATATTTCCCTGACCCAGATATTTTGCCGATTATTATAACAGATGATGATATTGAAAGAATTAGAAAAACAATCCCTATCTTGCCAGAAGAATTGAGAAAACTTTATATTGAAAAGTATCAATTATCTACAAATGATGCAAATTTGCTTACAAGTGATAAAAACATTACCGATTATTATAATAAATGTGTTAGTTTGTATAATAATCCGAAGAAAATTGCTAACTGGATTATTGTTGACTTGTTTAGATTGAACAAGAACAAAGACAAAAAATTATCCGAATTAATTAGTGAAGGAGATTTTATATATTTAATTAAACTTGTAGATGAACAAAAGTTAACAAGAACTAATGCTCTTGTTTGTTTAGAAAAAACTATTGAAACAAAAAAATCTTCTAAAACAATTTGTGAAGAATTAAATTTGATTTCTAATGTTGATGAGTTTGCAATTGTAGAAATTTTAAATAAATTTAAGGTAGAAAATCCAAAGGCGGTTGAAGATTTTAAGACTGATTCTAAAGTTATGAGTTATATTATTGGATATGTTATGAAACATACACAAGGCAAGGCTAATGGACAATTGGTTTCAAAACTCATAAAGGATATGTTTAATTAAAAAAATTACTGGATTTAAGTCCAGTAATTTTTTGTTATTTTTTGGTGTATTTGACACTTTGGGTATAAAGGTCGGGTGCAAAGTTTGGAATAGTTTTGCTCTTTTTGAGAAGTAAATTAAATACCGCATTTGCTCTATCTTCGATATTTGCAAGTGTCACATATTCTTCGCTTGGATTACGTACGATATTGCTATTTCGAATGATTAGATTTGTATTAGCACTAACCGAACTTAAACAATCCTTTTTTTCTGCATTAAATGCCAAAACTTTGATAAAAGGGAGTTTATCCATTTTATAAATTTCGGAGACAATATTTTTGTCTATTTTCAAAAGCAGTCTAAGTACAATTCTTTTGAGTCTAGTGTATGTGTATCTTTTCGTTTTGACATCAAGAAGCAACTCGTTAAAGTCTTTGAACTTTTTGGCACTTTCCAAAAATCTATTTTCAATTCCTTCGGATACATCATAAACGTTTTTGTAATCGCTAGCCAAACTTGTCTTGACAACATAAGAACAAAGGTCGTTATATAGATTTAAGTCTGGCAAGCCATATTCATCCATGTCGTCTTTGAGAAGTCTGTAAGTAAACGATGGAACGAGTTTTTTGATGGATTTAATTTTTTGTTTGCTGAGTAGTTTTGTTCTGATTGCAGTAGCACTACTATCTTTGCCATTAAGGTCGGCGGAATTGTAATCGCTATTTGACCTAGTTGTAAATATTGGCTCAATTTTGCTCTTGGTTCTAATTAATGCTTTGAGATATTCAATTGCAAGAATATTATTAGGCTTGGTGAGAATATTCAAAGTTTCGGTGATTTCGCTAAACTCAACCTTGTCTTCTTTCATCAACTCTTCAATTGCTTTTTGACGACTAACTGGCAAACTATCTCCCATGTCTAAAAATTTCTTAAGTTTTTCTTTGTATTCTTTTGGTTCGTTTGCAAAATATTTGGCAATTTCCTTGAGAAGTTCAAAGTTCTCAGTCTCACATCCGAAAGCAAGATGAGTAACATCGTCAAATGAATTAGCAATCTTAACTCCCGCCAAAGCAAATATCTCTGCCGAACTGCAACAATATGCAGTAGGGATTTGAACAACAATATCTGCTCCGGCTTCCAATGCCATTCTCGCTCTAACATATTTGTTTGTAATTGCGGGTTCGCCACGTTGAGTAAAGTTTCCTGCTTGAATACACATAACAGCATCACAACCGCTTAGTTCTTTGGCTTTTTGGATATGATACAAATGTCCGTAGTGTAAGGGGTTGTATTCACAAATTATTGCACAGATTTTCATATTTGCTCCTAAATTAATTTACAATTTGATTAAATTTTAGTAAACTAAGTATGTTAAATTTTTTGGTTTATTATTTAGTAAATTGTAATACAATTAATAAAATTTAACAAATAAATCTTTAAGGATTTTGAATTTTTATGAAAAAAACACAAACTTTGAATGAATTATGGAAGGAAAAAGCACAAAAAAATGTACGTACTATTGTTCTTCCCGAAGCGTACTTTAGCAAAAGAGTTTTGGATGCGGGTGTACTTGCAAGTACTCAAAAAATTGCAAAAATTATTTTGCTTACAGACAATGACGAATTTATTTCTAGTAATAATATCGTCGAAAATGAGTTTTTAAAAGTTGTCAACATCAAAACTCATGAAATAAGGGAAATGCTCAGTTCGGCACTCTATGAAAAACGTAAAGATAAGGGTGTTACAAAAGAAGATGCAGACAAACTTATTGAAAATTCAGTGTACTTCGGAACAATGATCGTTGATTTGGGGCTTGCTGATGGATTGGTTGCTGGAGCTGAGATTGCAACAGCCGAAACCTTCAAACCTGCTTTTCAAATTATTAAAGGCAAGACAAAAGAAACAAAAATTTCAAGTTTCTTTGTAATGACTAGAGACGATAAGACTTACATTCTTTCGGATTGTGGAGTTAATATTAATCCGACTGCCGAAGAAATTGTTGGGATTGCCAAACTTAGTGCTGAGTCAGCAAGGGTGATTGGCGGAATAGAGAATCCAAAAGTTGCACTTTTGAGTTATTCGACTCTTGGTAGTGCTGAAGGTGATGATGCAGTTAAGATGCGAACAGCCAAAGAACTTTTGAAAACTCAAAATGTAGATTTTGTGTTTGACGGTGAGATGCAATTAGATAGTGCTATTGTGCCTAGTGTTGCAAAACTCAAAGCGCCAAATAGTCCTATCCAAGGCGATGCTAATGTTTTGATATTCCCAAATTTGTCTGCAGGAAATATCGGCTATAAGATTATGCAAAGATTTGGTGGATTTAGTGCAGTTGGTCCAATTGCTCAAGGTATGCGAAAACCTATTAACGATGTAAGTAGGGGCGCAAGTGTTCAAGATATAGTCGAAGCAATAGCAATTACAGTGCTTCAATGTGAATAATTTTAGGAGATTTTTATGAAAGTTTTAGTTATAAATGCGGGCAGTAGTTCGCTTAAGTTCCAACTTATTGATATGCAAACTAAGGAAGTTGTTGCCAAAGGTAATGTAGAAAAAATTAACGAAGGCGGTTCATTTTTAAAGTATAAAGCAAAAGGTCAAGAGTATAAGTTCGAAAAAGAAATTGTCAACCATAGCGAAGGCATGGAGTTTTTGCTTGAAAAATTAACTGACGAAAAAATTGGTGTCGTAAAGAACCTTGATGAAATCGAAGCATTTGGTCATAGAGTTGTAAATGTTGGTGAAGATTATTTTGATAGTACACTAGTAACACCAGAAATTTTGGAAGATTTTAGACTCAAAGTGGATTTTTCACCACTTCACGTTCCTGGTGCTATTTGTGGAATGGAAGCTGCTATGAAGATTTGCCCAGACAAGCCAAATGTTGCTGTTTTTGATATTGGTTTTCACAAATCTATTCCAGAGCATATCTACAAATATGCCATTCCACAAAAATACTATGATAATTACAAAATTAGACGTTATGGTGCGCATGGAACAAGTCACTACTACGTTACTCAAAGATGTGCTGACTTGCTTGGCAAAAAACCGGAAGATATTAATATCGTTTCGTGTCATCTAGGCTCGGGCGCTAGTATTACTGCTGTTAAGAACGGCAAAAGTTTTGATACTTCAATGGGATTTACTCCACTTGAAGGAATTATGATGAATACAAGGTCTGGAGATATTGACCCAGCAGTTATTGAATATATTTGTAACAAAGAAGGCAAAACTGTAAGCGAAGTTATAAGGATGCTTAACAAACAAAGCGGACTTCTTGGTGTAATTGGAACTGGCATGGCAGATATGAGAGACATAACTGAGAACTTGTCTGATGCTAATGTAAAAATGGCTTTTGATATGTATTGTCATCGTATCAAAAAGTATATTTCGGCATATATGGGTGTTCTTGGCGGGGCTGATGCTATTGTGTTTACAGCGGGATGTGGAGAACATACCCCAGAACTTAGGGAAGCGGTTACCGAAGGTCTTGAATTTATGGGCGTTGAACTTGACAAAGACCTTAATAATTCCGCTCCACGTGGAAAAGAAGTGCTAATTTCAAAACCATCGTCAAAAGTCAAGATTTTTGTAATTCCAACCGATGAAGAAATGGTTATTGCCGAAGAAACCGTCAAAACTATTAATAATTTGAAATAATTTTATAAATAGTGGTTGACAAATGTCAAAAATTAGTATAAAATTGCATTAGTCGAAAAAATTAGGAGGTGCAGTATGGCAATAGTACCAAAGGGTAAAGTTTCAAAAGCAAGGCGTAATTCCAGAAAAGCAAATTGGAAAATTTCAACACCTTCTATGGTTGAATGTCCACATTGTCATGAATTAAAGGCAAACCACAGAGTATGTAAGAAATGTGGTTACTATGACGGCGAACAAAAAGTAGTTGTAGAAAAAGAAAAGAAAGAAACAAAATAATTGCTATTTTGAAATATAAAAAAGTCTTGGAATTTTCCAAGACTTTTTTTGCTTTTTTACTTGACTTTTTTCCTTGGGGGGGGGGGTATACTCTTCTTATAAGGAGATTGTATGTACCAAGTCAAGTTGAGTTTTGGTGGACTAGGAGTGTGGTTTTACCCTAGATTTTTAACCAATGAATCATTGTTAGGAACAACTAGACCAATAACAGTATTAGTTGGTGGAAAAGAAACAGTTAGAGTACAAGTTGGAAGAAACTCGGTTTACATAATTACATTTAGGGGTGGTGGTTTAAGAGCATATGACGGCAAAATCTTTGAAGGTCTTGTTGAGATAGATTTTTGGTCATCGCCAATAGTTAAAATTCGTTGGAAAACAAAAAATTCAAATTCAGTCGCCCCACGTCCACCTTGCAGTATTAGAAAAGCAATATTTGGGATATTTTAGCAAAAATATTATGTTAGTGCATTTAAAAACTAAAAAAAGTAGTTTTAGGTTAAAAATTCCTAAAACTACCTTTTTTATTGTTGTTTTGAAGAGTCTAATTTGTATTCGTTATAAATTTCGTTGGTAAATTGATTCATATAGGAATAATTTTTAATTAAATCTTGTGTGAGAGCGAATTGAGCTTTGGCTCTTTCCAAATTATGTTTTGGTCTAGTTAAATCGCACTTAAAGTACTTGTTTCCATCCAAATAATCTGTTAAAAATCTAAGACCAAGTTCATAAGTAAGGACAATTGGTGCTTGAGCAAGCATTTTTAATTCTTCTGGTGTCATAATTGGAGCTATTTCGCTAACAAAACCTTTGGTATATGCTTCAAATTTGCTTTTGTCTAAATAAACATTTTTTAGATTTACGTCATCTTCGAGTCCAGCATTTGCGCCCGACCTAATTGCGTCACCATAGTCAAATAACATAGTCCCTGGCATTATGGTATCTAAATCAATTACACATAGTGCTTGGTTGTTATCATTATCCAACATAACATTATTAAGTTTTGTGTCATTATGAACAACTCTAGTAGGAATTTTGCCTGTTTCTAGTGCATCCATGATAATATTTGAAATATCAGCATGTTTTAGTGCATATTTGATACAAGAATAAGCATCAGAGATATAGTCTGAATCTTTTTGTTTATATGCATTATCTAGCGAACTTAAAAAAGCTTCTAATCTTTTGCGAGTATTATGAAAATTCGGGATGCTTTCGATTAATTCGCTGGCATCAAAACCATTTAATTGACGTTGAAATTTTCCAAAGCCTTTGCCTGCTTCAAATAAATATTGTTCGCTAGCTTCGTCATAAGTACTTGCATTTTCGATAAACTCGTACATTCTAAAGAAATGCTCGACTCCATTGTCATCTTTTATTTTGAAATAAGGCTTGTCAGTGTTTATATTTTTAATTAATGTCAAAGTCTCTCTTTTTGAGTCTCCGCCTTCTTTTGCGATTTTTTCTTTTAGATAATTTGTTACTTTTTCAATATTGTTCATTAGTCCATCAACATTTTTGAAAACATTGTTATTAATTTCTTGTAAAATATATTTTTTGCCATTTTTGCCTGTTACTACAAAAGTATCATTTATAATTCCTGTTTTAATTTCCTTGGCGGTAATTGTTTCTATGCCAAAATTTGCACAAATATTAAAAGTATTCATGTTTTAACTCCTTTTTTGTCTCAATAATTCTAGCACATTGAATTTATAATTGCAATAGTCAACTTGAAAAAAGCTTTTTTTGTTGCTAAAAATATATTTTTTTTGTATAATAAGTTAATATTGACTTATATGTGTTTTAATGATGCATTAAAAAGTTAACTATAAATTGGAGAGATTATGATAAAAATAGTTGTTGATGCTTTTGGTGGGGATAATGCACCAGTTGAGATTGTTAAGGGTGCAGTTGGTGCTTGCAATAAGCTAAGTGATGTTCATGTGGTTTTGTCGGGTGACGAAGACAAAATTAACGAAATTTTGAAACAAGAAAAATATAATGAAAATCAAATATCCATTCTTGATGCAAAGGATGTTATTTCTAATAACGAAAGTCCTACCGAAGCCATTAGATTCAAAAAAGAAAGTTCACTAGTTAAGGCTTTGGATTTGTGCAAAAATGATAATGAAGTTGTAGGCATTATTAGTGCTGGTTCAACGGGGGCTGTTCTTACTGGCGGATTTATGAAAATTGGCAGAATTAAGGGGATTTATAGACCTGCATTGTGTCCTATTTTGCCTACGGTTAATGGGGATATTGTTAGTATTTGTGACTGTGGGGCAAATATGGATTGCGAACCAAAATATTTGGAACAATTCGCGGTTATGGGTAGTGCTTATCTTACTATTTTTGGAAAGAAAAAACCAAGAGTTGCACTACTTAATGTAGGCACAGAAGACCATAAGGGCGATACCAAAACCAAAGAAACTTTTGCTTTGCTTAAGGAAAATAAACATGTAAATTTTGTTGGAAACATGGAAGCAAGAGACTTACTTTCGGGTGAGTATGATTTGGTGGTTACTGATGGCTTTGCGGGCAATGTTTTGTTAAAGAGTACCGAAGGTGCTATAAAAAGTCTACTCAAAGTTATGAAAGCCGAAATCAAGTCCAGTTTTATGTCCAAGATTGGTGCTGTGTTTATGGCAAAAACATTTAAACATATTAAGAAAAAATTTGATTATTCTGTTTATGGCGGTGCAGTTCTTCTTGGTTGCAAAAAACTTGTTGTCAAGGCACATGGAAGTAGTAAGTCTTCAAGTATAAGTGCTTGTATTGAGCAAGTTTATAATATGTCAAAAGGCAAACTAATAGACAAAATCACAAAGAACCTAGAAATTTTGGGGATTTCTGAAAATGAATAGTTTGAATAACGAAATAAATTATAATTTCAAAAATCCAAACTTACTCAAATCCGCATTAACTCATAGCAGTTATTCAAATGAGTTTGGTGGTGAGAGTTACGAAAGACTTGAGTTTTTGGGTGATGCTGTTTTGGAACTAGTTGTATCCGATTATATCTACAAGTTTAGAGAACTAGATAGTGGAGTGTTATCCAAATTAAGAGCGGGACTAGTATCTACATCTTATCTAAAGGCCATTTCCGAAAGTTTGAAATTAGATAAACTTGTTTTAAAATCCAAATCACTAAGTATGCTTAGTGACAAAACAAAAGCGGATTTGTTTGAAAGTTTAATAGGTGCAGTTTATCTTGATGGCGGACTGGAAAAGACACGAGAAATTATACAAAAATTTGTGATAGTAAATGATTTAAACATTCAAAATGTTCTCAAAAATTGCATTGATTACAAGACCAAACTACAAGAATATTTGCAAAAAATCGGCAAACACTTTGAATACAGAGTTGTATCCGAAAGTGGACTTGACCATGAGAAAATTTTTGAAGTCGAACTTTGTGTTGATAGTGTCGTTGTTTCCAAAGCGAAAGGAAAGAGTATTCATATCGCTCAAGAAAATTGTGCGGATATTTATTTAAAACAAATTGGAAAATAAATAAAAAATTGAATTAGACGTGAGTTAATGTATGCTCACGTTTTTTAGTTCTGTTTCAAAATTTTAAATTACTCAGCAAAAACACCTATTTTTGTTTATATTTTTGCAAACAAAAAACTACAAAGTTGCGTGTATTATTTGTGTTTCGTCTATTTATTTGATATAATATCTTATATGTAAAAATATCCTTTTATTTTGACAAAACACTATATGCTTAGTTTGGGAGTTAAACAAATGAACTTAAAGAGAATTGAAATGGTGGGATTTAAATCTTTTGCTGACTATCAAAAGATTGACTTTGAAGAAGGAATTACTGCCATTGTAGGACCTAATGGTTGCGGAAAAAGTAATGTTGCGGATGCTATTCGTTGGGTTCTAGGTGAACAAAGTAGCAAGACTTTGCGTGGAAGCTCGATGCAAGATGTAATATTTAAGGGAACTGAGAAAAGAAAAGGTCTTAGTTTTTGTGAAGTTACACTTGTTTTTGACAATACCAACAAAATTTTCAATTCGGACTATAACGAAATTGTAATTACACGTAAACTCTATCGTAGTGGCGAGAGTGAGTATTTGATTAACAAATCTCCATCAAGACTAAAAGATATAGTTAATTTGTTGCATGATAGTGGAATTGGCAAAAATGGTTATTCAATAATAGGTCAAGGAATGGTTGGAAAGATTGTAAGTTCCAAACCTGAAGATAGACGTGTAATTTTTGAAGAAGCAGCGGGAATTGCTAAGTTTAAATCCAAAAAGGTCGAAGCCGAAAGAAAACTTCTTAATACCCAAGATAATCTAAATAGAATTAACGATTTAATAACCGAAATTGATAGACAACTAAAGCCACTCAAAGAACAAGCCGAAACTGCCAAAGTTTATCACGAACTCAAAGATAAACTCAAAGTTCTTGAAGTTAATCAGTATATCTATCAATATGATACTGCTAGTGACACAAAGAATGCAATCTTAGAAAAAATCAATGGCATAGTTGAAGAACTTGAGTACAAATCAAACGAAAAAGACAAAGCCGACAAAATGTATAACGAAGCATTTGAAAAGGTTGGCACTATTGATGCAGACATTAGCGCTCTTAAAGATAAGATTTTGGAACTTAATATCGCTATTACTAAGCAAAGTGGCGAAATTAATCTTCAGAAAGAAAAATACAATCATCTCAAAGCCGAAGACGATAGATTATCTGGTGAGTTAGATAGGCTCAAAGCAAGTCGTGACTTAAATCAAAATTCTCTTGTAGACGTCGAGAACTCACTAAAAGACAAACAAGTGATATTGTTTAATAAAAAGGCAGAGTGTAGCGAACTTAATTCTAAGTACGATATGGTTGCAAGTGAACTAAAAACAGGTGAAGACGAAGCACAAGCAATTCAAAAGAAGATTATAGACAATCTTGAAATGCTAGGCGATGTCAAAGCACAAATTTCGGCACTTGATGCAGAGAAAAAGAGTTATGAAAAATCTCTTAGCGAACTTGAAGACATGCAAAGAGATGTAAGCGAAAAATACTCTTTGTCAAAAGCTAAACAAGCAGAGAGTTCAAACTTGCTATTGTCTTTGAAGCAAAAAAGAAATCAATTAGATGCGACACTTTCCGAAAAAGTCAACTATCAAAACAATTTGCAAGTTGATTTTAAGCGTGAAGAAAATTTAATTCAAGAACTTTCTAGCAATATAATTACACTTGAACATCGAAAGAAACTCTTGGAAGAATACGCAAGAGAATACGAAGGATTTAATGGAACAGTCAAAAGACTTCTTACTGATGCCGAAAAAAATAGTGAAATTAAGTCCAAAATCTTGGGTGTTGTGGCAAGTCTTATCAAGGTTCCACAAACCTATCAAACAGCAGTTGAAACAGCACTTGGAAGTGCTATTCAAAACGTTGTAACATCAAGTGATGAGCATGCAAAATACTTGATTAATTATCTAAAACAAAGAGATTATGGTCGTGCAACTTTCTTGCCAATAAATACAGTTAAACCTAGATATTTTGACAAATCTTATAGATATTTGCTAGATATGGAAGGCTGTATGGGACTAGCATCTGAACTTATTGAGTACGACAAAAAATTAGATAATGTCATAAGTTCATTGCTAGGCACAACAATAATTGCAAACAATATGACAAACGCATTGAATATTGCCAAAAAGAGCAACTTTGCGTATAGAATTGCGACTTTGGATGGAGATATTATATCCCCACAAGGAAGTTTGACTGGCGGTAGCAAAAAAGCCCAAGTAACTAATCTTTTGGGAAGACAAACCGAGATTGAAAATTGCGGAAAATTAATTGAAAAATTAACAAAAGACAAGTCAGATAAATTAAGTCAGTATAATGAAATATCTAGTAAACTTAGCAAACTTAATGATGAAATCAAAGAGTTGTCAACAAATATTCATTCACTAGATATTGAGATTGCCAGCGAAACTGAGAGAAACGATAAGTTCGGCACAATCTGTAGAGATTATGAAGATGAACGAAACAAAATTAGTTCCAATATTGGAAAAAACAAACAAATTTTGGAAAGTATTGTTAATCAATTAAACAAAATTTCGGATGTTAAAGTTGATATTGAAAGTGGCGATAATTTGGATACTAGTGTTAGTCAATTTAGTGATTTGAAAAATCAAAAGGACGATTATTCAAACAAAATAACAGCACTTAAGATTGAAATTGCAACACTTGAATCAGAAAATCTAAGTCTTGAGCAAGAACGCACAAGGCTCACTGAAATTTTGAAGTCACTCAACGAACAAATCGAAATTATGGAAGCTTCATGCAATAGAAATAGACAACTTTTGTCAGTTGCATCAAACATTGTATTTGAAAACGAAACTAGTTTGGAAAACAATGAGACTTATGCTTTGCTTAAGTCTACTCAAGAAAAATTAGAAACTAAGGAAAACGAAAAATCTAGTGTAAACGAAGATATTCGTAGACTTGATGATAACAGAACTAGGTTATTGAGTGAAGTAAATATCTTACAAGACAAAAAATACAAACAAGACATCGCTCTTAGTCGGGTTGATACAGATATTGAAACAATGCAAGAGAGAGTTTGGGAAGAATATGGTCTAACTTATCAGACAGCACTCGATATAAAAGATGTAAATTTTGATGCAAAAATGGGTGCAAGTGAAATAAACAAACTCAAAAAAGAAATTGTATCTTTAGGACATATTAACGAAAGAGCAATTGAAGATTGTAAGAACTTGGAAGAAAGATTTGGCAAAATGTACAATCAATCTCAAGATTTAATCAAGGCCGAATCGGATTTGAAACGAATTATCAAGGATTTGTCAAATGAAATGATAGTTAGATTCCAAACTGAGTTTGACAAAATTAATACAAACTTTGGAATTGTATTCAAAGAATTGTTTGGTGGCGGAAATGCACACCTAGAAATCTTGGATAGTGAAGATGCTTTGGAAGCAGGTATCGAAATCAAGGCAGAGCCACCAGAGAAAAAACTAAGTAATATATCTTTGCTTAGTGGTGGAGAACAGGCACTTGTGGCTATTGCAATTCTATTTGCAATCCTTAGACTCAGACCAATGC
Organism: uncultured Clostridia bacterium; assembly: GCA_934754475.1. Taxonomy (GTDB): domain Bacteria; phylum Bacillota; class Clostridia; order Christensenellales; family UBA1242; genus UBA11490. The sequence goes on along the minus strand of CAKVHV010000002.1, from coordinate 214,075 downwards.
CTTTCTGTTTGCTTGACGAAATAGAAGCACCTTTGGATGAAGCGAATGTAACTAGACTAGCTAAGTATCTTAAACGTTATTCGCATGAAACACAATTTATTGTAATCACTCACAAAAAGCCAACTATGGAACATGCTGACACATTATATGGTGTTACTATGGAAGAAAAGGGTGTAAGTAAACTAGTTTCGGTTAAACTTAATGATGCTATCAAAAATACCGAACAAAAATAATTAATTGGAGACAAGTATGGGGATATTTTCTAAATTTTTTGGAGCACTTAAAAAGACTAAAGATGCAATATCAAAAAAACTCTCACAAATATTTGTTGGAGAACTTGATGACGACTTTTTTGAAGAACTAGAATTTGTGCTAGTTTCGTCAGATATTTCTTATGAAGCATCAAGTGAGATTGTCGAAAATGTAAGAGCGATTGCCAAAAAACAAAAAATCAAAACCGAAGAAGAATTTAAAAAAGTACTAAGACAGGCAATGGCTGAGATTTTGGATTTGGAAACTCGTCCCGAAGAATATCCAGTTTTGTATACTGTTGTTGGGGTCAACGGGGTAGGAAAAACCACCGCTATTGGAAAACTTGCTAATTATTACAAGAAAAACAAAAAGAATTGTTTGCTTGTTGCCGGAGATACTTTTAGAGCGGCAGCAAGTGAGCAACTAAATGAATGGAGCAAACGTGCAGGGGTTAGAATTGTTAAGTATAACGAAGGTGTAGACCCGGGTGCTGTTGTATTTGACGGAATTGCAAGTGCAAAGGCAAAAAAAGATGACGTTGTGCTTGTGGATACTGCGGGAAGATTGCATAACAAAGTAGGACTTATGGAAGAGCTACGCAAGATTGCCAAAATTGTTGCAAAAGAATGGGACGGAGTAAGCGAAAACCTACTTGTAATTGATGCTACAACCGGTCAAAATGCTTTGACTCAAGTAGAAATGTTTAATGAAATTTTGCCTATAAGTGGCATTATACTTACTAAACTTGATGGTTCATCCAAGGGTGGAGTAGTATTTGCAATCGCCAAAAAATATGGAATACCTATTAAGTTTGTTGGTGTTGGCGAAGGACTTGATGATATTGAGCCTTTTGATGCAGAAGATTTTGTTAGTAGTATAATTTAAAAAATTAAAAAAAACTATTGACATTTTTATAAGATTATATTAAAATACATCTGTAAAGTAATTTTGCTTTACATCAAAGGATTTGTTATGAACATTCAAGATAGCCTTAGGGTTTGTGAACTGATTGACAATTATGGGGCATTACTTACGGACAAACAACTCAAGATTTGCAAGAATTACTTTTTTGATAATCTATCTTTGGGAGAGATTGGAAATGAGTATAATGTAACTAGGCAGGCAGTGAACGATTGTTTGGAAAAATCCCGCAATTTGCTAGAAAAATATGAGAGTGTAGTTGGAAAGATTGAACTTAAAAACAAACTCAAACAAAATCTTAGCGAATTGGGAAAGAAGTATCAAATGGATAATCTTACAAAAGATATTAATGAAATTATAGGAAATATTGATTAAAAGGAAGTAATTATGGCTTTATTTGGAAGTCTAGGCGAAAAACTTAATCATGTATTTAGTAAGATTACCAAGAAAGGTACACTTACTGAACTCGAAATCAAAAATGCTCTTAGAGAGATTAAACTTGTTTTGCTTGAAGCCGACGTTAACTATATGGTTGTCAAAGACTTTATTTCCAAAGTCAGCGAAAAAGCAACGGGCGAAAGAGTTCTTAAATCACTTACCCCCGGTCAACAAATTATCAAAATTGTTAATGAAGAATTGACCGCACTTATGGGTAGTACAAACTCCAAACTTCAAGTAAGTAGCAAACCACCAACAGTTATTATGATGTGTGGACTTCAAGGTGCTGGAAAGACCACTATGTGTGGAAAACTCGCCAAAATGCTCAAAAAACAAGGCAAAAAACCTTTGCTTGTAGCATGCGATATTTATAGACCGGCAGCAATTAGTCAACTTAAAACTGTGGGCAAGAGTGTTGATGCCGAAGTTTATGACGAAGGAACAAACAAACCCGAAAAAACAGCGGTGAATGCGATTAAGTATGCCGACAAAAAAGGTTATGACACAGTTATCATTGATACAGCGGGCAGACTTCAAATTAACGAAGAGTTAATGGATGAATTGTTGCGTATCAAAAAGGCAGTTAATCCAACAGAGATTTTGCTTACAGTCGATAGCATGATAGGTCAAGAAAGTGTTAATGTTGCGACATCTTTTAATGACAAACTAGACATCACTGGTGTAATCCTTACAAAACTTGATGGTGACACTAGGGGTGGAGCGGCTTTGTCTATTAGAGCGGTTACCCAAAAACCAATTAAATTCTGTGGTGTTGGTGAAAAAATGGACGATATAGAGCCATTTTATCCCGACAGAATGGCTAGTAGAATTTTGGATATGGGAGATGTGCTTTCGCTTATTGAAAAGGCGCAAGAAAATATAACCGAAGAAGAAGCAAAAAAACTCGAAAAGAAATTTAGAGAAAATAGTTTTACACTAGACGATTATTTAGTTCAGTTTGAACAAATTAACAAAATGGGAAATATTGCGGATATACTTGCAATGATTCCGGGTGCTAACAAACTCAAACTAAATGCAAATTCTATTGACGAAAAACAAATTCAAAAGAATAAGTCTATTATCCTTAGCATGACCAAAAAGGAAAGACTTGACCCAGATATAATCAAGGGCAGTCAAAAACGTCGAATTGCTTCGGGTAGTGGAACAACTATTCAAGACGTTAATATTTTGCTTAAACAATTTTATCAGTCAAAAGACATGATGAAAATGATGAATGGCAAGAAGAAAGGTGGTTTTAAGTTACCATTTTAGTAGTTTTTAAAATTTTTTTGATACCAAAGACAAAATTTTTTGACATCAACAAAAATTAATATATATAAAGGAGAAAAAATTATGGCAGTTAAAATTAGACTAACTCGTATGGGAGACAAAAAATCTCCATTTTATAGAATCGTAGTTACTGATTCAAGAAAGGCAAGAGATGGTGCTTACATCGAAAAATTAGGTACATTCAATCCACTTGTTGCCCCAGCTGAAGTCAAACTAGACAAAGAACGTACTCAAGTTTGGCTAAATAACGGTGCTCAACCAACTGAAACTGCAAGAACTATTCTTGTTTCAGAAGGATTACTAAAACCAATGGCAAAAAGAGCTCCAAAGACAGACAAAAAGAAAAAAGAAAGCAAATAATAAAAGGGGTATTTGACTATGGAAGAATTAGTAAGATATCTTGTAAGCAATTTGGTTGATAATGCCGACCAAATTGAAATTTCGACCAAAGACGAAAGCGATAAGGTTTGCGTAATTACCGTTACTGTTGCCAAAGACGATGTTGGCAAGGTTATTGGTAGAAATGGCAAAATTGCTGGAAGCATTCGTACTATCGTTAAGTCTGCAAGCGCCAAAACTGGCAAAAGATACATTGTAAAAATAGGAGAAAGAGATTAATTTCTCTTATTTTTGTATATGGAAAGATTAGATTTGGGAATAATCACCAAGCCACAAGCTTTGAAGGGTGCTTTTAGAGTAAAACCAAACATTTTAGACCAAAAGAAGTTTAAAAAATTAACAGAAGTCTATATAAACAATGTATCATACAAAATAGAGACAGTCACTCTAAGAGATGCTTTTGTTATTTTGAAAGTTAGTGGAATTGATACTTGTGAACAAGCCGAAAGTTTGAGAAATATCCATATTTTTGGAGATGTTGAAGTTGAAAAAGATAATAATTTTGATTTAATCGGCTACGAGTGTATTGTAGATAATAAACACGGAAAAATTTTGGATATAAGCAATTTTGGCTCAAAGGATATAATGACTATTGAGTTTGAAAAAGAGTGTATGCTTCCAATAATTGATGGACTAATTGCGAGTGTAGATAATAACAACAAAGTAGTTATATTCGACAAACAAATATTTGAACAAGTGGCTGTACTATGAGAATAGATATTTTAACACTATTTCCCGAAATGTTTGAGCCTTTAAAATCAAGTATTTTGGGCAAGGCTCTTGATAAAAATATATTTGAATTAAACCTAATAGATATTAGGTCTTTTTCGCTTGATAAGCACAAAAAAGTTGACGATTATGTATTTGGCGGTGGGGATGGCATGCTCATGACTCCACAACCTTTGTATGATGCTATTATGTCGGTCAAGGACGAAAATAGTTATGTAGTATATATGTCGCCAAAAGGCACAGTGCTAACTCAAGACAAAGTCAAATCTATAGCAAGTAATATAAATCACTTAATAATAGTTTGTGGGCATTATGAAGGCATAGACGAAAGGATAATTGAACTTTGCATTGATGAACAAATTTCAATCGGAGATTATGTTTTAACCGGTGGTGAACTTCCTGCAATGGTTCTTGCCGATGCGGTGCTTAGATATGTTCCAAATGTTTTGCATAGCGATACTAGTGTTGTTGATGAGAGTTTTAGCGAAAGACTACTTGAATATCCACAATATACTAGACCTAGAGAATTCAAAGGTTTGTCTGTTCCAGAAGTGCTAATAAATGGCAATCACAAAGAAATTGAAAAGTGGAAAATGGAACAAAAATTGAGTGAAACAAAAAAATACAGACCGGATTTGTTAGATGATAATAAATAATCGGTTTTGAAAGCGATATGAAAAAATGACAAATGAAAACATGTTTCACAAAATTATAAATGAAATTTGTGAAGAAAATAATATTACAATTAATTACCTTTCGAAAGATTGGGTGATTGAACTTAAGAAGTATAACAAAACTAGATATATTTGCGGATACAAGTTTGATTCTCTTAGACATGGGCTAGGCGAAATCTTTGATGACAAGTATGCTATGTTTAGTCTGCTTAGTAGCCATAATATCCCAGTTATAGAACATTACATCGTCTATGATAATGACAATAATAACGATTATGCTAGCGACTGCAAAGGCATAGATTATGTCACTCATTTATTCGAAAAGTATAATAGCAATATTGTTATGAAATCTAACAGGGGTTCGTGCGGAGTAGGAGTATTCCATGTAACCGACATAGATACTCTCAAGGAAAAATATGAGCATCTGCTTGAGCATAGACCATCATTTAGTGTTTGTCCTTATATGAGTATTCAAAATGAATTTAGAGCGATTTGTGTAGGCGGGAAAATTGAACTTTTGTACAAAAAAACTCGTCCACAAATTGTAGGTGATGGCAAAAAGACAATTGGGGAATTACTAAAAGAATTTAATAACGATTATTTTGCTAATTACGAAAGTGATATTTCAAACAATGTTTTGAGTGTCGGTGAAGTCTTTGATTTCGGCTGGAAGTTTAATCTATCCAAAGGCTCAATTTCTTCGATGGAAATATCTTTGAGTGACAGAGAACAAATACATAGAATTGTAGAAAATATAGCCAAAATTATTGATTTGGAGTTTTGTTCGGTCGATATAATCAAGACTGAAGATAACAAATTTTTGGTTATGGAAATTAACTCCGGAGTTATGATGAAAAACTTTGTTATTCAGCAAAAAAATGGATACGAAATTGCCAAAAAGATTTACACCAAAGCGATACTTAACATGATGGAGAATTAATATGGAAAACACACTAACAATCCAATGGTTTCCGGGACATATGACCAAAGCCATGAGACTTATGGAAAAAGAAATTAAACTTGTTGACACGATTATTTATGTATTAGATAGTCGTGCGCCTTTTTCGTGTGTAAATCCTAAGTTTGAAAAGTTGATTGACGGAAAGCCTATTATTTATGTATTCAACAAATGCGATATGTCAGATATGACAAAAGTTGATGAATGGGTCAAGTTTTTCAAAAAAGAAAACACTAGATGTGTTACTCTCGATAGTACTGCTAGTGGTAGTGGCAAAAAAGTCGAAAGTGCGATTAAAGATGTGCTTTCATCAAAAATTGCCAAGTTCAAGGCTAAAAATATGACACCAACACTCAGAGCGATGGTTATTGGTGTTCCAAACTGCGGAAAGAGTACACTTATTAATAATCTTTGTGGAAAATCCAAGACAGTAACTGGAAACAAGCCTGGTGTTACAAAAGGCAAACAATGGGTCAAAATCGCTAGCGGAATTGAACTTTTGGATATGCCGGGAACTTTGTGGCCGGCTTTTGATAACACCAATGTTGCCAAGCACTTGGCTTATATTGGAAGCATAAAGGAAGAAGTCTTGGATATTCCTGAACTTAGTGTTGCTTTTATTTCGGATATTAGAGAGATTGACAAAAGTTTGTTTGAAAAAAGATACAATATTCAAATAAATGACGAAGATACTGATTTGGAAGTTTTGGAAAAAATCTGTCAGTCACGAAAATATGTTGTTCGTGGCGGAGACTATGATTATGACAGATGTTCTTTTGCAATAATTTCTGACTTTAAAACTGGAAAACTTGGTCAAATTTGTTTGGAAAGTGTCAAAGATTTGAAAAAACTAACGATAAAAAATAGAAGGCAAGAAAAAAATGTTTGATTATGAAAACGAGTGCTTGGAGTCGGGTTACAAACTGATTGCGGGAATGGATGAAGCTGGTAGGGGGCCTTTGGCTGGGCCGGTTTGTGTCGCAATTGCAATAATGCCACTTGAAAAAGATAAAATTATAGAAGGGATTAATGATAGCAAAAAACTATCTGAGAAAAAGCGAGAAGCGTTATTCGATAAAATAATTAATACTGCAATTTCCTATCATGTTGAGTTTGTAGACGAAAATACAATTGATACTATTAATATTTTGAATGCAACCAAGTTAGGAATGCACAAGTGCATAAATGATATCGAAGTTAGACCAGATGTAGTACTTATTGATGCTGTCAAACTGGATACAGATATTCCTACAAAATCAATTATCAAAGGCGATGCACTTAGTTATAATATTGCCTGTGCATCTATACTTGCCAAAGTTTCAAGAGATAGATATATTTTGTCACTTGACGAAAAATATCCAATGTATAACTTTAAAAAACACAAGGGATATGGCACAAAAGAACATATCGAAAATCTAAAAAAATTTGGACCATGTCCAGTTCACAGAAAAACATTTATAGGACATTTTGTATAAAAAATGAAAGAATATACTATAACAAACAAGACTTTTAACAAAGTCACTGGAGATAGTGGAGAACAACTTGCCAAAGAATATCTAAAGAAAAATGGTTACAAAATTCTCAAAACTAATTATAAGACCAATATTGGCGAAATAGACATCATTGCAAAACAAAAAGATTTTATTGTTTTCGTAGAAGTCAAGACAAGAAAAAATGATTATTTTGGCTTGCCAAGAGAAGCGGTTAATAGTTTTAAACAACAAAAAATAAGACAAGTTGCCACTCAATATATCAAGTTTAATAAGTTATTTGATGCGAGTTGTAGATTTGATGTAATCGAAATTTTAGGTGACGAAATTTCTCACTTAGAAAATTGTTTTTGAGTATGTTTAATTTTGGATTAATTAGACATAAAATGTAATATTTTGGCATAAAATATATTAGCAAGTTTAGTGCAAAAATTAATAAATTAAGGACAATTTTGGGATATTTTCAATTATTTACGAAAAACACTTGCAATTTATTAAAATATATGGTATTATTCTTTATGACTTCGGATGTTCCGCTGAAAATTCTATTTTGTATGAACATTTAGTACATTAGGAGGTAAAGTCACAATGACACTTATTGAAGCATTAGAAAGAGAGAATTTAAAACCTGAAATTCCTGAATTTAATGTCGGTGATACTGTTAAAGTTTATAACAAGATTGTTGAAGGTACTAGAGAAAGAATCCAAGTATTCGAAGGTATTGTTATAGCTAGAAAGAACTCTAGTGTTAGAGAAACATTTACAGTAAGAAGAATATCTTTTGGTGTTGGCGTGGAAAAAACTTTCCCAGTTCACTCTCCAAGAATTGATAAAATTGAAGTAGTGAAGAAAGGTAAAGTTAGACGTGCTAAATTATACTATCTAAAAGATTTATCTGGCAAAGCCGCAAAGATTAAAGAAAAAAGATAATTATTTAATTAGAAAATAGTTTTTTTGGATTGACTTATAGTCAATCTTTTTTTTTGAGAAATTTGTACAAATATACTAAGAATATTGTACAATTCATTCAATTTGTACAATTTTTGTACAAAATTTCCAATATTTCCCAAAAAACGCTTGGTAAAAGATTAAAATTGTGGTATAGTATATTTAATAGCATTCAGGCATGATTAAAAATACATATTAATTCAAGTTTGCATTAATACTTAACCTAGTGGGGCTTTAATGAATAAGTTTGATACTTGTGATGTTGCTTTGTATACAAAAAATTGTCAATTTGCATATGAGTTTAGAACGAAATGTCGCTCAAAACAAGAAGATATTGAATATTTAAACACCTTACACGATTTGTTTAGATTTGTGTTTAACAAACCTTCGGGTATTTTGTTTATTGATATGAAGTACTTTGGGTCGATGAGTACAATTATAAATGAGTTTTGTGGTTCTCATCGTAACAAAGGCGAATTTGTTTTTGTTTATGTTTGTGATAGTAATGCTGAGATTAAGATAAATAACTATAATATTTTCTGGTGTAAAAAATCACAAATGGTGGATTTTTTGCTTAAGGCTAAAAAGTTTCTAAAGAATTTTAGAGATAGTTATTGTGATGTTTGTATAAACAAACTTAAAGTTTCTATAGCCAAGGCTTTGGAGTCTTATAAGATTTCACCAAAACTTGTTGGTTTTGAATATTTGCAAGAAACTATTTTTAGATATTTGTGTCAATTGGATTGTCATAAGTCCTTGAATTCGGATATTTATCCCGATGTTGCCAAGGAATTTGATACAAGTATCGAAAATGTTGAAAAGAATATAAGAAAAGCTTTGAAAAAGGCTAGTGAAACATATCCCGATGTATATAGTTCTAAGTTCTTTAAGAGCAATCGTGTTACAATAAGAACGTTTGTCTCGGTAATTTCTGAAGAGATAGAACGTAGTGTGAATGTAGGACTAGTTAGAGCGCTTTTTTAAAAGTAATTAAAAGATACTTTTTTTCATATATTTAAATATGGACGAAAAGTACCAAAGAATAAAGAATAATATAATAAATTTTTCAAGTAGATTTTTAAAAAATTATAAATATTATCTACTTGTCTTTTTTATTCTCTTTTTAATTGGCTTTTTGACGGGGATTATAACTGCATCGGGTTATTCAAAAGATTTGACTTGTGAAAATCTTATAAATATTTATATGTATTCCTTTCTCAAGCGAGAAATGACCTTTTTTTCGTATTTTTTGACAATGACACTCTACTTTGCAATACTACTTTTGTTTACAACATTGTTAGTGCGAAACAAATTTATGATTGTAATTAACACTATAGTTTTGGTGTTGCTTGCTTATATTTTCGGGTTTGATTTGTGTATATTGATGATTTGCTTGGGGCTTGCTGGAGTGATTCTGGGTGCGTTATTTATAGGACTGCTTGGCATTGTGTGTTTCGGAGTGTACATATTAATTCTTTCTATCCAAGCCAAAAAAGTTCTTTCCAAAATGCATTGCGAAGAAGAAAAACATTATTTTTTGAAGTGTTATTTGATACTTAGTGCAATCTGGCTAATTATTATGTTAGTCTCAATTATGTTGTTTTCAATTATTCACATATTTGTAATTGTTGAGTGATTTGTTAGATTTATTTTTAAAAATGTGGTAAACTACAAAAAAGTACATATGATGTAGGTTAAAAATGGGGAAAAGAAAATCTAACAAAAAAGGAATATTCAAAAAAATTGTTGCCGGTTTTGTGGCTTTTATTTCTGGACTTGCATTAGTTGGTTGTGGAGCTACGAGTGGTCTGGGAAATATCGGCTCAAACATCGAAAAGCCCGAATTTAAAAACCCATACGAAGGCGAAATGGAAAAAATGGTTGACGACTACAACGATGTTTTTCTTGGTGCAATTGGGGTTTATGATGTAGACAATAGTAGAGAAATTTTTTATGACAAATATACTAAAAATTTTGTTTCTTTTAAAGACTTAATAGATAGACAATTTGATACACTTGGCAAAATTTTGTACGAAGGGTTAACTAATATTTATGGAAGTGAAGGCTATAATTCAAGCAAATATATTGACCTTAGTGGTTGTGGATATAATTCGGATTTTAAAGTTGAAGTAAATAGAATTGTATATGAGCATGATCTTTCTTATGATTCTAGTGGGATAAATTACAAAAATGCCATGTATGGTGGTTACAGACTTGTTGGAAATACGGTTACAAATCCTGATGAGACACAAACAATAGTATATAGTTATGACGAATCACAGAATGCTGGTCTTTTTTGGAAAACTGCACTTACTGAAAGTACACTGATAAATGCTCTTAAATGGATATACTTAAATACTTATAAAACTTATGGAACTGATTGGCAGGGCGATTTTAAAAATAGTTTTAATTTTCTTGATCCGGGACTAATAAATACTGACTTAAAAGGTGAATATAATAAAACACTTATTATACCGACAGTTGATAACTCAGATATATCTTCAATTGGCTTTACAGAAGATTATGCGTGGAATGTACTATATTATTTGGCATATGGTGTTATTGGAGAAAATAGGGTAGAAGTTAAACGTCCAATAGGTAGTCCTAATTCTGAAAATTATAAACAATTTGAAGCATACAAAGGCTATGATAAAATTCTTCCACAACTTGTGTATTCTGCTTTTAATATGCAAATTGGTGATTATGCTATTAGTGGGAAGCGTGTCTTTTGTGTAATAGATAATAATTCAGCAATGAATAATACGCTTAATGGAAATTTCCAAAGCACAATTTTCCCAATGTTAGAACGTAACGAATATATTTTCTTTGACGATTTAAATGATATTTGTGATGCTGAAGAAGTAAATGATGAGTTTAACGAAGATGATATAATTGACCCAAAAGATGCTATAGATTTGGATAACAAGAAAATCATGGAAGAGTTAAACAAAAAAACTATTAAAGTGGGGTCACTTAGAAAGTTAAAAAAGATTATACTAATTCCCAACATTAAGGAAGGATATAAGTTAGATGAATTTAGCATAAATGAGTTTTCTATTTGCTTTAGTTTGCCAACTGGTGAGAGCCAAGTAGAAGTGGAAGTTTATTCAAATCTACTAGACAAGGAAGGCAATGTAACCAAGGACCAAAAAACTCAATTTAATGATGGAAGTTTTTCGTTCGAAGTTGATGATGCTGGTTCAGATACCGGGAAAAGCAAGATTGAAAGCGAAGGGAAAAGTGAGAATATTTCAAGTGACGGAAAACTCATAGTTGATGATTTCCCGGGACTAAACAAAAATGGTGCGCAGTTTAGCATTTTTGAAAAAACTGAAGATAGTGAAAAAGTTAAATTTACATCAGTTGATGACGTCAAAATATTTGCAGAATCTTTTACAAAAATTAGTTATGATGTGCCAACAACGGGTGAAAAAATTGAATGTGCTAGACTCAATGTTTATAATAGTTTGTTTAATATAACTTGTGATGAAAATGGCAAATATGTTTATACAATTAATACAAGCAAGAATTTGATAGAGTTATACTTTAAGTACTATGAATATAGTGGAGACAAATTAGATAGTATTCCAAATACTTATTTGTTAGACTTTGGGATAATGTAAAAAAATATGTGCAGATAAGATTGCACATATTTTTTTCGTGCATAAATTATATTGTTTTTCACAAAATACAAATAATAAAATTAGGAGAACAATTATGAAAAAATTTATTCTGACTATTATTTGTTTAACACTTGCAGTAATCTTTTGTTTTTCGGGAATTAAGACAGAAGTTTTGGCTTACCAGTTTGACGATATGTCAGCCAAAAGTTATATCGTTATAGACGGAAGTGGAAATATTTTGCTTAGCAAAAATCCAAATGAAAAACACGAAGTAGCAAGTATTTGTAAACTTATGACAACACTTTTAACGCTTGAACATTTGGAGAGTGGAAATCTAAAATTAGATGATAAGGTTGTGGCTAGTACACATGCATGTGATGCCGAAGGTAGTCAAGCATTTTTGGATGCTGGTTCGGAGTATTATATTAGAGACCTAATCAAAAGCGTAATCGTAGCATCTGCAAACGATAGTGCAATAGTTTTGGCGGAAGTCATAGGTGGAAGTGAAATAAACTTTGTAGATATGATGAATGACAAAGCCAAAGAACTTGGCATGAACGATACACTTTATGCCAATTCAACTGGGCTTCCTGCCAATAATCAATATAGTACTGCTTATGATACATCTTTGCTTCTTAATCAAGTAAGCAAGTATCAATTATATTTGGATGATTGCAAAATTTGGATGGACAAACTAGTTCATCCAAGTGGAAGAGAGACTGAACTTGTCAATACTAATAGACTAATTAAGTACTATCCAAATTGTATTTCTGGCAAGACTGGATTTACTGACGAAGCGGGTTATTGCTTGTCATCTACTGCAATCAAAAACGATATGAAACTAACTTGTGTTGTGCTTGGTTGTGATACTATGGCAAATAGATTTAAGGAAAGCATTGAATTATATAATTATGCTTATGCAAACTTTACAAACAAAAAGATTGTAGATTCTAGCGAACTTATAGAAAATAGTATTAAAATCACCGGCGGGAAGGGGGATTCTGTAAGCCTTAAGCCAGAGTATGATTTTAGTTTTGCAATGGAGAGAAATTCAAACAAAAATATTGATGTAGATATTCAATTGCCAAGCACTCTAAAAGCACCAATAAAGGAAGGAGATAGGGTAGGAAACATTGTTGTAACTATTGACGGAAATGTTGTCAAGGAAATTCCAGTCGTTTGTTGTAGCCCTGTAGACAAACAAGGATTCAAAGATGTAATGATTAAAGTGCTAAATAAGTTTGCATCATTTAACTAAAATGTAAATATGATAAATATTCTCAAACAATATAACAAAAAATTTTAAATCCAGTTAATGAAAGTGTTAACTGGATTTTTTGACAAAAAATATGATTTCGTTTAAATTTTGGCTTATTTACTTGCAAAAATTTTGGATTGATTATATACTAATTAAAATATATGTAATAAATCCAAACAAAAGATTAAAATTTGTTTTTATTTCTTGTTCGTTTGGATTTTTGAAAACTAAAATTTGTAAAAGAAGAAAAAATTATGATAGAAATTGTTGAAGTAAAAACAGATAAACAAAAAAAGTTATTTGTAGATTTTCCTACAAAGTTATATAAGAAAAATCCATACTATGTTCATCCATTAAGGTCAGACGAGTTAAATTTGTTTGAGCCGGACAAAAATGTTTCATATGACGAATGTGAAATTGTATTTTATCTAGCATACAAAGACAATGAAGTTGCGGGAAGAATTTGTGGAATTGTTCAAAAGGTTTATAACAAAAAAACAAATTCCAAACGTGTAAGATTTACAAGATTCGATTTTATCGAAGACTTGGAAGTTGCGCGTGCGCTTCTTGAAGCAGTTGAAAAATGGGCTAAGTCCAAAGGTATGAATACCGTTCATGGGCCACTAGGATTTAACGATTTGGATAGAGAAGGATTATTGATTGAAGGTTACGACAAACTTGCAACTTTTGAAGAGAATTACAACTATCCTTATTACAAAGATTTTTTGGAAGCATGTGGCTATTCAAAAGAAATAGATTATTTGGGCTTTAAGATTAATCTTCCAAAAGAAACCGACCCAAGAATCAAACGTATTAGCAATCTTATGATGAAAAAGTATGGCTTAAGAATTGCTACTGCAAAAAACAAAAAAGAATATTTGGCAAAATACAAAGACGGTATTTTTGATTTGCTTGACGAAGCATATGGCGATTTGTATGGGGTTATTCCTTATAACGATAAACTTAGAAAACAAATCATTGATCAGTTTAATTTGATTATCAACATGAAGTACTTGATAACAATAATTGACAAGGACGAAAAGGTTATTGCATTCGGATTTGCTTTGCCAAGTCTTGCTAAGGCAGTTCAAAAATCCAAAGGAAAACTTTTGCCATTTGGACTATTTAGAATTTTGCATGCAAAAAATCACTCTAAAGTTGCTGACTTTGGATTGGTTGGCGTTAGAAAACAATTCCAAGGCAAGGGTGTAACAGCAATAATTTTGGATTACATCATATCTGGTGCAAAGGAAGTTGGTGTTACTTCGGTTGAAACAAATCACTCCTTGGAGACAAATCACAAAATCTTGCAAACTTGGAAGAATTTTGATGACGTAACAAATCACAAAAGATTTAGATGTTTTATTAAAACCTTGGAAGATTCCAAACAAAAAAATAAAACGTCCAAAAAGTCTACAAAGTCAAAGAGAAATAGTACAAAAAAGACTAGCACCAAAACTTCTACTTCCAAATCTGCTTCAAAAAAACAAACTAACAAAAAGACTTCGAATGGGAAAAAGAATGTCTCAAAAGTAACAAAATCTAAATAAATTAGGCAAGTAAGTTAATATTTTTAAAAATTACTTGATAAATAAAAAATGAGCAATTTTTTGCTCATTTTTTGTGTTCATTTTTTATATCTAATTTCCGTTGATTGTTAATCTTTTTTATAAACTCTCGTTTGGAATCGTTGAGTTTAAGCCCTGAATAATCTGGTGTTGGGCATTTGGATATAATGTCATAAAACTTGTCAAGAGTGCCTAATTTTTGAACCTTTTGAGTAGACTGTTTGAGTCTTTGATACTCATCTGGATTTTCTAATATTCTTTGAACCGACTTTGCGATATTATGTTTTGTAACACCAATTGCACAACCATTTTCAATCAAATATTTTTTGTTGTATATTTCTTGTTGGGGAAGACGATTTAAAATCAAACTTGGAATGTTTGAATTAATACACTCAGTTGTGGAGAGTCCGCCAGCCTTTCCCAAGACCAAATCTGAAGACTTGAGATATTCGACCATTTTGTCAGTAAAACCAATATTTATGACTTCGTGTATGAGCTTGTGCTTTTTGAGAAGTTTATCAAACAAATCTTTTTGTTTTTTGTCCTTGCCATTAACAATTATTACTTGAATTTTTGTCTTAATTTTGGATAATTGACTCATGAGTTTTCTTGCGCTTATAGGGAAAAAACTTGCTTTCATTACAATTAGTGTAAAAAGTTCGGTGTTTAGCCCAAGCGATTTTCTTGTTTCAATTTTGTTTAATTTGCTTGAGAACTTGTCTGCAACGGGTATTCCGGCAACTATTAATTGACTATCTTTGTAACCTAATTTTTTGAAAGGTTCGACCATATAATTGCCCGTCAAAAACATATAATCTAGTCCTTCGGCACAACACTCCCAATAAGGTGAAATTCCGTAGTCAAGGGTCATACAAATCGTTTTTGCGGGGATTGTAAACTTGCGTTTGATGTTTCGAAGTGCAATTGAACAAAAGATATATGTAGAAATTATGACATCGGGTTTAAATGAATAAATCTCTTTTAACATTCCGTACATAAGACAGTATGAATCTTTGTTTGCATTTGTGGTGTTTCGTGTTTCATAATTAGATTTTTCACTGCATTTGAAAGCTAAGTTATAAATATCTAATAAGTATCTGCAAGCAAGAAAGTATCCATCTTCCATTATCCATGCTTTGAGTGGACTTGCATATGAATTGTAACTATCTATAATTTTGATTTCGGCTTCTGGATTGTTTTCCAAAACCTTTTCTTTAATTCGTTTAGCGGTGGAATTATGTCCATTCCCCGCACTTGAAGAAAAAATTAATATTTTCATTATGCTACATCCTTTCTGCATGTAGCATAGTGTATTCTATCTTCTTCTGTATAGGAAGTAGTACCCCCCCCCGCAAATTTTTGTTCCTATGGACATGTGGGGTGGTTGGGAACTTGAGTAACTTGGATTCGTTGCAATTCTTTAGTTTTTCAAAAAATAATACACCTTTGTATAATACAAAGTATTCCAAAGCAATATCTTCCCATGATTTTGTTAGTGTGTCTTTTGTAATTTGTTTCATATTATTTAATCCGTTTTTGTGTGAGACAATTTTAATAAGTTTTTTAGCCCAAAGTTTTGAGTCGGCAATTTCAACAAATCCATTTTGACCATCAATTATAAGTTCGCTTGCACAGGAGTCTTTTATCATAAAGGCAGGGAGTCCAAAACTACCCGCTTCAAGTGCAACAATTCCGCAAGTGTCAAAAACTGAAGGGAATAAGAATAAGTCGCAAAGCTTGTAATATGCACTAAGCAGATTTCTATCTTTGATTAAACCTACAAAGATTATATTGTTTTCAATATTGTATTCTTTGGCAAGTCCTTTTAGATGTTCAAGGTAATTGCCTTCGCCAACTACAAAAAATTTGAAATTATCAAAACCTAATTCTTTGAGATTCTTGAGTACTTCAAGTGAGAATTGTATGTTTTTGTTTTCGACCACTCGACCTACTGACAAAAATAGAAATTCGTTTGTTAGTGAGTATTTTTCTCTAAGACTAGAAACTAAATTGCTTAAATCTATATCTTTAAATTCAGTGGCATTTCTAATTACTCCAACTTTTTTGTTGCACTTGTAAACATCACTTTCAAGTTCGTCTGCAAATGTATTACTAACGGTTAAAACGTAATTAGAATTATTCAAAACTTTTCGTATGTAACTCATCATAAAATTTTGAAGTGTTTTTGATTTGAGTTTCCTTTCAAAATCACTTTTGTACTTTGTGTGAATTGTATTTACAACCGGGATATTATTTTTTAATCCAAAGTTCATAGCATATTTCCCAACTGTAAAAGGGGAGTGTATGTGAATTAAATCATAATTACCTTTTTTCAAAATTTTATTTAATTTTGGATTTAGAAAAGGTACTCCAGTTCTATATTTATCTGGTCCAAAAATTGAAGGACATCTAATTATTTTGAATGGAAAATTGTCTTTGTATTTTGGATAGTAGGGAGCAAGTATATCGACTTGGGCAATGTTATTTGTATTATATATTGTCGCCAAATTGTTAATTACAGTTGCTGGCCCGTCTATCTTTGGATAAAATGTATCTAAAACATATAGTATTTTCATTTGAATTCCTTATTTAACTATTAAAAATATAAAAATATCTGTGAGTATTCCAACTAGTGTATGAGTGTATAGACTATAGAATTGGCTTTCGGATTTGTTTGTTATATATCCAAATATAAGGCCTGCTGGAATTGCAGATAATGTTTCAATCATAGGCTTTCCAAATCCTGCAATGCTAGTGTGAATTAAACTTGAAATTAGTGTTGTAAATAATATTGCTCCGAGTGGACCAAGTTTGTCTCTCGTTCCAAACAAGCCAATGCCCCTAAACAAATATTCCCAGCCTATGTAGTACATAATGTAGCTTAAGAAATATAGTCCGATTTGCCACCACGATGAGTAGATATTAAAGTCAATTAGCGGATAGGTTGAAGACATGTCTTTGTCCAAAACTGTGGAGAGTGCAAGCAATGGAACTATTAGAGTTGCAAGACCAATTATGCTAAGACCAAATTTGTAGTTGCCTTTTTTTAGTCCAAATTCTTTAGGGGTAGACTTTATAACAAATTTGGTGTAAATCATTCCAATTATAAAAAACAAAAAGAATGGCATCATGTTGTGATAAATTATTTTCCAATAATCCAAGTCGCTTACATTAAATGTTTTTTCAAAAAAACTAAATGAGCCAAAATAGCAATATACAAAAAGCGCAAGTGTCAAAAATATAATGCTTAAGTTAAACTTTTTGTCTGTATTTTGTTTGAGAGAATTGTACTCTTCTTTGATATTCATGATTATTTCCTTATTTAATTTTAAAGATTTTGTGACAAGTATAAATTGTATAATGTCATAAAATATCTACTTTTTGTCAGTATCTATAGTATTGTACCAATTTGCGGTATTTTGTATTGCTGTTTTGAAATTGGTTGAAGGTTTAAATCCAGTACTTAAAAGTTTATCAATTGAGAAATTGTAATCAGCACAATTTTGCCAAATTGAAAATTTTGTAATTAATGGTGCTTTTTTGATATGCAACAATTTGTATGTTCCTTCAACTAAAATGGCAGTGAGTTTTGCAAGTGGTGCGGGGAAGTTTAAAAACTTAGGTTTAACACCAAAAGCATTAGCCACATATGTTAAATATTCTTTGAGTGTTTCGTCTTGTCCGTCTGTAACATTATAGTCTTCGTTGTAGCAATTTGGATGTGTGCTTAGATAACTTATAGCTTGGGCTAAGTTGCCAGAATAAACAAAACAACTTTTGTATTTTCCGCCAGCGCAAATACTCATCTTTTGTTTTTTAACTCGTGAATAGATTTCGTTTGAAGATGTGTAATCGTACTCTCCAAAAACATTTCCTGGTCTTACTATTACAAAATTTATGTTGTTATTTTTGCAATAATCTTGGACTAAATTTTCGGTTTCCAATTTGGATATGCTATATGGATTTTTGAAAGGCTTTTTGGGTGAGTCTTCGCTTAGGTGTGTATATCCTGAATATCCATAAACTGCGGTTGACGAAAGATATGTAAAGCACTTTAAATTCTTTTGGGTAAGTGCGAAGTCTAAGAGCTTTTTTGTTCCGTCAAAGTTGACTTTCATAAAGTCTTTGAGTTTGCCATAAGGGCTTACAATTCCAGCAATGTGAATTATGTAATCAAAGTTGGTTTTGATTTGATTATAATCAAAGTCGACAACACTACCTTTGATTACTTCGATTTTGCCTAATTCTACATTTTCATTAAATTTAATATTTTTGCTTGTTCCACGTCTGCAAAGCACAAAAACCTTGTAGCCTAAGTCTACAAAGTTATTGCTTACGTGTGAGCCTATAAATCCGTTTCCGCCGGTTATTAAAACATTTTTTCTTTCCATGTAATTAGTATAAAACAAATACTTAATTTAGTAAAGGGAATTGTTTTGATAAAAGATTATAAAGTGATTTTATTTTGTTTTTTAATTTACAAATTGGGATAAGTGTCTAATATTATTTTGTAGCAGTGATGTAATTTTTTTGCGTTTTTTGTCGAAAAATTGTAAAATGATAATATAATCTATGTGATGTTGCTTTGTTCATTATATTCACAAACCAATTTGCTATCGCAAATGCCACGATGAAATCGTGGTCACATAGATTGAATAAGCATCAGTTTTGCTTAAAAATGACTTCGTCGCTTTCAGACAAAACTTTCGATAGTATAATCTATGTGATGTTGCTTTGTTCATTATATTCACAAATCAATTTACTATCGCAAATGCCACGATGAAATCGTGGTCACATAGATTGAATAAACATCAGTTGCTGGCAAATATCCCTTTGGGCTGATTGCCAACAACTTCCGATAATATAATTATGGATAGGAGACGGAAAAAGTGAAGTATTCTGACCATCAGGCAGAGATAGACAAGCTTGAAAAATCCAAACAATATGATGTAGATATTGTTGACGGAGAACACAAGTTTGTTCAAGAACAAAAAGCGAATCACAGATATATTTATGATAGAGTTATTGATAGAATCTATTATTTTTTCTTAAGACTTGGAATTTTTATATTTGCTCCATTTGTCTTATTTTTTACCTACAGGCTCAAGATTCGTGGAAGAAAAAACTTAAAACGTCCAAAAAACCAAGGTGCAATGATAATAAGCAACCACTCAATGTTACTAGATAGTCTCAGCATTAAACAAACGGTTTTTAAAAAAGTATATTTTATAGGGGCATCATTTAATAACAAAAAGGGTTTTGGGGGTTATACTATCAAAATACTTGGGATGTTGCCTTTGTCTAGTCAATTTAGCAACCAAAAAAACTTGGATAGTGCTATTGAGTATTATCTTAAGAAAGGTAAACCTATTCACATTGCTCCCGAGCAAGCAATGTGGCGGGGTTATACAAAACTCAGACCTTTCAAAAATGGCGCATTCTACTATGCTGTCAAAAACAATGTTCCAGTTATTCCTATGGTGGAACTACTTAAACCTGCAAACTGGTGGGACAAGATTTGGGGAAGAAGATTTAGAGCGACTATTCAAGTTCTTAAACCGATTTATCCAAATCCCGACTTGCCTACAAAAGAACGTATTCAAGATTTAAAGGTGCGTTCCAGAGAAAGCATGCGTCAGGTTATGAATGATTATTACAAAACAGAATGCGATGTCGAAGTCTTGGATAACAAAGACTAGGCTTTTTCTTGATTTTTAATTTTTAGCCAACTAATAACTCCAAAAATATCGTTAATTAGATATATAATTGCACAAATTAGGAATACAAAAACGTCTTTACTTTGTAAAACTGTCAAACTCCAAAGCAAAATTAGTAACAAGTCGTTGATTATTAAAAATACAAATCCCATAAAGTTTCGTCTTGCCAAAAGATAATTTGCTAGTGTCAAAGATGTCATTGAAAGAACATTAATAACTAAGGACTCACAGCCAAAATAACCCATAACAAAATAGAATATTATGCAAAAAATAATCGCTAGAATGGATACAATTGTCCATTCTTTTTTGCTTAGATTATTGTGGGTAACGTGAGTGTCTTTTTGATGAAAAAACCACGAAAATACACCATAAACATAAATGGGAATAAGTATAAAGATATACACAAAAAATTCACCAAAAAATCTGAAAGTATAGGAAAAAATACCATAGCTAAGACTATCTAAAATGCCAATAAATTGACCGATGACTTTGCCTTTGGCTTGAAAGAATATGGTCAGTAGCCCAAGTATTCCACTAAGACATGCAAACCATGAATTATGAGTTATTATTGTTATTAAAATTACACCAATTATTGCAACTGCGACAAAAAATTTGTCTACCATGATTTTTCTTTTGTTCATACTTCCACCTGCTTTCAAACCTAATATTAAAGTCGTATGACATTTCAGTTTATGAAATTTAAAAAATAATGGTGTTTTAATTGTATTTTCAATTTTATTTGAGCATGTTATGTTAAGTGAAAGTTTTAAAAAATGGCTAAATTATGTTACTATTTTTATCTTAATATAAAATGAATTAATATATACAAGAAGTTTGGGTATTGACAAAATTCAAAATTGGTGTAAACTTAAAGTGTAATCTAAAATATAGGTGGAATATATGGCGATTAAAAATAATGATTTAGATAAGCTTGCTTCTAATTACAGAGACATAGTTGGAAATAACGCTTATAACAACAAAAATGTAACTATTAAGAGTATTGTTAAGGATTATTCCGACAAATTTGACACTTTGCAAGTGTGTTTTATTAGTGATACTCATATTGGTTCTAGCGACTTTGATATAAAAGGGCTTTATGATAATCTTAAATATGCCGATAGTCAAGAAAATGCTGTAATATTTTTCTTGGGCGACGGGCTTAATACAGCAATCGTTGGAAGTAAGTCGGACACATATGAAGACGTAATGAATCCCCAAGGTCAACTTGACTTTTTTTCAAATATTTTAAAAATTGCCAAGGGCGAGAACAAATTAAAACTTGTCAAGATGTTCAAAAAACTTGAAGATAGTGGTAAGATTGTTGTTGTGCATAGTGGCAATCATGAAGATAGAATTACAAAAGCGGTCGGAATATCTCCAACAAAAATTGCGGCAGATATTGCGGGTGTCGGAAATAGTTTTGCACCTTTCTTTGCAAATACCGATTTAATTTTGAGACAACCACTTAGCAGTGACGGAAAATTCCATTGCAGAATTGTTACACATCACGGGACTGGGATTAAAAACATTGACGGAACATTTAGACTGCTTAGAAATATAGATAATGCAGATATGTGTGTAATTGGACATACTCATCAGTATGCAATTAAAACAGATAGAACTCTTTGTGTTGATGAGAATGGTGAGCAGTGCTACAAAGATGTAATATGTATGTCATTGCCAGCAAGTGGTGGTGGCACATATGGTGCAGGACTTGCACTCCCAAATATTTACAAACAAACTGCTGTTTGGTTTGCACTCAGTTCTCAACCAAATCCTTACAAAAACATTGTATCACCAACTGGTGTAAAACATCCAGATATTGTTCCTGCCTATGCGTTCTTTTCGCCAACAAATTCAATTGATGCAAATATAGAAAGTGAAAAAGCATCTATTGCATCAAATGTTATACAAAAAAATTTGAGTGAACAAGGACTTGAAATAAACAAAGATATTTCAAAACTACTCAAATCTCTCAAAACTTTTGAAGACAAAACAAGAAAAGAAATAATCCGAGAAATAACTGAAAGTGAAAAAGAAATCCCCGAAGGTTTTTTGAATTACTGGGATTCAAAAAAATCGCCATCGACTTTCCTAGAAGAAAGCAAAGATGACGAAAAAGAATTATGATAGGGGGATGATATGAAAGAAATTATGGACGAAGAATATTTTGATGTGAGTGAAGTTAAACAAAAAGGTGATGATATTAGAAAAAGAATTTTGGATGATACCAAGATTGATATTAACAAAACATCTCCAAATGTGTTTAATTACATTATGCACAAAGATAGTTTGGGTTTGAATGAAATAAGCAATGTGGATATGGGATATGCTATATCTTCGACTGCTAATTCAAATCAGAATTATAGCAAAAGAATTCCTTATCTAAACGAACTTGAATATAATGTTGAACTCATGAAACAAAGTGATAATTCAATACTATTTTTAAACGGTGGATTGTTTACTTATATTCCGAAAAATCGTGGCGGGGAATTGCTTTCGTACAAAGACCAAGTTTCATACTTTTATTCATTGCTAAAAGACTTGGCAACTGAAGGAAAGATTGTTGCTATGGTTAGGGGAACTGAAGAGCATAGAATACTTAAAAATCATAAAGTCGATGTTCTTGGAATCTTGCAGGATGCTTTGGGACTTGATAAAAAAGTTTGTAACGATGCTCTTGTAAACATCCAAATCGAAGACGAATTATTGGGTCGCAGACCGGTTGGAATAAGAACAATAAATTGGAACAATTCGGCAACAACTGGGTCATATATTGGCAGAAAAATGGAAGAACGTGCCACAAAACGTAGTGGTGCTGACATTTATCTAGCAAGAACTACTATGAATTATTTTAAGACATCTTTGCAAGGTGAGAGTTCTATTGGTGGTGCTGATACATATACAAAGCCGATTTATTTAATCTCTAGCGGTGGTTATACACCTTTCAAAGGAGCAGTGACTGCCGGTGCTGAATATAATTCCATTAAGGACGGAGAATTGTGTCCACCAAGTTATTGGTACAAGGTAACGGTTGAACCTAAGAAACCAGAATTTAATGGAGATAGAGACTACGTTGTTAGAGTTAATCCTATTAATTATAATGCACATCAAGTTTTGTATCAAGGCACAGACAAAGTAACTGCTAATATTGAAAATTTAATTACAAGTGCAACTGATACATTTATTCAAAAAGTTGTTAGCAAGTATCCCGGCATCATGGCAAAACTTCGTGAAGAAGGAATAAAGGATATAAGAAAAACTTTGATTGAAAATAAACGTGTTTTAAAGCGTAATGAAGAAATAGATAAGTATTTAAATTTCTTGCAAGGAATTGAAACTGACAAAAAGGCAAGCGCTATTGAAGACAATGGTTCTAATGTTTCCAAACCACAAAGTGTTGACTTGAATGATAAAGAAATGTAAAAAATGATTTGCAATTTAAACTAACAATTTAAAGATTTAATATAAAATTAAGTACAAAAATTCAATTAAAATAATTTGATTTTGTAGTATTAAAATGCAAATATGATTATCTTAGATGCAAACAAATTTTTATATTTTATAAGTAGCAAAAAAAGAACACGACAATCGTGTTCTTTTTTGCTAAGTAAATTTTATCTATATTTACCTTTTCTTCTAATTAACAAGAATAGTACTACAAGAACTACAACACCAATTGCAACACAGATAAGGATAATCTTGGTTGTTTGGTTGAGTGGGTCGTTCTTTGTAAACTTGTATGAACTAATAAGTGAACCGTCATCCGAAACTATTTTGATAATATAAGTTCCTTTTTCGTTAATCGTAATAGTTTGAACAACTCTTTCGCTATTTTCATCAATTGCTAAATATTCTTTGTCATTAATAAGAATTTTACTCTTTCCTACTTGAGAGAATATCATGCCCGGATTAAAGTTGATTGTAATTACGTCTTTGGTTGCATTTCCATCTGGGATACTTGAAATAAGTGATGGAAGTGCATTGTTAATCCAAACATTGAAGCTAAAGCTTTCGTAACTCTTGATGTTGGAATTGTAATATTTAAGTGTAACTTCGAATACACAATCTCTTTCGCTTTCGTTATCGCTTGATAACCATAGCAAACTATCTTTTGAAGCAGTTATGCAAGAAGTCTTAACATATCCTTCGTACAAGTTTAGATTTTCATCTCTAACTATAACTTTGGTGTATACAGAACTTGGGTTATAGTTTTCGGTATAGATGTAGTCGCTTGTGCTTAGAACTTTGATTTTTTCTGATTCATTGCTATCTGCATACAAGTGAACTTCTTCGGTTGTAATAATTTTGATAGTAACACTATTTTTGTATTGTTCAGTTATTTCAATTCTTTCGCCGTCTTTGATTCTAAAGATTTTGTCAATTACAAATCCTGTACCTTTGGAAACATTGAAACTCTTTTGAGCGATGTTTGTTTTGAGTATTGTAAATTTGTAAGTTGTTGTTACTTGTTGGTCGGCGATAAGTGTTGAATCGTCAGATAGTTTGGTTGTTGCTGTCATAACAACTGTATAAGAACCTGGCTCGGTTAGGGTAAATTCAGTTTGGCTTCCACGGTCAGAAGATTGACCATTGTGAGTAACTGTAATACCAATTTCTCTTGTATCATAAAGTGTAAGGCCTGCAAGTTCGGTATTAATCTTAATATTTACATCGTCGTTGAAAATTTGGTTGTTAATAGGTGAGTTGCCATTGACAGTAAATAGAATTTGATTAATTAAATAAATTTGAAGTGATTGACTTGGGTTTGTGCTGTTTCCAAATGTTTGGGTTCTACCAGCCAAATCTCTTACTACAAATCTATATAGACCAACTTGAGTTAGTGTAAATGTAGCTTGATAAGAAACATCCAAATCGTTAAATACGAGAGTTTCTACAAGGTTGTTGTTGAAATATCTATCTACATAAATTGTGTTTCCACTAATTGGTGCAGGGGAGATTTCGTCATTGCCTTTGAGTTCGAATGTTACAATAAGTGCTGTATCTGGACGTTTGATAATTGCACTTGATTTTGTGTAAATATTAGTGTTTTCGTCCTTGTTTGATACAACTTTTGTAAATGCTAGAGTGCTTGTGTTTTCTACAAAGAATACTTTGATAAATCTATAAGTATAGACTTCGTCTTCATTCTTTGTAAATACTCTAAATTCAGCAAAAGGTGTTTGACTTTCGTCTATGCCCAAACTATATAGTTGTACAAATATATTCAAATCGCTCTTGACTTGTACTTCTAAGTATTTGTCTTGAGTTTTGTCTATATCTATATCTGTAATACTAAGTTCGGCATTAGTAATATCGTCCATTGTAATTGGAAGATTGGTGTTAACATTAACAAAACTAAAGTAATCACGCAAAGTAAAGTAATTAAACTCTATAATTTGTCTATCTACACCTTCTTCGTTGTCTTTGTAGTCGATTGTTGAAACCTTGGCTGATGGGCTAAGTTTGGTTTGAACTTTGTTATTAATTGCAAATACGGAATAAATTCCAATATCGCCTTCGCTTCGTGAAAACGAAATTGTTTGGCTCTTGGTATTAAGCGAATTAATAACATATGCTTCGTAGTTTCCAGCATCGGTTATTATATGGCTTGTACTCATGTTGACAACTTTGTTTGTATCGGTGTTTCTTAAGACAACTTTTGAATCAAAGTCAAGTTGTCTTTCTGGGTTATAGCCATTTGTCCAAGACATTGTAACTTCAAAGTCTTCGCTTAAGTTAAGGTGACTGCTTGTATCCAAAGTATTTCCGTTCGAATTTCGAACAATAACATCTTGAACACCTGTATAGATTGCAAGTTTTGTATCATATACAAGCAAGTCTTTGTTTGTGTTTTCCATTCCCCAAGTGTAATTATAAGTTGAAGATAGGGTAGCAGGAATGGTCTTAATGTGATATTTTGTTAAGTCAGTAACACCCATAAGAGTGATTGTTGTGATATTGTCAATTGTTGCAACTGACAATCCGTATACACTTAGTTCAGATTCACTATATGATTTATTGCTACTATAGATAATCTTTGGATTAATATCATCGTCAGGATAACTAACTCCTTCTTCACGAGTATCGCCAATGTATTTGATATAAATATCATATACGTGGTTGTCATAAACGAAGTTTGCTGATTTTCCTGTGTATGTATAATCGTCGGTGTATTTTACATAATTATCACTATATTTTACATAACCGCCAGCTTGAGTCGAAGATGAACCAAATTCGTAGAAGTAATAATTAATTCTTTCGAAATTATCAATTATTTCAAATTTGTAAACACCTTTGCCAAGTGTGTAGGTTGTTCCCTTTATAAGTTCGCTTTCGGTCTTGTAGAATGAATTGTTAAGCTCATCAGGGTCTTTTGGTGACCAGCCACCAGCAAATACATATGCTCTTACTTGTTTGATATGTGTTGTGCCGGTTTTGGCAGGAATTGTCATTGTAAATGTGCTTTGGTTGTCCTTAAATGTAGGGGACAAGATGCTTCCAGCAACATTATAAGTGATTTCGTAATCAAATAATCTTTCGTCAGAAATTTGAGATTTGATACCAATTCTATCAACAATATCAAGTTGAATTAGGTGACCATATTGTGTGTAATAATTACTACCTGCAGTTGATACCATATTGTTGTAATTTTCAATAAGACTATTAACTGTGGATATAAATTTAATTGTACTATCGTCAAGTGAGACATTGTCTATTTTGTCACGAATCAAACCAGTTGTGGTTCTTACATAAATACGTCTTTCGTTTGGCTCGTAAGTTATAAGAAGTGTTTCATTAAGCTTGTCAGATGTGATAGTTAAGTTCGCTCTCAAATAGTAGTCGTACGACTTAATTTGAGTTAGTCCAAAGTTCATACCAGACAAGTTAATAACGGTGTTGGTGTCGCTATTAATTGTGCCTTGTGAAACTCCGGATGTATTGTTAATCTTGTATTCATACTTGATTTGAGTAGATTCGTAGTCAGGAAGATATACTGCATAAACTCTGTAGTTTCCTGCTTCGTCTGATTCCAAAATTTCGTAGTAGTTGTTAACTTCTAAGAATTTCTTTTTAAATACCAAGTCAGATACTTTGATAGATGACAAACCAATTCCAAAAGTATCAAATGGAATATAATAATATTTGTCAACATCAATTGTGTCTGTGCTATAAGCGGTTAGATGAGTTGCTCTATTAGGTGAGAACTGTGGATGACCTGGCAAGTATGTTGCTTCGTAGTATGCTTTGTAATCATCTGGAGTAATTGAGAACTTGTAGTTGCTAGGGTAGTTATAAGTTCCAGCAGTATTGTTTGTCAACTTTCTTATATAAATTCCACCCTTGCTATCAAGGTCGTCTATGTGTTCAAATTCGAAACTGCTATTTGGTCTATAATCTAGTGCAAAGAAGTAGTTTTCCAAATAACTTCTTTCAAAGTCATAATCTTCGTCAAGAGTAAATTTGTAACTATCTTTGTAAGATTCAAATACTTTTTCATAATTGGTTAGATTTGTTGTTTTTGAATTGTTTTGAACGTATTTGTCCAAACTCATAAGTTTGGTTAAGTTATAAACTGGCTTGTTTCTATCAATAGTTACTTCAAATGTGGTTGAGAAGTATGAATTTTTGTTTCCCAAATTGTCTTGTTTGATGTAATTATCTTTGTCGCCAATATAATTTAGAACTATATAGTATGATTCGCTATCGTTATTTTGGTCGCTATCTAGCAATCTATATTTTGAGTATTCTTCTTCGCCTTTGTCCAAAATCTCATCCAAGTTGTTATCAAATATAACAATTGCATGATAAGTTATGCCATCAATTATATTTGCAAAGTACGAAGATTGCATTCTGTCTGCTTTGACAAGGGTTGTGCCATTTTTGTCATCCCATGTGCCTTTGACTCTATTGAATATCAAATTGGAATCGCTAATTGAACCTTTGTAAATTTGGATATTTTCTGGGTCAATTTGAGCGAGAGTGTCATCTTTGGTTATTTGGAAAGTAAATATCAAAGTTTCGTTATTGGTACTACTTAGTTTAACCATTTGACCATTTGGAGTAGAGATTGATGACAAAATATTTTCGGAAGAAGATAGTTTGTCAAGTTGTCCTTCGCTTAGATATTTTCCAAGCAAGTTGTATCTAATCTCGGTGTTTCCATTTTCGTCAGTGTATTCGGCAAGTGGAATACTATGATTTGTTGACTTATCTTCGTCGTAATCATGTCTGCCATAATATTTGCCATACATATCGCCTTCTGGGGCGGTGTGTTTGATTGAGAATGACAAGTCTAATTCGTTTGACTGATAATTTCTTATTACATTCTTGCCTTCAGTTTTATCAAAACCGCTACTATCTTTGAGATAAATTTTGTAAGGGCTTGAATAGTTGTCTTCAAAATAGAAGTTGTAACTATTTAGTCTTGAATTATCCGAAGATTTGTAGTTGCCTTTGACATAGGTTTGAAGTGCTTTGGTATTGTAATAAATATCAGTTTGTTTGTTTTCATCTAGGATGTCAGTTTCGCCATTTGTAATTCCAATTGCAATTGTTAGATTTACTTTGTAAATTTTATTTGCAAAATGGTTCTTGTTAAACAAGAATGTATCTAGTTTGGCTTGAGTGATTGCATCTGTACTGCTTGAATCAAGTGTATTGAAAGCATTAACAAATGAATCAAAGTTGTATTTGTCTGTAAACAAGTTGTATTGAACTTGGATTTTGTTGGTTGAAAATAAATTTAAACTAGAGTAGTGTGAATTGCTACCAATTGAACTACTATTTGCTAGTGTTTGAGAATTTTGAATTGAACTAGCATCAATATGTTTTTTGAGTTTTGCATATTCACTCTTGTAATCGCTACCAAGGATAAATCCAAAATCTTGACTAGTTGTATCGTCAAAAGAATCAAGTGTTGCAACATTTATAATTCCGGTTCTATCAATGTAATATACAATATAAAGAACTTGTCTATCTTCACCCAAAGTTTCATTATCCAAAATTTGATTGTATGAACGTTTGAATACATACAAGCCTTCTTGAGTAACAGAACTATTGCTTCTGCCGGTCTCGTCGGCATTTGGATTAAGAATTGATGAGTAAATTCTATCTGGTTCTTCTGGATTAACATAAGAACTAACATTGTCTGAATAAATGTGTTTTGGACTACCATTTGAATCTACAAGTGGATAAGTTCCTTCTAATTCATATGGATAACTGTGTTGTGGGGTACTTACGCCCATTTCATCATTAATTTCAATATAATATGATTTGCTTTCACCAGTTACCTTGTGTTCAAAGTTAAGAACTATATATTTTTGTTCGCCAGTAATCTTCAAATCACTAGGAATATTTTCGCTATTTTTATCAAGAGTTTTTGCACTTACAAAATTATAATCTTGATTAAGTGAAACATATGAACTTGGACTAAATTGATAATATTTATATGTCAAAGTATAGTCAGGGATGCTTTCGCCATTGCTTTGTTTTGAACTTATATAAAGTTTGGAAGCAGAGAATGAACTAGAGTCGCCAAGACCTACAACATTATTTAAATTGTCTTCGGCTGTCTTGACATCAAATATACCATAACCTTGAGTTTGGGTTTTGTCTGGGAGAATCCAAATAACACCTGTTGTCATATTTCCAAGTTTATCAAATATCTCGTAATAATAACTTCCGCCATCTTCAAACTTACCAATAGCACCATAGTATGCTCTACTTGAACTTGTAGCATACATAAACTTTTCGATTTCTTTATTATTAGAATTCATAATTCTAGTGTAACTTACGCTATTTATATCAACTAGAACATGTCCATCTGAAGATGTTGTACCATCCGCATTTTTGATAATATTTGGAAGTTTAAGTTTGTTGTCTTTTACTGGATTGCTTGGGAAGAAGTAATATTCACTAGGAATTGAAGTTGTAAAACTTTGACTAACACCGAAAGTTTTGTCCTTAATAGTTACTTTGTTTAATGGAAGCAACAAATAATATGTGCCGTCAATGTTTTGAACAAATGTATTATTAAAGTTGTTTTCATCTTTGAATGAATTGATATAACACAAAGTTTCTTTGAGTTTATCAAGATTTTGAACTTTGGTGTAGTTATCAAGTTTTGTACTTAAGTCGATTTGATAATTTTGTGTATTGTCATCAACTTCTTTGTCAGGAGTTGTAATTTTGATAGCCTTGTAATCACCGAAAGTAACTACCGCACTATCGGCAATAATATTAGATGATGTCAAAGGTGTAGGGGAAATTACATAACCCGGTGTAGTTGTATCGTAGAATACAACATATCTACATTCGTTTCCGGCTTCGTCAACAAGTTTGAATAAGTAAATTGAACTCGAACTTGAAGAGAAGTAGTTGGAAGCAAGTACATCGTCGCTTGTGTCATAATTATAAATATATTGATTAGCCGAAGATATACTTTCTATATTATAGCCATTAACCTTGTAATCGGTTGTAATTCCGCTTTGAGTACTATTTAAATCAACTTTTTCGTTGTAAGTATCGGTCTTAATCAAATCAATACGATACCAATAAGTATAGATTTTGGCTTTACTCAATTTTGGGTCATATCTAAATGTAAAGTTGTAATTAACAATTTGATTGTTAGATGTCTCTAATAAGTTATTAACCGCATAACCTGTACTGTTATTTAGTACTTGCATAACAGGTAGGGTTTTTAGACCACTAATGTTTTGTTTATCAATTGTAAACTTTTGAGTGACAGTGGATGCACCACGTGAACTATAATGCAAAGTTACTCTATAGTCACCATTGCTATCAAAATATTGTTTTGATGTGATGTATACGTAGTACTTGCATTTTTCTTCGTCGCGTACAAATTGAGTTATTTCACTTGCATAACTTTGATTTCCGGTGGCACTCATGCTGTTTTGTTTGTAAGTTGCCATAAAGTTATTGGCAGTGATTCCGTCAAATGTAATTCTCTCTATATCCAAATAAACGTCGTTTTTGAAGTAAGTTGGAATATCCCAAGACAATTCAACATTTTTGTTTGTGAACTTTTTAAGTCCCAAGTCAGTGTTGTAATTCCCTTCGTCGTCAGAAACTTTGACACTAAGAGAAGGAGAACTGTTGTCGATAATAAATGTTATATATTGACAGAATAGGGTATTGTCATAAGATTTGCCAGTCAATGATTTGTAGCCATCGTACTTATAAAATACTACAATTTCGTACAATCCATCAAATTGACAATAGGTATCTTTGGTGTAAATATCAGTAACTGCTGTACCATAATCAATTGTTCCGTCACTTTTAATTTTGTAATCAGGGTATCTATAGATATAACTCTTGGATACTTTGTTTTCATAAATAAGTGAAGACAAGTTTTTGAAAAATACAGGTGTTATGTCGGTGACAATGATATTTTTTACATTAAGACCCTTTCCAATTGCAACATTTACAAATTCCTTTGGTGGAGTTATTCCATTGGCAAATAGAGTTTGGTTTGTATTAATTTTTTTGCCATTTAGGTTGAATCTTGGGTCGTTTGCCTTAAGGACATACTTTGTAATGTCTGATTCAAAGAAATTGTTTGTCTTTGAGTCAACAAGTTTAAGTTTGCTATAACCAGTGTCTGAGTAATTTGAAACTTTGTTAAAGTAAGTCTCAGAACCAAATACATGCAAGATATCTCCATTTAGATTTGGTTTTGATTGAGAATAACTTGCGGTAGTTGTACTTTTTCCTATTAAATTTGCTATAAGTGAAGGAATTTTTCCCAAAACGCCACTTTCTGAATCATCAGGACTATCAATGGTTAAGTTAAAAGTATTTTCTGTTTTGGTAGTTGTATTTAAAATGTAACCTGAAATATTATTTGAAATTTGGTAAGTTGTTTTTGCGGTATTTATAGTTTTGGAAAATGAACCAATTTTATATCTAATATTTAGAATTTGACGACCTTGGGCATCTGAATCAACGTTGAAAGTTGTTGTTTCGACTGCCTTATCACCAAGTTTGAAATCATTTGAATTTTCGTATACAGTACCCAAAGTTATTTTTTGGCTACTGCCTACAATAGAAAGTTGTTCGCTAGTTGCCTTTGAATCGTATTCATAAGTTACGCCATTTAGGGTAACTCGATTTGCCATCTCTTGGGCATTAGAATCGTTTATGTATCCCCAAACATTTAGATATAGTGGAGAATCATTTGTATTTGAAGTAGGAGCTGGGGTAGTGCTTGTTAGTTTGTTTAGATTGACTTCTTTGATACTCAAAATATTAGTGCTATTATCTGTATTATTAACAACTGAGTCATAACCTTGAGTGTCATTGTTATTAACCAAGCACATATATTTGTAGTCGAATGTGTATACTCCCAAAGTTTCAAATTCAAGTCTGTAATCTACATTTATTTCGATTTCGTCAAGGTTTTCAATTAGATTTAATGCATGTGAGTTTTCTTTTACATTTTCTGTTTTGTAGATGTGGCTAATTATTTCCACTTTGGATACTTTATTTTTTGATTCGGTTGTGTCATAAGATACTGTGTATCTAATAGTTAGTTCAGAATCAATAGGGTCAGAAATATCAAAAGTTCCAACAGTATTCAAAATTCCATTTTCGCCAAGTGAAATATCTTGAGAAATTAATTTGTTGTCATTTTTAGAATAATATGTTTTTGTAATTTTGGTTGAATTTGTTTCGCTGTCAACTACTAATTTGTAATTTGACCAAGTTGTATCGTTTGAAGTATTAATGTCTGTTGTGTTGTCAACTTCCAAAGTCGTTTTGTTTAGGGTTAAACCATTTTCACTTGATAGTTTTGCTAAATCAACATTGGTTTGTGCATTTGAAATGTCTGCAACTTGTTTGAAATCACTACCATTATAAGATATTTCATATGTTAGTTTATTTGCATTTTTTGTTACTTTAATTGCTCTTGAACTATCAGAAGATGATAGGTTTGTAACATTTGGTTCTGTTGTGCTTTGAGAAAGTTCACGATTCTTGTAATCATAAGACAAATAAGTTTTTGTAGTGTAGGTGGTTTCGCTTCCACTCTCTGAAACACTCAAAATTTGGGTCTTTTTGTATTCAAACTTAAGAGTGTCGTTATTGACTAAACTCATTATATTTGCATAAGTAGAAGTATTCAAATCACGTTGAGTAGCCGAATTATCTGCTAGATACAAATATTCAACCAAATCTTTGTCAGTGTTGTAATAAGTTAAAATATAAACTTGTTTTTTGATTGAACCATTGTTATAGAAAGATATAATTCCAAGTGGGTAGTTACGTCCGTTGTAACTATAACTCTTTAGAGCATAGGTGGAAGTAATATTTTCGGTTACTTCTCTGTTTTCTTTTGTATAAGAAATATTGAAACTTTCTGGGTCATATGTAATGTATGGATAGTCGGTGTTGTAATTGTAGAAGTATTCTTTGAGTGAATTATTAAGTTCCATTTTGCCAAGTTCGGCATTTGTAATACTAGGCAATACGTCATAGTTTGTTGAGTCTAGTAGATAGAAAGTATAAGTGAATGTTTGTCTTTCTGCATTTGGTTCTAATTCGCCTTTGGCATTTTGAACGTATTTGATGAACTCAAAGTTTATTACGTATTTTCCTTGTTGGTCTTGAATATCATAAGTATCACTTGCTGGGTCGCTAGTAACATGTGCGGTCAAATTTTTAAGGTCAAAGTATTGATACCAGTAACTAACTCTTTGTCCAGAAGTGAGAGTGTTTTGCAAAGGATTGTTAAGAGACAAATAGTGCATTTTGTCTTTGCCGTAGAGAATACCTTGAACCGAAAGTTCGTGAATTGGAGTGGTGGAGTCTTCACCATTAATGTATGGTGTACCAAAAGACAAGTAAAAGTTTTCAACATCAAACTTTGTAGTCTCGGAATGTGGCTCGTAGTTGTCAATCAAAACAAAGTCACCATCATCAATTTCGTCATAGAAAATATCTTCAATACTGGATGAGTTTTCATTTAGGAAAGAAGTCGCCCTAGTAGATATGAAGGTATTATCTGAGTATGTAATTGAGTTTGAAGATGTATCTTTCAAAGTTTCATACAACTGAACAGCACCACTATCTGTATTTAAATATACATTTCCGTTTGTACTCGAGTAACTACTCAAAATATTTGAATCTGGTGTTTTTGAGTACAAACTAACTGCGGTATTATCGTAATTGTAGTTGTATGAATAAAAGTAATTTTTGTCAGTACCTTGAGTAAAGCCCTGTAATCTTACTTTGTCATAACTAGAAGCTTTTCGAATTTTTGTTTTTGCGGATTTAAAGTAAATATTGGCACTTTCGATGTCCGACTTTTTCAAACTAGCCTTAACACTAGTTGTAGTAGGGACAATAAAACATATTCCAATAAAAATACTTGCAAGTATAATAGCAATACCAGCAATAAGTCCGTTTAATAATTTGTTCCAATTGAATTTTTTACTTTCCATTATTTTCTCCATTCTTCCTATTTAAGTAGTCAAAATTCTAATCTATTTCTTTTAGAAATAGAAAATTTGCAAAAGTCACTTTTTGACACAATACAAATTTTTACAAATTAATTTTAGCACATTCGACAAAATCTAACAAACAATTTTACATATATTTATTATTAACTTTAAGTTATTATATATATTTTATATATAAACATAAAAAGTATACAAAACCCATGCCAATTTTTAAAAAGAAAGTCTTGTTTTGGCATCCGTTTGTATGTAAACTAGTGAAGAAAATAAAAAAGCCCTAAATGGGCTTGTTAATATGGTAGTCCCAAGGGGAAACGTCTATATGACGGGAGTCATATATCTCGGGTGGCAGTGAAACTGCCGGGGTCCCGAGTACCTTCCCTGTGAAACAGGGGTTTAGATACGAAAGTATCTGTTGCTGAAAGCAACACGAGTCCCCTTGGGGAAATAGAAAAAAGCCCTAAACGGGCTTGTTAATATGGTAGTCCCAAGGGGACTCGAACCCCTGTTACCGCCGTGAAAGGGCGATGTCTTAACCACTTGACCATGGGACCAAACTTCAAAATTGACAAAGGTAGTATAATAGAAAATTTTGTCATTGTCAACAGTTTTGCAAAAATATTTTTAAAATTATTTTTTTGAATTTAAGAATAATATTTGACAATTAATTGTATATTTGTTTAAATAATGACATGAAATAAGGAGATAATTATGGCAGTTTCAGAAAAACAAAGAGAATTAGATTCAATTAAATGGGAAAAAAGTATAAGACTAGGCTTTGATGCTTGTGGAAGTTTTGATTATTGTATGATGTGTGATAAAAATTTGGAAAATCCTTGTGAAAAAGCATTTAATAGATATTACAACGTAGATATTATGGAAAATCACGAATTGGTTATTGGTGCAGAGCCTTCTAAGTTTGAAATTGTTGAGCCTAAAAAGACAACCAAAAAAGCCACAAAAAGTTCTACAAAAAAGACTACAAAGTCAAAAGAAACAAAAACTAAAAAGACTACAAAAAAGTCGACAGTAAAAAGTTCTACAAAAAAGACAACAAAGAAATAATTGAAATAATCAAATAAATAAAAACACACAATATATCGTATCAAATATTGTGTGTTTTTTTTGTATTTGTTTTTTATTTTTGAACTAGATTATGTGGATTTTTTCTGATCGTCCAATTTCTCCAGATTTCGTCGTCAACATATTCGTTGTTACTGAACAATTGTGCAAATTTACCCCAAAATTTGATTGCTCTAGGATTTGAAAATCGTGTTGAAAATGTAAATTGCCCGTCAAATAATTTTGTGAGTTCTGTGGCAAACCAAATTGCATTACTATCTTGTCTAAATTTTGGCAAAACATAAAATTCTGCAATATCATAAGACGTTTTATTCATTTCTCTTATCATAGCAAGTCCCGCAATTTGTTCATCTATAATTAGGTAAAACGGATAACGTTCCTTGTCTTTCCAATAGTATTCGTACCATTTGTAGATAGGAGTGCCATGTTCATCAAAGAGTATGTCTGGGTCAAATTCCGAGAGTTCTCGTAAGTAGTCGTAAAAATAAGTTTTCATTTCATCTAATTTAATTGGTGGAACTATTTGTAAATGTCTCATACTTGTCTCCTTTTTGTTATTTTAACACAAATTGTTCAAGTGTAAAAAGCTTTTAATTGTTTTTTTATTTTTTGATATATTTGTTGGAGCGAGAAGTGCTTGCACTTGTGGAGAGCGACAACTACCAAGGTTCGATGACATCGTTTAGATGTCAAGGATGCTATAAGCATCCAAGGCACAACGACGATAACGAAAAAAGCACCAAATAAGGTGCTTAATTTTTGGTAGCGGCGGTGGGACTCGAACCTACGACCTTTCGGGTATGAACCGAATGCTATAGCCAACTAAGCTACGCCGCCAAATTTTTTGTACTCAAATATCTTACTACAATTTGTATCCCATGTCAAGTGTTTTTTTAAAACTAAAAAAATTTTTAAAAGGGTATTGAAATCGCCCAAAATTTTTGATATAATCAACTTGTAATTAAAAAAATGATTTAAGGTGGTAAAATTATGTCAAAAAAGAAATTAGTAAAAGATAAAGATAATAAACCAAAAGTTGTAAAGGTTATTAGACCTAGTGTGCTGGGTGGTCTCGGTGCGATTGCTTTATCTGGAGTATTGGTTGCTGGTTGTATTTCTGGATACAAAAATGCAAACAAAAACATTAAAAGCATCAAAAGCGACTTTATCAACAATAATATTGAGTATAGAGAATATATTGCAAGAAAGAATGCTGAAGTTGATTATGAATATAACAATGGTTCTGGAGATATGACTTTCGAAGAATGGGCGAAGAAAAAGTCGAAAGTTAATAGCATGGATAATGTTGACCGAGCAATGACTCTTTTTGCAGATGATGATGTTAAAGAAGAATACGATGATTGTATAGAAACTAAGAATGGTTATACTAGTGTTGGTACAATGAGTGCTGTTGGATTAGCTGTTTCAAGTATTATAACTGCATGTGATATAGGTTTTGATGGTTTTACAGAAACAATAATTAAAACCAAAAAAGAAAAAGACGAAGAAGAAATGACAAAATAGTTTGATTTTTTGGGGGTTATTATGAAAGATAATATTAATGATTACATAGTAAAACGCAAATTGAGTAAAGTTACAGCCAAGGCTATAGGTGGTCTTTTGGTTAGTGGATGTTTTTTTGCTGGTGGTGCATTAGGGGTTAAAAATTCGGCTAAAAAAATTCAAAATATCGAAGCGGACTTTGCTAATTCAAGTGAAGAGTTTGTAAATTATATTCAAGCTGAACAAACAAAGGCAAAACAACAATATGAAGCAAAAGAACTTACATATATTGAATACATGCGAAGACTTGAAAAAATCAATTCAAAAGAGTCAATTAGCGAAGCATTTGATAAATATGCTAGTGAACCTAAAAAAGAGAAAGTCAAGGAGTTGTCTTATTTGAATTATGCTTCAGCATTTGGACTACTTGGTGGAACACTCGCTTGTTTGGGAACAGGTGTTGACACATTGGTTAGTCTTGTTGCAAATGGTCTTATTGAGACCACTTATGAAAGCAAAAAAGACGAAGACGAAAAACAACTTTGATTTAAAAATGGGAAAATAATTTTGGTTTTTTGATTTGTAATAAATGTGGTGGAGAAAATTATGAAAATTAAAAATAAAAAAGTCGTAAGAAAGCCAGTTTTGGCAAAAATGCTAATAACACTTGGACTACTTGGAAGTACTGTATTTGGAACTGTGCAAGCAGTGAACAATGCTTATGATGCAATGAATGTCAAAAATGATTTTGCAAAGACAAATAGAAATTATATTGAATATGTTGAAAGTGAACAAGAAAGAGCAAAAAAGTGCTTAGATATGGGTTTATATACAGCAAAAGATTACTGGAAAGTGCTAAACGATGTTCAAAGCGAAAAGACTCTAAACAATGCTTTTGATATGTATGCTTCCAAGAGTCAAATGAAAGACTACAAACTTAGTGCTACTGCTTCGAGTGTTAGTGGTGTTTCTGGTGTTGTAAGTGCTTTGGCTTGTGGAGTAGTTGCTGCTAATATGGTTGATGATATTTCCAAAAATGGCTTTTATGCAAAAGACGACGAAATGGAAATGTAAATTTTTATAATTATTAATAAATTTGTAACTGAAAATGGGGTCAAAGACTCCGTTTTTTTGTGGTATTTTCTAAAATTCACATATTGACAATTGTGAATATTTATGCTATAATTTGAATAATAACAAAATAACTGAAGGGATTATGTGTTATTAAATTTAAAATATTGGGAGAAATTTTATGAAAAATGGTGTGTTGAAAAAACATAAAATATTAAGAAGCGTGGCGCCAATTGTTGCCACTGGATGTTGTTCGGTTCTATTTGCTACTGCATTGGTTGGCGGTGCTATAAGTGCTGTTAAATACGATTTGGAGTCAAAAAAGATTGAAGATGAATTTAGTAAGTCAAGTACTTATATGGAATACGTTAAAACTAGAGAAGACTATTTGACTAGTAGATTTAAAGAAGGTGCTTCGACTTATGAAGAATTTAGAGAAGGCATGAAAGATTTGGAGTCAAGTGAGTCGGTTCGTAGATACCTAAGAGAATTTGCTGATGATGAAACCAAAGAAAAACATAAAGAAGCATTTGCTAAGTCGGACGTTGGACAAGCAATTATAATACCTTCAGCTATCGGTGCTGCTGTTTCATCCATTGCATTGAGAAACTGTATTGAAAATAAAGATTGTTTCGTTGATGAAGATGAATTGGAAAGATAATAAGTCTTTGTGAAAAATGGCGTAAATTACGCCATTTTTTTTGTGCCGTAAGTAGTTGGATTGTATAAAAACAGCAAAATAAAGGAGAGAACGAAAGGGAATACGATACGAAGGAAACTCGGACTACAAGCACGACCGAAGGAGTGTGGTTAAGATAGCAAAGCTATCTGGCGAGTGGAAACTCGCACAAATCCCACAAGAGCGAAAAAAAAGAACACGAAGAAATCGTGTTCGAAGTGGTAGCGGGGGTGGGATGTGCAATAAGCGAAAGCGTCATTTGTCCGTGAGTAGTTGGATTATATAAAGACAACAAAATAAAGGAGAGAACGAAAGGGAATACGATACGAAGGGAACTCGGACTACAAACACGACCGAAGGAGTGTGGTTAAGATAGCTATGCTATCTGGCGAGTAAAACTCGCACAAATCCCACAAAAGCGAAAAAAAGAACACGAAAAAATCGTGTTCGAAGTGGTAGCGGGGGTGGGATTTGAACCACACGACCTTCGGGTTATGAGCCCGACGAGCGACCGAACTGCTCCTCCCCGCGATATATAACAAGTTAAGTATATCACGATAATACAACTTATGTCAATGGTTTTTGAAAAAAAATATTAAAATAATTTTTTGATGCTTGCAAGTAGTCGTCAAATGATTATTCTTAAACGTTAATTGTGTATACTTGAAAAAACAACTTATTTTGGAAGTTTTTAAGTGATTGCGTAGTACTATGCAATCACTTAAAAATTATATGCACTTGTGATGATTGTTATTCTTAAAAAATTATTTTTTTGTATACCAAGTTTCGCCACTTTCACCCCAGTTAAGAGATTCTCTTGCGTA
Organism: uncultured Clostridia bacterium; assembly: GCA_934754475.1. Classification (GTDB taxonomy): domain Bacteria; phylum Bacillota; class Clostridia; order Christensenellales; family UBA1242; genus UBA11490. The sequence goes on along the minus strand of CAKVHV010000002.1, from coordinate 174,170 downwards.
ATTTTCTAAGAACTCTTGTCTATTATTGCCATAGTATGAGTTTGTGGAATTGTAATTATATATCTCTTCGAGTAGTGCTTCTTTGTAGGTAGACAAATCTTTGTTTTTCTCTTTGAGAGTGCCGATTTTAATCAATTGACATGCCAAAATTATAATGCAAGCAAACATTACTACAACCGAAATTATTGTGATAATTTTGATAGATTTGACTTTTTTATCCATTATTTAAATATTTCCATTATTTAAATATAATATTTCCTAGTTTGCTTTTTGCAAAGCGTTTTAATCCTAAGATTACTAGATTATACACTTTTTTGTAACCTTTGGCAAATAATTTTCCTAAAGTTGTTCGCTCAAGACCAAAGCCAAGTAAATATCCTATAAATAAATACGCTCTAATGCTTCCAAGATTAATCAGTTCAACTAGATACACAAACGAAAGTGTAAGGAAACTTACAAAAATTATGTCACAAATAATTCTTATTATAACAAATTCCTTGATAAAATTTGGGATATTTAATATCCCATAAATAATTCCTAAAATTATCCCAATCCCAAACATTATGCTAAAATCTTTGAGTTGTAAGATATAACTTATTTTCATTTAAATAACCTTTTTAGAAAGTTTCCCGATTTTCCAAATTTGATTAATGCAAATTTTCCTTCTGCTTCGAGAATTCCTGAATTTATATCTAATTTGAGAATGTTGATTTGTTCTCCAGATATAAATAGTGATGTGTCTTTAAGTTTTAAGTTAATTGCTGTATCACTTGTGGAAATAACTTCGACAATGCCTTCAAGTTTTAAATATTTTCGATTATTAAGTAGTATGCTTTCCATTGCATTTTTGTTTTGATTGTCTTCTTTGACTATTTTTTCCATAATACTCTCCTAATTTTTTCTATATTCTATGAATTTAAAAATATATTTATGAAAAAATGCTTATATTTAATAAATTTATGTAACCATTTTGAAAATTTGTGCTAAAATATTATCGTTAGATAAGATATTATCATTAGATAAAAATTATCGTTAGATAAATTTAGATATTTTATTGTTTAAAAATAAACGTCTAAAATCTTAAGTAAATAAAACATAAATTGGAGACTAAAAATTGACTGAAGAGATTAAAAATAATGTTGACTTAGAAAAGAAAGAAACTAGTCAAGATAGAGAGATTTCAAGGCTAAATAGAAGTTATGAAAAAATTAATAACTCAACAAGTAAGTTATTCTATGCGAGCATAATTTGTCTTAATATACTAACTCTCTTTGTTTATATTTTTTATCTAAATTCAAAACAGAAAATAGAAGACATAAATAGTGTGCTTGGTGGATTTGATTACAACTTACTAATTTTGCTTTCGATAATGTTTGTTGGAATGTTGATATTGAAGGTTCTGCCACTATACTTAAGGATATATAGCAAAGTTAAAAATAGGCGATTTGGATATGTTCTAGGTGCGACTATTGCGGGAGAATTTTTTGGGAAAGTCACAATTTATGGACTAGGTGAAAATGCAATTGTTGTCAAAAGCTTACAAAACAAGTCAGTAAGCCCGGGCCTTTCAATTGATGTTAAATATGGAGCAAACGTATTTAAAAATTTGTCTCAATTGATATTTTGGCTAGTGGCAATTTTTATAGGTTTAATATTTTACTTTGATAGTATAAATGTATGGCTTGTTGTAATTGGAATTGTATCTTTTATTATTATTTTTTCAAAGACTATGTTTGTGTTTATTTTCAGAGCAAACAAAAAATTTGGAATTGATGTTGTTTCCAAATATGTCAAATTTTTATATAAAATAGTACTAGCAAAAAATTACGAAACAACATATAACAAAATTTTGGATAAACTGATTGTTTCGGCTAGTGGGATAAAACAAAATGGTTGGATAACATTTGTAGAGATTTGCTCTGGTCTGCTTAGTGAATTTTTGAAAGGCGTAATGATTTACTTTTTGGTAGTAACTCTCAATTTGGCAGACGGAACTATTATATTTGAGATACTATTTAAATTCTCTATAATGCAATTAATATTTAGGCTTTGGCCTTTGCAAAGTGGTACACTAATATTTGAATTATTGTTTGTTGCTTTGTTTGAAAATATTTTCTTTTCGGGATATGTTTTCTGGGGGCTGATAATTTACAGATTTTTCGATTTGTTTGCTTATGTAATTGTATACTTAATTCAAGTTGTTGTTAAATGTATTTTGAATAAGAAATCCAAAAAATTAACAAAAACAAATTAAATCTAATTTGCAACTATTATTAAAAGTGTGTTTATAAATTGTATCGTTTGGCTTACCAATTGACACAAAAATTAAAGATATTGACAAAAAGTAAAAGTTTATTGTCAATATCTTTTTTTATTTTTAATTAATGCTTTTGAATGGAACGGTGCGATAATCATAATCGTAAACTTTTTCACAACTAAATAAATTATCTAAAACTTGGTAATTTTCTCTTAATGTTTTTCCATTTATTTTGTAGTAATAAAAGTGATAAGTGTCAGATATTTTTTGGTTTGAGCTTGGGTTTCCACATTCAAAAAATATTTTAAATCCGCTTGTTATAAGCAACTCTTGTTTGTTTGAATTTTCATCGTTTTCGCCATAAGGATAAGCATACAAGTTTGTCGTTCCAATAAGTGGGCTTACTTCGCTATTCCAAAGTGACAAATCTTTGGCAAATTCCATATCGTTTAGGTTGCTATCCAATTTGTACGAATAGTTGTTGCATCCAAATTGCCAACCTAAACTCTTTAGTTTCTTGATTACTTCGCTGACTCTTTTTGATTCGTATTTGCTACTAGCATTTTTGTGATTTGTGTTGTATCCAAGTATCCCATGTTCGCCAGTTAAAAATATTACTCCTTTTGCTCCATTAAAACTAAAGTCGGGGAATTGTTTGATAAAGTTTTCGAGTATTAAAATAAATTCATTGTCGTAGGCGACTCTATCTTGGATACTTTTTTTTGTGGTGTAAGTTGCAAGATTGTTATTTCTATCAATAATGATTTTGTCTATTTCTCCAAGGTTTTGATAATTACTCTTGTATGAAACATTATCAAATACAAGCAAAATTGGTTTCTTGTTTTTTGGTAATTTGAGTGGAATTTGCTCTAGTGTTTTTGAATCAATAAGTTGATTGATGCTAATTAGAACATAGTTGTTTTTGTAGAGCTCATATAATATATTTTTAAACTCAGATGTGGTAATTTTGTTTTCATCAAAACTAGCGCTAAGATTATTATTGTCGCTCAGTGCTTTTTCTGGGAATGCCATTAAAGTGTTGAATGACAAAGTGAAAATTTCCCCATCATAATTATATAATTTTTGTGATTGGAAGTTAGGGTTATTTGCAATATTAAAACATGTATCTTTTTTGAAATTATGGGTCTTAAAATTATTCGAATTTAATGTTGTTTGTACTATTGAACCGCCAAACATAATTAATGTAAATACAGCAAAAAATATGACAAATATTGTCAAAAGCTTTTTATTTAATTTAAATTTTATTATTTTGTGATTTTGCATTATCTCACCAAATTTATGTCATTAATATATAAGTTATTGTCAATAACTCAAATATAATTGTCAAAACTATCAACAATGTCAAATATATTTATTTTTGTATTTAATTTAAATTAATCGTCAATAATTAATCTAAATCAATTATTTTTAGCATGTGTAAATTTAAATAAAATATGACTTGGGAGTTTGGTTAATTATGAAAAGAATAGTGCCGTTAAGTATAATTTTTATAATGGTTTTGCTTTTGTATTTTTTTAATTTTACTAACCTAAATTTAATGCTAAAAGTACAAGGTTTTGATGTTAATAATTTTGTATATAATGAAAACTTTCAAGTGCTGGAACTTGATGCAAATAGCCTAAATAAATTATCCAATTTTTTGAACTTAGAAATTGTAAACGAAAATGAAATTTCAGATAGACTTATTATTGAAGGCTATTCAAATAAACTAAAGGACTATATAGTAATTAACGGAAGAAAAGTTAATGTACAATTATCTATTAGTGACGATAAGATTATTATGGGTTACCCATTAATTAATGGTTCGTTCTGATTTTGAAAAATAAATTAATTTGCATGTATAAGACTTTGGTTTGGGGTCAATACTTAAAAATCAAATGGAGGTTTTTTGATATGGAAAATTCAACTTTAAAACAAAAGATGACAAATGTTTTTAAACGTTATGGATATTACTTACTACTTGGTGTTTTAGTACTAGGTGCAATACTTACAATGGTCTTGATTGGTTCTAATAATGGAAAACAAAATGTGACTGAACCTACAAGTACAAAGGTTTCACCTTATATGCCAGTACTTAATGCCACTCTATACAAAGGTTATTATGCTGATGAACTTTGTTACAATGCTACACTTAAACAATGGGAAACACACAATGGCATTGACTTGGCTGTAGAATCTGGTAGTTCGGTTTATTCTATCTTGGATGGAGTTGTCAAAGATGTTTATTCAAATGTGCTAGACGGAACTTGTATTGTAATCGAACATGATGGTGGACTTACTAGTAAGTATGGTTCTCTTTCAACTGATGTAAAAGTTAAAGTTGGCGATAGTGTTAGTAGGGGTGATATTATTGGTGCAGTATCTGAATCTGCAAATGCAGAATGTGATGCTGGTGCGCACTTGCATTTTTCGATGTTTGACAATGACAAAAAGATTGACCCCGCTGCATATCTAAATATTTCTACTAACAAATAATTTTTAATTTCCCTAAATTTTGCTTTACACTTTTGACTAAAGTTGTTACAATTAAATTGTATAATTTTTATAAATTTAAGGAGAAGACTATGACTTTTGATAAAGTAAAAAAATTACTTGCCGACCAATTAAATATTGATGCTAGCAAGATTACTGAAAGTAGCAAAGTAATAGACGATTTGGGAGCAGATTCTCTTGATGTTGTAGAAATGCTTATGACTTTGGAAGACGAATTTAATGTAACAGTAACCGACGACGAAAGTGTTAATCTTAAGACTGTTGGTGACATCGTTAAATTAATTGATTCCAAAACAAAAAAGTAATTAACTTTTTTAGGCTTTTTAAAAAATATCTCTTAAACTTTTAAGGGGTATTTTTTTGTTTTTTGGCATATTATGTCAAATTTTGTCATATTTTTTAACAATACAAAATTGTGTTGGGGGAAAAGTATGAAAAAACGTGAAGAGCAATTTGCCATGTACATTATTGATAATAATTGCACTATTAGGACTTGTGCAAAGCATTTTGATATAAGCAAAAGTACTGTGCATAATGACTTGTCTAAAAAATTAAAAGTGACAAATAAGTTTTTGTATGTTCAAGTTTATAGGGTTTTAGATAGAAATCTAAACGAACGAAGCATGCGTGGGGGAATGGCAACTAAGCTTAAATATCTCAAACTTAAGAAATAATTTTTGACTATATATTTTTCAAACTACGTTAAATAATTTGACAATTTTCTACAAAATAAATAAACTATATTAGAACTTATATATATTTATATATATATATTTTGAAAATTTGCTCACAATAATTTAAAGCAGTTTGGAGAATGGAAGATGAAAAAGAGACTTGTTTTATTTGGAATATTATTATGTTCGATATTTGGATTTTTTGTCGGTTGTACAAATGACCCATACAAGGATTTGCAACTTATAAATCTAAATAACGAAAGTGAAGTTCAGTTATTTGTTGAACAGACCTATGTTAGCGATAGAATGGAATACACTTATCCTACATATGATTTGGAAGTTGAAATCAAAAACGCTCCTAAAGATATGTCCAAAAATATCTTGGTTAGTGGTGGTAGTGAACTTGTAAACTATTCTATTAACTACTTGGGACTTAACAAATCAAGAATTTCTATAACACCAATTTCTTATGACAAGACTGGTAAGTTTACTCTTGTAGTTAAGACCGAAGAAGGAAACAAGTCTTTGAGTATTAACTTTAGAGTTGATTTAAAGATTACAAGCTTTGATTACAAGGAAGAAAATCTAGGTGTTATGGTTAAGGGTGAACAACTAGATTTAACTGATTTAGACAAGTATATTACTTTTAGTCCTGCAGAGACTTCTCAAAGAGATATTGAATTTGAAGTCGTTTATCCAATTAGTGGTGCTATTGATGGAAGAAACAATGTATCATACAAGGAAGAAGACTCTTATGGAAAATTTGCCGAAATCAAAAATGGAATTTTGTATACATATTCAAAGGATAGTGACGGAAAGGCTATTAACTATCCAAAACTAAAAACTTCGGCAACAATTGAAGGAGAAACTGGACAAGATGTTTATGTACAATGTATCCCTTTGAAAGCATCTTACAAAGGTCAAAAACCCGAAGGTTCTACACTAGAAGATAAGTACATTGATATTGTTGTTATTGAGAATTGTGAAAATGTTTCACTAAGAATGGAGTGTCAAAAAGATGGTGACGAAAGTTACGTTGGACAAAGGGGTTCGTTTGAACTTAGCAAAAACGAAAACGGAGAATATGATGTAACTCTAATTTGTCCACATCCTGAAGCTGGTATTTGGTACGACGATTATTATACAAATAGAACTTTGAGTTTTGATTTTGTTACTGGTGGAGATGATAGCACATATTACAATCCAAACGATTATATGGTTTTGTTAAACTCCGATAAATCTGGCTCAAATATTGTCCAAAATGAATTTGTAACTCTTTCGTCCTTTGGAAATATTGATAACACCTTTAGTGTGAGTGCTACAGGTGCAGGGGTTTATAAACATAAATTCAAGATTGACAACAAAAATTATCCTGGAATTATTAATACCGAAGTTGTTGTTAACTTCCATGTTATCAATCTTCCTTATCAAATCAAAATTAATAATTCTGTTGACATCAAACAAAATGACAAAAGTGAATTGAATGTATTTACAGTATTCAAAAACTATGGTGGCGCAAGGGGAACTAAGTTTGAAGTTAAACTTAATAATTCTAGCGACTACAAATATTTTGTTTATGCCAAAGACGATGAATTGATAGATAATTTGACTATGTACAAAGTTGATGGCTCAACTCAAATCTTTGGAAAATGTGATTTTGATGATAGTACTGGAAAATTCACAATTAAGTCTAGTTCAAAAAGTAATTTTGACTACTCAACTTTTAGAAATGGCGAATCATTTTATTTGAGACATTCATATGAGATTCTTCCAGAAGAACAAAAACAATTATGCATAGGCATTATGTATAATGTTGCTTCGGATAGTTATTCTGACGAAGTAAAAGAAAGATATTTCGTAAATAACTTTATTGAATTTCCAATTAATTTGGACTTTGAAGTAGGGGTTGAAAATATCACTTTTACCGAAAATAAATATTTATTGGATGTTACAAATCCAAATTACAACAATGACATTGAAGATGATGGCGGTGTTCTACTATTTGAACTTAGTCAAGGTCAATCTTTGGATAGCGTTCTTGATATGAATGACTTAACTTATGACAAAGATTTGATTAAGGTTTATGCTTACTTCAATGATAGCGAAAACAAAACTTATATTTACATGAAAGCCAATAATACTTACAAAACAGGTACAACTACTTTGTTTGTAAGAACAAAAAATGGCATACAAAACTCGGTTAATATTACAACATTTATTCCGACTATTTATGCCGAAAACGAGATGATAACCGACGAGACAGAAAAGATGCCTTTGTCTGTTAACTTCGATTCAGATGACGTGCTTTATTACTTTACGGGAAAATCAATTCGTTTTGATGCTGACCGTGGTATAAATGTTGTGGATGACCCACATGCCAAATATAATTTGTACAAAAATGGAACTCAAATAGGCTGGGATTATCTATCACTCAACAAGTTGTTTATGATTAATGGAACATCGCTTGACCTTAAGTTCTATGACTATTTGGTAGTAGAAAATGACGGGGAGATGAATGTTACTCCAATAGATATTACAAACAATATTGATGTCAAATTCAATTTTGACGGATTTGCAAGTTTCTCTGGCGGTCGTTTGAGTGTATTTAGAGTAACCGAAGACAAAACTAATCCACTTATTATGACTATTAGTTATACTGGTGGTTATGTCAAAGATGTTGATGGCAAACAAACTTATGTTTCCTATCCAGTTACTTTGAAAGTTGAACTATATATTTATCTTCCTTTGCAAGGTGTAAAAGTTACATCTCCAAAAAATGTGGATATTTATATTGATGATTCACTCGGTGTAATGGACAAGGCCAAAAACTTGTCAACTCATACAATTGAGTCTGACTATGTTCCAAATGAGATTAAACTTGGTGCTGATTGGAATAATGACGAAACTTATTTTGATTCAAAAAATCCACCAGTTAACTTGTATTACGATATTAAAGATATTCTAAATTCTCCAGTAATTATTGATGGCAAAGAACTTGTTTTGTACTCCAAAGAAGGTATCCCTATGGTTATCCATGACATAAATGGAGATAGGGGACTGGTTTATGGCGACTTGTTTGAAATAATTACAACAAGTAATAAATATAACTGTATGCTCAAAGCGGTTATTAGTGAAAAATTCAAAAATTGGATTGTTAGTCCAACTGGTGGAAATTACAACAACGATGAATACTATTGGTTCTTAAAAAATAGAGTATTCAATAGTAATATTTCAATGTCGGTTAATGTTTATATTTCGCAATTTATGAAGTTGCAAAACATTAATAGCATTAGATTTAATGTTAAATATACAAGCAAAGTAAGTTCATTAGATTTGGATATTGCGGATGATGGTGTTTACTTTGAAAAACGTGAAAGTCAAGAGACAACATCTATTACAATTGGCTATTCAATTGGCAATCCTTTGGCTATTAACAAAGATATTATGTTGCTCAACAGCATCAATAGTGTCTTTGAAGCGAGAGTAAATGCAGGTACAACTAGTGTAAATGGCACTATTACTATTACTCCTAAAAATGCGGGTATTGAATACTTAACAGTCGTTCCAATGGATAATATCAAATCGTATGACGAATCAACTGGGACATATGAATATTACGACCAAAGATTGGTTCAAAAGTTCCGTGTCAAAGTCGCTGACGGAAGCATTATGATGCCTTTTGAAATTAGAACAGTTGACGACTTTGTTATGATGCAAGACGATTTGCGTAATGGGAAGTATTTTAACTATGTGTTAGCAAGAAATATTAATTTGTCCAAAGTTGATACTATTGTTGATATTAATAACACAGGCTTTAGTCTTGACGGAAAATATAGTTATTCAAGAAATGGAATTGAATATGAAAATGTTTATTCACTTACTCATTTGAATATTAAGAAAACTATTGAAAATCCAAGTGGTGATACAAATATTGGTCTATTTGGAAGCATTAATAATGCGACTATTATTAGAAACTTGAATATCATTAACGCAAATATTGATATTACTATCAAGTCTTTGAATGGGCATGCTTTGAATGTGGGTATAATATCCGGAAAAGTAGGCGGACTAAACCTATATAATTCGTTTGTCGAAGGTCAAATAACTATCAAAAACTTGGATACAACACAAAACTCAAGTAGTGTTAATATTGGCGGTGTAATTGGTCTAGTTGAGAGTTATTCAAATGTTGTTGGACTTCCAGCGAGTTATATGGCAGGTTATTCAAATAGCCCTTACAATTCGAACGTTAGAATTGACTATACTCAAGCTAATTCAAATTATACAAATCATAACTTCTCGGTTGGTGGTTTTGTAGGAAATGCTCAGGGCATATTTGACATGAAAAGTTTGAATATTGTTTCAAGCATTTATGGAATTAATTATAAGAGTAGTGTAGGTTCGGTTGCGGGAACTTTGCTTGCAGGAACACTAGATAGTGTAGTTGTATATCCTAACATTGTTATTAGCGACGTTCTAAGCGACAAGGACTCTGAACTTAACATTTCAACTATGATAGGTAGTGGAGATTGCTCGGTTGTCAATTCAAAAGTTTACTTTACAAAAGATAATATTATTTCTTGGCAAAATGCCTTGAAAGTCAAAGTGGTTGTTCAAAATCCAGTAAACTTTGGTGCATTAATTGGCAAGGTGTTGTCTGAAACATCAATAAAGTATACTTATGTAAGAAGTTTCTATAACGAAAATACTCCTAACTTCCAAGCAGATATTTATATTAGTTCAACCAAATCTAGTAAGATTGGTGGACTTGTTGGAAGTGTTGACGGACAAAAACTTGTACTTGAAAATTCATACTTTAATGCAAATATTTTGACTAATGGTACAAATGAAACTGAAATAAGCACAAATAATAAAATTGGACTACTTTTGGCAGATACAAATGTGGCTAGTGGCTCAAGTATTTCAAATAGTTATGCAATTGCAAATCTCAAAGTAATTTGCGAAGATAAAAATATTTATACACTTTCCAAAATTAATGATAACTTTGGTCTAATCGTTACAAGTTATCCAAATGATGTAAGCACAATTTTGGATACAATTGATGTCTATGCTACAAATTCTAAGCAATCAAATGAAATTTCTAATTTAACTATCCAAAATGTATATGGAATAATTAATTCTAATACTTATTACTTTGGAAACAATAGCAAGATTACAGCAATTTATGACGAGTCCAAGCCATTTATTTCGGCTACAAACGGAAACGGAATTGTCAAACGCTCCTTTGAGAGTGTATTTGATATATTCCAAACTTTAGGTTATAATATTATAAATGATAGCAATTCTGAAGATGCAAACGATGCAAGTCTTTGTTGGATTCTAAATAAGGATGTAAACAAAGTAAATAATATTGGATTCCCAGTTCTACTATCAAAAGAAACTCCAAAAGTTGCAATGTATGATTTAATTCCTACTAAGATTTATTTGGATAATATTAATGTAATTTCTGGACTATATAACATTAGTACTACTGACAAAACTCAACTTATAATGATTCTTAACAAGGTTGATAAAAACTCAAAAGCAAAAGATTATTTTGATATTGAAGTAGATAGTGATAGTTCGGCAATAAGCATTAAGTTTAATGGCGAAACAATACTTACTAAATTCTTTAGAATTAATAGTGATTTGGAATTTAGCGAAAATTCTAACGAACAAATTATTTCAATTCAAGGCAACAAGGTTTATCCAGTTAACGAAGGTCTTGCGGTGCTTACTATAAACTCCGTTCTTGACAAAACTGTCAAACTTGAAATTACTATCAAAGTAGTTTGTGGTGTAACAGAATTGCAATTCAAAAATGTTGTAACTGGTGAACAATTTGAAGATGAAGAAGACTCGCCAAACCCTATAGTTTATATAGATGAAGCAAGTTATTTTGAAATTTTGAACAAAAATATATTTGACAAAAATTCTTCGAAAGAAACTGAGTATTTGTCTTCAAGAGAATATGGCTACAAAATCACAGTGCTAGAAAGTGAGACATTAATCGGTAGCTTGACTATTGGCGGAAAGACACTTGGAAATGTAGGTGATGAAATCATTGTTAGTTCAAGTAGCCTTGTAGTCAAAGGTGTAAGCATTGGAACTATTAAGTTACAAATTATTCCTATTATATTTATTGATGAACTGGCTTATGATGAAAACAATTATTTTGATAAACTTGGTGTTTCAAAACAAATTACAATCATTGTAAATGCAAGAGCAAAATCTATTGACTTAAGCAAAGATTCAATAAAAATTGCTCCAAAAAATACAAGTAATTTCAAAGTATTTGTTCAAACAAGCAATGTAGTAATTGACACAATTACAAACAAAGTTAAATTCCTAAGTGCGTTGAACATCAAGATTAATTCAAAAGCATTTGTTATTGATTTGACTGATAGAGAATACTCATACATTATTGAAAATGATACTTATGTTATTCAAGGATTTGATTTTGAAGTTAATTTTGAATTAATTAGATTTAAGTTTAATTCACTTGTTGTTTCAAAAACAGATGGCTTGGATTTGGGTGAATACACATATGATGTAGTATTTGGTGTTATTGTCAAATTTGATTCTAATTATTATAGAACTCATGCAAATGATTTTGATTTGAATACTATTGAATATAGCTTTGTATTCAGTCCAAAGAGCAATGAGAGTTTGACTAGTGTAATAAGTATTGGTGTAAGTCCAAATGAATTAAATTCGATATTTACAAACTATTATGCTAGGGGCGAATTACTAGCGGACGAAAGCGAAAAGTATGCAAACGAAAACGAAAGTAGATTTGTTTTGCCGGGAACTTCAGGACTTCTCAAAATTACTCTTGACGAAGAGTTTAATGATAGTAGTTATATTATAGTCACTCTTGATAACAAATATATTGATTATGTTGAACTTGGTCAGATGGCGGGTAGTGTAGATAATGTAACACTTGATTCAACCAATGATTTGACTGATTATATTACTAAATATACAAATATATCATATAAACAATATATTTCTACTTCCGAAGAGTATGGAATTAGACTTAGCAAAATGACACTCAACTACAATGATGAAAATTACTTTAACAAAACATATTTTGTAAAACTCACACTTAACAGAAACTATGGCGATTTGGAAAACATTGTACTTAATATTACTTCTTATAAGGTTGGCAATGGCTCGGTTGAAAGAGCTAAGTCAATTAGTGTTACTTATGGAATAACCGAACTTCCATATATTGATGTCAAGGTTGACGGTTCGCAATCGGCGGTATTGGGTCGTGGCATCAAGAAAGAATTGGAAATCAAGTCTAGGGGAATTAGTAGTGAAATTTCGGTAGGTTCACTTCCAGATAATGTATTTATTTGTGACGACCAAGGCATTAACATTAATAATACACTAAGTGTAGATTATCTAAATCAAAATAGAAAATATTATTTGTGTGCTAAACTCGATGCCAAAATAACTAATGCAATAATAGAATTTAATGCTGAAGAAATTATTTTGGGTGTTAGAGAACATACAAAAGCTTCAATTGCTATTCAAACAGTTATATTTGAAATTGAAGATGTTAAATTGGAAGGCTCTATTGATGGAGTTGTTACAATTAAACATGGTCAAACCTTTGCACTTAATACTGAAGTTTCTTACAAAGTACCTACAGTTGGCACAGAAAAAGAGATTAAAGAATTTGTAGACAACTTGACTCTAAATAATGTCGGAGACCTAAACATTGTTGAATATTCTATAGCGGGTGCAAGTGTAACTAAACAAAGTTTCAAAGGTAGCAAAGTAGTATCCGAAAATGAAATTTCAAAAGGTACTTTGAGACTTTATAATCCAATTTATGTTGACGGTGATAGAGTATTTAAACCAATCACCAAAGATAGTACAGAGAGTTTGAAAGTTTATGATTACATAGAACTTGACGAAAATACTTATGGAATCAAAGTATCAAACAGAGATGATGAGTATGACGAGTATACTATCAAATATTATTCCTTAAAAGGTATTAGTATTACAGGGGATTATGAAGTTAATCTTAGAATTACTATTCCTTATTACTATGACACAAACGGAAAACTAGTAATAGATACCAAGTCTTCAAATAATAGTGCTAATGCAGACAAGATGACATATTACGAATTTGAGCCAATTGACTTCAAGCTTGTTGTCGAAGATAGTTCAACTTATGACCATCCAAACCCAATTGAAACACAAGATGACTTATTCAAAGCATGTTCGACTGGAACGGGAGATTATATACTCCTTAATAACTTAGTCCTAAAAGACTGGGTTCCACAAGACGTTAACTTTAGGTCACTTGACGGAAACGGATATACAATTAAAGTTGAATCATATAATTTGTCTAGTATTAGGGGTGGAAATAGTGTAAACGTTGGTATATTTGCAACTACTAGCGAAGACACACTTCTCAAGAATATTACAGTCGATGTATCTAATATGTTGGTTACAGAGACTCAAATGCTAAAAGATGTTGAAACTCTTAGAAACGCATCGTCTACTTCTTATGATTATGACGGAAACATAAATATAGCATTTACAAACACTGTAAACTTTGGTGTTTTGGTTGGAACAAACAATGGTGCTATTACAAACGCAAAGATTGTTAGTACTTTCAAAAACACAGAAATTAATAATAGTACACCATTATATCTACATATAATTACAACTTTGGGTTATATTGATTCGACTTTTGTAAATACAAACATAGGTGGAATTGTAGGTGTTAATAGTTCAACTGGTGCGATAAATAATTCCTTTGTAGGGCTTAGTCTAGCAAACATGACTGGAAGTTCTGCTAAAATTCAGTTGATAAAAAATGCTAGTGACTCGGTTTATAATAATGTTAGAGATTCACTTGAAGATGTAGAAATCTATCCATTTATATTGGCTGGTGGAAACAAACTTGGCGGAATTGTATCCGAAAATAGCGGTATTATAAGTAATACATATGCCAAAGGTTTGGGACTTTATAATACATATCCAGCAGTTAAAGATAGTCAAACTGCAGGACTTGTTGCTACAAATAATGGAACTATTACAAGTAGTTTTGTTGAAAGTGCAAAAATTGGTACTGATTTAAGAGCAATCAAAGATGAATTTATTATTGAAAGTACTGGTAACGTCGGTGGACTTGTATTCAATAATAATGGACTAGTTGAAAACTCATATAGTAATGCTTACTTGGAAACTCAAAGTGCATTTACTGGCGGATTCGTATTTAGCAATAACGAAAATGGTCAAATTAACAACGCATATTCGACTGCTGTTAACAAATATAGTTTGGCACATGGTCAATTTACTGGTGTTGATAACGACGGAAGAAGTATTTTAAATGCGGGAACTTATAACAATTGTTATTATTTGGTTTTGAATGGTGAAAAAGCCAACGAACTCGAAGACGCTACTGCAATTGTATTAAATCTACAAGAAGATTCTGACAAAGAAAAAATTAGTGATAAGAATACTTGGCGTGGCTTCTCATTTGCATCCAAGAATAATGCTGAAGCAATTTGGACATTTGAGAAAACTGGTGAAACTCCAAAAATAGGTGCTAGCCTAATTGATACTACATCATTTAGACAACTCACCGAAGTGGAAGAAAAAGTTGAAAATGGTAATACAATCACTGTCTACAACTATGAGTACAAAACAAATGCTCTAGGCTCACTCAACAATCCATTGATTATTGACAAAGCCGAAAACTTTGATAAATACATTATTGATAATTCATTCAAACTAAGTGGCGACGATAGATTTGTGTTTGGTGCAACAGTATCTAGTGGAAATGCACTAAGCAATCTAAATGTTGTAAGACATGTAAGAGTTGTAAATAACCTTGACTTTGAACAAATTACAACAGCCCAAATGTACAAAGGAACTTATCTATACAAAACAGTATTTGCCGGAGTCCTAGACGGAAATGGCATGACATTCAAAAACTTGAATATCAACACCGATGACGTTCAACTTGAAAACTTTGGTTTGTTTGCACAAGTAGGTATATCATCCAAAACTTCAACCCTTCAAACTGTTGTCAAGAACTTGAATTTGTCGCTTAGAACTTACAAGTCTAGTGATAGTTCAAGAGCGGGGGTTTTGGCAGGAACTATTGTCAACTCTAATATAATTAATGTTAAGATTGACGGTGGAAACACTGGTGATACTCAAGTTATAATTGGTGCAAGAAACATGGCTGGCGCACTTGCTGGACTAATATATTCTGATAACAACGGAGAAAACAAAGTATCTCTATTTGATATTGATATTTCAAACGTTGCAGTTGAATCTAGTTATGGTAGCCTTGGTGGTGAAATTACTAATGATAGCAAGGATGTAAGCGGTGGCTTCTACAATAAATTCTCAATCAAAAATGTTGAAACAAACGAAACTGTTGAAAAAGCATTTAATAGTTTGTATAACAACGAATCAAAGAAAACAATCTTAACTGAATCGGTTAACGGAAAATCTGTAATTAAATCTAATGTATCTTATGCCGGAACAGTTGCTGGTGTAATTATTGCTAACAATTATTCAAAGCAAGTACAAAAAGATAAAGACGTTAGTCAAGCTAATGAATATAATGATTACAAGACAAATCCAGATGATAGCACAATAGACAATGTTGTTGCTAGCGGAATTATTACAATTAGAACAGCAGATAATGCTGGTGGATTATTTGGATACGTTGGTGAAAATACTCTTATCAAAAATTCACACTTTGTATTATCTGACAATCAAATTATTAGAGCATTTAATTATGCTGGTGGATTAGTTGCAGAAAATCATGGTGTAATTGAACAATGCTCAGTTGCATTTAGTGACAATTTGCAACTAGTTAATGACAGAAACATACTATCTACAAATAGAAACAATGCATCTCAACTATTTGACACAATGTCTAGTACTGATTACACAGTTGCAATTGGTGGACTAGTTGGCTATAGTAGTAATGGGGTCATTATTGATAGCGTAAACAAAGTCAATGCAATTAAACCTTATGCTTATATAGCAGGCGGACTAGTTGGTTATTCAGAGAATTACAACTATATTGGTTACTCATTCTCTACTGGTGCTGTATATTCAAAATTCATAACAGGCGGACTAGTTGGACTTCAAGTAAACAAAAATACTGATTTGTCTAATACTGATTTGAGTCAAAATCTAACACTCAAACACGCATATGCTTTGACTGATTGGAACTTGTCAAGAGACTCTCTTGATATTAGACAAAATATAACTAATAGACTATACGAAAATCAAAAAGTTTTGTACAAGATGTCTGACGGAAGTTATTATAACTTCTATGTAAAAATGCCAGAAACTGGAAACCTAGACATTAATGTTCCAGTTGAAATGAAAGTATCTAAGACCGATTATGAAAATTCTCATAACGAATATTATGTCGGTTCGGCAATCGGCTATGCGATAATTAATACAGCCGATACTGGTTATAATAGAGCAGGAACAAGCAAGTTAATTTCTAACTTAGAAGACTATAATTATGGCGCTTCGAGTAATGTTGTAACTAATACACTTGGGCTTTATTCAAGTACTGGTAGTTTGGCTAATGGCAACAAGGTTGACGATTACTTCAAATCAACATTTAGTTATGTTGCGGGTACAGACTCAAATATTAATATGTATAGTTACAAAGTAGCATACAAAGATTCAAATCTAAATAAGTACACACTTAATAATTATCTAATTGATGAGCAGTACATCGAAGATAGTGAAGGCAATACTTATGTAGTATCCAACGATTCTGTCAAAGTCGGTGCTACTACATATCCAGTTGAAGACGGCAAAGTTACAATTGGTGAAATTGAGTATTTAGTTAAAACTAGAACAGTTGGCAAGGCTCAAAGTGGATATTATGATGTGTTCGATTATTCAAAAGTATTTGTTCAAGAATACTTAGAACAAATCCTTGGTACTTATTCAAGAATGATAGATGATGGAACTACAAACAAGGCGACCGCAAGCGTATTTAAATATCCATATTCGGATGATACAGAATTTGCTAGATTCTTGACTAACAAGAGTGGGGAAAGCTTTGTTCATGAAGGTAATGGATATATTTGGGCAATGGATACATACTTGCCAAAATTCAGCAAAGGTCTATATGTATCAGTTCAATCAATTCAAGATGCAACAGATTTGAACAACGCATTTACAACCTTGTCTACTGGTAGAATATATAATGTAAAACCAGCATCGGGTGGAAAAATTGAAGTTGATATTACTGCACTAAATAAATATATTAATTATACTCAAACTATCAAAGATACATTTATTGGTAGCAAAGTTGGCGAAATTAATCCAAAGATTGTATTTAAGTTGAATGCCGACCAAATGAGTGGAAACTCTACAACAGTTAATTCTATATTCAACATTTTGTCAGGTGTAACATTTAGTAATATTGATTTTGAATTTAATTTTAATAATTTCAACTTCTCGTCCCCCAAAGACTATGCAAACTTTGGGCTAATCGCAAATACTATTCAAAATTCAGACTTTACAGATTGCTCATTTACTTTGAATCTTTCTCAAAGTCTAACTTTTGAAGGCTCGGCATTCAATTACAATAGTTCAACAGTTGGACTAATGTTTGGTTCGATTATTAATACTTCGTTTAATAATTGTAAATTTGAATTAAATGCAAATAACAATAGTGTAACTCTAAATAATACACTTATTGAAAACTTTGGGCTTGTTGCTGGAACAATATATAGTTCAAATATTCAAAATAGTGAGTTGACTATCAAAAATATCAATACTATTACAATTTCAAATAGTGCAAATAGTCTAAATGTTGGCGGAATTGCGGGAGTATTTAATAGTTCAAGATTGACTCCAAGTAAGTTAAGTATATGTGATATTTCAATTGTTAACAAATCAGATTTTGCTACTCTTAATATTTCTCAAATGATGGCTTATGCAAGCAACTCAATTTTGAGTGATATTAATATTACTACAATACTAACATTTAAAAATTCAGATTCAGTTCAAAAAATCGAAGAGTTGAGTATTTCAAAAGTTGTTGGCATGTCTTATGCTAACAAAATTAACGGAACTCTATCCGGAGAAATTGCTGTTTCTTCGACGACTGATGTAAGCAAAATTTCAAAACTAAGTGTCGGCGGATTTGTAGGCTTTGACCAAAGAAATACAACTTTGGGACTAGATAAGGCGATAGTTACTACTAATATTAGTGTTTCGGCATTTAGTAATAACTTATCTGTTGGCGGATTGGTTGGTAAATCTGCTGGTTCATCTAACTTAATCTTTAGGGGTGAGTTTGGTGGAAAAATTAATACAACAAATAATTGCTCGGGAAGCAGGAATGGAGATAATGTAACTTATGCTTATACAAACGTTGGTGGTCTTGTAGGTCAAACAACTAGTAGTGTTAAACTAAGTAATGTTATGAATGTCGGAAAGACGGAAGTAACAACAAAGGATGATACTGCACAAAGTATAGTATCTATTGGTGGAATTGCGGGCAGAACTGAAAGTAGATTTGAAATAAATAATTTTGCTAGTTTTGCTGAAATGACAACACAAAATTATAGTAATGCAGTTGTGTATGTTTCGGGTGTTGTTGGATATAACGGCGGTGTATTTGCAGGAGTTAATGGATTTACGCTAGTTGAACTTCCAAATAGTACGGGCATTGTAACATCGGCAATTACTAATAACTCTGTTTCTGATGTTACAAAAGATGTATTCTACGCATCTGAACTTATGGGAAATAGTTATGAATCGGATGCAAAATATAATAGTTATGCTTTGGCAGACATATATTTTGACGATACAAATAGCATTGAAATAAGTAAATATTCATATATCTATAGCAGACTATATAGTAGGCTAGCCGATTGTGATATGGAACTAGTTAGTGCCGGCAAGTTAAAAGTACTTATTCCAAATGGCATGACATTAACTGTCAATACTTTAAATGCAGACGGGACTGCTACTAAAAACTTATTTGAACCAAATGTAGTAGGAAATGCTAATGATTTGGCTAAAAATGGATATATGATGCTTTTATCAGATATTCAAATAAGTGGTAAGACATTATCCACAACTCAAATTTTGTCGGGAAGAACGACTAAAGATGGCAAAGTTAAAATAACTAAGACAAATAATCCATCTTCATCCGATACTGAATTTGCATTTGAATCAAATAACGGAATAATCTCCAATGTTTACTTTGAAACTTCGACACATGAAGGTTCACTAGCAGTTGCACAAAATGTTGCTTTCGTGAATAAAAACGAAGGTATAATCAAAGGCGTTTATGTTTATGGGCTAAGTTCAAGCAAGTATTCAATTGCACAAAGTAACTCTGGAAGTATCTTACAATCCGGTTCGTATGTTGTATATTATCCAACAGACAATACTTCTACAAGTTATGGCTTGGTTGATACAAATAGCGGGCTTATTAGTGACTGCTACTCTATGAATTCTATTTATACAAAGTCTAATTCTTCAGAAAACAGCGTTTATGGACTAGCAAAACAGAATAGTGGAACTATTCAGTATAGTTATTATGACATTCCTGAACTTATGACATACAACAATAATTATGCTGGAATTGTTAAAGAAAATATCAAAGATAGTAATGCTACTATTTACAGATGTGAATCTAATTCTAATCCAAGTTTTGCAAGACAAAGAAAAACAATTTGGACGGAAAAAAATAATCACTCTCAACTAATTGGAGTTAAGGACATCAAAGGTGCAATTACAATTGAAATATCTGTAGTTGATGGTGCGACTTCGACAAGTTATAAGACTGTAAATGCCCTAAAAGAAGCGATAAATTCGCATACGGATGAGAAAGATGTAAGTGATGCTATCCGATTTGATTATGAACTCAAATTCTTTGATATGAATCCAGCAGAATATAATGCAATAAGATTCAAAGAAGGCTATGTCTTTACAAATTATATAAATTCGCTTACAACATCTTATATTCCAGAAAATACAATATTATTAATTGATGGAAATATATTTGTAAATAGCGAACTCAAAGCATTCTCAATTCCAAGTTCATCAATGATTTTGGGACTTAGAGCAATTGATGGAGTTAGAAAAATTGCAAATATTATATACAATAATACTACATCATTAGGTCACGAAATTATAAATACTAATAATGGCATAATTGCGGGTGTTAATTTTGAAAACTTTAATTTACAAAATCAAAGTGGCATGAGAGTGTTTGCTCCAATTATATCTAACTATGGCATAATCTACAAAGTGTCGTTTAAAAACATATATGCTCCAAAAAATAGGGGTATATATGTTGATGGCAAATCGGCAAAATATGTATCTGCAATCTGTGTTTACAATAGATTAGATGCAATTATAAGCAATTGCCATACTGAAAACATTTCACTATACTCTGGTGACAAAGTTAATTTCATATGTAACTTTAACTATGGCACATGTAAACATAATGAAAGTGACAAGGGTAATGGAGTTGTTTCCGGAAACCCAAATTCAAACGGAGTTGACTACGGACTTGACGAAATTTAAGTACTATGCAAAGTGTATTTTAAATAACAAAAAAGAGACTATATTCGGTCTCTTTTTTGTTGTTGCATAGTAGTTGAAATTTTAATATAAATTCAGTAAAAAATTTACTAACAAAAATATTAAAAATCAAAATTAACTCAAGTCGATTTTGTTGATATTTTCAATCAAAGACAATGCTATAGTTAGTAAATTTATGTATTTAAGTTTTTAATTTTAGGTGTTTTAGGGTTGGAATTTGAAAATTTAAGATATTTTTTAGTCTTATATTTAGACATTTTTCCAAAAAATTTCTCTAAATATTGCATATTTAGACTAATTCGTTTGACTAGTTCCAACTTATTCTATATAATTAATTTGATATATTATTATATATATAATAATATTTTAATTTTTTCAAAATATAAACTATAGGGAATTGATTTTATGAAAACGTGGAAGAAAGTTATTACATTAATAGTTTTAATCTTATCTAGTGCTTTTGCTTGCTTTGCTTGTGGCAAAAATAGCAAGTACGACAGCATGAAAATTGAATTTGTTTCGTGTAAGGACTATGCAGATAACGATATTCAAAATAATACCGTTGTTTTTTCGTCTGATGCTAGCAAAAACAATTTTAAATTAACACTCAAAGTTACGGGTGTTGATAGCAAAGTTGATAGACGTATTGATTTTTCGGTTGATAATCCAACAGTTATTATGCTAAATGGCGGAAACTACTATGATTCGGGGGTAACCGAAGCATACTTTGAAATAGTAGGCGATGGTGAAACTATTATTAGAGCCAAAACTGTCGAAGGAAACAAATCTTTTGATTTTGCTATCAAAGTAAGTGTTCCTATTCAAAGTTTTGAAGTTAAAAATAACTTAATTCCTATAATTAGAAATTCTTCAATTGATTTGTCTGATACTGACAAGTATATTGATTTCTTCCCATCTAACACAACTCAAAGAGAGATTTCCTACAGGGCGATTGAAATTAATGAGATTGATAGGGAAGAAGTTGACAAAATTAATGCCAAACTATCAGTTAATCCACGTGTAATTGATACTTCGGATTTAAACGACATAACTTCGTTTATATTGGAAATAACTTCAGTATATGATTCAAGTCTAACACAACAAACTATTGTGAATATCCTAGACAAAATGGACAAATCTGAATTTATCTTTGAAGAAATAATTCCTTCTGACGAAGACCCAGAAACACATTATAATCAATTAACTATTGAAACTAACGAATTAACAAGCGAACGTACATATTCTTTGATGCTTGGACTTAATAACGATACAGAGCATGCTAAATTTAGTTCTTCAATAATTGAGCTAAAAGGCTTGAACTTGTCTTCGGGTGAAGCACGTGATTTAAACTCAATTGTTAATAATTTCAAGAAATTTGTAAGTATTGAAGGTGCTATTAGTGCCGAAGACTATAGATTTGCAAAGTATTCGGTTGGAATTAAGGGACTTAAGGAAGATGGCTTTGTCGAAGGTCTCGGCAACGAACTAATGATAACCAAACTTCCAAACAACCAATTCTTGTTTGCAAGAGCAAGCAGTCCCGCTGTTGACAAAGTTTATACTATAACATTTGTTGTTGACTATAATACTTTTGAAGGAATGTTTGAAACAGTTGAAATTCCAGTTCAAGTTACTATGAAAATGTTCCCAAAAGATATTTATTTATTTGCAAGCGAAAGTGATATGAAGTCGGGCAGGGATAGTCGCAATCCTAATGCTAAGGCGCTCGGAGATAATCAAATTATCGCTTACAAAAAAGGTCGTATGCCAGTTTGGGTTGATGTTTGGAGTGACTCAAATTCGCTAGATAGACAGCAAGTCAAAATTACTTGTGACAACGAAAGCATTGTAATTGAAGATAACAACGGACGTAGAATAGATACAATCACTGGCGGTGAAGTGTTCTACATTCGTCAACAAGAAAACTCACCAGAAATTACTGGCGAAGTTAATTTGACATTTACAAGCACAGTTTATTCTGAAGTTTCCAAAACAATTAAAATTGCTTGTGTCAAGGATGATACCAAAGTTATCTTTGATAATACTTCTATCTATCTTGACCCACTTAATTATAGCGATGATATAACTTCTGTAAATATCGAAAGCATTGATTTGATTGGTGAAGGATATTTAAGATTTACTGGACTTCCAACCAAAGAAGGAACTGAAGACCAAGATTATTCAACAGTTAATATCTTTGTTGAAGATACATCATTCTTTGAGTTTGAAAAAGATATTAACAACAATACATTGTACTTTAGAAATATCAAAAACAAACTAGGCTCTGTTAGTGTAACAGTTACTTTGCCTAATGGTGAATCTGTAACTAGAGTATTCAAAGTTGCATATAATTTTGAAGACCCATCGTTTTTGAGTATTCAACTTGAAGATTTTGAAAACTACGATGCAGATAGACTATCAAGTAGTCTTAAGAACCGTGTAGATGACTATGGTTTCAAAATGAGTGACTATAGTTACAAGTTTGTAGGTTTGAAATCGGAAGAAGTTGCAAGCAAGACTAGAAAGACCAAGTTGTTGATTGGCAAGACTTATAGTTATTATTTCTTGCTTGGCAATGCTGGAATGGCTCAAACTTATTATGACTTGTCTGGAATTCTCAAGACAGTTAGTGTAAGTAGTTCAAATAGTTCGTGTGTGGCTATTGAAGGAAATTTGATTAAGGTCAAAGATTATTCTGATACGCCAGTTACTCTTAATTTTGTTTATAGACCGATGGAAGGCAATAATTTGCAAGAGAATATTTGTATTCCTATCAAAGTCTATTTTGAAAAACCAATTACTTCGATTTATACCGACCAAAACAACTATGAAATTTATGACTATAGTACTGTTAATTCAAGTGTAACTATCGGAAACACTAGTGAAACTTATGTTTCCAAATATGCAATCAAAATAATTCAAGTTCACTTTAATCCAACAAACGCAATCAGCCCTAGCAGTATCGACTGGAGAGTAGGTGCAGTTGGTGGCAATGGTTATTATGAACTTTCTTCTGAAGAAAAGGATGCAAATGGCAGACTAACCAAAAGAATTTTCGTAATTCCTGGCACGGACGGAAACGTAACTGTGTCTTTGGAGTTCTTGGATGAAAATTGTTTCTCGGCAAAGTTGACAGTTACAAATATTTCGGGTAATACACTAAGATTTAATATTTATATCTTTGCTACTCAAAATTATTTGGGTGAAAGCGGATATGAAATTGCAAGTAGTATTTCGACTATTGCAAGCATTAATGTATCCAAAGCAACTCGTGTAGGTGGAGTTAGTGCAAAGTTATTTAATAATAGAATTTCTTTTGATATAAGAAACATGTCTTATGACCAAGATAGCAAAATGTTTACTCAAAATAACACCGCTGAATTTGAGTATACTCTAAATCCAGTTTCTATCAGGGGACAAGTAAGTGGTACAGGGATTCTTATCAAAGACGTAAGCTACGAACTTGATAGTAGCGATATTAGTTTGGACGAAGTTGCCTTGCAAAATGGCAAAGTTAAACTAACTATCAATAGAATTAGTGGAACTTATGAGAACAATCCAAAATATACTTTGCGACTTAGAGCAAAAGATGGCGGAAATGCGACTACAATTATTATTACAGTTGCTGATGGCAAGAACATTCCTTTTGAAATTGGAAGCGTTCAAGATTTGAGAGATATTGCGGACTTGACAAAGTATTCCAAAGCACTTGAATCAAACTATGTTTTGACCAAAAATATTGACCTTCGTGGTGAAAACTGGAAACCTATCGGAACACTAGATAATCCATTCAAAGGAACTTTGAGCGGTAGATATTATATCGACGAAGACCAAACAAATTATAGAGATTATAGCATTGTTGGACTTAATATCAAGGTTGACAATTCTAGTACTCAGTGTGAAACAAAAGTTGAAGGTACAAATGGATATGTTAGCTTGTATGGATTATTTGGTTGTATTTCCGAAAATGCTATTATCAAAAACCTAAGAGTTTATAGTTATTCAATCAATATCGTCACTTATCTCACAATAGATAATACTTCAAATAGTGCATATTTAAATGAATATGTGGGTGTACTTGTTGCATATAACAAAGGAAAAATTATTGATTGTGAAATTGATGATGGAAACCTAAGTACTCTAAATGGCTCACAAATCGCCAAAAACTCAAATTCAACTTTGGGAATTTACTATGGCCAAAATTGTAGTATGAATAGTTTCCCACTATTTTCAAGCATAGGTGGTGTAACCGGTCGAAATAGTGGTACTATTCAAGGTACAAAATTCAAAGGCTTTGTGTCCTTTGACTCCGCTAGTGGCAATAAATATGTAAGATGTGGTGGACTTGCCGGAGTTAACGATGGCGATATTATCGGCAAGAGTGAAAACTTTGTAGTTTCAAATGGCTTGGAAGAATTTGATGTTGTATCAGTAATTAATGCTCACAAAAATAGTGATTTACTTAGTGCCAAAAATTCAATTGGTGGTGCTGTAGGTTATAATACATACAAAGTTTCAAACTTGAGTGCTAGAGCATTTGTATTCGGAGATACTACTTCTCAAGAAATTTTAATTGACTGTGGTGTTGGTGGACTTATTGGCTACAATAGGGGTGATGTTATTGGAAATACTGTTGTCCCAGTTGTAATTGGAAATGCCAATGTCGGTGGCTTGATTGGTAGTTCAACAAACGATAGTCCTGCGGCTAATTATGAATTTAAAGTTTTGGATAAAATGGATATTTCATCTAACAAAGTCCAAATTCTTGATTTCAAAGATATTTATTCTTATATGAATACTGCGATTAAGGGTGGATTTAATGTTGGCGGACTTATTGGTTTTTACAATAACTCTCAAGACACGACTTTGAATAGCAATATAGACCATTCAAAAGATTCAGAAAAATACGCAAGATATACAGAAATTAGATACACAAATGCCTTGTCTTACAACTCAGTAACAAGTTATTTTGGAAGAACTACAAATAATTTTGATAGTAATTATAGTTATGGGGTATCAAATAATCCAAACGGATTATACTTTGGAGATATTGTTGTAACTAACACAAATTCAGACACTACAACTTATGTTGGTGGATTTATAGGTAGTGCAAATAATGCTTTGATTTCTAGCGGTTATTCTAATTTGTCAATTGTATTCAGCACTAGAGAAGCAAGTTATAGTTTTGGCAATACAAATAATGACTTTATAACAGGCGGTACATTTGTTGGTGGATTTATAGGTTCTATTAAGGGTGTTTCATCTGTATTTAATGCCCAAGTATTTGGAAATATCTACAACAAAAATTCAAACTTGCCAGTTAATTCGGACAAAAACTATGCAGGAAGTTTCTTTGGAGATGTTTCAAGACTTAATGATTATCCATTTAAAGATGGGGAGAATACATTTACTCTTAACATATTGGAAATATGGACAAGCAATGTAACATTCAATAATAACAATGACAAAAAAATAAGTGTAGTTATCCCAAATAGTGGGGAAACCGCTACTGAAATTAAAAATAAGTATAGTGACTTACAAGACATTAAGAGTTTGTTGAGTAATCAATATTTGTATAACTTAAAGATGATTGATATTACAAACAATTTGACTTTAAACTTTGCAAACTTGATTTCAAGTTACTCTATTGTTACAATAACCGAAAACAATTCGGGTACTATGCAAACCAAAGAATTGTCTAGTATTTACGGACAAGATAGAATAATTTATAATACTAGCACCCATGGTGTTGCATTTATGTATGACGGAGATGTATATTTATCAGAAAAGACTTACATCGAAGTTCCAGGTGTAGTGGGATATAACTCATATGCTTTGGGTAGTACTATTAATTTGTATCTATCTATTGGTGTCAAAGATGAACTTGATTTAAATCCAACTTCTTATACAAAAGAACTTGGCACAAAAATTATTACTTTGGATGATTTAAAAGTTGCTTTGGATTTGAGTAATTATAAAATTACTGATTCCGAAGAGATTTCTAAGTTAGGCACAAGTGTAAGTTACTTTAAAGACTTGTATGAACGCAAGTATCAATACACAGTTGACACAAAGACTATTACTACAAAAGTTTACTCAAATCTAGTAAACAAATTTAAGCCAACTACAGCATTCAGCAAATCTAATAGTTCTTGGGTAGGCACAATAACCGATGAAAGTTTGATTGTTCCACAGACTTTTGGAAATTATGATATTATAAGAAATGCTAACGAAAATCCTGTGGCTTTGAATGGTTTGTATGTTTCTACAAACAAATATGAGACAGGAATTGACGAAAGACCTTTGGATGATGGAACTAATTATCTTGATAAACTAAATAATAGTCTAAGATATTACAATCCAAAAATTCATTCTGGTTATCCAGTTGCAATTGCAAAAAATCCAACATTCGTCCAAAACAACGATAATTACATTAATCTAATTATTATCTTTAAACCTGAAATTATTGAAATTAATTTGGATAATGTACTTAGCGATGTTAATTATGTTAATACTTGGATTAGTGCGGTAGAAAAAGCAAACAAACTAAGTCCAGAAAACAAAACAATCTTCTATTATGAACTTAAGTTTGCAGACAAAAATTCTAATCTTTTCGAGTACAACAAAATGCCTTGGGAAGATAAGAATGGTCAAAGAGTTATTGACTTTGATATGGATGGAATATATACATCTATTGACCAAATGTACACAGATTATGTAATGGAAGAAATTAGCAACAAAAACATTCATAGTCTAAGCGATGTTTTGAAAATTTCTATTCAACCACCATTCTTGCAAAATGGAATGATTAAATTCACTTCAAGCAATCCAAATGTTGCGGTTATTAGAATTATTGATAACAAAGCATATATCGAAACAAAGAGTACAGGTGCTGTAGAATTTACAATTACATCTCTATATAATAGTGACATCAAGACTTCGTTTAAGGTTAATATTATCAATGCAGTAAATACTTTTGAAATGTTCGAAAATCAAGCATATTCCAAAGAAATTAACGTTAATGACAAAATTACTGTAATTAAAAACGAAGATTTGGCAACAACAATTTATAGCAAACTAAATGGCTCTTTTGAAATTCAAAATGAGTACTTGAAGGCTTATGCTTCGAGTGATTTGAAATTAACACTTAATAACGCTGTTAATAGCGAAAGCACTTATGGAATTAGATATATTTATCTAAATAGTGGTGCTGATATATTATTTGATAATGACCATGTAGAAATTAATACAATCAAGATTAATAACAACAAATTTGCTCCAGCATCATTTGCTGATATTTATGGAAAGACTGGATACTACTATTATGTAGATGATGATAGTTTGATGACCAAAATCACTGGAGTAGAGACTACAACCGAAAATATTAGACTTCTTGCTGTTCCTTATGTAAATCATGGACAAGAAAGAACTTATCTATTTGATTTTGCTAATATGTCATATGATGCTATTCAAAATCTGGTAGTTTCGAGTGGAAATAGTCTATGCAAAGTATTGACAATTGATGTGGTCGAAGGTGTTTATGATATTTCTTCGACACCAGAAGTTACATTCAAGCCAATTAATAGTCAACAAATTGATATTGAAATCAAGACTGACAACGAAAATAGTCAATTGTTTGTTAATATTTCTAGCAATTCAAAAGAACTTGAATTGTATAGAGATTTGGAAAAATCAACTTCTTTGACTAAACCAAATCTTGAAAATATATTCAAACTAAATGTTGATGCTTATGAGTTGAAGGAAGATTTTGATGTAATTTACTTTGACAAAATGTATATCAAGAATTTGGGAGTAACTCAAATTAGAGATATTGCGGGCAAACTTGCTTCAATTAAATATTCGGTTATGATTGGTGTTGCTGACAAATACTTGTTTGATAGCGGACTTAATAATAACTACAACATTAAGTTTACTGTTGTAAATTATGAAAAACAGATTTTGACAAGTGAAACCCAAGTTACAATCGAAAGACAAAACATTGATGACACAATGATTAAACACTTTGCTGGAGTTGATGAATATACCGAAAATGTAACTGAATATAGTCTAAATGATTATTATGAATCTAATTCATTAGTTACTGGTTATCCAGGACTACTACAAATTGATATTTTCCCAAAATATGCAAATATAGATTATATTGAGATTATTTCAAGCGAAAGCGGTGGAAGATATATATCTCTTGAACAATTAGTTGCAAAATATGATAGAACAAATACATACTTTGACGGATACTATCATACATACACCCAAGATAGACAAATCATCCTTGATGGTAGGGGAATTAGAATGGGTAAGTATAGCAATACTTACAATGACGGAAGTGATAATTATTACTTTGACGGAACATTCTATGCAAGAACCGTTGTTCCTAATTTGCCACTTGGAAGTGTAGACTTTACTTTAACTATTAATTGCTACTTGGACGGAAACATTATTGCTACCAACCAAATTGTAATTAATGTAACCAAACGTCCAACTGTTGATTTGAATATCGAAGGTGAAGATTTTGGCGTAATCGCACTTGGAAGAGAACTAGAAATTACTGCCGAAACTAATGCACAAATTGTTTGGAGTACTGATGAATCCGAAGTTAATTACGAACAAGTAATGACTGCCAAAGAACCAATCTATAATGCAGACAAGAATGTATATGAAATCCAAGTTAAATCAATTCATGATTTGGGTGGATTTGATGAAGCATTAAAGCTTGTCGGCAAAAACATTGTTCTTAAGGCAACTGTATCAATTATAATTAAGGGAAGAGTTTACTCTACTAGTGATTCAATTCCTATTAAACTTGCTTTGTTTACAATTGATGAAGTTGCTGTTAAGTATGTTGAAAATGATAACTTTGAAGGTGTATTTAATCAACCATATGATTTGATGGGATATATCTCAAAAGCAACCTATGACTTAGATTATGACAAAGATGCAGATGTCTCCAAAAAGATTTCTACAATTATCTCAAATTATTCAAATCTACTATCTCGTGCGGACAAAAATTCATTCAAGATATTATCTAATGGTTACTGGTCAGTTCTTACCGATGAGCCAAACCAAAAGAGCGATTTCTGGATAGAAAGACGTGGAGATTATTATGTAATCAAAAACAACATGAGATATACTTCTAGTAGTTTGAAATTGGATATTAATGTTCAATATACCACTGTAAGTAACGATGCTGAATTTGGTATTATTATCAATCCTAGGTCTTATACAAATA
The DNA here is from genome assembly GCA_934754475.1 of uncultured Clostridia bacterium. Lineage (GTDB taxonomy): Bacteria > Bacillota > Clostridia > Christensenellales > UBA1242 > UBA11490. The sequence continues at coordinate 143,893 of CAKVHV010000002.1, read as the reverse complement.
ATGACTTTATTATTAATAGATACAAGCAATTTGGCTTTAACTTTATAAGACTTAGCAACGAAGAATATCCAGAACCAATTTATACTCAAGCAGAACTTAGCAATATGGAAGAAGGCGGTTATTACATTTTGTTGAGTGATATAACCCTAAACAACTGGACTCCAATTGATACTGCTATTGCTTCTCTTGACGGAAATGGATATGTTATTACAATCAACAAAGATAGTTTCTATGACACTACAATTCAAGCACCAGCCGAAGGTGAAACTAGTAACGAAAAACTATCTCTTGGAATATTCTCAGAAATCTCAGAGAATACAACAATCAAAAACTTGACAATTGAAATTTTGCCAAGTAATGGTGTAATTTCGGATGTAATTACATCTTCAAGTTCGGATATAGACATTCCAGTTCAGTATTATTCCGAAGTTAAATTTGGTGTACTTGCTGGTGAGAACAAAGGTATAGTTACAAATGTAAATATTACAAATAATGCAAATGCTTTGAGAAATGAGCGTAATGCACTACTAATTAGTAGGGGACTTGCCGAAGACGGAGTAGTATCTAACTTGCCAACAACAAATACTGTTGAGTATGAAGGTACTGACAAAGTAGTTAAGACTATTAATCGTAGACTTACAACTATTAATCTAAATTATGGCAACTTGACATCAGTTTCTACAACAAACAGAATTGGTGGACTTGTGGGTGTAAACTCAGGATATGTTTCAAACTCAAGTGTTGAAAATATCAACATCAAAGGTCTTGATTGTGTGGCTGGATTTATTGCCGAAAACACTGGAATTATAAGTAGTTCATATTATATGGGCGGAAATATTAATGCTCAAGTTTCGGCAGTTTCTACCGAAAATTTGGGTGCGTCAGCATTCGTATTTACAAATAGCGGACGTATTAAATATAGTTATAGTGCTGGTGCTAGAATAGTTGAAACAGATAGTGGAATAAGCAAATTAATTTCACTCTCTGGAGTTGAAGATTTAACTAAATATATCGGTCACGAATATGATAACCCTGCTAGCAACAAAAAACTTCAACCAATTAGAATGCGTAGTACAGGTGTTACATCTGAGAGTGGAAACACCGCTGGATTTGTATATTCAAATACTGGTAGTATTGATGATTGTTATTCTAACATATTGGTTTATGGTAGATATTCTGCCGGATTTGTATTCCAAAATAGTGGAAGTATAAATAATGTTTATACTCTAAGTAGTGTACTAAGTTCGGATGCAAACAACAATCCATTTATTAGTTTGATAGACAACAACTCATCGGCTAACAACTCGGGTACAATTACTAATGCTTATTATGTAAAAGCAATTGAGTCCGACTTTGGAAACACTGGTGGTTCGGCTCCAGTTGATTCATATATCAATGAATCCAAACAAGTTGCAAATGCTATATCTATTACAAAATTAAATCAATACAATACATTTGAATCGTTTGCATTTAATTCAAATTACGATTCACTTGCAAATATTAATTACAGAAGCTATGGCAAAGATTATTCAATCAGTGCAATTGATGAAATTGCAAGAAGTGTTTGGTTCTATCCAACTAGCACAATAACTCAAAATAATACTTTCCGTAGTTACTTTAGAAAATCCGATTATACACATGGCGCACCACAACTAGTTAGTGCAAACCTAAAAACATTCAGTTTGAAATACTATGTTTCGGATAATTCAACAAAGATTATAAACAACGTTTATACTCAACTTATAGATAAATATCCAACAATAAATATTAACTTTAGCAAAAATAGTATCAAAGTTTCAACCTTAGAAGTAACTAGCGATGCATTGCTTGCTAGAGTAAAAGCAAATTCACAAAATCCTAATGATGTAACAATTAACACTATAGTTAATACTCTTAATAATTACAGGGGTAGTTCACTTTATGGAAGTATAACTGCAAATTCTCTTGACAACGAAACATTACAATATATCAAGACATCAATCTATGTTGAAAATGAATTCTATAAGACTCTTGACAAAGAAGATGTGCTAAATAAATTCAAAAATGATGTTATTGAATATGTAATTACAAGCAACGCATTTAAGACAATTTGTTATATTGATGTTGATGTTTATAACTTGGCTGACACAACTATTCCTGCTACAACAGTTACTTATGATTATTATGCAATACTTGAAAATACTTATGGCGATAGTATTGAATATGGAAATAGTATTCTTAATCCATATATAATTAAATCCGCAAAAGATTACAATGTATATATCATGCAGACTGATGATAACGGGGTTAGTTCAACTGAGAAAAACTTTAAGTCAAACAAATATCTAAGACTTGTTAGAGATATTACGTTTAGTAGTCAAGAACTAACAGTCAAAACATTTAACGTAGATTACTCCGGCGTATTTGACGGAAATGGTATGACCATAAGTGATATTCGTATCAATGCGGATACAACCAAATCTTCAAATGCTATTAACAAACAACTTACAAGCAACTACGAAGAACAAGATACTTATGACGATGATGACAATGCGTTAACTCCAGATAGAAAAGCAACTTCAGTTGGTATGTTTGCAAAATTATCTCGTGGAGCAGTTGTTAAGAACCTAGATATTACAATTGCCGAACTTTATGGAACGGGTGTTAACTTTGTTGGTACAATCGCTGGTCAAGTAATTGATAGCAAAATCTATAATATTAATGTATCTGGTAGTGCAGTTGTATTTGGACACAATATCGTAGGTGGTATTGCGGGACGTGTTGAAGGGAATAGTTCGGTAGTTAATGCAAATTCAAATGTTGCAGTAACTTCAACTTATTACAAGATATACAATACTTTTGACAAAAACAATATAGAAATTAGCAAAGACTCCAAATATAATGTATATGTTCCAAAGATTTTTGACGAAAAGAGTGATTTGGAAACTCCATCTAAATTCTACAATGTTTCGTATGCAGGCGGAATAATTGGTATAATTGATTTGGCAAAAGACACTTTGAATTCGTCTATTGATACAAGTTATATTGGAAAGATTAGATTTAATACATATAGTGCAGAATCATTTATTCGTGGTGAAATTGTTGGTGGTTTGTATGGATATGTTGGCGAAAATTCGGTAGTATCAGCAAGCAAACTTTATGCAACCGACTCAGGAAGACTAGACGCTTCGAGAGTTGCTGGTGGTATGGTTGGTGAAAACCACGGTGCTATTGAGAGAAGTTTGGTAAGTTACACTTCAAGCGAACAAGATACAATTGACCAAAAGATAAGCGAACTTTCCAAAGTTATCAATTACACTCAAACATTTGGCGACACACTATTTACAAGTGACAAATCTATATTTGTTGGAAATGCACACTTTATCGGTGGTGTAGTTGGACTAAACGTTTGTGGAAGAATTAATAATACTTATAACAAAATAAATGTTTCTCAAATCAATTCACTTTATGCCGGTGGTATAATTGGTGCAACAATTGGTGGCGAACTATTTGGTGTTTATACTACTGCGGACGTATATGCATTCAAAGGAATTGGTGGTGTAGTTGGACTTAATGCCGGAAAGACAGATGATGGCACTTCAAATAATTTGTATATAGAAAATTATGATGCTTTCCAAAATGTTACTTCGGATTTGGCAACCTTTAATATGAAGGGTGTTGTCGCAGTAAATATGTGGAAGTTGGAACACCTAAATGTTAGACGTTCTTACATCAATCCAGTTGCTCAAGAAAATGCTTATGTTGGTACTCTTGTTGGTGAGATTTATACTAACGAAGGTTCAAGTATAGATAATCTTATTGCAATTGATGAAGTATATAATAGATTACTTAACGAAAATATATATACACTTTCGACTTATACATTTAGTTCAATTACTAAATATAACGAAGCTTCTAACAAAAATAACGTCAAACTTGAATTGCTTGGCGAAATCGGAAATGCGAAAGATACTGACTACAACCAAGATATTTCGTCTACAGGAATACTAATTGACGACGGAAAGACTCTCAAAGTTACTCACGATGAAACAAATGTTAATAAATATGTAGTTAGAGATATTGCAATAGTTGACGGACTTATTCATAGTGGAAACATTATGCAGTTGATGTATGATAAAACTAAAGGATATAGTTTAGTTACAACTTCGCATTATTCAAGACTCAGGAAGTACTCATCACTAAGAACACTCAAAGAAATTGTGGATAGAGCATTTGATGCTAGTCAATCTACATTGATGCTATCCAAACTCACATTAAGCGAAGGAATTTCTATTTCCGAATCCGAAAATAGGAACTTCCCAAAAGTTCAGATTGTTGATTCAGAAGACAAGACAATTAATTTGGTACAAGAACTTCAAACCAGTATTCAAAAGATTTATCCTACTGAAGTTTGGAATACAACAGTTTGGAGCGGAATTGGCTACAACGAAATCTCGATGGAAAAGACCGATGATTATGTATTCCCAGTTCACGAAAATAGAACAAGTGATTTGACTATTGATGTATGGACCTACGAAGATTTGTTGCAAGCAAACAAAAATCCAAACGGAAAATTTGTACTAAGAAAAGATATTCCAGTTCCAGCAAATGCATCTCCAATTTGTAGTTTGGGAAGTCCATTCACTGGTTCACTTTATAGTAATGGTTCAGACCGTTTCAAAATAACTATTGATAGTGGCATGGAGTCGATAGGAACTGTGGGACTATTTGCTGCAGTCAAAGGTGCTACATTTAATAACTTTGATATTGTAGTTTCAAGTCAAATCAAAGTTACAAATAGCGGAAACAATAGCTCTGCTGCAGGTGTACTATTTGGCTACGGCTACTCTCGTGGCTATAATCCTAATATTATTAAAGATGTTACAATCACATTTAATTCAAATGGAAAAATTATAACCAGCAATAGTAGTGAAGATACAAACGATTTCTCTGCTGCTTATGTTGGTGCTGTAGGCGGTTTTGCTGACAGCTTGTACATTGAAAACTTAATAGTAAATAATCCAGAAATAATTATCAAAGGTTCAACTAACAATGTTACAAATCCTAATATGTATGTTGGTGGATTATTTGGTTATGCTTCTATTCTTGAATCTTATACTTCAAAGAAGGTTGAATTAAACAACCCAATTATCAATTTGGATGTTACTTTCGAACAAGGTTCTTATGATACTTTGGCTGTAGGCAGTGCATTCGGAAAATTAGTTAACACCGATTCAAGTGTACTTAATTCACTAGTAACACTTGGTCTAAATTCTGTAGTAATTAAAGACCCACAAATTGATGTTAAGTTTAGCGCAAAAGATAGAACACAAGATGTAAATAATTCTAACTCAAAAGAATTTGTTAACTTTAATAACATTGGAATTGGCGGTGTATTTGGCTTGCTTGAAGGAATTAAGCGAAGCGAAAGTAATATATTCACAATTAATGATATCAAAGTTGAAAGCACAACAAATTCAACAAAATTCATAGTTACAAACAATGGTGTTTATGCTTCTTCTAAGTATGCTAACAAAGGAAATCTAAATGTTGGCGGACTAATTGGTCAACTTGGCGGAAACAATAATGGATTTGTAAATGTAAGTAATGTTGAAAATGCTTTGGAAGTTATTACTTATAATCATTCAAATTCAAGTGATTACTTAAGCAATCAAGATATTAATAGTTTTGTAAATATCGGTGCAATAATCGGTGGAGTAGTATCTTCTAGCGGAAAAATGCAAGAATTACTATCTAATACAAGACTTGAATATACTATGCAAGAACTAGACAACGTTGTTGTAAATATTGGCGGAATTATTGGTAAACTTTCTAGTGGAACAGCGAGCAATTTGATTGCTACAAACAATCTTGAAGCAGTCAAAGTTGATGGTAAATCTACTCAAGTTACAATCGGAGAAAATACATCGCTTAATATTGGTGGTGTAATTGGTCTTATGACTGGCGGAACTCTTACAAATTCCGGCTTTAATGCAAATGCAACAATGTATTTGAGCCAAAATTCAAGTTCTAATATTAGCATGGGTGGTCTAGTTGGTAGAGTTCAGATGACAAAGTCTAACGAAATTTCTAATTCGTTTGCATCTGGCAAACTTAATCTCTATACAGCAAAAGATACTCAAAATAATATAGTAATTGGTGGATTTATTGGATTTATCAATTCTTATGGAAATATCCAAAACTCATTTAGTTCAAATTCTATTACTTGTTACGATTATGACTCAACTAATTATTCAATCAAAAATTCAAGTACATACAATGCTATAGGTGCATTCGTTGGTAAGTATACTATGGTTGATAACCAAGTATCCGAACTAAAGATGGTATCTTCTTATACAATTTCTAATATAATTGCAAATGTAACCGAAGAAGCAAATTCGTATGTAGGCGGAATAATTGGTAGAGCGGAATCAACTTCGGGATATGATATTTCTACATCAATCAGATTACCAAAAGCATATTATCTAGCCGAATTTATGCTTGATACAAACTCAATTGGTGTAGCAATGAGTGTTGACGAACTCTTGTATGGTGACAAGAAAAATCCTAAGGATAATAGTTCACTATTTGATGAAGGTTATTGGACTGTTTCCGAAAATAAATATCCAGTACTAAATTGGATGAGTGAAGACTTAATTGATTCTAAACTTGTTCCAGAAATTATTGAAGATTTAGATAATGCAACAATTGTGGAGAACAAGGCATATATCGTCACAGATAGCGAATTTGATGCAAACAACTTGCAACTAAACAACAATGATATTTACTTCAAAAATCAAATAAATTCTAACCATAAGATTTTTGAAAGTATTGACAATTATTCGAGAGTGTACGGGATGAACTTTGGTACGCTTGAAGTAAGTAGTGAAGTAATCAACACAAATTTAGGCAAAGTTTCAACAACAACTATAAATAGCCTAAAATCTGATAGTGGATATATTGCAAACAATGCAGGCATAGATATTCACCCAGTTGTAACGATTAGTAGCGGAAAATTGTACAGCATATTTAGCGGACTTACAATTTATCCAAGAATTATAATTAGTGGCAGTATTTCTAACATAATTACAGATAATACAGGTTCTATTAAATATGCGGTTATTACTGCTACTAATCAAAGCAACTTTGAAACTTTGAATATCAAAAATTCTTATGTTGCTTTGAGTTCAAATAATTACAAGTACTATGGAAGCGACGGGGTAGATAATGCACAAATCTTAACAAATAATCAATCAAAAGATTTGGGCAATTTCACAGACGGTTATGATTTTTATAATACTTGGCTTATTCTTTCGGAAGAAGGTGAGGGCGACGGAAGACACGAAGGTCGTGTATTCTTGCGTTGGGAACTCAAAGAATCTGTTGGAAAACAATGGTATTTTGAAGACATTGATTTGAATAGTACTACGCAAACTGAATATAAAGACTATGTTTGGTCGAATTTTGTTAATGCAAACAAAGATAATATTCAAAGCGATGACTTCAATTTGACAGCCAATACAATCACAATTGGCAGTGCCAAAGGTTTGGCAAAACTATCTCAACTTGTTAATAATGATGGTAGAAAAGATGATAACAATGCTGTTGTCAATAATTATACTGACAAGAAAATTATCCTTACAAACGATATAGTATTGACAGGCAGACTATTTACACCAATTGGTGGTGCAATGCTACTTGAAAATTATGGCAATAACTACTTTGCTGGTTCGTTTAACGGAAATAACCATAATATTATTGGTCTATTTGTAATTACAGAAAAAGATGCTGGACTATTCGGAACTTCAAAAGGAACAAGTTACTCAAATGTTAATATCAAAAATTCAACACTTATTTCTAACAACGGAAATATCGGTACACTTGTTTCTACTCAAATTAGCAATGCTGAAATCAAAAACATAAATATTGATGTCAAAGCAAATAGCGAAGACCAACAAACCAGCCTTAAGATTTTGTTTGGCGCAACTGCTATTGACCGAAATGCAGGCGGTCTAGTAGGACAAGTAAAATCATCAACTCTAGTAGTATCTAATATTACTATAGATAATGATATAGACTCTAACATATATAATGGTAATTCGGTTGGCGGATTAATTGGTAATGCTAGTAACTCAAATGGTATTGCAATTGACTTATCCAAAAACTATCTAAATTTGAAAGGTTCATACTATGTAGGTGGACTAATAGGTAGTGTTTATTCTAGTAGTGTTACTTTGAAACGTTCATTTAACGAAGGAAGTGTTCAAAATACTAGTGCAGACTCCGATTTATATTCGGCAGGTGGACTAATTGGACTTAGTGATAGTCAAAGTTACTTGAGTATTTCGGAGTGTTATGCGTCAGCATATATCAAAGGCTTGAATGTTGGCGGACTTGTTGGACTTTATCAAAATAGCATAAGTCCGCTTAACATCTCAGATAGTTACTATAGTCGTGGTGATGTTGGCAAAGTAGTTGGCGGAGAGACAAACTATAGAAACGAAGATTATTCAGATACAAATATGAATAATGCCGAACAAGTTTTGGTTCGACTAGACGAAGCCAAAGGCAAATATTCGTCAATAGTTAATGTTATGGACGAAAACACAAGGGTAAATCTTAGTCAAGTTTACTCATCAGTTAACACAGCTTCAAATAGTCTAAAACTTACAAATTCAACAAATGAGAAAAATGAATACTACAAAGTATTTGAATTTAATTACGGACTTGAAAATGAATTAATTGATTACTCTAATACAAAACAACTAACTCAGATTTCACACAAAGACTTGAGCGAACCAAATAATGATATGTATGATGGTTGGATGTTTACTTGGAGTAGAATTTCTCAAAAGAACAACAACTATCCAATTCTATTGTTTACTGGTAGAACTTGGGGTGGTGAAGAACCTGAAATAATTGACGATTATTATGCAATCAAGAAAGTCGAAAACTTAGTTTGGATTGCAGAAAAAGTAAATACTTATGGAATAACTTTTGCGGGCGAAAACTTCAAAATAGTTCCAACTGCAGATAATTCGTCTGATGGCATAAATGTTGTGTTTGATTTGCAACACAAATTATGGACTCCAATCGGATTTAGTGAGACTAATAGTTTCCAAGGAAGTTTTGATTTTGGAAATCTAACAATTCAAAACTTGACAACCAATGGATATTACAAAGATAATGTTTACACCGAATCAAACTTAGTAAAAAGTTATGTAGGTTTGTTTGGTTATACAAATAATGCACAGTTCAAGGGCAACTTGAAATTTGTAATAGACAAAGATACACCTATGGAAGGCGCTCATGTTCGCTCACTTGAAAGTTATGTTGGTGCATTTATTGGATATGCAAAAAATACAACTTTTGACGCTGACTTGCAAGTTTCAAGTGAACTTAATGTTCAAGGAACGACCGGATATATTGGCGGTATAATTGGTTGCTACGAAATCGAAGATGATGTCGCTGTAATGGCGGTTGAACCTGAAGTCAAAAAGTATTACTTGGGTTCAATGACAAATTATGGCAATACTAATTTGATTGTTGAAGCAAATAACGATGGCGGTGTTGCTGGTATTATTGGTTCAATTAAGGTTAATGTAAATAATCAATCTTTGGATGATGACACAATCAAAACACAAGTTATAGCAAAAGAACTTAAAAACTATGGAGTTGTTTCTAATGCAACTGGAAATAGTGCGGGTGTTATTGCTGAAATTTTAGGTAGAAATACTCAGTTTATTGCAGATAATTTGTTAAGTGCTAGCAATATAACAAACTCTGCAACTAGACTAGGCGGTATTATAGGTTATAGCCAAGGTTATCTTGTTATCAAAAATGCAGTTTTGAGTAACGACACCTTGGAAGAAAACGAAGACAAAATAATTTTGTCTAACAATAACTACAAGGCAAACATCGGTGCTATCGTAGGTGAAGGAAATGATGTAACAATACAAAATGTTATACTGGATACTAACGGAATATCAATTGTAAGCAAGAACTTAATTAACTATGTTCAAAACGAGTATTCTAGTGGTGCGGTTGGTGGACTTGTTGGTCTTGTAAATACACTAACTTTCCAAAAAGAAACCGATGCCGGAAATACTCCAATGGAGATTAGTAATATTGAGTTCCAATTCGAAAATAGCATTAACTTTGTCGGCGGTGTAGTTGGTAAGGTTCAAAAAATGCTTAACTTCAATTATGGAGATAGAGAATTTCCAAATATGCTCAAAGTTTCTAATATCAAAGGTATTAGCGGAATTGGTTACTTGGGTGGTATTGCTGGATATGTTTACGAATTAAATTCTTATGCCAAGGAAGAAGTTAAAGATGCTATGGGTGTTGTACAAAAACGTCCAGATTTAACATACTTTATCGAAGTAAACAATGTTGAAATCAAAGAAACGACAGATATTGGTGCAGATAGTGCATATGTAAGATTCCTAAGCGAAAATGAAACAATAATTGACGAATACTTTGGACATATTGGTGGTGCTTATGGATATATCGCAAAGAACAATTCAGAAAATCAACTTGTCTTGGAAAGTTACAAACTAAGCGGTATTAGTATTGTATCCAAAACAAATTTTGCAGGTGGACTAGTAAGTATTGCTTCTCGTGTGATTATGCAAAACATTACTCTGGATGGTGTAAGTATTTGTGGCGAAATGGCTGATGCTAACATCAAATCTCAATTCATTGGTGGACTTGCGGGTCAAGTAGGTCATTCAATGGAAGCAAGTGGTGTTAATGTTAGAAATATTATCATTTCAGAAAATCCAAACTATACTTTAGTTACTGGTAGTGACTATGTAGGCGGACTATTCGGTTCGGCTTATGGAACTAGTATAACTAACGTCAAAGCACTATACTTGAATGTCGGCTCTTATGAGTCAGACACAGTACATTCTAATTCATACATCGGCGGTCTTGTTGGATTTGCAAATGGTGTTCAAATTGAAGAAGCCATGATAGGAACAACTTCAGCACGAGATATAATTAATGGCAAAAAGGCTAATATTACTGGTGCTTTATATGTCGGCGGAATTATGGGTGGCGGTTCTAATAGTTCAATCAAAAACTGTTTGGTTGGAATTGACGAGTTTGTCACTTATGAAAAAGTGAAAAATTATAATCTAAAAACTCTTAGTGGTACAGGCAATGGCGGTGTAGTAGGTGCATTGGTAGTTGCCGAAGGCGGAAGTCTAAACACTATAGAGAATGTCGACGTTGTAATTGGCTTGGTTGAATGTGAAAACACTTACTTTGGTGGTGTTGCTGGATACATGCAAGGAACAATTTGCGAAGCATCAACTCTAATTGCAACATCAAAAACTATTGGTTACGAAGAAATACTAAGCAAAGGAAACATTGTAGGTATAGTTTATTCTTTGAATGGCATCGGACTAAGTTCTAACTGGTTTAGCGAAAACTATAAGTTGTACGAGAGTTTAAGTGGTGCAACAGTTACTTTGGCTTATGCTAAGAACTTAGAGAATGCTCCATCATCATCTAGTGATGTAACTAATGTTTATTCAACAAAAGACGAAAGTGAAGTAGTTAAGATTATTAACGGCGGATTTGAAAATTACAACAAAGCAAAACAAATATTTGTTGAAGCCGGGCTTTGGAGTGTAAATGTAATAGATGATAGTGCTGATTTATTCCAAATTGCATTTAGTTTTGATATGTATCAACGAAGCATTAAGTCAATGAGAGATAGAACTGCCAATCCAGATAGTGTAGAAACTTATATCATGGCAGAAGACGATAGAGCAATTAACAAAAATAAAGATTGTTGGGTTACTGAACTGGTAGCTACACAAGATATATCCAAAAACTTTTATGACCAAGTAAAAGACAAAGAATACTTGTATATGTACACAGCAGTTAACAAACGTTATGACCCATCGCTTACTCCAATTAATGTAGACATTCGAATTGATGGCGATATATACAATGTTCAAACAAATCATAATGGAATGTATCCATCAACTCAAAGAGCCGAAAGTGGTTATGGCATTGGAAACGATGAATATGTTTCAATTTACAAAAAATATCTAGCGCCACTTGGAACAAAATACTTCCCAATCAATGACTTGAAAATTCAAGGCAAGGAAGGTGCAAAGACACTTTATCTAGGAACTGATGTGTTTATCGCTGGGTCTTCGGCTGAAAATATTTACAATTTATATGGACTTATTGGTTATGTTGAAGGCAAAGTAGATATTTATGCCATCAAGATTATGACTTTAAGTCAAAATGCTGGAAGTGTTGATATTGATGTCACAGACGATGAATTTTCAGATGACGACCTTAAGGGTTATATTGAAATAACTGAAACAGAAGTAACTGGTTTGCTTCCTACATCTGGTTTGGATGATAACTATTCAACTATCAAACTAGATAATGTAATGCACAAAAAGAATGCGAAATTTGTCGAAGAATACAAGCACGACTCGTATTTTGGAACACTTATGGCAATGACAACACCAGTGTCATACTCACCAAACACCAAGGTTAAAGTAGACAAGAAAAATGCGGTTAGTCATAGTTTGGTTACTATAATCAATTACGCAAGCCTAGGTTATGTAGATGATTCTGTTCCTTTGAGAGTTGCAGGTGGTATAGTCGGACTAAGTAAACCAGCTTATACAGTAGATAAATCTGGCAGTGTTCGTGAAAATTCGATTTCAGTCAAAAATGAAGACGGTACATACAAGACTGTTTATATGGGCAATATTCCATATGAATTTATGTACAAAGCACTTTGGAACAAAGGTTTTATTCTCTATGATAATGCAAAAAATGCAAATGGTGAAGAACAAGACTTTAAGAATGCTCCAACTTATGCTGGTGGTATTTTGGGATATATTGATGGTTATACTCTTACAAATACAGACGAAAATAACGACAATACAAGCACCGAATACAAAAAGTACGACTTCTCCGAAGGCAATACTTATACTATTTTGGTAGCCGATTCGGTTGGACACTATGGTCTAAGAAATGCAAATAGTGTTCTTGCTAAGGAAGTTGCTGGCGGAATATTTGGCTATGTTGGTCAAAATGTCAAGATTAATTCTAGTAGCACTAGTTTGGCAAGACCTAAACTTATCTTGAATACTGGAAATGTTGAAGCCCAAATTCAAGATGGTGACTTTGTATCAAAACAAACATATTCATATGCCGGTGGTGTAATTGGATATTTGACAATCGGTTCAAATGGAAATACTAGCGAAGAAAATGCCAAAGTTATGATGCTAGATGAAAGTGGCGAAAAATATGTAGAAACAACTGACAACAACTGGGCAACATATACTCTTGATAATATGTACTCAGGACACTTTGCAACTACAGGTTATATTGAAAAAGGCTCGTCAGTTACTGTCAAAGCGGATTATGTAGGCGGAATTGTTGGTTTTGCTAAGGCAATAGATGTTAATTCTGCTTCAAGTAATAAATATTCTGCTAGGGATTACGATTACTTAAATACATATACTCCAACTCAATCTGGTAAGAATAAGACCCTAAAAACCATGATTAAATTAATCATGATTAATTGCTTCAACGCAAGCGATGTTGCTCACGAAGAAATTGATGGAAAAATTACTACAAAAGTTTCGGTAGCATCTGGTATGCTTGGAACGTATGCGGGCTTGTATGGACTTGAATTTGATTCTTGTATAAATGTCGGAGATATTTATAGCAATAGTGCAAGTGTTGGCGGAATCATAAGCCACCTTGCAAATGTAGATAACCAACAGATTACTACTCAAAGTGGCGAAAAAGAACTTGTAACATTCCCAACTTATTATAGGTCACAACTTCTAATCGAAGGGGATTCCAATGCAGTCAAGTATAACAAAGACAATGCTAGTTCAATTGAAACCACTGGGTTTGGTTACAGAAATAGACTTGGTCAAGTTTCGTTTGTTAGCACTCTAAGTGCTTCTAAGCAAATTGGCGGAGTAGGAGCTCCTGGCGAAGCTTATTCAATCACTGTTAACAGAAAACATTATGCTATGCAATCTAGTAGATATGTTGGTGGCTTGTACGGATATGCACAAGATGTCGAAATACTTATAGATAGTTGTATGCAACAAGGTAGTTTGCAAACGGTTAAATATGAAGACGACAAATTTACTTTTGCGGGTGGTTATGGTGCAGTTACTGAGTCCACTCAAAAAGGTGATTATGCTCCAAAACTTACAACTTCTACACAATCCGGATATAGGATTGATACATATAATTTGACAGACGAAAGATATGACCAAAATGCTTTAAAGAAGGATGAGCAGAAACAAGACGAAGATGGTGTAATAATTAAGACAAAATCAGATATATACGCAGACTATGCAGGCGGTTTGTTTGGATATATCAAATCTGCACATTCTCTATATGGACATATTGCCGAAGATGGTTATTTTACAAATCATGGTAATACTGCTTACAATGAAAAATTAGAAGACTTGAAGACTGATAAAAATGACCCTTATAGACGCTTTGAAAGATATGGAAAAGTTCTTGTAGCGCCATATGCCAAAGGTTATTTGTATAGCGGTTCTGTTAATGTCAAAGGTGTAATTGCAACAAGTGGAATTATTGCCAAACTTGTTAGTGAATCTGACGAAGTGGGTGAACTTAAGGATAGTTTGCTTCCAATCAAGACAACAACTTTAATTCTAACAAAAATCAAAAACAAAGCTTATGTTGGTGCTGGTGAATATCAATCTGGCGAACACGGATTTGTGCCAAACAATTCGGGCGCTAGTGGAATCATTAGCGAAGTTAAATTGGTTGCTAGTTTGATGTTTGATGATTGTGCAAATGAAGGCATTGTTGATGGTAGAAAAGTTAAGTCAGATAATAAGGACGGCAAAACACAAACTGGTTCGCATGCAGGCGGACTAATTGCACATGTTTCTAAGTATAGTAAAGATACTACAGACGAAAAGTTTAGGAATGTTATCTCTAATCAGAACTATCAAGACCAAGGCAAAGATGGCAAAACTTATGCAAAATACTTCAATAACTTTAGATTTGTAGAAATTCTAAAATGTACTAATTCTATTTATTCTATGGTAATTTCAGGTTGTGAAGACCCAACTAAAAATGTATCCGTTGGTGGATTTATTGGCTACATCGAAGACAAAAAAGACGATGGAGACAAAACTGAAGATGAAGACTACGGACAACCATATGATGCAACAGCAGATACCGAACTTTATATACTTGAAAGTGGTTCTACTGGAAGTATTAAGTTGAAGACAGCACTAAAAACAGATGTAAACAAAGACAACGATACAAATAATTATCTAAATGGAGCTGGCGGATTTGCTGGATTTGCTAATGTTCAAAGGTTGACAATTAAAGATACCCATAATAATCATCCAGATATTAATAGTGGAGTAAATGCGGGTGGTTATATTGGATATTTAGTTAATAGCATGACAGAAATTAACAATGGTTCTAACGGCGCCTTTGTTAGTAGTACTGGTAACTCAAATACTGGTGCTGGTGGATATTTTGGACAAGTTAGCGAAAAAGGTGGCTGGCAAGGTGCTATATTAGATGAAACAAATACATTCTTTGTTTATGCTACAAAGTCAGCTAATGTTGCTGGAACTGTATGGGGCTATAATGCTGGCGGACTTGTTGGTAAGTACGAAATAGGTTATACAAAACTTGTAATTGGTGATAAACTAGATGGCAAAGCTGAATACAAAGTTATTGACATAAATCCAGCAGTTGTACAAGGTACAGTTGCTGGCGGTGTAATCGGTCTAATGGACGGATATTACAATGGTGCAATGGAAGAGCAATCATTCATTTATAATGTCAAAGTATTGTGTGATATTGTTGGTACTACTGCGGGCGGAATTATAGGTAAAGTCGCAGGAGATATCCAATACTTGAATTTAACTATAGGCGATGCAATTGAATCCAAAGAAATCAAAACATCTGTAGAAGGCAAAATTGGTGATGAACACACCGAAACTGCTGGTGGTGTAATTGGTTATATTAAAAATATTTGGGGCTATGACTATGGAAGAATTAAGATTGGAAATGACGATGGTTTAACTACAATAACTGCATCTAAAAATCTTGGCGGTGTAATTGGATTTGTCGAAGATGGTGAGTATACTCCACCTTTGGCAGGTAATGTAGTTCTAAATTATGTCGGATTTGTTTTGAATAGTTACAAGCCATTTAATGTTTGGGAATCGGATGAAAATGGCGAACTTCTAACCGAAAAAGTATATAATTATAGTAGTTATTATATCAAAACTGGTGAAAATACTTATGAAGGTTATTATGCTCTTACAAGAATGAATATTGCAGAAAAACTAGGCACATATAGTGGGGCAACCTTGGATACTACTAACTTTGGACTAAATGTAGGACTATTTGATAAACATGACAAAGTATTATTTAAAGGTGTCTACAGAAGTAGAACAATTAAGAGTACTGAAGATAATATTCTACAGGATATTAATGTGACACTTATTGTTGACAAAGATAAAGTTTTGGGGGGAGTGTCAGGGCTTCCAGTGGGAATTAGTATTAGTGAAACTCCAACAAGTGGAAGAGATTATCGCAAGCCACTTGATGAAAATACTCCTAAAATTGACCCAGAACAGAAACCAGAAAATAAGAACAAAGATGAAGTAGAAGCTAGTTATAATGCTGACCCTGTCAACAAAGCAAATGATATGGCAAGCTTGACAGAAAAAACAAGCAAAATTCAATACTATGTTGTTGAAGTTTCACAAATTGGATTTAATGCCGATGGAACTTGGAAACTTATAACAGATAGTGGTTTGATTTTCAAGGCATATTCTTTGAAAACACCTGACGAAAACTAAAAAAAAGACATGCAATAGGGGAAACTCTATGGCATGCCTTTTTTATTTTTTGTTTCAAATCTTAAAAGTTTTGTCTAAAAATATGTTGTTTTTTAAATTATAATTACTTTGTATTTTAAAATTATAATAGCAAAATTGTGGTTTTATTTTGATAGTGTAATTTTGGGTTTCTGAAAAAGAAAAAATTAAATTTCCTAAAAAAAACAAAAAAACACTCTTTGTTAGTGCGGTTTGTAATCTTTTAATTTGTATATTATATATAATAATTATCTTTGTTTAATACTACTTATTTTACAAAATGTCAAACAAAAAACAATAATTCTTTCAAAAAGTTTCAAAAAAGAATTGACAGTAGTAGATTATTATGCTAAAATTTTAGATGCAAAGTATTGTTTATAAGTGTGTAAACAATCCAAAATGTTAAACATCTTATGTCATTAATATATCCAAAAATTATATTTTTGGCAAACGATTTTTGCATTATTTTACAACTTAATAAAATTTTTAAAAATTGTTTCGAGGAGAATAATCTTAATGTTAAATACTGATAATATCAAAAAGATTAAGTATGGCAATAATATCCGTTATACTTTTGGCAGAACTAAAGAAGCAGATATGCCTTACTTGTTAGAAATCCAAAAAGATTCCTATCAAAAGTTTATCAAAGAAGGAATAGGCGAAGCCTTGAAAGAATTTTCACCTATCACAGACTATGCAGGGAAAGCAGAAGTCTATTTTTTGGACTATGTCATAGATGACCATCCAAAGCTATCTAAGGCTGAGACCAAAAGAAAGGGCGGGCATTATAGTGTTCCTTTGAGAGTTAAGGTTAGACTCGTTATCAAAGAAACTGGCGAAGCTATTGAGCAAGAAGTTTATTTGGGTGATATTCCTTATATGACCGAAGCAGGTACTTTTATATTCAACGGAATTGAAAGAGTAATTGTTTCTCAAATCGTTAGAAGCCCAAGTGTATACTTTTCCAAAAAGTTAGACAAAACTGGTAGAGAAATCTTTGCTAGTACTCTTAATCCAAAACGTGGTAGTTGGTTGGAAATCGAACAAAAAGAAAAAGAACCTAACCAACTAAAAGTTTGTCTTGATAAGGGTGGCAAAATCTCTCTTGGTATCTTCCTTAAGTGTTTTGGACTAACTAGAGAAAATATTCTTGATACTTTTGGTGATAATGAGATAATGAAAGCAACTCTTGACAAAGATGCTTATGAAACTCAACACGATGCTCTTATTGAACTTTCAAGAAAAACTAGACCTAGTGAAATTCCTAGTGCCGAAGCTACAAAACAATTTATCTTCTCGCAATTTTTCAGTACACAATTTTATAATATTGGCGATGTTGGTAGATTCAAAGTTGACAAAAAACTTGCTCTATACAATCGTTTGATTGGTTTGACTGCTGGTGAAGACATCAAAGACAAAAAGACTGTAATTGTTCCAGCTGGCGAAGTTATTACAAGAGAAAAAGCATACGAAATCCAAAACTTGGGAATTAATAGTGTTTGGGTGCTTGTTGATGGCAAAAAACACAAAATGTATGGCAACAATAGAGTAAGACTTAGCGAAGTTATTAAATGTAACGAAAAAGAATTGGGTATCAACCAAATGGTTTATTATCCAGTACTTGCTGATATTTTGAAAGAATACAAGACTAAGGAAGAAAGAATTGAAGCTATTAGAGCCAATGCTGAAAATCTAGTTGGAAGCACTCTAACTATTGATGATATTTTGGCAACCGTAAGTTACTTCCTAGACTTGAACGTTGGAATTGGTGAAGTTGATAATATTGACCACCTATGCAATCGTAGAATCAAGGGTGCAGGCGAACTATTACAAGACGCATTCAGAAGTGGTATGAACAAACTTTCTAATGCTGTCAAAGAGACTTTGCAATCCCATGATTTAAATGATATTAGCCCATCTCAAGTAGTTAATGCTAGACCTATTAATCGTGCATTCAAAGATTTCCTAGCATCTCACCAATTGAGCCAACTTATGGACGAAATGAACCCACTTAGTTCACTTGCTCAAAAACGTAGACTTTCTGCTGTTGGTCCTGGTGGTATTAAGAAAGACAGAGCAACAGACGAAGTCAGAGATATTCACCATAGTCACTACGGAAGACTTTGTGTTATTGAAACACCAGAAGGTGGCAACATCGGTCTTATTAACTCACTTGCTAGTTTTGCAAGAGTTAATGAATATGGTTTTATTGAAACTGCTTATAGAGTTGTTAACAAAGAAAAGGGGATTGTAACAAACGAAGTCGTTTATCTAATGGCTGACGAAGATGAAAATTGTTACATCGCTCAAGCAACTGAACCTTTGAATGTTGATGGTTCTTTTGTAAACAAGAGAATTATTTGTAGATACAAAGATACAATTTTGGAAGTTGACAAGGAAATGGTTGATTATATGGACGTATCTCCAAGACAACTTATATCCGTTCCAACTTCACTTATTCCGTTCCTTCAAAACGATGATACTGCCAGAGCATTGATGGGTGCGAACATGCAACGTCAATCAGTTCCACTAATTACTACCGAAGCTCCAATTGTTGCAACCGGTATGGAACACAAAATCGCTCTTGATAACTGTGCAATTACAGTTGCTAAGAATAGCGGTACTGTAACATATGTTGATTCAAATCAAGTAATCGTTACTCTTGATGACGGAACTGAAGAAAAATACGAATTAACAAAATTTACAAAAACAAACCAAGAAAGTTGTATTAACCAAAAACCTATTGTCAAAAAGGGTCAAAAAGTTAAGAAAGGTGACACTTTGATTGACGGATATAGTGCTAATGGTGGTGAACTTGCACTTGGTAAGAATATGCTTATTGCCTTCATGAACTGGGAAGGTTACAACTACGAAGACGCTATTTTGCTTAGCGAAAGACTTGTCAAAGAAGACGTTTATACTTCTATTACTCTTAAAGAAGAAGAAGTTAAATGTAGAACTACTAAACTTGGCGACGAAGAATTTACAAGAGATATTCCAAATCTTGGTGACGATGTTCTCAAGAACTTGGATGAAAATGGTATTATTAGAATCGGTGCCGAAGTTAAACCGGGAGATATTCTAGTAGGTAAGGTTACTCCAAAGGGCGAAACCGAACCAACTCCAGAAGAAAGATTGCTTAGAGCTATCTTTGGTGAAAAGGCTAGAGATGTCAAAGATACTTCACTTAGAGTTCCGCATGGAATTAGCGGTGTAGTTGTTGATATTCAAGTATTCTCTCGTAAGAACAAAGACGAACTTGAAACCGGTGTTAACCAAATGGTTAGGGTAACCATCGCTCAAAAACGTAAAATTAGTGTCGGTGATAAGATGGCTGGACGTCATGGTAACAAAGGTATTGTTTCACGTATTCTTCCAGTTGAAGATATGCCATTTATGGCTAATGGTCAACCAATTGATATTGTACTTAACCCACTAGGTATTCCATCTCGTATGAACGTAGGACAGGTTTTGGAAGTTCACTTGGGACTTGTTGCTAAGGCACTTGGAATTAAGATTGCTACTCCAGTATTTGACGGAGTTAACGAAGCAGATATTAGAGAACTTCTCAAAGAAAACAACTTCCCAGAGAACGGAAAAATTCAACTTTATGACGGACGTACTGGTGAACCATTTGAAAACCCAGTTACAGTTGGATATATGTACTATATCAAACTTGAACACATGGTTAACGACAAAATGCACGCAAGGTCAACTGGTCCTTATGCTTATGTTACACAACAACCACTTGGTGGTAAGGCTATGTTTGGTGGTCAGAGATTTGGTGAAATGGAAGTTTGGGCTTTGGAAGCTTATGGTGCAACCAAGTTATTACAAGAAATGATGACCGTTAAATCTGATGATACCGAAGGAAGACTTGCAACATACAAGGCAATTGTTGAAGGCTTGCCACTTCCAGAACCAGGTATGCCAGAATCATTTAAGGTTCTTATTAGAGAATTGCAAGGTTTGGGACTTGATGTTCAATTACGTAACGACCAAGGCAAAGAATTCGCACTTGGAGATTTGAGTTCTGATACAGTTGAGACATTTGCCGAAGCTACTAAGCCTAGAGAAGAAGTCAAAGATATTGAACTTGACTTTGATGCTCCAATGCCAGAAACTGCTTTGGAAGAAAATTTGGAAAGCGACGAAGATTTTGATAATATATTTGATGAGTCAGATTTATTTGATGACTTTGATGAAGAAGAATAAAGGAGAATATAATGTTTGAATTAAATAACCTAGCATCTATTAAAATAGGTATTGCATCTCCAGAAAAAATTAGAGAATGGAGTTATGGCGAAGTTACTAAGAGTGAAACTATCAATTATCGTACACACAAGCCTGAAACTTCTGGTCTTCTTTGTGAAAGAATCTTTGGACCTAAGAAAAACTGGGAATGTCATTGTGGAAAATACAAAAGAATTCGTCACAAAGGCGTAATTTGTGACAAATGTGGTGTCGAAGTAACTAAGAGTAGCGTAAGACGTGAGAGAATGGGACATATTGAGCTTGCTACTCCAGTTGCTCACATTTGGTTCTTGCAAAGTATTCCTTCAAGAATTGGTTTGCTTTTGAACCTAAATTCAAGACAACTTGACAAAGTTATCTATTATGTAAGTTATATCGTGCTTGACCCGGGCAAAACAGGTTTTTCAAAAATGCAAGTTATCTCTGATGCTGAATACAGAGAAGCAGTTGAAAAATATGGCTATGATAGTTTTAGAGCAGGTATGGGTGGCGAAGCAATTAGAGAATTGCTAAGCGAAATAGATTTGGAAAAAGAATCTGCCGAACTCAAAGCCCAAATTGCTAAGGCTACTAAGGGTCAAAAGAAAATTAAGTCAAAAAGACTTGAAGTTATTGAATCATTTAGAAGAAGTGGAAATAGACCTGAATGGATGGTCTTGGACGTAATTCCAGTTATTCCACCAGATATTAGACCTATGATTCAACTAGATGGTGGCAGATTTGCTACATCTGATATTAACGACCTTTATCGTAGAATTATAAATCGTAATAATAGACTTAAAAAGTTTATTTCAATCGGCGCTCCAGAAGTTATTGTTCGTAACGAAAAGAGAATGCTTCAAGAAGCAGTTGATGCTTTGATTGAAAATGGTAAGAAAGGAAAGGCTGTTCAAGGACCAAAACAAAGAGAACTTAAGTCTTTGACTGCAAGTCTAAAGGGTAAACCTGGTAGATTTAGACAAAACTTGCTTGGAAAACGTGTTGACTATTCTGGTCGTTCAGTTATCGTCGTTGGACCTGAACTCAAAATGTATCAATGCGGTCTTCCAAAAGAAATGGCTTTGGAACTATTCAAACCATTTATTATGAGAAAATTGGTTGAGAGAAACTTGTCTCTTAACTTCAAGACTGCTAAGAGAGTAATCGAAAAACAAAAACCAGTAGTTTGGGATTTGCTTGAAGAAGTAATCAAAGACCACCCAGTACTACTTAACCGTGCGCCTTCGCTTCATAGACTTTCTATCCAAGCGTTTGAGCCAGTTCTAATTGAAGGTAGAGCAATTAGACTTCACCCACTTGTTTGTGGTGGATTTAACGCCGACTTCGACGGAGACCAAATGTCCGTTCACGTTCCACTTAGTCCCGAAGCAGTTGCCGAAGCTAGAATATTGATGCTATCTTCAAATAACATTCTAAAACCAGCTGATAGCCGTCCAATCTGTACTCCTACACAAGATATGGTCTTGGGTTCATACTATTTGACAATCGTCAAAAAAGATGCCAAGGGTGCAGGCAAGTACTTCATTTCAGAAGACGAAGCGTTGATGGCTTATCAAAACAAAATTATCGAAATTCAATCTCCTATTCAAGTTAGAAAAACTGTTATGTTCGAAGGAAAACCAGTTACTCGTAGAATAGAGACTACTGTCGGTAAGATTATATTTAACAAAAATATCCCACAAAACATCGGTTTTGTAGATAGAACTAATCCTGACAACATCGGCAAGTACGAAATAGATTTCTTGGTTACTGCAAAGGCTCTTAAGAATATCATTCGTAAATGTTTTGATGCTTTGGGAACAACCGAAACAGTTAAGATGCTTGACCACATCAAAGAGATTGGTTACAAGTACTCAACAATCGGTGCAATAACAATCAACGTATTCGATATGGAAATTCCAAGTGAAAAACAAGAATATATCGAAGAAGTTGAAAAACAAGTTGCTGAAAACGAGAAATTCTTTAAACGTGGATTTATTACTGAAAACGAAAAACTAGATAGAAATATCAAACTTTGGAAAGATGCAACCAAGAAACTTGAAGGTGTTGTTATCAACAAAATGGATGTACTAAATCCAGTTAGAATGATGGCTGAGTCTGGTGCGCGTGGTAGTGCAGGACAGGTATTACAGCTTTGTGGTATGCGTGGAATCATGGCTAATACATCTGGAAGAAAAGTTGATATTCCAGTTAAATCTAACTTTCGTTTGGGACTTACTCCGCTTGAATACTTCCTATCATCTCGTGGTGGTAGAAAAGGTCTTGCAGATAAAGTTTTGAAAACTGCTGACTCTGGTTACTTAACTAGACGTCTTGAAGCAGTTGCCCAAGAAGTAATCATTGCTCAAGAAGATTGTTTCAAAGAGAATGGTGAAAAAGTCAAAGGTATGGTTGTTTCAGCTATTGTCAAAGACGGAACTCCAGTAAGTTCTTTGCAACAAAGAATCACTGGTAGATATTCAGTAGACAATGTTATCAATCCAAAAACCAAAGAAATTATTATTCCAGCAGATACAATGATAACCAAAGAAATGGCTGACAAAGTTGTTGATGCAGGAATCACAAGTGTATGTATTAGAACAGCCCTAACTTGTAGGTCAAAACATGGTATTTGTGCAAAATGTTATGGACAAAACATGTCAAATAACAAAGTCGTTCCACTTGGCGAGCCAGTTGGTATTATCGCTGCTCAGTCAATTGGTGAACCAGGTACACAGCTTACTATGAGAACATTCCACACAGGTGGTGTTGCCAATGCTGCCGATATTACTCAAGGTCTTCCAAGAGTTGCCGAAATCTTTGAAGCTAGAAAGCCAAAAGGTGTTGCAACAGTTAGTGAAGTTGCCGGAAAAGTAATTCTCAAAGAAATGGCATCTCAAAACAAAGATGGTGGAAAATACTACGAAATCGTTGTTAAAAACCCAGATGGTGACGGAAAATATATAATTCCTTATGGAGTTGTACTTAAGGTTAAAAACGGAGACACAGTTGAAGCCGGAACAGTTCTTACTGAAGGTTCAATTTATCCAAATGATTTCCTAAGAACTCGTGGTGTAAATGATGTTCAAAACTATCTTCTTAACGAAGTTTTGGCAACATACTCATCTCAAGGTGTTGAACTTAATACAAAACACGTAGAAATTATTATTCGTCAAATGCTACGTAATGTCAAGGTAGAAGACGGTGGTGATACAGATATGCTTATTGGTGATATTGTTGACCACTTCAAGTTTGAAGAAGAAAACGACAAAATCATCCAAGAAGGTGGTACACCAGCAACTGCTAAACGTCTTGTTCAAGGTATTACAAAAGCAGCACTTAGCAATCCTTCATTCCTTGCTGCTGCATCATTCCAAGAAACTTCAAGAGTTCTTACTGATGCGTCTGTCAAGGGCAAAGTTGATAATCTTGTATCACTCAAAGAGAACTTGATGATAGGCAAGCAAATTCCAGCCGGAACTGGTTATGCAACTATTAAGAATCTTGAATACAAAGATACAAACGAAGAAGTTAAGGAAATCGCCCAAATGGACGAACAAACTAACAAATTGTTTGAAGAAGAAGATTTTGCTTAAAAAACTTAAAATTATTCCTAGTATAGCGATTTTTCATAGCATACTAGGAATTTTGTTTTTTGGAAAAATATAGTTATATTTTTATATTTTTCAAAGAAATTTTCGTTTTAGTATTTACAAATTTAAATTATTAGTGTATAATTAGGTTGTAATCAAAAATGATGCTGGTGGGCATGGGTGTTGGTGGACACAATTAAATTATTGATTACATAGGGATAAGTTAATATTTAATTGGGGGAAAATAAAATTTCAAGGAGAAATGTTATGGACCAAACAATTAATGAAATGGAAAAGTATGTAGACAAATTAAACGAAGTTTATTCTTCACTAAATAAGGAAGTTAAACCAGTTAGTACTCCAGTTGTGCCTGAAAGCATGAAACTTGCAGGTAGCGGAAATTTGTATGTTGACGAAAACGGTATGCTCAAATTTCAAACAACTAGGTATGCTAAGTCTATTGAAAAATATTTAAAAGCAAACGGACTTGTCAAAACTCAAGAAAATGCTAGTGAAAACGTAATTAGCAATTTGATTAACAACAGTTTTGTTCAAGAAGCATAACATTTAAATCTAACACATTTACATTTAGAGTAAGTGTGTTTTTTTGTTTTGATTAATTAGAATTTTGTGTTAAATTAACAATGTAAGGCAATAATTTAAATACTATGCAAAATCAATATAATCTAATATTTAAGGGGATAATTATGTCAAAAGCATGGAAGATTACAATATCTATAATTAGTTCTATTTTGGGACTAATACTAATTTTTTTGGGTGTATATTATCTATGGCCATGGAACAAAAAGTTTTTTGAAAACGCAAGTGTAGAGTTTGAAATTCCCGGACTTGACACCAAATTTACTCCGCAAGGTCTAACGACTATTGACGGAACTGACAAGTTTTTGGTCGGTGGATATATGTCAGATGGGTCTCTTTCGAGATTTTATGTAATTAACGAAGGAAAGGCAGAAAAATACTTTACACTCACACAAGACGACCAAGATTACACCGGTCATGCGGGCGGAATTGTATCTTACGGCAGTACTATTTGGGTAGTTGGAGACAAAAACTGCTTTAGATTTTTCTTGTCAGCAGTAAATTCGTGCGAAAATGAAGCAAAGGTTGAAATTATTGATAGTTTCAAAGTAAATAATGGTGCTGATTTTGTTTTTACAAATGACGGATATTTGTATATAGGCGAATTCTATAGAGCGGGAAGTTACGAAACAAGTTCAACACATTTTTTGCAAACTCGTAGCGGGGAAACAAATCCAGCACTTGTTTTTGGATATAAGATTAACGAAGGGAAATCTTTGGGACTAGACGAAAAGACTCCGTCAAGAGCATTGTCTATTAGGGGGCTTGTTCAAGGAATGGCAGTGTCTAACGGAAAAATTCTTATGTCTTGTTCGTATGGTCTTGCCGATTCGGCATTGTATGTATACAAAGATGTATTTAGCGAAGCTCCACACAATCCAAATTTTGCACTCGGAAACCACACAATCAAACTTTGGTACTTGGATGGTGAATCACTAACTAATACAATAAATGTTCCTTCTATGTCCGAAGAGATTGCTATCAAAAATAATAGGGTGTATATATTATTTGAATCTGCTGGCAAAAAGTACAAAATCTTTAATAGAAAACAACTAAAAAATGTTTATAGCTTGGCTCTTGATAATCTTTAATACTAAGGTTTTGAATAAAAAACTAGATTTTATCATGTAAATTAGCCTAAAAGTACAAAAAATACGGGCAAAAAATTTTACAACAAAGATTTTTTATGCTAAAATTAAATAAAGTTATACTAAAAAGAGTGTGTGTATGAAAAAATTTACTTATCCAGCGGTACTATTTTATGACGATGAAGAAAAGTGTTATATCATCGCCATGTTTGATATTGGGCTTGTAACCAGTGGCGAAACTGTTGAGCAAGCACATAATAATGCAAGGGAAATGCTTGATGCGTATTTGGAATGTGCATATGCTTTTGAGACAGATATTCCAGAACCAAGTAGCTTTGATATTGTTTGCAAAACTCATCCAAAAGAAATGTGTGTTTTGGTTGAGAGTACTCTTAATGACAAAAACAAAGCAGTGTAAACTAAATATTTGATGAAATAATACTTATTTGATTGGTTTTTTCAAATTACAAAATAGTTTGAAATTATCAGCCAAATAAGTATTTTTTTGTGGTACTATGCAACCTTGACTTTTTGGCTAAAATATGGTATAATCAAAAAAGTTTAGTGGGAGTACTATATGGATAGAGAAATTTATTCAAAAATTGAAAATAAAGTCCTTGTCAAAGCAGACATAAGAGATTTGGATAATCCTGGTTTTTGGAGCAAGTTTAAGACTATTGGCTCTGATGCTTTTCACAATTTTAAATTTCCAAAAAATTACACATTGACTATTCCAAATAATATTCGAAAAATTGATAGATTTGCATTTGCTAAGTCTACTGGGCTTGTTAGCATTAATTTGCCTAATACTATAAAGGAATTGCCAGGCGCTTGTTTTGCATTTTCTCGAGACTTGGAAAGTGTAAAACTACCTAGGGGCATAACTTATATCCCAAAAGATTTGTTTCGTGGTTGTGAGAATCTACAAAATGTTACTTTGCCAGATAGCATAAATGAAATTGCAGAATTCGCATTTTATGATTGCAAATCATTAGAGAATATTGTTCTTCCACAAAAGTTAAAAGCCATTGGAAATATGTGTTTTCATAGTTGTGAGTCATTAAGAGACATTGTTCTTCCACAAAAGTTATATAACATTAAAAATCATTGTTTTGGCAAATGTGAGTCACTAGAGAATATTGTTATTCCTGAAGGTGTGAAAATATTGGGAGAAGCCGTTTTTCATGGTTGCAAAAATTTAACTTCAGTTAAATTTCCATCTAGTTTAGAAAGTATTGGTTCTCATTGTTTTGCTGATTGTAAAAAATTAAAAGATATTGATTTTCCTGAGTCTTTGGATTACATAGGCTCATGTTGCTTTAGAGATTGCAACTCTTTGACATCTATCAAAATTCCTAGTGGAGTAGAAATAGAAACACATGCATTTTCGGGGTGTCGTAATCTTAAAGATGTTTATATTGACGACAATTCAAAATTCACATGGGCTTGTCATGATACTTTTTCTCATTGTATCAATCTAGAATCGGTTAGATTGCCTTCAGGTTTAACAATTATCCCCGAAGGAACTTTTGACGGGTGTATATCGCTTACAAGTATAGAGTTGCCGAGTGCACTAGAGCGAATTGGGACTGAAGCATTCAGAAATTGTTCGTTTAATTCTATTGAATTGCCCGATTCGCTAGAACGAATTGATAAGAATGCATTCGAAAATACAGAAATTGAAAAACTTGTTATACCCGAAAAGGTAGAAGAATGTTCTGACTTATTTGGGAAATTAGGCTCTTCAAGTCTCAAAGAATTAGTCTTTGCTGGCGGTAAAACTATGTTTAATTTAAACCATAGTCCTTTTGCCAAAAATAAAAAAGTAAATTTCTCTATGAATATGCATGGACTTAGTAATAATATAAAAAATTTATGCTGTAGACTTGCACAAAATGACGGCGGACGCAAAATTAATGATGTAAGTAAGATACTTTTGGCAAAAGACAAAAGTGAAATAAGAGTTGTTGGTGATGGAATTAAAATCCCAAACAAAAACGATTATGTTGCTTTTAATGTTAAATTTAATTCTGCTCACATAACTTCTTCAACGACGAAAATTACTAAAGAAGAAGAGTCTGTTGCGGACAAAAATTTGAATTTTGATGACGTGCTAAGTTCTTTTAATAGTAGTGCAAATTATCTTGATTGTCTAAAACTCATTGAAGATAAAAAGATTGAACGTGTGCCAAATAGTACAATTCTTCATACTTTCCCAAATTCCCAAATAGATAGTTTGTTTGCAAATGGCAATTTAAAATTATTTTATAAATTGTTTTCAAAATATGGTTTTGAAAAAATCGACCACGATTTGTTAAGAGAAAACGCAAGACAAGAACTTCTCAAAATTTACTATGCCTTGGGTGGATTTTCGACAGATATTAAGGCTAGAGACGAAGCATATAGATATGTTGAAAAGATTTTGGAAAAAGACTATAATATGATTAAAGATTATTGGGAAAAACAAAATCATGAAACTAGTGACGATTTTATGGCTGAAAATTTAGCTGAAGAAATACATGGTGAATTTACAGAATTTGTTTTAAAAGACAAACCATATAATCCAGTTTTTGCTGAGTTCTTTATGAAACATTATCTTGATGACAGAAATTTTATGAAAGTTTATGTTGATTATGATGATAAAATTTATTCCAAGAAAGAACTAGAAGAACTAGAACATAAAGGGTTATCTATTATAAATAGTCTCGAAGGTGATGACGATGAAGAAGATTTTGATAATGATATGGATGAAGGGGATTGTATATATATTGAAGATGAAAGAAATTTATTGGCTCAAGCACACAACAATTTCGATTATCTTCTCAAAATTTATCCAAATATGGTAATTAGGGGAAATACAAATAGGGATTTATTAACTCCAGAGTTTGTAGCCAAACATTTGTCACTGCAGACATATGATGATGTTTATGAAGGAAATGAAAGTCTTGCACAAATTGTAGGACAATATGGATATGACCAACATACTTTTAATCAAATCCAAGAAATTTATGAAAAGTCCAAAAAGATTAAACAAGACTATATCATTATGGCTAACAAAGATAGTGAAAACAATCCTATTCAGTATAGATTCTTAGAAAAAGACGACCCAACAGGATTTGTGCTTGGAAACATAACAAATTGTTGCCAACACATGGGCGGTGGAGCAGAGTCTTGTGTGGTTGACGGATTTACTAGCAACTCTTCAGGTTTTTTGGTTTTTGAAAAAGATGTATTAAAAAACGGAAAGCCAACAGGCGAAAAAAGAATTATTGGTCAAGCGTACATTTGGTACGACGCCAAAACTGAAACTGTTTGTTATGACAATATTGAAATTCCAAATTCGGTTATTAAAGTACTAAACAAGAATGCTCAAGAACTAAAAGATTTTGAGTCGGCACTAGTTAGGTCGGCGGATGCAATACTGCTCGCCATGAATGCAAAGGGCAAGAATAAAGTTAAAAATGTAACAACCGGAACCGCCTATAACGACCTTAAAAGAATACTTGATGCAAAATTTAATAAGTTGAATAATACAAATTCTATGCCACGAAATCCAAATGGTGGAGTCTATACGGATGCAAGTGCTCAATATTTAATTAGAACTTATGACCAAGCAACCAAAGATTATGAAAAGAATATTAGGTCTAATTTGTCGATGGCGGATAATATGCTAGATAGACTTGAAAATAACAAAGAAATGCAGTAGGTGAAAATATGGAAAATGATTATCTTTTGAAATTAAGAAAGGAAATTGACGAAAAACGAGCATCTCTTAATAAATTGCTAGCCGAAAAAGACGAGTTAATTAATGAAATTAATAATTCAAAATCCCTACAAGATGTTCAAAAACTTAAAGGCATGCTCCAAATTAGTGTTGCAAAATTCCAAAAATTAGATGCGGAAGTATCAATCCTTTTGAGTAAAATTAAAAATATACAAAATATATAATTACAAATTAAAAATTTATATGTGGTTTTTCAAAAAAATCGCAAAATAAACCCAAAAAAATCCAATACAACAAAAATGAAAAATATTTCAAAAAATGTTGACATTGGATTTTTTATTTGGTAAACTAAATAGCGTATTATAGTATACTAAACGGAATATGTTCGTTTGGTAATTTTTGAGTGACCGACTCTGGTGTGATTTTGGTAACTTGAAAATATCTCCACGCTACAATACATTGTGCTACTGTGGAGAATGACTTTAGGTAAATTTGATATGGTTGAATCTAAATTTGCCAAAACTATTTAGGAGGATAAAATGCCAACAATTTCGCAATTAGTTAAACAAGGCAGAAAGCAAGTTGCTGTTAAATCCAAAACTCCAATAATGGACGAAAACCCACAAAAAAGGGGAGTTTGTTTGAGTGTTACTACTACATCTCCAAAGAAACCAAACTCAGCTCTAAGAAAGATTTGTAGGGTTAAACTATCTAACGGTCAAGAAGGTACTGTTTATATTCCTGGTGAAGGCCACAACCTACAAGAACACAGTGTTGTTCTTATCCGTGGCGGAAGAGTAAGAGATTTGCCAGGTGTACGTTATCACGTAATCAGGGGTACTCTTGATACTGCTGGAGTTGCAAAGAGAAAACAAGCACGTAGTAAATATGGTGCAAAAAAAGGTAAATAATCAACTAGTGTTATGCTAGAAAACTTAAAAAATTAAACAAGGAGAAAAATTATGCCAAGAAGAAGTGGTGTACGCAAAAGAGACGTGTTGCCAGATTTTGTCTATAATAATAAGGTTGTAACAAAACTTATCAACCAAATTATGCTTGATGGCAAAAAGGCTATCGCCGAAGGAATTGTGTACGGTGCATTTGATATAATCAAAGATAAACTAAGCGTTGAACCAGATAAGTACTTTATGCAAGCACTAGAAAATGTTAAACCATTACTAGAAACCAAGGCTAGACGTGTTGGTGGTAGTAACTACCAAGTACCTATCGAAATCAGCCCTGCTAGACAACAAACTCTAGCTATTAGATGGTTGGTTACATACGCAAGAAAAAGAAACGAAAAGAGCATGGAAGAAAAACTTGCAAACGAAATTATGGATGCTTACAACAGTACTGGTGGTGCATTCAAAAAGAAAGACGATACTCACAAAATGGCAGAAAGCAATAAGGCTTTTGCACATTATCGTTGGTAATTTAAGGAGAATTAATTTATGCCTAGAAAGACTCCCTTAAGCGAATTAAGAAACGTAGGTATTATGGCGCACATTGATGCGGGTAAAACTACTACTACAGAAAGAATTTTGTTCTTTACTGGAAAAACTCACAAGATTGGTGAAGTTCACGAAGGTGAAGCAACTATGGACTGGATGGCTCAAGAACAAGAAAGGGGTATCACAATCACTAGTGCCGCTACAACTTGTATGTGGAAAAATCACCAAATTAATATCATAGACACTCCGGGACACGTTGACTTTACAGTTGAAGTTAACAGAAGTTTGAAGGTTTTGGACGGTGCTGTTGCTGTATTTAGTGCAAGAGCAGGTGTTGAAGCCCAAAGTGAAACAAACTGGCGTCTTGCTGACAAATATAACGTTCCTAGAATGGCTTATGTTAACAAAATGGATATTAACGATGCTAACTTTGAAAAAGTTATCGAAAGTATGAAAAACAGACTCAAAGCCAATGCTGTTGCTATCCAATTGCCAATTGGCGAAGCTGATGAATTCAAAGGAATTATCGACCTAGTTGAAATGAATGCTACTTTCTATGATGATGAAACTGGTACAAAGACTAGAGTAGAAGAAATTCCTGCTGAATACAAAGACAAAGCTAACAAATTTAGAGCAGAACTTGTAGAAATTGCTGCTGAACAAGATGATTCCCTTATGGAAAAATACTTTGAAACTGGCGATTTGACAGTTGAAGAAATCAAAAAGGGAATTAGAAAGGGTACTATTTCTGGAAAATTGAATCCAGTTGTATGTGGTACATCTTTCAAAAACAAAGGTATTCAAAAATTGCTAGATGCAATCGTAGATTACATGCCAGCTCCAACAGATATCGAAGCTATTAGGGGAACAAAACCTGGTACGGATATCGAAGAAGACAGACATAGTTCGGATACAGAACCATTTGCTGGTCTTGCATTCAAGATTATGACTGACCCATATGTTGGACGTCTTACATTCTTCCGTATCTATTCTGGTGTCTTGACTGCAGGTAGTTATGTATATAATAGTTGCAAAGACAAAAAGGAAAGAATCGGTAGAATTATAAGAATGCACGCAAATCACCGTGAAGAAATTGAAGAAGCTTATGCTGGTGAAATTGTAGCCCTAGTTGGACTCAAAGACACTACAACAGGTGATACTCTTTGTGCAGAAAACAAACCAATTGTACTTGAAAGCATGGACTTCCCAGAACCAGTTATTAGAGTTGCTATTGAGCCAAAAACTAAGGCTGACCAAGAAAAAATGGTTATAGCACTTGTAAAACTAGCCGAAGAAGACCCAACATTCAAGACATACACCGACCAAGAAACTGGTCAAACAATCATTGCCGGAATGGGTGAACTTCACCTTGAAATTATTGTAGATAGACTTAAGAGAGAATTTAAGGTTGATGCTAATGTTGGCGCTCCTCAAGTTGCTTATAGAGAGACTATCCGCAAAGAAGTTGAAGTTGAAGGTAAGTATATCAAACAATCTGGTGGTCGTGGTCAATACGGTCACTGTTGGGTTAAACTTACTCCACTTCCAGCCGGAGAAGGTTACAAATTTGAAAATAAGATTGTTGGTGGTGCTATTCCTAAGGAATATATCCCAGCTATCGACGCAGGTATTCAAGAAGCAAAACAAAATGGTGTTCTTGCTGGATTTGAAACCGTTGACTTTATGGTTACGCTTTTTGATGGTTCTTATCACGATGTAGACTCATCAGAAATGGCATATAAAATTGCTGGTTCTCTTGCTTTCAAAGAAGGTGCGAGAAAGGCAGACCCTGTTTTACTTGAACCAATTATGAAGGTTGAAGTTGAAACACCTGATGACTACTTAGGCGACGTTATGGGTAATATTACTCGTAGACGTGGTGTGCTAAGTGGCACTGATTTGCGTAACGGTACTCAAGTTATTCACGCAGAGATTCCACTTGGAGAAATGTTTGGTTATGCAACAGACCTTCGTGGACTTACTCAAGGTCGTGGAACTTTCAGTATGGAATTTTCTCATTATTTAGAAGTTCCAAAAAATATCGCCGAAAAAGTTATTGGCGAAAACAAAAAAGGCTAATTTTTAATTAAATAAATTTAGGAGGATATTAAAAAATGGCAAAAGCAAAATACGAAAGAACTAAGCCACACGTTAACGTTGGTACAATCGGTCACGTTGACCACGGCAAAACAACATTGACTGCTGCTATTACTATGACACTTGCTGCTCAAGGTAAAGCACTAGCAATGGACTATGGCGCTATTGATAAAGCACCAGAAGAAAGACAAAGAGGTATTACAATCAATACCGCTCACGTTGAATACGAAACAGACAAACGTCACTATGCACACGTAGACTGTCCAGGACACGCTGACTATGTTAAAAACATGATCACTGGTGCTGCTCAAATGGACGGTGCTATCCTAGTTGTTGCTGCAACTGATGGTCCAATGCCTCAAACAAGAGAACACATTCTTCTTGCTAGACAAGTTGGTGTTCCATACATTGTAGTATTCATGAACAAAACTGACCAAGTTAATGACCCAGAACTACTTGAACTAGTAGAAATGGAAATCAGAGACCTACTTACTGAGTATGGTTTCCCAGGAGACAAAACTCCAATTATCAAAGGTTCCGCTCTAAAAGCTTTGGAAGCTGCTAAAGAAGGAAAAGTTGACGATCCTGCTTGTCAATGTATCAACGAACTTATGAACGCTCTTGATACTTATATTCCTGACCCAGTTAGAGAAACTGACAAACCATTCTTGATGCCAGTAGAAGACGTATTCACAATCACAGGTCGTGGTACAGTTGCTACAGGTAGAGTAGAAAGAGGAACAGTTAAAGTTGGTGACACTGTAGAAATCGTTGGTATGGGTTCTAAACTTCAAACAGTTATTACTGGTGTTGAAATGTTCAGAAAGATGCTTGACCAAGCTGAAGCAGGTGACAACGTAGGTCTTCTACTTCGTGGTGTTCAAAGAAACGAAATCGAAAGAGGACAAGTTCTTGCTAAACCAGGTTCAATTCATCCACATACTCACTTCACAGCTGAAGTATACGTATTGAAGAAAGAAGAAGGTGGACGTCATACTCCATTCTTCAATGGTTACAGACCACAATTCTACTTCCGTACAACAGACGTTACTGGTACTATCGAACTTCCTGAAGGCGTTGAAATGGTAATGCCAGGTGATAACGTTAGAATGACTATCAAACTTATCACTCCAATTGCTATCGAACAAGGTTTGCGTTTCGCTATCCGTGAAGGTGGCAGAACAGTTGGTTCAGGTGTTGTTAGCTCAATTATCGAGTAATTTCACTTTTAGTCAATTTATCATGGGTAATGGTTTTCCATTACTCATGTTTTTTTATTTTTTAATTTTGATTTGTTTCCTTTTTTTGTATTGATGTGTTAAAATATTAAGGATAGAAATATTTATTTTTTGAATTTAGTTTTTAGATTAGCACAATTTAACACTATAAGGAAAAGTTTATGGAAAAAGATTTTGTAAGAAAAGATACTCAAGATAATTTTGTAACCGAAAAAATGGACATTATCAAAAACAACTTGCTAGGGGAATACGACGATAACGGAAATTATCACATCGCTCCACAAATTGTAAGCGAACTAATTGAATTAAAAAAGGTTAGAAAAAGTTCATATAATAATTCAATGTTTTGTAGCGGTAGTTTGATAGGCTATGGCGAAATTATGTTTGAAATAACTTTTGATAATTCTCGTGATGACGAAGATATGGCTACATCTTCACTTTTTGTGCTTGAAGAAGTCGAAAAAGTTAATGGTTATCTTCAAAACATAATCAAAACCAAAATTGCAGAGTTCAAAAGTACTGTCGATAACTTTTTGGATGAGTCGTATTCAAAATTCCACGTAACTGACGAAGATGAAGAAGGTGACGACGAAGGCAAAGAAAAAAAATCGTTGGAAGATTTAAATATTGAAGATAGTTATATTTTAGCCAAAAAAGCATATATGTTGCTTCTTTCCAAACTTTCCGAAGAAAAAATGCTCGATGCTTATGGTAAATATTTTACTTTTAGACTATCTAAACTTACCAAACTCGACAATGAATTTAGCAATGCCGTTCTTAACTCATTTAATGAAAGATATGCTCTAATTGAAGAAGTATTCCTAAAAGAAAAGAATTACAAGGCTCTCAACGAACTACTTGATGCTTGTATCGAAGAAATCTCAGGAACAAAGGAAATTTTTATTCAACAAGAAGCCGAATTTAATGTTGAATGCAAAGATGCTTTGGATATTTTCACCGAAAGTGTATCAAAATTCAGCGACAAAGCGAATGCAAAAGCTTTCAATATGCTTGATGCAAGCGATAGGGCAAAACTAGACCAAATGAACAAGTCTATAGAAAATGCTCCAGCCAATGCCGATAATGACGATAACTCATCTGACGATGTAGAAAAAGAATACAAAGAAAGATTAAGTGAAGAGATGCGTGTAAGTGGTGCATCTACAACTTTTGAAAATCCAGTTTTGTTTGATGAAATGGAAGAAGAAGGTGAAGGCGAAGGCGACGAAGAAGAGTCTGAAGACGAAAACGAAAGTGAACAATCTCAAGAACAAGACAACCAGACAAATCCTATAATTCAAGATATTAAACAAGATAGTATTCAAGAATTAAAAGCTGAAAATGAACAAGAAAATTCAAATAATGAAGATACTATGCAAAGTGAAGAAAATGGCGAATCTAAGCCAAATATTGTAGAGACTATTGCTAGACTTCAAGAAGAGAAAAACAGAGAAAATAATACTGAATTAAATACTGATTTGACATCTAAAACCCTAAATGAAGAACACGATGAAATAAACAATGAATATGTTAATGAAACTGCGGATAAACGTGCAAGTGATGTGGGAGAAAAACTACATAATCTTTATGGAATGTCCCAATCGTTAGAACAATCCGATAAGACAAAAAGTCAACAATTTGATTCTAGCAATTATGAAGATACATCTTCTAAAGGAGACACACAATCTAAATTGGGTGCTAGGTCGACTGGGAACTCAAGTTCGGATAGTAAAGTTGGTTCCATGTTTGATAATCTTATGTCTACTCGGTCTACTCGAAATTTTGGTACTGACAATGGTTATACACCCAATTCAATAATGCCAGAACAATCACAAACTGGTTTTGCACAAACAAGCGGCACATCTTATACTACAACAGGCGAAACATCAACATTTTCTGATACTTCTAATAATTTTGGCGATTCGACTGATACAGGCAATGATTTAAGTGAAGCAAATAACTCTGAAAATGATAATTATAAGTTTAACCCCGCTGGAGATAGGTTTAATACAATCAATGATATTTTGGGTGGGAATAAAGGCATTGATGCTGGAGTATCGGGAAGCAAAAATAATGCCGGAGATTCTTTGAAAGGCAGTGTTGGCGTGAGTGAAAGCGATTCAGAGCAAAATTTATTTGATGAGAGCAAGGGTGAGCTATCAGAAAGTGATACTCGTGAAGAAAATGCAGACAGACAACCAATTGAAAGTCAGTATCGCGAAGGTACAGATTTTGTTAGTGGTGTTGATGAAGAAAATGGTATTTATGAAGACGCTAAGAGACTAGATGGTTTTTTGTCAAATAATCATGATATAGATGGACGAGATATGTAAAACAAATTTTTAAAATTTAGAATGGGGAAGCCCATTCTTTTTTGGTGTTATTTCAAAAAATGGGGTATTGACTTTTAATAAATCAGGTGATAAAATGTAATTATTAAAATATTTGTGGTGGGAAATATGAAATTAAAGGAATCTATTGAAAGTAGTAATATGCTTAATTGCAAAGGGGATAATGTATATTTACTATGTTATGACTATGAAATATCGCCATTTGAAATGTGGCTTGTTTCAAACATTGATGATGAATTAGATAGAAAGATTAATTATGTTAACTTTTCCTTGAAAGGAGACAGTATTTATTTAAATCCGAGTGACGAGAGTGTAATGTACTCAACTTCGGACAATTCTTTCTCGGATAAAAAATCTCAAGAATTTTCTTTGTTTTTCGACCCGCAAAATATAGAAATGTATGACGAAGAAACTGTTGATAAATATGGTATTCAAAAAATCGTTGATGAGTCCGGCAGAAAAAATGTTTTAATATTAAAAGTGCCAAAGGCAATGATTGGAGCTAAAGAATGTGGAAATGAATTATTTCCATTGTTTATAAGAGCAAGAACAGATACTGTAAAATATTGTATACCAGAGCTTTATAAATTACCTAACATAAAGTTTGATGAATTTGATAAATTAGAACAAGATTATATAAAAAAATATGGAAAGCTTGTTACTACCATTAATACAAGATTTGTATATGGTGTTCAAAGAGAAATAACAGGCAAAGTTGTTATAAATCCTTTTTACAATCTTAATACCGGTGCATATGAAATAAAATTCTCAGTTGAACAGCAAAAATATCTAAAGGAACACGGAAACGAAGATTTAATTAATAAAACAAATGATAATGTTTCGGATATATGTAAAGCGGGTTATTCGTTAAATCATAAAAATGCTCCTTATAATTTAGACGATAAAAAATTATTAGAAATTAAGAAATTTTACTATGATTTATATAGAAGAACTTTGGAAAAATATATGCCCAAAAGCAAAATAACAAGCCATGAAATATATGTTAAAACATATTCAGAATTAGGTAAGTATATCAATAAAATCGTTGACGAAAATAAAGCAAAGAATGGCTCTGATGGTCAAGAGATGATTTAGGGGCTTTGGAAATTTAAATTGCTTTAAACAAAAATTCAAAGAATAAAACTATTTGAAAGTGAACCTAGGGGGAAAGTGTGGGGGTTCACTTTTTTATTTAATAATATTTTTTGGCAAATTTGCTAAAAAGACTTGATTTTTGGTCAAATATATATTATATTATATATAGCATAAATAATGATAGAGTATGAAACTTGTTTGACGACTCTATTTTTTATTGTAAAGATATTGACAAATCATCTGTCCTTATGCTAAAATTGACTGGCAAAGTTAAATACCTATCAGAAGGAGAATTGTTATGAGAGATAATATTATTATTGCTTGTACAGAATGTAAACAAAGAAATTACGATAGTCAAAAGAACAAGAAAAACGACCCAGACAGAATCGAAGTTAAAAAGTATTGTAAGTTCTGCAAAAAACATACTGTTCACAAAGAAACAAAATAAAAATATATTTTTAAGGGAAGTTTGAATATGGCTAAAAAAAATGTACAGCCTGCAGAGTCTGATGTAGAAATCATTACTCCAGATGCTAAAAATAAACAACTTAAGAAAAACGACAAAGTAGACAACAAACAAAAGAAAAATGCTAAAAAGAACAAATCTGACAAAAAGTCTTTGAAACGTAAAGCGAGTGAAGTTTGGAGCGAACTTAAAAAAGTTTCGAGACCTTCGTTTGGCACTGTTTGTAAGAATACTTGTGTAGTTATTGCGGTAGTTGCAATCTGTACACTTTTGCTTTTTGGTGTTGATAGATTATTTAGTTTGGTAAATAATGTGTTATTACCATAAAAATACAATCAAGGAGTATTCTAATGGAAAACGAAGAATTAAAAGAT
This sequence comes from uncultured Clostridia bacterium, assembly GCA_934754475.1. Classification (GTDB taxonomy): domain Bacteria; phylum Bacillota; class Clostridia; order Christensenellales; family UBA1242; genus UBA11490. The sequence continues at coordinate 104,712 of CAKVHV010000002.1, read as the reverse complement.
ACTTTTGAAACATTGGAAACCGAGACTAACGACGAAAAGGAAATTATTGAAAGTGCAGTTAGTGACCAAGCCATTGATGCAGTTGTATCGACAGTTGGCAGTGGAAATCTAATAGATGATACTACCGAAAAGACAGTTGATAGCGAAATGGAAGAAGCAAAATGGTATGTTTTGCACACATTCTCGGGTTATGAAAATGTAGCCAAAGAAAATTTGGAAATCGTTAAAGATAAGTATAATTTGCAACATCGTATATTTGATATTGTTATCCCAATGGAAGATGTTGTTGAAGAAAAGAACGGAAAACAAAAAATTGTTTCCAGAAAAGTTATGCCGGGTTATATTATTGTCAAAATGATTTATGGTGATGATATTTGGCATGCTGTTACTCGTACTAGGGGAATTACTGGATTTGTTGGACCAAAAGGTCGTCCACTTCCACTCACTGACGAAGAAATTCGCAAGATGAGACTTGAAAAGAACACTGTTGTTGATATTACAATTAGTGAAAATGACAAGGTTGAAGTTTTGGATGGTGCTTTGAATGGTTTTGTAGGAACAGTTATTGCTGTTGACAGAGAAAATGCAAAACTCAAAGTTATGGTTGAAATGTTTGGTAGAGATACTCCAGTTGATTTAAACTTAGACCAAGTACGAAAAATTTAATTTGATTTTATATGATTTTATCATTTAAAATATAGTGGGAGAAATGTAAATTTTATTCATGCATTTCACTTATACCACATATGCCAATATATAATGGCAGGAGGAAAAAAATGGCAGAGAAAAAAGTTACAGCAGTTGTAAAATTGCAATTACAAGCAGGAAAGGCTACAGCAGCACCTCCAGTAGGTAGCGTTCTTGGACCTTACGGAATTCAACTTCCTTCTTTCGTTAAAGACTTTAACGACAAGACTAAGGACAAAGTTGGATTTGTTATTCCAGTTGTTGTTACAATTTACGCTGATAGATCATTTACATTTGTGCTAAAAACTCCACCAGCAGCTGTATTGATTAAGAAAGCTTGCGGAATTGAAAGCGGTTCGGCAAACTCTATCAAAAACAAAGTTGCTAAGATTACAAAAGCACAAGTAAAAGCAATCGCAGAAGAAAAAATGCCTGACCTTAATGCAGCAACTCTTGAGACAGCTATGAGCATGATTGAAGGAACTTGCAGAAGCATGGGTGTTACGGTAGTTGATTAAGTGGGAGAATAAAAATTTTAGTTGTAATTTATTCACTAAAACCACAAGGAGAAGAAAAATATGAAGAAAGGTAAAAGATACATAGAGTCTGCTAAATTAGTAGACAAAGCTACTTTGTATACAGTAGCTGATGCGCTAGACCTAGCTGTTAAGACCGCAAGTGCAAAGTTTGATGAAACTGTTGAACTTCACGTTAAGCTTGGTGTAGACGGAAGAAACGCTGACCAACAAGTAAGGGGCGTTGTTGTATTGCCACACGGAACTGGTAAATCTAAGAAAATCTTGGTTTTTGCCAAAGGTGACAATGCTGATATTGCAACCAAAGCAGGTGCTGACTTCGTTGGCGCTGAAGACATGGTTCAAAAAATTCAAACTCAAAACTGGTTCGGTTTTGATGTCTGCGTTACTACACCAGACATGATGCCAGTTATTGGTAGAATTGCTAAGGTATTAGGACCAAAAGGTCTTATGCCAAACCCAAAGAGTGGTACTGTTACTACTGACCTTGCTAAGGCTATTGCTGAAATCAAGGCTGGTAAAGTTGAATACAGACTTGACAAAAACAATATCGTTCACGTAATGATTGGTAAAGTTTCATTTGGTGCAGACAAACTTGCTGAAAACCTAAAAGTTGTTATGGATGCTATTATCAAAGCTAAACCAGCAGCAGCTAAAGGTACTTATATCAAATCAGTTTCAGTGTCTTCAACAATGGGACCTGGCATCAAAGTTCAATACTAATAAAAAAATCCAAGTTTATCTTGGATTTTTTTTGTACTATGCAAAGTTGAAATCATAGCCATATTTGGTGTTATATTCAACTTTTTAATTGCTTAAAATTTGATATAAAAGTGCAAGCGATTTTGTGATGATTAATATTTCACAAATGCTTGCATTTTTTTAGTAGTATTCTTTTTGTGAAACATCTTTGACAAATTTGTCACCATGTTTGTCAAAGCCAAATTTTGTATAGAGTGAATTTAGATTAAATTCGTTGCCATCAAGGTCAATTGCTTCCAAAGTGATTTTTTGAATATTGTTTTCTTGCAAATAGTTTTGGAAATTATCAAAACCTAATCGCATAAGTCCGCAACGTCTATGCTCTTCGCTTGTAAAGTTCTTTTCAATTTCGGCATATTTAATTCCGCTTTTTGTCTTTTTGATTTGGGCTTCCAAATTGTATATGCTGTTTTGTAAATCATCGGTTTTGTAGATATTGACTGTAATATGGTCACCAGATTTCAAACCTTCGTGTGAAGTACTTTGTGCTTTGTTTGCAGAATACTCAGAGTTAATTCTATCTATAATCTCTGCTTTGGATAAATTTTCACAATCTTCCAAAATGCTCCCAATTATTGTGGTCAACTTGTCATTTTTCATGTTTTGCATATACAAAGCAAACAAAAATTCTCTGTTTGATTTGTTTTGATATTCTTTTGAAATATCGTCGGATAGTGTTAGACTATCTACTTTTTCGTGAGCATCAATAGTTAAAAGTAGTTCGCCCAATTTTCCATTTTTAGTTTTAATTTCAATATTTTTTGCCATATTCAAACCCCACATATTACTTATTATATATATTTTAGCACAAAATTTCCAAAAATGCAAATTTTAAATATAATCAATAGTTTTAAGCCTTGTTAATTTAGTATAGTTTGTCGTTTAATATCTTTGTAGTATGGGGAATATATTGACATAATGGTTTTTTTTAGGTAAACTAATTAAGTTAAAAAATATATTATTAGGAAAGATTATGATACAAGTAAATAATGTTTGTGTACAATTTGGTAGTCACAAATTGTTTGATGAAGTTAATTTGAAATTTACAAAGGGCAATTGCTATGGAATAATAGGAGCTAATGGTGCGGGAAAATCCACATTCCTTAAAGTTCTTTCGGGCGAATTGCAACCACAAAAGGGCGAAGTAGTCGTTTCTCCGGGTGAGAGAATGTCTGTGCTTAATCAAAACCAAGAAGCTTTTAATGACTTCACAGTTATGGATACAGTTTTGCAAGGTCATCATAGACTTGTTGAGATTATGAAAGAAAAGGACGCACTTTATGCAAAACCAGACTTTAACGAAGAAGATGGCATGAAAGCAGCCGAACTTGAAGCGGAATTTGCCGAACTTGGTGGTTGGGAAGCCGAAAGTGATGCAGGAATTTTGCTTAATGGTTTGGGAGTGGATACATCTCTTCACTATAGTATGATGGGTTCGCTTGATGCACCTATTAAGGTCAAAGTCTTGCTTGCACAAGCACTTTTTGGAAATCCAGACATTTTAATCCTTGACGAACCTACAAACAACTTGGATATTAAATCTGTTAGATGGCTCGAAGAATTCCTTATTAATTTTGAAAATATATTGATTATTGTTTCGCATAACAGACATTTTCTTAATAATGTTTGTACACATATTTGCGATGTGGATTATGGAAAAATCAATATTTATCTTGGAAACTACGATTTTTGGTATGAAACTAGCCAACTTATGCTAAGACAACAAAAGGAAGCCAACAAAAAAGCAGAAGCAAGAGCCAAAGAACTTCAAGAATTTATTGCTAGATTTTCGGCTAATGCAAGTAAGAGTCGTCAAGCAACTAGCCGAAAGAAAGAACTAGAAAAACTAACTATTAATGATATTAAACCTAGTACTAGAAAATATCCATATATAAACTTTGAGATGGATAGGGAAGCGGGTAATGATATTTTGATGGTTGAAAATCTCACAAAACCGGGTGTGTTTGAAAATGTTAGTTTTGTAGTAAACAAAAATGACAAAATCGGCATAGTGAGTGACAAATCTACTACAATAAGTGCTTTGTTTAATATAATTGCTGGACTTGACAAAGACTATACTGGTACTGTTAAGTGGGGAAAGACCATAACTTATTCATATCTTCCACAAAACTTCAATTCATATTTTGAAAATTGCGATTTGACACTTGTTGATTGGCTTGGTCAGTTCTCCAAAGAAAAAGAGCAAACATATTTGCGTTCTTGGCTTGGCAGAATGTTATTCTCTGGCGAAGAAGGTTTGAAGAAAGCCAAAGTTATTTCTGGTGGCGAAAAAGTTAGATGTATGCTTGCAAAAATGATGCTTACTTCTGGAAATCTACTAATATTTGATGAGCCAACTAACCACCTTGATTTGGAAAGCATCACCGCTCTTAACAAAGGTCTTATTAATTACAAAGGAAACTTGTTACTTACATCTCACGACCAAGAACTTATGCAAACTGTATGTAATAGAATTATTAAAATCACTGACAAAAAAGTATTTGACAAAGCAACTACGTACGACGAGTTTATTGATAGCGAAATCTAAGTTCAATCTTAATTATAAACTAAAAATGTGGTGGAGTGAGATTAATTTCATTCCAAGACATGTAGTTCAAAAAAATAATTGAAACAATTTATTTGCTTTGTTATAGTTGTTTTTATAATTTTTAAAAAAATATGTAACAAACTATTGACAACAAATATTTTATTAGATATAATATTTAACGAAAATAGAATATTAATTATGCCTAAGACAGCAAGTGGTTTTGACCATAAGTAATTTAATTTACGCTTGCCGAGGAAGCTCGAGTTTGAAATTTTCATCTCATGTCTTTGGCATGAGATGTTTTATTTTTTAAAAACTTGATGGAGGATAATATTTTGAGCGCTAATTTAGAATTAAAGAAAGAATTAGTAGAAGACATCAAATCTAAACTAAGTGAAGCAAAATCTATCATATTTGTAGATTATCGTGGAATTACAGTTGCTGAAGACACCGCTCTTAGAAAGGAATTTAGAGAAAACAATGTTACTTACAAAGTTTTCAAAAATAGACTTTTGACTCGTGCGCTAGACAGCCTTGGAATTACTGGATATGATGCAAACATGTTTGAAGGCACAACTGCTGTTGCTTTTAGTACAGACGAAGTTGCTCCTGCTAAAGTTTTCTGCAAACATTCAAAAGACTTAAACAAAATGGCTGTTAAATTTGGTATTGTTAACGGTCAAATCATGAACAAAGACCAAGTAGAAGAATTATCTAAAATACCTTCAAAAGATGTTCTTATTGCTATGCTTCTTGGTACTCTTAATGCTCCAGTATCTGCTTTGGCAAGAGCATTAAATGCAATAGCTGAAAAACAAAATTAATTAAAATAAAAAAAATTTAAGGAGAAATTAAAATGGCTGATTTAAAATCATTTGTTGAAGAAATCAAAAAACTTTCTGTTATGGAAGTAAGCGAATTAGTAAAAATGTTAGAAGAAGAATTTGGAGTTAGTGCTGCTGCCCCTGTAGCTGTTATGGGTGCTGCTGCTGGCGCTGCTGCTCCAGCTGCTGAAGAAAAGAGCGAATTCACAGTAGTTCTTAAAGAAGCAGGCGCAAACAAAATTGCTGTTATCAAGATTGTTAAAGAACTTACAGGTCTTGGTCTAGGCGAAGCAAAAGCATTGGTTGACGGAGCTCCTAAGGAATTGAAACAAAATGTTCCTGCTGAAGAAGCTAAAGAAATCGAAGCTAAACTTAAAGAAGCTGGCGCTACTGTAGAACTTAAATAATTATCCATAAACCAAAAAAACAACTTAAATTTATTATAAACTTAGGTTGTTTTTTTCACTTAACTTACAAATTTGGAGTTTTTTATGTATATCAAAGTTAAAAGTAAATGGCAATTATTGTTTGATTTTTTGATGATTATGTTTGGCACTTCAATTATGGGCTTTGCATTTTCAATTTTTTTGGAACCAAATAATATTTCAACTGGTGGTTTTTCGGGACTTGCGATGATAATTAATGTACTACTAAATAGTATAGGCATACATTTTCTAAATTCATCAATTATTTATTTTATTTTGAATATTGGTTTGTTTTTGTATGCACTAAGAACTTTGGGTAGACGTTTTGCAATTAAATCGCTATTTGGAATTGCGTGGTTCTCGCTTACTATGGAGATATTTAGTCTGCTTAACATCAACCTTACTTTTGAACCATTAATTTCCGCTATGTATGGTGGAGCAATAATGGGAGTGGGGATTGGCTTTGTAGTAAGATTTGGTGGCTCGACTGGTGGTGGAGATATGATTGCAAGCATTGTACGCAACAAGAACCCAAAAATCTCAATCGGCTCGATTGTAGTAATTATAGATATAATTGTTGTTTTGCTTTCGCTAATTGTTTTCACAAATGGTGTACAAGTTTTGCCTTATACAATAATAGCACTTGGACTTTGCTCGGTTTGTACCGATTTTGTAAATGACGGATACAAACAGGTTAGGGCTTATCATATTATTACAAACAAAGGCGACGAAGTATCTCAAAAAATTATGGAAAACCTAAGTCGTGGATGTACTAAAACCAAGTGTGAAGGAATGTACTCTCATGACGACAAAGATTATCTTATTTGTTTGGTTAGCAAGTTCCAAATTGCAACACTAACAAAAATTCTTAAAGATACCGACCCAAACGCATTTATGTATTCAACAAAAGTTAGTGATGTTATAGGGTTTTGGACTAAGCCTTCGGATATTGACAAGGAAGTCAATGAAAACTTGGCAAAACAGACTTTGCTAAAACAATCTCAAGACGAAAATAAAGAAGTGAAAGACACTCCTAAAGATGAAACTTTGCCTAAACCTACTAAACAAAAAAAGAACTCCAAAAAGCAAAAGTGATTTAAATAATAAACAAAAAAGTTACCTACTTTAGGTAACTTTTTTCGTTTAACATTCGATATTAACTTTGAGACTAACTACAACAGTAGGATGAAGTCTGACTTTGATGTCATATAGTCCAATTGACTTAATAGCATCAGTTTCAATTTTCTTTTTGTCAACAGAAATATTTAATTTTGCTAGTTCTTCTGAGATTTCTTTGTTTGTAACCGAACCAAAAACTTTTCCGTTAGCACCGCATTTAACTTTGAGATTAAGTGTGGTTTTTTCAATAATTTTTCCAAGTTCAACTGCTTTTAGTCGTTCTTGTTCATCGTGATAAGCCTTGGCTTCACGTGCTTGATTCGCTTCATTTAGATTTGACGAAGTACCTGCCTTTGCAATTCCTTGTGGAATCAAAAAGTTGAGAGCATAACCATCGGAAATGTTAATAACATCGCCTTTTTTGCCTTTGCCTTTTAGGTCTTTTAATAAAACTACTTTCATATGATACTCCTTAAAAAATTATTTTGTATCTAAAACTTTGTGTAATACATTTACATGTATCTTAAATATGATACGAAATATTTGGATTTATGTCAATCATATAAATGCTTGTGTTTATTAAATTTTGGATAAACGACTATTTTTTTGGAAATAATAACATAAAAAAGGAGATAAGATATGGATTTAAAATGCAAGAAACTTAATTGTAAATATAATAATGCTTGTGCTTGTATGAGCAAGGGGATAACAATCAAAAGGTCGTGTGAATGTGGAACTTTTGAACTAGACAAAGTGCGAGATGAAAAACAACATCAAGACATAAGTAAAAACATGTTTGAAGTCGCTCCCGAAATTCATCCTTTTAGACACAACAAAAATGTAAGTATTGAGTGTAAGGCTGAGTGCTTGTTTAATAATGACGGAGTTTGTAAGGCAAATGGTATTAGTGTTATGAATGGCAAAAATTCTGGTGTCTGTATTACAAATATTGAGCCATGAAAAAAATCCCTTAATTATAAGGGATTTTTTAGTCTCTTTTGTTTCGAGACAGAACCAAAACTAATCTTAGTAAGTTTAGAATTGATACGACTAAACTTGCAACATAAGTAAGTCCAGCCGCTCTTAAAACTTGTTTTGCATATCCAGTTTCTTCTTCGGTTAAAATTGTACTATCTTTCAAAAGTTTAAGTGCTCTATTGCTAGCATTGTATTCAACTGGTAGGGTAATAAGGTTTACAAGAACAGACAAAGCAAATGCTCCAACACCAACATACCAAAACCAAATACCGATGTTTGTATAAAAGAATATAGCACCCAAAATAATAAATACCCAAAGCAAGTTGTTAACTATATTACAAATAGGGATTATAACATTTCTTATTTTGATAGGTAGATAATTAGATTTGTATTGTAATGCGTGGCCAACTTCGTGACAAGCAACTCCCAAAGCCGAAATTGATGAACTGTCATATACACTTTCGCTTAGTGCAAGAACTTTCTTGCTGTGGTGATAATAATCTGTTAGTTCGCCTTTGACTTTGATAATCTGAATGTCTTTTAGTCCAGCAAAGTCCAGAAACATTCTAGCAACTTCGCTTGCAGTCTTTCCACAACTACTAAGACATGTGCTGTATTTATGGAAAGTATAAGATACTTTGCTTTGGGCATAAATGGCTAGAATTATTCCTGGAAGCAATATAATTCCTAAGATATAATATTCATAATACATAATTATTTCTTCCTTTTTCTATTTAGTATAAATAAATCATCAAATAGTCCAACTATATATGTTTGAGCGGCTATTCCAAGTAATTTTTTTGCCTTTCGATATTCGTTAGGCGATACAAATTCGTTTTCTTTGAGATATTTAAGTGCTCGTCTACTTGCATCGTATTCAAGTGGAATTAGAATAATAAGTCTAAGTACATGAAGTCCAAACAGACAACCTGAAATAATCATTAAAATCTGACCCAAAGAATCGTTTGGATATTTGAGCAAGAATAATAGTGTTCCGATTACAAGTAAGGGGATAATGAATTTGTTTGTAAATTTTGTAATAGCAGTTACAATCTGACTTAATACATATATAGGTGTTCGTTTTTTGTGCTGAACAGCATGACCCAATTCGTGTGATACAATAGTTAGCGAACTTAAGGACGCGGTGTTGCATACTTCTTTGCTGAGAATTAATGTCTTGTATTTTGGGCTATATGCGTCACCAAGTTTAATATCCGTCAAAGCAAATTCCAAGTCGTCAAGTCCTAACTTCTGTTTGGATATAAATGCTAATTGTTTTCCGGATAAGTTGGCTTTGTTGTTAATCTTTAAATACTTTTCATAAGTTCTAACAATTCGCTTTCGGCTTGTAAAAACTATCAGCATTAAAAGCAAAATAATTCCAGCGATTATTGCTATTATTTGGTACTTGTCCAATATTATATCCTTTTAATTGGACATACTTGTCCAATAACTATATTTAACTATTCTATACATTTTTAGTATACTACAAAAATATAGGTTAGTGCAAATATTAGACATGTTTCTAAAAATTTTTTTAAAATATTTCTTCGATTTCTTTAATTTTCAAGTTATCAATAACAAAATTATAATTTTTAATTTTGTCGGTTAAAACAGAGTAATTAATTTTTTGTGGGTTAATCTCGTGTCTGTTAATATAAATTTCTTTGATATTTCCAAAGTAACTTTGGAATTTGGCAATAGGGGTGTTTAGTAGATTGCTACAAAGCATTGTCTTAATTTTATTTTCGTCACCGACCTTTAGACATTCCAAAAAATCTTTTGGCATAAGATAAATACTACTAGGATTTCCGCAAGTATTATTTTCGTAAACATGATAATTTTCGCTTTTGTGCGAAGCAAAATCTACTTTGCATACTACCGAGTGATGTGAAATATCTTTTAGATTTTTAAGTGATGTTATACTTTCATTAGTCATTTCAATAGACTCAACAATATCACTAAATACTACACTTATGTCTTGAGTATTTAGTATTAACAAGTAGTATTTTGAATCAGTTATGTAGCCAGTTATTACAATTAAATCTTTCTTAAGTTCGCATTTGGCAGAAGTTACAAGCGGGATGTTTTGATTAAAAACTATACTTGCTCCGCTGTAAATTGTAATTTGGCTTGAACTTCCGCTAGTAATTGTAATATAATAATTCCCCAAATTTTTGTTAAGTATAGATTTTGAGTTTTGGTTTTGAGAGATTAAAAATGAATTCATAATCACATCATAATGCGAGTTTGGAAAGGGAATAATTTGAACATTATCGTTTTGGCACATAACACTTTTGTTTGTTTGTAATTCAAAAGTGTATGGCAAAGAATTAGAGTTTATAGGCTGAAATCCTACAAAAACTCTATTTGTTCTACTTACAAAGTCTATTTCAAAGTTATTAATATTATCTATAACCCCAACATTTTTTCCGTTAATTGAAACCGATGCTTCGCATGTACTAATCAAGTGAATAAAATTTTCTTGCATAACTTTTTCCTTTATATATTTTTTTAAAATTATATGTGAAAGGGGTTAATTATATGATTAGTTGGAAATAATTAGACCATGGATAATATAACATTTATAAATAATTTTGGGTGTATTTTTTTCACCAAAAAACGAGTACTTAAGTTTAAATCAAAAAGCGCAATTGTATCTGACGAAGATATAATGAATTTGTTTTTGGGGCTAGTTAGACTCATTAAGAAAAACACAGAAATTAGTTTGGAAGAAAAATACTTGGAAAGGATAAATAAACTTCAGTCCGAAATAAAAAAATTATCAAGGTGAGATTTCTTGAAATTTGTGTCGATATTTGCTACACTATAATTGATTATTTTAAATTTAAATATTTAAGTTAATTTAATTAAAAAATTAAATATTTAATAAATATAAATTACTTAAAAAATCTAATTTTTTGGTTAACAAAATCGAATTTGGTGTAGGAGAACACAAGTGGACATACATATTTTGGCGGGCAAGTGTAGTGAGATTTGCAACGAAAAAATTTTTGAAATTCTCAAAAACAGAGATAAAAGCAAAAATCATATAATAATTGCTCCAGATAGAACACTATTTAGTTTGGAACAGCGTCTCTTTGAAGAAACTGGTGAGACTTGTTTTTTTGACGTCAATATTATGTCAATGTCAAGGTTCTCAAAAAAGTTTTTAATAAACACAAACAAAAATATTCTTACAAAACAATCGGGTGTAGCACTTACAAAAAAATTGCTAATTGAAAACAAGGATAAATTGCATACATTCAAAAAAGCGACTAATTTTATCGGCTTTGCAAGTGAACTTTTTGAAACGATATGTTTGTTAAAAAGTTGTAATATATCTTGTGATGATATGTATGTGACAGATTCAAATGATTATGCTAATCTTAAGCAAAAAGACATTAAACTCATATATTCAGAATATGAAAAATTTTTGAAGACTGAGTATACGGATAGTTTTAATATGCTTAGGCTTTTTGCAGATACATTAAACAAAGATAATCTCAAAAATACTTGTTTTTACTTTGTCGAATTTGACGACTTTACTTCTATTTATCTTCAAATTATCTCCAAAATTGCTAGATTTAGCGATGAAACTTATATTGCTTGCACTTATGGAAAGGAGAGCAATAATTCAAATATTTATACAAACAAAGTCTACTTTGATTTGATTGATATATTTAAAATCGAAGGACTTAATTTCAAAATTGATAAATTAACAAAGACAAATGATTTGCTTGAAAATCTTTTGGCTTATACTCCTAAAAAAGCTAGAGTCATAGATGAAAGAATAAACATTTTTGAATTTGATAATATTAGTGACGAAATATCTTATGTTGTAGCGGATATATATAGTAGGGTTAGAAATAGTAGTCTTTCTTTTGATAACTTTGCTTGTGTTTTGCCTAGTATGCTTACTTACAAAGACGAGTTTGAAAGAGAACTAAAAAAGTATCAGATTCCTAGTTATTTTGATAAAAGTGAACTTATTATCAATCACGAATTAATTAGACTTATTCTTGATATTTGCAATCTATTTGATAATCAATTTGTAAGTAGTGACTATGTTCATATTATCAAAAATTCAATTTTGGGCTTTGATAGCGATAGTGTATTAAAAGTAGATTCAAAACTCAAAACCTTGGGACTTAAAGGTTTTGGATGTTTGATGTTAGAAGATATAATTGATGAAGAGATTACTGACTTTTCAAACAAGTTGACAAAATGGGCGGAACTATCAAAAACAAATAATTCAACCGAGTTTTATTTTGATAATATTATTTGTGAAATTCTTGAATATCTAAATCCAAAATGTGAATTGTACAAAGAAAAATTGGATGCTTTAAATCAAAGAGTGTTAAGTCAAGTTCAAAACAAACTAAACAATATCATAAATGATTACAAAATGGTTTTTGGCAAGGACATTCAGAGTTTTGATGAATTTTTGGAAACATTTAAGTCGTACTTGGAAAGCACAAATATTAGTCTTCCGCCAATTACAAGCAATACCTTGTTTGTTGCCGACTTTGAAACAAGTTATGTAAGTACATATGATTATATTTATATTCTAGGATGTAACGAAGGCAAACTTCCTTCTTTCAAAGTAGACAATGGACTTATGACCGATGATGAAATTGCATTGCTTCCAAACGCATCCAAAATTAATCCTACAATAGCACTTATTAATCAACGAAAATTATTCAAACTATTTGATACTACGCAAAAGGCAAAAAAAGGCTTGTTCCTTAGTTTTTTGGATGCAAGTAGTGAAGGAACTATGTATCCAAATATGCTCATTAAGAGTTTGCAAAATATTTTTGATTACGAAGTTGTTAATAAGTCTTATGACCTTCGTTTTGTGGACAAGTCTTATTATGATTTGGATTTAAATTCGGTTATATTTAACAATCAATCAAGAGAAGTTGTTTTGGATAATATTTTAAATATGACCAAAGATTACAATGTGTATTTTTCAAACGATAACTTTAGGAAAATTTATAACCTACTAATTCATTCACTAAAGGATGACAAAATCTTTGGGCTTATTGATAATAATTCACTCAAAGGCTACAAACAGAATATCAAAAATCCAAATATGTTTTTGAATAATTCAACAAGTGTCAGTCAGATTGAGACATATTATAGTTGCCCATACAAGCATTTTGCTAGATTTGGATTAAGACTCAAAAACTTCCAGTCAAGCGAGTTAAAGCCACAAGACATAGGTACAATTATACACGCTGTTTTGAAAAGCGTTGTAAGTAAGATTGTGGATAGTGATACAGAAGATTTAGACAAATTTGCACTAGATTGCTTAGATAAAATTTTGCAAACGGATGACTACAAAAGATTTGCTTCTAACAAAAACAATAGTTATGTAATCAAATCTCTCAAAAAAGAGTTAATAAGAATTGTTCATGGTATTCAAAACGAGATTAACTCAAGTAATTTTTTGCCAAACAAAAAATATTTGGAGTATGGTTTTTTAAGTAATCTTAAGTATAACAATATCAAAATCAAGGGTGTAATAGATAGAGTAGATATTTGTGGGGACAATTTTATAATAATCGACTACAAAACCGGAGACTCAAGTTTTGACGATTATACAGATGTCTATAGTGGCAAAAAACTCCAACTACTTGTATACGCCAAGGCTTTTGCCGAAGAAAAACATTTGTCGCCAAGCGGAGCATTTTATTTGCCGATTAAAAATAATTTAACTTATGATGGCGGAAATTATAAGTTTATTGGGGTTATGGATAGAAATGACTCAATTATATATAGCCTTGACAAAAACTTGACTACACCTTCTTACAAAAGTACAACTATTAATTTATCTACGTCATCAAGCGGTGAATTTTACAAAAATAGTGCATTTTTAAATAGGATGTGTATTCAAAAAGAAGACTTGGATTATCTACTTAATTATGCGATAACTCAAGTTAACAAAGCAGTGGATAATATTTTGAAGGGAGACATAACTCCATATCCGCTCAAAACAAAATCCACATGTGCGTGTGATTATTGTGAATATATTGGACTATGTAATTATCAAAAAGACAAGGATAGAGTAGTAGACAATGTTAGCACAATAGAAGAATTAAAACAAAAGGGGGATAAATAATGGCATACGAACCAAATGATGAACAAAAAGAATTTTTAGGTTCTGAAAATTCAAATGTGTTGGTGTCGGCGTCTGCAGGTTCTGGCAAGACATCGACCATGATTCAAAAACTAATGAAAATCATTCTTGTTCAAAAAGTTTCGGTTAAAAATCTAATGGTGCTAACATTTACAGATGCGGCGGCGACCGAAATCAAACAAAAGTTATATAATGCTATTGTTACTTCACTTTCAACCGCTGAGCCAGATGACAAAAAGTTTTTGAAAAACCAACTTGACATTATTGATTCGGCAGAGATAGGAACTTTACATTCAGTTTGTAAAAAACTTATAATTAAATATTTTTATGAAATAAATGAAAGCCCGGACTTCAAGATGCTTTCCGAAAAAGAATCTAAATATTTGATAGAAAGTGCAACTAAGAATGTTTTTGAAAAACATATTGCAAGTTCGGACGATGAGTTTTTTGAGTTGTATGAGAGTTATAACACAAAAAGAAATGACTTGGGACTAAAAAAGATTATTTATGCAATAATTAATTATCTTAGAAACAAAGCCGACCCGACAAATTGGATTAAAGAGAATATCAAAGATTGTTATCTTGAAGATTTGGATAATAACAAAGTACTTGTGTACTTATTGGATTATTGCAAGAAGTTACTTGGTAATGTTTTGTTTAGCCTAAACAAAACAATTGAAACTTGCAAGACACTTGAACTAGATAAATACATGGATTTTTTGTTAAATCGAAAAAATGCTTGTGAAATGTTAATTTCGTCAAATAACTTTACACAATTTTTGAAAGTTATAAATAGTCTTGACACTCAAACAAAACCAAGAAAATCCAAAAATGCCGATGTAGTCGAACTAGATTTTGATGAACAGGTGGGGGTAGTTAATCAAAATTACTTGGATACTCTCAAAGATATAAAGAAGTATCTTGTTAGTTTGGATAAAGACGAGATACTAAATAATATTATATCTAGCAGAAAAAACTTGGATAAATTGCTTGAACTCTCACAAGAAATTTTAGATAAATTCGCAAGTGACAAGAAAAAGAAAAATAATCTTGACTTTAATGACCTTGAAGACAAAATGCTCAATCTTCTTGAAAATCAAAACATTCAAGAAATTTTGAAATCAAATTATAAATTCATATTTTTTGATGAATACCAAGATATTAATGAGAAACAAGAAAAAATTGTAAGCAAACTTGTTTCTAGCAATAACTACTATATGATAGGCGACGTTAAGCAGAGCATATATGCCTTTAGACAATCTAATCCAAAAATATTTGTAAACAAATTTTATAAGTTCCAAAACGACACCAAAGAAAACAAAGTTATTAATTTTAACCAAAATTATCGAAGCGACAAAAACATTTTGGAATTTAACAACTTAGTATTTGATAAACTCATAACCGAAGATACAATTGGAATTAATTATAGCAAAAATTCTCGATTTGTATCAAGTGGGAAGGTTAGTGGATGTAATGTGGCACTTAGTATTCTCGATTCAAAAATTAATGATGATGAGATGGCGGAAAGTAGTGAACTTGAAAAAAAAGAAGCCATACTTGTAGCAAACAAAATTGCAATGCTTAAAACATGCAAAAAAACTGATGGAACATACTTTGATTACAGAGATATTGCAATAATTATTAGGTCTAGGGGAAGTTTTGTCAAAACTCTCTATGACACTTTGTCTCAAATGCAAATTCCTGCTAGTACTGTAGTTTCGGTGGATTTTTATGGAAGTTATGAAATCAACTTGTTAACTAGCATAATTAAAGTTGCAAGCAATTTCCACGACGATTTGGCTCTTTCAATAGTTTTGAAAAATTTGTTTGAATTAAACGATGATGAACTTAATAAAATAAGACAAGACTATCCAAAAGACAACTTTTTTGACGCTGTTTTAAATTATAATAGTGAAGATGAGATTTTCGAAAAACTAAATAAATTCTACGAATTTAGTAAGTTTAGTGGACTATATTTGACATCACACACAATTTGTGAATATTTACAAAAAGTTCTTGATGATTTTGATATTATAATTAAACTCAAAAGTATGCCAAATGGAATTGAAAAAGTAAATAATGTCAAAGAATTTTTGAGTCTTTCTTGTAGCGAAAGTTACAAATATAATGTTGACAAATTTTTGGACTTTTTGGACTTTGTATCCAAAGACAACGAACTTCAAAAAGTAGGGACAAATGGCAATGCTGTACAGATAATGACAATACATTATAGCAAAGGACTAGAATTCCCAGCGGTTATTATGTGTGGTCTTGGCAAAAGATTTAATATCAACAAAGATACAAACGACTTAATTATAGGCGACAACTTTGGATTTGGACTTAAGTCTATTAATCCAGAAACAAGAGTTTTGCAAGATACTCTAATTAGAAATGCTTGTAAGTTAGACAACAAAAAATCCGAGATTAACGAAGAAATTAGACTTTTGTACGTTGCCATGACTAGAGCCAAGGAACATCTTGATATGATAGGAACATACAACCTAGAAAACTTTGATAAAAATGTTCAAAAAGACATATATTTTTCCAAAAATTATTTTGATTTTGTATTTAAGGCAGTTCCAAGTGTATATTATTCAAATTTTGAAAATAGAAAGGATTTTGTCCTTAACGAAAACTTGGATAGCATGGCTGATATTCAGTTTTTAAAAATGGAAGATATTTTGGATGATTTGTCTAGTAGTAATAATCAAATTGCAATAGGGGATGTAGACAAAAATTTGCTTGAGACATTTGTAAAATCAACCGAAAACAAGCCAAACACTCAAGTGTTTACAATCAAAAATACTGTTACAAATATTTTAAACGAAGAAAAAGATTATGAAAATCTTAATTATTGTCCGAAAAATTTATCCCCAGAAGACAAACTTGATAGTACCGATGCACTAGAGTTAGGAACTGCTTATCATAGTATTATGCAAAATCTAAATTTTGACGAAACAAAGGACGAAATTTTGGATATTGCAAACAAATTAGTTATGCAAAATGTTATTTCAAAAAGCATTTTTGAAAAAATAAATTTTGATGAGATTTTTAAGGCAAAAGAAAATCTATCAGAATTAATCTTGGGCGCAGACAAAATTTTTAAGGAAAAGCAATTTTTAATGCAACAAAATTATAATAAAATTGTTAAAAATAGCGATAATAATACTAAGGTTATAGTGCAAGGTGTTATTGATTTGGTTGTAGTCAAAGATGGTGTGGGGTACTTGATTGATTACAAAACTAACAAGACAAATAACGAAGAGTTTTTGAAGTCAAATTATGCCTTGCAATTGGATATTTACAAACAAGCTTTTGAAAAAGCAACAAATATAGCCATCAAATCAAAATTTTTGTATTCTTTTCACATGGGAAAACTCTTGGAAGTTATCTAAAAGTTTTTGAAAATTATATCGAAAATTGTTAGTTAAATACATTTTTGTATGATATAATACTAGATGTATATAGAAAAATGAAATTAGGAGAAATTTATGTTGAATGCAGGTAAATTTTTGGCAGATAACTTAGTAGGCAACATTATGAAAGTCTTTGAAACCATTGGCGGTTTCGGTGGAGACACTGACCCACAATCTGGTCTTCAATATGTGCTTTTCATATCACTTGCTGTATTTTTGCTAGGTATTATTATCTGTTGTGTATTAATTGCTCGTACATACGAATCAAGACTTCTTCACAGTGTTACGGGATTTAATAGATACTTTAAGAAAAACCCATTTATAAACGAAGACAATCTAGTTGAAGTTAATAACAAATTTAAGCAAGTTCCAAAGACCTTGAGATACTCTTGGCAAGAATATATGCTTAATAGAGACAGACAACCATCTGAATATATCAATTCAACTACTTGTATTGATCAACCAACCAGAAGTAGTGCTTACAAAAATATTTCTAATACCGTAATGTTTATAACAATCATGGTATCGGTTTTGACACTACTATTTGGACTTGTGTTTGTGTATGGTGCGCCACTTAACAAATATGGTGCAGGCGAAGGTGCTTCGGCAGGCGAAACAATAGGATATTTCGAAGGCTTGCTTGAAGTTTTGATGTTGCCTTTGTTCTATACATTTATTGGACTATTTGTAACAACTGTACTTAAACTTTTGGAATCTAGCAGATATGCTGATTTGTACTATGAATTTCATGAATTCGAAAGATATTTGAACAAAGCATGTTCAACAATGCCATCATTTGTTGACTACGAAGTTTTGTTTACTCCAAGAGAAATTAGAGAAGCTATTCCAGTTTTGCAAGAATATCTTGAAAAGAGAGCTTTGCAAGAACAAAAAGAAGCCGAAGAAGCTGAAATGAATACCAATCACTTTGAAGACTTTAACTTTGAACCAGTTGGAGTAGAGAGTGCTTTGCTTCTTGATAGAGCGATGCTTGAAGGTGAAAAATACTTTAACTTCAAACGTGGAATAACCGAAAGAATTAACTCAAAAGAACAAGAAATGTTCAACTTCCAAAAAGCATTTGACGAAGTTACCAAAGATTATGAGAGAAAATCTCAAGCGGTTAGAGAAAACATGGCATCACTTACTGAGCAATTGAATGCAACATCAGTTAAGATTGAAGCCAACTATCTAAAGAAAAAATACAACGAAGAACAACAAAAACAACAACAATTGGAAAAGGACTACGAATATTCCAAAGTTAACTTTGAAAAACAACAAGCCGAAATGGACCAAGATATTGCAAGTTTAACTGCAGAAATCAAGGAGAAAAAGGCACAAGTTGAAGAAAACATGATGAGTGAATGTCGTACTTATGCTAACAAGGTTTGGGGACAAATTAACAAGGAAATTCAAGCTCAACAAGAACCAATTTTGAAAGAAAAAGAAGAAAAGTCTAAGATTTTGCAAGAAGAAATTGACAAAATGACTTTGCTTGTTGCTGACCAAGATGCTGACATCAAGGCAAAACAAGAATATATTCTCAAACTTGAACAAGACATCAAAGTTAGACTTGCTGAAATCGAAGCAATTAACAATGTTAGAGATTACTTCAATACTCCAGAATTTAGACAAAGAGTTGCTGACAAGAAAAAGAGAAGAAAATTCGACGATTTCGATGACGAAGAAGAAGTTGTTGAAGAAAAACCAGCCAAGAAAAACGCAATCGCTGAAATTGTTTCAACAGACAATCGTGACGAACAATTAAAGACTGAAGAAAACGAATTACTCTCAAAACTAAGAGAAGTTAACAAACAAAACTCTGAATACAACGAAGAGATTGAAAAAATCAAAGAGAGAGAAAAAAAGGAATCTGAACAATATTCAAATCCTTTTGCAAATCTAGCAAATATCCAAAAAGATATTGAAAAAACCAACAAAGAACTAGTTGAAAATCAAAACGACTTGGCAAATTCTATTGATAACACAATCAAGACTGTCGAAGGCGAAGCAGAAGAAAACAAATCAAATGAAGAAGTTTCGGAAACTAAACCTGAAGAAAGTAAGGAAGAAAAAGTAGAAGAACCAAAGGCTGAACCAAAAAAGAAAACTAGTTTGCAAGGTCTACTAGATAGTGCAAAAAAACTTAAAAAATAAATAAAAAATAAAGTGATGTAATTTAACATCACTTTATTTTTTTAGGACTTACTATATCTAGCGATTTCTACAAGTTTTCCATAGGAGCTTGCTTTGTTTACAATATCCTTTGTGACAATTGAATCTTTTTTTGCAATCATTTCGCCATTAAGTGCAATAACATCTTGACTCAAAATTCTTCCAATCAAAAACCTAAAATCTGTTATAATTTTGTTTTGTGGGGTTGCTTCGTTTTTGATAAAGTCAGATAGAATCATAACTTTTTTGGGAGTATTTTGAATTTTGATACTTTTGACTACTGGTTTGAATTTTTGGATAGACACATCATTTCCTATAATAATTGTTGATTTTCCAATATTCAAAATATCGTTTCTTTCAATAATTTTTCCGTTATTTAGCACAATTTGAGAAATTCTAAAGTTGTCGTCCACAATAATATCGTGGCTTGTCCCAACATATTCGCATGACAAATTATATACTTTTAGATTGATAGGATTGGTGTTTTCTTCCATTTCCTTTTCGCAATTTGTTTCCAAATCCAAACAAGTCAAGTTTTTTATAAAAATACAATCATTTCCGATTTTGAAAATATCTTTGAACTTAATTAGTCTTGGAATGTTGTCGTTTTCGTTTAGAATACAGGCAAAACTACACTTTTTTTGTCTATAATCAAACATAATATTATAGACGATTCCTATATGTTCACCTTCGTATAGACTTATAACAGGTGTGGATATTATATCAGATATTTTATACATTTTACATCTCCATTTTGTTGTTACTAAAATTATATTAAACTTTTGAAGATATTATGACTTTTTTAAATCCCAGATTTTGCAATTTTGTCTGAATACTAAATTTCGTTATTATCCAAATTGCATAATATTATTTTAGTTATTATTTTGATTTTAAAAAATTTGTTTTTATTTTGCAAAGTAATTTACATTTGTTTGTTTTAATTGTTAATTGTGCTATTATATTTACATAAATAAAGATTGAAACTTAATACAATTTAGGGAAACGGCATTTTTATGGGAATATTTGCAAAGATTAAGGAGTTGTTTAACAAAAATATTGAAT
The DNA here is from genome assembly GCA_934754475.1 of uncultured Clostridia bacterium. Taxonomy (GTDB): domain Bacteria; phylum Bacillota; class Clostridia; order Christensenellales; family UBA1242; genus UBA11490. The sequence continues at coordinate 84,035 of CAKVHV010000002.1, read as the reverse complement.
GTGACGGGGATATGAACTCTCACATTGTGTATTTTTTAAAAAAGAAAAAATTTTTGTATTTAAACAAAAATATTATAGTTAGAGACGGAACTACATGTGTTGTTGTTTACAAATCCAAAGTAGCGGATGTAATACTTGCGGGAAAATACAAAATTAACGAGCAGTCCATTCCCGAAACTTACAAACGTGCAAAAGTAGAAAAACTAAACAAAAAAGGCTCAAAAATCAAAAGAATTCGTATTGATTTGTATTTTGTAAGCAATAATGAATTCAAGGATTTTGATTTTGATTCGGATGAACCATTCTTTCTTAAATCAAAGGAATTGGGGAGAATTAAAGGCTTTATTAAGGGTTCGTGTAATGTCAAAGTAATTGACCCGGGGCTACTTGTTAAGTGTTTAATAAACGAAACTGGCAAAGAAAAAACCGAAGATGTTCACGAAGATATTGGACTTTGGATAGGGAATAAAATTAACAAAAAGATTGAAAAAGACAAAATTTCAATAGATAATATTTTGAATAATAACGATTATATTTGCAAAGTTTTGAATACTGATTTGGAAGATGCTTACGATTTTATAGGTATTTTTGTTAAGAATATTAGACTAAAAGCAATTGATTTTCCAAAACGTTATCAAAAGAGAATAAATGCGTATAATCAACAGCATATCATGGCTATCAAGCCAAGTGTTGTTTATAATGGAAGTTTAAATCCAAATGCAGTAACTATAACAAAACAAAGTGGAACTCTGTCTCAGAATGGTACTATGCAAACTAATAGAATTGACCCAAATCAAGCCAATTTTAAAATATGCAAACATTGTGGATTTAAGAACTTTAGAGCAAATAGAATTTGTAATAATTGTGGAAATAGATTTGAATGAATTGACTAATAAATAGTATTTGTGTTATAATAATACTATTAAGCAATTGAGAGTTTTTTGTCTTTAAAGTAAGACTAAATTATTAAGAAATATTTCTTGCTTAAAAACTAATAAAATAATTACTTGATGTTAAATTTAAGGAGATTTATATGGCAAAAATAACTAAAGACACTACAATTGGCGAAGTTTTGGAACTTTGTCCTAATGCTGAAACTATTTTGCAAGGTTTTGGCATGCACTGTGTTCATTGTCCTATGAGCCAAATGGAAAGTTTGGCAGAAGCAGGGGCTGTTCACGATGCAGATATTGACCTTATGGTTAAAAAACTAACTGAAGATATGAAAAAGTAAAGTTTTAATTAATTTGATGCAATTTATGTGTCAAATTAATTTTTTTAGTTAATAAGTTAATTTGTTTGCACTAATATAATAGTCTGTGATACCATATATTTATAAAGAAGGAATGAGATATTATGTTAATAGGAATAATTGTAGGTTCAATAGTTTTAGTTTTGTTAATAGCGATAATTTGTGTTTATAACGCCTTGGTTGGACGAAGAAACACTGTTGAAGAAGCTTTTTCAACTATGGATGTTTATCTAAAAAAGAGATGGGATTTGATTCCTAATTTGGTCGAGACTGTCAAAGGTTATGTAAAACACGAAAAAGATACTCTTGCAAAAATAATTGAATTGCGTAATGGCAATGCTGGTTATGATAATTTGAGTGTTAATGACAAAGTCGATGTTAACTCCAAACTTACTAGTGGAATATCCAAAATAATGGCTTTGGCGGAAGCATATCCCGAATTAAAAGCAAATGAGAACTTTCAAAACTTGAGCAATCAACTAACAAAAATTGAAGAAGACATCGCTAATGCTAGAAAGTATTATAATGGTGCTGTTAGAAAAATGAATAATATGGTTCAGATGTTTCCTTCAAATATTTTGGCTTCGTGTTTTAAATTTTCTACATACAAAATGTTTGAAGTATCTGATGAAAGTCAAAGAGAAAATGTTCAAGTTAAGTTTTAAGGGAGTTTATGAAAAAAACTATTAAATTTTTGTTGTTTTTATGCTTGCCACTACTTTTAGTGGCTTGTTTTGTTTGTGGCAATAATCCTGTTGTGGCACATGCTTTGACAGAAGAATCTTCTCAAGAAGAGTATGTAAGTCCTAGCAAAAATCCGAATTATAATAATTTGGAATATGTTATTGATTCGTACGACGTAGAAATTGTTGTGGGTGAAGATAATGTCTTTTTTGTAACCGAAACTATTACGGCATACTTTAATGTTTCAAAACATGGAATCAAAAGGTTTATTCCGTACAAAAATGAAGTAAGACGTACAGATGGAAGCAGGAATACTTATATTGCTAAGATAAAAAATATTAGTGTTGATGAAAAGTTTAGTAAGAGTACTGAGCAAGGTAATATAGTTTTAACAATTGGTGACGAAAATAAAACACTTGTAAAAGAGAGTAAAACATATGTAATTTCTTATTCGTTTGATGTGGGCAAAGACATGCTCAAAGATAAGGATGAGTTTTACTTTAATATAATTGGTACAAATTGGGATACTGTTATTGGCAATGTAACTTTTAATATATCTATGCCAAAAGAGTTTGATGCGTCAAGACTTGGATTTTCAAGTGGCAGTTTTGGAGATACATCTTCGGATAGAGTTTCTTATACTTTGAATGGGAATAATATTTTTGGTAGTTTAAATGGTGATTTGAATGCACGAAGTGGGCTAACTGTTAGACTTGAATTGCCGGAAGGATATTTTGCTACTAAAGCAACAATATTTCAATATCTATACTTTATTGTTCCAGCAATAGTTTTGTTATGTATAATTTTATTTTGGCTAGGGGACAAAAAAGGAGTTGTCAAAACTATAGAGTTTTATCCGCCATATGATTTTAATAGCCTAGAAATGGCTTTTAATTATAGGGGAAGAGTAAACAACAAAGACATTTCTTCGCTTATAGTTTATTTGGCGAGCAAAGGATATATTGAAATTATTGACGATTCTAGTAAGTTGAAAGGGATTGATAGAATTAATATGGATAGGTATATCAAACTCAGAAAACTAAAAGAATACTATGGAAGCAACAAATTCGAAAGAAAATTTATGCGGGGACTATTTAAAGACGAAGACGAAATTACTCTAAATAAAGTTCCTAGTGATTTTTACAAGTCTGTTGAGTGGATAAAATCCAATATTGCTTTGGAATCCAAACAAATATTCAAAGAATCTAAATTCCAAAAAATCATTATTAGTTTGTTATTTGCAATTTCGATGCTAGGAATGTTTGTAATTCCTATGATTGATTACAGATTACTTAGTGTGATGTCGGTGGTTTCATCTATTTTCATAACGATTGTTTACACTGTTGTAATGAATAATTTTATTAAACTAAAGCGGTATTTCCCGGTAATTGCCATAATGATAATAGAACTTTTGCCAATAGTTTTCTTGTTGTTAATCATTAATTCGGGAATAATTTTTAGATATAGTACTATTTATTTAGTAGGACTTATTTTTAACTTGTTATTAATAATGTTATACCAAGTAGTGTATTCACTTATAGAAAATAGAAATGAAAAAGGTAAGGAAGTACTTGGTAAAATCCTTGGATTTAAGGAATTTTTGAAAACTGCCGAAAAAAGCAGGCTAGAAGCCTTGGTTAATGAAAATCCAAAATATTTTTATGATATTTTGCCTTATGCTTATGTTTTGGGTGTGTCGCATAAATGGATAGATAAATTCAAAGTTATTGACATGCCAGAAGTTGAGTGGTATGTATCAAGTGGCTCAAATCTTGGCGATTTGACAATTTATAGAATAAATTCTTGTATTTCAAATACTGTTAATTCGGTTTCGAAAACTTCAACCAATCAATATATTAATTCTTCTAGCGGAAGTTCTGGTGGCTATAGTGGTGGAAGTTCGGGCGGTGGATTCTCCGGCGGTGGTGGCGGCGGCGGGGGCGGTAGTTCGTGGTAAGCCGACACAAAAACTATATAGTTATTTATAAACACTAACATTTGTTAGTGTTTTTTCTGTTTTTTAATCGTTGTTTTATAAGTTATAAAGTCAAGTTAACTAAACTTATATGTTATCAAAAAAATTAAAAAATATGAAAACGTAAGTAATTATTTTAGAAATTAAAATTTTATGCCTAAGCTATTGCTTTTTGTTTATATATATGATATAATATATTATATTAATAAAAAAACATTAATATACGGGGAAATCAAATCAGTTAATTTTGATTGATTGGTGGAGAACATTAAAAATTTTATAAAAAATTTATCTTTTAAAAAATTTGTTAAATTTTGCAAAAAATTTTTAAAAAAGTGTTGACTTTTGGGTGTTTTTTAGATAAAATATGTATGCTGTAATGTTTTGCTTGGTGTAAAGTTACTCTAAAAAATGCCGAATTTTAGGGATAATTTACATTTTTGAAGTGTTTACGCATTAGATTGTAAACGACTAAAAACTTCGCATATTTTTTTTGATTACAGCGAGTGAACACACGGTAAAGTGTAAGAATATATCATTTTGACCCATTGGAAATAAGTACAAATTTGTTTTCAAAAGGGGTTTTTGTGGTTTAGTTATGGTTTACTTTAAATTCACTTTGATGCGAAATACAGGTTTTTAGGCAAATTAATTAAAGGAGAAAAATTAATGGCAACACAAAAAATTAGAATTAAATTAAACGCATTTGACCATAACCTAATTGATGTAGCTAGCAAGAGAATAGTTGATACTGCTCTTAAATTTGGTGCAAAGATTAGTGGTCCAATTCCACTTCCTACAAACAAAGAAGTGGTTACAATCATCAGAGCTACTCACAAATACAAGGATAGTCGTGAGCAGTTCGAACTAAGAACTCATAAAAGACTAATTGATATTTACAGTCCTTCAGCAAAAGCAGTTGATGCTCTTATGAAGCTTGAACTTCCTGCAGGTGTAGACATCAATATCAAACTTTAAGGACAGGGAGGATAAAAGATAATGAAAAAAGCAATATTAGGCAAAAAACTTGGCATGACTCAAATCTTTGATAACAATGGTTTAGTTGTCCCTGTTACTGCTATTGAAGCTGGTCCATGTTTTGTATCTCAAGTTAAGACTATGCAAAACGATGGTTATCAAGCTGTTCAATTGGCATTTGATAATGTTAGAGAACAATTAATAAATAAACCAATGCTTGGTCAATTGAAAAAGGCTGAACTTTCTTCAATGAGATATTTGAGAGAATTCAAACTTGACGATGCCGAAAATTATAAACTTGGCGACAAAATCACTTGTGATGTATTTGCAGAAGGTGATATTGTTGACGTTACTGGTACTTCTAAGGGTCACGGATTCAGCGGTACTATCGCAAAATGGAATTTCCACAGACACAGAATGACTCACGGTAATGGTCCAGTACATAGACACGTTGGTTCTATCGGTGCTAACACTTTCCCTGCTAAAGTATTCAAGGGTAAGAAAATGGCTGGTAGATGGGGTAACGAAAAAGTTACTGTTCAAAATTTAAAAGTTGTTAAAGTTGACGCAGAAAGAAATTTAATACTTGTCAAAGGTGCTATTCCTGGTGCTAAAGGAAGCCTAGTTAGTGTTAAATCTGCTGTTAAAGTAAACGCATAAGGAGTTAAACTATGGCAAGCACAAAATTACTTAATTTATTGGGTGAAGAATGTGGTTCAATTAGACTAAATGATAGCGTATTCAAACAAGAATATAACGAAGCGCTTATTCATCAAGTTGTAGTTGCACATCTAGCCAATTTAAGACAAGGTACAAAAAGCACTCTTACTCGTTCTGAAGTTAGGGGTCATGCTAAGAAACCTTGGAGACAAAAAGGTACTGGTAGAGCAAGACAAGGCTCAACCAAAGCTCCACAATGGAGAGGCGGTGGTATAGCATTTGCACCTAAGCCTAGAGATTTCTCTAAAAAAGTAAACAAAGAAGCTAAGAGAGTTGCATTCCGTAGTGCAATTTCGACTAAACTTGCAAACAAAGAACTTATCGTTCTTGAAAACCTTGACATCAAAGACGCTAAGACTAAGACTATGGTTGAAGTTCTTAACAAAATTGGTGCTGACAGAACTGCTGTTGTTGTTACAAAAGGTCAAAACGAAAACGTTCTAAGAGCAAGTGCTAATCTTCAAAATGTTGAAGTTACAAATAGCGACCTTCTTAATGTTTATGATATTATTAAATGCGACAAGTTAGTTTTAACTGCTGACGCTATCAAATCAATTGAAGAGGGGTATAAAGCATAATGAAAACATTTGATATTATTAAAAAACCACTTCTAAGTGAAAAGACTTATGCAGACATCCACAACAAAAAATATGCTTTTGTTGTTGACAAAAATGCAAACAAAGTTGAAATCAAAAAAGCCGTTGAAGAAATTTTTGGTGTTAAAGTTAAATCAGTTAACACTCTAAATGTTGACGGTAAATTAAAAAGACAAGGCAAGACTCAAGGTTATACTAGCGACTTTAAAAAAGCTTATGTTACTTTAACTGCTGATAGCAAAGCTATTGAGTTCTTTGAAAGTCTATCGTAGGAGGATAAATTATAATGGCTATTAAAACATATAAACCAACATCTCCTGCTAGAAGATTTTATACTACCGCTTCTTTTGAAGAAGTAACAAAAAAGACTCCTGAAAAGTCTTTGCTTACTGAAAAGAAAAAATTTGCTGGTAGAAATAATCAAGGCAGAATCACTGTTAGACACAGAGGTGGTGGAAACAGAGTTAAATACAGAATTATTGATTTTAAAAGAAATAAAGACGGTATTCCAGCAAAAGTTGTTGGTATCGAATACGACCCAAACAGAAGTGCTTACATTGCTTTGCTTAACTATGCTGATGGCGAAAAGAGATATATCTTGGCTCCAGTTGGTCTAAATGTAGGCGATACTGTTATGAGTGGCGCTAATGCTGAAATCAAAGTTGGTAACGCACTTGAAATGAAAGATATGCCAGTTGGTGCTGTTATTCACAACATCGAACTTACTCCTGGCAATGGTGGTCAAATTGTTAGGTCTGCTGGTATGGAAGCTAGACTTATGGCTAAAGAAGGCAGATATGTTACAATTAAACTTCCATCAGGAGAAATGAGATTGGTTCTTGCTAATTGCAAAGCTACAATTGGTCAAGTTGGCAATCTTGAACACGAAATAGTATCTATCGGTAAAGCAGGTAGAACTAGACATCAAGGAATTAGACCTACTGTTCGTGGTAGTGTTATGAACCCTTGTGATCACCCACATGGTGGTGGTGAAGGTAAATGCCCAGTTGGTAGAAAATCTCCACTTACTCCTTGGGGTAAACCTGCTCTTGGTAAGAAGACTAGAAATACCAAAAAACAAAGTAGCAAGCTAATACTTAAGCGTGTGAATTAGGAGTTTAAAGTATGAGTAGATCATTAAAGAAAAAACCTTATGTTGAAGAAAGGTTATTAAAGAGAATTGAAAAATTAAATTCAGAAGGTAAAAAACAAGTTTTGAAGACTTGGAGTAGAAGTTCTACAATTTATCCTGAATTTGTAGGTCACACTATTGCTGTTCATAACGGAATGAAACATATCCCAGTTTATTGCACAATTGATATGATTGGTCACAAACTTGGTGAATTCGCTCCTACTAGAACCTTTAGGGGTCATGGCAGTGATAAGGTTGCAGGAAAGAAGTAAGGAGAGATAAATTATGGCTAAGAGAATGAAAGAAAAATCTGCAAAAAGATTAGAAACTAGAGACACTCGTCCTACTGCTACTGCTAGATATGTTAGAATGGGTGCTCCAAAGGCAAAAAGAGTTTTGGATATAATCAAAAACAAACCTGCAGTTGAAGCTTGTGCAATACTTGATATTACTCCTAGTACAGCATCAATAGCAGTTAAAAAAGTTTTGTGTTCAGCTATGGCTAATGCAGAAAACAATATGGGTCTTAACAAAGACGAACTTATTGTTGCTGAAGCTTATGCTAACCAAGCACCATCTTTTAAAAGAGTATCTTTTAGAGGTAGGGGTGGTGTTGATACAATTATAAAAAGAAATTGTCATATCACTATCGTGTTAGACAGCGTAAAAAAGTAAAGGAGCAAGAAAAGAATTATGGGACAAAAAGTTAATCCACACGGTTTGAGAGTTGGTGTTAATAAAGAATGGAGTTCTTCTTGGATTGCTAACAAAAAAGAATTCTCTAATTATCTAATTGAAGATAACAAAATTAGAAAATACATTAACAAAAAACACGCAGGTAACAGTATTTCAAAGATTATTATCGAAAGAACTGTTAATCGTCTAACCGTTGATATTTATACTTCTAAACCTGGTATTATTATTGGTCAAAAGGGTGCAGGAGTTGAAGAATTAAAAAATGACATTGCAAAAATTAGCAATATCAAAAACATTAGCATTAATATTAAAGAAGTAAAGAGACCTGACCTTGATGCTGAATTAGTTGCTGAAAGCATTGCTATTCAACTTGAAAAAAGAGTTAGCTTTAGACGTGCTATGAAACAAGCTATGCAAAGAGTTATGAGAGCAGGCGCAGTTGGTTGCAAAATTATGGTTAGTGGTAGACTTGATGGTGCTGAAATCGCTAGATCTGAGCATTATCATGAAGGTAGACTTCCACTTCACACAATCAGAGCAGACATCGATTATGCTACTTATGAAGCACACACTACTTTTGGTGTTATCGGTGTTAAAGTTTGGATTTGCAAAGGCGAAATCTTAAACAAAAAGTCTGTAACTTGCGATAATACTTCTGATAATGGAGGTGAAGCATTATGTTAATGATGCCAAGAAGAGTTACAAGAAGAAAACAATTTAGAGGAAGAATGAAAGGTAAAGCCACACGTGGTAACAAGCTTGCTTATGGTTCTTTCGGTTTGGTTGCTACTGAGCCATGTTGGCTTACTGCTAATCAAATTGAAGCTGCCAGAGTTGCTATTAACCGTTTCACAAAACGTGGTGGTAAAGTTTGGATAAATGTATTCCCACAAAAACCAGTTTCCAAAAAACCTATCGGTACTCGTATGGGTAAAGGTAAAGGCGCTCCTGAATTTTGGGTAGCAGTTGTTAAACCAGGTAGAGTATTATTTGAACTTGAAGGTGTTGCTGAAGACCAAGCTAGAGAAGCTATGCGTCTTGCTGGACACAAATTACCTTGCAAAACTAAATTCGTTATGAAAGAAAATGAAGAAATTATTGAAGGTGGTAACGAATAATGAAAGCAAAGAATTTTAAAGAAATGACCAGCGAAGAACTTAACGCAAAGTTGAAGTCATTGAAACAAGAATTATTTAATCTTCGTTTTTCAAATGCTACTGGACAACTTGCAAATCCTATGCAACTAAATGTTGTTAAAAAGGACATCGCTAGAGTTAAAACCATTCTTACTGAAAGAGAATTAAATAAAAAGGCTAATGCCTAAGTGCTAGTATAGGAGGATAAAGAAAATGACAGTTGAAAGAAATAACAGAAGAACTAGAATTGGTGTTGTTGTTAGTGATAAAATGGACAAAACAATTACTGTTGCTGTAGAACTTGATAAAAGACATCCACTATACGGCAAAGTTTTCAAAACAACCAAAAAATTCAAAGCCCATGATGAAAATAATGTTGCACACATTGGCGACACTGTAGAAATTATGGAAACACGTCCACTAAGTAAAGATAAATACTTTAGATTAGTGAGAATAGTCGAAAGGGCTAAATAAGGAGATAAAATATGGTACAACCTCAAACAATATTAAAAGTTGCCGACAATAGTGGCGCTAAGAGAATTATGTGTATTAGAATCTTGGGTGGCTCATTTCGTAGAAGTGGTAACATCGGGGACATTATTGTAGCATCAGTTAAAACTGCTACTCCTGGTGGTACAGTTAAAAAAGGTGATGTTGTAAAAGCAGTTATCGTTAGAACTTCAAAAGGTGTTTCAAGACCTGACGGTTCTTATATCAAATTTGATGACAATGCTGCTGTTATAATAGATAACCAAAAATTACCAAAAGGTACTCGTATCTTTGGACCAATTGCAAGAGAACTTAGAGACAAAGGTTTCATGAAAATTATTTCGCTTGCACCTGAAGTATTATAAGGAGATTAATTATGGCATTAAATGTTAAAAAAGGTGATACAGTTGTAGTTATCGCTGGAAAAGATAAAGGCAAAACTGGCAAAGTGTTAGTTGCAATGCCTGCAGACAACTCCGTTGTAGTAGCAGGTGTAAACATTATTTCTAAACACAAAAAACCAAGAAGTGCTCAAGATAAAGGTGGCATTATCAAAAGAGAAAACAAAATTGATGCTAGTAACGTTCAAATCATTTGTGGAACTTGTGGTAAAGCTACTAGAGTTGGTCATTCTCTTGATGGTGACAAAAAGACTCGTATCTGCAAAAAATGTGGTGCTAGCCTAGATGTTGCTGGAAAGAAAGCTACCAAAGAAACTAAAACTTCTACTAAGAAAGTAGAAACAAAATCTACTACAAAAAATGTAGAAACAAAAGAACCAGTTGCTAAAAAAGAAACTGCAAAAAAAGCTCCAGTTGCTGAAAAGAAAGTAACTAGCACTCCAAAAAAGACTGCTACTACAAAAGCTACTGAAGAAAAGAAAACAACAACAAAAAAATCTACTACTAAAAAAGTAGAGAGTAAGTAAGGGGGAATTATGGCAAAAGAATTGAATAGATTACATAAACTTTATAACGAAGTCGTAGTTCCTGCTATGATGAAAGAACAAGGCTACAAAAACGTTAATCAAGTTCCTAAGCTTGAAAAAATCATTGTTAGCCGTGGTCTTGGTGATGTGAAAGATAATTCTCAAGCTTTCAACAAAGCTGTTGACGAATTGGCTACTATCACTGGACAAAAACCAGTTACAACTTTAGCTAAAAAATCTATCGCTAACTTCAAGGTTAGACAAGGTATGAAAGTTGGTGCTAAGGTTACTCTTAGGGGAGAACATATGTATGAGTTCCTAGACAAACTTATTTCAATTGCACTTCCAAGACTTAGAGACTTCCAAGGCGTTTCCAAAAAATCTTTCGATGGGAAGGGTAACTATGCTATGGGTCTTACTGAACAATTGGTATTCCCAGAAATTAGTTATGAAAAAATTGACAAAGTTCGTGGCTTAGACATTGTTATTGTTACTTCTGCTAAATCTGATGAGGACGCAAAACTAGTTTTGACTAAACTAGGTATGCCATTCAAAAAGTAGGAGGTAAAGGAAGAAAAATATGGCAAGAAAAGCATTATTAAATAAACAACAAAAAGTTCAAAAATTTTCTACACGTGAATATACTCGTTGCAAAATTTGTGGTCGTCCACATTCTGTACTAAGAAAGTACGGTATTTGCAGAATATGTTTTAGGGAACTTGCTTACAAAGGCGAAATCCCTGGTGTAAAGAAGTCAAGTTGGTAAAAGGAGGAAACAATTATGACTATAGATCCAATCGCAGATATGCTTACAAGAATGAGAAATGCGTTGAATGCAAAACATACAAATGTTTCCATTCCTGTATCAAAAACTAAATTAGCTATTGCCGAACTTCTACAAAACGAAGGCTACATTGCTTCTTACAAAGTTGAAGGCGAAGGCATCAAAGCAAACATTATTATCGAATTCAAAGACAACAAGGTTATCCAAGGTTTGAGAAGAATCTCTAAACCAGGTCTTAGAATTTATGCTAGCGTAGAAGATTTACCTAAGGTTATCAATGGCTTGGGTATCGCAATCGTTTCTACCAACAAAGGAATTATTACTGATAGGGAAGCACGTAAACTAGGTGTTGGTGGCGAAGTGCTTGCTTATGTATGGTAGGAGGTAAAAGTTATGAGTAGAATTGGTAAAAAGACAATCGTATTGCCACAAGGCGTAAATGTTACTGTCAATGGCAAACTTGTTACTGTTACTGGCCCTAAAGGTACTCTTTCTAGAGAAATTAATCCAAAAATCGAAGTTAAAGTTGAAGATGGTCACGTAAACGTTATCAACAACAATGTTGAACCTGAATACAATGCTTATCATGGTCTTTATAGACAATTGATTGCAAACATGGTTGAAGGTGTTTCAAAAGGCTTCGAAAAATCACTAAATGTTAACGGCGTTGGTTTCAAAATCAATCAACAAGGACAAGATTTAGTATTGAACATTGGATTTTCACATCCAGTTGTTGTCAAAGCTGTTCCAGGAATTGAACTTTCTTGTGACAAGACAACAATTACTGTAAAAGGTATCGACAAAGAATTAGTTGGTCAATTTGCTGCAAAAGTTAGAAATATTAAACCAGTAGAACCATACCATGCTTATGGAATCAGTTATACAGACGAAACTGTTGTTCGTAAAGAAGTTAAGAGTGGTAAGAAGTAGAGGTTAGGTTATGATTAAGAAGATTAATAAAAATGAAGATAGAAAAATGCGTGCTGAACGTGTTAGAGCAAAAATTTCAGGCACTACTGAAAGACCAAGACTTAATGTATTTAGAAGTTTGAATAATATCTATGCTCAAGTTATTGACGATACAAAAGGTATTACTCTTGCTCAATCATCTACAATGGACAAAGCCATTGTTAAATCAATTGAAGGAAAAACTAAACAGGAAGCGGCATTCATTGTAGGACAAGCTGTTGCTAAAAATGCTATGAAAAAAGGTATCAAAACTGTTGTATTTGACAGAGCTGGATACCAATATACTGGCAGAGTAAAAGCTTTGGCTGACGGTGCTAGAGATGCTGGTCTTGAGTTTTAAGAGGTGTTTATATGCAAAATACTGAAAAAAAGCCATTTGAGAAAAAAGGTGGCAATAGAAATCACAACGATAAGAAATCTTTTAACAAAGAAATCGACCCAATTGCTAGCAAACTTGTAGACGTTAATCGTATTACAAAGGTTGTTAAGGGCGGTAGAAATATGAGATTTGCAGCTCTTGTAGTTGCTGGTGACAAGGCTGGTAAGGTTGGAGTTGGTACAGGTAAGGCTGCCGAAGTTCCAAATGCTATTGACAAAGCAACAATGAGCGCTAAAAAACATATGGTTAGTATTCCTTTGGAAGGAACAACTATTCCACACGAAGTTATCGGTAAATTCGGAACATCAAGAGTAAAACTTTTGCCTTCTAAAGAAGGTACTGGAGTTATTGCTGGTGGTTCTGTTAGACCAGTTGTTGAACTATGTGGTATCAAAGATATTACAGCAAAAACTTATGGTTCAAGAAGCAAAATCAACTGCGTTAAGGCAACTTTGGATGCTCTTATGCAATTGAGAAGCAAGGAAGAAATTGCTGCTCTTCGTGGAAAAACTGTAGAGGAAATTTTGTAAGGGGTGTATTATGGCAGAAACAAAAAAGACAAGTGCAACTCCTACAAAAGTTGCAAAAAAAGAAAAAATGCTTAGAGTAACTTTGGTTAAAAGTCCAATTGGATACTGCAAAGACCAAAGACAAACTGCTGTTGCTCTAGGACTTAACAAATTAAATTCATCTAACGAACTTCCAGACAATAGCGCTGTTAGGGGTATGATTTTCAAAATCAAACACCTTGTTCGTGTAGAGGAAATCTAAGGGGGAGACTATGAAATTACATCAATTAGCACCTGCTCCTAATTCTACTCCAAAAGCAAAAAGATTAGGTAGGGGTTTAGGCTCTGGACTAGGTAAAACTAGTGGTAAGGGTACAAAAGGTCAAAACTCTCGTAGTGGCGGTGGCGTACGTCCAGGATTCGAAGGCGGTCAAATGCCACTTATTAGAAAATTACCAAGAAGAGGCTTCAACAACAAGAATTTCGACAAAGTTTACAATGTTATCAATGTTGAAGATTTGAATAACTTTGACGAAAACACTGTTGTAACAGTTGAATTACTAAAAGAAAAGAATATTATTAGTAAAGTTGCCCCTTATGGATTAAAAGTATTAGGTAATGGAAAGTTGGAAAAGAAACTTACTGTTAAGGCTGCCAAATTTTCAGAAACAGCTATACAAAAAATCAATGAGGTTGGTGGAAAAGCCGAGGTATTATAATGTTTAAAAATTTTATCAATGCTTTTAAGGTAAAAGAAATTAGAAATAAGATATTACTAACCATTCTTTTGGTTCTTATTTACAGACTAGGTTGCTGGATTCCTGTTCCTGGTGTAGATGCTTCGGCATTTGCAAACCAAGTATCGGGTGACGAAGGTTTCTTGGGTCTGCTTAGTTCAGTGAGTGGTGGAGCGCTTGCCAATGGTTCACTTTTGGCTTTGGGTATTGCTCCTTACATTAGTGCATCTATTATTATTCAATTGCTTACTATCGCTGTTCCTAGTTTGGAAAGACTATCCAAGATGGGTGACGAAGGTAGAAAGAAAATCGCTGGTTATACCAAAATTGCTGCATTAGTTTTGGCTATTGCTCAAGCGGTTGCAATTGTTATAAGTTTTGAAGGTGTACTCAAAGAATCAACTCTTGGCGACGGGTTTATACTTCCTACTTGGTTTGTAGGTATTGTAGTAACTCTAGTTTTGATTGCGGGTTCTATGTTTACTTATTGGCTTGGTGAAAAAATTACAGAACTAGGTATTTCAAATGGTCAATCAATCTTGATTTTTGTAGGTATCCTTTCTACTGCTGGTACATCACTTCTTACAAACTTTACAAATATCTTCAATGGCGATATGGGAAGTTTAACAGAACTTTTACTATTCGTTCTTGCTTTGATTTTGATATTTGGATTTATTGTTTGGATTGATGGTTCAGAGAGAAAAGTTCCTGTTCAATATGCAAAACAAATCAAGGGTAGAAAGATGTATGGTGGTCAAAGTACATTTATTCCTATTAGAGTAAATGCAACTGGTGTTATGCCAATCATCTTTGCTATGTCACTACTATCATTCCCACAACTTATTCTTAGCATATTCGTAGATACAACAACAAACAAGTTCTATCTATGGTATAGCAAATGGTTGGGCGCTGGTAGTTGGGTTTACATTATTCTTGTTGGTTTGCTTATTACATTCTTTGCTTATTTTTGGACACAAGTTACATTCAATCCTGATGACGTTTCCAAAAATATCCAACAAAATGGTGGATTTATCCCAGGTATTAGACCGGGAAAACCTACATCAGACTATCTAAAGAAAATTTCTAATAGAGTAACATTGTTCGGCGCTTTGTTCCTATCAGTTATTGCAATTATCCCAAGTTTGATTTTCAAATCAATTGGTGGTTCTTTGGTTAGTGCATTTAGTGCAACTGGTTTGTTAATCGTAGTATCGGTAGCTATCGAATTTGACAAATCTTTGGAAGCTCAAATGCTTATGAAGAGTTACAAAGGCTTTTTGAAATAAAGGATGAAAAAGGAAGATTAATGAAATTAGTATTATTAGGACCTGTAGGAAGTGGCAAAGGCACTCAAGCTGGAATTATTAGCAAGGAATATGGCTTGCCACATATCTCTACTGGCGAAATTTTTAGAAATAATATAAAAAATGAAACAGAACTAGGCAAAATCGCTAAGTCATATATTGACAAAGGTGAACTAGTTCCAGAAGAACTAACAAACAAGTTAGTTGAAGATAGGCTAAATTCAGACGATTGTAAGAACGGATTTATTCTTGATGGTTATCCAAGAAACATCGCACAAGCAAAATTTTTGGAAGGCATTACAGATATAGATTTGGCTCTTATGATTGATTTGAGCGAAGACAAAATAATCGAGAGATTATCTAGTCGTAGAATGTGTAGCAGTTGCAATCAACCTACATCACTAGAATGGATGAAAGATGGCAAGTGCGAAAAATGTGGTGGAGATGTTTATATTAGAGATGATGATAAACCTGAAGTTATCAAAGTCAGACTAAGCAAACAAGCTGTATCACAAGATGTTATAAATTTTTATAAAGAAAAAGGTGTGTTTAGCAAAATTGATGCGACAGATACTGTTGAAGATACCTACGCATTGGTTAAAGCAATACTAAACCAGGTAAACAATGATTAAGATTAAGTCTCAAGAAGAAATCGACCTTATGCGTGAAGCAGGAAGAATAACTAGAGATACACTTAAAGTTGTAGAAGATAGTATAAGGGTTGGCATTAGTACAAAAGAACTTGACAAAATCGCTTATGATTATATTAAGTCACAAGGTGCTACGCCATCCTTTAAGAACTATTGTGGATTTCCAGGAAGCATATGTGCATCGGTCAATGATACCATTGTACATGGAATTCCAAGTAACAATATTATCCTTAAGGAAGGGGATATTATTAGCATTGATTGTGGTGCAAAATACAAAGGCTATCATGGTGATGCTGCTAGAACCTTTCCTGTAGGAAAAATTGATGCAAAAGTTAAAAAATTAATTAAAGTTACAGAACAAAGCTTCTTTGAAGGTATAAAAGATTTGAAAAGTGGTGCATTCGTTGGTGATATATCTCATAGAATACAGACTTTTGTTGAAAAAAATGGTTATTCAATAGTTAGAGAACTTGTTGGTCATGGTGTTGGTAGTCACCTTCACGAAGACCCTATGGTTCCAAATTATGGAAAAGCCGGTAGTGGTCCTAGACTAAACGCAAATGCAGTTATTGCTATTGAACCTATGGTTAACATGGGTGACAAAAACGTTGTGTTTATGTCGGATGGTTGGACATGCAAAACTAGAGATGGTTTGCCTTCTGCTCACTACGAAAACACAGTATTAATTACCGAAAATGGTGTTGAAATACTAACATTATAAGGAGTAATTATGTCGGATTTTTGTGTCGGAGCGGTAGTTCTCGCTATATCAGGTAGAGAAAAAAATCAAGTTTTTGTAATTAGTAAGATAGAAGATAATTATGCTTATCTTGTCAATGGCAAAACTAGAAAAATAGAATGTCCAAAGAAAAAGAATTTTAAACATTTGCAAATGCTAAATAGTCATAGCAATCTGGATATGAATCATTTGGTTAATTGTGATGTTATAAAATATTTGAAAGATTACATTAAATCTCGAGATTGCAAATAGGAGGCTTGTTGTTTGTGTCAAAAGCAGATGTTGTAGAAACAGAAGGTGTTGTAGTCGAAGTATTAAGAAATGCGAATTTCAAAGTTCAACTTTCTAACGGATTTATTATCACAGCATATTTGTCCGGAAAACTTCATCTTAACAACATTAGAATTTTAGTGGGTGACCAAGTAAAAGTTGAAATGTCACTCTACGACTTAACAAAAGGTCGCATAATTTGGCGACTAAAAAACAAAAATTAGGAGAGTAAAGTTATGAAAGTAAGACCATCAGTAAAGAAAATGTGTGACAGTTGCAAAGTTATCAAAAGAAATGGCACAGTTATGGTTATTTGTTCAAAATATCCTAAACACAAACAAAGACAAGGTTAAACTGCCTAAAGAAAGTCTAATGTAATCTTATTTACACTCAGATTTTTGAGTTATGACTTTGAAAATAATTGCAAGTAAGTCGCGGCAAATTCTTACTTTGCGTTTATATATATTTCACAAGTTTTACTTGTGGGAGACCAAATATTTAAGTATTTGGCTTGTGTACAAATTTTGTACACCCAGTCTCATAAATTTTGAGACTTATGCAATTTGATTGCATACATAAAAGACTAATTTATATTAGTTACTGCAAAAATTATCTAAACAAATAAATTAAATAAATTTATGGAGGAAAAAAATGGCTCGTATTGCTGGAATTGATTTACCAAACGACAAGAGAGTAGAGATAGGCTTGACTTATATCTATGGTATTGGTAGACAAACTGCTAATGAAATTTTGAAGGGAACAAACGTAAATCCAGATACTCGTGTTAAAGATTTGACCGAAGAAGAAGTAGGTAAAATCAGAGCTTACATCGAGAAGAACTGTGTTGTTGAAGGTGACCTTCAAAGAGAAGTTTCATTAAACATCAAAAGACTACAAGAAATTGGTTGCTATCGTGGTATCCGCCACAGAAAAGGTTTGCCAGTTCGTGGTCAAAATACAAAACAAAATGCTAGAACTAGAAAAGGTCCTAAGAAAACTGTTTCTAAGTCAAAAAAAGAGAAAGCTAAGTAAAATTTTTTAAGGAGAAAATAAATGGCTGTTACAAAAAGTAAAGTTACAAAAAAGAAAAAAGTAACTAAAAATTTAGATAAAGGTGCTGCATATATTCACGCTTCTTTTAATAACACTATTATTACTATCACAGATAATGCAGGAAATGCAGTTTCTTGGAGTAGTGCAGGTAGTTTGGGACTTAGTGGCGCTAGAAAAAGCACTCCTTATGCTGCTCAACAAGCAGCTGAAATTGCTGCTAAAAGCGCTAAAGAACAAGGTATCAAATCAGTTGAAGTATATGTTAAAGGACCAGGTAATGGTAGAGAAACTGCTATCAGAGCATTGCAAACAGTTGGTCTTGATATCACTATGATTAAAGACGTATCACCTATTCCACATAATGGTTGTCGTCCACCAAAACGCAGAAGAATATAATTAAAGGAGAATATATTAAATGGCAAAATATACAGGTGCAGATTGTAGAATTTGTCGTCGTGAAGGATGCAAACTATTCCTTAAAGGCGAAAGATGTACTTCTAAAAAATGTGCTATGGAAAGAAGACCTAATGTTCCAGGAGTTCATGGTGCAGCTAGAAAGAAAGCTACTGAATATAGTCTACAATTAAGAGAAAAACAAAAAGTTAAAAAAGCATATGGTTTGCTTGAAAAACAATTTAGAACATATTATGACATGGCTAATAACCAAAGAACTGGTATTGTCGGTGAAAATATGTTGTCATTACTAGAAAGACGTCTTGATAACGTTGTTTATAGAATGGGTATTGGTGCTTCCAGAAAGGAAAGCAGACAAATCGTTAACCATGGACACATCACTGTTAACGGAAAAACTGTTAACATTCCTAGTTATCTTGTAAAAGTTGATGACATTATCGCTGTCAAAGAAAACAAGAAAGAACTTCCTATGTTTAAAGATTTGAAAGATGTTAAAGTTGTTATGCCTAAATGGTTGGAATTTAACACTGAAAAACTTACTGGAAAAATTAATGCAATGCCACAAAGAGACGATATTGACCTTAACATCCGTGAACATTTGATTGTAGAGTTGTACTCTAAATAATAAATAAAAATAAGTGAGGAAAATCACATGATGGAAATTGAAAAACCAAGAATTACTTGTGAAGAAACTGACAATGGCTGTTTTGCAAGATTTGTTGTAGAACCATTGGATAGGGGTTTTGGTATTACACTTGGAAACTGTCTAAGAAGAGTACTTTTGTCTGCTCTTCCAGGTGCAGCTCCAATTGGAATAAAGATTAATGGTGTTCAACACGAGTTTTCTACAATTAAAGGTGTTACTGAGGATGTTGTTGACATTGTCCTTAATATCAAAAATTTGGCTGTAAAAAGTTATGATACTGCCAAAGATTTCACAACTATTTTGAGAATTAACAAATATGGTGCAGGTGAAGTTACTGCTGCTGATTTTGAGCCAAATGATTTGGTTGAAATCTTAAATCCTGACCTTCATATTTGTACACTTGATGACGGTGCAAAATTCGAACTTGAAGTTTATATTGGTCGTGGTAGGGGTTATGTTCCTGCTGACGCAAACAAGAAAGAAGATATGCCAATTGGTTATATTGCTGTTGACTCAATCTTCACTCCTGTCAAAAAAGTAAACTACTTTGTTGGAAACACTCGTGTTGGTCAAAGCATTGACTATGACAAACTAACAATCGAAGTTGAAACAAACGGAACATTGTCCGCTAGAGAAGTTATTTCTCTTTCGGGAAAACTTGTTCAAGACCATATTGGATTGTTTGTTGATTTGGTTGAAAGCATGTCACAAATGGATATTCTTGTTAGTCGTGAAGAAGATAAACAAACCAAAGTATTGGAAATGACAATTGAAGATATAGATTTGTCTGTAAGAAGTTATAATTGTCTAAAGAGAGCAGGTATAAATACTGTTGCTGATTTGACAAAGAAATCCGAAAGCGATTTGGCAAAAGTTAAGAACTTGGGCAAACGCTCTTTGGAAGAAGTTGCAGCAAAACTACAAAGTTTTGGTTTGTCACTAAGAAATGACGAAGAATAATTTAAGGGAGAATTTGTATAATGAGAAAATTAAATAGACCTACAGACGAAAGAATGGCTGTAATGCGTAGTCTTGCTACAAATCTTCTTTGGTACGGAAAAATCGAGACAACTCTTGAAAAAGCAAAAGAAGTTAGAGCTTATGCTGAAAAAATTTTGACAAAAGCAATCAATACATATGAAGACGTAGTTAAAACTACAAAAACTACTGTAGATGCAAAAGGTGTTAAAACTCAAAGAGAAGTTATCAACGATGGTACTAAGAAACTAGCTGCTAGACGTGATATGATGAGCAAATTGTATGACATCCAAGAAGTTAGAGCTGACAAAGAATCAAAAGCTGACTTTGTTAAACGTACTGAAGATATTAAGCATCCACTAATCGAAAAAATATTTAATGTATATGCTCCTAAGTATGCTAAGAGAAAAGAAACACTTGGCACTGGCGGTGGATATACTAGAATTTTGAAGCTTGGAACTAGAAATGGTGACAATGCTGAATTGGCAATTATTGAATTAGTTTAATTATTTGTTTTTAAAAAAAGTTGAATTTTTAGGTTCAACTTTTTTTGCTTATATTAATAAAATCTGTTATAATCTATGTGATATTGGTTTGTTCATTGCATTCACAAACCAATTTGCTATCGCAAACCCACGATAAAATCGTGGTCACATAGATTGAAATCGTCGTCAGATTAAATCAAGGTGTCCTAGCGGACGACTTTGTTTAATCTTCTTAGATTATTATAATCCATGTAAAGTTGCTTTGTTCATTACATTCACAAACCAATTTGCTATCGCAAATGCCACGATGAAATCGTGGTCACATAGATTGAAAACGTCGTCGTTTCGGTAATACAAATTTAAAACACTTGTGTTACTCTCAACTTCCTAGATTTTATTTGCAATGTATAATAAATTTTAAATCAAGTCTATTTATTACTACTATGCATAAGTACTATGCAAAATACAAAAAATCTTATAAAATAGGCAATTAAGGAGAAAACAAAAATGCTATATGATATTGTAATTATTGGCAGTGGTGTTGCGGGATTAACTGCGGGAATTTATGCCGGAAGAGCAAACAAATCTGTTTTAATTATCGAAGATAATAATATCGGTGGAACTACAGCGACACTACCTAATATTGATAATTATCCAGGATTTACTAATATTTCAGGTTTTGAGTTGGTTTCCAAAATGTATGAACAATGTTTGAATTTTGACGTTAAGTTTGATTTTGTACACATAAATAGCATAGATTTTGACAAAAACATCATTCATACTGGCAATAACTCAATTGAATACAAAACATTAATAATTGCTTCTGGTTCAACTTATAAACGTTTAAATTTGGAAACTGAAGAAAAATTTAAGTTGCATGGACTTAGTTATTGTGCTGTGTGTGATGGTAATTTGTATAAAAACAAAAGAATAATAGTTTTTACAAAAAACAACTCTGCCATAAATTCGGTTAAGTATCTTAAAAATTTAACTAGTGACATAGTTGTAATGGATATGTCTAATGGCTTTGATTTTGACGAAGTTGAATGTTATCATAATGTTTTGCCAATCGAAATAATTGGCGATACAAAAGTTAAAGGTATTAAGGCTATGATTGGTATTAGCGAAAAAGTCATCGATTGTGATGGAATCTTTGTCGATTTAGGAAAGACTACAAATATAGATTTGTACAAAGATAGTATAAATAATGATTCTGGATTTTTGGTTACAGACGAAAACATGCATACAAATATTGCAAACGTTTTTGTCGCTGGAGATATTCGAAAAAAGTCTTTGCGTCAAATTGTAACAGCATGTAGCGATGGTGCAATTGCATCGACCGAAGCAATTAAGTATTTATCCCAAAAATAATAACTCTATGTGCAAAATATTGTTTTTGATAAATTGAAATAAATGATTGTTAAATATAAATTAAGATATTTATAATTACTTTAATTATGACGAGAACTATTTTGTTTTGGTTTCATATTAATTTAAATTATAAATATTTTTTATGCTTCCTAAACTTAACTTTTAACTTAATAATAAAACAAATCATATTATATTAAAGGGGTTTAATATGATTTTTGGAACAGATGGAATTAGGGGAATTGTTGACATATCAATTGATTCAAAACTTGCATACAATGTTGGCAAAGCATATGCAGTTTACATAGAAAAACACAACTTGCCCAAAAAAGTTATTGTTGGAAAAGATACCAGAATTAGCGGAGATACGTATTTTTCAGCACTTTCATCGGGGCTTAGTGATTATGGAATAGATGTAATATTTGTAGGAATAGTATCCACTCCTACAATTTCTTTTTTGCTTACAAAAATGAATATTGGCGGTGGGGTAATGATAACTGCATCGCATAATGATTTTACATACAATGGACTCAAACTATTTGATAAAATCGGAAGAAAACTAAGTATGGAAGGCGAAAAAGAAGTCGAAGAGTATTACAAAAAGAAACTTCGACCAAGTGCGAGCAAAGGAAAAATTATTTTCAATTTTCAAATTTCAAATATTTACAAAGACTATTTGTTAAGCGAGTGCAATTGTAATTTAAAAGATTTAAGTATTGCTCTTGATTGTGCAAATGGTTCTAATTATTCTATTGCTCCAAAAATTTATAATACTTTAGGTGCAAATATTATTAAAGTCGCTTGTAATAATGACGGAAAAAATATAAATAATGATTGTGGTGCAAATCATATAGAAAGATTGCAAAAAGAAGTTCTCTGTCATTCGACTGATTTTGGAATAGCATTTGACGGAGACGGGGATAGACTTAGAGTTGTGCTTAGTGATGGCAAAATTTTGGATGGCGACGATATTTTATTTATTTTAGCAAATTACTTAAAACAAAAAAATAAACTAAATGGGCTGACTATTGTTGGAACAATTATGACAAACAAGGGCTTAGAAGAAAGTTTGAAAAAGTTGGATATTAGTCTTGTTAGATGTGATGTTGGGGACAAAAATGTAATTAATTGCCTTAGCCAAAATCACTATTCAATCGGCGGTGAACCTTCTGGTCACATCTGTATATATGAGCATAACACCACATGTGATGCATTGTTTAATAGTCTGTACTTTTTGAAAGTTATTACTGAAAATAAAATTGATGTAAAGCAAATTTTGTCTAAACTAGTTAAGTATCCTAGTCTACTTTGTAATGTGGAAGTATCCAAAGATTTACGCAAAAATTGGGACGATAATTTAAGTATAAAATTAGAAATAAAAAAAGTTTCTAAATTATATCCATATTGCAGAATTGTTGTTAGGCCAAGTGGAACTGAGCCTATGATAAGATTGTATGTGGAAAGTCAAAGCGATATTGAAAATGAAATAATAATTAATGCTTTGAAAGATATTATTGAAAAGTATAATAAATTATAAAAAATATTAGTTTTTTAAAAATATAAAAGCACGAGTTAATCTTGTGCTTTTTGACATATAGTTTTGGTTTTCTGACAATAAACTGCTACTTTTTGTTCACTTCGCTTAGTATTTTGTCTTTTAGATAGGCGACTGTTGTATTGCTCATTTTCTTCAAAACTTCAACTTTTAATTCTTCAACATTGTATTCGCTTTCAATTTGTTTGTGCATTACTGGGACTTTAACTTCATTTAATACAGCGAGTACATTATCATCAAATTTTTTGAGTTGTTGTGCTACTGGACTTGGTTCGTACAAGTCAATGACTAAAATTGGTTTCATTCCTTTTCTTAAAAATACACAGACGTCAACATACTTGTCAAGTACTGACTTGTAATCAACTAAATTGCCTTTTGGTTCGATTAATTTGGATACTCCTACATTTGGGAAAGCGATACAGTCTCTTGGAAGTGCTTTGTGTAGAGCATTCAAAAATACCATTTCTTTTTCGGTGCAGTATGTTTCTTTCAGTTTAACTTGTGGGGTAGAATTTCTTTGAAGTGTGGGGTTTATGGGTTTACTAAATTTTTTTTGTAAGTGTTTGTACAAAACAAAAGATAATACTATCCCAATCGCTAGTATTATAAGTGGCAAAAATATTTCGGTGAATGTATTTAATAATCTGCTCATATCGCTTTCCTAAAACTTTTTACATATATATTTTACTACAAAAATTTATTAAAGTAAATATACATCAAAAAAAATGTACTAAGTTTGTTTAAAATATTTTTTTAACTTAGTGCATTTTTGTTTTTAAATATTTTCAATTTGCCAATCAATTGGAGTTTTGTTAAGTTTCTTGAGAATTTCATTCGTCTTGCTAAAATGATGACAACCAAACCAGCCACCTTGATTTGCACTCATAGGGCTTGGGTGTGCTGCTTCCAAAACATAGTGCTTGCTTCTATCTATATTTTTGCCAATCGCTTTTGCATTTGAACCCCAAAGCAAAAATACAACGGGGTCAGTTCTTTGATTTAGTAGTTCGACAACTTTGCCAGTTATTTTTTCCCAGCCTTTGTTTTTGTGACTATTGGGTTTGTTTTGCTCAACTGTCAAAACGCTATTGAGTAGTAGTACTCCTTGCTTTGCCCATTTTGTTAGATTTCCGTTGTTTGGAATATAACAGCCCAAATCGTCATGTAATTCCTTGTAAATATTTTGAAGCGATGGTGGAATTGCTACATCATTTTCGACCGAAAACGAAAGCCCATGTGCTTGGTTTGGGTTGTGATAAGGGTCTTGCCCAATAATAACTACCTTGACATCATTATATTTAACAAGATTAAGTGCATTAAATACATTTTCTGGTTTGGGATATATTATCTTGGTTTGATACTCGTGGTTTAGCCAATTTTCTAGTTCTCTGTATGAATTTGATTCAAACTCGCTTTTGAGCAAATCAAACCAATTTTTCTTGATTAAAAACATTAATTTTCTCCTTAGTGTGGATTGTTTAATAACTTGAATAATCTTAATTTTAAGATAAATTATATCTTGTCTTAGTTAGATTGTATAATATTTTGTTCTTTTTTTCAATCATTTTGGAAATACTTAAACAAATATCTAATAATATTAATGTTTAAATTTGTTTGTACTCAAACCTAATTTAGGGTATACTCTTATATAAGAATTACTTTTGATAAATTGATTTGTGGGAGATTTTATGGAAATACTAGTTGCTCCAAAACTAAAAAAATATCGTAAAATTGGTCTTGCTCTTGGCGGTGGTGGTGCTAGGGGTTTTGCTTTGATTGGCGCTGTTAGGGCTTTTGAAGAAGCAAATATTAAGTTTGACTATATTAGCGGAACTTCAATTGGCTCAGTAATTGGTGCGATGCTTGCATTTGGTGTAACTAGCCAAGAAATGCAAGATATTGCTACAAAAATAAGAGTCAAAGATATAAGAAAAAACGTAATACCTTTTATGCCTAGTTCAACCGAAAGTATCGAAAAAATCATTATCCAAACAGTTGGAGATATAAATATCGAAGACTTAAAAACACCATTTTGTGCGGTTGCTGTGGATATGGTTAGCGGAAATGAAGTAGATATTACAAAAGGTCGTTTGTGCAAGGCTTTGGCTGGAAGTTGTGCAGTTCCTACCGTCTTTAATGCTGTTGAATTTGAAGATAAACTCTTGTTTGATGGTGGACTTCAAAACACTATCCCGGCTGATGTTTTGAGAAAACTTGGCTGTGATGCGGTGGTTTCAATTGATATTAATTCAACACGTGGCAACGGAACTGACTCAAAAAAATATTTTGATTTGCTCATGACTAGTGTTAGGGTTATGATGAAAAGCAATGCAATCAAAGGCTATTTAAACTCGGATATTATGATTAAACCCGATTTAAAGAGATTTAGCGCATCCAAAACAACTGGGATGATTGAAATGATTGAAGAAGGTTACAATGCAACAAAAAAGATGATTCCCGAAATTAAAAGCCTTTTTAGAAAGAAAAAATTAAGAAAACATTGGTGGAGTTTAAAAAAATATACTGATGATTAAATCCAAAAGTGGAACGATTAGAAACATAGTTTTACTCGTTTTGTTAGTGCTAGTTATAGTATCTAATTTTTTCTCAAGCCAAATGGAAATTTTTTTAAAATTAAAACCAAATATAACAAAATCTTTTGAAACTCAAGTCCATTTTATTGATGTAGGTCAAGGTGATGCAATCGCAATTAAGTTTTCTAATGGGAAGACAATGCTTGTTGATAGTGGAACAAAAGAGTATCAACACAAATTACAATACTACTTAGATAACGTGGTCTTGGATAACTCAAAAACTTTGGACTATGTTTTGCTTACTCATCCAGATGTTGACCATAGCGGAAATATGGAGTTTATTCTAAATAACTACAATGTTAAAGAGTTTTTTAGACCAGAAATTTATGAACTATTTGAAAATAAGACACCATATTGTGAAAATCTTACATATAGACAAGTCATTCAAACTCTAAATAAACTTGAAATTCCCACAAAATTTTCGAGTGAACAAAGTTTGAGTTCGGATGGAATTAATATAAATATTTTGTCCGTACTTGGTTACTTTCATGACTTGAATCAAATTGAGACAAATGAGTTTTCGCCAACTATTATAATCGAAGATAATAATACAAAAATTTTGCTTGCTGGTGATATTTCAAGCGAAACAGAAGAAAAGTTACTTAGAAAATATCCAAGCGAAATGCTTGATGTGGATATTCTCAAACTATCTCATCACGGAAGCAAATACTCAAATTCATACGAATTTTTGGAAGTTACTTCGCCAAAAATTGCAGTTGCTTGTTGTGGTGTAAATACATATGGTCATCCCGCTAATGACACAGTTCAAAGACTACTTGAATATGACAAAAATAATGAGACAGACTTGTTTTCAAATTATTATACAACTTTGGATGACGGAAATATTGTTATTACTTTTGATAACAACACAACAGTTGATATAATAAAAAATATAGATACATACAATTTTGCCAACTACTATATCTATACAATAATTGTATCTGTATTTATAATTTACATAATTATTCTTCCACAAATTAAAGTGTGGAAGAAAGACATTCGCTTTGTACTCCAAAACAAAAGATTTGAAAAATACAAACAAAATGAAGCAAAAAATTCTGAAACAAATTCAAATAAATTTTAAATTCTTGTTTAAATACTATTGTAAAACTTGTAAAATTATTGTAAAATTAAAATATAATATCAAAGATATTAAATAAATTAAATGTTAGATTTAAAATTCGTTTTTGAAGGTGTCAGAAATATTTATGTTTTAAAATTAAAATCTAACTGGGAGAGGTGTAATATGCCAAAAGCGAACATATGCCTTATTGGCTTATCAAACCAATTTGTAGACCAGTTTGGCTTAGAGCTATCAAAAAAATTAGAAATGTATTATGCTAATGTTCAAAAGATTGTCGAGTTTGAACTTTTTGATATGCACAAAATGGAAGAAGTTTGCGGTAAAGATTATTTGGAGAAAAAAGAAACTTCGATAATCAAACGGATTTGTTCATATGAAAATACTATTTTGAATGTAGAATATCAATTGTTAAATAGCGATATTAACTTTGAAATTTTGAAAAATTCATGTATAATTGTTTATCTTAAAATTGACAAAAATAAATATAAATCTTTGGAACTATGTAAAAATCTGTCAAGCAGTGTGAAACTAATTAATTTGGATTTGTTCGAAGATAGAAACTTTATTTGCGAAAAGAAAGCAGATATTGTGGTTGATTGTTTGGAATTGTCTGGAAAGGAATTACAAGATAAATTCTTGGAAGAAATAGTAAAATATTATTCTTAAAGGAAAACTATAAAAATGGAAATGGATAACAAAAATATTAATAATTTAAGAATTTTAGCAGTCGACATGATAGAAAATGCTGGTAGTGGGCATCCGGGGATTGCTTTGGGTTCGGCACCAATTCTTTATGGGCTATATTCAAAGGTTTTGAATGTAACACCAGATGACGACAAAAATATCTTTAGAGATAGATTTGTTATGTCTGCTGGCCATGGAAGTAGCATACTATATGCAACACTTCATGCCTTTGGTTATAATATTTCAATGGATGACCTAAAGAGATTTAGAAAAAACGGAAGTATAACTCCCGGTCATCCTGAATATGGCATTGTTCCCGGTGTGGATGCAACTACTGGGCCTTTGGGACAGGGTGTTGCCAGTGCAGTTGGTCTTGCGATTGCCCAAAGGATTATGGCAAGTAAATTCAACAAAGCGGATATTACTCTATTTGATAACTATACATTTGCTCTTGTGGGCGAAGGCTGTCTTATGGAAGGTGTTTCGTATGAAGCATTGAGTTTGGCGGGTTCGCTTGGACTTAATAAATTAATTGTTTTGTATGATTGCAACAAGGTAACATTAGATAGTGATATAAATGGTGTTATGAATCAAAATACTTTGTCTTATATGCAAAGCCTTGGGTTTAATACTATTGATGTTGCTGATGGAAATGATGTCAAACAAATTGTCGAAGCAATTAATTTAGCCAAAAAAAGCAAGGATAAACCTAGTTTTATTCAAATTCGTACTCATATTGGCTTTGGAAGTGCTTTGCAAGATAGCAACAAATCTCATGGAAGTTTGTTAGGTGTAGAGAACGTTAAATTATTAAGAGAAAAATTGGGCGTAAATACAAATCCATTTGAGTTAGACAAAGATGTTCAAAGAGACTTTGTATTCTTAAGAAAAAGATTTGATACTTTCAAAAAGACCTTAAAAGACCGTATAAAATCTTATTCAAGAGCATATCCTGGTGACTACAAACTTTTGCAACAATTTATATCCAAAAAATTTGAAAATACAGAAACGTTTTTGAATGATGTAAGTGTACTCAAAGATACTTCGGGTAGAGACTTAGGAAATCTTGTTTTGCAAGAACTTTGCAAGGCATATCCAAATATTATTTGTGGTTCGGCAGATTTGAGTTCGAGTACAAAAGTTAAATATAACGATAGTGGCTTTGTAAACGATAATTTCGCAAATAGAAATATTAAGTTTGGCATCAGAGAATTTGCTATGGGATGTATTTCTAATGGAATTGCGTTGTATGGCGGGTTAGTGCCTGTAGATAGTACTTTTATGTCCTTTAGTGATTATATGAAAGCATCGCTTAGACTAAGAGCGCTTATGGGGCTTAAATGTATTTCTGTGTTTACACACGATAGTATAGCAGTCGGCGAAGATGGTGCGACACACGAGCCTTGCGAACAACTAAATGCCCTTAGAGATATTCCAAATATGTATACATTCCGTCCAGCAAATTTGACTGAAACTA
The DNA here is from genome assembly GCA_934754475.1 of uncultured Clostridia bacterium. GTDB lineage: Bacteria > Bacillota > Clostridia > Christensenellales > UBA1242 > UBA11490. The sequence goes on along the minus strand of CAKVHV010000002.1, from coordinate 54,770 downwards.
AGGCAAGTTTCGAAATTGCACTTAATTCCAATCTTCCAAGTAATATCGTGCTTTCAAGACAACCTTTGAGAGAATTTGAATGTGATATTAAGGATGTTAGATTTGGCGGATATATCTTGTCTAAGGAAGATAGGGGTGAACTTAATGCGGTAATTATTGCAACTGGTAGCGAAGTAACACTTGCTTTGGAGTGCAAAGAAATGCTTAAGTGCAAAGGATATAATGTTAGAGTTGTATCAATGCCTTGTACTAATTTATTTGATAAACAATCTGAGAAATATAAGAATTCTATTGTTCCACCAAACATGAAATCCATATTTTCAATTGAAGCGGGTGCAACTTCTAATTGGTATAAATATGTTGGAAAGTTTGGAAAATGCTTTGGTGTAGACGATTTTGGCGGAAGTGCAAAGCCAAGTGAACTCTACGAAAGATTTGGCTTGACAGCGGACGAAATGTCTAAGGAAATGATTGCTGTTATCAAAAAAAATAGAGATAAAATATTATCTATTGTATAATTTTTGAATTATTACAAATATTAAATATAAGGAAAGTGATTAATCTTGAGTATGGTTGTTAATCACTCCTTTTTTTGTTTAAAATAATTAATATGTTTTGGCATACTGAATTTGAAATGTTTTTGAAAGTTTAGTATAATTTTGAAATCATTTTTGTAAGGTTTAACAAAAAAATTTTTGAAAATTGAATAAAAAATTAATTTTTAGATATTCTACTAATGTAATGAACATATAACTTTATATGTCAACATTATACTTTTGGGCAGTGACTGACAAATTGTACTTTTGCAGTAACTTTTGACCCAGCAAAACACCAATTATTTAAGTTTTACTCTATATTATTTAGTGTGCTTTAATAATCGGTGTTTTTTTGTTATTAAAATTAAAAAATAAGGCATATTATGCCATTTTTAGTTGACAAAATTCCTTGGGGGGGGGGTATACTAAGGTTAATAGAATGGAAAAACTGACAAAATGCAAATAAATTTTAAGGAATAGCATATGACAAAAGAAGAAATATTAAATTATATTAATGGGTATACTGCAACCCCGGTTTTTATAAAACCAAAACCAAATGGATTTTTGGAGAGAACAATAAATAGACGAAAGTACGAAGAGAGAGTAGAAGAAGAAAGAAAGCAATTTATTAAAGATGCGAAAATTAAAAAGGCTGATATGGAACTTCAGTTTGATATCATTTTGGACAACGCAATATCTAATTTGATTGATAGACTAAATTCCAAAGATAATATTAAAGTTACTCCCGAAGATTTCTCAGAAAGACTAAAACGCAAAGGTGAATATAAAGATATTGATTTTAGAACAATGATTCAATTTGTTGAAGCGGGAATAAAAAATGGACACCAAATAAAAAATGAATCACTTGCTAGATTATATGTTTCTTTTCAAAAGGCAATTGGAATTGCTAGTAAAATGTACGATAAAAAGCAAGATATGAATTTTATGAAAAATAGTCACGAGACAATTATGCATGTTGCCAATATAAGGAATATTTATGAATTATTTAATTCGCTTGATATTAAGACTACTAAAGATGATTATAAAAATATAATTAAATTGTATGAAAATGAACCACCGCATTGGATTGATAAAAATATTGATGTATATCCAGATAATAATTCTGACATGTGGAAAAGAATGGGTGTAGACTTGTCGAAGATAGAAAGTGAAGTAAATGGGAGAACTGCTACTAATTCATCAACTAGTCAGTCGGCAACCAAGTTTCAATCAGAGCCAGAAAGAAAGGTTGAAGGAAAAACATACTCATTTAATTTTTCTCAAACTTCACAGAATACACAAACAACTCCACCAAAGGAAACCAAAACTGTAGAATTTGTAGATACAACCAATTTGACAACTCTTAAACTTATCAAAGATGCTTATGATTGGTATGATGAGTATTGCAAAAACGAAGTGCAAAAGGCTATTGCAGAAGGCAAGGGTAAAATAAACGATGCTGGGTACTATAATATACAAGACCCAAGTGGAAAAACTATTGCTTATTCTTTACATTCTAGTGTTAAAAAAGATAAAGAATGGCTTGGTATGGATTCAAAGAATGTGGATGGACAAATTGTTCGTAGAAGTTCTCGAGAATTAAGTAGAGAAGCACACATAATTTATGACTATATTTGGAATTCTGGCAAGTTCAAAACTGATTTGATAGGCGACAAATCTCATCCGGAAACTTGTGCTAAAAGTTTAAGTGACGACAAAATTAGAAAGTTTAATGAATACTTTATAGATAATTATCAACGAACAATAAATAATGCTAAAGCTAGAGAAGATAAAGAATCCGGCAAGGAAATCTAACAAGTACTATGCAAACAACAAAAAATACAGATATTTAGTTAATATCTGTATTTTTTTGTGTACTATTCAAAATTACAAATTGTGTTGGTGAAATTAAATTTGTTCTAGTTCGAATTTAATTTTTTCAAAATACAATTTTTAGTAGTTAAAATTGACTTAAGAATTAATTAATAATCGCATTTTTCAGCAAGCATTTTGTAGTGATTGTAAGTATCTATTGCATTTTGTTTTGCTTCTTCAAATAGTTCGTTTGCTAGTTCTTCGTCCTTAGCAAGTAGGGATTTGTATCTAGTTTCGCCTTTTAGGAAGTCTTCGTAATCAAGAGTAGGCTCTTTGCTATCTAGGATAAATGGATTTTTGCCTTGTTCTTTAAGCATTGGATTGTATCTATATAAATGCCAGTATCCGCTTTCAACTGCTTTCTTTTCTTCGAGTTGGCTATTTTCCATTTTGATTCCATGGTTGATACATGGTGCATATGCGATAATAATTGAAACCCCGTTGTAACTTTCTGCTTCGTTAATTGCCTTTAGGAATTGATTCATATCAGCACCCATTGCAACTTTGGCAACATATACATTTTTGTATTGTGTGGCAATCATTCCAAGGTCTTTTTTGTTAGTACGTTTTCCGTTGCTTGCAAACTTAGCAATTGCACCCATTGGGGTAGATTTGCTTGCTTGACCGCCAGTATTTGAGTAAACTTCGGTATCCAATACCAAAATATTAACATTTTCGCCACTAGCCAAAACATGGTCAAGACCGCCGTAACCAATATCATAAGCCCAGCCATCACCACCAACAATCCAAATTGATTCATTTGCAAAGTTGTTTTTGTTTGAAAGAATTGATTCTTTTATACATTTTAGTTCGTCTGGAACTTGGAGTGATGATAGTTTGTTTGTAATAAGTTCGGCTAGTTCTCTTTGACGATTTGTTTCGTCTGAGCCTGAATATTCTTCGATTAAGTCGTTAAGTTCGCTATCTAGTTCGGTATCATAGATTTTATTTAGATTAGCACGTAAATTGTCTTGTTGAATTTGGTGACCGATTTTGATTCCATATCCGAATTCGGCATTGTCTTCAAACAAACTATTTGCCCATGCAATTCCATGACCATTTTTGTCTTTTACAAACGGACAAGTAGGTGATGAACCGCCATAAATACTAGAACAGCCAGTCGCATTAGCAATAACCATTCTGTCTCCAAACATTTGGCTAATAACCTTAAGATATGGGGTTTCGCCACATCCAGCACAAGCACCTGAGAACTCAAAGTATGGCATGTTGTATTGGCTACCTTTGACAGTGTTTGGCTTGAATACTCCGCTTTTTTCGTTTGGAATAGAATTTACAAACTCATAATTTTTGTTTTGTTCTTCCATGATATTGGTTGCATCTTGCATCAAAATTGCTTTTTCCTTAGCAGGGCAAACACTAGCACAAACTCCACAACCAGTACAATCTTTGGAACTAACTTGCATTACAAATTTCAAATCTTTTTCTGCCATAGCATTTGCAGACTTGAAGGAATCTGGTGCATTGTTTAGATTTTCAGGTTTAACAAGATGTGGTCTAATTGCAGCGTGTGGACATACAAACGCACACATATTACATTGAATACATTTGTCGCTTTGCCAACAAGGAAGTTGAGTCGCAACTCCACGTTTTTCAAATCTAGCAGTATTTGTTGGAACTATTCCACGTGGGTCAAAAGCACTAACTGGCAAGTCATTGCCTTCAAGGCGAGAAATAGGTTTGATAATCTTTTCGTAGTATTCCTGTTCGGAATTGTTGTCTATAACTGCTTCTACTTCATTCAAATCTGCCCAAGATGCAGGGTAGTCAATTTTGGAGATATTATTAACACCACTATCTATGGCTTTGAAGTTCATATCCAAAACTGCTTGACCTTTGCTTCCATAACTCTTTTCGGCATATTTTTTCATCTCAGATACAGCGGTTTCGATTGGGATAATATTAATTAACTTGAAGAATGCTGATTGCATAACAAGATTTATCTTGTTTCCAAGTCCGATTTCTCCAGCAATCTTGTCCGCATCTATTGTATAGAAATTAATGTGTTTTGAAGCGATTTCTTTTTTCATTCTATTTGGAAGAACTTTGTCTAATTCGTCCAAAGTCCAACCGGTGTTAAGAAGCAATGTTCCGTTATCTTTGATATTGTTTAGTAGGTTGTATTTGGTTACATATGCTTCCTTGTGTACAGCAACAAAGTCGATATTGTCTAGCAAATAACTTTCGTTAATCTTGTTTTTGCCAAATCTTAGGTGGCTTATTGTTGCGCTACCACTCTTTTTGCTATCGTACTCAAAATATGCTTGACCATTTAAATCTGTATTGTTGCCGATTATTTTGATACTACTCTTGTTAGCACTAACAGTTCCGTCTCCGCCAAATCCATAGAATTTGCAAGCGGTTACACTTTCGTCACTAGGGAATATTTTGTTAATGAGTGGAAGGCTAGTATGAGTTAAATCGTCGTTTATGCCAACTGTAAAGTGGTTCTTTGGAGTTGAGCTTTCCAAATTTTCATATACAGCATTAACCATTGTAGGAGTAAACTCTTTGCTTCCTAGTCCGTATCTTCCGCCATAAACATTAGCCTTAAAGTTGTGTTCAGCAAGTGCACAAACAACGTCTTTGTACAAAGGTTCGCCATTGCTACCAGGTTCTTTGGTTCTGTCCAAAACTGCAATATTTTTGGCAGACTTTGGAAGAGCGTCTACAAAGGCTTTTGTATCAAAAGGTCTATATAGTCTAACTACAACAACGCCAACTTTCTTTCCTTGTTTTGAATTAAGATACTTAACAGTTTCTTCGGTTGTATTAGCACCACTTCCCATGATAACTATAATATTCTCAGCATTAGCATCGCCATAGTAATCAAATAGATGATAATGTCTGCCAGTAATCTTTCCAACTTCGTCCATATATTCTTGAACAATTGCAGGGGTTTTGTCGTAGTAGGCATTTGCAGTTTCTCTATTTTGGAAGTAAATATCTGGATTTTGAGCAGTTCCTTGTTGATGTGGGTTGTTAGCATTAAGACTTCTAGCCTTAAATTCCTTGATTTTGTCATAAGGAACTAAATGTTTGATACTATCAATATCTATATCTTCAATTGTGTTAATCTCATGGCTTGTTCTAAATCCGTCAAAGAAATGAACAAATGGTACACTGCTTTTGAGAGTAGACAAATGTGCAACAAGTGCCATATCCATAGCTTCTTGTACTCCAGAAGCACATAGCATTGCCCAACCAGTTTGTCTAACACTCATAACGTCTGAGTGGTCGCCAAATATAGATAATGCGTGGGTTGCAAGCGCTCTAGCACTAACGTGCATAACACAAGGTGTAAGTTCTCCGGCAATCTTGTACATATTTGGAATCATAAGTAGTAAGCCTTGACTTGCTGTAAAAGTAGTAGTCAAAGCACCCGAACATAGACTTCCGTGCAAAGCACCAGATGCGCCACCTTCGGATTGCATTTCGACAACTTTGACTTTGTGTCCGAAAATGTTTGTTCTTCCTTCGGCTGACCATTGGTCACAAAGTTCTGCCATAGTTGAACTAGGTGTAATAGGGTAGATTGTAGCAACTTCACTTAGTGCATAAGCAATAGTTGCCGCAGCGGTATTTCCGTCAATTGTAATTTTTTTCACTTTTTCTCTCCTTAAAATTGAATAATCAACTAAAACTATTATATTTGTTAGTTGGATTTTAGTCAAATAATTATTAAACTTTGTGTAAATTTGTGGGTATTCAATTGAAAAATTGGATAAATTGTTATAAAATTAAATAGACAACATAATAACTTTTATTCAAAAGTATTTATATTTTTTTGGGATATGGTGTAATATGCAAAGATATATTTTAAAATTAAGCTACCTAGGAGACAAATACTCGGGGTTTCAAGTACAGAATAACAAAGACACAATTGAACTTAGGCTTGAAACAGCACTAAGTCAGGTTACAAAGGAAAATATCAAGGTTATTGCTTCGGGTAGAACGGATGCGGGGGTTTCGGCTTTTTGTCAAGTATGTCACTTTGATGTGGAAAATGAGATTGTTGAGCATAAAGTTTTGTCATATGTAAATGCAATACTTCCAAGGGATATAAGAGTTTTGGAGATAGCCAAGGCAAGTAACGACTTTCATGCAAGATATTCTTCTAAGAGAAAGACATATGAATACTATTTTTATGTTGGAATGGAAAATGCTATATATGAGACTTTTGCTTCGCATATAGCACTAGACTTAAATATTGCTGAAATGAAGAAGGCAAGTACGTATTTTGTAGGCGAGCATGACTTTTCTAGTTTTTGTGCTAGCAATACAGATGTTAAGACAAAAGTACGAACTATTTATGATTGTAAGATAATCGAATTAGATGGCGGATTGTTTAAACTAAGTATCTGTGGCAATGGATTTTTGTACAACATGGTTAGAATTATTATGGGGACTCTAGTAAATGTAGGCCTCGATAAAATTAAGTCGGATGATATAGTAGACATTATTAATTCAAAAAATAGACAAAAGGCTGGCAAAACCATGCCATCTAAGGGGCTAATTCTTAAAAATGTCGAATACTAAAATATATTAATTGACGATTTTTTAAATATTTGATACTATATTTATAAATAAAATGCAAAAGTATTGTTGAAATACTAGTAGGAGACTTTATGAAATTTTGGGTAAAAATTGTAGTTGCTCTTAGTGTAGTAGTTGTTATTGCATTTGGAATTTGGGCTTTTGTGTTCAAAGAAAAAGACGAAGTGCAAGCATACAATAGGACATGTGAGATTATTGAGTACAAAGAATCACTTGGTGTAACCGAAAAACTTGTTGAACTTAAAGGCATTAACTATATAGGTTCAGACAAGACTAATGTAATTACGGATAGCACTGATATTCAAAAAGATATTCTTAGAGTTAGGAATATACTCTTTTCGGATGATGTAATCAATACTTATGACGATGGCGGAAATATTACTTGTACCTTTGATAGTTATATGGTAATTGAGAATTTGACTCAAGATATTATGCTTAAACTTCTTCCTTTTATCAAAAATGTAAATAATGCCGATGCACAAACCAAGACTCTCAAAAAGATTGCAAGCACTTATTCAAATGATTACAAGTTGCTCAAAGAAAACTTGGATATTTTGATTGATTGCCAGAGTGCAATTGAAGGCACAAATACCGAAATGGAAGTTTTGCAAAATAATTATGCTTATGTAAGAGTAGTTTATAGAAACTGTCTAAAAGATAGTGCTGAACTTATAAACACAATGTTTGAAATCATTAAATGCAAGTTTGGGCAGATTAATTATGATACAGAATTTGCACTTATGGATAGTTTTTCGAGAAGCATGTATATTTCAACGAGTGTTATCAAAGACGAATTAGAATCATATCGTGCACATGACTTGCATTTGGTTGTTGACAAAATTGACAAATACCGCAAAAATATAAGTATATTCAGCACAGAGTATTCCGAATATGATTTCTTGACTAATTACAATTATATTTGTAATAACTACTCATCTGAGTTTAACAAGGTTTTGCAAAAACAGAATATAGAAAAGAAAGAAATTGCAAATGGCAAAGAGCCAAGCGATATTAATATGAATGTCTACAAAAATTCAAGACTCAAATGTGTTTTGAAGGTTTTGGGATATTAAAGGGGGAATTTATGAAAAAAATATTTGCTGTACTTATTCTTCCGATTGTTGCTTTGCTTTGTCTTTGTGGTTGTGGCGAAGAAAGAAAATCCGAAGATGTAAAAACTCTTTATGAAAACACAAAACAAGTTTGTATAATAGATAACGACAACAAATTCTTTTCGGACGAAACAAGACCCGATTCGATTGTTATAAAATATGCAGACGACGTGAGCGCGCTTATTTATAATGTATCGCCAAGTTCAAAACTTTCAAAAAAATATGCAGTAATTGGTTATCAACAAAAGATTTTGAATAATATCTTTAACTATTACGAAAAGAACAAAGAAAATTTTTATTTGAAAATGTCGAGTGCAAGTTTTGATAAAAACGAAATGAATGACTTATATAATAGTTTGGAAAGTCTAAAATCTCAACTTGATACTTTCAAAAATTCATACAATACATTTACTGATGCTACCAAGGGCGGAGTAAATGATGTAATGGAATTTAATTTGACTAATTATGCATTTGATTTAAATCAAGTAATCCAAAAATCTTTTGATTTCATTAATAGATTTATCACTATGAATGAAAAATATTGTTTGGAAAATTTGGATATAGTTAGTATTGATTCGCTTGAATCAAAGATTCAAAAAACATATGTAGATATTGCATATATTATTTATCTAAACAATTTCAAAGCCTTTGATTACTCAGTAGGTTCAAAGGGAATTAGTGATGACCTTGATTCAATAATTGGAAACACAAGTGAGTTTTTGCTTACAAAAGATTTGGAAGATTACAAGTCGCTTTCGGTAAGAATTAGAGCGGGTTTAAATTCGGAAAATTCAGATTATACAAATACAATGAATTTGGTTAATAATTATCTATATGCAATGGATGTATTTAATCAAAGACTTTCTACTTACAAAAATACTTATTTTGAAGAAGATATTTACAAAATTACTCAATACAAGTTTGGCTTGGTTACTGGAGTAGATTATGAGTCATATTTGACTTCGCTAACCAAATCAAAACAAGCATCACTTAAGTTTATGGACGACTTTGTTTTGAACGTTTATGGCAGACTTGTAGATACTTTAGGTATGATTGTAAATGACTAAAGGAGAATTATGGACTTTAATAAATTAGCAGATTTACTTTATCCTGATGTGGACAAAGACATTAATTATTACTTTTCTAAATATCCAAGCAGACCGCTTCTTAAAGGTGGTGTAGTTACTAGATTTGCGCCTAGTCCAACTGGATATTTGCATATTGGTGGACTTTTTCAATGTGTTCTACACGAAATGCTTGTCAAAGAGCCTTCAAGTGTATTCTTTTTAAGACTTGAAGACACCGACCAAAAACGTGAGATTGAAAATGCTGGAGAATTGCTCTATGTGGCACTAGGTGAATTTGGAATAGTTCCTACCGAAGGATACAGGGGAAATAGCCCAGAAAGGGGAATATACGGACCTTATGTTCAAAGCAAGAGATTAGATATTTACAAGGCTTTTGCTAAGTATTTGGTAAGTAGGGGCGGAGCATATCCATGTTTCTGTACAAAACTTGAAGACAAGGAAGAAATTGTTGCCAAAAGAGAACAAGAAATCGAAGAGAATAACGATACAATCGACCATGATGTTTGTAGAAACCTAAGCCTTGAAGAAGTTGAAGAGAACTTGAATGCGGGCAAACCATTTGCCTTAAGACTTTTATCTACTGGCAATCCAGATAATACATTTGAAATAGTTGACTTAATCAAAGGCAAACGAGAGATTAGAGAAAATGGCAAGGATGTAGTGCTAATCAAAAGTAATGGTATTCCAGTTTATTCATTTGCACATGCTGTTGATGATACACTTATGGGAACAACTATGATAGTTCGTGGCGAAGACTGGTATCAATCGGTTGCTAGTCATATGGAGATATTTGATAAATTCGGTTTTAACAAAATTCCTTATGTTCATACTCCAAATATTTGCAAACTTGACGATGGTAAAAAGAGAAAACTTAGCAAAAGAAAAGACCCAGAAGCAAACTGTATGTTCTTTATTAAAGATGGTTATCCAGTAACGGCGGTCAAAGAATACTTGTTAAATCTACTCAATAGTGATTTTGAAACATGGCGAAAAGAAAATCCTAATTTAGATTATCATGAATTTCCGTTTAAACTTGAAAAAATTGGCAGTGGAAACCCAATGTTTGACATGCAAAAACTAAATGATGTTTCCAAAGAATATATCGCTAGACTATCCGCTAGTCAAGTTTATTCACAATTGGTTAACTGGGCAGAAAAATATGACGAAGACTTTGCTCAAAAACTAAAAAGTGACGAAGGATATTCGCTTGATGTACTTAACATTGAACGTGAAACACCTAAGCCACGTAAAGATATTTTCAAATGGTCTATGGTTAGGGATTATTACAATTATATGTTTGAAAATTTTGAAAATATCAATTTGAATTTTTCGGATATTACAAATATAGACAATGAATTATTATACAAAATATTGCAAACTTATGTTGTGTTATTTGAAAGTAATTTAGACAAAACCGACTGGTTTGAAAGAGTTAAAAAACTAGGTGAAAACAATAATTTCTGTTTGGATAACAAGTTATACAAACAAGACCCAACAAAATACAACGGAAATCTGGCGGGTTTGTGTAATATAATTAGATATGCTTTCACTGGAAAAATAAATACACCAGATTTATTTGCAATTTGTTGTGTGCTTGGCAAAGATGAGTTATATCGTAGATTAGATATAATCAAATCAAAACTTAATGTATAAATATACAAAAAACCATGAGAATAAAATCTCATGGTTTTTGTTTAATATTAGATTAATCCAATGTATGTTGATTTTCGTTCAAAGACTTTTCTATTGATTTGACATCAGATAGATTAACATCAATTTGTAAGTTTTTGAGTAGTTTTAGATTTGTAACACTGGTGTAGACACCTTCTTGTAATTTTGAAAGAAGGAGTTTGTCGCTAACATCTGGTATTTTTGCTTTTGTGTCCACAATTTCATAAAAACTAATTGTAGGGTCAAAGAACAAATATTCTGGTTTGTTTTCTCCGTATTTTTCTTTGATATATCTTTCTTTTTCGGCTACACTTAGTAGTCTTGCAATGTACAATCTATTGTTTTCTCTACTAGTTGGAGTGGTTCTATTTACGTCCTTTCTAAGTCTTGGGCTAAACCACTTTGAAATTTTGAAGTCACATATATTGCATACATATAGGCTATCTAAATCTAGTTTGTCTTCTTCTTTTTTAGTAAACTTGTTTTGTATATATTCTTTTATTTTTGTAAACATATTTTTCCTTGTTAAATTAAATTGTCTATTTAAAATAGCATATAGAGTTTAACACAAAATTAATTAAATTTCAATAGGTAGTAGAAATTTGTTGGGATGCAGGGGAGCACCCTAAAAGTAGGTGTTAATGTTAGATTGTAAGCACCTTATATCGTGCAAAAGCACGATGTAAGAGTTAGGGGATATAATAAACTGTAGTTTTCGTCACTCACAACAAAAAAATCTGACTCCATTGCCCCACCTTATATCTTGCGATATAAGTTTTTGGGATTATTTAAATTGTAGTTCTCGTCACTCATCTCTACCAAACATTGCTAACGCAATAATTTTTTTAATAATCTTTTTGCTACGAAAATAAATTTTCTTCGCTAAAAATTTATTAAAAAAAATCTGACTTTCGTCAGATGTTTTGGTAGAGATGAGTGGACTCGAACCACCGACCCCCACCTTATCAGGGTGGTGCTCTAACCTGCTGAGCTACATCTCTATATATGGTGGAGATAAAGAGACTCGAACTCTTGACCCCCTGCTTGCAAGGCAGGTGCTCTAGCCAACTGAGCTATACCCCCATACAAATTTATTAAGAACTCTACTATAATATCAAATATTTATTTTGTTGTCAATAATTTTGACAAAGAAATTTTAATTTTTTTCTCTTTGAGATATTGAATTTAAAAATTGACTATGATATACTGCTTTTAGTTTAAATGTTAATAGGGTGGTATATAATGTTTAAAGACTATTTAAAGTGGAAAAAAGAAACTAAAGAAGCTATGGGTAAGTTTAAAACTAACCAATTGTTTCTTGCTGAGCATAATTTGTTTACTCGATACGATGATACTCGTTATTCTCATAGTCGTTTTTCTTATGTAGAACATGTGATTGTATGTCCAGCAACTGAAAAGGAAATTAAGTCATCGCTTTCTACAAATAATAAATTTTTAAAAAATCATGGGATTTATAAGAATTTTAAATTCTATAAAGCACCTTCAAAAGATGGAATGATATTGCCGGTACTTAGTAACAGAATTATTTTATCCTACATGGATTCTTATGGTGGACAGATAAAGTGTGGCATTTATGATGGTGTTTTGGATGATTTAAAACCTTTTTCTCTATATCTTCAAACAAGTAATCTCAAAGATATTCCTGAATATCTTGACTTGGAACAAATTAAAGATTATGAATTTAGAATTAACAAAAAATATTTAGAACAAGAATTAGAAGATTAATATTAAATAAAAAAAATAACTCTATAATATAGTTCTGCTTTTTGCAAAACTTATATGATAGGGTTGTTTTTTATTATTAATCATTATCATGTGTGTGGCAACAAGGGCAGTCGAGTGCGCAAAAATCTTTTGCATCATACTCAATATTATTTTTGTCATAATAATTTTTGATTGCTGATTTAATTGCTTCTTCGGCTAGAACAGAACAATGGATTTTGTGTTGTGGGAGACCATCCAAGGCTTCGACAACTGCCTGGTTTGTTAATTTCAAGGCATCTTTGAGTGGTTTGCCTTTGATAAGTTCTGTTGCCATTGAACTTGTAGCAATTGCGCTTCCGCATCCAAATGTCATAAATTTAACATCCGTAATTATTCCGTCTTTGATTTTGAGATACATTCTCATAATATCTCCGCACTTAGCATTTCCAACTTCGCCTATGGCATCTGCATCTTTGATTTCACCAACATTACGTGGGTTTCTAAAATGGTCCATAACTTTTTCACTATATAACATGTTTTCTTTCTCCTTTTTGTAATTCGTCCCAAACTGGACTCATTTTTCGCAAAATTTTAACGACTTCTTTGACTGCATCAATTGTATAATCTACTTCTTCGATTGTTGTAAACTTAGAAAGTGTTAGTCTTAGACTTCCGTGGGCTATTTCGTGGGGAAGTCCAATTGCAAGCAAAACGTGGCTAGGGTCAAGTGAACCGCTGGTGCAAGCCGAACCGCTTGAAGCGCAAATTCCTTTGTCATCAAGCATAAGTAACAAACTTTCGCCTTCAATTCCTTCGAAACACATATTAAAATTGTTTGGAAGTCTATTTTCTAGGTCGCCATTAATTTTGCTATGTTCAATTTTGCTCAAACCTTCAAATAATCTATTTCTAAGTTTTGTTTCTCTTTCTGAAACTACGTCCATTTCGTCAATTGCATCTTTGAGAGCAGTGGACAAGCCTACAATTCCCGCAATATTTTCAGTTCCGGCACGTTTGTTTTTCTCTTGACTTCCGCCAAGAATAAATGGGAATAATGGGCAACCTTTTTTGCAAAATAACACTCCCGTTCCCTTTGGACCATGAAATTTATGTCCTGAAATAGATAGCATATCTATATTCATAGCCTTGACATCTACTTTGACGTGACCAACCGCTTGAACTGCGTCTGTATGAAAGATTACTCCATGCTTTTTGCAAATCTCACCAATTTCTTGGATAGGCTGAATTGTGCCAATTTCGTTGTTTGCAAACATAATTGTAACCAAAAAAGTGTCTTTTGTGATTGCTTTTTCTAAGTCATCCAAGTGAATTATTCCGTTTTCGTATACAGGCAAATATGTTACCTTAAAACCTTCTTTTTCCTTTTCTTTGAGAGTATTCAAAATTGCATGATGCTCAAAAGTAGTGGTTATAATATGGGTTTTATTTTTTAACTTGGCAAACTTGCAAGCAGAATTGATTGCCCAATTATCACTCTCGCTCCCACCTGATGTAAAGTATATTTCATTAGATTCGGCATTCAAACACTTTGCAACTTGCTCTCTTGCTTCTTCCAGGATTTCTTTGGATTTTTGACCAAAATAATATAGGCTACTTGCATTTCCATAGTTTGTATCAAACATTGGAAGCATTGCTGATATTACATTTTGTGTCATTTTGGTTGTTCCAGCATTGTCTAAATATATCATTTATTTCTCCTTTGTTTTATATCCTACCAAAATAGTATGATATATAATAAAACAAAATGATGCGTTTGTCAAGCATCAAATTGAATTATTTAAAATTTTTGTCCAAAATATCTTGAAGGGTGATACTACTAAGGTAATTATATATTAGATTATTTAGAGTTTCCCAGCATCCAATAGTCTCGCACTCAGACTTTCGATTGCAGTTTGAATTAATACAAGGCGCAAGGTTAGGGGCATCGCCAGTTGTGGAGAGTATTTGGGCGATGTTAATATCTTTTGGGGACTTTATCAATTTGTATCCGCCCGTAGTACCCCTAAAACTTTCAACTAATTTGGATTTGACTAGTTTGCTTATGATTTGTTCGGTATACTTGATAGAAATATTTTGATTATTTGCAATCTCACTTACAGAAACACATTTTTCTTTTGATTTGGCAATTTCAGTCATTATTCTAACAGCATATCTGCCTTTTGATGATATTTTCATATGATTTTATTCCTTTTGAGATATTTTAGCAAAAAAAAGTATTTTAGCAAAATAAAAATAAGTTTTGACTAAAACATTTTGAATAAACAAAAAAATAGAGAATTATTAAAATTCTCTATTTACAAGTTAATATAAGTCTGAGAAATCTACAGTAAATGCTTTTGATTCAGTAGCATCTTGTTCGGTTACTTCTATTCTCCAAATCTTATAATCTGGATGTCTAGGAGTATCGCCATCAGTTAATGCCAAAATAAAGTTTTTAGTTTCGCTTTTTGCTGTAGTTGAGTTTTTGATAAATGTTCCGTCAATTTCTTCTTGGCTGTAAGGATTATTCATAGTTTCGCTATTTCTCCAACCAATAATTGCTTTGCCACCAACACCCATCTTAACGCTAATTACGATGAATTTTGAGTTTGCTACTGTTCCCCAAGTTGTTGCTTGTTCTTCGGTCATACGACTAGCCGAACCTACTGCTTTGTAGTTGTTGTTATCTAAGTATTCAAGTTTGAAATCGTCTGCATTTTTGAAAACTACATCGCTTCCACTAAATGAAGAACCGCTTGTGTTTGCTGTTATGTAATCATTTTGTGGTGGAGTTTCTCCACAGGCTGGAATTGCCACAAAACACGCAACAATTAGTAACATTATAGCAAAAACCTTTAAAACTTTTTTCATAATCTACCTCCCATTTTATTTAGAATAATAATTCTATCTACAAATAATTTGTGTAAAAATTTGTCGAAATATGTATTTTCGGGTTTTCTTTCAAAATGTAAATTATGGAAAAGTATTAATTTCAAAGTTATATATTTTTTAGCAAAATAAATAATTTTGATAGAATTAAATAAATTTATGGATACTAGTTGAAAATATTTTTAAATTATTGTAGACTACTACTAGTATTTTAGTTACTGAAACTTTATTTTAAGGAAAAAGAATTGGAAAAATATCAAGAAATTGAAAGGTCAATAATAACAACATATAGGTCAAGACTTTGGTCAAAATTTACAAAAGCAATCAAAGACTACAAACTTGTAAACGAAAATGACAAAATTTGTGTGTGTATCTCTGGCGGAAAAGATAGTATGCTACTTGCCAAATTATTCGAAGAACTCCACAAACATTCAAACATAAACTTTGAAGTTATTTATTTGGTTATGAACCCGGGATACAATCAAGAGAATTTGGACTTGATTAAACATAATCTAAAATATTTGAACATAAATGCCGAAATTGTAAATACAGATATATTCTCAGTTACAGATAGTGTAGGCGGAAGTCCATGCTATTTGTGTGCAAGGATGCGTAGGGGGGCTTTGTATCGACTAGCCAAGGAACGTGGTTGCAACAAAATTGCACTTGGTCATCATTATGACGATGTAATCGAAACAACGCTTTTGAATATCTTAAATGCCGGCTCTTTTCAAACCATGATGCCAAAACTACATAGCGACAACTTTGAAAACATGGAATTAATCAGACCAATGTATTTGATTAGGGAAAAAGATATTATTGCTTGGAAGGAAGCATGTGAACTAGAATTTATAAGATGTGCATGTAGAATGACTGAAAGCATAGAAAATGAACTTGAGCATGATTTAAATTCCAAAAGACATGAGACAAAACTGCTTATCAAAAGTTTGATAAAATATAATGATAATGTTGAAAAAAATGTATTCAAAAGTGCAAGCAATGTTAATCTCGATAAAATTCTTGGATACAAAAAAGGAAAGAACACTTATAACTTCTTAGATAATTATGACGATTAATTAAAAAATCAACTTTAAATTGTGTAAAATGTTATGCAAAATAGACTTTGAATAAAGAAAAAATTATCAAAAACAGTCAAAAGTTGATAACAAAAAAGCATTATTCTTGGAAATACATCCCAATTATAATGCTTTTTTCGTTATTTATTAGATGAATATTTACGTTGTTCGTTTGAAAGAAAAGTAACCGCTACAGCATTTGGCCCAACGTGCGCTCCAATAATTGGACCCATTATTCTTATTTCTGGAACATATCCAAAAGCTTCGTTGAACATATCTGACATAAGTTTTGCACCATTTGGATTGTTTGTATGAACGATTATCGCATTTCCAAATTCTTTGTGGAAAGTATAGTCTCTCTTAATTTCTTCAATTACAGACTTGTATGCTTTTTTAATTCCGTTTTCTTTTCGAATAACTTCGAGTTTGCCTTCTTTTGTAAATTCAATAATTGGTTTGAGTTGGAGCAAAGTTCCAACTGTTGCAGAAAGGGCACTAATTCTGCCACCACGTTTTAAATACATCAAATCATCAACAACAATAAAGTGTTGAGTTTGCATTTTAAACTTTTCTAACAAGTCAATGGTCTCTTTCATGGATTTTCCATTGTCTCTTAGTTTCATTGCAATTCTAACTAAATTTCCTTCTTGAACAGTAGTGGTGTTGCTGTCTATTGCAACATAATTGATGTCCGGAAATTCAAGTTTAACTTCTTCAATTGCCTTTCTTGCATTGACAACAGTAGGGCTAAGTCCCATGCCTTGAGAAATGTGTATAGCATTTTTAATTCCATCTTGAGCCATTTTTCTAAATAAATCAATATGTGCTTGAAGATTAAGAATTGATGTTTTGGCAACAATTCCGTTGGATAAATCGTTATAAAAATCTATGTATTCTTGGGGACTAACGAAGTCATCTTTTCTTTCAGTGATTTTTCCGCTCTTGTCAGTCATTATAAAGTCAAGTTTGCCTACATATAAATTGTATTGTTTGATTTCACTTTCATAAAAATCGCTAGTGGAATCGGTGGATATTTCAAATTTGTTCATAAATTCTCCTTATATTAATTTGGTCAAAACTCTGACAAATATTTAGTTTTATATTATCAAATATGTCGAGTTTTGTCGAGTAATATAGCCTTAAATTTGACAAATTTGAAATAATGTCAAAAATCTGAAAGATGCAAATTCAAATATTTATTCATATACTGAAATATGATAGATTATTTTTGGATAGCCCAAGCATTTGGTTTACTTGCTTTTGTGGTTTCGATATTGAGTGTACTTTCAAAAAATAGGTCAAAGTACATATATTTTAACTTAACACAAAATGTGTTTTCGGGTGTGCAGTATTATTTTTTAAACAAAATAATTGCACTCTATTTGTGTGCAATAACGATTGTTAGACTAATAGTTTACAAATTCAAAGATAAATACAACAAGGTTTTTTATGTAATATTACTTGTATTCTTTGTTGCACTTAATATATTTGTTTCGCTTTTTAACTTTGATGTTTGGTATGATATTTTTCCAATTATTGCTTCAACTTTAGTATGCTTTTCTGTTTGGCAAAACAGTGTGGTTCTTATTAAAATTGTGCTAATAATTACAAAGTTCTTGTGGGGAATTTATGCATGTATTACAAAAGCATATTTTAGTATTGCGATGGATGTATTTATGATAATTTGGACAATAATATATTTAATAAAAACTAGAAAAAAATAAAGGTTTACAATCTAAATTTATTTTGTAATAACACCAAATTGTGTTAGAATATTTGTAATGTTAAAAGACCGAAGGTAATTATGAATAAGTTAAGTGAAAAAGTAAAATCTTACATGGAAAAGAATAACTTTTCTTCGTCAAAATGTGCAAAGAATTTAGGAATTTCAAGTGCTACACTTGAAAAGATTTTGAATAATTCTCAAGATTTGGAGTTGACTTCTGAAGAAGTAGATAGAATAAATCTCGCTATTGACCAAAAAAAAGAGTCCAAAAACAAGAGAATAATTAAGTTTATGGATTTAATTTTTAGATTTGTTGCGATGGTTATGGCACTTGTTACATTGATACTTTGTATTAATGAAAACATTGATGTTAAGGCATTGGTTATACTTTTGTCGATAGGACTAGTTTGTTCTTCGATGACTCTACTTCCAAAAATAGAAAAGTAAAAAAACATGCGATTTAACAAACCTTACATTTTGGCTGTAGGGTTTGTTTTTTTGCATGTTTTTTTGTGATAGTTTTTATATGTTTATACTTAAAAAATTAATAATTAAAAAATAATTTGATTTTTAATATAATTGCTAGAAGTCTGATTATTAACAATTACTATTTTTCTTAGATTTGAATTTATTTAAAAAGTAGTCTTTGATAATATTAACATCGAGTATTCCAAAAACAAAGAGTAATCCTAAATAACTAAGAACACTTATAACTGAAGTAAATGCAATTGCAAAGAATGTGCTTACAAAATTTACAAAAATATTATAACAAAATTTGTTGAGTATTATAACGGGAATACAAATTAGTGAGTGATAAATTATGGTTTTTATTAAGTGTGTTTTTATTCCAATTTGACGATTTAGTTTGTAAAGATTAAGTATAACTAATACAATTGAACTAACTCCTGATGCAATAAGCATTGACTTAATTCCAAAGAAATTTGGGAGTATAAGCGAAAGAATTATCATTATTACACAACTTATTACATAATAGATAAATGTTTTGTTCTCTTGATTAAGTGCATTCAAAATTGATGTAGTTAATTGAGATAGTCCTAATGCAACGACAATCCACGAACATCTCGCCATATAAATTCCGGCATCAATATTGTTGTAGACATATACGCACAAGTGAGTGCTGAGAGTCAAAAATATTGGAAGGAATACAAAAATACAAGTGAGTGTAAACTTTAGATAGTTGTTAATCTGTCGTTTGAGTTCTTCTTTAGAATTAACAGTGTTTATTCGTGGAATTAGTATCATGCACAATGCTCCAATTATTGTAGAAGGAATTGAAAGCAAAGGCATCGTCATTCCCATAACTATTCCAAGTTCGCTTAGTGCCAAGTCTTTGGACATTCCAAGTCTTGTTAGTCTATAAGGAATAATTATTGCAACTAGTGGTTGAAGTAGACTTCCAAATAATCTTACACCCGTCAAAGGGAGAGTGGATTTGATAATAGATTTGAAATATCCATTTTTGTACTTAAATCTACCACCATTCTTTAGATACAATATAATTCCATAAATTGTACTTAATGCACATGCAATGCTTAGAGCCATTCCGACCGCAATTACTGGTGACGAAAACCAACCAGTTAGTACAAACGTTATACAAAATGCAATTCTCAAAATCTGTTCAACAAATTCAACTATGCTAACTGCAAAGTAGTTTTCTATTCCCCATAAATAACCACGAATTTGGGAGTATATCGCTGTAAACACAATTGACGGAATCAAAGAAATTATTATGTAGTATCCAATAGGGTCACCAATTATTATTGTAAGAAGTGGTTTGCTTATTAGAAGTAGTGCGGATATTAGTAGTGAAAATCCGCTGGTCATAATTAGTGAAGATGTTACACTATACTTTGTTTCGTTTTCGTGGTGGAGAGTATTGTTGCTTGCGGTTATTTTGGAAATTGTCAGTGGAATACTTGCTCCAACTAGTGTTATCATAACCATATATACAGATACACTCAAATTATAAACACCAAGTTCAGTTGTGGTCATAATCTTGGTTAAATAAATCTTAAAGATAAAACCTAGACATCTAGTTAGAACGCTAAAAATTGTAAGCATTAGCATTGCTTTGATAACTTTTTTGATAACCCACCCCTTAAATTTTTTTGAAATATATATTACTATACTATTTGAAATTTGTTAATATTCTCAAAAAAAATTAAGCAAGTGCTTTTGTAATTAAAAATTGAGTAATAATTAAATAATTTTAAATAAGATTTTTTTAAAATTAAATTTGTAATTTATTTTTTTCATATAATAAAAATTCTTTTCATATATTTAAATAACCTTAAAGGAGATAATATGAAAGAAATTTATTTGCTAAATCGTGGAGATAGCCTTGACAAAATCAAATACGAATTTAAGGAAGCAAGAGATATTGAATTGGCTGAAGATAGAATATTTGGATATAAATATGCAACAATTGACAAAGGTTTGGATGATGTAATAATTGTAAATAATTATTTGCCAGCATATGACTACAAAGTTAAAAATAATGAAAGTCTACTAGACATTTTGGCTAGGGGTTTCAAAACAGAAGCTTTGAGTGTAAGTAGTGGCGATGAAATAATATTGACCAAACCTAAGAGTATTAGATATGTAGTCTCACCACTTGAAACACTACAAGACATAGCATTTAAATTTGGTGTAACTACATCTGATTTGATACAAAATAATGACTTAAAGACCGAAAAACTATTCGTTGGACAAATTTTGTGGATATAACGTGCTAGTAATTGACAAAAACCGCATATTTGTTGTAAAATAACCAAAAGGTTGAGTGTTTTGTATGGTTGAAATAAAGATTGTAAAAACAAAAAAACAAATTAAAGATTTCTTTAAATTTGTAGATTATTTGTATAGTGATTGCAAACAATATTGTCCACGTTATCAAAAGAGTGAACAAAAATTGTTTTCGCACAAAAAAAATCCTAGCCTTGTTTCAAACGAGATAATTGGATTTTTGGCTTATCAAGAAGGGAAGGTTGTAGGGCGAATTCTTGGAATTATTAATAGAGTTGAAAAAGAACAAAGTGGTATTGTGAGATTTTCACATTTTGACTTTATTAATGACACCGAAGTATCTTTTGCTTTGCTTAATGCTTTGTCTGATTGGGCAAAGACTCAAGGGGCAACTTGCGAAGTAGGTTCTCTTAACTTTAATGATTTGGGTCAAATTGGATTGGTTTCCAAAAATTCATCTCAAGCAATTTCAACCTATCAACAAGGATTTAATTATTCATATTATTTGGAACATTTCAAAGAGTTTGGTTTTACTTTTGCCAAAAAATTTAGTGAATACTCATTAACTTTGAAAGATAATTTTGATTTAACTGATGTTAAAGATAGTATTTACAAAAATTTATCAAAAGCAAAACTTCGCTTGGTTGATGGTTCAGTTAAATTCAAAGTAGCCATGTACGCAAGAAAAATTTTTGACTTAATGTACGAAAATTCTATATCTGGTTATCCATTGGTAATTACTGACAAGGTATACTTAAACTATCTCAAATCAATCAAAAATTTGTTTGAGACAGATGACTTGACAATCCTAATTAATGATAATGACGAAGTAGTGGGCAGTATGTTAATAACCAAAAATACTTCACTTGGATTGCAAACAACTATGGGTAGAGTATTTGTTTCCAAGACGATGTATACTGTCGGTGGTGAATACAAAAACGAACATGATATTTCTTGGATGGTTTCTAACAAAAACTATAATAAGGAAGTAATGGAAATTTTCTCAGCTATCTTGGCTGAAAAATTTGAGACAAATGATTATTATATGGTCTTTTCAAATCTTTGGATTAATTCCGACACCAAAAAACAAGCCTTTGAAAATTATTTTGATTTTAAATTACTAAGAAATAGAATGATTACCACACTTAATTTGAAAAACAATAAAATATCAGGAGTTGTAAGAGACAAAGATAGTTTTTGCGTTCCTAATTTTAAAACAAACAAAAGCGAGTTGATTTAAGAGTCTAATTTAAATTTGACTAAAAATTGATTTATTTTAAAAATATAACAAAAAAAATGCCTAAGTGATTAGGCATTTTTTCGTTCGTCATTAGTTGTTTTTGTCGTTAGAACTATTTTGTTCTTGACTAACTTTTGCTTCATCTTGAGTTGTTTTTGAATCCGCTGGTTTGGTAATTGATTTCTTTTTTGTAGATTTTGCAGGGGGCTGACATGCTTTTTCAGCTTTGATTTCGGCTTTTCTTTGTTTTGCTTCCATCTTAGCTTTCTTGTATTCTTCCCACATTTCAGCTTCTTCTTTGGCAATCTCTTCGATTTCGGCTTCAATCTTAGCAATTTCGTTCTTGATAAATTCTTTTCTTTCTAAGAATTTTGAAAGTTTAGATTTATCTGCTTCTTTTGTAGATTCAAGTTTGACATCTTTTTGATTAATTTGTTTTTGCAAACTCATTTCTTGTTTGTCAAGATGAGAGAGTAATTTTTCAAATTCTTTTTCTGCCTTAACATTGCTTACAAGTTCTGGATTTGCTTTTAGTTGTTTTTCACGTTCGGCAGTTGCTTCTTTCTTCTTAATCTCGATTTCTAGTTTTTGACGTTCAATAACTTGTTTTTCTTCCAAGATTTGAGCTTTCATTTCTTCGAGTTTTTGAGCGGATAATCTATTGTACTCTTCGATTTCGTCATCTATTGATTTGAGTTCGGCATTCAATTCATCAATAATCTGTTGTCTAAGAACAATTCTTTCACGTTTGTCGATGTCTTTGTCAAGAGTCTTTCTTCTATCGTATTTTGTTTTGATTTTTGGCTTTTTACTAAAGTTAATCTTTCTTACATAGAATCCAAGTACAGCAATAATAATTGCAAGTGCAGTAATTAAACTTGGAAGAATTAGCCAGTTAAATTCATTTGACCAAGTTGATTCTTCTTCGTTGGTTTCGGTCTGTTCGGTGTAGTTGATGAAACACTTGGTGTAGTCGTCATCAGTTGTTTTCAAATCTTCAAGGAAAGTATCTTGGTCAGTGGTTTCGATTTTGAGATTATCAAACAAAACCATTCCGCTAATCTTTTGGTTGGTAGCGCCAAGTCCTAGTGAAATTGTGCTATTAATAGCATCTTCGCTACTTAGATAAATTGTAAATGTCTTCCATACACCATTTGTATTAATGCCTTTGACAATAATATCTTTTGAACCATTCAAAATGATGCTTGCGCCATAGCCTTCGCTATCTTCGGTATTCTCGGCTACAAGGTTGTTTGTAAGAACATTAACAGTGATTTTGTAATATGTTTTTGATGCAAAGTTGAAACTTTCTTTGCTAGTATAGGCATAATTTACATTATGCAAACTATTAATCATAAGCACATTTTTGTTGCCAGATAGAGTAGGTGGAATAAGTGCAAGACTATCGTTATCCATGCTAATTATTCCGCTTTCGGTTGGGGTATCTGAATCTTGTCCAGCACCATCCCAGTTGTTTGGAGTTTGAATTTTTGTATTTGTATTGAATGTCTTGTTATCAAAGTTTTCAAAACTCAAATCAACTTTTGAGTAAATCACATTTGGTTGTTTTGTAAAGTTATTATAAATTGCTTCCTTAGTTGTTTCCAACTTAATATCGTCAAAATATACATAACCAGTTGTTTTTTCAAATGCTAGGAACAAATTAGCATTTTCGGAGTTGTTTCCAGTTTTGATATATGTTTCAAATAAGTGCCAACCATTGTCAGTAAAACAGATATTTTGATAATCAAATAATACTCTTGAACTATTCTTAAGGGTAACTCTTGCACCATTGTTATTAAGGTTGCTCTTGAAATAATCGGTGAATACATAGAAACTTAGTTTGTAATAACTATTTGAACTAAGTGTCATGCTATCACTTTCATAAGATTGAGTATTGTTTTCGTTTGTGCTTCCAATCATCAAAACGTTGTTATTATCGCCATAAATAGGGTGATTTGCTGGTCTTGATGGAACAATTGAAGTATTTGTATAACTAGATTTGTTAGCATCAAAATGTTCGGCATTAGCCTTGATTACGCCACTAAATGTGTTACTATTAGTATCTCCAGATTTTGCCCAGTTGCTTGGTGCTAGTGGGTAAGTGGTATTGTAGTCTTCGTTTTGAGTTTTGTTGAAGTTTGAGTTAATAACTACAAAACTTGCACTTTCGTTATTGAAATTAAGTGAAGTTGAATTTGAAGAACTAGAATTGTTTGAGAAAGTTTGATAAGAAACTTTTTCCATTCTAAAGTCGTCTACAAATACATAACCTTTGGTTTTGCTTGAGTTTGTACCCAACCAAATTTGTAAAGCAACTTCCTTATCTGCTAGTTCGTCGCCATAAACATAAAAACTATATTGTGTCCAGTCGTTGCGATAAACGTTAGAATTTTTTGTAAAAGTTGTAGCCAAAGTTAATTTGGCACTATCAATTGCATCGTTTTCTGATTTGTCAACCAAATATACAGTCGCACCAGTGCCAGTTCCACAATTAGATTTAGCAAAGAATGATACTTTGTAGTATGTTAATTGTTCGATTGTAAATTTTGAACTCTCTACTGCTTGATAGCCTTCTTCTTTGTTGTACATAAACAAAGCATGGTTATTATTTGCAGAGTTGTTAGAACGTGGTGCAGAAACTGTAGTATCATCATCTTTTAGAGTGTAATTGTTAACGTCAACAATTTGACATTTTTGAGTTTCGGCATCGGTTGTGCTTTTTGCAATGTTAGTCCAGCCAAGTGGAGTAGTTGTTTCAAAACTACTATTTGTTACTGGTTCGGTGTACGATTTAGAAAAAGATAGAATATTGTGATTGTCTTCTTCGGTATCTGATTTTGTTAGAATATATTCTTTGTAATAATCTTCGCTATATCTATAGATTGTTACGTTATTAAAGAATACTGCACCTTGAACATTACTTGTCTTGCTTCCTAACCAAAGTTCAAGATTTACACTTGCACTATCAAAAGTGTCGATGTAGAAAGTGTAGTCAACCCAAGATTCCAAAGTGTTGATATTTTCGAACTTAACTTGGTTTTCTTGAGAGTCTTCTGTTTCAAGTCCACTTAGATAAATTGAAGCATATGCATCAGTTTCGTCGTAGTTATCTGTTTTTTCGGTACGATTTGTATATAGTCTAACCGAAATAGAGTAATAACTATTTGCTTCCAAGTTCATTGAATTGCTCTTGTAACCAAGTCTACCAGCGCCATTATGAGAATTAATCATAAGGTTTTTGTAATAAGCGGTATCCGAAGTTATATTTTCCAAAATGTTCTTTGGTCTTGAAGTCTTGAAAGTCGAAGTTGAAAAAGTTGTGTCATCAGTTAAATCAACAATACCATTTAGAATATTATCTTTGTTAACTTGATTTCCAACCCCAGTAATTACTGACCAACCATTTGGAGTTGCAGGAGCAGACCTTGTGGATGAAGTTGTATTAAAGTTGTAATAACTGCTAAGCAAATCGCTAGAGACATTTACTACTCTATAATTTGAGCCGTCATCAGCCATAACAACATCATTTGCCTTAAAATTAATTCCGACAAATGCAGAGATTATCATAGCAAAGCATAATAACATGCTACAAATTATACTTTTTATTTTGTAATTTTTAGTGTTTGACATAGATTGTTCACCTTTTTTATTAATTTGTTACACCTAGTAATTATATACTATTTTAATTTTCTATTCAAGTAATTTTAGGGTATTTTAAAGGTTATTTATAATTAATTAAATATATAAGTTATACATAGTAGACAATTTTTTTGAATATAAATTTTATTTTATCTTAAAAATTTATCTTACACTTTTGAAAATAACTTCCATTTATATTGAAAACATTTTTCAAATTTATTAAAAGTTTTGTCTGAAAGCGACGAAGTCATTTTCAAGCAAAACTGATGTTTATCAATCTATGTTACCACGATTTAATCGTGGAATTTGCGATAGCAAGTTGATTTGTGAATGAAATTAACAAAGCATGTAACATAGATTCATTTATTGGAATTATTTTCCAAATTTATTGGAATTATTTTCCAATTTTTAGTAGTATGAAGCAAAAATAATTTTTTTATTACAAAAATTTGCATTAAATCAAATAATTATGTAAACCATTTATTTATGAAAAATTTTTCTATTAATAGCAAACATAATGACATGTTTGGCGGAATGGAATATGAGATTTCGTATAGTCCAAACGAAAATAAGTCAAACAATTCGACCTTTGTAAAACTACTAACAGGTGCATTAATTGGCTTTGTTAACGGATTTTGGGGCGGTGGTGGTGGAATGATTTGTGTGCCACTTTTGATGCAGATTATCAAACTTCCCGAAAAGAAAGCCCACGCAACTACTTTGCTTATTATGTTGCCTTTGAGTTTAGCAAGTCTAATAGTTTATCTGATAAGTGGGAATTTGGAAATAATAAATGCACTTAAAATAGGTGCAGGTTTTGTTGCTGGCGGTCTAATAGGTGCAATAGTACTCAAATTTATTAGCAACTTATGGCTTGGAATAATATTTAGTGTAATCATTATTGCTGGGGGAATAAAATTGCTTATATGATGGAATTTTTGTGGTTATTTCTGGCGGGGCTTGTGAGTGGAATTGTAGGTGGAATGGGAATGGGCGGTGGAACTTTGCTTATTCCAATTTTAACGATTTTTTTGTCATTCAAACAAAAAAGTGCTCAAGCAATTAACTTGCTTGTGTTTATCCCGATGTCTTTGGTTGCTTTGATTATCCATATCAAAAATAAATTAGTCGATTTCAAAGTGGGAATTCCAATAATAATTAGCGGGGTTGCATTTTCGGTTTTCGGCTCATATTTGGCTAGTATTCTTAGTAATAAGTTGCTTCAAAAAATCTTTGCAGTATTTTTGTTGTTAGTAGGTTTAAATCAAGCAGTTCAAACAATTATTGCACTCAAAAAGTCCAAGAAAAAGCCAAAATTTGAAAATGTTAAATTTCGAATTTATATTAAATAATAAGGATGAATTGATGTTGTGAATGTTAAAATCTATATAATTTTTAAAAATGTTTAGTTTTTAGATTTTTGTAATTATATGTTTTTGCTTGATTTGAAAAATTAATTATGTTAAAATACATTCATTATTAAGTAGATTAACTTAATAAAATTTACTAAATGTCAAGTTTTGGCAAAGGGGAGAAAAATGAAAGTTAACAAAGATGTTTGCATTGGTTGTGGTTCTTGTGTAGGAAGTTGTCCAGTTGAAGCAATTACTCTTGTTGATGGCAAGGCAGAAATCAATCAAGAAACTTGTGTTCATTGTGGAACTTGTGCTGGTGTTTGCCCAGTTAATGCAATCGAAGAATAATAATTTTGAAAGTCATCCTGGTTTTGTGGGAAATATCCACATTATTTGGATGATTTTTTATTTGATTTTGCAAATTTTTGTGTACAATTTAAAAATTATATGGTATAATTTAGACGATGGGAAATTATGCCCAAAATAATTTTTACTAGAATAAAGGAGTTTAGTCTTGGAAAGAGTAGCAGTAGTAGAACTTAAAACAACTTGTGTTAAATTGCAAATTGTTGATGTAATTAGAAATAAGTATTTCCAAAATCGTAAGGCAATTGAAATGCCAATTAATCTTACAAAAGATTTTTATGGAGATATGTTCATAAAGCCAACTGTCACAAAGGAAATCAACTCTATACTTGGAATTTTCAAAAGAATTATCGAAAGTTTGGAATGTTCTGAGACAATATGTGTAGCGACAGATTTTTTGAGTGAAGCCAAAAATTTAAACGGATTTTTGAATGAATTGCTTGTAAGCAATGGATTTGACTTCAAGGTATTTTCACCTGAATCCGAAATTGACGATGTTTATACAGCGGTAATCAATAGTTTTAATAGACCAAAGGGAATAATTGTTAATATTTCAGATTACAATTCGGAATTGGTTTTGTATAATAGACGAAACATTCTCAAAAAGATTGTTGTGCCTTATGGTGCTGTCAAGGTTCATGATAAACTTGGTGATTTGAGTTATGATGAAAAAATTGAAACAATTAAGACAGAAATTCAAAAATTAATTGAAGAAAGCGAATTTAAGAGTGACTTGCCCGAAGAATTTGATATTATAGGTGCTGGAGATGCTTTCAAAGATTATGGAATCGTATGTAGAAAAGCCAAAAAATATCCGCTTGATTTGAGCCATAACTTTGTTTCAACAAATGCTGACCTTGAAAAGGTTTATGGACTTATCAAAAACCTAGATATGACATCATCCACAAAGATTAAAGGTCTTAAGCTTAATAATAGCAAGTACTTCCCAAGCGGACTTGCAATCATTAAGGCAGTGGTTGATTGTTTTGAAAACGAAGAATTTGCTATTAGTTCACTTGGTGCTACGGATGGAATGTTGTTCCACAGTGTACTTCCATTAACTCTTGAAAAACCAATTAGTGATACACTTGGATATAGTTTGCAAGTTTTGAATGACTATTTTGACCCAAAACCTAATAACTCACTTCATGTTTATGAAATTAGCATGGTTTTGTTTAAACAACTCAAAGTTTTGCACAAATTGCCAAGACCTTATGTAAAAGTTCTTAGAATTGCTAGTTATCTATCTAATAGTGGCTATAGAATTAATGTTGAAAATGCTGATAAAATTGCTTATGACGTTATCAAAAACAGCGAAATTTATGGAGTAAATCATACTGATATAATACTTGCTAGTTTTGTCGCACTTGGCAAAAATTCAGACAACTTTAATCTAAGCGAATGGGTTAGATTCAAAGAATATGTAACCGAAGAAGATTTGATGGCTGTCAAAAAACTATCTGTTATTCTCAAAATTGCCGAAGCTTTGGATATAACCGGATTTGGCAATGTAACTGATATTAGTTGTGATATTCTTGGGGATAGTGTAATTATGAAGACTATTGTCAAGGAAGACTCGGCATTTGAAATTAGTTATGCAATGCTTTGCGGAAGTGAATTCAAAAAAGCATTTGGCAAAAACTTGGAAGTTTTGTAACTTTAATACGAACAAAAAATCTGTACTTTAATCAAGTACAGATTTTTTCGTTATTTAGTTAATTCGCTATTTTCTCTTTCTTTTTTCATTTTTGCATTGAGTTTGTTGTAAACATCAATAGTTCCAATATCATAACATTCGCCTTCAAATGAGTAAGCGAAAACCGGTTTTTTGGTATATAACCAAGAAGGGAAGTTTCCTGGTGCATCTTTGTTGTTGCCTTGCTCTAGGTATTCTTTAATCATTCTAACACTTTCTTTTGTGTAGATATAACTAGCGTAAGCACCAATATTTGTGTCAGGGATTCCGCCAGGCTTCTCGACCATACTTGTGATTTGTCTATTTGAATCTAGTTTGACACAAGCAAAGTTTTTGCCCAAATATTCAAGGTCTTCAAATTCAGTAACTAAAATGCAATCGGATTGTTTTTCAAGATAAAAGTTATAAAAGTCTTTAAGCGAGAAAGTGAAGTAGTTATCGCTTACAAGAAGCATAACTTCGTCGTCAATTCCGAGTTTTTCTACAGCGTAGTTAAAGTCGCCGATAGCACCAAGTCTAGTTTCGTTAGTGGTAGTGCCATCATCAATAACTGTAATTTTTAAATCGCCATTGTATGATTGTTTCCAGTCTAGGAAGTTACGATAGAATTTGTGGTTACTAACCAAAATTACTTCGTCAATAGCATCAATATCTTTTACTTTGTCAATTAGGTAGTCAAGCAAACTTACATCATTGAGTGTAAGTAGGGCTTTCGGTGTATTAAGTGTTAGTGGATATAATCTACTAGCATATCCAGCTACAAGTACAACTGCTTTCATTTTTTATAATTTCTCCTATGTGTTTAGTTTTAAATTAACTAATGTCAAGTTAGTTAATAATTAAATTACCTAATTATTATATTAACAAAATTGAGTAGAATTGTAAAATAAATTAATACAATCTTTTGCTTGAAAATTTTTTTTAAATATATTAAAATATTACTGAAATAAATTATTGGAGTTTACAAATGAAGTGTATTTATTGTGGAAATACTGAGAGCAAGGTTTTGGATAGTAGAAGTTCAGATGACTCAAATAGCATTAGACGAAGACGTGAATGTTTGTCGTGTGGAAAAAGATTTACAACTTATGAGACTGTTGAAACAACACCTTTGCTTGTTATAAAGTCGGATGAGAGTAGGCAAGAGTTTGATGCAGAAAAACTCAAACGTGGAATAATTAGAGCATGTGAAAAAAGACCAGTGTCAATGGCGCAGATAGATATGATTGTTAGCAATATCGAAAAGTCTTTGTATAATTCTCTTGACCAAGAAGTTCACAGTTCCAAGATTGGAGAACTTGTTATGGAGAATCTAAAAAAGATTGATGAAGTATCTTATATAAGGTTTGCAAGTGTGTATAGAAAGTTTGCTGACCTAACACATTTTATAGAGTTCATCCAAGAGTATGATAACAAAAAATAATAAGGGCAATTAAAAAAATAAGAAGAGTGTAATTACAAAAAATAAGTCAAAATAATTTGGCTTATTTTTTTTGACATCGATGAAATTCTAAGTTTGAATTGAAGAAATTTAAAATCAAATATTTACTATGCTAGAGTGTAAATTGTAGACTACTAATTGTTTAAAAAATTGCAACTATTGTATCAGTATTTGTTTCAATTTTGGTGATTTTAAACTATGTATAATTATTTTAAAAATATTATAAAAATACATAATGTAATTATGTAATATTAATATAATGTTTGATATATCAAAATATGTTAATTTATAAATTTTGATAAATTAATAAAAATATCAGTGTTTTTATTAATAAATAAATTTAATTAATATTTTGTTGTAATTGTTATTTGTATACTAATATTATGCAAATTATATATAGTTGTTGACAATAACTTAATACATATTGACAATATTACTTATTTAAATTTATATCATCAAGAACACTTTGAATATTGAATTTTTGTTGTGGTTTGTTTTGTGGCTGTTCATTTTGTGGTGTATTACATGCCATAACACTATTGCAAACTTCACAATTTGTTTGCATAATTATGTCAACCAAAATGACATCTTTTCCAATTTTGCATATGCGATTATATGGAATAAAAATATCGTTGCTTGATTTGAAAATTTGAAAAAAACTTTTGTTGCAAGGGACAATAATTCCGAGTATTCTTCCACAACAAGTATCAAAAATTATGTCTGTGATATTTCCATAATTCTTGCCGTCACAAATATTAACTACATCTTTATTTTTTAATTTGCAAAATGATATTTCCATATATTTTTCCTTAGTATGATTATATGAATATGATTTACAAAAAATTCTAAGATTTTACATTTTTTGACATGTATTTTAAATAACGTTTTTACATAATTTTTTATTTTTTTATCAAACTAAATTAAGTTAAAAATTTTTAAATAAGGAATGTATATGCCAATTGCATTTATTATGTCTGGTGTTGGTTTGATAATGCTAATATTTAATGTTACTCAAATCAAAAATAAATTTAATCTGATGTTATACAAATTTGTTTCGTTTTTTGTATTGATTAGTTTTTATGTTAAGTATGTTAATATCCATGAAGTTTACTTTAATTATTTTCAAGTGTTACTTTTGATTTTGATAGCGATTTATACTTTGACAAAATTTAAATTAAATCTTAAGTGTATACTGGTTGCATCGCTATGTCCAATTTTATATTTTTGTTTGCTTTCAATTGATACATCATTGCTGCTTTCTTACAATTCGTTAGTATTTTCTTTGGTTGCTTTGCTTCCTTTGATATTTACATTGAATACTTATGAAAGTGTTTTTCTTGTAATACTAAATTTGCTTACCATGGGTGCAATTGATATAAGGTTTGAGTTATTTGAATTTTCTTTTTGTGTTGTAAATACAAATTTGTTTTTCGACTTAGTGTTTATTTGTTTGCTTGTTAACTTTATGCAAAATCAGTTTGTAAGACTGTTTAATTTTAGAAAGGAGAATTGTTATGAAAAAAATTTCTGTAATATTATCGCTTGTAGTAATAATGTTTGTAATGTGCTTAAGTAGTTTGAGAAGCGACATATATGCTTTGGATTTTTTTGAAAGTGATATGCCAATTTACTCAATCTATGATGAAAATTTCAACTTGTTATTTGAAAGAGATGAAGTTGAAATTGGTGATAGTTATATGTCTAACGACTTTAAGTATTACGAAATCATTTATCTTGATAAAGATAGTCACAAGGGAATTGCAAAATTTGTAAGAGATGTAGAAAAGCCCAAAATTGAAAAATCTTATCTTCCAGCACCTATCAAAGTTGAAAAGCGAACTATCTGCATGTACATGACTCATAATGACGAAAGTTATGTTCCAACTGATGGTGTGGATAGTGTTTATGGAAATGGTGGCATAAAGGATGTTGCGTTGGCACTCAAAAGTGAGTTGGAAAAAAATATGATTGATGTTTATCTTAATGACACTTTGCATATTCCACATGATACTCAAGCATATTCACGTAGTGTCAAAACCGCCAAAAATTTGATTTCCCAATATAGTCCCGATGCGATTTTTGATATACATAGAGATGGTGCAAGTAGAAAATACTATGTAACAAACATTGACGGCAAAGAACGTGGAAGAGTTCGAATAGTTGTAGGGAAAGCAAACCCAAACATGAAACTTAACGAAGAATTTGCTACATATCTTATGACTGTCGGAAATGAACTTTATCCTTGGCTCTTTACAGATATTTATTATGCAAGGGGACATTATAACCAAGAACTCAGTAGCAAGGCGATACTATTTGAAATGGGTTCACACTTGTGTGAAAAAGATTTGCTTTTGGATAGCATGAAGGAATTGTCTGATGTTATTACAACATCGCTTTATAACACGACAGTAAATAACACAAGTGGGGAATTAACAATTAATGGTGTCGAAGACAAAGAAAACAAGGTTATAAACAAGGCTTTGGAATCAAAAGAAAACAACAAAAGTGAATTGTTTGCAATTTCTGTTGTAATAATTCTCTCAGCGGGTGTTTGTGTATCTACTTTCTTTGTTTTTTACAAAAATCTAAAGAATAAAAATGTTAGTCAGAAAAAATAATCAGTCGGCATTTTTTGCCGATTTTTTTGTTTTGATATAGATATTATAAATTTAATTGAATTTGTTTTCAAAAAAAGTATTGTTTTTTTTGCACATATGTTATAATCTATATGTTAGTGAAATTAGGTTGCACCAAATTTCACGTTGCTTTAAAAAGCAACAACCACGATAAATCGTGGACATATAGATTGAAAACGTCGTCAGATTAAAACAAGGTGTCCTGTGGGGACGACTTTGTTTAATCTTCCTAGATTATAATCTATGTGATATTGCTTTGTTCATTACATTCACAAAACAATTTGCTATCGCAAACACCACGATAAATCGTGGTTACATAGATTGAATAAACATCAGTTGCTGGCAAATATCCCTTTGGGCTGCTTGCCGACAACTTCCGATAATATAATCAATAATCATAAGGAATGTGTGATAAGGAATGTGTAAAAGTGAAATTAGGTTGCACCAAATCTCACGTTGCTTTAAAAAGCAACAACCACGATAAATCGTGGGCATATAGATTGAAAACTTCGTCAGATTAAAACAAGGTGTCCGTGGGGACGACTTTGTTTAATCTTCCTAGATTATACTTATCAAAAAAGGAATAAGGAGAAATAAGATGCGAAAACCATTAGTTGCTTTGATTGGTAGACCAAATGTTGGAAAAAGTACTTTTTTTAACACTATTTGTGGTAGACGAATTAGTATTGTCAAAGATATGCCGGGGGTTACTCGAGATAGAATTTATGGTGATGCCGAATGGTGTGGCTATGCTTTTTCTATTGTAGATACTGGTGGTTTGGATATAAAAAACAAAGACGAGTTTCAAAATAATATAACTCGTCAAGCGGAAATTGCTGTTGAACTAGCCGATGTTGTTATCTTTATGGTTGATGGCAAGGAAGGTTTGGTGTCGGCAGACTATGATGTCGCAAATTTTTTGAGAAAATACAATGTTCCAGTTGTGCTTGTTGTTAACAAACTAGACAATAATCAAGTTGAAAATACTTATGAATTTTATTCCTTAGGGCTAGGCGAACCTTTTGCTTGCAGTGCGGAAAATAACAAGGGTCTTGGGGATATTTTGGACGAATGTGTTAAATATTTTAAAACTAAGATTTCTGCCGAAGAAGATGCCAAAAAGATTAAAATTGCTGTTGTAGGAAAGCCAAATGCTGGCAAAAGTTCAATTATTAATAAATTACTTGGTGAAAATAGGGTTATGGTTAGTTCGGTTGCCGGAACTACTAGAGATGCAATTGATACACCATTTAATTATAATGGAAAGGAATATTTGCTAATAGATACCGCAGGAATTAGACGAAAAAGGTCTGTTCCTAACGAAAGTGTAGAACTTTATAGTGTTCTTAGGGCTTTTGATGCTATTCGTAGAGCAGATGTGGTTTTGTTGGTTGTTGATGCAAGTAGTGGACTATCCGAACAAGATACACGTATAGCCGGATTTATTCACGAAGAAGGAAAGCCTAGCATTGTTGTTATGAACAAGTGGGATTTGATTGAAAAAGACTCATATTCGATGAATAAATTTAATGATGATTTGAATGAAGACCTTAAATTTATGAGTTACTTTGTTCCAGTTTATGTATCTGCTTTGACTGGTCAAAGACTAAATAAAATTATGGAAAATGTCGAACAAGTTTATGCTAAATCTAATTTTAGAATTGGCACAAGCATGCTTAACGAAATAATTACTAATGCTGTTGCTGTCAACGAACCACCAATTCAAAAGGGAAAGAGATGCAAGATTTATTACATGACTCAAGCCGACGTCGCTCCACCAACTTTTATTGTCTTTGTTAATGACAAGGAACTTATGCACTTTTCATATTTGAGATATTTGGAAAATTGTATTCGTAATGCGGTTGATTTCAAAGGCACTCCAATTAGAATTATACTTAGAAGCAAATCAGACAAGGAGAATGGTTAATGGAAGTTAGAGAAATTTTGATATTTATAGCTTCTTGTATTGTTAGTTATATTTTGGGTGGAATTAGTGTCGCTAGAATGATAACCAAGAAAAGCAAAAGCGATATTTCATCATCTGGCAGTGGAAATCCCGGAACTATGAATATGCTAAGAACTCGTGGGCTTGCAATGGGATTATTTACTTTGTTTTGTGATGCTCTCAAAGGTTCAATTCCAGCACTATTTGGTTATTTGTATTTTGGACACTTTGCAAGTTTTCAAATGGCATATATTGCCTTGTATTCTTTTGGACTTTGTGCTGTACTTGGTCACATATTCCCGATTTTTTCAAAGTTCAAAGGCGGAAAGGGAATTGCAACAACCTTTGGTGTATTTATGGTTGCAGACCCAATTTGTACTGTGATTTTGTTTGGAATTTTGTTTTTGACATTGTACTTTATTAAGATTGGCAGTCTAGTTAGTTTGTTATTTATTACAATCGAAGCGGTTGTTCAACTATTTAGACCTGTAATGGCGGGTAGTTGGATAGCAAAAATTATTATGTGGGTCATTGTAATAATTGATGTCTGGTGTCATAGACAAAATATACTAAGACTAATCGAAAATAGAGAAAATCCAGCAGATTTACAAGAAGGCTTAAAAAAAGATATAGCAAAAATTCAAAATAAAAGAGAAAAGAAACTCGAAAAAAATGCTATAAAAATAGATAAAATAGAAAATAGATTTAACAAAAAAATTGTTAAAAAGGAAACCAGAGTTAATAATAAAATAGAAAGAATTAACCAAAAGCAAAATAAAATTGCGGATAATAATAAAATTTCCAAAGTGACAGGGAAAAAAGATAAGGCTACTGAAAGCGATAATTCTTTAGTTATACAAGACGATAAAGAAAATAATAATTAATAAATAAAAAACTCTACTTAAGTGAAACCAATCTTATTGATATGTTTCCAAGTTTGTAGAGTTTTTTGTTTTTTATTTAATTAAGTTATAAGTTTTTTTTGAATTAAATTTAAAATATATTAATACTCAAATAATCTTTATTTATTATCTATTTTTGTGACAGAATGAACTATAGGCTTCCATTCAACTTGTTTTTTGGATACTGACCTAAAGAAAATTGGAATGTACATAAACATAAAGAATGGATTAGTAAGGCAACAAATAAAGGCATTTTTATGTGTTAAGTTAATTCGCTTTCGTTCGGCTGAAATCATAAGAGCAGTGTAGAGAACTAAGAAAGTATATATTGCAACTGCCGAAATTCCACAAGCCATCAGCGCTCTAATTGCCAAAGGTTCTTTTAGACAAAATCCAACAATTGAGAGAACGAGTGTATACATTGTGTAGCCAATAATTGTTATTAACATTGTTGCAATTGGAAGTATGCTCAGTGCAAATTCGGTTTTGTTAAATCTTTTGCCTTTTTTGATAATTGCACTTTTGATTAATTCTTTGATATATTTTTTGTCACTTTGCGAATGTCCTTTGACCCAACGTAAACGTTGATTCCAACTTGTTCTTAGACTTGTTGGTTGTTCGTCAAAAAATTCGGCATATTCGTTATAAGTTGAATTTATGTTGTTAAGTGCGGAAAATAATGTTAATTCATAATCTTCGGTTAGAGTATAAAATTTCCAACCGCCAATCTTTTTGATTTCTTCAAAGTCGATATAAAATCCAGTTCCGCTTAAAATTACATTCCTATTAAACTTTGCGCGACATTTATTGTGAAAAGTGTTTATCATTGAAAATGTTAATGCCGAACACGAAGCAACCCAGCCGTCGTTCCAATTTTTTGAGTTACGATAGCCTAGTGCAATTTTGTAACCAGCATCATAACTTTTGTTCATTTCTTCGATAAATGTAGGGGACAAGATATTGTCGGCATCGAATATAAACATTGCATCATATTCTTTGTTATCTTTGAAAATCTTTTGGATACATTCATCCAAGGCATAACCTTTGCCTTTGAGTTCTAAGTGTTCTCTTACAAAAACATTTGTATTTTTGTAGTTCTTGGTAATTTGACAAGTCGGGTCATCAGATTTTTCAACTATTACATAAGTTTCAAGCAAATCTTGATTATATGTTTGATTTTCAATAGACTTAAGCAGTCCTTCGATTACTTTGCTTTCGTTTCTTGCGGGGATTAAGATTGCAAACCTATGCTCTTTCTTGGCATCTGGCAATTTTTTGCTCGGAAACAAACCAACTATATGATAAATAATTTTGTTGACTAAAAGTAATACACTAATTCCTAAACAAATATAAAAAACAATATTTCCTATGTGAAAAAAATTATAATACATAAAATTCTCCAAGTTACTGGCGGTTTTATCTAAAGTTATTTTATTATATCAAAAAAAATTGTAATTAAAAACACTTTTTGACTTTTTTTACTCAAAATTCCTAAAATGTTGATTAAATCATTAAAATACAGATTATTTTTGAGAGAAATTAATTGAATTACACTAGCATATCTGGATATTTGGCTTCATATAATTTATAAACTCATGTTAATCAAAACAATTTTTGCTTTGAGTTTAAAAGTTTTTCGGAGGATTTTATGAGCGAATATAATATATACAAAGATATTGCCGAAAGAACAAATGGCGATATTTATATAGGTGTTGTAGGTCCAGTTAGAACTGGTAAATCAACATTTATAACCAAAGTTATGGAAAAACTTGTGCTTCCAAATATTGCAGAAGGATATAGCAAGGAAAGAACCAAAGATGAAATGCCACAAAGTGGAGATGGAAAGTCTATTATGACTACTCAACCAAAATTTATTCCAAGTGAAGCAGTTGGTGTAAGTCTTGACAAAGATGTTAATTTCAAAGTTAGACTGATTGACTGTGTTGGATATTTGGTTGATGGTGCATTAGGTCACGAAGAAAATGCACACCCAAGAATGGTTTCGACACCTTGGGATGAGAACGATATTCCATTTGAAAAAGCGGCTGAAATTGGCACAAACAAAGTAATTACCGACCATTCAACTGTTGCAATTATGGTGACAACTGATGGAAGTATTACTGATTTGGATAGAGATAGTTATATCAAAGCCGAAGAAAAGGTTGTAAACGAACTTAAAAATTGCAAAAAGCCTTTTGTAATTGTACTTAATTCCACACATCCTAAGAATATTGAAACTATTAATCTAGCTAAGTCACTTTATAATAAGTACAAAACCAAAGTTCTTCCTTTGAATGTAGATAATATGGAAGATAATGACTTAAACGAAGTATTTGAAGGAATTTTGCACGAGTTCCCAGTTAAAAAAGTTGCAATTAAGTTCCCAGAATGGCTTCAAATCTTGGATTACACAAGCGATATTATCAAAAACATTATTGAAAATGTAAAATCAATTATTGATTCATTTGATAAAGTTGATGAACTTCCAGAAACAGTTTCTCTTGGGGAAAATTCGGGAGATTTTGAACCTGAAATTGCTAAGTCACTTGACTTGGGTCAAGGAAAACTTACACTTACATTTACTCCTAAATCAGACCTTTATTATAGAGTTCTTAGTGGTGAATGTAATCAAGAAATCAAAGACGAATTTCATTTGATTTCATACATCAAACAACTTAGTGTTGCCAAAGTTCAATATGACAAATTCAAAGATGCAATTGAACAAGTCAAAGAAAATGGCTATGGTGTTGTGCATCCAGACCCAAATGACTTGACATTGGAAGAACCAAAAATGTATAAATCTGGCGGTAAATATGGCGTAAAATTAAGAGCAAGCGCACCAAGTTTACATATTATGCAAGTAGATATTCAAACAGAAGTTAATTCTATGGTCGGAAATGAGCAACAATCAGAAGAACTTGTTAAATCACTTATGGAACAATTCGAGAGTGACCCAAAAGAAATGTGGGAAACCAAGGTCTTTGGCAGAAGTCTATACTCGCTTGTTAATGACGACTTACAAAACAAATTACATGTAATGCCACAAGAAGTTCAACGAAAAATGCGTAGAACTTTGGGTCGTATTGTCAATGAAGGCAAAGGCGGAGTTATTTGTATTTTGTTGTAAACGAAATATTTTTCGAAATGGCAAAATGTAAATAATGTAATGATTCTTATAGTATTTCTAAAATAATTTTGTTTTGCCAAGTAGTTGCAAAAAGTATTATAGGCTTTAGTAATCGTTAGTGGTTAAAAAATTTTATTTAAATATTTGTTTTAAACTACAAATAATTTATATATTATAACTAAAAAAATAACCCAAACAACTATCTAAGTCCAATAGTGGAATAGAATATGTTTGGGTTGTTTTTGTTGTATATTAAAAATAAATTAATATTTTTGGTGATTTCCAGTGATTCTTGGGAGATTTTCCAAAGGTTGATGCGAACAAGAAATTGGAACTGTTGCAATGGTATCTTGTGGAGTAATTCTTTCA
This sequence comes from uncultured Clostridia bacterium, assembly GCA_934754475.1. Classification (GTDB taxonomy): domain Bacteria; phylum Bacillota; class Clostridia; order Christensenellales; family UBA1242; genus UBA11490. The sequence continues at coordinate 15,012 of CAKVHV010000002.1, read as the reverse complement.
CAAGAAACAATATTTAGCATGTTGTTAGGCTTTACATAATTATTTTTAAGTTTTTCATAGGTTGTAACTATACATTCCAAACTTCCGTCTTGAAGTTCTTGACCATTTGGTGTTTGTTTAATTGTCTTAGGAGTAACGCAGAGTAGTCCGGATATGAAAGGTGTTCTAAATTCAGCATCTCCGGGAACAACAGATTTTGCAATCTCGCCAAGTCTAGGACAATTTTCGGTTTTGTCATTATAAGAAACTAGTGGCTTGGTAGTGCCAAGTAATGCAATTGGCATTAGACCAAATTTTTCCTTAGCAGGATAAACATTGTCTCGCATATAATCAAAATATGTACAAAGAAGGTCTATATTTGCTTCTTTTTTTGCTACATATTTAAATAACTTTTCTTTGGCATCTTCAATATCTTGGGAGTTATCACAAAGTTCTTGAAGAGACGGAATAACGATGTTATCAATAACTATATTTCCGGATTTATTTAAATATCCCATGCAAACAAACTCAATAGGCGTGTCTTTTTTGTTATTCTCTAGTCTATATGTGGATTTTTCTTGAGCTAAATTTCTAATCATATCTAGTACAAGCCCTGCATTTTTATTAATGCAAAGTTTAACGGGTTGTCCATTCTTTTTTGTTGCAGTTTTGAGACATTGGTTTGGTACAGGCATATTAGTTCCAAAACCATATGAACTAAATTTTTTGTCGCATGACGTAAGTAAATGGCTAAGTTCGGGTTTTTTTCGACAACTGGAAATTACTCTTGAAATATTTGTAGCCATATAAACTCCTTTTTAAATTCTTTTGTATTTATTTGTTAAAAATCTAAATTTGTATTAACATATTTACAAAACATGTATTTATTATATATATTTTAATATACAAATTGCAAAAAATCAATATATTTAGGAGAAAAAGATTGAAAATATTAGTTCTTTCGGATAGTCATGGAAATGTTGATGGCATAAAAAAAGTATTTGAAACCCTTAAGTTTGATTATTTAATCTTTCTTGGCGACGGACTTAGAGATTTGGGAAATTATGTTTATTTAGATAATGTTATGGCTGTATCTGGCAATTGTGATTATTTTTCGGATGAACCGATTGAAAGGCTATTTAATGCAAATGGTGTGCTAATATTTATGACTCATGGACACAAATACTCGGCTAAGTCCGGAATAAACCTACTTAAGGCAAAGGGTAGGGAAGAAAGAGCGGACATTGTACTTTTTGGACATACTCATATGCCTTTGATTGAAAAATTTGAAGATATAATAATTGCTAATCCGGGAACATTCCAAAAAAGACCCAATGGGATGTGCCAAATGCTTGAAATAAATATAGATGACAACAAAAAAATCGACATAAAGCCGATTTATATTAATTTAAATTAATTATTTGATTAGTTCGTTATCTTGTTCGTCAGAGTAATCAGATATATTTTGAATATTAGAAATACAAAGCATAGCCAAAGCTAATTGGTCTAAAGCATTTTTAAGGTAATCGTCAGAATTATTAATGATTGCAAGTTCAGTATCATTAAACTTAAGTGTTTTGTCTAAATTTTTTAGTTGCTTTAACTCGTCACGTAAACTTTGTAGACTTCTTTGTGCAGTGTTTCCTTTCTTTCTGTAATTTTCTATCAAATAATCTTTTAAGTCTTTTGTCATAATTTTCCCCCAAGTTTTTTCTTTGAGTATTTTATCATACAAATTATCTAATTTCAATAGGTTTTGAAAATTATTTGTTTCATTTTGTAATGTAGGGAGAAGAGTCTTGTTTATATGACTGAAAAGAATATATCTCGGGTGGCAGGCATGTATCATGCCTGACGAGTTCCCGAGTACCTTCCCCATGGAAGTGGGGGTTCTGATTATGCAATAATCAAAGTGCTGACAAGCACTAAAGGACGCGAATGAAGAAACAAAAAAGCACCGTAAAAGGTGCATTTTTTGGTGCGGATGAGAGGACTTGTCTATATGCCTGAAAGGAATATATCTCGGGTGGCAGACATGTTCCATGGCTGACGAGTTCCCGAGTACCTTCCCCATGGAAAGTGGGGGTTCTGATTATGCAATAATCAAAGTGCTGTCAAGCACTAAAGGACGCGAATAAAGAAACAAAAAAGCACCGTAAATGGTGCATTTTTTGGTGCGGATGAGAGGACTTGAACCCCCATGGTTTCCCGCCAGATCCTAAGTCTGGTGCGTCTGCCAATTTCGCCACATCCGCAAGTGGTGACCTATCCGCGATTCGAACGCGGGACACCATGATTAAAAGTCATGTGCTCTACCTACTGAGCTAATAGGCCATATTAAGTTGTACGAGTTAAGGGAATTATATAAACTATCAGTCAGAGTTGCTAGTGAGCGTAGGTAGAGTAAACTCTTCCGTCGACACCTAAAGTGTCTCCCGCTTTGGCTAAAATCTTGCCACTGGCAAAATTTATTAACGCGTCGCGCCTACTGAGCTAATAGGCCATATTTAGTTGTACGAGTTAAGAGAAATTAAATATTGGCTGGGGTAGCAGGATTTGAACCTACGGATGCGAGAGTCAAAGTCTCGTGCCTTACCACTTGGCTATACCCCAATATAAAATTAAATGGGGTGAATAGTGGGACTCGAACCCACGACTTCCAGAGCCACAATCTGGCGCTCTACCAACTGAACTATATCCACCATATATTTATAAAAAATAAATATGGTACGCCAGAAGGGATTCGAACCCCTGACACCCGCCTTAGAAGGGCGGTGCTCTATCCAGCTGAGCTACTGGCGCACAACTCACTATTTTAGTGAATGGAGCGGGTGATGGGAATCGGACCCACGCAACCAGCTTGGAAGGCTGGGGCTCTACCATTGAGCTACACCCGCACATTTATATCTAATTTTTGCAAAACGCATTATAATAATATCATCTATTGGTATCGTTGTCAACAATTTTTTTTAAATTTTTTATTTTTATTTTTGGTATACAAAAAAATAGGCCACACTAGTAACCTATTATTTGATAATTATTTCCATGGTTGATGAAATTCTTTAGAATCTCTACCACTATTCTTCTTTAGTTCATTAATATATTCCAATCTGTCATTATTTTGTTTGTTAAGTATTGAAATTAATTCTCTATGTTCTTCTGGTGTCATTTTCATGGCTGAAGTTGGTGTACCATACTTGTCTACGGAATCTTTATGTTCAAGATAATATTTATATTCTCTGTTTGCTAACCAGTTCTGTCTATGTTCCCAACTAGCTGGTTCTGGAGAAATATCCAAAAACATAGGTTTTTCAAACTTGTTTTTAAATCCAAGCATCATACTACTTGGTCTCCACTCATCTGAATACTTTTCAAGTCCTTCTTCGATTACATCATAATTCATTCCAATTGATTGCAAAGTTCTTGATACTCCACCACGAATAATTTTGTCAATATTTTCACCAAATAACAAAGATGCTTCGTCATATCCTTTTGGAGCAACCCAATTTTCTCCACCATTTTTTATAAAGTCAATTTGCCACTTGACAATCTTGAGTTCATAAGCATGTCTTAATTCTTGGAAATTTTCTGATGTAGAAACAAATTTCCTAATTTTATTTAAAGGAATATTAACACCAATTTCGCTAAGATTTTGCTGCATTAATTTGCTTAACCAAAGATTATCTCTCAAATGGCAAGGAAGATATGCGTATGCTACATCATTAGGTCTCGAAAAACAACCACTAAACCAAATTCCGGTTTCTGGGAAAAATCTTAAAGATTCTTGTTCAAGTATGTCTTGGAAATCATCAACAACAGCTTGTGTATTCACAGATTTTGGTTCCTGATTATTTGTTGTGCTGGCTACATCGTCAGCTTTCTGCATTTCGTTTTTCTTTTTTAAAAAATCTAAAAATTTCATAATATACCACCTATATTGATTTATACGATTAAGATTATATCATATTAAATTTTTAATTTCAAGACCTAATTTAATAAAATTTGCGTATTCAATATGGATGTTTTATTTAAAAAAATTAATATAGTATTTCAAAATTATTGCATTACCAATACTTTTGTGATACAATAACCAAGTTAACAAAGTTAATATGCGGATATGGCGGAATGGCAGACGCGCAAGCTTGAGGTGTTTGTGGGGAGACCCGTGCTGGTTCAAATCCAGTTATCCGCACCAAAATGATACCTTATAGGTATCTTTTTTTGTGCAACTGGATTTGAGTGTGCAATGCACACAAGTCTCAAGAGAGACTTACCAGCACTTCCGTGCATTGTACTCGGGAACTCGTCAGCCATGGAACATGTCTGCCACCCGAGAATTGACGTCGACAATGTGTCTCCTTAATACACATCCATTTATCCGCACCAAAATGATGCCTTATAGGTATCTTTTTTTGTGCAACTGGACTTGTGTGTGATGATTATGTTTATTTAATCAACACATTTAATAATGTGAAGAATAAATTATAAATATAAGGTGGTTTTTTATTTAAATTTAAAATGTTTTGTGATATAATACAATTATCTTATGGGGGATAATATGATTCAAATTAAAAATATTACAAAAAATTATTTATCGGGTGAAAACGAAGTTCATGCACTCAAAAATGTAAGTATAAACTTTAGAAATAACGAATTTGTTTCTATTTTAGGTCCATCAGGATGTGGAAAAACTACAATGCTTAATATTATTGGCGGGCTAGATAAATATACTTCGGGAGATATTGTTATTAATGGTGTTTCGACCAAGGAATACAAGGATAGAGATTGGGATGCTTATAGAAATCACTATATTGGGTTTATATTTCAGTCATATAATTTGATAGGGCATTTAAGTATTCTTGAAAATGTAGAATTGGCACTTAGTATTGCTGGTATTAGCAAAACTGAAAAGCGAAAAAGAGCAATAAAGGCACTTAAAGAAGTTGGGCTTGAAAACCAAATGAAAAAACGACCAAATCAACTTTCTGGTGGTCAAATGCAAAGAGTTGCTATTGCTAGGGCTATTGTAAATGAGCCAAAAATAATTCTTGCAGATGAGCCTACTGGCGCTTTGGATAGCGAAACAAGTGTTCAAGTTATGGATTTACTCAAAAAAATTTCTAGCAAGTATTTGATTATTATGGTTACACATAACGAAGAACTTGCAAAAACATATTCTACAAGAATTATTAATATTTTGGATGGGGAACTAACTGGGGATACTGACCCGTACAATCCTGACGACCAAGAGATTTCGTCAGATGCGATTAGTGTAAACAAAAGTTTAGATAGAGAATCTGCACGAAAAAAGAAGAATAAAATTAAAACTTCGATGAGTTATGGAACTGCTTTTGGATTATCTCTAAAAAATCTTTGGTCAAAACGTGGGAAAACATTTATTGAAAGTTTGGCGGGTTCAATTGGAATAATTGGCATAGCGCTAGTTCTTGCGGTTTCGACTGGAATGAATAACTACATAAACAAAGTTCAATCTGACGCTCTTGGAAATTATCCTATTACTATTTCGGCAATAAGTGTGGATATGAACAAGTTTTCTAGTTTTGAAAGGGCGGATGACGATAGCGAAGACGTAAGTGGAGATGTGGTTGTTCCATACAATCCAAATCTAAGACTTATGGCTTATGGACATTACAACAATTTAACTAGTGGTTTTGTTGAAAAGGTAAAAGAATTTGAAAAGAATGATGCCAATAGTCATAATCCAAGTATTAATATGATTGACTATAACTATTATATTCCAGTTAAATTGCTTGCTAAAAATGACGATGGAAAGTATCAGTTTATCCAAAGACAAAATTCAACTAGTATTATGTCGGGAGATATTAGTAGCACGATTTATCCTATTAATCAAAACATGGATTTTGTTATGGAACAATATGATTTGGTCTATGGCACACTTCCTAAAAATAATGCTGAAGGTTATTCAAACGAAATGGTTTTGGTAATTGGCAAGGGAAATAAAATTTCGGATAGTGTTCTTGAAAATATTGGACTTAAGCCTACAAAAAATGAACTTGGAGAATATGAAAATATTTCCTTTGAAGATATTTGCAACAAAGAATACAAAGTTTTATTTAATGACGATTATTACACTGCAGACAGTAGTGAGTTTGATAGTATAACCAAATTTGACAAACTAGATATAACTGACCAAGTTGAATTATATAATGCTTATCAAAATGCTTCGGTTACACTCAAAATTTCGGGAATAGTTAGAATCAAAGAAGATGCTACAAGTGAAATTCTTAGTTCGGGGCTTGCATATATTTCTAGTTTTGATAATTTTTATGCAAATAACTGCAGAAATTCACTAATTGCTAGGAAACAATTGGCAAACAAAGATTCACTTGCTTTTTATGATAACTACGTTTTGTCAGTTACAGAACTACAAAGAATTTTGCCTACAGAAGGTTTTTCTGATGTTGCACAAATCAATAACTTTTTAAATCTACAATATGGATATACTTTGTCAAATGATGATGCTTTTGATGTTGCTATGCAACAAATTGGAATTAGCAGTATTCCAGTAAGTATTAAGTTTTATCCTAAAAATTTTGATGCAAAAGATAGGATTATTTCATTAATAGATGAGTATAATTCTTCGGTTGAAAAAGATAGCGAAAAGATTGTCTATTCGGATACAACTGGATTTTTGACAACCACTCTTGGCTCGCTTGTAAATATTGTTTCTTATGTGCTAATAGCATTTGCGGGGATTTCGCTTGTTGTATCGTCTGTAATGATAGGAATAATTACTTATACTTCTGTAATTGAAAGAACCAAAGAAATAGGTGTTTTAAGAAGTATTGGTGCTAGAAAGAAAGATATTTCGAGAATATTCAATAGTGAAACAATTTTAATTGGTCTCTTTGCGGGGATTTTGGGTGTAACTCTTAGTTGGGTTCTAACAATTCCGCTTAGTGCAATTATTAAGGCAATTGCAGGTGGAACAATTACAACAAATATGGCAACACTCAAATTTACACATGCACTTATTTTGGTTGGAGTAAGTACAGTACTTACAACAATTGCAGGAACAGTTCCAGCAAGAATTGCTTCCAAAAAAGACCCAGTTATTTGTTTAAGAAGTGAATAGATGTTGAAGGAATTTGTGTCATGAGAGATATAAAAATTGAATTACATAAACCTACATTTGATGAACTCAAATTTAGAGAAGATTGCATGTCTGATTTAAATACGATGAGTTATAATGCTGGATATGATGTGAGTTATGAAGGTTATCATCGAGATACTGGCTGTATAGATTTTCCCAAATCAAAATGGAGCGCTTGGATAGAAAACAAACTAAGTAATCCCAATTTCTTTTATGCTTATATAAAAGATATTAAAAATAATATGTTTATTGGCTATGTTAACTTTAACAAAAATCCCGAAACGAAAATAGCGACTATGGGAATAGTTGTTAAGAGTGAATTTCGTGGGCAGGGGTACATGCGACCTGCGATGGAAAAACTTATTGAAAAGGCAAAAGAATATGGTGTTATTTGTCTTACGGATACAGTTCCTGAAAGTAGACAATCTGCTTTGAATGTTTTTTATAGTTTAGGTTTTGTAAAAATAAGGCAATTTGTTGGGAAAAAATTTGGCAACGATGAAATTGTTGCTGTGATTGAAAAAAGATTGATTGAGATGAAATAACGTTATTTTTAACACAAACTTTGCAATAAAGGTGGTCTAGTATGAAAGAAGAAATATATGAAATGTTTAAAAGGAATTTCCCGTATATTAATAGAGAAGAAAAAACTGCTTTAAATATTATAGATAACAAAGATAATGTCGTTTTTGAAAAAAGAAAAAATGACAAATTAATTGCGTGTGCGGTTGTCAATAAAAATACTATTTTGCTTTTGGTTGTAGATAAAGAATATAGGAATAAGGGTATCGGAAGCAAACTATTAAAACAATGTGAAGAACATATTAAATCTTGTGGCTATGACAAAATTACAGTAGGTGCAGGATATGATTATTTAATGCCGGGTGTTCCGACTAGTAGAAAGTATACAGATAGTGTAAACGAAAATTTGAGCAAGGAAGTTGACGATAAGGCATCTAATTTTTTTGAAAATCAACTATATACTCATGCTTGGGGCGACTGTAATTGTTTTGATATGAAAATGCAATTAAAAGATTATGTTGAAATGAAAAAATCGATTGAAGGTGTAAGTTTTAGATGGGCTACTTTAAAAGATATGGAAGATATATTGGTGTGTGCAGATGATGCTTGTCAATATCAGAGTGAAAAGTTTTCTGAGTATTACAAAAATCCAAAATTATACGAAGAGAATAACAATCAAAAAGTGTTAGTTGCTATTAAAAACAATAAAATAGTTGGGTCACTAATTGTTTCTATTGAAACAGAAGGCAAAAATTTGGGTTCTGTTGGATGTACTTGTGTTTCGTCTAGCGAAATGCATCAGGGAATCGCATCAAAAATGGTTAATATGGGAACTAAGTATTTAAAGGAAATTGGGCTTAAAGATGCTAGTTTGGGATATACATACACAGGATTAGACAAAATGTATGGATACTCTGGTTACAAAATTTCTACATACTATTTTATGGCAGAAAAAGATTTGTAATATTTTGCAAATAAATGCGTTAAAAGTTTTATGAAATATTTATTTAAAAACATATAGGAGAACAAATGACAATTGACGAATTGAAAAAAATTTTGTTGGAAGTATATTCAAAGGAAACTGCACATCCTGACTGGCAAGACAAATGGAGCAAAGAGAATCCGACTTGTGGACAATGTGTGCCTACAGCATTGCTTGTGCAGTATTACTTTGGTGGAGATATATGTAGGCATAATATTGAATCTCATTATTTTAATGTAATAAATAATCATGTGGTCGACTTAACAAAAGAGCAGTTTGATTACGACTTAGATTACTCAAATAGTGTTGTCAAGCAACCAGACCAAAACAAAGCTAATGTAAAAGAAAGATTTGAATTATTGAAAGATAAGGTTGAAGAATATGTTAGAAAATTCATTGATAAAGAAATCTCAAGATAACGACGATATTTTAAAGGTAATAGAAGATTGTAATAAATGTGGTAGTTTGCCAAAATTGAAATGCGATTCAATGAAAACTGGAAAATCCAAAATTCTAATTTTGGGTGAGTCTCCCGCAAAGGATGGTTGGATTGTTTCAAAAAAAGCATTTTATAATATAAATGGAAAATTGCAATCTACTGGAAAAGTACTTGAGCGATTATTGAATTTGTGTGGATTGACGCTGGATGATGTGTATTTTACAGAAGTCTGTAAATGTATAATAGAAGATAGGAAAAGACTTCGAGAGTGTTCTCAAAATTGCAAACCAATACTACTTAAACAACTTGAAAATTATGATTTTGACATTATTCTTCCTATGGGAAAACATCCAACAGAAACCATACTTGACATAAAAATAGATAAACTTTGCAGAGTGGTAGGCAAAATATTTGAAATAAAGATTGGAGACAAAACCAAAATAGCTATTCCAATTTATCACACATCACCCGCAAACCCTTTGTGTTACAAAGGCAATGAGAATATTTTTAAGGAGACTTTATGCAACATATTGCAATCTTAAGACAGCCATTTTTTGATATGGTTTTAAGTGGTACAAAAACAATTGAGAGTAGGTGGAGTATGCACAAAGTTGCTCCATATAACAAAGTAAAAATTGGAGATGAGATACTGCTAAAAGAAACTTGCAAAGATGTTACAGCAACTGCAAAAGTTAAAGACGTTAAATACTTTGAACTAACACCAGAAATTGTTGAAGATATAAGAATAAAATATGGCAAAGAAATTGGTACAGAAAAGTTTGAAAATTGGCAAGCAACTCTTCAAAAGAAATATTGTACTCTTATTTGGCTAGATAGAGTTAATCAAATTAAACCAATAAAAGTTTCAAGAAGTAATGGTGCTGGTTGGATTGTGGTAAAAAATTAATGATGGTTGTCAATAAACGGATTTTGGATGAGTCTAAATAAAAGATATATTGTTAGGGATACTTGTGTAATGGACAAAATTAGACTTTTTGGAGAGAATTATGTACTTAGATGAGTTATTGCAAAAGAAATGGAAATTAGAGAAAGACAACGATGAAGGTAAAGTTTATGTTGTCATGAAAGAAATATCAGGTGAGACATATTTGCACTATCTATGTAAAAAAATTGATAAGAATTATTATGATAATTTTGAAAAAACATACAATATAGTGTTGTTGCCAGAATTAAAAGAATTTTATAAATTCTACAATGGTTGTCGTTTATTTATTTCTTCTATAGTTATATATGGATTGGGTGTAGGGGTGTCGAGACCTATGGAGTTCTTTTTGAATGATTACAATAAACATCAAGAAATAACCGATAAAAAAATTTCCAAGCAAATTTTGGATGATATTGTGTTTTTTGGCGGAGTGGGAAATTATAATTTTTATTATAAACAATCTGAGATTAACAATCCAAAAATATATGTTTCGCCAAATGGAATAGTAGAACCTATTAAAGTCTTTAATTCAATAAAAGAATTGATGGATTATTATTTTAAATATTTAACTCCAGAATATGATGAAAATGGTTATCGCAAACACCCAAACAAAGAAAAGTGGTGTAGAAAGATTCCGGCAATTGCAAATTCTTTTTGGGGAGATATAGACTGGGAGATTCCGCAAGAAGAACAAGATAAATTGAAATAATTCAGGATAACAAATGATTAAATTAAAACATTTAACAAAGTTATGAATAATCCAGATAGTAAATATAAGGTATTTTGGAGATAAGAGAGAATTAATAGATGAAATATTTTGAAATTAGATTAGTAACAAATTGTGCAAAAAAGTATGCAAACTTTTTAAATGATTATGAACCATATGTTGAATATTATGAATTTATGGATATTGGAAAATCGTTTAAGGGGTTTTCTAACACTCCAATCATCTTTGAAAGAGATAAGAGTTATAAAAATGACGAACCCATATCAGATTTTCTACTTAACGACTGGGCTGAACTTATAGTTTCTGAAAGAATATATACGATGCTTAAAGAAAAATATTCTGATGAAATAGAATTTTACAAGTGTTTTGCAAAAGATGAAGGGATTTTAAAACCATACTATATTCTAAGGACAAAGTATAAAATAGATGTGCTAGATAGAGAAAATAGTGTAATGGATGGAGTTTTGGGAACAGCTATAAAGAGTGTAATTATAAATAATATACCAAATAACTATAATTTTTTCTATATAAAAGATGGAGCTCAAATGGTTATTTCTGAACAACTTTACAATGACCTAAAAGCATTAAATCCAACAAATTTTGAAGTGACACAAATTTATACAACGAGCGAACTTATAAAAAAGAATGAACAAAAAATAAAAAATTAACAAAAATATTTGGAAGAAAAAAATCAATAAAAGCCAAATAAAGGATAATTAAATGAAAAGTTAAAGATTGGACCCAATGCAACACAGTGGTGTGATTAAAACTTGTTAAAATGGCTTATTTTATGACTTAAAAATCTCTTTATTCCCTTATTTTACCTAGCGAATTCATGTTATATAATTTTATTTCGTTTTGTAGCAATTCTCCTAATTTTATTTAAGTTTTTGGTGTCTAATTTTAGACAGATGTGAAACAAAGTATTTTTTGACAAAAAATATAAATAAAAAATCTTAAAAATCAATATAAGTTTTTCAATTTTTATTTTCTAGTGCTATTTTTTGATAGTTGTTAATTATAGGTATTTATAATAGATTAAATTAAAAAATATTGATGAAACTAAAACAAATTTTTGAAAAAGTTAAAATTTTGTATAAGATTTCTTAAAATATATGCTATAATAAAAATAGAAATTCAATTTTAAGGAGGAAAATAAATTGAAAAAGAAATTATTGAGTTTTATTTTTGCTTTTTGCTTAATTATTCCTTGCATATTTTTGTTAAGTGCCTGTGGAAATGATAAAAAGTTAAATTACATTCAAGTATCTTTGGCTGATGGTGAATATTCAGCATCAATTTACGAGACCAGAGATTTTGGTAATACTACTGGACTTAACAATATAAAAATAAAAGCATATTATTCAGACAATTCTAATGAAAATGTTGAATTGACTAATGTTCAAATAACCGTAAGTTTTACGGCTGATGGTGCCGAGGAAAGTAGAGTTACTAAAACTTTTGAAGAATACACTCAAATGTGTGAGAATTCAAATCTTACAGCTGGCTTTTGGAGATTAACTTTAAATTATAAAGACAATTCATGTGAAGTTAATATCGATGTTCGAAAAGTAAACGATAATAGCAACTACACTTTAAATGTTACAAGTAGAGTGGGAAATATTGGTAAAAATCAAATTTACTATGGAACAAAGTTTAAAGGTATCGACTATAGCGTTTCTAATGGCACTACTCAATTAGATGATAGTATGATTGAGAAAATTTGTATTTTAGAGGATTCAACATACTATGCTTATGACATTTCTTCACTAACACAAGAAGAAATTGACGCTTTGCCAAAACCAAACGAAATTGTTGATTCTGAAAATTATCAAGTTGGTGAATTATCAAATGAATTATCAATTTTAGAAAATATTAAACCAGGCAAATATTTGATTTTTGCTGAAATAAAAGAACAAGGAAATTACCTTAAATCATATTCTGCTTATCAAACTCTTGTTGTAAAAAAATCACAAATCGTTGCAACTGCAGAGAATTTTAAGATTGATTTCACCTTTGACAAATATCTTTGTAGAGGTGTCACTCTTGATGAAATGTTACGTGGCATATCAGATGGTGATAGTTATAGTTATACATCTTTCGGTAATTCAAAAATAAATGGTAAACTATCATTACTTTTAAGTTCTGACCTTAATGACGAAAATAACAATTCAGCAAATGATAACAAATTAACAAGTGAAGAATTGATATGGCATAATTTTGAAAAGTCCTGGAATGAAGCTGACAATAGAATTGCTATTTATGGCACCCTTGCGGAAGTCAATCCTAAAACATATAACTTTGATAGCACTAAAGGGGAAACAAACACAATAACAACTATGGTTAAATTTGTGCCTAAAGAATATGAAAATTATTATGAAAAATTTTATGCTGAATCTCAAGAATTTGAAATTACAATTATACTTCGCAGAACTGCATATTCAGCACCTACATTAGATGTTATAAACGAGTTATCCGGCTTTAAGTATTCAACCGATAACAATGGTAATCCTCAAGAAATGAAATTTCAACTTAATGCACCAGATTATGCATTGATTCCTTATGACGTAACGCAAACAGAACTTGCTCAACACTTGAAAACAGCATTTGAAGCGAATAAATCTTATTGTATTTATACTGATGCTAAATTTGAACAAGATGAACATAAATACCTTTATGTTTGTTCTTCAGCTGCTGGTCGTTATTCTATAAGATGTTATATTAATCCTAATTTATATTATAACGATAAAAATTTAACTCATGATAATAGTAATATAACAATCACAAAACACGATAAAACAATCGAAAATGAAGGATATATTGAATATGGTTGGAAGATTTTAAAAGGAGACATAAGTAAACAATATTGTTATCTTGCAAACACTGGCGATCAAACAATTAAATTCAATACAGATAATAAAACTGTTGAATTAAAATTTGGAGAATATGATTATTATAAAGACGTCCATTTTATTTGGGAAGCAAGGGGAGAAGGAACTTATAATTTCTATAATGGCGGTAGTGATCCTATCGAAATTACAAGCAATATTACTGGACGTTTTGAACCAATTGCAGGTAAAAATTCAAGTTATCAAAAGTTTGTTTTAGAAACTGACTTAACAACCGTTGAAAGCACAGAAGATTATTATAATTTATTTATAAAAATTTATGTTTCTGATGATAGCAATTGGAATAATTTTAGTCAAGAATTACTTGTTAAAATATATAAGAATAACTAACAATATGGCAACTCTTTATGAGAGCAAAAAAAATACAACCGAGCAAGGTTGTATTTTTTTGTGTTTTGTTTTCTTATTTAAAGAAAATAGACATTCCACCTAATGCAAAGAATAGCACACCACCAACCAATGCAATGGTTGGTAAAACATTTGCAAGAATCAATGCTGTAGTGCCTTTCCCATTGATTTTTCTTTGTTGTTTGGCTAAATTGATTGCTTTTATTTGAATTGAAGGTGTAAAAATCAAAACCAAAACTAAAACAAAAATACCCAAGCCAATATTTACCTGCCATGAACTAGCAACCAATATGAATGCAATCAAATAAACAATGGTGCTGACAATAGTTACAACAATAGATAATTTCCCTTTTTTGTTATCTTTTAATTCTTCTTCTGTTGGATTGCGATTGATTTCGGTATCTCTTTTTCTTTCTATTCTCCAAAGTTTTCCGATAGCTTCAAACGTTGCCTTTAAACCTCTAAAAAATTTCATAATTACTCCCTTATGTAATATTATGAATAAATTATATCATATTAAATAAAAAATCACAATAAAATTTATTTTCATAAATACAAATTGTTAAATAATTAAAAATAAAACAATAATGTCATTTTTTAAATACTTTTTACAAATTTTATTAGACACTTTTGAAATTTGGACATTAAAAAACCCTTATAAATAAAGGGTTTTAGTGGTGGGCTGTCGGGGACTCGAACCCATACTAAGAAGATATAATCACAATAAGTATTGGACCTAATGCAATACAGGGGTGTCCGGGGGAAATATCGTCAGATATTTGATGAGCGAAAGCGAATATTAGAGTGTCCGAAAGGAGCAAAAAAACACTCAAAAGAGTGTTTTGTTTTTTGGTGCTCCCTCGGGGACTCGAACCCATACTAAGAAGATATAATCACAATAAGTATTGGACCCAATGCAACACAGTGGTGTCCGGGGGAAATATCGTTAGATATTTGATGAGCGAAAGCGAATATTAGAGTGTCCGAAAGGAGCAAAAAAACACTCAAAAGAGTGTTTTGTTTTT
>CAKVHV010000001.1 GCA_934754475.1 uncultured Clostridia bacterium | reverse complement strand
GCATATACATTATTTTAGAAACTAATTTCGTAATTGTCAAATACTCTACACATTTTTAGGTAGAGCAATACTTGCTCTTCCGTCAACACCTAAAGTGTTTCCCGCTTTGGCTAATAACTTGCCACCGGCAACTTATTTTAACGCGTCGCGCCAACTGAGCTAAGGAAGCATATACATTATTTTAGAAACTAATTTCGTAATTGTCAAATACTCTACACATTTTTAGGTAGAGCAATACTTGCTCGTACCAATAACACCTAAAGTGGCTTCAAAAGTGAAATTTAAAAATTACTTTGTAAGTATACCTTTATTTTTTGAATATGTCAAGATTTATAAACAAAATATTTAAAATTTTTGAAGTGAATATTTTTGTCTCTTTTTCAAAATATAAAAGTATTAATTAAAATTGGAGATATTTATGGAAAAGAAAAACCAAGTAAACAAAAGATATAAGAAAAACGACCCGCTTGGAAGTTATACTGGTGTGTGTGAAGATAAATATTCTGAGCCTGTTCAAGATGCTGATGATTTGTAATTAAAATATATGTACCAAAAATAGTACATTGTATAATTGATTTTTAACTAGAACTATGCTATACTACTAATGTTTAAAAAACAGTGAGAAAACAAAAATTTTAATTTACTTAGGAGAAAATATGAGAAAATTTGAAATTGTCAAAGACGAAGCGATTGAATACGGAGAAAAAGACATTATAATGCCAAAAAGAGCAACCAAAAATTCAGCGGGTTATGATATTTGTAGCCCAACTGATATAGTTATCCCAGCTGGAGAAATTGTAACAGTTTGGACTAATTTGAAAGCATGTTGCAACGATGATGAATTTATTTTGTTGTGTGTAAGAAGTAGTATGGGTAGAAAAGATATTTGCCTTGCTAATGATATTGGTGTAATTGATGGAGATTATTATTCAAATCCTTCAAACGATGGAAATATTGGTGTTGCACTTAAAAATAGGGGAACAAAGGACTTCCAAATTCACAAAAACGATAAAATAGCTCAAATTATATTTGTTCCTTACCTTAAAGTGGATAACGAAGAAGAAGTTAATTCTACTCGTAGTGGCGGGTATGGTTCAACAAATAAATAATTGAAATCTTAGATGCTTGAAAAAGCATCTTTTATTTTTATTTAAAAAACCGAATAATTATACAAGTAGTTCAAATTAAATCTGATTTAAATATTGAATATATTTTACATAAAAATTATATTTATTCAAAAAAAAATAATAATACAAATGGCTTGTGTAAATTTAATACAAATTTTCACATAACCAAAATATTTTTCATAAATAATTTATATGAAAAGTTTTAGTGATTACATAATTAATACAAAAGTTCTCAAGCAAAATGCAATTAATATTAAGGCGCTTATTGGAAACAACATTAAATTGTGTGCTGTTGTTAAGGCAAATGCGTATGGTCTAGGGGTGGAAACTGTTTGCAAAACACTTTTTGGAATTGCGGATTTTTTTGCGGTATCTAATGTTTCGGAAGGTCTTGGGATTCGTGTTTTTGATAAATCAACAAAAATCGTTGTGCTTGGCGTGACAAGTCTTGAAGATTTGGAAATATGCTCGCAAAACGATATTTCCATAAGTGTATCTAATTTGCAGATGTGTAACAAAATTTTGGAGTATTGTAGCCAAAATAAGGTGTATTTAAATATTCATATCCAAGTAAATAGTGGACTTAACAGATATGGATTTAGAAAAATTGCTGAATTTATTAAGGCGATAAAGTTGATAGACAAAAGTGAATATGTGACGCTTGAAGGAGTTTATAGTCACTTTGCAACAAAACAAAATGATATTGAATTCATTAAAAAACAGTTTTTGAGATTTAATCAGTTCAAAAAATATGCTAAATCCAAAAATGTAGTTTTTCATATTGCAAATTCTTTTGCAACTACTAATAATAGACTATTCAAACTTAACATGGTTCGAAATGGATTTTTGATTTATGGCGGAACAAAAAACAATATTGGAAATAAATTTGTTCTTGAAATAAAGTCTAAACTAGTGAATATCTTTGAAGTAAAGAAAGGCGACACTATAGGATATGATAGAACTTATCTGGTTAAATCTAATATGAAAATAGGTGTTGTGCCTTTGGGCTATGCTGACGGAATGGATAGAAGGTTATCTAACAACTTTAGTGTGTTAATTTGTGGTAAAAAATGTCCAATTGTAGGGCTGATTTGCATGGATGTATTTATGGTTGATTTGACGGGAGTGGAATGTGACATCTATTCCGAAGTGGTACTACTCGGTCACCAAAAACAAAATTCAATTTCAATTGATGATTATGCAAAAGCGATGAATACGTCACCATACGAAGTATTGCTTGGGTTTAATTACAAACGAATGAACTATGTTATTAAAAAATAAATTATATTTGTATAAATATTCTATACTAATTGTTAGACAATATTGTATAATTATTATAAATACTGTATAAATATTTAATCATAAAAATTACTATGTGTTATTTTTGATTGATAATTTAATATGATAAATGTAAGATACAATTTTTACAATAAAAATAATATTAGAAATTAAGATGTGTTTAATGCTTAGGTTAAGAAATTTAATTTAAACAATCAAAGTTTTCTAATTTATATTTGAAAACTATAAATTAAAATAATAAAATCAAGTGCATTTGTTGGCATTTGATTTTTTTTGGTATATACTTAAAAGTGTTTAAATTAATTAGGAGTGAGTATGCGAATTATAGCAGGCAAATTTAGGGGACTAAAATTACTTGAATTTGATTATTCAAATATTAGACCTACACTTGATAGGGCTAGAGAAGGCATTTTTAATAAAATTCAGTTTCTTGTCCCTAATTCGAATTGTCTTGACTTATTTGGCGGAACGGGTGCTGTTAGTTTGGAACTTGTTAGTCGTGGTGCAAAAAGTGTTATTACTTGTGATATAAGTCAAGATAGCTGTGATTTAATCAAAAAAAATTTTGCACTTGCAAAAATTAAACCAGATTTATATAAAATGGATTATCTTTTGGCACTTGACAAATTCCAATCTCAAAAATTTGATATTATATTTCTTGACCCGCCATTTGCTACAGACTTTGGTGTAAAGTCTATCCAAAAAATTGATGAATTAAAAATTCTTGAAAAAGACGGAATTTTAATATTTGAACATTCTAGCGAGCAGAAAATTGAAGATTTGGTGGATTTAAAGATGTTTCAAAACTTAAAGTTAATTGACACCAAAAAATATGGATATATTTCCGTTGACTATTTTGTGGGAGTTTAGCCATGAGAGTAGTTAACATAAAAAAAGACAATCCAAATGCGGATTATGCTTTGTTTCTCATAGATGAAGAAATTAGATATTCAAGAGCAATGGGGAATAGAGTGATTTTAATAATCCATGGATATGGCTCACATGGTCAAGGCGGAGTAATTAGAGATGAAGTCAAAAGATACTTGCCAAAACTTAAAAAAGAAAATGTAATAGTCGATTATGTTTTTGGTGAGAATTGGGGAAATCTTAATCCTACAAAAAATCTTATTGAAAGCATTGACCCAGAAACTATACTTAATCAGAATTTATCTCAGATAAATAGTGGAGTTTCTGTAATTTTGATATAAAGAATTGAATATTATCTTATTTTGAATTATAAAAAAACTAATACTTTACTAGATTTTTCAAGTATTAGTTTTTTTGGCTAAGATAATTTTTGGAGTACACGAAATACTTTTAAAAGTTTATAAATATAGTCTTACTAAAAATTACAAAAAATTTTTGAGTGAGTTTACAAATTTTTCTTCGCACTTGACTATTTCGTCAACAATCTTATTTAATTCAGCATTTGAACTAACAAATTCGCTTTTGGCTTTGAGAGTATCTGTTATTCCCATAGTTGTGCCTTGAACAAGCATTTCGGCAAGGTGTGGGGTTTCGTTGTTAATCATCGACTTGGTTTTTATGCTTGCAAAAGACATCCCTTTTAGCATAAAATTAATGTCCTTTGGAGTATGCTTTAATTTTTCGGATAGTTTTTCAATTTTTTCGACGTAGTTAAGATAACAATCATTTTGTTTTCTTAGTAGGTCTTCCAAAGACGGGTCTTCAATTTTGTCTATTATGCAGTCTATTGCAAAACTTGCCATTCTTACATTTTTGTATGCTTCATCAATTAAATTTGTTGTTGTTTCATAATCTTTTCTTTCCATACTTAATTCCTTGATTAGTTTTATTTTGTTTATTTTGAGTAAATCAATATTTTTTATTCGCTAGTATAGGTAAATTTGATTACTATTATATTTATTATATGTACAAACATAATAAAAGTTTTTGGGATTTTTTATTGACAAAATGAATTTTGTGTGGTAAATTTATCTTGTACCACATGGAATAGGTCTCAAAATAGCTTTTGCTATGCCTATACAGTGAGTTTGGTTAGAGGAGGTTTACTTTAAATGTACGCTATAGTTACAACAGGAGGCAAACAATACAAGGTTTGCGAAAATGATGTCATAACTGTTGAAAAGTTAGACGCCAAAGTTGGTGACAAGGTTAACTTGGACGTTCTTATGCTAGTTGACGGTGACAAAGTTACAAATGGAAATCCATTGGTAAAAAATGCAGAAGTTGTTGCTGAAGTAGTTGAACAAGGAAAAGAAGAAAAAGTTGTTGTATTCAAATACAAAGCTAAAAAGAACTACCGCAGAAAACAAGGTCATAGACAACCATTTACAGCATTAAAAATAATTTCGGTTAAATAATTATGACGAAAATTAAAATTTTCAAAAATTGTGATAACATTGTTGGAGTGGAATGCTTGGGACATACCGAATATTCTGACTTGGGCAATGATATCCTGTGTGCATCGCTTTCTAGTATTGTTCAAGCATGTTATTTGGGACTTACAAAAGTTTTGAGTATTAATGCTAAACTAAAAAGACTAGATGATGATGGTTACATAAAATTTGAGTTGCCAAAAAATATTGATGAAGAAAAATTAAATCAATCACAAATTTTGTTTGAAACTCTAGTTGAGTCAATCAATGATTTGTGCAAAGGCTACTCTAAGTATATTTCAATGGAGGTAATAGAGTGATGTTTATTAATATTCAACTGTTTGCTCATAAGAAAGGTCAAGGTACATCAAAAAACGGTCGTGACTCAAAAAGCAAACGTCTAGGTGTTAAATGTGCAGATGGACAAGTAGTATCTGCTGGTTCTATTATCGTTAGACAAAGGGGAACTAAAATTAATGCTGGCAACAATGTCGGTGTAGGTAGAGATTATACCTTGTTTGCTTTGACTGACGGTAAAGTCGCATATGAAAATGAAACCAAAGATAAGAAGAGAGTAAGTGTTTACCCACAAAAATAATTTGGTTTAGTATTTTTGCCAACTAATTAATTTAGTTGGTTTTTGCTTTTTTAAGGGATTTTTAATTGATTTTCAAAATTAAAAGTACTCAAAGGATGACTTTATGGATTATTTGGAATTCGATGATTATATTGAACTTGTAAATTGTGATAGTTTTGATATAAAACAGACGCTTGAGTGCGGTCAGGTGTTTAGATACAAAGTACGAGATTTTGGCTATACGGTATATAGTTCTGACCAGAAAGCGGATATTTATTGTCAGAATGGTCATACAAAAATATTTACAAAAGATAAAAAATATTTTATTAAATACTTTGATTTTTGTACAAACTATGATAGAATAAAATCAAGTTTAAGTGTATATCCTTACCTTAAACCGGCTATTGAACATGGCAAAGGTATTAGAATACTTCGTGGTGACCTGCTTGAGATTATAATTGAATTTATAATTTCACAAAATAATAATATTCCTAGAATTAAGACTATAATTGA
Source organism: uncultured Clostridia bacterium (assembly GCA_934754475.1). Classification (GTDB taxonomy): domain Bacteria; phylum Bacillota; class Clostridia; order Christensenellales; family UBA1242; genus UBA11490. The sequence goes on along the minus strand of CAKVHV010000001.1, from coordinate 489,235 downwards.
AAGAATTTGTGAGTCTTATGGGGAAAATATGGGTGACTACTTTGCTTTTCCGACACTGGATAGTCTAAAATCAATTCCTTTGGAATTTTTTAAAAAAATCGGGTGTGGTTATAGAGACAAGTATTTGTTTGATACTATATCATGTTTAAGTTATGAATACTTAGATAACCTAAAACTTATGTCAACTATTGATGCAAGAAATTCGCTGTTAAAACTCAAAGGTGTCGGCAAAAAAGTGGCAGATTGTATTCTACTTTTTGGTCTACACAAGACTGATGTTTTTCCAACAGACACATGGATTGTCAAGGCTTATGCTAAATACTACAATTCAAATGAGTCTGATGCAAAAAAGATTTCTTGCAAATTAGAAAGTGAGTTTGGAGAGTTGTCGGGATATGCACAACAATATTTATTTTATCAAATGAGAGAAAATAGTTAGGAGAAAAATTATGAAAGAGAAAAAGATTGCATTGCTATTAGACGTAGATAATGTAAAAATCGGTGCAGATGCTTTTGACGAGTTGTACCAAAAATTACTAGGTATGGGAGATGTAGTTTATTGTAAGTTCTATGGCTACAATGACAGAAAACATATTTATCTTAGTGACGTTATTTCACAATATGGATATGAAACAGCTCCATTTATGAGATTTAAAAAGAGATTTAGTCAACTTGATACAAGAATGATAGTTGATGCTGTAAGACTTTGCTACACAAAGCCAGAAATCGACACTTATTGTATAGTTGCTGGTGAAGGCGACTTGATTCCGCTTCTTGTTGAACTTAAGAGCAGTGGCAAAACTGTTGTTGACGTTAATACTGAATATCAAGAAATGAATACACATATGTTTGATGAACATATTACACTTTCAAGAATTAATTCAAGTAACGATGCTTATTCTTCAAAAGCAAAGAAAGTTACAACTACTAAGACCAAAACAACAAAAACCAAAACTTCAACTCCAAGCAAGGTAACAACTACAACTACTACTAAGACTTACACAAAACAAGCACCTGCTAAACAAGATTACTACGAAGAAACTGTTTATGATAACGACCAACTTAGTGATATGCTCAAAGATATTACTGATAGATATAGTGAACTTGACTTTAGTGATAACAGTGATATTGACAAGAAAGTTGAACTTATCAAAGACATCGAAGTTTTGATTGATGATGAAACAAAGAAAGGTGAAGGTCTTAATTCCAAAAATGCAGATATTCGTCAAATCTTTGTTGAACTTCAAAACATTGTTGATGATATGAAAAATGCTCTTTAATTAAAAAGATATATTTATAAATATTAAAAAATCATTGTCAGATTATGTGGCAATGATTTTTTTGATGTAATTAGGTGATTAAAAAAGTCAAGAAATTACGATATTATTATGCAAAGTTTTTTTATTGTAAAACTTGTTATTTAATCCCTTAATTAAAAGATGCTTGAATATATATTACAAAATTATAATATTTATACATTTTTAAAAAGGTATTTATTTTTTGATACTTATATGATATAATACAAATGTATAAGTATATATTAATCGTGGGGGTTAACATGAATTTACTTTTGGGCGTAGGTCTATGGGTAACAGTGGGAATTCTGCTTGCAATTGTTATTGCGGTTGCAATATTTTTTGCGATTGTGCCTGTAAATGTTTGGACAAAAACACTTCTTAGCAATGCTTATATTCCAGCGAGAAAATTGGTTGGAATGAAACTCAGAAATGTAGATGTAGGGCTAATTGTGGGGTGTTATATTAATGCCAAAAAAGCTGGAGTGGATATATCTATTTCGGACTTGGAAACACACTACATGGCTGGTGGAAATGTTGATAGAGTGGTCGAAGCACTAATTGTAGCGCATGGTGCAAAAATTAAACTATCAATCGACAATGCCAAGGCTATCGACCTTGCAAACAGAGATATATTGCTTGCTGTTCAAAACTGTGTAACTCCAGTTGTAATTACAACTCCGCCAATTTCGGCAGTTGCTTGTGACGGAATTGAACTTATTTGTAAGGTTAGAATTACACTTCAGAGTAATATTGAAAAATTAATCGGTGGTGCTGGCGAAGAAACAATACTTGCTAGAGTTGGTGAAGGGGTTGTAACAGTGGTTGGTTCTGCCAAAACTCATCAAATAGTTCTTGAAAATCCTGATGCTATAAGCAAGACTGTCTTGGCAAAAGGGCTAGACAATGGAACAGCCTTTCAAATACTTAGTATAGATATTGCCGATATTGATGTGGGAAGAAATATCGGTGCAAAACTTCAAGCCGAACAAGCCGAAGCCGATGTTCAAATTGCTAATGCCAAAGCCGAAGAACGAAAGGCAATGGCTATTGCTTGTGAACAAGAAATGCGTGCAAGAACACAAGAAATGAAAGCCAAACTTGTTAGTGCCGAATCGGAAGTTCCAAAGGCTATAAGTCACGCATTCAGAAATGGAAATTTGGGTGTTATGGATTATTATAGAATCCAAAATATCAAGGCTGATACAAAAATGCGAAACACAATTGGGGAAAATGGTGGAAATAACTCTTAAGGAGTAACAATGATTATTTTAGAAAACCCCGTTATATCTTTGATAATTGCTCTAGCTATTTTGGCATTTGTGGTGTTGTTTTTTAAGGCTATAAATTCACTTGAAAATGCAAATCCAAAAGCAAAATCTAATTCGAAAGATAAAAAATCTGAATCAAAAGTAGAAAGCTCAGACAAGAGTTCGGATTCAAAAAAAGGCGAAGAACAAAATACCGTTTCAAAAGACGATGGTAAATCAAAACCTACAAAACCAGATGATAGTAATTACTTGTATGATAGATTTGTTGTAAGTCCAACCGATGACGACAAAACAATGCTAGATAGCAACATTTGTTCGGCATTTCTAAATTCAAAGCAAGAAAAAGATATTCATGATAAAAAAGTAGAAATTCAAGTTAGTCCAGTGGTCGATATAAACGATGCTAATTTAAACACTACAGACATTGAAAAACAAAAGTTAATCAAAGAATTTGAAAGTATGTCAAAAGAAATGAAACTTTTAATTCTTGAAAATATCCTAAAAAAGATGTGACGTTGACTTTTGACTCACTGATTAAATTAATAAGTCAATAAAAATTAAATACACTTTGAAGTATTCTCAAGTTAAAATCTTGATATTGAAGTGAACTCCATTATGCACTACAAATATGGGGTTCAATTCATATTGAAGTGAACTCCATTATGCACTACAGATATGGGGTTCAATTCATATTCAAAGTGTTTTTTTTATTAATTATGTTTTAAATCAAAGTTATATTTGAAAACCCATATTAGTAATTAATTTAATTAAATTTTCATATAAATAGTTTTGAGAATTACAACAAAAAGGAATTAAAAATATGAATAATTTAATTGAAGAATTATTGGATATTGCAAAACTGCCATTTAATGAGATTTCCAAAGACTTTAAACTTGTAGTTTTGTCAGACAAAGTACTTCATATTAGCAATTTTTTGAAAATTTTGGATTATTCAAACGAAAGAATTGAAATCAAAGTCAAGAAAACCAAAAATATTGCCATAGTTGGTGAAAATTTGCAAATTTGCCAAATAAACAAAAAAGAACTAATAATCAAAGGTCATATTTGCAGTATAGAGTTGGGAGAAATTAATGAAAAAAAGAAATAGTGCAAAAGTTTATGCCAAATTAAAAGTTTTGGGATACAATCTTAATAATTTAATTAACACTTGTGTTGAAAATGACATAAAATTAATCGACGTTAAAAAATTTAGTCCAAGCGAAATGGAGTTTTCACTAAACGATGCTGATTTAAAAAAATTCAAAACAATAAACACTCAAAACTACGAAATATCTTTGGTTTCTCCAAGTCTAAATCAAAGGATACTTCATTTTTTGAAATATAGAATAGGTCTTATTGCTGGATTGATTGCTAGTTTTGTGCTTATACTTGCCATGCAAAATAGACTTATTAGTATTCAAGTTTTTGGAACTACAAATATGGACAAGTCCCAAGTTGTTCAAAAAATTAATGAATTTGGACTTACTAAGTTTTCGTATATGAATTTTGATAAATCCAATTTGGAAAAATATTTATCCGACGAACTTAAATTATCCTTTGTGAGTGTCATGACCAAGGGGAATTCACTTATTGTCAATGTCAAGGAAGAATTGCCGGATATTGAGAGTTCTTATGTGCCAATTGTAGCAGAATATGATATGGTCATAAATTCGATTAATGTCTATTCGGGAACAGCGGTTAAATCCAGTGGAGATATTGTTTTCAAGGGTGATGTAATTGTCGAGCCATACAATATGGTTTCGGGCGAAAAACTAGAAATCGCTCCATGTGCTGAGATTGTTGCAGATGTATATTTTTCCGAAAAGTATGAATTTAAAAATCAAGAAACTAGAGTATTTCGAACCGGGAAAACTCAAGTTTTGAGTGTTGACTACAAACTAGGGAATATAAATTTGTTTTCAAAAAAATCTGAGTGTAAGTTTGAAAACTACGATTTGCAAGAAGAGAGTACTCTTATCAGTGAATATTTTTTGCCATTAAAAATAAATAAGATTATTGCATTTGAGACAGCAAGTGAAACTGTGGATTTGGATTTTGAAAGTTCCAAAGAACAGATAATTAGCGAATTAAAAGAAAAAGTATACAAAAAAGTTCCAGATAATTTGGAAGTGGAAAATGAAAATGTTAAAATTTCTTCTACAAATTATGGGAATATCGTTACCATTTATTTAAAAAGTAGTGTATACTTAAAGTACGGAAAGTAATAATTTTATTAAAGGATAAAATATGATAATTAATTTTAACAAAACAACATTTAACAAAAAATATATTCAAAGCATAACTCAAGCATACAATGAAGCACTTAAAATTCTCAAAGTTAAATGCAAAGACTTGGAAGTAAATATTAGTTTTGTATCTAAAAAAGAAATTAGAGATTTAAACAATAAGTTTAGGTCTAAAGATAGTGTAACGGATGTTTTGTCTTTTCCAAATTTGTTAGAACAAGGAAAGACAGATATGCAGTTAATTATAGACAAACTAACAAGGGAAAATTTCAAAAGCGAAATTAATCCAGACACTAATGCAATTTTTGTAGGGGATATTTGTATTTGTAAGCCAATTGTTTATAAACATGCCAAAGAATATGGAAATACTAAACTTAGAGAAATGACTTACATGGCAGTACACGGATTGCTACACTTGTTGGGATATGACCATATGAAAGATGACGACAAGCCTGTAATGCGTGAAATGGAAGAAAAAATTATGAAAAAAGTTAACTTGGAGAGAAAATAATGAAGTCAGGATTTGTTGCAATTTTGGGTGAGCCTAATGTGGGGAAGAGTACACTTTTAAATTCGATTTTGAAAGAAAAAGTTTCTATTGTATCACCAAAACCACAAACAACACGAAATAAAATACTTGGAATTTACAACGACGAAGAAAGTCAAATCGTTTTTATTGATACTCCCGGAATTCATAAATCAAAAAATAAACTAGATGACTATATGTCAAAAGCAATTACAACAGCAAAAACAGATGTTGATGTAATTTTGTATGTAATAGACGGGTCAAAAAAGATAACCGAAAAAACTTTGGATAATCTGAATAAATATACGGGGAATGCTAATGTTGTTTTGGTCGTAAACAAAATTGACGATACAACATATGTCAAACTTTATCCCGAACTTACTAAGTGTAATTCACTTAATAATATCAAAGACATTGTGCCGGTTTCTGCTTTGAAATCAAAGAATTTGGAAGAACTTATCAAAGTAATCAAATCGTACTTGCACGAAGATGTTAAGTATTTTGACGATGATGTATATACAGACAAATCAATCAAATTTTTGGTAGGCGAAATTATAAGAGAAAAAACGTTGTGGCTTTTGCAAGATGAACTTCCACACGGAATTGCTATTGAAATAGCCAGATTTGATGAGTCAAACCCAGTAGTGGAGATTGATGCAGATATAATTTTGGAAAAAGCCAGCCACAAATCTATTGTAATTGGAAAGAATGGGGCAATGCTCAAAAGTATTGGCACAAAATCCAGACTAGATATAGAAAAATTGCTAGATAGAAAAGTCATGCTCAAACTATTTGTTAAGGTTAGGGAAGACTGGCGAAACTCAACTAGTACTGTCAAATCGCTTGGATATAGCCAAGATGATTTGTAAAATATAATGTTTTAATTTTAAATGATTACTTAAGAATAAATATTTAGAATATTAAATAATTATTCAATTTAAAAATATTTGTTTATTTAAAAACTAGCATAAACTTAGATTACTCACATAAAATATAAAAAACACTTTATAAGGGGTTGTCATGGAAGATTTATGTTGGAAACTATTTGAAAAAACTGGACAGATAAACTATTACTTGTTGTATAGTGCGTTAAAAAGGAAAAAATAATTGGAAGAACTATCGGTTACTGGTATTGTTTTAAGTTCGATGCCATACAAAGACAAAGACAAATTGGTTCACATATTTAGTGTTGAATTAGGGGTTATTACGGGAATACTCAAAGGAGTTTCTGCACCGAATTCAAAACTTAAATTTGCATCTCAACCTTTTTGTTTTGGAAAATTCGATTTAGTCAAAGCAAAAGATTTTTATGTTGTCAAGGGGGCTGACCTTATTGACACATTTTTTGATTTGACCAGCGACTATGACTCTTACAAACTATGTAGTCTTATGCTTGAAATTTGCAAAGTTATTATGAAACCAAATATTATTTCGGAGAGTTTGTTTTTGACACTTCTCAAAACTCTTCAAAATATTGTTTATTCCGAGAATGTTAATACCAAACTTAGTGTTATAAAGTTTATGCTAATAGTTCTTAAAATTATTGGATATGAGCTTAACTTTGATACATGCGATAACTGTGGACTAAAATTTATGGGAGATATTAAGTTTGATGTCTACACAGGAACATTTAGATGTTCAAACTGTTCGGGTGGGGTGATTGTCTCAAAACAAGATTTTGTAACTCTCAAGATTATTCAAAATACAAGTTTGGAAAAATTAAATTCTGTCAAAGTATCGGTGGATTGCCAAGATAGAATTTTTGAATTGTGTACTATGGATTTGTCAAATAGGCTAAATTACAAGTTTAAGTCATTGAAAGATTAATGTTTTAATTCTATTTACAAGACATTTAAGTTATATTATTAACTAATAAATTACACTCAATAAATAATTATAAGTCATTTTGTATATTTATGCAAAATGGCTTTATTTTTAGATAATTCTTACAAATTTTTTAAACTTTTTTACAGATTTACTTGCAAGATTTGTGCAAAAAATATATACTAGTGGAGTAGTTTTACATAAAGGAGAAAATATGCAAAAGAAATATGTTTATTTATTTAGCGAAGGTAACGCTAAAATGAGAGAACTACTTGGCGGAAAAGGTGCTAACTTGGCAGAAATGACTAACTTAGGCTTGCCTGTTCCACAAGGTTTCACTATTTCTACTGAAGCCTGCACTCAATACTACGAAGATGGTAGACAAATTAATGCAGATATTCAAAGAGAAATAATGGAAAATATCGAAAAGATGGAAAAAATCACTGGCAAAAAGTTCGGTGACAAGGAAAATCCACTTCTTGTATCAGTAAGGTCTGGTGCTAGAGCATCTATGCCAGGAATGATGGATACAATCCTTAACTTGGGTCTTAACGAAGATGTTGTTGAAGTTATTTCAGCTAAATCCGGTAATCCAAGATGGGCTTGGGACTGTTACAGAAGATTTATTCAAATGTTCAGTGACGTTGTTATGGAAGTTGGCAAAAAATACTTCGAAAAACTTATCGACCAAATGAAAGAAAGAAAGGGTGTAGTTTACGACGTAGATTTAACTGCTGACGATTTAAAAGAACTAGCTTATGAATTTAAGCAAGAATACAAAAATCAATTAGGAAAAGATTTCCCTAATGACCCTAAGGAACAATTATTTGAAGCTATCAAGGCTGTATTCCGTTCTTGGGATAATCCACGTGCTAATATCTATCGTATGGACCACGACATTCCTTATTCTTGGGGAACTGCTGTAAACGTTCAAATGATGGCTTTTGGTAACATGGGTGAAACTTCTGGTACTGGTGTTGCGTTTACTCGTAATCCTGCTACTGGTGAAAAAGGTCTTATGGGCGAATTTTTGATGAATGCACAAGGTGAAGACGTTGTTGCTGGTGTTAGAACTCCTATGCCTATTTCAAAAATGGCTGAAATAATGCCTGATGTTTATGACCAATTCTTGGAAATCTGTAACAAACTAGAAAGTCATTATAGAGATATGCAAGATATGGAATTTACTATCGAAGATAGACATCTATACATGCTTCAAACAAGAAATGGTAAGAGAACAGCTGCTGCTGCTATCAGAATCGCTTGTGATTTGATTGATGAAGGAATGATTTCTGAAGAAGAAGCTTTGATGCAAATTGATGCTAAATCTCTTGATATGCTTCTTCACCCACAATTTGACACAGTTGCTCTTAAAAATGCAGACAAAGAAAATGTTGTAGGCAAGGGTATTGCTGCATCTCCAGGTGCTGCAACTGGTAAAATCGTGTTCACAGCTGAAGATGCTGTTGTTCATGGCAAAAACAAAGAAAAAGTTGTTCTTGTTAGACTTGAAACTAGCCCAGAAGATATTGAAGGTATGAAATATGCTCAAGGTATTCTTACTGTTCGTGGCGGTCAAACATCTCACGCAGCAGTTGTTGCTCGTGGTATGGGTACATGTTGTGTTTCTGGTTGTGGAGACATCAAGATGGACGAAGAAAACAAACAATTTACTCTAAGTGGTCAAACTTTCCACGAAGGAGACTATATCTCTCTTGATGGTACAACTGGTAAAATTTACAATTGTGAAATCAAGACTGTTCCAGCTGACCCAAATAGTGGTTACTTTGGAAGAATTATGAGACTTGCTGACAAGTACAAAAAACTTGGTGTTAGAACTAACGCAGATACACCAAACGATGCTAAACGTGCCGAAGAACTAGGCGCTCAAGGTATTGGTCTATGTCGTACTGAGCATATGTTCTTTGACCCACAAAGAATCGGTGCATTCAGAGAAATGATTTGTTCAGATACTAAGGAAGAAAGAGAAGTTGCTCTAAACAAAATCGAACCTATGCAACAAGCAGACTTTGAAGCTTTGATGGAAGCACTCAAAGGTATGCCAGTTTGTATCAGATTCCTAGACCCACCACTTCATGAGTTCGTTCCAACCGAAGCTCAAGATATTGAAGCATTGGCAAAAGCAAAAGGCAAAACTGTTGCTCAAATCAAACAATATATCACAGACCTTCATGAAGTTAACCCAATGATGGGACACCGTGGATGTAGACTTACTGTTACTTATCCAGAAATCGCTGTTATGCAAACAAAAGCAGTAATCAAAGCTGCTATCAATGTTCAAAAGAATCATCCAGATTGGAACGTAGTTCCAGAAATCATGATTCCACTTGTTGGCGAAGTTAAAGAACTTGCATTTGTTAAAAAGACAGTTGTTGAAACTGCTGATGCAATTATCAAAGCTAGCGGTGTTGAACTTAAATACCATGTTGGTACAATGATTGAAATTCCACGTGCTGCTCTTACTGCAGACGAAATTGCAAAAGAAGCTGAATTCTTCTGCTTTGGTACAAACGACTTGACTCAAATGACATTTGGTTTCAGCCGTGATGATGCTGGCAAATTCTTGCCATCTTACTATGCAAACAAGATTTACGAATCTGACCCATTTGCTAGACTTGACACTGTTGGTGTTGGCAAACTTATGGATATGGCAGTTAAGCTAGGCAAAGGCACTCGTCCACAACTTCACTGCGGTATTTGTGGTGAACATGGTGGTGACCCAAGTTCTATTGAATTCTGTCACAAGATTGGTCTTGACTATGTAAGTTGCTCTCCATATAGAGTACCTATCGCTAGACTTGCAGCCGCTCAAGCAGCAATCAGAAATAAATAATTAATATAAATAGTCAAGCTTTTGCTTGGCTATTTTTTCTGTAAAGCGAAAAATGGAATATTAATATATGTTTTAAAGAGTTTAAAAATACTTCAAAATTTATAAATAGTCAAATTTTCAAAAGGGTATTGAAATGTAAAAATTTGTATGATATAATACTTACATAAAAAATAAAGGTGGATTATTGTTTATGAATAATACAGAAAACAAATGGGTCCTTGAAAAGGGACCAGCAAAAAAAGGTTATTATTATCGCAATGTATATACTAATGAAAGAAGTGAAACTTTTAGGAATGCATGGGATTATGTTAATGGTTATGGATTAGTTCAACTACCAAATAGAAATTATGCATTCAGAGATATGGAAGGAAATTTGAGTGAAGAATATTGGTGTGCATCAAGTTATTCGAATGGTATTGCTATAGTTGAAAAGGATAGTGAGAAATATGCTTTTAGAGATACCAAAGGAAATTTAAGTGAAGAATATAAGTATGCATACAAATATTCGAATGGGTTTGCTTTAGTTGAAAAGAATAATGGCAAATACGCATTTAGAGACATGAATGGGAATTTGAGTGAAGAATATGAGCATGCATCAAGTTACGTGAATGGATTAGCTTTAGTTAAAAAGGATAATGGAAAATATGCATACAGAGATATGAAGGGAAATTTGAGCGAAGAATACGAGAGTGCTGGTTCTTACATATGTGGAGATTATGCTAGCTTTGCACCTGTAAAAAATGATAGTGGTGAATGGTTTTATAGAGATATGTTCGGAAATCTAACCAATGAGCCATTTCCAACTAGTAATGCCGGTGCATATTTTAATGACAAAATTGATGCTGTTGACCTTGATGATAAAGATATAAAAGCGCCAGGGTTTGTTGATTACATAATTAACAAAACAAAGAACATGACTACTCAATGTATTGATTTAGCAGAAAACGAAGAACAATTGGAACAAACAAAAGATTACTATTTGGAAATTATGGAAAATGTTTTGTCTCGCGCTTATTTTTTAAAACAACAAGCTAAAGAATTACAACAGGCACAACAAGAATTTAATGGGAAAAAGAAAAATTTGTTAGATGAATTAGGTTTAAACAAATAATGATAAAAGTCCAAAAAAATTTTGGACTTTTTTTGTTTTTTAGATAAACTGGGGCTTTGTTTTAAAATAATTAATCGTTAATTAATTATTTAAACTTAATGCAAAATATTTGTTAAACAAATTTTTATTTGATATAATATAATTAGTTATTAGATTAGGGGGAAATGTTATGTACAAAAAATCTAAAGCACAAATTATTTGCGATGCTATTTGTGGTATACTTATGCTTGCTTCAATTCTTGTGTTTATTTTAGTTGGAATTTTTGCAAATATTTGGCACCCAACTTGGATTGTTATTCCTTGTAGTGGAATTGTTTGTGGTATTGTATCAATTTCTATTAATACATATGCAAATTTGCATACTGAAACACCAAAAACTGAAGACAAAACTGAAGATAAAAAAGACAAATCTTCAAGCAAATAATCAAAATGAAAAGTTGACTAGCGGGTGGCTAGTTAATTTTTTTGTTTAATTTTAAAAAAACTTTTAAATAAAAAAAGGAAATTAACAAATTTTGACGTATATATTAGTAGAATTTTTGTGAGGTGTACGATTGGATAAAGGTTTTTCTCAAGATTTTATAGAAAAATTAAAGCAAAATAACGACATAGTTACTACTATTTCTAAGTACATAAATCTTACTCGCAAGGGCAAAACTTGGTGGGCTTGTTGTCCTTTTCACTTTGAAAAAACACCATCTTTTGCAATTAACGAAATAGAACAATACTACCATTGTTTTGGTTGTGGTGCGAGTGGGGATGTTATTAACTTTGTTTGCAAATATGAATCACTTGATTTTTATGATGCGTGCAAAAAACTTGCTGAATATGCTAACATGGAACTTCCGGAATACCATAACGACGAAAACTTGATTAAACTTAAGAAAAAACGTGATAGAATTTATAACTTGTTGGTTGATGCGGCAAAGTATTATTATGGTAATCTCAAAAAACCCGAAGCGGCTCCAGCACTTGAATACTTGGCATCACGAAAACTTGATATGAGTATTATCAAGGAATATGGAATTGGTTATAGCATAGGTTGGCATGATATTGTTACGCATTTAAAGAGTCTTGGATATACCGAAGACGAAATGATTGATGCGGGTGTTTGTGACAGATACGAACCCGGCAAAATATCTGATGCTTATGGAAAGCGAATAATATTTCCAATATTCAATTTAATGGGAAATGTTGTAGGATTTAGCGGCAGAGTTATTGGAAAGGCGGATTTTGCAAAATACAAAAATACCGCTCAGACTCTTGTGTTTGACAAAAGTAGTTTGATTTATGGAATAAATGAAATCAAAAAAGCCAAAAAACAAGGTGAACTCAAAGAGATTGTAATAGTTGAAGGTCAAATGGATGTCATATCTCTATACAAGAGCGGTGTTCAAAATGCGGTTGCTTGTATGGGAACAGCATTAACAGCCAGTCATGCCAAAAATTTGAAACGTTTTGCCGACAAAGTAATTCTTTGTTTTGACGGGGATAACGCGGGTAAAAAGGCAACACTCAGAAGCATTGAGATACTAGTAAACGCCGGACTGCTTGTGTATGTTGTAACAATTCCAGATGGTAGAGACCCAGACGAATTTGTAAATGCTTTTGGAAAGTCCGCTTGGGATGAAATGCTAAGTAATGCACTCTATTGGGTGGAATTTTTGATAAAGGACTTTGCAAGTAATTATGATTTGAGCAAGCCCGAACAAAAGACGAAATTTATAGCCGATGCACTTAATGTTATTAAGTCACTTGGAAGCGAAAGTGAACAAGAGATTTATCTCAAAATGGTTCAACAAATGACTAACATTAATATCAGTGTTCTCAAGAGTGATTTAACCAAACTTGGAACTCAAAACGTAACTCAAGAAGACATAGTTGAAACTGTTGACAACAAGATAAACCTAAAAGAAAATTCTTATGTCAAATCTGTTAAGTTTATTATAGCATCACTGCTTTACAAAAAAGATTATGCCAAACTCGACGATAGAATTATATCCAACCTATATAATTCCGATTATGTCAAGATTTATAAGTACATAGAAAATGAATACCAAAACAACCGCAAACCAATAGTAAGCAAACTATTTGATATGTTTGATGTTGAAAATACATCTGATATATATGATATTGTCAACTACAACTTTGTTGCTGGTGACGATAACGACAAGCACTTTGAAGATTGCTTGAATATTCTTATTAAGACTGGGCTTAGTAGTCAGATAGATAGTTTGACCGCCAAACTAGCCAAAGTAAGCGATAACAATGAAAGAATGGAAATAATGCAAGAAATCAAAAAATTAATCGCAGAAAAAAACAATAGGGGAAAATAATGAATAATTTAGATGAAGAAATTGAGAAGATTATAAAAGATGCAAGCAAGGACGGAAACACAATAACCGAAGAAGATTTGGGAGCAAAACTTATTAACTTTGAACTTTCTGCCGAAGAACTCAAGGAAGTCAAAGATAGACTAGAAGACGAAGGAATAACAGTTGAGCCACCAGTTGACGAAGTAATTAAGGACGAAGAACTCAAAAGTCTAATTAGTGATGTCAAAGTTGATGACCCGGTTAAAATGTATCTTAAGGATATTGGACAAGCCCAACTACTTACTCCCGAACAAGAAGTAGAACTTGCCAAAAAAATAATTGAAGGCGACGAAAGAGCCAAAAAAGAATTGTCCGAAAGAAACCTAAAACTAGTAGTTAGTATTGCAAAAAAGTATGTTAATCGTAGTTCTATGCAATTTCTTGACCTTATTCAAGAAGGAAACTTAGGACTTCTCAAAGCAGTTGAAAAGTTTGATTACACCAAAGGATTTAGATTTTCGACCTATGCAACTTGGTGGATTAGACAATCAATAACCAGAGCGATTGCCGACCAAGCAAGAACTATTAGAATTCCTGTTCATATGGTTGAAACTATACATAGACTTTCTCGTGTTAGCAAACAACTTATGCAAGAACTTGGCAGAGACCCAACAAATGCAGAGATTGCCGAACGTATGGGACTAAGTGAAAATAGAGTAATTGAAATTCAAAAAATTGCTCAAGACCCAGTATCGCTTGAGAGTCCAGTAGGCGAAGAAGACGAGAGCAGAATTAGTGACTTTGTCGAAGACGAAAGTATCAAGTCTCCAACAGACAATGCAGCCCAAGATATTTTGAAAGCACAACTTTTGCAAGTAATTGAGACTTTGACTCCAAGAGAACAAAAGGTTATAAGACTTAGATACGGACTAGACGATAGTCATCCTAGAACTTTGGAAGAAGTCGGCAAAGAATTTAATGTTACACGAGAAAGAATTCGTCAAATCGAAGCCAAAGCCCTAAGAAAACTTAGACATCCAAATCGTAGCAAAAAGTTGCAAGATTTTTATGAATAAACTATCTTTTAGACTAGAATTTATTTCAAGTCTTGTAGACGAAAGAATTATAGCGGATGTTGGTTGTGACCATGGAAAATTGGTTCGTAAGCTTTTTGACGAAAATAAAATTGATTTTGCATATGTTTCGGATATAAGTAGCAGTAGTCTTCAAAAAGCGGTTGATTTATTAGCCGACAAAAAGGATAAAATCAAAGCAATTTGTTGCGATGGACTTAGTGGATATGATGACTCTATAATCGGTGAATGTGCTATTGCTGGAATGGGTGGATATGAAATTTTGAATATAATCAAAAATTCAAAAGTGGATATTCAAAAATTTATCTTAGCACCACAGCATGACAATATTGTTCTCAAAGAATATTTAATTAATAATCACTACAAAATTACTTTTGATATTATTATCAAAGACAAAAATAAGTTCTATAATATAATTAAATGTGAAAAATGCGATAATGTAGACAAATTGTCTGAATTTGAACTATGGTTTGGAAAAGATAATTTTGAAAACAACGAAAGTGCTATCAATGATTATGTCAAAAGCAATCTAAAAAAATTATATTTAATCAAGCAAAATCAAAAAACAATAGATGCAAAAGTGGAAAAGAGTATAATGCTTTTTGAAAAAGCAAAAAAGGAATTGAATTATGAATAAAATACTAGAATATCAAAAATTAGATTTGGAACTAAACAAACTCAAAAAATCCAATTTGAATAGTGTTGAAAAGAGTAATATGAACAAACTCAAAGGTTTTATAGTAGAAGCACACGACAAAGGTGTCAAACTTGAAAATGATGCAAGTGATTTGCTCAAAGACTATGAAAATCTAAAAAAACAATATGACTCTAATTCTCAAAAAATCCAAAAACTAATTAACAAAGATTTAAACACAGTTGAACTTGATGATGTAGATAATATCTTGTCTACAATCAATTCACTTAGTAGCGAATTATTCTTGTTAGAAAGAAATATTAATATAATTATTACCAAAATAAAATCTAGTCTAAAAGATTTTGAGACAACAAAAAATAATATGATTAAGGCTAGAACTAAGTATAACGAATTCAAAGTTGCTTATGAAAAATCTATGAAATTAGTTGAACCAAAAATCAAAGAAATCGAAGACAAAATGAAGGCTTTGGAAGGGGAAATAGATAGTCAACTATTAAACAAATACAAGACTATGAAAGCGGACAAAATCTTCCCAGTTTATGTTAGTTTTGACAATGGTCATTGTTCGGGTTGTAGAGTAGAAATTCCAACCGCAAGAGTTAACAAACTCAAAAACGAAGGCACTATTGTTTGTGAACAATGCCATAGAATTATTTACATGAAATAAAGATAATAAATTGTCAAAAATATTTATATTTGTTAAAATACTTATAAATTAAAAAGGTTTTTATGTTATTTTTTATTAATTCTTATCAAGGCTGGGACTTTGTTATTGTCTCACTTGCTTATATTTTAGTAATACTTTTGTCTCTTAGTTTGCATGAATTTGGGCATGCGTATGTTGCTTACAAATGTGGCGATATGACTCCAAAGATGCAGGGAAGAGTAAGTTTAAATCCGCTCAAGCACATTGATACAATTGGCTTTATTTCTTGTGCGGTTTTTGGATTTGGTTGGGCTAAACCAGTTCAATCTAATCCAGATAATTTTAGGAATATCAAAAAGGGAATTGGGTTAACAAGTGTAGCCGGAATTCTTGTAAATTTGATACTTGGATTTTTTGGCTGTGGATTTTTTTATTTAACCATGCTTATTAAATCCACTAGTGTATTTGTCTTATTTTTACAACAATTCTTTTACTTTTTGTACTTTATAAACATAAGTCTAGCAGTGTTTAATTTGCTTCCAATTTATCCTTTGGATGGATTTAAACTTGTTGAAAATTACACAAAGTATGACAATCCTTATGTTAAATTTATGTATAGATATGGCTCAATTATTTTGCTTGTAGTTTTATTGTTCTTAGACAGAATACTATTTAATTTAATTGCTCTAATATCTACTCCAATTGAGTTGTTTTGGAGATTGTTCTTTTGATAAAAATGTCAGAAATTTGGCGAAATTAAAAATATTGCATAGTACTATGTAAAACTAAATTTATGGAAAAAATTTATGATTGAAGAAGAGAAAAATATAGAATCTAATATAGATAGTGATGTGTTGGCAGATAATATTGAAAGTCAAACACAAAATGAAAATGATAGTGAATTTAAACTAACATTTAAGTTGGAAAATTTCAGTGGACCACTTGACTTGTTGCTTACACTTATCAAAAAAAGCAAGCTTGACATCGAAGATATTCAAATTAGTGACTTGACTGAGCAGTATTTGGAGATTATGAAAGATATATCCAAAGTAGATATGGAAGTTGCTAGCGAGTTTATTGAATATGCGGCATTACTAATTGAAATCAAAAGCAAAAAGTTGCTTCCTAAGATTGTTGAGAATGACGAAGACGAACTAGACCCTGAATATATTTTGAAACTCAGACTTAGAGAGTATCAGATGTTTAAGGAAGTCAATGAAAAGTTAGGAAAACTTGAAAGTAATGACAAGTTCTACAAAGCGCCCGAAAAAGAAGCGAACAAATTTAGAATTGTAATTAAGGACATGGAACTTGACAAACTTCTTGATGCTTTTGTTGGAATTATGCACAAAGTTAACAAGATTGAAAAGAGTAAGGAAAGCAAGGAGATTGTCAAGGAAACTTTTACTGTTGAGCAAAAGATTTCGTCTATCAAAGACACCTTGATTTCACGCAGTAAACTTAAATTTAGCGAACTATTCTTGGAGACATCAAGTAGAGACGAAGTAATTACTACTTTTATGGCGCTACTTGAACTTATTAAGATGCAAGTGATTAGAGTATCTCAAGATGACTTGTTTTCGGATATTCAAATAGAAAAAACGGGAGATGAAATGAATGGAGAACTTATCTAAGATAATTGAAGGAATACTATTTGTTGCGGGCGAAGGTGTGTCTTTTTTGGATATAGCCGAAAAACTTGAAATTGACAAGTCTGAAGTTGAAGATGCAGTTAAGGAACTCCAAAAACAAAGACAAGAAAATAACGACGGAATTCAAGTAATTATTTACAACGAAAAAGCACAACTATGTTCTAACAAAAACTTTGCAGATACTATATCTATTGTGCTTAATCCTATTAAAGAAAAAATGCTCACTAAGATTGTTTTGGAAGTGTGTGGGATAATTGCTTACAAACAGCCAATTACAAGACTTGAAATTGAAAATATTAGGGGTGGAGCAAATTGCGACTATGCAATTAATACTTTGCTTGAAAACAACCTTATTGAAGTAGTTGGAAGAAAGGATGCAGTGGGTAAACCGCTTTTGTTTGGAACTACTGACACATTCCTTAAAAAATTCAATATTTCCAGTCTTCAAGATTTGCCAGATTATGAACAACTTCTCGAAAGAATCAAAGTTCTACACGAAGAGAGCGACAATTCATTGTTTGACTTTAGAGAAATTCCCGAAGAAGAAGATATTGCAAAGAATATGTCTGACGAAGAAGCAGAACAGATTATCAAAGGCATCAAAGAGACAAAAGAAGAAATTATGGAAGATAGAAATCGTCTTGATGATATACTTGGAAAGTTTAGTGACGATTTGTCAAATATTCCTACAATCGACATTAATGCCGAAGACAATTAATACATATAATAAATAATTTTGAAAAAAATAGTAGTATGAATAGTACTATTATTTTTTTGTCTCTTTTGATTGTGTTTTTGAGTGTTATGTTGGTTTTTAAAATCAATATAATTTTTGATTTGTATTCAAATTCTATAGATATTACAATTAAACTTTTTGGAATAAAATTAGTGTCAATTAGTATTAGTCTTATTGGCTTGTACATTCAAATTAACAACAAAAAGAAACTCAAAACTCTAAGTGTTTTGTTTGACAAAAAAAGTGAGTACTTGGCTATGGAAATCAAAAAAAATATTGTAGATAAACTTTATTTTGATGACATAAGTTTATTTTCTAAACTGGGAATAGTTAATTCGAGTTCAAGTGTAATTTTTGTAAGCATCCTTAATAATATTTGTTTTTTTGCAAAAAATAAGTTGAAATATTCAAACAAAGATTTAAGTTTTAGTTATTTGAATACGATGGATTTTTTGAATAATAATATCATCTTTAATTTGGATTTAAAGGTGTATTTTACTTTGTTTGATTTGTTATTTTCAATTATTTTAAGTTTTTATAGGAGAAATAAATATGTCAAAAAAAGAAAAAGAAGAAAAATCTCAAATAGATAATATTATTGAAAATACTTTTGAACATATCAAAGATATTGTTGATGCCAATACTGTTGTAGGCAAAATTATTGAGATTGGCAAAAACATGTATTTAATTCCCGTAAGCAAAATTAGTGTCGGACTTATTTCGGGCGGTGGTTCTATGCCAAAAGGCAAGGAACAAAATGTAAGTGCCGGAAGTGGAACGGGATTTAATATAGTTCCAATTGGATTTATTGCGGTGTCAAATTTAGACTTTAAATTTATGCCAGTAAACACAACTGGAGATATGTCAAAAAATATTTTGGATATGATGTTTAAATTTTATGAAAATTATGTAGCTAACAAAAAGGACATAAATGATGAAAAAGAATAAGATATTGAGTTTGATATTTATACTAATTGCAATTTTTTTGAGTAGTTTCAAAATGAATGTTATGGCAAAAGAAATATCTTCTAGTGCCAAAGGCATGGTTGTAATCGAAGGCAATTCGGGCGAAGTGCTATATTCAAAAAATGAAAACTTAGAACTTCCTATGGCTAGTACAACCAAAATTGTTACAGCGATTGTTGCAATTGAAAATGCAAGTGACTTGGACGAAAAGTTTGTCGTAAGTGAGAAAGCGATTGGAATCGAAGGCACAAGTATTTATCTAAAAAGCGGTGAAAAGTTAAGCCTAAGAGAATTGTTGTATGGACTAATTTTGGCTAGTGGAAACGATTGTGCGGTTGCAATTGCTGAGCATATTGGTGGACTAGATAACTTTGTAGGGCTTATGAATCAATTTGCAAGTAACTTAGGACTTGAGCATACAAGTTTTAAAAATCCACATGGGCTTGACGAAGACGGACATTACACTTCGGCTTATGATTTGGGCATGATGACCGCTTACGCTCTTAGAAACCCAATATTTAGAGAAATAGTTTCTACTGAACGTATGGTTATTGAAAAGAATGATTTATATCAGGCTAGATATTTAAAGCATAAAAACAGATTGTTGTTTACTGATGAAAATTGCATAGGTGTCAAAACTGGTTTTACGGATAATGCTGGAAGATGTTTGGTTAATGCACACGAAGAAAATGGTCTTCAAATAATTTCGGTTGTTCTTAATTGTCAACCTATGTTTGAAGAATGTGATAGACTAACAAAACTTGCAATGAGTGAATACATGATGAAAGAATTTGTACTACCATACAATTTTGTAAGTAATATTGAAATAGACAAGTCTCCTAAGTCTGAGATTGGAATTATAACAGTTGCTGGCTTTAAAAAACCTATTTTGAAATCGGAAGAGAATGAATACGAAGTTAAATATATTATGCCAGATAGATTAGTAGCCCCAATTGAACTTAATCAAGGGGTTGGCAGTGTTCAAGTTTTGTATAAAGGCGATGTTATTTATGAAGGCGAATTAATAACAATTGAAGGCGCTCAAAACAACGATATGAAATATCTTTTTGATAATATAATCGACAAATGGTTTTAATAATTTTTAAGTTTATTTTGATAACAAATTAATTAAAAATTTTAATAAACATATTAGATGCTTAGGTCTAGTATGTTTTTTGTTTTAATGTATTTACAAAATTACAAAAGGATAAATATTGATTGATTAATTATATAAAATAGAGTAAAATATATTTAGGTGAAAATATGAGAATAAATAAATTTTTGGCAAGTTGCGAACTTGGAAGTCGAAGACATGTTGAAGAGTTTGTAACTTCGGGAAGAATTAGTGTTAATAACAAAGTTATCAAGAATTTGGCATATGATGTAGGTGACGAAGATATTGTTTCCTTTGATGGCAAAATTGTTAAACCTGCTAGCAAAAAACTTTATATAATGCTTAACAAGCCACGTTGTTATATAACATCTCTAAAAGATGAAAAAGATAGAAAAGTAGTTACTGATTTATTAAAAAATGTCAAGGAAAAAGTTTTTCCTGTAGGAAGACTTGATTATAATACTCAAGGGTTGCTTTTGCTTACAAACGATGGTGACTGGGCAAACAATATAATTCATCCTTCAAAACATATTTACAAAACATACGAAGTTAAACTCAAAGTAATTCTTACAAACAAAGAATTAAATTCTATTAGAAAAGGCATGATAATAGATAACATTAAATACTTGCCAGCCAAAATTGAATTAAGCCATAATGACGAAGATTATTACTATTATCATATAACTATTATGGAAGGTAAAAATAGAGAGATAAGAAAGATATTTGAGAGCATGAAGGTTACTGTCTATGCTCTAAAAAGACTTTCGATTGGCTGTTTGAAACTTGGTGATTTACAAGAAGGAAAGTATGTATTTTTAGACGATAAACAAAAAGATTTGGTTTTTAAGGGGGATTTATGTTAACAATCGCAATTGATGGAACATCATCGTCGGGAAAGGGAATTGTTTGTACAAAACTTGCTCAAAAGTTAGGGGTTGTACACTTTGACACAGGTGCTATTTATAGAGCGCTTGGAGTGTATGTAATGGATAATAATATTGACCCGTATAATGAAAGCGAAGTTGAAAAATCACTTAAAGATATTAATATTACACTCAAACATAATAATGGTGAACAAATCACCATATTAAATGGTGAAGATGTTTCAACCAAAATTAGACTAAACAAAGTGAGTGATATTTGTTCTATAATTGCACCATATCCTAAGTGTCGAGAATTTGTGCTTAATATTCAACGTAATTCGGCTAGAGAAATTGATTTAATTATGGAAGGCAGGGATATTACTTCACATGTATTGCCTGATGCAAAATTTAGATTTTTCTTGGATGCAAGTATTGATGTTAGAGCAAAACGCAGATATGATGAATTAATTTCCAAAAATCAAAAAGTTTCTTTGGAAGAAATCAAAGCGGATTTGGTGGAGAGAGACCGAAGAGATAGAGAACGTGAGTTGTCTCCACTCATTTTGACCGAAGGAACGATTTATATAGATAATTCAGATATGACTATTGACGAAGAAGTAGATTTGCTTTATAGGACAATTAAGGAGAACTAAATGTTTTATTGGATTTGTTGGATAATAGCAGTGCCTTTTGTGTTTTTGTTGTTTCCGCTTAGAGTTATGGGCAGAAAGTATTTCAAGATTACAAAAGGACAATCAAAAATAGTTTGTGCCAATCATCAAACTAATAATGATGCTGTGATTTTGAAAGCGCGTGTTGTGCCAAATGCCAAAATAATGGCTAAAAAATCTTTGTTTAAATGTAAACTTGGCGGATTAATTCTCAAAAAGTATGGTGCTTATCCAGTGGATAGGGGTGGAAACGATATAAATGCTATCAAATATACACTCAAACTTCTCAAGGCAAATAAGACGCTACTTTTGTTTCCAGAAGGCACAAGAGTCAAGAATGCCGAAGCGATGGATGTCAAAAATGGTGCTGTGATGTTTGCACTCAAAACAGATAGTTATATAGTGCCAACTTATTTTAGAAAAATAACCATGCCATTTGTATTTAATACATATCTAATTGGAAGACCATTTAAACTATCTGAGATGTCCGAATTCAAAGACAAAAAAATGGACAAAGAACTTCTTGATAAAGCATCACAAGTTTTGCAAGACAAGATAATGTATCTAAAGAATATTTCTATCAAACAATACAAAATAGATTATAAAGAATACAAAAAAGAATTAAAGCAGATTAAAAAGTCTAAAAAAGCCAAATAATAATCGTGAAGTAAACTTACAAAAAAGTAGGTTTACTTCATAATTTAAATATAAAAAACCGATTTAATCAATTAAATTCAAATATATTTAACAAATGAAACTCACTTGAGACATACAAAAAAATTTTATTATTTTTTAACAAAATTGTTGACAATCATATTATTTTATAGTAAAATTAGTTTGTTAATCGTTTGAAAGTGAGTAACGGGGTGTAGCGCAGTTTGGTAGCGCACTTGATTTGGGATCAAGGGGCCGGGAGTTCGAGTCTCTTCACCCCGACCATTATTACTTATAATGGGCCTTTAGCTCAGTTGGTTAGAGCAACCGGCTCATAACCGGTTTGTCCGGGGTTCAAGTCCCTGAAGGCCCACCACTTTTCTCCCCTTAACATATATATTTATATTTGGCCTGGTAGTTCAGCTGGTTAGAACGCTAGCCTGTCACGCTAGAGGTCGTGGGTTCGAGTCCCATCCAGGTCGCCATTATATGTATGCCTCGGTAGCTCAGTCGGTAGAGCGGAGGACTGAAAATCCTTGTGTCGGTGGTTCGATTCCGCCCCAAGGCACCATATTAATTTATGTTGTTTTCCCTATAGTCTACCGAAACTATAGCGAGGCAACACTGTATATGCTGGTGTGGCTCAACGGTAGAGCAGCTGACTTGTAATCAGCAGGTTGTAGGTTCGATTCCTATCACCAGCTCCATGCGGGAGGGTTGCAGAGCGGTCAAATGCAACGGACTGTAAATCCGTCGTCTCAGACTTCGATGGTTCGAATCCATCCCCTCCCACCAAAAAATGACCTATCAAAGGTCATTTTTTTGTGCTTGGGATGGATTCTGCATGCTAGTGCATGCAATGGCTAACGCCATATGAACCATCAAGGGTAGTCGGGGACCCGTCAGTTGCACTGCCACCCGACAAATATGGTTACTATACTAATTCAATATTAATATTGTTAAGTGCCTTATCATGTAGTGATAAACTAAATCACTTCATGATAAGGTCTTTTTTTTGTAAATAATTTCAATTGCTAAATTATCTAACAAAAATTTTTTCTACAAAAAAACAAACTATGTGAGTTATGTTCTAATTTTTTGCAATGTTATAGGTGTTAAAATAATTAAAGCAAAATTAGTTAATTGCTTTTTGTTTTAAGTATTATAGGAGAATGATATGGATGTTAAGTTTAGTTTGAGTAATGGGACATTAAGAGTCATGCTAATAGGCGAGCTTGATGATTGTAGTGCGAGTTTTGTTAGGCAGATTCTTGATGATGCTCTGCGTAAGTATAATTATGACGATGTTGTTTTTGATATGTCAGAGCTTAATTTTATGGATAGTACGGGAATTGGGGTGCTTATTGGAAGATATAAATATCTAAAAAACAAAAATAAAAATATTTATATAAGTAATCCCACAAATACGGTTGATAAAATATTTAGAATGTCGGGTATTTTTGAAATAATGCCCAAAATATCTTAATGGAGAGAAATTATGGAAATAATAAATAAAATGAATTTAAAATTTTGGTCAAAAGGTGAGAATGAAAGTTTTGCAAGGCTGGCGGTGGCTAGTTTTTGTTCTAATATTCCGTTTGATGTCGAAGAAATCTCAGACATAAAAACTGCTGTAAGCGAAGGGGTTACTAATGCTATTGTTCATGGTTATGACGGAACTATGGGTGAAATTGAAATTGATTGTGAGATATATCCAGACCATGTAAAAATAGAGATTATTGATACTGGCAAAGGTATTGATGATGTGGAAAAAGCATTAACACCATTTTTTACAACAAAGCCTGACAAAGAACGTAGTGGAATGGGATTTACTGTTATGGAAGGTTTTATGGACAAAATGGATGTTAAATCATCTTTTGGAAAAGGTACTAAGGTTACACTTATCAAAAATATAAAGAAATAAGGAGATAATATGCTGGATTTAGAGACGACAAATAGTCTTATTGTTCTTGCAAAAAATGGTGATGAAAAAGCCAAAGAAACTTTAATCACCGAAAATTCTCCGCTTATTAAGAGTGTAATAAAAAAGTACATGGGCAAAGGGATTGAATTTGACGATTTGTATCAGTTGGGAAGCTTGGGATTTTTGAAAGCGATTAGTAACTTTGATGAAAGTTTTGGTGTAAAATTTTCAACATATGCTGTTCCAATGATTGCTGGTGAAATCAAAAGGTTTATAAGAGATAATGGAATTATCAAGGTTTCGCGTAGTACAAAGCAACTTAATCTTCACATAAATAGATTTATTGAAGAATATATTTCAAAGAATCATAAAACTCCAACAACTTCCGAAATTGCCAAACAATTTGGAATCCCGGATACAGAAGTGGTTTATGCTATGGATAGTTCAATCAAGCCAATTTCTTTGTATTCACTAGTGGGAGATGAAAATGGAAAAGAACAATATTTGATAGACAAAATTGAAGACGACAAGCCAATAGATAGTCAACTAGATAATGAACTATTATACAAAATTATCAAAGAATTGCCAGTTAGAGAAAAAAAGATTATAATCCTTAGATATTTTAGAGATAAAACTCAAAAAGATATAGCACTCGAACTTGGTGTTTCTCAAGTGCAAGTAAGTAGGCTAGAAAGCAAGATTTTGGCTAAGTTAAAAGATAAATTGACATAAAAAATAGACCAACAATTCAAATTAAAACTTGATTTGTAGGTCTTTTTTTAAATTTTTATGCAGAAACTTTGAGAGTATTGATGCCGTTATTTACTGTTCCACGATTAATACTATCTATTAGTGTGTTATATTTGTAGGTGTTAACATTGTTATTTCTTTCATTAACGTTGTTGATAGCACCATTATTATAACCATTTGTGTTGTTGTATAATGAGCCATTTCCGTCATATCTATAACTATTATTTCCAAGGTCGTTGTTGTCTAGATTATTTTGACTAATAATTGTATTGTTGTAACCATTGTTTAGTCCGTTGTTATAATTGTTTCCAGTAACACCAAAGTTATTAGTATTATCTACCATTTGTGGAGTGTTATTTGGATTAATGATTGTGTCGTTGTTGTCTGTAACTGCTTCATTTGTTGTATTTAGATTATCATTATTATTCACAATTTCTGAATTGTTATTTGTGTCGATATTATCGTTAATTACAATATTATCGTTGTTTTCTTGAACTTGATTAGTTGCGTCGTTTAAAACTACTTCCTTTTTGTAAGTATCAACATTTTTTAGATTTTGATTATATGTGTCGACATTACTAAAAGTTTTTTTATCAAGAAAACTATCGTTATTAAATTCTTCGTTTGAATTTAAATTATCATTATTTTCAGTGACTATTGTTTCTTTGACGATAGTGCTATCGTTTAGACTATCGTTGTTTGTTATAATTTCGTTATTATCTTCTTCAATGTTTGTTATAATTGAATTATCGGGTGTGATAATTTTTTTGTCAACAACAACGTTGCCATTTTCGTCTATAGTTTTTTCAACTTCAACTAATTCATTTGTAGTTGTTACTTTTTCTTCTTTTTTAACATCATTGTTTGGAGTAACAGGGGTTATATTGCTATTGTCTTCAACTATAATATTTTTGTCGTCAATAATAGTTTCAACTTTTGTGTTGTCAAGTGTATCATTAGAACGATTAATGTCAGTTGTAACATTTGTGTTGTTATTCAAGTTTTCTACAACTGTTACACCATTATTGTTTTGTGCATCTTGCAACAAATATTTAATTTGTTCCAAAGTTGCAATTGCATTTTCGTGATAAGAAATTCTAGTGTCAATTTGATTTAGGATTTTTAGATAATTGCTATTTGCAATATCTATGCTTTGTGCAAGTCCTGTGTTGTTTGATGAAATTTTGTTAATTTCATTTGTAAGAGTACCATTAGTATTTCTTAGATTTTTAATTGTTGTTTTGATGTCTTCAATGTAATTATTAAGAGCGGATACTTGATTTGCATTTGGTGTGCAATTTCCATTTAGGACACATTCGTTTAATTCTTTGGCATCATGAATATTTTCAAGTATTACAACTTTGTAGTTTGCCAAAGTGTTGTTTGCTTCGACTACATCAGCGGTCATTGTATACAACTTTTGGAGTTTTTCTACATATTTGCTAAGTGTATTATTTGCACTATCATAATTAATTGAATTTATAAATCTAGGATTGTATTTTAGTAAATCTGGAGTAAATGAACTTTCACTATAATAGATAACTTTGTATGGTTCAAATCTAACAATGCTATCTGTATTAGTATTTTTGTTATTAGTACTATCATCTAAAACAACATCAGTATCTGTTGAGTTATTGTTCATTGTGTTGTCTGAATTTGAAAGATTTGAATCGCTAATTACTACTGGCCTTTCGGTTTTAGTTATAATCTGATTGTCTACATTGTTTGATGTGTCAGTAGAATCTGTAGTAACAATTATTTCTTCTTTAGGCAAATCTATTGTGTTTTTAATAGTATTATTATCATAATTTGTAATATTGTTATCTGTATTGTTTGTGTCAATATTATTTACATTATTGTTTTTTACTATAGTGTTATTGTCAATAACATTATTGTTTGTGTCATGAATATTAATATTTGTATCAGTCAATGTGTCAACTTTGTCGCTATCATTTTTAACAACTAAATCGTTATTATTTGTAGATAATAATTCGACATCTAACTTTTGATTGTTAGCTGAAATTTTTTGCAAACAACTTTTTGTTTGAGAATTAAGATTTGTATTTGGAGTAGTTGTTACACAAGATTTTTTGCAAGATGAACAATTATTGTTGTTATCCAATACCAAAGTGTTTTTGCATGAAGTACAGTTTCCATTGCTATCGCAGATTACTGTTTGATTACAGCTATTGCATACACCATTGTCTGAACACGTATATTTGTTTTTGCAAAGCTTACAATTTCCGTTGCTGTCACAATATAGTCTATTAATAAGTTCATTTTTGAGTGCTTGAGTTAAGTCGTCCTTCAGACTGATTTCGTCGGCTTTTAAATCTTCAGTTGAAGTTAGTTTAACCTTTGTGTCTTGCAAACTATCTGGAATTTCTTGTATGGTTGTATAACTAACTTGTGGTTCATTTAAATTACTCTTTGCCAAAACTCTTGTTCTGGTTTTGTTTGGTGATGGCACATTGCTTGCGTTAATTTTGTTTAATTCATAAATATCATTGCTAACAAGATATTCATTGTCAACAGTGTCTAGTCTATTAACGGTATTATATAATAAGTTTAAGTTTTTATTTAATTCCTTACTAGCTTGAATAGTTGCGTCGGTTGAATTGCATCCAATTAACATCACACAAATGAGTAGCAAACTAGTAATTATAATAAATGTTTTTTTCATGTTTATCTCCTAAAATTTTTTATTAATTGTATTTTGCGAAGAAAATTAAAAATTATTTATTTTTTATTTAAAATTTGTTTAAAAATTTTTTTTTGTGAAATATTTAAATATGTTTAATTATGGAGAAGTGTAATGGATGCGAAATTAAGAAACAAAAAATATAATGAATACGTCGATGCTAAGAAACCACAGACAAAAAATTTTCCGACACTGATTTATGCTTATTTGGTAGGTGGGCTTATCTGTATGATAGGTCAAGGGATTCAGGATGCTTTGCTTGCGATTTTTCCAACTATGAGTGTTGAAAGTGCTGGAGCATGGATGTTAATTATTCTTATCTTCCTTGCTAGTTTTCTTACTGCAATCGGTGTTTATGATAGAATTGGTGTTTTTGCTGGAGCGGGTTCAATTGTTCCAATCACTGGATTTTCTAATTCTATAACCAGTCCTGCTATGGAGTTTAAAAAAGAAGGTATAATCTTTGGGCTTTGTGTTAAGATGTTTACAGTGGCAGGTCCAGTAATTGTAAATGGTCTTGCAATATCTGTAATTGTGGGAATTATTTATTTGTTTTTGTGATTTTCTCAAAATCTTAGATTGAATTAAGATAAGTTCAGTCGCTATGAAAGTTAAAATGGATTTTTGTTATTAATACTTTTTTAAAGTGTTTACTTTAAATAATGGTATTTAAATTTTATATATTTGGTATTTATATATCCAGTACTAATTTAGATTGCATTTGAACTTTGAGTGACTAGTAATAAATTTAATGGGTGATTATATGAAAAAAAGAAATCAGACAATATACTTTAAAAATGCACCAAAAATAATCGGAAATTATACGATTGTTGGACAGAAAGAAGGTAATAGTAATTTCAAAGATTACTTTGATTATGTTTTAAAAAACGATTTATTTGGCGAAAAAACCTTTGAAAAGGCAGAAAGAAAAATGCTTGAACATGCGGTTATTAATGCGATAAATAATGCGGGGCTGGATAGCAAAGATTTGGATTTGCTTGTATGTGGTGACTTGCTTAATCAGATAATCTCTTCGAGTTTTACCGCTAGAGAATTGGATATTCCTTTCCTGGGTTTGTACGGGGCTTGTAGCACAATGGCGGAAACTTTGTCGGTCGGGTCGGCACTGATTAATGCGGGTTATGTTTCCAAAGTTGCATGTGCGACAGGTAGTCACTTTAGTAGTGCTGAAAGACAATATAGATTTCCTTTGGAACTAGGAAACCAACGTCCGCCAGTAAGTCAATGGACTGTAACTGGGTCTGGTTGTACTATCCTTGGAGACAAAGGTGGTGACAAAGAAATTGTTAATGCAACGTTTGGAAAAGTGACCGATTTTGGGATAAATGATGTAAACAATATGGGTGCAGCAATGGCTCCAGCGGCTATGAGTACGCTGATTGCTCACTTTGAAGACACAAAAACAACTCCCGATGATTATGATTTGATATTAACTGGTGACTTGGGAAAACTTGGAAGTGAAATTCTTATGGACTTGATGGAAAACAAGGGGTATAAACTCAAAAGTAACTATAATGACTGCGGGCAAATGATATTTAATAATAACCAAAAAAGTTATCAAGGCGGAAGCGGTGCTGGATGTAGTGCTGTTATACTAAATTCCTATGTTATGCAAAAAATGAATGAAGGCAAGTATAAACGTGTATTATTTGCCGCAACTGGAGCATTGCTTAGTACTCTTAGTAGTCAACAAGGGGATACTATTCCGGGGATTTGTCATGCGGTTGAAATTAGAAAATCTGAGAAATAATGGGGTAAATTTATGTTTTTAACTTATTTAAAAGTTTTTTTGGTTGGTGGATTTATATGTATGCTTGGTCAAATACTCATAATCAAAACCAATATGACGAGTTCGAGAATTTTGGTTTTGTTTGTCTGTATCGGGGCGGTTATGGAAGCGTTTGGACTGTATGACCCAATTGTAAATTTCGCTTCTGCTGGTGCGACTGTGCCGATTACGGGATTTGGTCGAAGCCTTGCCAAGGGCGCAATTGAAAGTATCAAAGAAAAAGGATTTCTAGGAGTTTTGACTGGTGGGTTGACAGCAACAGCAGGGGGTATAACGGCAGCAGTTATATTTGCATACATCTTTGCATTAATATTTAGTAGTAGAACTAAAAAATATTAATTTTTGTAGATATTATAATTATTTATAAAATTAAATATTTATACAAAATTGTATTTTCACTAAAAAATTATTAATTTTAATATTTATTTACAAATATAAATATTTATTCATGATATTTGTTTATGGTGAAATTGAGACGTTTTGGTTTTGCTAAATAATTTAAGGCGAAAATAATTTTAAAATTAATGATGCTAGTTTTAGTGCTTCGGTTTTTTGTCTTAGATTTAATAATTCTTTCAAAATTAGTTAATTAATTTGTGTGCTACAATAACATAATTTAAGGCGACTTAGGCATATAATGTTATGTGAAAAATTTTTTTGTTAATATAAATAAAATTTTAAAATTAAGTAAAAAGAAAGTTACAAAAATATTAGTGATTTTTAGTATAATTGCTTTTATTTTTGTAATTTTTGCATATATGATTAATCCGGTTATAATGGATACTGTCGAACTTAAATCTAAGGCACTAGCAACAAGAGCGATGAATAGTTCTATTGCCGATGTTGTAATGAATTCGATAGTCTATGATGATTTGGTCAATATTATAAGCGACGAGTTTGGAAATATTAGCATGATTCAAGCCAATTCTTTGGAAATTAACAACTTAAGCAAAGATTTGGCGCAAACGTGTGAAGCACGAATACAAGACTATGGTAAGAGTGGTGTGGCAATTCCGCTAGGAACTTTTACGGGCATTCCTTTGCTTGTGGGTCGTGGTCCTAGGGTGAATGTCAGAATGACTCCAATTGGAAGTGTTATGTGTAAGTTTGTGTCTCACTTTGAGTCGGCTGGTATCAACCAAACTATACATAAAATCTATGTCAATATTAGGGCGAACGTCGGTGTTGTAATGCCACTAAGTAGTCGTAGTTTTTCTGCAGAACAAGAAGTTCTGATTAGCGAAAGTGTTATTGTTGGACAAGTTCCAGAAGTTTATTTGTATTCGGATACTTTGGATACTTTGCTTAACTTTGTTCCGTACTAATATGTATTTTTATACAAAAAATATTTTTGTGTACTTAAAGTCCTATTGTATGAATATTTAATTAATTTTTGTTTGTGTGATTGCATAAATGTTTTGACTAATGATTATTTGTAAAAATGTTTAAGTGTGCTTATATTTGATAAATAATTTATTATTAAACATAAGCATAAAATATTGAATTTTTTGGCATTTTGTGGTAGACTAAACTGATAGTAAAATTAGTTTAGGAGATAAGTATGACTTTTGATACTGTATTTTTTGATAATGCTAGCACAACTAAGATAATGCCTGAGATAGTGGATGAGTTGTCCTACTTTAATAATAATTATTATTTAAATCCAAGTGCTTTGTATAATAATCTATACAGAAAGGACGATAGCAATAAACCAACACTAGAAAAAATGCGTAAGAGTTTGCTTGAGTGCTTGGGTGGTGAAAACGGAAAACTTATCTTTACTGGGTCGGCAACAGAAGCTAGCAATCTAGCACTCTTTGGGTCGGTCAAAAAGAATACTAGAAAAATTCTTGTATCTATGGGTGAACATCCTAGTGTATATAATTCCGCATTGGAATTGAAAAATCGGGGATACAATGTTGAGTTTGTAAATCTTGATAAGACAGGCAAGGTTGATATTGAAGATTTTGAAAGTAAGATGACTTCCGATGTTGACTTGGTATCAATTATGCATGTAAGCAACGAAACTGGTGCTATTAACGATATTCCAAGTCTAGTTGAGATTGCAAAGTCGGTTAATCCCAAAGTTATATTCCATTGTGACGGTGTTCAAGCCTTTGGAAAAATTGATGTTGATGTTGACGACTTAGGAGTGGATATGTATACTATATCCGCTCACAAGATTTATGGAAGCAAAGGTGTCGGTGCTTTGTATCTTAAAAATACAATTTCTCTTAAGCCAATAATTTTTGGTGGTGGTCAAGAATCTGGTTTGCGAAGTGGAACGGAAAACATGCTTGGTATTTATACGTTGTATCGTGCTAGTCAAATTGTAACAAGTAATCTTGAAACTAATTACAAAAAAATTATGAGTCTTAAAAAGTTGTTTTTGGATAAACTTAGTCAAACAAATTTGAAATATACTTTACATTCATTCGAAGATAATTCGCCATATATTGTGTCGGTTAGTTTTGATAAATGTAGAGCTGAAACACTGCTAAATATGCTTAGTGATTTTGATAACATTTATGTTGGTAATGGTTCGGCATGCTCAGCCAAAAAAAGTGGTAATAGAGTGCTTGAAAATATGGGTGTTCCAAAGTCTGAAATCGAAGGCAATTTGCGAATAAGTTTTGGTCTATATAATATCCCGGAAGAAGTTGAGTATTTAGTTGAAAAATTAACTGAGCGTGTTAATACTTATTTAAAATACGATGTTAAACAATAAATAATTGAGTTGTAATTTTATTTTTAAAATTGTCATTTATTTGTGTACTTTTGGTGAATATGATAGTATTTTGTGACAATAATATAGATGTTTCTGTCAATAAGTGACGTGTGATACACTGAAAATTATTTATTAAAAAAACGATAATTTTTGTATAAATTTTTTTGCAATAGAAAATTCGTAGCAAAAGAATTTAAGTTGTCATTTTGCAAAGAATGATTTTATAAGACGAATGAAAAATGATTTAGTAAAACGAATGAAATTAAAAAAGGATATACGTATGGAAGACTTAAAAAAAGTAATAGTTGTTAGGTATAGTGAGATATTTTTGAAAGGAAAAAATTTTGGATTTTTTGAAAAGAAATTGCTTAGTAATATCTCCGAAAAATTAGAAGGTTTGGCTGAAGTAAAAAGAACAAACAAAAGATTTTTGGTTGAGAATTTTGAAGAGAAAAAAGAAAAGAAAATTATTGAAATCTTAAAGACTGTTTTTGGTATATGTTCTATCAGTGTTGCTGTTATGCTTGATACTGATTTAAAGGCTATTGATGATTATGTTGCTTCACTCAAATTGAAGTGTAATACATTTAGAGTAACTGTAAATCGTGCTGACAAAAGATTTCCAATGACATCAATTGATTACTCAAAATCTCTTGGCGGGTTGGTACTCAAAAACAATCCAAGTTTAAAAGTTGATTTGCATAATCCCGAAGTGACTATTTATGTTGACATTAGAGAGAGTGGATACACTCTTGTTTACACTGATGTTATCGAAATGTCTGGTGGTATGCCGGTTGGAACTAGCGGTAGTGGATTGTTGCTTTTGTCGGGCGGTATAGATAGTCCAGTAGCTGGTTATATGATGGCTAGACGTGGTATGACTATTAATGCTTTGCATTTCCATAGTTATCCTTATACTAGTCAAAATGCAAAAGATAAGGTTATTGAGCTTGCTAAAATCATGAAAAAATACACTGGTGGTTTCAAACTACATATCGTTTCCTTTACTCATATTCAAGAGAGTATTCACAAGTTTTGTGACGGGGACTTTATGATAACTCTTATGCGTAGAATTATGTATAGAATTGCTGAACGTTTGGCTAAACAAAATAATTATCAGTCGATTATAACTGGTGAGAACTTGGGTCAAGTCGCTAGTCAGACGGTTGAAAGCATGACTGTTACAAATGCAGTCGTTAATGACCTTCCTATCTTTAGACCACTTATTTCGTTTGACAAAGAAGATATTTCTAGGGTTGCTCAAAAAATTGGAACTTTTGAGACATCAATTCTTCCATACGAAGATTGTTGTACAGTATTCTTGCCAAAGCATCCAGTAATCAAACCAAAACTTGAAAAATGCTTGAAAGAAGAGAGTAAACTGGATATTGAAGCCCTTATTAGTGAAGCAATGGAAAATATCGAAGTTGTTGAAATTTAATCTATGTAATGTTGGTTTGTTCATTGCATTCACAAACCAATTTGCTACCGCAAATGCCACGATAAAATCGTGGTTACATAGATTGAAAACGTCGTCAGATTAAATCAAGGTGTCCTTGCGGACTACTTTGCTTAATCTTCCTAGATTATAATCCATGTGATATTGTGTGTTAACCTTGCTCACAAACCAATTTGCTACCGCAAATGCCACGATAAAATCGTGGTCACATAGATTGAATAAACATCAGTTTTGCTTGAAAATGACTTCGTCGCTTTCAGACAAAATTTTTAATAATTTGGTTTGTTTATATATGTATTTTATAAATTAATAATAGATATTTTCAAAATTTCCGCCTAAATTGGCGGTTTTTTTGTTACTTGAAAAAAGTTTATGACAAAATACTTGTAGATTTTGAAAATTACATTTCAAAATAGTTTGACCAAAGACTAAATTTGGTATATAATCAAAATCGTATAATACAATCAGTAGTGTGTGCAATTTTCGTTTTGCACAACTTTAATATTATATAAGATTATATTTTTTATGAAAGGAGTAACCTAAATGTTAAACATAAGTATGATGCTTATGTCGGGTTGGGTTACTGGTCTAATTGGTGTTTTGATTGGACTTGCTGTTGCTACTCCTAGTACATTCTTTGTGCTAAGAAAAGTGCAAAAAGACAAGGCTGAAAAAGATAAAACCAGTGCAAAAAGTTTGTTAGAAGAAGCAAAGGCTGAAGCCAAAAACCTAAAAAAAGAAGCGGTTTTGGAAGCAAAAGAAGAAGCCTTTAGACTAACAAGCGAATGTGACCAAGAACTCAAAACTCGTCGTGCAGAAATGCAAAAAGCAGAAAACAGAATTAACCAAAGAGAAGAATTTTTGGACAAAAAAGAAGAGTTAATCGAAAAGAAAAACGACCAAATCGAAAAGATTAAAGAAGATTTGGCGGAAAAAGAAGCGATGCTCAAAAAATCTCAAGACGAACAAAATGCAATAACCGAAAAAATGACCAAAGAACTTGAGAGAATATCAAAACTAACAAAAGAAGAAGCAAAAAAGGAACTTATTTCTAAATACGAAGAAGATGCAAAAAAAGATGCAGCAATCCTTGTTAGAAATATAGAAAACCAAGCAAAAGACGAAGCAAACAAAAAGGCTAAGGAAATTGTTACACTTGCTATTCAAAAAACTGCTGTTGACCATACTAGCGAAGTAACTGTTTCGACAGTTCCACTTCCTAATGATGAAGTTAAGGGTAGAATTATTGGTAGAGAAGGTCGTAATATTCGTGCCTTGGAAGCTGCAACTGGGGTTGATTTGATTATCGACGATACTCCCGAAGCAGTTGTTCTATCTTCGTTTGACCCAGTTAGAAGGGAAATTGCGAGAATTTCTCTTGAAAAACTCATATTAGATGGACGTATTCATCCAGCTAGAATCGAAGAAATGGTGGATAAAGTAACCAAAGATATAGAAAATACTATCAAGGAAGAAGGCGAAGCCGCTGTTTTTGATGCGGGTATTCATGGTATGCACCCTGAACTTATCAAACTTCTTGGTAGACTTAAATATCGTACAAGTTATGGTCAAAACGTACTTAAACATAGTTTGGAAGTATGTTATTTGGCTGGACTTCTTGCTGCCGAAGTTGGTGCTAATGTTCAAATCGCCAAAAGGGGTGGTTTGCTCCACGATATTGGCAAGGCAATTGACCACGAAACCGAAGGAACACACGTTACAATCGGTGTAGATTTGGCTACAAAATACAAAGAAAGCAAGGAAGTTATCCATTGTATCGCTGCTCACCACGGAAATGTTGAGTTTGAAAGTTTGGAAGCAATACTTGTTCAAACTGCCGATGCAATCAGTAGTAGTAGGCCAGGTGCAAGACGTGAGACTTTGGAAGCATATATCAAACGTCTAACTCAACTCGAAGAAATTGCAAATAGTTTCAAGGGTGTAGATACAAGTTATGCTATCCAAGCCGGTAGAGAAATTAGAATTATTGTTAAACCGAACGAAGTAACCGATGAACAAGCTTTGTTTATGGCTAAAGATATTGCTCAAAAGATTGAAAAAGAAATGGAATATCCAGGTCAAATTAAGGTTAATGTCATTAGAGAAACTCGTAACGTTGACTATGCAAAATAAACCTTTGGGGTTAAAATAGCAAAATATCATTCGTGAAACGAATATCATTTCCGTTAGGAAATATCATTGTAAACAAAAAAGAAAGTCTCAAAATAAGACTTTCTTTTTGTTTACTTGGCAGGGGTGGTTGCGACGCGGTGCAGATTACGAAGTAATCAAATTAGTGAGCGTGTGCTAGCACAAATAAGCGAACGTCACCGGTTCGAGCAACAAAAAACCAAGGGTTTTTGTTGGGTATGCAAAGCATACTTCCTACCACCCTTGGCAAAAAATAAATTTATTTGAATGTTTTGGCAGGGGTGGTAGGACTCGAACCCACAACCTACGGTTTTGGAGACCGCTACTCTACCATTGAGCCACACCCCTAAATAAAATAACAATGCTATTGTATAACAATTTAAACATTATTGTCAAGCAATAATCCAAATTTTCGCCAAAAATTTTCTTGCCAACAAAATTGTTTTTTGTTAACATATATATGTTAAAAAATAAAATCGGAGTGAGAAATGGCAGAACTCAAAAAAGTCGAACTTTATACTGATGGCGCTTGTAGCGGAAATCCCGGGAAAGGCGGATATGGTGGGATTCTCATATACAAGGGGATAGAAAAAGAATATAGCGGTTTTGCCGAAAATACTACAAATAACCGCATGGAATTGACAGCAGTTATTATGGGTCTCAAAATGCTCAAAGAACCCGTTGAAATAGACATTTATTCGGATAGTGCTTACACCGTCAATGCTTTTTTGGAAGGCTGGATAGAAAATTGGACAAAGAATAATTGGCGTACTGCCGGCAAAAAACCAGTCCAAAATGTTGAGCTTTGGCAGGAATTACTTGAACTCATACGTCCACACAAAGTTACTTGGCACAAAGTCAAAGGTCATGCGGATAATGTATACAACAATCGTTGCGACAAACTCGCAACGGGCGAAATTGCAAAGCACTCGGATAACTGACACGTTTCACAAGGTCTTATCTAATTTATAAATTCAAAAAAAATTAGCATTTTCACTTTAAAAACTTCCCATTTTGACAAAGTTTTCAAAATACACATTGAAAACTTCTTGACTTTGGGAAGTTTTTAAAGTATATTACACGCCTAAATTTAGTTTGTACCCAAGTTTAGGTTTTTTTTAAATTTAATAGTTTTTCAAAAGTTTTTGTCGATTTTTGTTTGACGGGCTTAATTATATTATATATAATTATATATGGAAAAATTTACTTTCATGCGTGCGTGTATGTGTACACGGGCTATGTGTGTATATGCACGTAAGTTTAATAATTATCTTACACTTAAATCTATGTAGTGCTGGATAGTGTCGGAATAAATTGAGTTTGGCTAGGGAATATAAATTTCAACTATTCAAAGTAGTTGACTATATGTCTAAACGATAAACTTACAATTCCGCCACCCAAAAATACTTAGGTTGTCTTAAGTTAGCTTAAGTAATCAAATACATTTGAAAATAATATGCAACAAATTATATTTTTTACAAATAATAATTTTAGGAGAAAACCATGCGAAAAAGTGTTAATTCAGAATTAAAAGTAAAACATCCTTATTCGTATTTAATAAAAGTTATCCTTTTGGGAATAGTTATGCTGTTCTCAGGAATTTTTTCTGCGGTAATGATAAATGAAATCTCGCAAAATCATGTTATGGCATGGTCTGAGACATGTCCTGATTGCGGTGTGACGTTTGATACTGGCGGTCCTGGTGGCACATGTTCATATTGTCATGAGTATTACAATAGCTTAGCAGACTTTCACGGAGTACATTGTACTGGGCAATGTTTAAACCCGCCGTCAAGTTATGATTCAGTTACAATTTCTACTGAAGGCTGTAGTTCAGATATTGGAATTCTAGCATCACTTGGTGGTGGAGATCCAGATATTAGTCAAGGCGGATATTCAGCTGATGGCTCTGGTACTTCTTCTCTCTTTAACTTTGAAATTTATTATCTTGAGAATGCTCCACATGGAAGTTCAGACCCTGATGTTATTAGTATTGGGGCAGAATTTGCTATGGATATAAGCTGGACTAGTAGTAATATTACAGGCATTGATTTTGCACTTCAAGAAGGTATCGATTTAAATACGGCTAATGAAGATAATTGTGATGACGATCTTCTTGTTTATTTTTATGATGCAAGTGATACTTTTATTGCATCAACTCCTATGAGCTTAGCATCGTCGAATTTAGGTTCGGGTTTTACTTATTCAAATAACAGTAATAGTGGTGGTGGTTCATGGAGTGTGTCTTGGGATAATATATTTGCAAATGTTCGAAAAATAACTATTTCAGAAACTGTTCTTCCTTTGGGTTCTGATGAATGGGAAGGGAATATTAATAGTTATGAAAAATGGCACTCAATGATAAATTTTTCAGTTGTTTTTTCCAGAGATGTGCATGTTAGTTACAAGGCTAATACACCTAATGCAGACCCTTCAAGTTATACTTGCCCACATTGTAATACTACATATGACAACTCTTCAACAGAATATGCAACATGTGTGTATTGCGGTCAAGTACCTGTTCCTGCTTATCACTCAGAAGGTCACTGTATTGGATTGTGTCAAAAGGCAAGTGGAAATAACTATCGTTGGCTAGGTATTATATGTCCTACAGGCATTACACCTTGGATTATGTATTCGGATAGTACTTATCTAACTTTATACAAAACTTTTCAATTTAAATATGAAGGGCATAATTATGCCGAGTTTAATTTAGGTACATGTTATTTGTATCAAGTCAATCAAGAATATTCTAATGAATCAGCAGCCACATTGTCAGTTAATTTTTCAAGCGCTCATAATATGTATGGTACTGGCAGTTCATTAACTAATCTTTCAGTGAGTGCGTACTCAGAATATAGTTCTTGGAATTATATTTATTTCCCTGGTAACTATCTAATTACAACATATGCTTCGTGTGGTGGTGCTAGCTCAGCTGGTGAAGATTTGACTTATGAAGTGTATAAGGATTTTGAAAGTTCAGCTGTAGATGGATATTTAATACAAATAAATGTACAAGATTTGCCACTAATTAGTACTGATGAAATTCTACATTTGTCAGGTTACGAAACAGCTACACGTACTGATGGATATGTCGAAAATATGGAAACTATGCCTGTATACACATTTGGTACTGGTGGAAGAACACTCACCCGTGTAACATCTGCGGTTAGTTCAAATAAGTTTAAGTACTATTACAACTCTAGCACAAGTTCAAGTCTTACAAACGATTTATTCTGTTATTTGGGGGATACTGGCACAACTACAATTTGGTTTGATGTAAGTAGTGGTTACAAAGCAAATATGAAATTAACTGCCGAACTAAGATATGGCAGTGCTACGGGAACTGTTGTACATAGTGTATCTAGCACAAGTTCGTCGGGAGTAAAACTAGATTGTTCAAATAGAATCTCGTCTAGCGGAACATCTACTAATGAGACTACACGAAGATATATTACATATAGTTGGGCAAATAACGATGCTTACTTTATGGTCGTATTGGATAGTTATGCATATAATTCGATGAATTTGGATGCGCCACTAGTTTATTTGAATAGCTCGAGTTCACCTATGAGTGCGACTACTTCGGAAGTCTCGGTTAATGCGGGAATTGGCTGGGTGTACAAAGTCTCGGGATATTCGGCATCAGATACTATTAAGATTACTTGGAGTAATGCAGTAATTAGTAGTAATTATTTTGTAGCGATTGGCTCGTATTCTTGCAATTATCTGAAGTACTATCAAAACAACTATCTGAAAGGTAGTAATACAGGTTCGGTTACTGCAATTTCAAACTCCGGAACTGCAAAAGACAAAGTTGTGACATTTACTTTGTCTAGTTCAAGTTACTTTGGTGAGTCAGATAGTACTAGTTCAATGCCGGAAATCATAATGGCTTATTCCGGTGACCCAGGTAAAGTTTTGACAAAAGTTACTTCTACTGGCGGAAACTTTACATTCTACTACAATAGTAGCAATTATTCTAGTAGTGTAAGTAGTTTATACTGCGATTTGAGTAGTTCTTCTTCGTATTTCTATATTGGTGGAAATTATGCTGAAGGAGACTCTTTGACGGGTGTACTTAAATATGGCTCGACTATTATAGATAATAAAAAATATGACCATAATACTGCTCAAGCCAACATGAAACTTACCAACAAGGTGACGTCAAGTCTTACAACCCCGAGAACTATTACATTAACTTGGGATTTGGACTATACATATGACTTTAGTATTAAAATAGATAGTTCGGGAGATTCGACTAGTGGTTCATGGACCTTTGTAGATGGTGCTAATAATCAAAGGGGTTCGGGTTCAAGCACCACCGCAGTTAGTGTCAAAGGTTCCCGTGAATATAATAAACTAAATTTAACTTTCCCTAGCAAAACATATTATGCTCAAGTTACAATTACAAATGGTAATAGTGCAGGGAATTATTATGTAGTAAGCAATGGTACACTAATTAATACGACAGCTACAGGTCGTGGCTCTGCACCAACAACAAACAACTTCACAATGTTGGCGGATAGTATTAAAACAATAATGGGAAATGCTAGTTCAACTGTTAGCATTAATATTAAATATATTAAGTTAACTTGGACTGATGTAGCAAAATGCAGAAATTCTAATTTAACTAGTTCAAGTGCTACTAATATTACAACACCGCTTCAATTTGCATACTTTGTTAATAACCCAACAACAAATTATACAATTGGTGCAGATATTGACTTTAGCCCTAGTTCATTGACAATAGGTGGCACAACTTATACTTATACAATGGACTATGACTTTGTAGGGTTTAGTTCGTTGTCGAGTTCAGGAACACTTGACGGGAAATATTATACTTTAAGTAATATGGTGATATCTACTAGTTCTGGTACAGCAATAGTTCAAACAAATAATGGAAAAATATCTAATCTATTTGTTGGAAGTGGTACATGTAGTGTTAGTGGAAAAGCCATGCTTTGCCAAACAAATAGTGGAACTATTGAATATTGTGGATTAGACGGAAATACAAGTGGCTATGCTAGTTTTGTTGGTACAAATAATAGTGGAAAATATGTTAGGTTTGTAAGCCTTGATGCTGGCGTAGATGATAGTTTCTTTTTGATTAATTCAAATTCAGGCAATCTTCAAAATTCATATTTTGTTGTGGCTAGTGGTACTAGTGGAAAAAATATTGGACTTACAAATACTAATTCGGGAAGTATAAAAAATGTTTACTTTGTATCCCATGGGGTTGGTAAAATGTACCCTGTCAAAGTTTCGGGTAGTGGTTCGGTTGGCAATGCTTATTATTACATAGGCTCGGGAACTTTGGGTACATCTAGTTATGGTACTCGCAGAACTAGTGAATCTCAAATGAAAGACAAATCTAACTTCAATGGCTTTACATTTGGTGAAGATGGTTGGTTTATTACTCAAAGTGGATTGAACACCAACATAGATTATCAATACAATCGTGGTTATCCACTTATTAATTACACTCAAAGCTTTTATAACGTTGGTTCAATTAATTATTATCTAAATAATTCCCCAATTACTTCAACAAGTAATTCAAACATTGTGTTTGTAGCAAATTTATCTACATTTTCTGCATTGATGTTTAATGAAGAGTCTAGTTCTGTAAATGACTCATTTATTGCTTCTATTAACAATAATATATCAATTTTGCAGGGCGAGACTGAGTCTTATACAATTACAGTGGCAAAAAATGCTAGGGCATTTATTACGGATGTTAAACTTGGAAATACTTCAGTTATGCCATCAAATTATTCGTTTGGTTCGTATAACGATAGTACAGATAAATCCTTTTCAATTAGTCTTAAACCAACTTCTAATAGTTTTGCAATAAATATTTACTGCTCAACTGTTGCAGTAACCATATCCCAACAGATTGCAATATCTGCTTTTGGAAATACACTAGCAAGTTCGTATTATTGCTATAAAAGTAGCGGAAATACATACAATTGTTTCTTAAATGATACACTTAGCTTTAATATTACTAAAAATTATGGCGCTATTAATTTTGGTCAAATTAAGTTTGGAAGTAGTACAACACTTACAACATTCAATAGTACAAGTGGTGCTTACCAAAATGCAACAAGTGGGTCTTATTCATTTACTGCATCCAACAAGACTGTAATATTCCCATTCACATCGGCATCGACATCGGCATTGGCTATTAGTATTAATAACTATTACGTCACTACTAGTATGAAAATTGATAGTCCTGCACCTAGTGGATTTACGGGAAGTATTACTGGTGGAAGTAGCGCAATTAGTTTTGGAGATAAACTTGAATCGACAGCGACTACAAAATATTTGCTTTATGATACAAACAATCATTATTCGTACACCATAAATATTACAGACGGAAGCAGTACTTATAGAATAAACAAAGTTACTATGGGTAGTAGCACTTATGTTAATTCTAGCGAGTATGATAACGTTACTCTATCAATTGCTTCAACTGGATATAATACCAAACCTACTGTTAAGTATGGTACGACAACCGTCACAAACACCAATTCGTCAGATGGTAACTTGTTATGGCATGCGGTTCAAGCGGGAGCGAGTCCTACTGCGGTTGTTGCGATTGTTGTCAATCCAAAATTATCCGCTGTAGATGTGCCTATTTATGTCAAGTTATTGGGTACACAATTTAGCGATACCGAATTATCTAATTTCAAAATATATGATAAAACATCCGCCAAGACAAGCAATGATTTGTCGTTATCTAGTACTAGTGGTAATCTTTATACTTATTCGACCAAATTTAGTCAAGTTGTAATTGGTACCGCTCTTAAAGTACAAGCTAAATATGGTTCGGGTATTTTATCTAAGAATACTACCGATACTTCTGGATATTCAGCATTTAACTTTGGCAGTCATATATATCGTATGTATTGGAACACAAGTGGTTCAAATACAACTGCTAGTTCGGAAGGAAACGATGGATACTCGTCAGGTGCCGTTCAGACTAATCCTTATACAATTTATCTATATTTAATTGAACAGGAAAAGATTGCGGTTGATACTAATGATTCAAACGTATACTCAAACACATATTATTCGGCATTATTTAGTAATTTGGGTGCTAGAGTAATTCACCAAATTAGTATTTCACGTAATACATCTTATGCATCTAATGGTGCAAATTCATTTAGCGATAGCACAACTGTTACTGCTAATGGTTCAAAAATTTTACACAACAATAGCAACTTGTACTATGTAGACTATGGTGGTAAATATACTTATTCCCAAGACAACGGAACTCTAACACTTTCAGGACAATCGTTTAGTCTTGATAATCTATTTAGTATTCCTAGCACAAACTCTAAGTCTAGTACAAATGTAACTAGTGATGTTACAATTAGTCTAAGCAAAGTTCAACAGATTTCCAAGTCTATAGGTATTTATATCGAGAACCCTGGC
The DNA here is from genome assembly GCA_934754475.1 of uncultured Clostridia bacterium. Lineage (GTDB taxonomy): Bacteria > Bacillota > Clostridia > Christensenellales > UBA1242 > UBA11490. Next base: position 445,782 of record CAKVHV010000001.1, on the reverse strand, counting down.
TTGCAATACAACAACTCAAGACATGATTATTTCTACAGATTAATACCTTATGTAAGTTTTTATACTTATACATCTACTGGACGTAGTCCTGATCCTGTTCATCTAACATCTAGCAGTGAAAACGGAACATTAGTAAAACTTGCCAAAAACAACACATCGTCAATTGGTGCAAATACAATCAATTATAGTTCTAATTTGCTAGCCAATGTGACTTTGCAAGCATCGGGAAGTACCACTTATGGCTCGACTGGTAAATACACATATGTTTTGACATCTGTTTATGGAAACTACTTTGAGTTTACTAGGGGTGACAAGGATAGTATTGCAACTGTGGCTGACAGAAACATCCTTATTAGTTTGGAATCTTCGGATAGTGGCTACCCAAATGTTACAAATAGTAGTAGTCAAACTCAAAAAGACTTTTTCCAAAATCTAAATCCAAGTACAATTACAATTGATGGAAAGAAAGACCAAAAATATACCTTGAAAGGATATTTGAAGGACGGAAATTCTTCGATAATCTTTACTTATGCGCCTTATGTTACTCTTAACTTTAATAGTGTTGATGATGCAAAATCTAAACAAGGCGAATCGGTTGACGGAATTAAGAGTATTAGTATTAGTGCAAAACTAAATGGTTCAACCTTTGCAGCGGCTAGAACTAATGGCACAAAGGAAATTACTTATGACCTTGCGTCAACTTCGTCTGGTGTTAACTTAATAGTCACTGCAACTATGACCATTGATGACGGATTTGAATTAAGCCGACTTGTATTTGGAAGTTATAGACTTTTTGCTGCCGCAACAAATTTAAAGACTACAAAAGCGCCTTATTCAGAATATATTAGTACAAATGATGCTGATGATGTAACTAATTACAAGGTGACACTTACTGCATCAGGAAGCACTTATCTTATTGATTGCAAAACTCTTAAAATTGAAATTGAGCTTAACAAGTCTAGTTATTTGGATAGTGATACTATTACTATCGTTTCGGCTTATACTCCATATTTAGTCGAAAAACAAACTTTTGGTACATACGAAGATGGTACTTCTGTTGGCAAGAATACATCGGTTACAATCTATGGTCGTGGAACTATTGATATCAAAGACAAGTATAACAATACTTATGGCAATAATTCAACTTTGTCGCTAACTAATACTAGTGGTACTAATTATACACTTAGCATAAGTACTCTTAATATTTATTACTATACTAACTTGGAAGTTAAGTTTACTAATGCTTCAAACTTTTATAGACAATATGCTCAAGTTAATGGACTTACTAATGGTACTTATGCTCAAGACCCATTGACATGGTATGATACAGCCAACACAAATCTCAAAGGAACTTATAATACCGGCACGACGTTTAATATTTCGGCTCAGTTTGTGGGAATAACTTTGCACCGAACAAATAGAATTAGTCCGCAGATGATAACTCGTGATGCTAGTTCAAATGTTGGTCAAGGGGTAAATAGTTTTACAATTTCAAATGGGACAGAGACATCATATTCGGGAACAACATATACATTAACTCCTGCAAGTGGTTATTCTCTCAAGTACTTTAAAATTTATGTATACAAAACAACTGGGGATACTAGTACAACTCAAAGTACTCCTTATACTTTATACACAATTTCTTCGGGTTCTAGTAATTTGAAAGTTCCAAAGCAATATACATATACCGGAAATTCATTGGAACAAAACTTTACTGCAACGATTGCTAGAAATTCAAATAATGTAACACTTGCACTTAACTATTTAGTAAACAGCGAAAAGAGTAACTATTATGGCTCTTGTAGTAATATTTTGGTTGAGCCAGTTATGTGCGAAACTGCCAAGACAATTTCGGCTAGTTCGGGTGCTAGTCCGGTGGCTTTGAAGTGGGCATCTAATACAATTAGTGCTAGATACTTGAAGTTTAGTGCTGGTACTATGCCTAGTTACACCGTTTACTACGACGGAACTAGTACTACTTCGTCAAGTCCAACGCTAAATTTGGGCGGAAACAAAAATATTACTAGGATTTCGATTAATGGTGCATTTAATGCATTGTACTTAAGTACAGACAATTCTACCTGGTACACAATCTATGACTCATATGTTGACGGGGCGGTTACTGCTAGTAGCACTTCGCCATACGTTATTGACTTTGTAGCCGATTATGGTTTGAATTTGGATAACTTTAAGTCGTATACAAATTCGGGAAATCAGTTGATAGTGCCTAATGTTGACGGATATTTCCCAATTGTTAGCGGAAAAACATACAGAGTTAGTAGCAATATGGCTGACTACAAAGTTAAACTTGTAACATTTAATGAAAACTTAGCCCAAGTTGACACTAATTCGGATTACCAATATATCCAAACAATTACTGCATCAAGTTCTGCCAAGTATATGGGGTTATTCTTCCAAAGAACTTCGGGTAGTAGCAATATTTTGAATGAATTTAATGCTAACTTTAGTGTAAACATTCAAATCAGCACAAACAATGCTTTGAGCGATACTTCGGCTGTTGAACTTATGGTTGGTTACACTGGTAGCCAAGTTAAGAGTACTCAAGTTAGTGGAATTAGACTCATTACAGATAGTTATAGTTATGTATCCAAATTAAATGGTTCTAACCATATCCAAACTCATGCGGTTATTTCAAATACTACAAACACCGCATATGCTCAAAGGTACTATACCGCTAGTACTATATCTGGTAATAAATATAATGTATATGTTACATATTATTCTGCTAATGCTTCAATGACTAAAGACCAAATTAACACAATTCTAGGCGGAATTACACATGATTCTTCGGGAAATTCTAACCAAAACACTCCAAATGCTAGCCAATATGGGGCATATAGATATTTCTCTAGTGAAAATTCAAAGACTAATGCAAATGCTTATAAATTCAACTTTAATACTGGTGTTTTGAATAATACTAGCATGCGTGGTTGGGAATACAAGGGTATGACTATTCTTGAAGGTAGTGCTACTGCTAGTACTTCGGATTGTTCGGTAGTATCGGTTGACGCTAACAATACAACACTTTCGGGTAATTTTAGAAATTCAAGTGCTAATACATTTAAGATATTTACTATTAGAATAAATATAGCCGAAAAACAATTTACACACACCGTTGGACATGGTTGTAACAATTCAAGTTGTACAAGCTGTTATGCTGGAACAATTGATGTTTATACAACTCTTTCTCAAAATGGTGCAAGTGCTACTACAATTTCGGGAAGCAATGCAAATTCTGCTCTAATAGAACTAAAAGCGGCTGAATCTGCTCGTAGATTTGATACTAATGCAAGCACTGGTACTGCTACAAATATTAGTTCACAAATTCCTACATCTGTTAGTGATATTGATGCGAGCAAACGAAGTACCTATAATGGAATGGCTATGTATGCTGACCTGCCTGACATTAAGTACACCAAAATTACAGTAGGGTACTTTACAAAACTATATCTAATCGCCAAGAGTAACGATGTCAACATCTATACTAATTCGTGGATAGTTGTAGATAATAGTGCTACTTCTGATAAACCAAATCAGTCTCTATATGCAAACTATACTTATCTAAATAGTGGCACGATAACAACTACAATTAACTTTAAACCTGATTTCTATAGCGACTGGATTGAGTATGCTATCAAAGATGGTCTAAATGTAGATATTCCAAGCACATATTCAGTTAACTTTAGACACAAATTTGATGGATCTTTCCAAATTTCGTTGTTAGGCGAAGTTAATAGATTTAATACTGATACCAATGCCTTCAAAGAAGCACTTGTAATTGAGAAATCTAACCAAACAAGTTCAGACGTTACTTATCAAATTAAGCATGGTGCTAAGGTTATTGGAACTATATCTGCTAATATCGATGGCAAGTTTAGTGCCGGAACATATACTCTTAGAGTTGTTGCTGGTGCTAAGGTAATTATTACTTATTCAGACAATACAACAATGCCGTATGCTATTAATATGGGACAAATAACAGCGGGTTCAACTACAAAAACTTTGAATACCGCAGGAAGTAAATTGACCGCACAGGCTATTAGTAATTATGACAATTGTTCGATTGAATCGTCGTCTACATGGGTAGCAAATGCCGGTGGTAGGGTTGACCCTACAACTGGTGGTACGATAACTTATACACTTGACAAAAAATCTACTACAACAGTTAATTATTGTGATAATATTGAAATAAAAACTGTATTTGATTATTATCACCAAGTATTCCTAGATAGAGTTAATGTAACAAATGCAGCTGCTTCCAAAGCGAATGGTGCAATTTCTGTAACTCAAATCGAAAAAGCGAATAACAAACAAGAACTAACTGAGAGTAGTATCGGAAACTATGCATCTATTTATCTAAGAGAAGGTGAGTATTTTAAACTTAGTGCTAGTGACCAAATTAACGAGAACACAAACACTCCATTCTCCAAAGATAAATTCTATGTATTTGGCTTGCTTAAAGGCACAAATTCTTATGTAAGCGGAACAGATTATACTGCCCAAGATAGTTGGTACAAAAATTCGGGTTATTCCACCTATTACACGAATGTTTCTACTCCAATAACTACTGCAGTATCTACAAATACTCCATTTACTGTAAATAATGTTCAGATTACTAATGCAAACAACGAAAACATTTATTATACTGCTTTCTATTCACAAGCAAAACCAGTTCAACTTGAAATTAATACTTATGATAACGGTGCTGTAACCAAAGTTGCAACAATACTTACAAATAGTACAAAAAATACTTTTGATATTGGTGCTGATAATATTTATGGACAAGTATCTCTATTCCAAGATAGTGCATGCTCCAAACCACTTCCACTTCGCAGTGATGGATATATGATAGTTGGTTGTGGCACTGGAACAAACAGAAACTTTATTGATAGTTTTAATATCTTTGTTAAGTACGACACATCTGGTCTTGTAAATTATTCATTCAAGGATATGACTAAACATAATGATGCACACTCTGGTACATCGTGCTCGTTTGTTTCGCTTGATACTTCAAACTCGGATAGTTTCTATATAAATACTACTGGCATACCATTTGACACTACTTATGTTAATGATAAATTGCAGGGTAGTTTCAAAAATCATACTATAGGTCAAGTAAATCTAAATAGACTATATGAAGTAACTATTAAGTATAGAATTAGAACAAGTTTGAATGCTTATGAAGATTTTGATACCAAAAATAAGGCAGATTTGTATTTGGGTTATGCGGGCGAATATGCAACCGACAAATTTACTACATTTGGTTCGTCCTATCAAAAGAAATTTATAAGTGGTCAAAGCATTACTATTGATGCTTATGTTCCTTTTGAAAATGTTGATTCTTACATTGCACCATTCAGAATTGCCAAAATTGCAACCAATGGTGTATCTTCAGTTCCTTCGTTTACTATCAACAACAATGGATTTAATAATGCTACTAGCACATTTACTATCACTAGTGCGACTGCTGGAACATACTATATCGACTTGGTAGAAATGATTAGACTAGATACTGGTGCAACCAATAAATCATTTATTTCTGAAAATGGTCAAAACAACTTTAGTGGTGTAACTGGTGGCTCAATTGCATTTGGCAATGATACTAATCCAGTTACTAAAGTAAAAGATAATGGAATCTATGAAGTAAAAGATGGAATTTATATTGGTATTATTGCCAAAGACAAGAGCAATGCTTCGAAAGTAAACGAGACTGCAAACTTTGTAGATAGATTTGACCAAGTAAGAATGACACTTTCGTTTGACCAAGGCTTTGAAGAATACAAACCAAATTCTGCGGGAATGAAAGAATGCTTTGCTGGATTTACAAGCGAGAATCTTGTAAAACAAGGTTATGGCAATTATACATTCATTGCTAATGAAAGCCATATTAATTCTACCAATGGAAATCCAATTGTGCTATATGTAACTGAGAAAAAGACTACATATAATGTCTTCTACGGAATATGTGACCTTAATGGAAATGTATTTACTGATGATGTAAGACCTGATGGCAATCAATTCAAATTGGCTGCACTAAAGAATAATCAAGGACTTAAGACTTTGGTTACTAACGATAACTTAAGTACTGATACCAAGTTTACTGGCAAGCCTTTGAGCGAAATTCTCGCTATGGAAGGCAACAAAAATTATATTGGCTACTTTGGGTCAGTAACATTTGTAACTTCGGTTAATCAAGATAGTAGTTACAAATTTAGAACACACAATGTTAATAATTACAATCCATATGAAGGTATTACAAACATAATTTACGGATATTCTCACAATGGTTTGGAAATTGGCTATAATAAGACCGAACTTATGAACGGCTCAGGAAGTTTTGAAGGCACACTAAAACTTACAAACAAAACATCTGAACATCCTTCCGTTAATTCAAGTACAAATCAACAAGACAACAAAGAGATTCGTGTATCTGCTTACTTTACTTATACCAATAAGGTTACAATCAAGTTTGCTTCAACTAGAAATGATGCGTTTAATCTAACAAATGGAACTTTCAAATCTAAGTTTGGTGTTGCAGATGGTTATACAACTTCAGATAACAAAGTTTATTTTAAGACATTTGTTGTTCCTTATAATGGAACAATCAGTGGTGAAACATTCGATGCTGTTGTTGAGCCTTCATTTACATCTACTAGTGTAGATAATTATGTTCCGGGCTATGTTTACGAAAATATTTCTAGGTTGGGAAGTTCAACAATTAAAACTACTGCAGACCAAGGTGGAACTACTTATAGTTTGACAATTTCAAATATTACTGCTAGCGAAGAAATTACATTGTTATATAATCCTGTCGTTCTTGTTACACTTGAAAAACCTAATGGTGTTGCTGGTCACAACTCAGTCGGCAAGGGTACTGCAACAACTGAATTTTATTCCTTTAAACGTAATGTGGAAAAAAATTTGGTAAAAATCAAACCATTATATTCTCAAGTTGTGTATCCTGATGGTTGGACGGGCGGTTCAAACGGAACTTCTTCGCAATCATATTCAATGGTTTATAATGCTACTAATTCGATTTCAACTGGAACTATTAATAGGGATACTAGTATATCTAATATTTTTGAAATAAATCATGAATCTACGGGGAATACTTATGTATTTGTTGTATATCATGGAAATGGTGACAATGGACTTTATTATAAGACAACTCTAACTCCTTATATTGAAAATACTAGTGCAATTGAAACTAGTGAGAGATATATTCCACACGAAGTATCTTATACAAACAATACAACTCAAAATACTGCACATTTCCAAGTAAAGATAACGGACAATAATACCGAAAAATATGTCGATTACGAAAACCTTTCAAGTGGTGTTTATAACAATGCTTTGATTGATAAATCGCTTAGAGAAAGTTATTATTCGTCTAACACATTGACCGTTTCGGACAATAATATATATCAAGACAAAAATTCTGTTACTCCATCATTTGCTAGAGAATATACAATTGAATTTTCAACATATTTGTCTAATGCTTCAGATGGAACACCTGCTAGTGTAATTTTGAAGATTGGAACTAGTACTTATACTATTCCAACTACAACTACAGGCGGAGATATTTATTACAAGAATGTTCACGTTCTAGAAAATGAAGAAACTACAGTTCAAGTTCTCTGGGATGATGACAAATTTGATAACTTGTATAATCAAACTCAAATCTATGATAGTAATGTAGTCACTAGCAATACTCAAAACATAGGATATATCGCCGGTCAAGGCAATACAACCTATTATAGTGTAAATAATGCTAGTCAAAATCAGATTAAATTTGAAAAAACCGTTTACTTCTCGTCAAGCAATGTTGATGCTACTACTGGAAAAGAAAAAGTTGCACAAACATCTGACAAGTGGATTGAAACATTGCGTTTCATGGAAAAGAGAAATGTGACATTAACTGTCAATCCAGAATATTTGGACGTTTCTACTCAACCTATAATTGAGATGGGACAAAAAACCATTGACCCAGTAGGGGCAACAACTCCAACGGAAAAATTGACTTATGGCTCGTTTAAGTCCACTAGTCTAACAAGCGGGGAATACAAAGGCAAGAATATTTATGTTTCAAATAATATTTCTAGCAAGCCAAAAACTATTTCCGCCACCGTTCAAGCGACTAAAACTGATTTTACAACTCTCACTCTATATGCTCAAGATATTTCGGCAACAACATCTTACGACTTCAAGGGCTTTAAGATTGCGGGAACTAGTACTTATTTGGTTTTGGCTTCTGCATTGGCTACCAAAAACGGAATGTATGAGTACTCAATATCTGTTCCTAGTGATTCGGATGGCGCTTCTTACAATATTGTTGCTGACTATACTTTGAACTCAGACAACGTAGACAAGATTAATATTTATGGAAACGGATACTTCCAATTTGGATATTCAACTTCAACTGATGCTCTAAGTGCATCGACAAATTATACTTTGTTTGACCAAAACAAGTATGCTAATGAGACAAATGATATTTTCAGAGCGACTAATTCACTTATAACTAATGGTGCTAAGTATTTGGTTATCAAAGCTTATCCACAAGAACATTCAACCTTTGCTTCCGTTAGTGCTAAGTATACTAATGCTTCGAATATGTACTTCTCAAAGAGTGGTCAAAATAGTGCAACTGCCGAAGACGATATTTACTTTAGTAGTGAAAACAATGTATTTGTTTATTCTATTAGAGACTGGACACCAGGTAGTGACGTCAACTACATGCAATATAATACCGAAATTACTTTGGTATTTACATCTGATACTTGGAGAAATCCAAACTATCATACTTCTATTTCTTCTACTACAATTACAAAAAATGGAATTTCTAAGGTTGGTTATCATGTAACAACCGCTAGTCAACTTGCTTATATTGCAAGTACACCAAGTATTTCTCAAGGAAGTGCTAGTGAAAATACAATTATTTATATTGATAGTGATATAAATATGTCGGCACATCTATGGCTTCCAATGATTGACTTCCGTGGTCAAATCATTTCGGAAAAATACAAAATTAGTGGACTTCGTACAACCGGACAAGCAAACATTATGCTTAATAGTTCTTTGACTATTGACGGAACTAATAGTACTCCAAGTTATATTAATTCATATAATGACGAGTTTACTTATACTAGTTCGGGTAACACTGCATATTACAACTATAATGTTGATAGTTCAATGTCACTATTGGATACTACTAATGGTGCTACTATCGAAGGACTTGTAATTGATGATTTTGTAGGAACTTATTACAATTCCAAAAATAAATTCAATGGTTCTATTATCGGTAGTTCGACAAACACTACAATTTTGGATGTTGAAATTAACAATGTAACATATACATCAGTTTCTTCGTTAGCATTATCTAGCAATTACTATTTTGCTAAGTTTATAGGAACAACTAATGGCTACAATGTTATTAGAAACTCCAAATCTACCGGAAGTTTTGTATGTACAATAACTGGTGAAAATATTAGTGCTTCGTTTGTAATTGGTCAAAGCAACTGTAATAGTAGTGACAAGCCAATTGTTACTGACAACGGAATAAGCACGAATGAATATTTGTCAAATATTAGTATCACTGGAACTGGCAATAGGGTTTCTGGTGGAACTAATCTAAAACTTGCTGGACTTATTTCTAATTACACTTCAAGTAGTGCATATGCTCATGATATTTACTTTGAAGTAACAGGTGACAAGCCAGCAACTACAAATCCTATATCTAATAGTGATTTGACAACTAATACAACTTTTGTATATCATTCGATATTCTCCAAAACATTCCTTGCGACAAATACAGATACTGAATTTGTGTCAAGTAATCAAACTAGCAACTTTGCTATTCGTTGGTCAAACCCAACTACAACTACACGCAAACTCAAGATTGACAGCACATATTCAACATTTACAAATGTAGACAACCACACCGGTGGCACATCTGCAAATAGCCCAAAAATCTATGCTATTTCAAGCAAAAATGACTTACTTGGACATCTAAGTAATATAGACAGTTCAAAATCTTATGTAGAACTAAGACTAACCCAAGATATTGACTTTGGATACTCTGTATGGCCAACAGTGGATATTTCAAGTGGATATACTTTCAATGGTGCTGGTTACAAGATTTCGAATATTGTTCTTAATAACTATAGTAGAGACACAAATAGTTATGCGATGTTTGGAACTAACGCAGGGGTTATCAAAAACTTGTATGTAGAAAATATCTATATGTCAGTAGGTGTATTTGCAACATACAAGCCAAGCAACTATGCTTTGATTGTTTCTAACAACACAGGCGAAATTCTATCTACTAGTGTTCAAGGAACAATTGATGCAAATATTAATAATTCTGATTCTAACGAAGTATATATTGGTGGTTTGATTGGAACAAACTCTCAAGCCTTGTACGAACTTGAATTTGTTGGAAATATAAGTATTGGTGCATTTGGAAAGAACACTACATCACCAAAATATGTTGGTGGTATCGTAGGATACATGAATGGTGGGTCACTTAGCAAAGTTCACTCGTCTGCAACTATTAATACTTATGGAAACAAGACAAGAGTAAATAATTCATCGTACTTTGGTGGACTTGTTGGAAAGCACACAAATATTAGTGTAAATAATTCTTACTATGGAAATTATGCAAATAGTGAGTATGTAGCAAGTATTAACGAGTTTGAAAAGACATCAAATTCCAAAGCATATGCTTTGAGTGGTACTGGTACTGGACTTGAGATTAATTATTTCTATTCAAGTGCAAACTTCAGTTTGGCTTCGGCTAACGGAGTGACAAGTGGTACAAGTTCTGGAAATGGAATTTATATGCTCAATGGCACATTTAGTTCTGTTCCTACAAATATCACCAATGGCATAAGTGATGCAAATCTCAAAAACAAAACTGGTCTAAACGGATTTGATTTTGATAATGTTTGGTATTATCAGACTACTGATGAGATTCACACATATCCATATCCAATGCTAATTGGCAACAAAAATACTCATGATGTCAAGGTAGAACTTTCGGTTGAAGGTATTGATTTCACCGACGAAAACATCACTTCGGTATTTGAGTTAACTAATGATTATGGCTATGAACAAATCATTTATGGTGTCAAAGACGAACATACTGATACTACTAGCACAAAGAATGCTATAGATTATTACGTTCAAGTTTTGCATAGTGATTCTATTGATGCAAACAAAACAAGTAATCGTATCAAAATTACTCCAAAAACTAATTATCATATTGTTAGCATTGTTCTTGATGGTGTGCCATTCCTAAATTACAATTATCGTAGAAATCCAACATCATCAACAAGTGCTATATCTACAGATTATTTAAATTTGATTTCGTCAAATTCTAATTATTCTGGAGACCAAAAGACATATGCTAGAACAAATAATCATACTCTCAAGATTGTTCTAAGCAAAAACTTTAATTTCTTGGGTACTGGAATAAATGGTACAAAAATGTCACGAGATAGTATTACTAATACTATAAGTAACGAATATGGCACTTTGACAGTTTCTGGTACAACAAGTAATGGAAAAACAAACATGCTCAAAGGCAATTCCGGCTATTACAACCATAGTGTAGATAATACAAATTATTCTACTTGGTACTTGCCTGAAGAATTACATGACTACTACTATCAAAATACTAGTGGTTTAAATTCTCCAAATAGTGCAAATAGTTTGGTAACATTCACCTTTGAAGCAACACCAAGAGTAGGTGACAAAAACTCATATATTGCAACTAGACTAATTGGTTGGGTTTATGAGACCTATGCTAGTGCAAATTCTAGTGATAGAAATTGGGATACTATCAAAAACGCATCTCTAATTAAATACAAATTTAATGGAGATGGAACAATCGGTTATGAGATTGTTTCAAATAATGATACTTTGAATTATGCAAAGAATATTACAGGGTTTATTGATATTAATTCTTCAACAATTCAAACAAGCGAAATTGGAATGTCTAATGGAAAGGTTTCTTCGAAGTACATCACCAAAGCAACTCTATCCGTTACTTCCGACAAAGTTACTGACGGATATTATTATCCAGTAGTTGAATACATCTACACATCTTCGGTTGTTACCGCTTTGCATTATCACAACCACTTAGATAGTTGTTATAATTCTAATGGCGAACTTATTTGTGACGACGATGTTTCACATCCATTTGATTATACAAATACTTGTACTACAGGTGGAAATACTTGTCTAAATTCAAATAACGTAACAATCCAAAATGTTGATACTAGTTCGGATATTACTCCGGGAGACATCTTAAGTGAAGGTAGTAGAGTAAGAATACAAATCCAAAATGAAAAACAAGGTTCGCTTATCGGCAAGTTTGCAAGAAGATTCTATGATACTTCTACAAATTCATTGCAAATCTATTACTACGAAATTGAAGAACAATACATCAAAGCAATTTACAAGCTAAATGAGACACGAAAGAGTGATGGCTCAATCAGTTATGAGAAAGTTTATTTTGATAGTTCTTATGTCGACGAAGCAAACGGAATATTTGATGTTAGCAACTCAAGACTAGTAACTATTGATGGGTCAAAAGAATATCAAACAAGAATTGAATTTACTTTGACACGAAGCACAACAAATGTTAACTCGCCTGTGAATACTGATGGTGAATATGCCTTCTATATGATTGAAAAATTGTATGACTTTACATTCAATATTTTCGATGCAGATAGAATGTCTGAGACCCATTTGGAAATTTCGAAAGAAAGTGTATTTGGAAATGCAATTTCTATCAAAAACGACAATGGTGTACTTAAATATTCATTCGGTAGTGAAAATAACTACGTAAATATTCCTAGCACAATGGTTTCAAAACTTGTAAGTGTTATGGGTAGAACACTCAAAGTTAGCGTAATGCTAAGTGGCAATAATGTAATTATTACATCTCAAATGCCAGACGGACATGTTGCAAAACTTATTAGTACAACCCTAGATTCTTATAGGCTCACTGACCAAAATGATAGCATTGTCGCAAGAATGACAAACAAAGATGTAACTAATCAAATTAAATACACTAGTTATCAAGATGTTAGTCATACCGAAACTGACAAACTTGGAATTAGAGACAAAGCATATTTGTCATATAATTTGGCATTTAATTTGGTTTCGGGAACATCAACCAAGACTTATACTTATGATTATGGAACAGTAACTATAATTGACGAAAAAGTTGACTTGGATATTAAATTTGCCAAAGACTATTACTCGTACTTTGACCAATTTGGAATTGATACCAATATTCCTAATTATTACACAAATAATTTGAGTGGAAGTACGACTGCTTCAGCCAAGTTTAATAACACAACTCCAATTATTTCAAGTGGTCAACCAACACTAAGTGAAATATTGAGTTCTATCCAATTTGCAACCAAGGATAGCAATATTACATCGGGTGAAGATGGATTAACCAAGAATACCGCATTTACAATTAATTCATCATACAAACTCGGCTGGCTTGCTCATATGCTTAATAACAATCCAGATGAGACATACAAAGTTAACGGAGTATCTTATAAGTTCAAAGATGCTTATTACAAGATTTCAAATAACTTGGATATGTCTAGCAAATTCTGGCTACCAATAACTCAATTTGATGGCGTTATGTTTAGCCTAAATGATGCTTTGGATAGTGGAAGCATAAATAATATTAAAATTGATATTATTGCAAGTAATGTTACAGGTTCGTTTGATACAACAAATGACATCAATTCAAATCATGTAGGTTTGATTGCTAAGTCAAATAATGCTAAGTTTATAGGACTTACTCTTAATAATTTTGACATTAATACTGATTTGGCTGTAAGCATTGGTAATTTGGTTGGACTTGCTAACTCAAGTTACTTTGATAACATAAATGTTAGAAATTCAGTTATTTGTAACATCAAAAATTCTAACACTTCCGATTCAATTGCTGTAGGTGGTTTGGTTGGTAGAGCAAATTATATGTTTGCTGTCAATCAAACTGAGATAACCGGTGTCGACTTTGCAACAAATCACAATAATGTGAGTGCAGTAGTTGGTGCTAGCGATTACTTTGGTAAAATTTACAATACTTATGCTTTTGTAAATAGAATTACTACTTACAAATCAAATACTGGAATTACAACTTCTAATCCAACTATTAAATTTGTAAATGCTAATAATGTTGTTCTCAAAAATAACGTTCACTTTGTAAATTCAGGTGTAGCAAATTCAGACTTGATGTTTGCAAACGGAAACATTTTAGACAACAAAGAATTCAACTATTTGGTTGGAACTAAGACTGTAGCGGATGCAACAAGTGTTGCAAGTGCTAATGTAAATATCACAACTCTAAATAAATTAGACTCACGTGTTTGGGCTAACAATTCAGACAATACTGACTCAAGGGGTACATTGAAACTTATTTCAACTGCATTTGATATGAGTACAACAAGTACTTCACTTAGTACAACTGAAGCCACAAACAAAGGTACTATTTATAATCCATACTTAATTCAAAACACTCAAGACTTTGTACTATTTGTAAACAATATGAATAGCAATAGTAATAATACCAATGCTGTTTATTACAAACTCACAGCAGATATTGATTTGAGTGGAAAATACATAAATCCAATTATTCTATTCAAGGCTAATTTGGATGGTAACAATCACAAGATTTCGGGCTTCTATTTGTATTCAGATATGGGACTAACAATTAATGGTCAAACATATTTTGATAGTGCTTTGATACTTGAAAATCAAGGAAAGATTGAAAACTTGTTTGTGGTAGACTTCCACATCGTCAATTCAAACTTGTATGTTTCAAATAATGATACATATGGTACAAGTGCTTTGGTTGCAAGAAATACAAATTCTGGACTAGTTCGAAACGTATCAGTTGTTGCAGATATAATTTCTACTTCTGAATACACAACCGGAGTTGTTGCAATCAATACTAGCAAAGTTTCGACACTAATATCTGATGGTAATATACTAGGACTTGAATATGTTTCGGGTGTTGTTGGAAAGAGTACAACGGGTTCTAAAAGCACAACACTTGGAAATTATGCAAACATCCTAGGTTACAAACACATTGGTGGTGTAATTGCAAGTGCTGAAACAATTAATGTTTTGAAAGATATGTACAATGTCGGCACACTTATGATTTCTGATGACGGAAGTTCAACTCAAAGTGTTGCTGGTGTTATTAATTCTAGCACTAACGCAAGTTTGACTATTTCTAATATCTATATTAGTGGTTCAATCAAACTTATTTCGAATGTTGCTACTCCAACTATCAAAGTTGCTCCACTTGTAATTAGTTATGCTGGCGGAAATGTTATTCTTGGCAATTCTGTATGGCTATCTAGTGTTATAGACAACTTGGGTAGCACCGCTTACTCAACTGACAAAGCAGTGGTTACAACTGGCACTACAACTTTGGAAAGTGTATCAAGCAAGGCTTCTAATGAAATTATTAGATTATCTTCTACATTCCCAGACACTACATGGGATTATGTCAATGTTTGGAGTGTTTACACCGATATAAATGGTGGTCTTCCTGTATTCAAACAATTTAATGACTACATCGTCAAACTTCCACATGATGCAAATCATTCAATTGGCTATTCGGACGATTTATTAGATAGATACTTTACTTATGTAAGACCAGATAAAAACACACGTGTTATGATTCACGAAAACTATATTGTAGATATTGATAATAGTGAAACTAACATTCAAGAAACTGGTTTGCAATCTATGATTATAAATCTTAGAGAAGTAGTAATAAACGAAGACGGAACGATTTATATTTACAAAGGTGCAACTGTTACACTTAGAGTTACATCAATAATTTATAGACATGTAACAACTATTACTTTGGGACATGAAAGTTCTCAAATCGAAAATATAACAAATACTTATTCAAGAACGGACGATGTTCAAGACAAAGACGAATACTTGGGTAGCAATACAACCAAAAATTATACAGGCAAAAAACTTGGTGTAAGATTTGATATGTTGCCATCTGCTAGTGTCCTTGATATGTATGATAGAAATAGATTTGATTATTTTGTTAATATCACCGAAGATATAGATACTTATGATATTTCAGCCGAAGCACTTGAAACAACCGATGATACAAGTGTAAGAAGACTAATAGACAAGATTACTATATCTGATACTACAAATAATAAGAGTGCTTCAAATACAAATCCAACTCTACAAAGTATTCCACATGGAAGTAGAGTTAAGATTGAACTAAGTCTAAATCCTGATATTATTAGAGATGAATATACAAATATAAGAGTAGACTATTGGATGCTTGAAGTTGATAATATTCTAACTGATAATACGGGTTATAACTATTTGTTAGACAATAAGACAATTGTTAATAGTTTGGAAACAAACGATAATAAGTTTGAACTTGACAAACTATATAACAAAGCAAATTACACTATGTTTGAAACAAATGGCTCAACCAATACTAGCGAATACAATATATCTAGTGGAAAAATTAGTATTGACTTTGTGGCAACTGCTGAAACTAGTGGTAATTATGTAATATCTCTTATCAAACAATGGCTTGTACAAGTTAAGTTTAAGGTTAATACTGATATAGGATTTGATTATCCAATTGCTTATGTAAATGGTTATGAAAATGTTTCTGCTGTCGAAAAAGCAATACTTGAAACTGGAGACTCACAAGTCAAATCTGCTTATCAGATTAATCAAAAGAACTTAGGTGATAAGGATAACAACAATACAATTTCAACTCAAAGTTATAATTTAAATTACTATGCTTATAGTAATGGAGTACTAACTACAAGATTATTGGATGCTGGTATTTATCAAAAGGAAAGTACAAATTATAACTACAACGACACCGACAATCTAACAAACAAAGATTATATGAATACAACATTCATAACCAAAATGTTTGTTGACCATAATGCAAGTATAAACTTTAGTACTTATTCAAAAGAAACCTATACATTTACTGGATTTACTACAAAGTCTGGTTCAAATGATGTAAGTCTTTCGAATGTAACTAACACAATTGTTGTTGGTGGCGAATCACTTGAACTATATACTTATAGAATAGACGCTCTTACTAATGCTTTCTATGGCGATAGTATGATAGTTGCTAATTATATTCCAAGCAAACACTATATCAATACAATTGTAGATAAGGGTGGCGAACTTGAATATAATACAGAAAATGGTGTTGTATCTGCTCCAAGCGAAGTTCCAAATTCGTCAAGCACAACAACACTTACTGGAACTGACATAACTAGTGAAGTTAGACATGGAACAAATATCACAATATCTCTACTTCCAGATAACAAATATGTTTATGACAAATGTTGCATAAGATATTATGTTTATAAGGATGTAGAAAACAATGGTACAACTACTAGAATTTACTACAATCAATCCAACTCAACTTGGGAATCAAATACTCAAAACATCACAGACAACTATTTGCCAGTAGTTCAAAAGTATGTAAATGGAGTATTAGCAGATAACAAGACAACACTTAAGACATTGGAAACCACATATAATGTCGAATCTAATGGTGCAACAACTGGTGATACAAACTATAGTTATGAACTCAAGATTGACAACGTAGTTGGAAACATTGAAATTCATGTAAACTATGTAAGATATTACTGGAATGATGAACCAACAACTTCAACTTTGCAAGGTGGCGGAACTAAGACAAATCCTTATAGAATTTCTAAGGCAAGTGATTGGGGGTATATAGTTAATACTTCTAATGCTTCAAATGAATATTACAAAGATAAATATTTCATGGTTACTAACGATATTGATTTTGCAAGTAGATTTACTCCAACACTAAATAAATTTGCAGGAAATATCTTCGGTAATGGATATACATTTAATAATATTGTACTTGACTCACATAGAAACTTAGGAATTACAACTCGTCATGCAAGTGGAGTGGCTCAAGATTCTGAGTATACTTATGGAATGTCTGAGTTTGATTCAACTACAAGGACAACCAAGTATGGCTTGATTAATACTCTTGAAACTTCGGGATTAATTACTGGACTTAAATTTGCTGGAGTAAATATTATTGCATCCGAAAACAATAATTTTGGTTCAAACAAATCTACAGTATCATTGATTGCTGAAAATAATGGAAAACTTGACAACATTCAAATACTAAGTGATGCAGATAATTCGTCATTGTATTTGATTGAAAACAATCCTAGTTTGAGTAGTGCATCGGGCGCATACACAGTTGCTTTTGGTGGAATTGCTGGTGTAAACAAAGGAATTATTAGCAATTCAATTAACAATGCAACACTTAACTATTCAATTGATAATAGTTCTAACAATCAGTCAATTACTCAGTTTGGCGGAATTGCTGGAGCAAACTATGGACAAATTATTAATACTAAGAACTTTGGTTCTTTGAGTTATATCAAAAATTCTCTTAACTTTGTTGCTGACAAGGATAAGTTAATTCAAGGCATTTCGTTTAACATTGATACTAATGCAAAAGATGTTTTGGTTTACAACGTTGTAAGTCTAGGTACAATTAGTAACACTACAAGCACTAACGTAATTTGTAATAATGTTGGAAATGTTCTAAATGCTTATTCTACTGCTGATTATCCAGAATTTATTTCGGATAAGACTCTAGGTTATGCAACACTTGGTATTAACGATTATTCATCTTCAACAACTGTCACAGACTTTGGTTTGTGGATTGAAAAAGCAGGTGTTGAAAGTATTACTCTAAGTAGTTTGAAAAAGACTATTGGAACTAGCGATTATTATATTTTGGAAAATGCTTTACATTTAGCCTGGCTATCAAGAGCAACAACATATAATAATGCCGAAATTCAAGGAAAAACATTTGTTATTGCAAGTGCTACACCAATTGATTTGAGTGGAAGATACTTTACTCCAATTAATAGTGGATACAACAATTCATTTAATATAATTGGAATTGCAAAGAACAAAGATGATATTCTTGCTTCTGACTTATTAGAAGATGCTGATATTGAAAACGTCAAGATTAGTGGACTTACAATTGAAAGTAATTCTTATGCTGGAATTTATAATGCTAGCATGAACGAAAATTTAATTTATAGTGCATTTATAAATACAATTTCAAATTCAACTATTCGTGGATTAGATTTTGAAAATGTAGACATATTGACATTCAATTCTAGTGCAGTTATTTCGGGACTAGTTAGTGGAACATCAAAGATAACTAATTGTAATTATATTAGCGGAAACATCTTTGGTTATAACAACAAACAAATAACCGAGAGAAATACATTGATTTCGGGTCTTGTTGGAATTATTAAGGATACAACTAATATTAGTGCAAGTACGGTTACTGGATATGTAAACGGAACTCAAGTATTGCATGAAAGTTATGAATTTGGCAACGACCTTGGCGGTAATATATCTGCTCTTAATAATAATGTTTATGCTAGTGGTATGGTATCTAGTGTCAACGACAATGCTGTTTTGGAAGAATCATATTTCAATGGAACAATTGAAATTTACAATACAGATAATTCGCATAGTGGATATGTAAATTATCTATATGGTTCAGTTCAAAATAACTATGTCAAAGGCAAGATTATTAGCCACTATGCAAATAACAATATTTCTGGTCTTGTAAATGAAATTTATGGCGGTGCAAATGTTATTAATAACTACGTCGCACTTGACTTAAATTTGACTAGTGGAAATGCTTATGTACTAGGCGCAATTAATGGTAGTGCTTCGGGATACAATGTATCCAAAAACTATTACTTGGTAGATAGTTCTAGCACTCCTAAGATTGGACAAGGTATTCAAGGCACACCTTCTGGCATGAGTGGTACAGTGGCTTCAAATGTTATTCAAATTTCAAGTAGTAACTTATGTAATCAAAAGACATTCAAAAATGATAGTACTTGGGACTTTGATGATATTTGGATTTATATCAATCACATCAACTGGGATTATCCAGTATTGCGTGCAATTTATGGTGGGGACACAACAGATATTGAAGTAACTATCTATAATCCACACAAATATTCAGATGATACAAATCAATTAGGTAATTTGAATCTTGATAATAACGATATATTATTCAAAAACTCTGATAACAAAGTAGAATCTATTTATGGAAATATTGAAAATTCAACAGAATTTAGTGATACAACCGAACTTAAGTTTACTTATTCTATTATCACAGACGAAGTTGGTAATTTCATAATTTCTAATACATCTACTGGACTTATAACTTCAACATTATTTGGGGAATTGCAAAAAGCGGGTACTGAAGTTGGTGGAGTAACACTAACCGAAGACCAAACTAATTATCAAGAATATGCTGATACTCTCGATAATGCTGACATTATAATTTCTCAAACTATTGACAAAGTTACTTATGGTTTGGTTATCACATTTAACGAAAGAGTATTTAATGTAACAATTAACTCTACGCTTACGGCGGATGTTGGAACTGATGGTGTTCAAGATAGTGACTATATGACAGTTCTATTAGTTCACAAAAATAGTGCTGGTGAAGTTGACCATGCTTACTCAATTAATTTGAGAAACAATCAATCTTACACCTTTGAAAATATCTACAACGGTGAATATGATATTGTAAGTCAAAATGACGGTAGGGACATGACTACTGATAGTTATGGAACTTATGAAATCTATGTATTCTATCCAATGTTCTATTTGAACTCTTCGGCACATTCGTATGTAACTTTGAATCAAAACGTTTCGCATAACCCAACACTCAATGCAAACTACTTGATAGCAAGTTACACTCAATACACAACAATTGATACTATCAATACACAAAATTGTAGCATTAATGCTTTTGGTTCGTTTAATTTGGATACTATTACACGTGATGTTGAAATTAGTATAACTCTAAACAAACCTTATGAATATTGGTTACACGAAAGTGCTACCAATATGTAACAAAAAAACTAATGAAGTAAGTTTCTTACTCCATTAGTTTTTTGCATTTATTTTAAATACAATATGATTTTTTAATAAAAAAACTGATAGATTTAATATGTCTATCAGTTTTTTTATAATCTAAATAAGAATATTTGTGTTACCAAGTCCAAATATTAAGTATACACTCACAAAACTAATAAGTTAAATTTTAGAAATCACGTTTGTTAAATACAGAATATGAAATTGCAAGTGAGATAAGTGAGTATGCACAAGTAATTAAAAAACTAAATACAATATTCATTGAACTTTGAATAGGGGTTATGAGAATATTTTTGAGTACTGAGTTTTCATTGATTGAAGCAAACGAATTTCCAAAGTATTTAAACAAGTGCAAATTCATTCCCGGAAGTAGTGAATACCAGAATGAGCCAGCAAACAAAATATTAAGGGTATAAGTAACCAAAAGTATTACAAAGCAGAAAGATATTGACCCGGCATAATTTTTGAATATTATTGAAATCATTAAGGCAATTATTACATAGAAAATTATATCAAGTGTCAAACTTAAAATATTAATAAACATTAGTAGTAGTGGAGAAATTACACAGGCTGTAGTTGAATTGAATATCATAAGAATATTTGTATTATCAAGTCCAAATACAAAGTATCCACCCACAAAACTAATTAGTGCTGAGAATACTACAAAACTAATTACAAAGAATATTGTAGCAAATAATTTGGCAGTAATAATTTTTGAACGTTTGTATGGTCTTGTAAGCAATAATTTAATCGTTCCGCTTTCTGTTTCTTGTGTAATTAAATTACATACTAACATCATGGCAAATATTGTAATAAGTACTGTACAGATTTCCATTGAAAAGTACATAAAGTCCATAGCATTAGTTGTTTTTCCGCTATTTTGTTCAAACGAGAAATTTGTCAAGAACGAATCAGAATAAATGTTATTATTGATATAATATTTGTTTGCAGTAATTCTCTCTTGAGTTTGATAACTATTAAATTCGTTTAGTTGATAATTATATAAATTAGCAAAGTCGGTACTTCGATAATTTTTGCTTAGATTTAATAGAATTGTATCAATAAAGTATGTCTTGTAACTATTTGCAAGCAAATTATAATCGGTTATTTTGATTTGAATATTTCGTATGCTTTCGTCACTACGATATTTTTTGATAACTTTGATAAGTTCTTCTCTATTGCTTTCAACTTTTTGTTTAACTTTATTAAATTCTTCGAGAGTAGTGGTTTTGAGTTTTACTTGAAAAACATTGTTTTTTGATACATCAAAAGTGGATTTAAAGTAATTAGGAAGATTGATGCTTGTTAAATTATCATTTAGTGTTTTGTAGTGTGAAATTGTTTTGGTAGTTCCTGTAAATCCCGAAGTAAGATTTTCTATAGCATTATCTAGTTGATTAAATATTTCGCTTTTTAGTTGTTTGTTTATAAGAACTATTGGGAAATCATTATCAAAAACGATACTTAGATAATCTTTTAAATTTTTGCAACTATTAAGTAAATTTTTTCGGGTTATTTCGCATCTATCTATATTGCTTGAACCTTTGGCATATTCTTGATTGAAATAATCATATTGGTCTTTTATATCTTTTGACAAAATATAAATTGTTCGTGGAATATAATCAATACTAGCATTTATTTCGTTTTGCAATAATTTTTTGAAATCATTTGTTTCGTATGTTTCGATTATTTGAGTGCTATTAAAAGTTGTTGTTTTATTTAGCAAAGACTTTGTACTACTAGTATAATTATCCAAATACAAATCAGATAATTTGTAAGTTTTGAATGTATTTCCGTCTTTGATATAAGTTGTTCCATTTTTCATAAACTCAACATACTCATAAATTTCAAGGTCATCAAAATTAGAAATATTATTGAGCATTGACTGCAAATTAGTTTTGAGATTGGTGTATTTTTGTTCTTTGATAGTTGGTTCATTTGTATTTTTTAGTTCATCAAATGAATTTACAACATCAATATAATTTTGATTAAGTTTTGTGTCTCTATCAAGATTAATCTCATAATAATTTAAAATTGAGTTGGTGTCATCAAAAGACTTGTCTATAGCTTGTTTGCTTTGGGGTAGGTCGGACGAAAAGAAATTATTATAGTAATTTTCGACTGTTAAATTTTCGCCATAACTAACCAAGTTATCGACTTTTTCAATGGGACTAAATAAGTACATTGAAATAAGTACTGCAACAAGTAAGAGTAATGCCATGATATAAACACTAGCTCGTTTGAATATCTTTTTAAATTCAGCTCTAGTTAATCTAAATGTACTAGTCATTTCTTTCTCCTTTATATAATACTTGTTTTTCCTTTGGATTTTGAGTTAATAATATCTAAGAAAATTTGTTCAAGTGATTTGGATACTAATTCAATTCCAAAGATAGATATGCCATAATTAACAAGCCTTGATGTTATATCGTTAATTCTGCTTTCATCAGCATAAACCAACACTTTGTTTCCAGCAAGTTCACATTTTAATTGTAATTCATTAACAATTATCTTGCCTGCAAAGTTAGGATAATCTACTTTGATTTGAATACGACTAGTGCCTTCGATACTCTCTTTGAGAGAATTCATTGATTTTATTTCCAAAAGTTGTCCGTTATTTATTATTCCAATAGTGTCGCATATTTGTTCCATATCGCTAAGCATATGGCTAGATATTAAAATTGCAATATTAAATTCTTTGGCAAGAGTTTTCAAAAAGTCTCTCATTTCCTTAACACCATTAGGGTCAAGTCCGCTCAAAGGCTCATCCAAGATTAGAAGTTTTGGTGAGTGTAACAGCGCTTGAGCAATTCCCAAACGTTGTTTCATTCCTAGTGAGTATGTTTTGACTTTGTCTTTGAGTCTATGCTCAAGTCCTACAACTCTTGAATATTTCATAATATCGTCGAGTTTGATATTTTTATAGAGACTTGCGTAATATTTTAGATTGTCAAGCCCGGTCATGTTTGGATACATTAGGGGATTTTCAATCAAAGCGCCAACATTAGCGAGTGCTTTTTCTTTGTCTTTTGGCATATCAAATCCGCAAATTCTAATCGTTCCTTTTGTTATTCCACAAAGTCCACATATCATCTTCATGGTTGTTGTTTTTCCCGCTCCGTTGGGACCAAGAAAACCAAAAATTTCGCCTTCGTGCAAGGTAAATGAAACGTTATTAACGGCGACTCTATTTCCAAATGCCTTGGTGACATTGGATACATCTAGCACAACTTTCAAAATATTTTCTCCTTTTTTCATTCCATTTTAGTTATAATCAAATTATGCTTGCAATATATTATTATTAGATTAAATTTAGCAGGTGAATATGACTAAAAAAATATTGTTTTTCCTTTTTAATTCATTGCTTTTGACAGCAGTTTTTGTTTGTTTAACGTTTATTAAAGTAGATACTATTAGTCCTACTATGAAAGTAATAT
This sequence comes from uncultured Clostridia bacterium, assembly GCA_934754475.1. Classification (GTDB taxonomy): domain Bacteria; phylum Bacillota; class Clostridia; order Christensenellales; family UBA1242; genus UBA11490. The sequence goes on along the minus strand of CAKVHV010000001.1, from coordinate 421,300 downwards.
TGCTTCTTGGAACTAATATAATTTATTTTTTGTCTATAGTTTTCAAATGGTTCAAAATGCAAAAAACTAGCAAAATATTATTTGTTTTATATATTACTTTGTCACTTTCGATAATAGGGTATACAATTCTATTTAAATATAATATAATTTCGACTATTTCTTCGGTTGAGAGTTTGAAAAACTATATTCTTTCAACCAAGGAAAAAGGTGTTTATATTTATATTTTAATCCAAACAGCGCAAGTAGTAATTCTTCCAGTTCCAGCCGCCATAATATGTGTTGTTGGCAGTCTTATATACGGACCATTGCTTGGGGGGTTGTATTGTTCTATCGGAATACTTATTGGCTCTTTTATTTCTTTCTTTATTGGCAAAACATTCGGTTACAAAATTGTTGCATGGATTGCCGGCAAAGAAAATACGGATAAGTACTCAGAAATTTTAAGAAAACGTGGTGCATTCTTTTTGGCAATTGCATTTTTGCTCCCAATGTTTCCCGACGATATTTTGTGTTTAATCGCTGGCATTACTAATATGAAATTTAAGACATTCGCTTGGGTCACAGCTATCACTAGACCTATTGGTGTAATTTGTATGTCATTCTTTGGAAGCGGTTATGTTATTCCGTTTACGGGTTGGGGAGTGTATGTTTGGATTGTAATACTTGTTCTGGTTGTCGCTGCAATATTTGTTACATATAAATATCAAGACAAAATGCAAGAATTTATACTAAACAAAATATTTAAGCGAAAAAAGTCAAAAAAGCAAAAATCCAACTCATAAATATTAGTCATAGAATTTTTTTGATTTAATAATTGCACCATACAAAGGTGGAAGTATAACAAAATTAAAGGTTAGTATTAATGGCAAAATTAGTTTAACTGCAAAGTATTTGAAGTTATCTAGTTCAAATCCAGCAAGTGAATTAAAACAATAAACTAATATAATAGATATTAAGAATGTCAATATTCCAAAGACCACTGCATATTTCAACTTAAAACTATTCAGTTTGTGTTCGTTTGGATTAAATAGTATAGGGAGCATAAATCCTAATGAAACTACAATTGATAGAATGTAAGCACATATAAATACAGCCTTGTCATTTTCAAAAATAAGTCCATTACTTTTGAAGATAAACAAACTAATTGTAATTTCGGCAATCATAATTAACATCATCAAAAATCCAAACAAACATTTAACTTTGTTTATAAGTACATAAGATTTATCAGACAAAACTGCATTTGTTTTGTTTTCGTATCTGTTTATTTTAACATTTTCTTGATGTGGGATATTAGATATTTCTTCGATGTACTTTTTGTTTTCGGACTTTGTTTCAAAATCAACTGGTTCAAAGTCAATAAACTTGTCATCTTCGTCTTCAACAACATCTTGACTATTTGTTACTACAAAATCTTGATTGGTATGAGATTCTTTTGGTTCTTCTTCGATGTAATTAAATAGATTATTTTGAGTATTGTTGTTTTCGTTTAATGTTTCTTGTTTTTCGTCTTCAGTATCATTAGTATTAAAAATATCTAGTTTTGAGCGATAATCAATTTCAACCTTTGGTTCGGGGGAGACTTCCGGTTTTGGAGTAACGGGTTTTAATCTTGACTTTGTAAGCGAATTAAATTTGTTCAAGAAATTCTCATTTCTAATTCTTCGTTCTTCGTCAGTTAACTCCTTTGGTGGAGTGCTAGGCTTTGAGTAATCTGCATAGCCAAAATTTTTGTTTGGGATTCTCTTTCCTACATTATCAATTATTCTACTGACTTGTTTTTCTTTTCTTGGAATATAGTCGGCATCTCTTAGTTTGTATATTCCGTCAACATCAAGCACAACTTTTTGTGCTTTTTTACGTTTTGTAAAGTACAAATGTTTATTAGGGGATTTTGCACAAATCTTATTGTTGGATTTGGCAGAAAATTTAATTTCGCTCCAAAGTTCTTCGTCTTCGTCACTTTTGTAAACTTTGTTTTCATTTAACGAACTTGAATGAGAATTATCTTTTGTTGGTTCATTATCTAAATGTAGGGTTTGCGAGTCAAATTGAGTTAGATTAGTATTTTGTACTTGAGTATTTTGTATATCATCTGATTGCTTAATATTTATAGTATCTTTATCAATTTTTTCTTCAATAGGGGTTAAAATATGAAAACTATGGTCATACAAAATATCTTGTGGAACAGTCTCAACTTCTCTGAAATCAACAATGGCAGGCATTTCGGTTTCTTCGAGAACTTGGTTCTCCATAACTTCAGGAGGCAAACCATTGTCATCTTTTGAAATCTCATTTATGGTTTGAGTAGGTACATCAGTATTTTGGATGCTTACAAGTGAATCATTTGGTTGTTGTTTAAATACAACATTTTCTATTGGAACTGTTACTGGCTTAATATTTTTATTATCTTTATTTTGTGTTTGACTCAAATAGTAAGCATGACCTTTTTCGGTCAAGTGATAGTAATGACGTCTTCCGCCAATATCGCTATCACCCCAATAGGAACTCACATAACCTTTTTCTTCAAATCTAGTAAGACTGCTATATAGGCTTGGCTGTTTGAGAACAATTTTTCCGTCGGAGTATTCTTCGACTTCCTTAATAATTTCATATCCATATTTGTCGCCACCAACCAAAGTTTTCAAAATAGTGTCATTAACCGAGCCACGTGAAGCTATTTTTTTTCTTTTTTTCTTTGCCATATATTCTCCCTAAAATATATTTAACTAAACTATTTCAATCATATATTATAATATATTACAAAATTAGTCAAACAAAATACTATGCAATGTATTAAATTCGACACAATTTAGGTGAAATTTAATTGATAGAAATGTCAATTTTTGTTATACTTATTTATGATTAAAATTTTTTAAAATAAGGATATTTTTTGATGGTTAAGCCGGACTTAATTGTTAGAACTCATAGGCGTAGTTTGTGTATTACTGTCACCAAAGATGGCAGTCTAGTTGTTCATGCTCCAATGCGTCTTAATATGAACGAAATTATCAAGTATATTTCCGAAAAAGAAAAGTGGATTGTCTCCAAGCAACAGGAGATTGAAAGAAAGTTAAATATCAACAAAGATGTACTAGATTACAACAAAATTCTTTTTTTTGGAAAAAAATATGATATAAGAAAAGTTAATGGTCTAAAAAAAGTTGAACTAACAGACGATGCAATGTTAGTTCCTAATACACTCGGTGAGACAATACTTTTTAAAATAAAAAAATGGTACATACTCGAAGCAAACAAAATTCTCAAACAACGTCTTGAATACTTTGCTGACATTATGCAAATAGATTATTCAAGTGTTAGTATATGTAATAGCAAAACACGTTGGGGTAGTTGTGATAACTACAAAAATATAAAACTTAACTTTAGACTTTTGATGCTCCCGCACAAAGCAATTGACTTTGTACTAATTCACGAATTAGCTCACATTCTTGAATTTAACCATTCCAAAGATTTTTACAAAATAATAAGTACAATAATGCCAAGTTACAAAGTTCAACAAAAAGTTCTCAAAGATTATGATTATACATTGACCTTGTTTAGATAAAAACTGAAATACATAATTACAAAAGTCAACATATTTTTAAATTAGTAAAGTAAAAGGAACGATACGATTAGTATAGTTCCTTTTTGCAATCCATAATTAAAAAATTTTAAAACTGAGTTGTTTAATATAACATTACTATTTAAAACAAAAATTGTCAATAGGGTAGTTAAAACAATAAATATAAGACGAAAAGTTTGTCGCAAATCAGCAATGTTTTTAGTTTGAAATTAATGGCTTAATTTGGGAATAATATCGAATTTGTATATAAAAACTATTCGCAAAAGACAACTTTTGCGAATAGTTTAAGGTATTTTGAATGGTGTTGGCGGGCATATCGAAAGACGACTCTAAATTATTGGTGTTGCACTGATAATATCATTTGGCTTTCATTTGTATATAAATTTGAATAACATTATGCAATTATCAAAAAACTTTGCAAAGAACCGATTTTTTCAGTATTTGTAATTTTGCATAGTACTGGTTGCATAGTATTGACTTTTTAATTTTATAAGTAAGATTCCGTGTTATATTTTAGTGTCGATTTGATTGCAAATTGATTCTATTATATAAATTAAGATATTTCAGTTGTGTTAAATCTTTTAAATTAAAGATTAAGATTGTAAGTTAATACATTAATCACAAAACTACTAATATTTGTTTTGGGATTAATTGGACAAAACCTATTTTCGTTAAAAATCAATTTGTTAAATACGGTGTATGTTTTTTATAAAAAAAGAAGTTCAATTTTAAACACCTTTGGAAACTGGTTTAATTGAACTTCATATTGTATTATTATTGTGACTCAAAATTTTATATACTATATCAAAATCAAAGAATTGTTTTATCATTCAATATGGTTAAATTTATTTTTTAATTCGAATACAGACAAGTAATGTGTACTGAGTGTTGGGTTTATGCGATATGTTTTAATTTAAAATTACATTCGAATGTGCTTAATTAACTTGACAATATTTGATGGTATCTTAATTATTATTTGATATGCAATCAATTATATTTTATATTATTTAAATACTAGCATGCTCAAAGTTGATGCGTTTGTAAATGTCTAAGTTATATTTGATTAATTTAACACGACTGATGAGAATACTTTATTTGACTAATTGTTTTTCAATAAGTTTTGTCGCATGCTTAACATAGATTAATGACATAGATTTGTATTGCGAAACAAAAGCCAAATCCTGCTCATCAAGAGTTTTAAACTCTTTTATAGAATTGTTTCTAATATAATTAATCATATTAATAAGAGTGCCTTGCTTAGTGTCTTTAAACATCTCATTTGGGACATTATAACACATTGTTTCAAGTATCTCTCGTGGAAGGTCTTTGATATTTTTTTCTCTAAGTAATAAATTTTTAAATATCAGAATTGTTTGTCTAAACACGTCCTTTGTCTGTTTATTCTTCTTTTCAAAATTCTTTCTTGCACTAGTGATATATTCAATTTCAATGCCTTCATTTTTTTTGTACATTTGACCCCTAACATTATTTTCATTAAAATATGTTATACAAGGTATTATTCTAAAGTAATAATCATATGGCTTATCTTCGATATTAATTGTAGTCTTTAAACAAACCGAATAGTTGTCTTTCCACATAATATTATTACTATCCAAATTAGATACTAGCATTGTAAACAAATCGTCTTTGAATTCTTCCAAACTATAATATAATTCAGGAAAACTTAGTTTAGGTTTTTTTGACACTTTAGATATTATTTTTTGTGGTTTAAAGTTATTTGGCTGATTGATTTCGATATATACAGTGTTGTAAATATTCTCGTGGCAATTTGTTTTGAGTGTAAATTCATCAAAATATTGCAAGTTAAAATCTTCAATACTAAAAGCCTGTTTATCTGAAATTATCTCATTTATTATTGCTCTTAAAATCTCCAAAAAATCTTCACGTAATTCGTAGTCTAATTGGGTATTATTGAGTACTTTTAATTCATTTTCAATAAACATTTTTACACTCCCAAAAGTATGTATTTTTTTATTTCAGCCATTAATTTACAAGTGCTTAGCACTAATTTTGACATCATTTTAAAATTAACTTTAGATTATATATAATACCACATTATAGACATTTTGTCACTAAATTAAAATGTATTATTTAATTTAAAAAAATCCCCTAAAATATTTCACTTTAATAATTTATAAAAAATTAAATGTTAAGTATTATAGATAATACATATTAATTGCTTTACAATATAAATTAATATTGCTAAAATAATTAAAAGTATTCGCAAAATACCAATAAAAAATATATGGGGGTTAGCAATGGAAGATAATTATTTTACAAAAAGAGACGAAGATAATATTTTAAAAATTAGAGAAATAAGAAAAGGTTTACCGGCTTTTTTAGGTGATTTTTTTAGGGGAATTGAACAATACACTACTCCCCTAACACGACTTGGATATGCTAGGGATATCAAACTTTTTTTTGATTTTTTGGTTAATGAAACCGAAGAATTCTATCAAAAACCAATACTTCAATTTGAACCAGAAGATTTAAATAAGATAACATCAACACATGTAGAAATGTTTTTGGAGTATATTTCGCTATACAAAGTTAATGGAAAAACCTTTAAAAATGGCGAAAAAGCTAGATGTAGAAAGTTGAGTAGCATAAGAGCAATGTTTAAGTATTTTTATAAAAAAGACGTTGTAAAAAGCAATATTGCAAGCAAAATTGAAACACCAAAAGTTCATGAAGACCAAATAATAAGGCTTGAAATGGATGAAGTTGGCAAAGTATTGGACCTTGCTGAAACCGGTCAAGACATGACCAAAATGCAACAAGGATTTCATAAGCACACCCAGGCTAGAGACTACGCAATGCTATCTTTATTTTTGGGAACTGGAATACGTATTTCGGAGTGTGTTGGGCTTAATATTGACGATTTTGACTTCAAACAAAATGCCTTCAAAGTTACTAGAAAAGGCGGAAATAGAGTGATTCTCTATTTTAATGACGAAGTATCTGATGCACTTCAAAATTATATACTAGAAAGAAAGAATATTAAACCAGCAGAAGGAAGCGAAAAAGCATTATTTTTGAGTCTTCAAAACAAAAGAATATCTGTTAGAGCTGTAGAAAAATTAGTCAAAAAATACAGCAAAATTGTAAATCCGCTTAAAAAAATAACCCCCCACAAACTACGTAGTACTTTCGGTACAAATCTATATAGAGAGACCAACGACATTTATGTTGTTGCCGATTGTTTGGGACATAAAGACGTAAATACTACTAGAAAACACTATGCGGCTATATCTGATGATATTAGAAGAAATGCAGCACAAAAAGTTAGATTTAGATAAAAAAGTTAGAACATTTGTTTGACTTTTGAAAAACTTTGTGATAACATAATTTTAATTAATGGATAGGAGAATGTTATGACAAAGTATTCTAAGGAAGAACAATTATTTAATTTTATTAAAAACTATCAAAATGATAATGGCTATCCCCCAACAGTTCGTGAGATGTGTAAAGCGATTAAAGTAAGTTCTACTAGTACAATTTTTTATTATCTAAATAAGTTGGAAAATAGCAATAAAATCAAGAAAAACCCTAACAAAAATAGGGCGCTTGAAATTATTGATAACGAGATAGCGACAATTACAACAATTAAGCCATTAAACGACGAAGGACTTACAAAAATCCCCGTTCTTGGAACAGTTACATGTGGCGAACCTATTTTGGCTGTACAGACAACTGACGAGTACTTTATGGTTTCTCAAACATTATTTAGGGGCGATAATCTGTTTATGCTAACTGCCAAGGGCGATAGTATGATTAATGCCGGAATCTACGATGGAGACAAAATCGTACTTAGACAACAATCTAATGCAGACAATGGTGACATAGTTGCAGCACTAATTGATGATAGTGCTACAATCAAAAGATTCTTCAAAGAAAATGGTCATTTTAGGCTACAACCAGAAAACGACGATTTTTCCCCTATTATTGTAGATAATGTTCAAATACTTGGAAAAGTTGTTGGATTAGTTAGAAAGTTTTAAAAAAAATAGCAAATTAGTTTTGTAAATTAATACAAAGTTAATTTGCTTTTTTTATTTACTTAAGTAATTCCATAATTTTATTTACACATCCGTCACTTAATGGATTTAGCCAAATTATATTCTGATTTCTTTTGAACCATGTTATTTGTCTTTTTGCATAATTTCGAGTGTGTTGTTTAATTTTAAGTACTGCTTCGTCAAAAGTCATTTCCCCGTTTAAATACGAAAATAACTCTTTGTATCCTATGCCTTTCATAGCATTTGAATTGTCCGGAGTATAGCCTAAATCAATAAGACTCTTAACTTCGTCAAGAAGTCCGTTATTTAGCATGTTATCCACTCTTAAATTAATTCTATCGTAGAGTTGCTCTCTAGGTATATCCAAACCAATAATCAATGGATTTTTTAGAATTATATCGTTATCATTTTGTATATCGGACTTTCGAGATTTTGTTGTTAGACAAATTTCAATCGCTCTCAAAACTCTCTTAGTGTCATTTGGATGAAGTTTTTTTGAAGTAATTGGGTCTAACTTTTCAAGTATTTCAAACAAATAATCTTTGCCCTTGAGACTGAGTTCTTGTTCCAATTCTTGACGCAACTTTAAATCTTGGTCGCCACCATATGAATAGTTGTTAATTAGACTATCAATATAAAAACCAGTTCCACCTACAACAATTGGAAAAACGTTTTCGCTTTTCAAATCATCCAAAACTTTCTTTGCATCTTCTCTAAAGTTTGCAACACTATAATATACTTTTGGGTCAACAAAATCAATTAAATAATGTTTGATATTTTTCATTTCTTGCTTGGTTGGTTTTGCAGTTCCTATATCAAAATGTTTGTAAATATACATACTATCAGCATTGATAATTTGTGAGCCAAGCTTGTGTGCAAGTTCGATTGAAATGTTTGTCTTTCCACTAGCGGTTGGTCCCAGTATAATTAAACTATCATAGTTCATTTAGACAATCCTTTTAAACCATTTTTCAATTTCTTTGTTTGAAACAGATACAATAATTGGTCTTCCGTGTGGACACAAAAGTACTTGAGTATCACTAGTAATCTTTTTGAGCAAACAATCAATTTCGTTTTTGGATAGTACGTCTTTCCCTTTTACAGCAGATTTACAAGCAGATTTTGCTAAATAATCTCTAATTGTGTCACTTTTGGAAATAAATAACTTATTGTCAACATCTCTAAGTATATTGTCAAAAAACTCTTCCAAATTGATATTTTGTAGCAACATTGGGACAGAAGATACTTTAAATGAATTATCTCCAAAACCATCTAATTCAAATCCCAAAGTATTTAGAACTTGAATGTTGTCATTTATAAAGTTTGATTCAACAATATTTGTTTCAAGTATATATGGCACAAGCAAAGGCTGAATTGCAACTTGTTTGTCTTCAAGTTCTTTGCAAAATTTATCAAACAAAATTCTTTCGTGTCCAGCATGTTGGTCAATCAAAAGCAAGTTATTATCTTTTTCGATAAGGATATAAGTATCAAACAATGTTCCAATTACTTTGAAACTATTATCAAAGTCATCTATTTTGTCTTGGACTAAATTTTCCAAAGAGTCTTTGAGAGTATTATTATTTACATAATCTCCAAAATTAAATACTGGAGAATTGACTTTGAAATCTAGTGGTTCTGGATTTTCAATTGGTTTGCTTTCGGTTTCTTTTTCTGAGTCAGTTAACTCAACTTCCTTAATTTCAATTTCGGAACTATTATCATTTTCTGGTTTGTTATAATATTCATTGCTTTCGTAATTTTCAATATCTTTGGGTTGAGAAATTGTTTCGTTACTTGAGTCTAATTGATTATTTGAAACATTATAGCTTGGTTTGTATTCCGAGCCAATGTTTTTATCAAGTGTTGTTAATTGTGATTTGTCTATTACAAAAGTTTCAGTTGTTTCATCGTCAGTTGTAATAGTTTTGGTATTATTGATATTAAATAAAATATCTGATACTTGAGTATAAACAAGTCCAAATAGTTCGTTGCTGTTTTCAAATTTTACATCGAGTTTGTTTGGATGAACGTTAACATCAACTTTGTCAAGTGGAATATTTAAATTAATTACAAAGAACGGAAATGTTCCTTTCATTATAAAGTTTTCGTATGCTTTGTAAATAGCGGTTGATATAGTTTGATTGATTACATATCTTCCATTAATTATGAGTGTCTGATATGTTCTGTTTGGTTTTGAAAATGTAGGTTTGCACAAGTATCCGCTAAATTTAAAATCTCCCCTTTCAAAACTAAAATCAAAAATATTATCTACAATGGTTTTCCCATAAATTGCATAGATTGCATCATATAGTCCCGTGCCATATGATTGATAAACTAATTTGTTGTCGGCAACATATTTTATAGATACATCTGGATTAGCCATAATAAGTCTTGAGATTAAATTTGTAATTTCGTTCTCTTCCATTTTAGGTTTTCTCAAAAACTTTTTTCTGGCTGGAATATTAAAGAATAGGTCTTCAATCGTCATACAAGTTCCGCTTGTAGCACCAGCAGGCTGAATTTCGCCCATTTCACCACCAATAACTTTGACAGTGTATCCAATGTCATTTTCGGTCTTTGAAATCATTGTCACCTTGGAAACAGATGCAATAGAACTCAACGCTTCACCCCTAAATCCCAAAGTTCCAATTTTATTTAAATCGTCAACAGTTCTAACTTTGCTAGTTGCATGTGCCAAAAAGACCTTGTCAAAGTCGTCTTTTTCAATTCCACAACCATTATCTATTACTTTAATCTTGGTTATTCCACCATCAATTATTTCAATAGAAATATTAGTAGCACCAGCATCTATGCTGTTTTCAACCAATTCTTTGACAACTGATGCGGGTTTTTCAACTACTTCACCAGCGGCAATTTTGTTATAAACTTCTTTATCTAAAATATTAATTTTTGACATATTAATCCTTATTTAAATAATTTTTTAGTTGTATCAAAATATCAAAAGCATTTAGTGGAGTTAGAGTATTTATGTTCAAATCTTCCAAAACCCCCATGATTTTCTTGGTATTTTTGGATATTTCTGTGTTTTTAATTGCATAGTTTGAGTCGAGTTTTGAAGTTATTTTTGTTTCCTTTGACAAATCATTTTCTTCTAACACATGCAAAATATCTTTTGCTCTTGTCAAGACTTCTTCGGGTAGACCCGCAAGAGAAGCAACTTCGATTCCAAAACTTCGACTAGCGCCACCACGAATAATTTTTCTCAAGAAAATAATTGAATTATTAAATTCTTTGACTGAAATCTGATAGTTTTTAACCCCTTCCAAAATTCCTTCTAACTCAGTTAATTCGTGATAATGTGTCGAAAATAAGGTCTTTGAATACAAATTTTTGGATATAAACTCAATAACTGACCAAGCAATGCTAAGTCCATCAAAAGTAGACGTTCCCCTTCCAATTTCGTCAAGTATCAAAAGAGAATTGTTTGTTGCATTCTTCAAAATATTGCTTACTTCTGACATTTCAACCATAAAAGTACTTTGACCCATCGACAAGTCGTCAGATGCACCAATTCTAGTAAAAATCTTGTCAACAAGACAAATTTTTGCAGATGTTGCTGGAACATAACTTCCCAAATGAGCCATGAGTGTAATCAAGGCTACTTGACGCATATATGTACTTTTTCCCGCCATGTTTGGTCCAGTTATTATCATGGTTCTGCTGTCAGAATTATTCAAAATTGTGTCGTTTGGCACAAAATCTTCTTTCTTATTTATAACTTCAACAACCGGATGTCTTCCGCCTATAATTTCAATGTTGCTATTTTTTGAAATAATTGGCTTAACATAGTTGTTTTCCATTGCTGTAGATGCAAAAGACAAATATACATCGAGTTCGGCAATTGCACTTGCAGATAGTTTCATTAACTCAATTTTTTCAAGTAGTTTTTGACGTATTTGTTCAAACAAATTCTGTTCCAAAACTTCTTTAAGATGATTAGAATTTAGTATCTTTTCTTCATACTCTTTGAGTTCGTCTGTTATAAATCTTTCGCCCGTTGACAAAGTTTGACGTCTTGTATATCTATAAGGAACTAGGTCTTTTTGAGAATTTGGAACTTCGATATAATAACCAAATACTTTGTTATAGCCAACTTTTAGACCTTTTATCTTGGTTTCTTCTTTTTCCTTGGCTTCAAGTCTAGCAATTATGTCTTTGGTTGACTTGGATGTATCCATATATTCGTCAAGTTCTTTGTTAAAGCCATATTTGATTATTTCGCCATCACGTTTGTCTCTATTTTCATCATTTTTGTCGACAATTGACTTATCTAACAAATCAACAATATCCGAAAAATCAAATAAATTTTCCTTGATTTTCATCAAGTTTGTAGATGTGAATTTTTCGAGTGTATTTTTAATTTCTGGAATAAGAGACAAGGATTTTTTGAGTAGTATACAATCGGCGGTAACTAAGTTGTTGTAACTTATTCTTCCAACTAGTCTTTCTATATCATAAACATCATATAAAATTTCGCCTAATTTTTCCCTAATTACGATGTTTTTTACTAGTTCTTCTACACTATTTAGTCTATTAACAATCGCTTTTTCGTTATACAAAGGTTGTTCGATGTATGATTTAAGAAGTCTAGCACCCATCGAAGTTTTAGTTTTATTCAAGACCCAAAACAAAGTCCCACGTTTTTTTCTGTCTTTCATGGTTTCAGTGAGTTCTAGGTTTTTTCGTGTATTGGCATCGAGTTGCATATAATTTTCGTTATTTATAAATTCAATGCTATCAATGTGACTAAGTTGCCTTTTTTGGGTTTCAAAAATATATTTCAAAACAGCCCCGGCACTTGTAATTGCAAACTGTCTGTTATTAATGCCTAGTTTAGACAAAGTATCCAATTTAAGTTGATTTTTAAGAGTTGCAAGTGATTCTTTGTAATCAAAATTAACTTCATCATATACTTCGCATTTTGGAAGATAACAAGACTGAACAGATGCAAGCGAATCGTAATATGATTGCATGTCAGAATTCACAATTACTTCGCTAGGCTTAATACTAACCAAAAAATCATTTGTTTTTGTTAAAATATTTTCACCTACAAATTCGGTAGTGACAAATTTTCCGGTTGAAATATCTATTGCAGATATTCCAATACTATCTTTTTGTTTAAAAATCGACGCAATATAGTTGTTTTTTGTTTCATCAAGCATTGAACTTTCCATCAAAGTTCCAGGCGTAATTATTCTTACAACATCACGTTCAACAACTTTTACACCCTTTTCTGGCAAAGTTAATTGTTCACAAATAGCAACTTTGTATCCATTTTCAACTAGTTTTGCGACATATCCTTCACAAGCATGATGTGGAACTCCACACATAGGCGCACGTTTTTCTAACCCACAATCTTTGCCCGTAAGAGTCAACTCAAGCACCCTTGCACAAAGTTCGGCATCTTCGAAAAACATCTCATAAAAATCGCCTAATCTAAAGAAAAGGATTGCATCTTCGTATTTTTGTTTTGTAAGCAAGTATTGTCGCATCATTGGCGACAATCTTTTGTCATTTGGGTCTACTCTCATTATTTCTCCATTAATAATTCAGCAAATAGTTTGTTATTTGCAAATTTAGTTATTTTTACATCATAAAACTTGTTTGGCTCTAATTTGTTTAAAACAAACAAAGTCTTTCCACTATCGGTCATGCACTCATATCCGTCCGGTGTGTCCTTAATGGATATTACACCTATTGTTTTGTTTACAAGTTCAAGATTTTTTTCTTTTGTAATAGTTTTTGTTAGTGCTAACAACTTGTGAATTCTATCTTTCTTTGTTTTTTCGTCAATTTGGTTATCCATTAAATATGCCTTTGTTCCGCTTCTTTTTGAAAACATAAAGGCAAATACTCCGTCATATCTAACACGTTTAACCAAATCATATGTATCCAAAAAGTCTTGTTCGGTTTCTCCCGGGAAACCTACAATTATATCTGTTGAAATGTAAGCATCAGGTATATATTTTCTAATCATATCAATCAAACCCAAATAGTGTTCTCTTGTATAATTTCGATTCATAGCCTTCAAAATCGAGTTGCTTCCCGATTGAATTGGTAAGTGAATAACGTTACAAATTTTATCATTGTTTGCAATTGTTTTGATTACTTCTTCAGATAAATCCTTTGGATGAGATGTCATAAATTTAATTTTGAAATCTCCCGGAATCTTGGCTACTTCGTTTAATAAAAATGCAAAATTTATCTTAGAATCATTTAAGTCGTTTCCATAACTATTTACATTTTGACCAAGCAAAGTCACATACTTAAATCCGTCATGAACAAGACCTTCAACTTCCCTTATAATATCTTTGTAATCCCTGCTTCGCTCTCTACCCCTAACATAAGGGACGATACAATATGAACAAAAGTTATTACACCCAAAGTTAATATTAACCCATGCGTTTGAAAACATATTGTCTCTAACTATTTTGACATCTTCATATATTCCGTCGGCTTCTTTCCAAATATTAGATATTTTTTGGTGATTTTCTTCAAATTTTATTAGAAAATCTTTGAATAAATGAATATTGTGTGTGCCAAAAATAATGTCTACAAACGGGAACTTTTTGTGAATTAATTCACTTCGTCCGTCGGCTTGAGACATACATCCACAAATTGCAACAACTAGGTTTGGATTGGCTTTCTTTAGTTTTTTGACAGCACCAATATTGCCCATTATTTTTTGTTCAACACCGTCTCTTATGCAACATGTATTAAATACGATTACATCGGCATTATTTATATCATCAGTCACTACATAATTTAGGCTTTCAAGAACACCCGCTAATTTTTCGCTTTCGTGAACGTTCATTTGACAGCCAAAAGTTTTTATAAAATATTTCATATTATCTCTCTATAGTAATTTATTTTACATAATTGTACAAGATAAGTATATAATATTTTATTTAAAAATACAAGAACTTTTTGTAAAACTAATAACTATGTGGTGATTTAATGAAAAAGAAGAAAATTATTTTGTCAGTATTATTTGTAGTGATAATTTTGATAATTTTAAGTTTGTCTATAGCTTTTATTTACATAAGCAAAGCGATTAAACCCGTAAAAGACATGAATGTTAGACTAACAAACAATGAATACAACTACTCCAAGATTTTTGACAGCAGCGGAAATGAGTTAAAATTCTCAGAAAAACTTGAAGATAATTACATTCCGCTTAATGAGATTAATATGGAAACTAGACAAGCCTTTTTGTCTATAGAAGACAAAAAATTTTATGAACACAAAGGACTAAACTACAAAAGAATTGCTAAGGCTACCCTTAACAACTTAAAGTCTAAAAATTTGGGAGAAGGAGCGAGTACAATAACTCAACAATTAGTTAAAAATAGATTTTTGACTAATGAAAAAACTTTTGATAGAAAACTAAAAGAAGCTTATCTTAGCAAGAAACTTGAAAAACTGGAGACCAAAGACAAAATTCTTGAAACATATCTAAATACGATTTACTTTGGAAATGGTGCTTATGGAATAGGAAATGCAAGCAAAACATATTTTTCAAAAAAGCCAAGTGAACTTACATTATCTGAGAGTTGTGTTCTTGCCGGGTGTATAAAATCCCCTAATAATTATAGCCCCATAAACAATATGGAAAATGCAATTAAACGAAAGAATTTAGTTTTGAAAGAAATGCTAAACGACGGAAAGATAACAGACGAAGAATATAAAAATGCACTGAACGAAGAAATAGATATAAGCAAATGTAATATTTCAAATACCCTAGATACTCTTGACTTATATAGCAGATATGTTCTTGACGAAGCAAGCAAAATACTTAATACAAATATAAGCAATGTACTACATGGCGGATACAAAATTTATACATATCAAGATGATGCTCAACAAGAAATTTTAAACAAAACTATCAATGACGAAAAATATTATCACAAAAATAGAAATGGAAATATTGCAGATAGTTTGGCAATTATAATTGATAATAACACTCATGGTGTGAGTGCGATTGCTGGACGTAGCAAATATAATTTGGTTAATATCAAAAGACAACCCGGAAGTCTAATAAAACCAATTTTAACATATACTCCAGCATTAAACGAAGGACTAATAAATTCCAAAACTCAAATACTCGATGAAAAAATTGACATAGATGGATACTCGCCAAATAACGTTGGAAATGTCTGTCATGGATATGTATCTGTCGAAGATGCAGTCGCTCAAAGTCTTAATATTCCGGCTGTCAAATTGACTATGGAACTAGGACTTGAAAAGTGTAAATCATATGCCAGAAAATGTGGAATAGAATTTAACGATGAGTATGATAACAACCTTGCAATTTCGCTTGGTGGATTTACTGATGGTGTTACTCTCAAAGATTTAACTGATAGTTATTCGATACTAACAAATAGCGGAAAATACACAAATAGTAGTTTTATTAAAAAGATAAATAACTCAAGTAATATGACAATATACAATAGGAAATTGTCAGAAACCAATGTTGTATCATCTGAAAGTGCATATCTTATGACAGATATTCTAAGATACAGCGTTGAAAACGGAACATCAAAAAAACTATCAAAATTGGGATTTGATATTGCTGGAAAGACTGGAACTGTTGCAGTCAAAGGTACAAATCTTAATACTGATGTATATAGCTTGGCTTATACAAAAGACTACACTATGTCAACATGGCTTGGAAATTATACAATGCAAAGTGAGTATCATTTAGAAGGTAAAAATAATGGCGGAACTTATGCAACTGAGATGATAAAAGATACTTTTGAAAACATATATAAAAACAAAACCCCTACCTGGTTTGATAAGCCAAATGGAGTTGAAGAAATTATCATAGACACTAAGTCACTAGATGAATTACACGAAGTCGTTTTGGGAGATAATGTACCCGAAAGATTTCAAGCAAAGTGCTTGATTAATTCAAAATTTAAACCAATAAACTCATCAACTATTTTTGAAAAATTGGATGAAGTTAATATTTCAAAAGTAGAATATAAGAATAGTATAAAAATAATTTTTGATACAAAGGATTACAATACGTATGAGATTTATAGAAAGTCAAGTAACAATTATAATCTAATCAAAACCATAAAAGATGTGTCTGGAACTTATGAGTATATTGATACAAATTTGCAACCAAACACAAATTACACATATTATGTCAAAGCAAAATCTAATTATAGTTCGGCAGAGACTAATTCAAACAAGTTAAGTGTAATGCTAAAAAAGGAATACAAAGATATAGTCAATAATAATAGTGTCAAAGACTTTTCGTGGTTGTTTGCTTAATATAAAATTTAGATAAAAAAAGTAAGTTTACATTTTTGTAAACTTACATTTTTTTTTAGTCTTCAGTAACTTTGTGGTTTTGTAATCTTTCTCTAATTTGGTCTTTGACAATTTCGTAGGTTTCAGGATTTTGTTGCAAGAAGATTTTTACATTGTCTTTGCCTTGTCCAATCTTTTCACCATTGTAACTATACCAAGAACCACTCTTTTGAATTACATCGAGTTCAATTGCCATATCAATTACACAACCTTCGTTGTTGATACCAGTTCCATACATAATATCAAATTCAGCAGTCTTAAATGGTGGCGCTAATTTGTTTTTAACGATTTTTACTCTTGTTTTATTTCCGACAATTTCAGTACCATCTTTGATAACATCAACTTTTCTAATATCCATTCTAATCGAAGAATAGAATTTAAGCGCTTTACCGCCGGTAGTTGTCTCAGGGTTTCCGTACATTACACCAATTTTGTCTCTTAATTGGTTAATAAATATTACGCATGCGTTTGTTTTGTTGACAATAGCGGTCAATTTTCTCAATGCTTGGCTCATAAGTCTAGCTTGAACACCCATGAAACTATCACCCATTTCGCCATCAATTTCTGCCTTTGGAGTAAGTGCAGCAACGCTATCTATGATTACACAATCAACTGCACCACTTCTAACCAATGCTTCACAAATTTCCAATGCTTGTTCACCAGTATCTGGTTGAGAGATATATAGATTGTCAATATCTACACCAAGACGTTTTGCATATTGTGGGTCAAGAGCATGTTCAGCATCAATAAATGCTGCAGTTCCGCCCAACTTTTGTGCTTGTGCAAGTATGTGTAATGTAACTGTAGTTTTACCTGAACTTTCTGGTCCATATATTTCAATAATTCTACCCCTTGGAACACCGCCTATACCCAAAGCATAATCGAGTGTCATACATCCTGTAGGAATAACGTCGATTGTTCTTTCAACGTCATCGCCAAGTTTCATAATAGAACCTTTGCCAAATTGTTTTTCAATCTGAGAAATGGCTTGTTCTAATTGTTTTTTCTTATTTTCGTCCATAGTTAAATTATCCTTTATTAAACATTTGTTCTATAAATATTATACACTAAATTATCAAAAACACAAATCATTTTGTTTAAGTTTTTTAATTAAATAGAATATCGCTGTTTTTGACAAGTTACTAATTAAGTCAGAGTTTTTGATATTAATCTTATTTTTGTATACATGAATTCCGTCAAAATCGCCTATTGCCATATAGCAAATATCCGAATTTTTGTCGCCAAGGACAAACAAGACCAAGTCTCCGGTTTTGTTTTCAAGCATAGCATTAGCCAATTCATAGACAGTATTAACACTATATTTTCCGTAATCAGAAATAATTTGTGAATCAATTTTAATTTCTCTTTGAATAACATCAAAACTCGGATATATTCCGCTAAAATTTATAACTTCATTATCAATCTGAGCTAAATTTTTGGAGATTTCACCATAAGTTAGAGTCTCACAAACAATTAGGCTCTTGTGCTGAACTTTGAGCAAGTCAACTGCCATTTTGTATATGCTATCATTGTCTAAGGAATAAACAAATTTGTTTAGTTTAGATATTATATTAGATATAATTTCTCTTTGTTTGCTTTGTTCAATTTCGCTTGAAAATCTAACAAAAATAGCACTATCCAAGTCGTCACTTACTATGTTTATTTGCACTCCACTTATTCCAAAATAGTCACCAATCAAGTTTTTTATATCTTTTTCCAAAATTCCAAAACATTTTAAAATTTGAACATTAGAATTTACGGATGTCAAATCATTTATTAGTGGCAAGATATATTTTGTATAATTGTTTTCAAGAAGTTCAAAGTCACTCGGTAAATAAATTATAAACGTATCATTAAATTTGTACATAAAGCCATTAAAAAACGAATCTTCAAATACAAGTGGAATGGACTTGGTTGGAAGATTTGTTTCCATTTCTTCTTGAATAGAAAAAGGAATATTGAATTTAGCACAATATGATTTAAGTGTTTGTGAAGCGGTTGGATTAATTTCTAATTTGTCTCCAGCAATCCTTGAGATGTTATCCTTGATATTTTGGTTATAAATTACATCATTAGTTCCAATTAAAAACAAAAGCCTGTAGTCTTGACCGACAACTTCCTTTAACTTTTCTAGCCCATTATCAAAATAAGAAATAAGAGAAAAACTTTCCCCTATTTCATAAAGTTTCGAACTTAGATACTCAATAATTTTGGTCTGCTTTTCACACGATATTAAATTTGAATTAAGAGCAATACATCCGATTTTCATATTAAATTATTTTGTCTTTGATTTTGTAGATTTCTTTTTTTCAGTTACTTCTTTGTTTGTATCAGAACTTTCTGCCACTTTTTCTTCCGGTTTTTCATCTTTGAATACAGATATATTATTTACTAAATAAACAATTCCCGAAAGAGCAATTAGACAAGTAGTGATTCCTACAAAGAAATAGAATACAAGTGTAAAGTATTTCATAAAGTCGGCATTAATAGTAATTTCTCTAAGTGCCGAAATAAGTAGTCCATAAACTAGTGTGAAATACAAAAAGTTTGCTTTGATTTTGGCAACTTTATCTGCAGCAATAATTCTGCCTTTTAGTTGACCGATTTGTCTAAGACCAGTTACTTCGTAGTCTCTTAAAATCATTACAAACATAACAACAATTCCATAAGGCATAGGGATTATAGGATTTGCACCAGTAATTAACATAACAAGTCCTGTTGTTGCAAGTAGTTTGTCGGCGATTGGGTCAAGAAACTTGCCCAAATCGGTAACAAGGTTATACTTTCTGGCAATATATCCGTCCAATGAGTCAGAAATGGCAGCAATTAAAAATACTCCCATCGCTACAAATTTTGAACCCGGAAACGATACTAAAAATAGCACAATAAATACTGGCATTAATAGTATTCTTGTAATTGTTATTCTATTTGGTAAATTATTCATAATCTTTCTCCTATTAAATCATAGTCTGATTTGTCTATAATTTTAATTTTGTAAAATTCTCCAACATTTAGTTTTTCATTTACGATTATACATCCGTCAATTTGCGGACACTGTCCGTAATATCTCAAAACCGAATAATCATTGTTTGCTTCATCAACAATCGCATCATACACTAGCCCTATCAATTTGTCATGAATTTCATTTTGAATTTCGTATTGTGTTTGATAAGCGACCTTGACTCTGTATTCCTTGAGTTCTTCAGAAACCTGATTTTCAAAATCATAAGCCCTAGTCCCTTCTTCACGACTATACTTAAAGAACCCAACATTTTCAAGTTTAAATTCTTTTAGAAAATCAAGAACTTGTTTGAAGTCATCGTCGGTTTCATTTGGGAAACCCAAAATAAAAGTTGTTCTCAAAACTATGTTTGGAATTTCAGATTTTAATTTTTTAAATAATTCATTAATTCCACTATTTGTAGATTTTCTATTCATCGCCTTGAGAATATTATCTGATACATGTTGCAAAGGAATATCCAAATATTTAACAATTTTTGAATTATTCTTAATTTCTTCAATCAAATCCAAATCAATTTCTTCGGGATAACAATATAGTAGTCTTATCCACTTAATATTTTCTATTTTGGATAATTCTCTAAGCAGTTCAACTAGCATTTTTTTGTTATACAAATCAATGCCATATTTTGTTACATCTTGAGCAACCAAAATAATTTCCTTAACACCGCTACTAGATAGCATTTTTGCTTCGGAAATAATATCTTCAATCGTCCTAGATTTGTATCTTCCCCTAATATAAGGAATTAAACAATAACTACAAAAGTTATTACAGCCTTCTGATATTTTGATATAAGCAAAGTGTTTAGGAGTTGTTAAAATTCTTCCTTCGATATAATCTTGATGATAATTTGTAGCATATAGCGAGAATATCAAATCAACAATTTTTTGGTTATCCTTGACATTTACAAATGCATCAACTTCGGGCATGCTAGTATTCAAATCTGAATATTTAAGTTCGTTTAAACACCCAGTTACTATAAGTTTTTCAAGATTTTCTGATTTGTATCCACTCATTTCCAAAATGTTTTCGATACTCTCTAATCTTGAACTCTCTAGGAATGAACAAGTATTTACAATAATAATGTTTGCAAGTTTTGGGTCATTAACGATTTCAAATCCAGCATTTTTTATATTGAAAATCATATGCTCTAGGTCGACCCTATTTTTGTCGCAACCAAGTGACACAAATCCAACTTTTTTCTGTAATATTTCTTCTTTTGTCATTCGTCTAAGTTTTCTCCAAATCTTTCTTCAAATTCTTGTTGTGTTATATATAATTGTCTTCTGCCATTGCTATCGCCGGGAGAAACAAAACCTGCTTTTTCCATTTGCAATACAATCTTATTAGCCTTTGGATAGCCAATTCCAAAGTATGCTTGAAGTGACGATGCACTAGCCTTTTTCGCTCTAATAAAGTATTTTAGGCAGTCTTTGAGAAGTGGGTCAAAGGCATCTTCAACACCATTTGACGAGTCAAAACCGTCATGTTTATTAAACATTTGGTCTTCGATAGTTTCGTCGTAAACCGACTCATTGTTTTCTTTTATAAACTTAATTACTTGTTTTAGTTCGTTGTTATCAATGAAACAACCTTGAATTCTATCCATATCATTTGAACCTTGTGGCACAAATAACATATCACCCATACCCAACAAGTATTCAGCACCCGAACTTTCCAAAATAGTTTTGCTATCTTGATAGGAGTTAACCGCAAAGGCTATTCTACTAGGCAAGTTGGTCTTGATAGTTCCGGTGATTACATCGACTGTTGGTCTTTGAGTTGCCAAAACCAAATGGATTCCGCATGCCCTTGACTTTGCAGCAAGACGCATAATCTTTTCTTCAATTTCCTTTTTGGCAACAGCCATAAAGTCTCCAACTTCGTCAAAGACCATAACAATATAGTACATCTTAGGAACACTACCCGAAATAACTTCTGGTGTTTCGTTGTATTCACTAATCTTTTTGACGCCCAATTGCCCCAAACGTTTGTAACGTCTCTCCATTTCTTCAACTAACCAGTTAAGTGCCGAAACCGCTTTTTCGCAATCGGTTATTGTATTTGGAATCAACATATGTGGCAAGTTGTTAAACATGCTAAATTCAACAGTTTTTGGGTCAACAAGAATCAATTTTACATCTTCTGGTGATGCTTTGTAAAGCAAACTTACTAGCATTGTGTTAAGACAAACAGATTTACCACTATTTGTACTACCAGCAACCAATGTATGCACAAGTTTGTCAATACAAGCAACTTTGCAAGTCGCCGAAATGTCTTTACCCAAAGCAAAAGTCAATGGAGATTTGCTGTTTTGGAAGTTTTGACTTTCCAAAATTTCTCTTAGACCTACAGTCATTCTCTTTTTGTTTGGAACTTCAATACCAAAGGCATTTTTGCCAGGAATTGGAACTTGTACTCTACACTGACTCTCAAGTGCCATAGACAAGTCGTTAATCTTGGTATTAACAGAGTTTACCGAAATTCCAGGCGCCATTTGAAGTTCGTATCTTGTAAAAGTTGGGCCTTTAATTGCATTAATAATTTTTGTATCAATCTTGAATGCTTTGAGTGTTTCAACAATCAACTGACCTTTTTGATTAATATAATCTGAATCAGATTCAATGTTTGTTGAGTATTGTTTTAACAAATCTATTGGTGGTTTAACATAAGTTGGTGGTTTTTTGTAAAGTTTGTGTTGTGGAAGATTAGCTTTTGCTGGTGCTTCCATAGAAACTTGAACTGGTCTAAATCCAGTACTATCAACCAAATTCTCTTTTACTTCGCCAGAATAAACTTGTTCTGCCATTTTTGGCAAATTGTTAATAGCCCTATTAAAATTGTTATTCTTATTTGCAAAACTATCTTTGTTTTTGATAAAGTCAGCCTTTGTAAAGTCTTCATCATAAATATCCATTTGCGTTGGTTTTTCATCCGGATTATTTTGCTTGTTTTGACTAGATAGTTGATTTAATCTATTTGAAATATTGCTAAGTCTATCTCTATTTTCGTCTGTTTGTTTTTCAATATTCAAAGTTTCAACTTCTGTAGATTTGGAAGTCTTGTTGGTGACATTATCAAAACCAGTTTTTGTATTCTTGGTTTCAAATTTTCCTTTTGAGATGTTCAAGTAATCAAGAGCGGCTTTCTTTCGCTCTTCGTCTTTGTCTACAATAGGCTGAGTAGGTTTTTCGATACTTTCAAATGTAGGTTGTACATTTTCAAATTCATCTTCGTGAACATAAATATTTGGTTTTTTGTCGTCAGTTTTTGAAGTTGCTTCTTCAACTGTGAATTGTTTTTCGAGTTCTTTTGTATAATCTAAGTCATCGTCATGAGCCAAAGTTTTGTTATTAGAACTATCTTTAACAAGCCCAAGTATAGATTTTGCTTCGTTCTTTTGTTCATTTTCTTCTTCGTCAGAAATAAATATATCTTCGTCTGTATCGGGTTTGTATGTTACTTTTTGCTCAACTTCGTCTTCATTATCTTCGGACAATTCTTCACTTTGCTCTTGAGTAATTGTGTCAACCTTAGTAGTCTCGAGTGTTTTTTTGTTTTTGAGTTCAATATAAATTTTGTCTATCAAAAGCGAAGTGAAAATTACAAGTGCGACAAGCAAAATTATATATGATGCAACATCATAAGACAAGTAATAAATTGGATACAAAAGAGTTCCAAAAATCACTCCACCGGCAGTTATATCCCCCTTGTACATTTGGCTTATGTATCCGCCAAATCCAATGCCAATATTTTTGCTAGTAGCGAGTTGTAATATAAGCATAAATATAGTCAGCCAAAGAATGGAAAAAACAATAATTGGCTTGGATGTTTTGATATTTTTGTTTAGCATCAAAAGTATGCCAAGTACTACAAAAAATAAACAAACCGGATAAATTAAAAGTCCAAAAGTTCCAACAAAAATTTTGGTGAGAATCTGAAAGAAATTAAAAGCAAGCAAAACAAACAAAACAGAAAAAACACAAGATAATGTTATTCCTGTTTTGAACTTTTTTGATTTATTATTAATCTTACTAGTTTTTGTTGGATATATAGCCAATTTAACACCCAAAATAACAATTATTTTTTGATAGATACTTCTAATCATGATTATTTTAGCACAAAACTATAAATTATTAAAATAATTTTTTGATATAAATTTTAATAAATGTAGATTTTATAAAAAATAATTGTATTTTTCTAATTTTTGACATGTTTTAATCAAAAAAATCAAGCAAAATAGATTATTTTAGGCAATTAGAAACTGTAGTTGCTTCCAAATTATTTAATTTGTAGAATTCAAGAATTAAAGGCAATGCTTTGAGAGTATTAAGTGTTGGATGTGCTAAAATTAAGTCCCCGCCTTTGACTTTGTTTGTTGCTCTTGAATAAATTAGATTTGCATCCTTGTCTCGCCAATCAATTGTGTCTTTTGTCCACATTATTGTCTGGTATCCCAAATCAAAGCACGCCTTAATTGTGGATTTATTAAAACTTCCACTTGGTGGTGCAAACAAATTCATAGTAACCCCTGTCATAGTTTTAACAAGTTCGTGATTAACCTTGATTTCTTGATAATTTTGGTTGTAGTCCAAGTATTCTTGGTCTTTGTGAAAATATCCATGATTTGCAATCTCATGACCGCTTGATACTATTTTACTTAGCATTTCAGGTTCTTTTTCAACCCACTGTCCACCTACAAAAAACGTCGTTTTTACGTTGTATTTATCTAAAACTTCGAGCATATCATCCAAGTACTCAGTTCCCCAATAAACATTAATCATAAGACACACTTTGTTTGAGTCTTGATTGCCATGATAAATCACGTCTTCGTTTTGATAACTAAAAGCGAAGTTGTATGTACTAGCACCCACAAAACAAACCATACAAACTAGCATAACTAAGATTATTGCACTACTTATATTTCTAAATGTTTTTAATTTCATTGTATTCCCTTAATAGACTTAATTTTTGATTATATCTAAATATATGTTTAAACTTAGAATTTTATGAAATATACAAGTGCAATTTTTAAATCAAAAAAAGATGAATTTAAATGTAATATTACATCAAATTCATCTTAAATTTAAAACTAAATCAATTATTTGTCTGAGTATTTTCCAATAAGTTTAAGGTCGATTTTTCCGTCGTTAATTTTGATACATTCAACTTCAACCATGTCTCCGATATTTACAACATCTTCAACTTTTTCGACTCTTTTGCTGGATAATTTAGAAATATGAATCATTCCTTCTTTGTTAAATCCAATTTCTACAAAAGCACCAAATTGCAAAATTCTTACAACTTTTCCGGTGTAAATCTTGCCAACTTCAACATCTTCGGCAATTGACAAAATAATTTCTTTTGCTCTATTAGATTTCTCTTGGTCTACACCCAAAATCATAACAAGACCATCGTCTTCAATATCAATCTTAACACCCGTTTCGTCAATGATTTTGTTAATCATTTTACCGCCAGAACCGATAACGTCTTTGATTTTGTCAGGATTAATATTGAATGATATAATCTTTGGAGCATAAGGACTAAGTTCTTTTCTTGGTTCAGACAAAACAGCATTCATCTTGTTAAGAATGAATAATCTTCCTTCTCTAGCTCTGGATAATGCTTCTCTTAGGATTTTTTCATCAATACCTTTGATTTTTATATCCATTTGAATAGCGGTGATACCTTTTGTTGTACCTGCTACCTTAAAGTCCATATCGCCTAGAAAGTCTTCAAGTCCTTGAATATCGGTAAGGATTGCAACTTTGCCACTCTTTTCGTCTTTGATAAGACCCATAGCACAACCAGCAACTGGAGCTTTGATTGGAACACCAGCATCCATAAGTGCAAGAGTGCTTCCGCAAACTGATGCTTGAGAAGTACTACCATTACTACTCAAAACTTCACTAACAGTTCTTATAGCATATGGGAATTCTTCTTCACTAGGCAATACTGGAACTAATGACCTTTCAGCCAAAGCACCATGACCAATTTCTCTACGTCCTGCAGATTTAAGTGGTTTTGCTTCGCCAGTAGAATATGCTGGGAAGTTGTAGTGATGCATATATCTCTTTTCTTCTTCGTCATCAAGACCATCAAGAATTTGAGTGTCTCTTAGACTTCCAAGTGTACAAGTAGTCATTACTTGGGTTTCGCCCCTAGTAAATACTGCACTACCATGAACTCTTGGCAATATACCTGCTTCGCACCAGATTGGTCTGATTTCATCTAGTTTTCTTCCGTCAGGTCTTACACCATGCTCAATAATTTTTGCACGCATGATTTCTTTTTTAACTTTGTAGAGTACATCCAAAATTTGTCTTTGGCTATCTGGATAAGTTTCGGCAAAATGTTCAAGTATTTGAGCATTTGCTTCTTCTTCGGCAGCATCTCTTTCGTGTCTGTCAAAGTGTTCCATAACTTTTTCCATAAGTGGAAAACCAAACTCTCTTACGTCTTTTTCAAGAGTTTCGTCAATTACATAGTATGGCAAATTTTCTGCCTTTTTGACACCAAGTTCACTTACAATCTTTTCTTGGAATTCAACTTGTTTTTTGATTTCATTGTGTGCAAAAAGAATTCCTTGAAGCATTTCTTCTTCGGATACTTCGTTAGCCCCTGCTTCAACCATAAGGATTGCATCTTTTGTTCCAGCAACCTTTAAGTCCATAAGAGACTTTTCTTGTTCTTCCTTGTTTGGATTAACAATATATTTTCCGTCAACGTACGCTACTTGACAACTTCCAGTAGGACCAGCAAAAGGAATATCACTAATAGATAGTGCGATGGAACTAGCAAACATTGCAAGTGGTTCTGGTGCAACATCATAGTCAACACTAAGTGGAGTAGCAACAACAGTTACATCGTTAAAAAATCCTTTTGGAAAAAGTGGTCTAAGTGGTCTATCAATAAGACGAGAAGTCAAAATCGCCTGGTCAGTTGGTCTGCCTTCACGTTTTTTGAATCCACCAGGAATTTTGCCTACAGCATAAAGTTTTTCTTCGTAGTCAACACTAAGTGGAAAAAAGTCTTGACCCGGACGTGGCTCTTTGTTCATACAAGTATTAACCATAACCATAGTATCGCCACACTTAACAATACAATGACCATTAGTTTGCATTGCATATTTGCCGATTTCAACAGTTACTTCTTTGCCACCAATTTCAGTTTTAAATTCTTTAAAATCTTTCATTTTTTCTCCTTTATTTTAAAAAAGCGAAAGTTTAAAAAATCTTTCGCTTTGATTAGCAATAAAATTAACGAATGTTTAATTTTGCTTTTAATGCTCTGTAGCCTTCAAGATTAGTTCTTTCCATGTATCTAAGTAGATTTTTTCTATGGTTAACTAATTTAAGAAGTCCACGTCTTGAATGGTTATCATTAGGGTTTGCTTTCAAATGCTCAGTAAGTTCCAAAATTCTAGCAGAAAGAATTGCAATTTGAACTTCGCAAGAACCTGTATCGCCTTCTTTTGTAGCGAAATTCTTGATAACTTCTTGTTTTTTCTCTTTAGAAATCATAAGTATTCTCCTTTTATTTTATTAAATATATACCCAAAACCAAGCCAAATCTATGGAGATTAGAAATGACATAGCCAAAGGTTACAATGTATTATAACAAATATTATTTTGATTGTAAACAATTTTTGCAAAAATTAGTCCAAAAAATACTTACTATAATTCTTTTTCTTCGTTTGTGATTTGATTTATATATTCTTTTCTATCAGTATTGTAATCAGTGCCTGCAAATTTCTTTTGCATAAAGTCCATATACACTTGATTAATCTCTTTGTCTCTAGGATAAATTTCGGTATCCATGTCAAACCCAACTCTAAATAGCATATAGTCATCGATTGCATATATATTTATATCACTAAGCATATTACTATAAGATACACTATCTGGAAAAAGGCTTGCATAATCACATATCAAAGGATTACGCTTTTTGTACTCCTCGATATCAAACTGCGTATCTTGGCACTTAACATACATAAAGTCCTTGTTATTTTGCTTAACCCATTCAAAGTTATCTCTAAAATCATCGTCAAGTATCTTAAGCCCTGCTAGTTCATAAACCTTCTTTAATTCCCTAGGTTTTAATTGTGTTAAATATTTCATAAAATTTCCACCCTATTTATTTATAAATTTAGTTTAACACAAGCATGTGTTTGTGTCAATATGTCTTAAACAAAAAAAGTCGGCATATTTAATACCGACAAAAAATTAATCTAAATTGAAATCGTTATCAAGATCTTTTTCATATTGAACTTTGAAACTATTTACAAAATCTTCCGAGAGACCAGAATTGTTGTATGCTTCTTCAAGAGAAATTTTGCCACTATTATAAGCATTAACAACAGATTGCAAATATTCTTTTTGTTTTTCTTCTAATGAACTATACAAATCAGTCGCTTCCATTACATATTGAAAAAACTCATAAGGTTTGAGATTTTCTAGTGTAGAAATAATATTTGTTTTATCTCTCATTTCATTAGTTTTTTGCAAATAATTTTGTACTCTTTCGTTTAAACTTGATGTTTGAGACGCAAGAGTAGAATCTTTGTCCTTAAGCAACTTTACAAAATGAACATCTTTTTGGTTTACATGATAAAAATATTTTGGAAAATAAGAATTTGTAGGAATAGAACTTAAATTCAAAATATTTCTCGAAGAACTTAAAATATTTCTTCTTTCATCAAGTGATAAATCTTTAAAATTCATAAATAACTCTCCTATATTCTAAATGTATAGTATCATTATTTAAAGTATTTGTCAATACCCAAATTTACGATAAACTCCCAAAAAGTTCGGCTTTTTTGGCTATCATTTCGTCTATTCGATTTATATATTCGTCTATATTTTTGAGATTAGCAAATCTTTCGATTTTGTTATTTATTGAATAATATCTTTTTGAAATTGCATTTGCACCACAAGCAATAACGGATGCAAATTCTTCCATACTATCTATATTAAATATGGACGGATTATTTTTGAAGTATCCAATATTTTCAAGGTTGCCTATCATATTCTTTTGTTTGTACAAGTAATATGGCTTGTAACCCGCTTCGGTTAGTTTTTGATAGGAATAATCTACCATTTTCATTACTTCCAAGTCATTTGTGGTTTGTGTATTTGACTCTTTGAGTTCACTTCCACGTTTGACACTTAGAGTATGAATTGTGATATTGTCTGGAGCATAATCAATGGCTGTGTTGACGGACTTTTTGAATGTCGAAAGTTTTTCGCAAGACAAACCAGCAATCAAATCCATATTAATTACAAAATTATATCCAAGCGCTAATTTGTAAGCATCCATAATGTCTTTTGAAGTATGTGTTCTTCCAATTTCTTTGAGAGTTTTGTTACAGAAAGTTTGTGGGTTAATACTAATTCGAGTTACACCATGACTGCTCAAAACATCAAGTTTTTCTTTGGTTATTGTATCAGGTCTTCCGCACTCGACCGTAAATTCACTAACTTTGTAGTTTATTAAACTTAATAAATCATCAAGTTGACTAGCGGATAATATTGTTGGAGTTCCACCACCGATATAAATTGATTTTATTAAATAATTCTTTTTTTCAATCAATTTTTTTGTTTCAATAATTTCTTTTTTTAGTGCTTCCAAATATGGTTCTAATTTGTCTCTGCATTTATCTATTGGAAGCGAGATAAACGAACAATAATAGCATTTGCTTGGGCAAAATGGAATGTTTATATAAAGGTCAACTAGGTTATCGTTTTTGATTACAAAACTTTGATTTTTGATAATCTCTTTGACAATTTTGGCTTTTTCCAAACTAACTCCAAATTTTGTAGTTAGCATATTAAAAGCCTTCATATAATCCCCGTCACATTCTTTTGTAAGTTCATAAGTAAGTTTGGTTGGTCTAATTCCAGTAAGGCTTCCCCAAGGTAGATTTTTATCTTTTTTTATTTTTTTGAGCAAGTCAAACAAAAGTAGTTTTGCATATCTTTTTTTGTAACGTTCAGGGAATTTTGAATCAATTATTTTTTCGTTTGAGACATATTCATTTTCATCAAAATTGGAAGTCAACTTTGTTTCAATATTCAAATCCACTACATTTTGTTCAATATTAAATTCATAATTCAAATTTTCTATTTCTTCTGAGTCAAAAAATAGTTTGAGAACAAGTGTTAGTTCGTCGAGCAATTTTTCGTCAGAAACATTAATTTTTATCATTATACAGTCCTATATACGTCTATTGCAAAAGGCAATTGTTTTAGTTTATTAATAAGGTTGTCTAGTTCGGCTTTGTCTTTGATACTTAGTTGAATTGTAATAATTGCTTTGCTTTCTTGTCTCTTTTTGGCAACAAGTCCAACTAGATTTACTTTTTCGTCATTAAGTCTTTTTGTAAGGTCAGACATCAAATTGTTTGTATCGTTTGCAAGCATTGTAATAGAGCCAACAAAGTCTTTGTTTTCATTTCGGTGCCAAGAACACTCAATAAGTCTTTCAAATTCCAAGTTCTTAAGTGCATCACAATCTTTGCGGTGAATTGTAATTCCGTTTCCCCTGGAAATATAGCCAATAATTTCATCGCCCGGCAAAGGATTACAACATCTTGCAATCTTGGTGAGTAAATTTGAAAAACCTTTGACTTCAATCTCTCCATCGTTTTTGTAGTCAGAGAGAGAATACTCTTTCTGTTCACGAGTTTGCATGTCAGATTTATAGAGCGAATTTAGTTTGTTCAAAATCTGATTTGCTGTTATTCCGCCATAACCCACTGACGCATACATATCTTCCAAACTTTGAAAACTATATTTATCATAAACTTCGTCCAAATATTTGTCTTCCATAAGTTTTGATAAATTTAGATTTTTAAGTTTGGCACTGCTTTCCAAAATGCTTTTGCCTTTCTTGATATTGTCTTCCTTCATTTCACGTTTAAAGAAGGCATTAATTTTGGATTTTGCACCACTTGTTTTGACAATTTTTAGCCAGTCTCTCGAAGGTCCTTTGGCATTTGGATTGGTTATAATTTCTATTGTGTCGCCATTATTCATTGGAGTTGTCAAAGGCGCCATTCTGCCATTTATTTTAGCACCAACACAAGTGTCTCCAATTTTGCTATGAATTGCATAAGCAAAGTCGACAGGAGTTGAGCCTTCGGGGAAATCTAATATTTTGCCCATTGGAGATTGAACAAAGATTTTTCCAGAATAAACGTCGGTCTTCATTAATTCCAAAAGTTCGTCATTGGATTTTTCTTTGTGCAAGTCCATAATAGACCTAATATAGTTAATTTTGACACCACTTTCGTCTACTTTTTTCTTTTCCTTGTATGCCCAGTGTGCTGCAAAACCATACTCAGCATAAGTGTGCATTTCAAATGTTCTTATCTGAATTTCAACCGGGTCACCATTATCCAAAATAACCGCTGTGTGCAATGATTGATAGCCATTTTCTTTTGGATTTGCGATATAGTCTTTGAAGTTTCCAAGTGGCTTGAAAATCGTAAATACTTTGCCAAGTGCTGTATAGCATTGCTCAACAGTATCCACCAAAATTCTTACAGCCAAAATATCCATGATTTGATTAAGTCTGTTTTCTTTAAAATCTCCTTTATCTGCGATTTTTTTGAGATAATCATTTCTACCATAAATATCGTTTATGGAACTTACTGCCATATTCTTGCTTTGCAACTTTTTGGCTATACTATAAATCTGTTTTTGTCTGCCATAAACGACAACATTAGGACAAACAGACTGCATTTCAACTTTGAGTTTGCTAATAACTTTTTTGATTTGAGAGTTTCTTTCTTCAACATATTTGCTCAAGGTCGATACAAGTTCAGTATACATTTGTGGCTTGTAATATTTGAAAGTTGCATTTCCAAAAGCATTTTTGATTTGACTAAGCCCTAACATTTGGCTGATTGGAAAATATATGTCTGTTACTTCTTTCATGTAATTAGACAATTGAATTTCGTCAAAGCAATTCAAAAAATCTAGTTTTGTAAGTTCAATACAAAGTTTAATGATTATAACTCTAATATCCTTGGCAAGAGCGATAAACATTTTTTTGATATTTTCTAATTGTTCTTGATGAGTTGATAAATTTAAATTTTCAATTTTTTCGAGTCTTTCAAAGATATTTTTGACATCCTTAGACATAAGTTTTGGGTCAATCTCTAGGCTATTTGCCTTATAAACCGGATAAATAAGCCCAATAATAACTGACTCATAATCTAGTTTTTGCGTCATGATATTTGTGCCTATTTTTTCGGCAAATTCAATTGTATAAAGTCCGTCTTTTTGATACAAACCTTTGAGATTATCATAAACTTTTGTGATTTTTTCAACCGAATTTTGGTCGTAATATTTATTAAGAAGATTCAAAAACTCAGCCATAGTTACTCCTTTTTAAATTCTTATTAACTGACTTACGAAATTATATATACTTGAATTTTCCAAGTTGCTTTTGATATTGCTAATATTAATAAGTCCGTCTTCAAACTTGCAAATTCCTAATTCTTCCATAGTTAGCATAAAGAAATAAAATTCATTGTATTTTGCGTTTTTATCTATAAAATTATGTCTTTTTAAATTATTAAAATAAGTTATTAAATCAGGCATTGGAGTTGCATTTTTGTATGCTTTGATAGCAAGCATATTTTTTGCAAACACTTCGCGACTGACATCAATCCCTTTGAACATATCCATATTAATCTTGGAATTAAGAGTATATATTTTGTTAAATTTATTAGATAGATGTGCAATATATCCTTCAACCAAAAAATTATCCAAGATGAAAATATTATTATAGTCCTTTAAATTTATATCACTATTTGGTGCAAAAACAAAAGTATTTTCGCCACATGCGTTATGAATATCAAATAATTCATAGTTTTTGATATTAGGAATCAACTTTGTAGCCTTAAAATATGTATCCATATCATAAATAAGAACCGCTGTTCCAAACAAAGATTTTGCACTCATGTCATTGATTCTCTTGATTGCATTTTCAAAAGAAAGTTGTTTGTATGACATAAATTCGCTTTTGCATTGAATGTATTTAAGTTCGGACAAATAATTTGCAGAAATAATCTCGCTTTTGGTCGCTGTACTTAGTTTTGAATAATTAACGTGACGTATAAAACCAGTGATTTTTTCCTTGTTCGCGTACTTTTCAAGTGTTAGTTCAACTATAACTTCTTTTGGGCAATTAACACTTAAGTTATAATAATATTCACCCTTTCCAAACCCAATTAAATTCAAATTCCCCTGTTTAATTCTTAAATGTTGCGGATAATTTGACATTCTCGAAACGTTGTTTTCAGTGAGTGCAAGTCTAAACATTGGTTTTTCATTTTTGAAACCACATGGCTCAAAAATGGATAATTGTTGCAAAAATTCCACCGACAAATCCATGTTGGAGATATCTAAATCATAATATTTTTTGGTGAGCAACTCACTTTCGTTAATGTGAGTTAAAACATAGTCGTTTATTCTATTTCTAAATTCTTTGAGATTTTTTCGTTCAATTGATAGTCCACCCGCCTGATTATGACCGCCAAATCTAATAAGCAAGTCACTAACCGATGTCAAAGCATCAAATATATTGACACCCGGAATACTTCGACAAGACCCCTTAAATTCACCGTCAACCATGCTAAGTAGACAAACGGGTTTATTATATCTCTCTACTAGTTTTGAACAAATTATGCCAAGCACACCGCTTTCCCAAGTTTCATTGTACAAAACAATCATTCCAAGCCTAGAAACATTAGTGTCTTCCAACATTTCACAAGCGGATGCAAATATATTGTTTGTCTCGACAACACGTTTGTCATTGAGTGCTACAAGCAAATCGATATTTTCTTTTATTTCAGAGTCATCATTTTTTACATACAAATTAAATGAAATAATTGCATCGCCCATTCTTCCAGTAGCATTAATCTTTGGTGCGAGTTTAAAACTTATGTCAGTACTGCTAAGTGGGAGACTAATTTTTAGTTGAGAACAAAGTTTTTTAAGTCCCTTTGGAAGTTGAGTCTTTTGGTTTTCCAAACCCAACTTAACAATTGCCCTATTTTCGTCCATAAGTGGCACAATATCTGCAACAGTTGCAAGTGTTGCTATTGTCGTATATTTAAGTGCTTCACTCAGTCCACCCAAAGCATGTACAAGTTTGAGTGCAACACCAGCCCCACATAGTTCTCTAAATGGATACAACTGGTCTTCTAGTTTTGGGTTTATTATTAGTGTATTTGGAATAACACTTGGAATGTCGTGGTGGTCTGTTACAATTATATCTATCCCAAGCGACTTGCAATAATCAATTTCTTCGACACAAGTAATTCCACAATCGACTGTAATTATCAAATCCGGACTATACATAGATTTAACTTTGTCCAAACTATCCTTTGTTAGACCATATCCGTCAACAACTCTGTTTGGCAAAAATACATTCGTATCAACACCTATACTTTTGAAATACTTAAAAAGTATTGCCGAAGCACTAATTCCGTCGGTATCATAGTCGCCCATGATTAAAATTCGCTTTTTTGACATTATGTAAAATTTTATTTTGTCGACAACTTCTTGCATATTCTTAAGCAAGAACGGATTGTATAGCGAAGATACTCCGCTATTTAAGTATTTGTAAATTTTGTCTTCGGTGTCTATTCCCCTAGCAAAAAGTAGTTTAACAATATCTTGACATAAGTTAAACTTTTCTGACATTCTCAAAATTTCTTTGTTATTAAATTCTATTCCTTCTATTTTACTTACAAATTCCATATCCTAACCTTTTAAAGGCTACTACCAAAAAACAAAAAGCCCCTTGGTAACAAAGGGCTTTTATTGTTAAACAACGATTTTGTCATCAGACTTTGAACTTTGTGTAGATTTCTTCTTTTCAGCTTCAATTTTTCTTCTAAGAGTAGCATCCTTGTCTTTTTTGTACCAAAAAGACCAAATACTAAATTCAAAGAAGTAAATGCCAAATAATCCGACCATAAGTGAAACTATAATCGAAAGCATTGTATAAATTAGAGTTGAATTTCCAAAGAACATTATTGCAAACAAAGACAAACTTAAAAGTGCAACAAAAATCATTATAGGTTTAATAGTGCGTGCATACGCATCATAAACCCTGTCAGCATTACTATATTTATTGTATTTTTCAACATTAAGATTTGACCTTATATAATTGTTCAAGTAACTTGAAATTATAATTGTAGATATAGTCATAACAAAATATGATACAACAAAATAGTAATTAAATGGTATTCTAGCCACTATCATTACAGTAAGTAGCATAGCAATTTCAAAGAGAATTGTCAATACAATTGACACACTTGCTGTCAAATTATATCTAATTGCATAATAGATAAATACAAATAACATAATACATGTCATTGCCAAAACTGAGTATCCGATTAGCGATGATGCATCTTTTGGCAAGATATTATAAGTATCTGTGGTTGTAATTGTAACTGGACTGGATACTTTGTCGCCAGTATTTTCTAGTAATTTTGTTTCAATTGTATTTTTGAGACTTTCGATTTGAGTATCAAATTCTCCATTCTCATTGGCGATTTTGACAAGTAGTCCGTTTTGAGCACCATCACCAATTTTTTCAATTCTAAAATCAGTAAATTCAGATTTAACAAGGGTTTTTAGTTGTTTGGATAATTCCTTGTATTCTGTATTAGTTACAGTTGTGTTAAATTTAACATCAAAAGAACTAACTGTTTTGAAGTCATAGTCATAATTAAGACCAAATACAAATCCAAAAATTATAGATACAACCAATAGGACAATAGGAATTAACATCCAATATTTAAATCTTGAAATAATATTCAATTTATTATTCGACTTCATCAATTTCATCCCCCCTTACAAAGTTAACTTTCTTTTCGTTTCTAAGATTGAAAGCTGTGTAATCAACTGCAAGAACTTTGTTTAAGAACAAGCTAGTAAACGCAGTTGCAGGAATTGTAATTACAAAGTTAAGAGCCATAATTCTAATCGCGTTGCTTGGAACAATCATAGTTAGTAGCACTGTTCCAGTTGTAATTAGTAGAACATCCAAAATATTAAATAATGCAGGTTTGTATGCAGAAGTAAATGAAACAATGAATTTCTTGCCCATAGCATATTCTTTTTTGACTCTATTTAGATAGAACATATGAAGGAAGTAATTGAATACAAATCCCAACATAAATCCAAACCAGCCAGCGAATGTAACTTGCATATCACATAGTGCCGAAATAATAACACTAACCATAAGTGCGAAAATATAAGAAAGCATTGAAACCAAGCCCAATTCTCTAAATAATATAACGCCAATTATAACACAGGCAATAACTATAACAACAGTTGTAACATAAATTGCAATCTTAGTCGCATTTCCAAAAGTGCCTTTGACTTCAATTGGGTCAAGTTCGGTCGACATATTAACACCGATAAGTGAACTTTCCAACTTTCTAGCATATTCTTCGCCAGTTTTTTTGTTAGTAATTCCCGACCCCGAAATAAAAGTGTATCCATAACTATTTTCTTCGGTTACTTTTGGCTCTGAGAAAGCATGTTCATAGTCTTTGTCCATGTAAATATACATAGTTTGGCTATCTGAACTTGCAACTTCCTTTGTAAGTTTTGCAAATTTTTCTTTGCCTTTTTCGGTAAACTCAATATAAACACCATGAGTAGTTCCGCTAAGCATATACTTAACACTAGCAATATCTTGACCTGTTACTTTTGCTTCGGCATCTTTACCCGATTCAGACTTCATCTCAATAAGTCCAACCAAGTAGTTTGTGTTTATAGAAGTATCAGGAACTTCGACAGTTAATTTGTCGTCAGAACACAAGTATACTTTGGCATCAGAATAATTTAGGTCTAGTAAGTATTGAATTCTATCAACTGCTTTGTTGTAAGCATCCATTTTGTTGCCTTCGTACCAGTCTGCGACTTCCAAATTGTAAGTATTTTTTATTCCACCATTAAGTTCCAAACCCATATGCAAATTGCCAATACCTAAGTAGTTGTAATTTGTTCCGGGAACAGGAAATGAAATAAATGTTAAAAGTAAACTCAAAACAATAAAAATACTAACAAGTACATAATTTCTAATTGCTCTTTTTTTCTTCATTTATTGCTCCAAAAATATAAAAGTCATTTATAATTAATAATTGCCAATATTATTAATTTCAAGACATTATAATCAAAAAAATAATTAATACTATGCAAAACTTAATTAATCACATACAATTATACAATATATTCCAAAAATAAGTCAATTCATTTTGGGTCAAATTATCCTAAAAATACTTGATTTTTTAATTATATTTTTTAAAAGTAAATTTTTTTTAATTTCAAAAAAAATTCTTTGAGTCATATTCTCAAAGAATTAATTAATTTTTTAATTGATTTTTATTATGTTTGTTATAATTTTTGATTACTAGACGACAAAACAATTAAATCTTAAAACAAAATTATTATTTATAAAATTTAATTATTTTTTGATATTAACAAGAATAATTCCAATAAGACCACTTGCAAAAGTAGTTAGCAAAAAGTCATACAAATTTTTGATACTTATTGAAAATTTTGCTTGTAGAATACTAAATATTACAAAACTAAGCAAATAATAAATTATACCTAAAATTAGCCCTTTTACAAAGCCTTTTTCTTTGTCTTTGAGCATTAAAGACAATCCTAATGTTAGACTAATAACTTTGATTACTTGATTGACAGGAAAAATCCAACTATCCGAGATATTCAAAAATCTAACAAGTACAGCAAATAGCAAAATTAAAATAAGTGTTGTAGATAAAGCAACCAAAGCACCTTTTAAATAATTTAAAAATGTATTTTTATTTTTTGTTCCTTCCAAATTCATATTATACCTTCCAAATTTTACTTCAAAAGAATATATGAAATTAAAAATTACTTTATGATAAAAAATAAAAAGACTTGCAGTTTTGCAAGTCAAATTAATTATTTTGTAGATTTTTTAGTTGATTTTTTTGCAGTTGTCTTTTTGGTTGTTTCTGGTTTTTCTTTTGGCTCTTCAGTTTCTTTTTCAACTGGAGTTTCAACTTTTTCTTC
Organism: uncultured Clostridia bacterium; assembly: GCA_934754475.1. Taxonomy (GTDB): domain Bacteria; phylum Bacillota; class Clostridia; order Christensenellales; family UBA1242; genus UBA11490. Next base: position 383,227 of record CAKVHV010000001.1, on the reverse strand, counting down.
AACATTTTCTTGTTTTTCAACTTTCTCTTCGCTAACCTTTTCGCTAGTTTTGTCTGCTACAACCGAAGATTTGTTGTCAATTCCGCCAATTGCATTGATATGAATTGTCATAGTTGTTGGATTTTTTGAGTTGCCAGTAATAATTGTAACAACTTTGCCGTCTGTTGTTTCTTCAATGCTTTCAACAACACCATAAACACCGGCAGTTGTTATAATCTTTGTGCCTTTTTTGATAGTATTATTTAGTTCGTTACGAGCATTAACTTCCTTTTTTTGTCTTAGATAAGTTGGAACTAGTAATGCAATAGCAAGTACGATAAGAACCAAAATTATCCAGTTTTTGCTAAACCAGTCACCAAATGCAGATAATAATAAATTCATTTTTTTCTCCTTAATATTGATTTTTGAAATCATTTAAAAATTTAAGCAATTTCATTATAAATTTGACATAAGTATTATATCAAATAACTTTTCAAAAAACAAACAAAAAATTATCAAAATTTATCTATTTTTGTAAGTTTATTTTTTTGACTTAGAATTTTTGATTTCGCCCGCATTATAACGTGCCAAAAATTTATCCTTAAAGTCAAGCAAACAATTATTTCTAATTGCGTCTTTGATATCTTCCATGAGTTTGGTTAAAAATCTTATGTTGTGAATACTAAGTAGTCTTGCACCAAGAATTTCTCCAGTATTGACTAAGTGTCTAAGATATGCTTTGGTGTAATTCTTACAACATTCACAATCGCACTCGGAATCAAGCGGAGTATAGTCGTCTTTGTAAATAGCATTACGCACAACAACTTTGCCATCGTGAGTAAATGCTGTTCCGTTACGTGCAATTCTAGTTGGCAATACACAGTCAAACATATCAACACCCCTAATTACACCTTCCAAAATGCAATCTGGACTGCCTACCCCCATCAAGTATCTTGGAACATTATTTGGAAGATGTGGTTTGAGAGTATCCAACATTTCGTACATAATCTCTTTTGGTTCGCCTACAGATAGTCCACCTATAGCCATTCCATATGTGATATAAGGTTTAGTTCTTTCCAAACTTTCAAGTCTTAAATCTTTGTAAAAATTCCCTTGAACAATTGGAAACAAGGCTTGGTTATCGTTTTTGTGATAATTATAACATCTATCAAGCCAATCAAGAGTTCTGTTCATCGCTTTTTTACTCTTTTCATAACTAGTGCCATAAGTAGTACATTCATCAAACTGCATTATAATATCTGCACCAAGTGCTTCTTCAATTTCCATACATTTTTCGGGAGTAATATATAGTTTTTCACCATTTAGATGAGACCTAAATTCTACACCTTCGTCAGTAATTTTTCTAAGGTCAGCAAGCGAAAATACTTGAAAACCGCCCGAATCAGTAAGAATTGGTCTGTCCCAATTCATAAATTTGTGTAGACCACCAGCATTTTTGACAATTTCTTCGCCAGGTCTTAGATGTAAGTGATATGTGTTGCTAAGCAAAATTTGTGTATTAATTTTTTTCAAATCTTCTGGTGTCAAACTTTTAACAGTTGCTTGAGTTCCAACTGGCATAAAAACTGGTGTTTCTATTACTCCATGTGGAGTTTTAAACTCACCAATTCTAGCACCAGATTGAGAGCATACACATTTTGTTTCAAAACTAAATTTGTCCATATTTATCCTTTTATTAATTCAAATTAAATAAGTAACGTTGCATCGCCGAAACTAAAAAATCTATATTTTTCTTTGACAGCAGTATTATACATCTTCATAGTTTCATCAAATCCAATGAATGCAGAAACTAGCATAATAAGCGTACTTTCTGGCAAGTGGAAATTAGTAATTAGAGCATCGACCATTTTGAATTTGTATCCCGGATAGATAAATATATCCGTTTCTTTTTGACAAGGATGAATTATTCCATTCTCATCAGTTGCACTCTCCAAAACTCTAACAGACGTTGTTCCAACTGCAATAATTCGTCTACCTTCACGTTTTGCATTGTTAAGTTTGGTTGCATTTTCGCTTGTTACTTCGATATATTCGCTGTGCATTTTGTGTTCCAAAATATTATCTTCGTTGACTGGTCTAAAAGTTCCCAATCCAACGTGCAATAATACTTCAATAATCTCAACACCCTTTGCCCTAATCTTTTCCAAAAGTTCGTTTGTGAAATGAAGCCCAGCAGTTGGAGCGGCACTACTTCCTGTGATTTTGTTATAAACTGTTTGGTATCTTTCTTTGTCTTTGTATTGTTTGTGAATATATGGTGGAAGTGGCATAACTCCGCATTTTGAAATTATGTCTTCAAAAACACCATCAAATTCAAACTCAATTATTTTTCCGCCAAAATCCGTGTCAGATTTGATAACACCTTTGAGATTTTCTGAGAATATAATTTCTGTGCCTACTTTAAGTCTTTTCCCGGGTTTAGCGAGAGTTTCCCATGTATTTAAATCAATTCTTTTGAGAAGTAAGACTTCAATTTTTGCCCCACTTTCTTTTTTTCCATAAAGACGTGCTGGCAATACTCTTGTGTTATTAACAACCAAGACATCACCGGGCTTGAGATAGTCTACAATGTCTCTAAAAATCTTGTGTTCAATCTCTCCACTTGACTTATGATAAACAAGTAGTCTTGATGAATCCCTTGGCTCGGCTGGTGTTTGAGCAATAAGTTCTTCGGGCAAGTTATAAAAGTATGATTTAGTATTTAATAAGTCAACATTTCCTTTATTCATTATCTTCACTTTCCACAAATAATTTTAAGTATTCTTGATTTTTTGCTGTTAATTTTTTGCCAAGATGTTTGTAGGCATTAGGAAGTACAACTCTACCCCTAGGAGTTCTCGCTATAAATCCAAGTTGAATAAGATAAGGCTCATAAACATCTTCAATTGTATTTGCATCTTCGCCTGTTGCAGCACCCAATGTATTAAGACCAACTGGGCCACCATGAAATTTATCTATAATAGTTTCAAGCAAAATTCTATCCGTAAAGTCAAGTCCCAAATCATCAACTTCCAATATCTCCAAGGATTTTTTGCAGATTTCATTAGTAATTCTTGGACTTCCTTCAACTTCGGCAAAGTCTCTTATACGTTTGAGAAGTCTATTGGCAATTCTTGGAGTTCCACGACTACGTTTTGCTAGTTCCATACAAGCATCCGCATCAATTGGTGTTCCCAAAATATTAGCACTACGACTAATAATCTTGCCAAGTTCTTCGGGAGTATACATCTCCAACCTACAAACAACACCAAATCTATCTCTAAGTGGACCAGTAAGCATGCCCGCCTTAGTTGTTGCACCAATTAGTGTAAAAGGTTCAACATTAATTCGCATGGTTCTTGCACCTGGACCTTTGCCTAAAATTATATCTAGTGCAAAATCTTCCATGGCTGGATACAAAACTTCTTCGACAGACCTGCTTAGTCTATGAATTTCGTCAATAAACAAAACTTCGTTTCGTTGCATATTGCTAAGAATACTAGCAAGGTCGGCAACTTTTTCAATCGCTGGACCACTTGTTATTTTGATATTTGTCCCAAGTTCATTTGCAATAATATGCGAAAGAGTTGTCTTTCCAAGTCCCGGTGGGCCATACAAAAGAACGTGGTCAAGTGCGTCTCCCCTTTGCTTAGCCGCCTTAATATATACACTCAAATTCTTTTTGATTTTTTCTTGTCCGACATAATCTTCCATTGATGTCGGTCTAAGAGTATTTTCAACTTCGCTTTCACTCAAATTTTTGGTCGAAGTTATAAATCTTTCTTCGTCTTCCATAAATCTCCTAAAAGTTATTTATTCATATTTCTAAGACTTTTCTTAATAATGTCTTCGGCTGTATCGTTTGTAACAGCGACATTTTTGACAACCGCTGTTGCATCAAATCTAGTAAGCCCCATTGCAACAAGTGTATCAATTGCTTCTTCAACTGCCGAAGATTTTGTGGCTACATTTCGTGGACTAAGCATAGATAGTTGCAAGTCATCAAAACTATTTTTGAGTTCCACAACAAGTCTTTCGGCTGTCTTTTTTCCGAGTCCTTTGATACTGCTAAGAAGTCTAATATTCTCAGATACAATTGCTTCGATTAAATCGGCAACTGGCATAGCAGATAGAATTGCAATAGCCATTTTGCCACCAATTCCACTCACACCCGTAAGTTTCAAAAATGCAGATTTTTCTTCACGACTAGCAAATCCAAATAATGTTATGGCATCTTCTCTAACTGCCATATAAGTATAAATTGTAGCCATTTCGCCTACATTTGGAAGTTCATAAATGGTTGTATCACTTACGTTTATTTCAAAACCAACTCCGTTACAATTAATAACCGCTATATTATTTTCTTTTTCTTCCAAAATTCCTGTTAAAAATGCAAACATAATTTCTCCAATTTTTTGTAATTAAAACTTAGTGAATATCCGTTCCTGACAAAAGCAAATTTGTCTGACTATGCGTAAGTGCGACAGCCAAACCATCAGCGGCATCATCAGGACGTGGGATACTTTTGAGATTAAGGATTGCCTTAACCATAAACTGAACTTGTTGTTTGTCGGCTCTACCATTGCTTGTCAAGGCTTGTTTGATTTGCAAAGGTGTGTATTCATATAGTTTAAGATTTTTGTGAATACACGCAAGAAGTATTACTCCCCTTGCTTCGGCTACAGCAATTCCTGTTGTGATATTAGTATTAAAAAACAATTCTTCAAGTGCTACTTGTTCGGGTTTGAATTTATCAATAAGTGCGCACATTCCGTCATAAATCTTTTGAAGTCTAACAGGCAAAGTGTCTTCTTTTGGAGTTGTAATTACACCATAATCAATAACTTCTGTTTTATATTTGCCTTTTTCAATGACTCCAAATCCAACAATTGCAAGTCCCGGGTCAATTCCAAGTATTATCATAAGTTCTCCTAATACAAAGTAGTATAACTATTTATCCAAAATAAGTCAAACAAATGTTTTAGAAACAACAAAAAAAATATGCAAAATTAATTGCATATTTTTTTATTCTTCAATGTTTACATTGTGATAAACTTCTTGAACGTCGTCGTTATCTTCGAGAGCATCTATCATTTTTTGGAAAGTTACAAGTTTGTCTGGTGCAAGTTCTACATAATTTGATGGAATCAAGTCGATTGAACTATCTGCAATTGTAACACCAATTCTTTCCAAGTTGGCTTTGGTGCTTTCAAAAGCTTCGGGAGTAGTATATATTTCAAATACTTCATCTTCGATTGCAATATCGTCTGCACCAGCATCAAGAGCTGTCATCATCATATCGTCATCCGAAATTCCAAGGCCACGTTGAACGTAGATAACACCTTTTTTTGTAAACAAATATGATACACAACCATTGCTTCCAAGCGAACCACCAAATTTGTCAAATACGTGTCTAACATCACTTGCTGTACGATTTTTGTTGTCTGTCAAAGCATGAACAATAACCGCACTTCCATTAACACCATATCCTTCGTAAGTCATTGCTTCGTAGTTAACTGAATTTAGTTCTCCACTAGCCTTTTTGATACTACGATTGATATTGTCGTTTGGCATATTAATAGCTTTTGCCTTTGCGATAATATTCTTTAATTGTGAATTTGAATTTGGGTCAGCACCGCCAAGTTTAACAGCAACAGCGATTTCTCTGCCGATTTTTGTATACATCTTGGCATTTTGTTGGTCGTTCTTTTCTTTTATTCCTTTAATTTTTGTCCACTTATTGTGTCCTGACATAAAATTACCTCATTATTTTCTTAGATTAAACATAAATATTGATGCACTAACACTAGCATTTAGGCTTTCAACTTGATTTAGCATCGGAATTGATACAGTATAATCTGCCATATTTCTAAGGGTATCACTTACACCCTTTCCTTCACTTCCGATTATTATTGCTAAGTTATCCGGCTTACTAACGAAATTTTCGATAGTAACACCAGACATATCAGCACATACAAATTTTATGTTGTTTTCGTTTTTGATTTTTTGGATAGTTTCATATGTTACATCAAGCAAATTAACATCAAAGACATAACCCATACTAGACCTAATACTCTTAAAGCTATACGGATAAACCGAATTTGCACTGAAAATTGTGTTAAATCCAAATGCTCTAGCACTCCTAATGATTGCACCGAGATTGCTTGGGTCTTGAATATTATCCAGCACCAAACATCTTGAGTAGTCCAAAATTCCAAACTTAGAAATCTTGCAAATTGCAAAAACTCCATCAGTCGTACTTGCATCAGACAAGTATTTGGCAATACTATTTGAAATAATATCAACTGGAATATTTATGTCTTTGAATAAACTTATTTTTTCTTCAACACAAAAAACATGTGTAACCATATTTTTATCAAGCATTTGTCTTACAATTTTGATAGTTTCAATCAAACAAACTGAGTCAGTCCTAGATTGTTTTTTATCTTTGATAGAAATTAAATATTTAATTAATTTGTTATCTTTGCTTGTAATCATAAAAACCCTAATTTTAAAAAAGCCAAATCAAGTAAAAACTCCTTGATTTAGGCTAAAATTTAATTATTTTGCAAGCGCTTTTTTAGCTGTAGCAACTAGACTAGAAAAAGCTTTTTCGTCTGATATAGCAAGGTCAGACAAAACCTTTCTGTTAAGGTCGATATTAGCAACTTTTAGTCCATGCATAAATTGGCTATATGACATATCATTTTGTCTACAACCAGCATTGATTCTTGCAATCCAAAGTTGACGGAAATCTCTTTTCTTAAGACGTCTACCTGTGTAAGCATATTGACCAGACTTCATAACTGCTTGTTTAGCTACTCTATAAAGTTTGCTTCTAGCACCCCAGTAACCTTTAGCACTTCTTAGTACTTTTCTTCTCTTTTTAACTGCGTTAACTGCTCTTTTAATTCTCATAAGTCATTTTCTCCTTTACTAATTTATGCTGAAAGCAACTCTTTGATATTTCTTTCGTTGGCTTTTGCAACATAGCCACCTTTTCTAAGTCTTCTCTTTCTTGCTGGAGACTTTTTAGTCAAGATGTGTCTTCTGTTCATTTTGTTTCTTTTGATTATTCCAGATTTTTTAAGTTTAAATCTCTTTTTTGCACCTGTATGTGTTTTTTGCTTAGGCATAATTTTTTCTCCTTGTTTAATTATTTAGTGTTTTTTGGCGATAAAACCATAACAATTTGTCTACCATTAATTTCTGGTTTGCTAGTAAGTTCACAAACGTCAGATAGCATCTCATAGAATTTTTGCATAATTGGCATACCCATTTGTGGATTGGCAAGTTGTCTACCAAACATTCTAAGTGATACCTTAACTTTGTCGCCATTTGTTAAAAATTTACGAACATTCTTAGCCTTGAATTGCATATCATTGTCGGCGATATTCATACTAAGTTGCATACCTTTGACTTCGGATACTTTTTGTTTTTTCTTGGCTTCTTTTTCTTTTTTAATTGTGTCAAACTTATGTTTGCCATAATCCATGATTTTGCAAACTGGTGGAACTGCATTTGGTGACAAAAGTACCAAGTCAAGTCCTTCTTCATCTGCTTTGGCTCTAGCATCGGACAAAGACATAATTCCAAGTGCTTCGCCTTGACTTCCAACAAGTCTAACTTGTGGAACTCTAATTTGTTCATTAATGATTAACTCTTTGATAGTGGTGTACCCCCAAAAATAATTTATAGATTAAAAAAAGTGAGTAATTAAATTACCCACTTCCCACAATAAATAAAATTTATTATATTTACCACATCAAAACAAAATTCGATGGGTGAGAAGTGGTCTTCTTCTTTAAACTACACGACTATTATATCCACTTAACACCCATTTGTCAATGGTTTTTAACAAAAATATTTGAAAAATATTAGGTTTTTTATTGTTCAAGCATCCAATCTATATAGATTCCAAAACCCTTGGTGGCATCGTTTACAAATACGTGAGTAACTGCTCCAATTAGTTTTCCGTCTTGAATTATTGGACTTCCGCTCATGCCTTGAACTATTCCACCGGTCTTGGCAATAAGTTCTTTGTCAGTAACCCTAATAACCATACTTTTTTCATTACATGATTGTTGAAAATTTGTTTTGATTATTTCTATATCATATGCATTAATTTCATCCCCGTCAAGAGCCGACAAAATTTGTGCTTTGCCGGGTTTTGCCGATAGCCTTCCACCAATATCTACCGAAGTCTTATTCTTTGTAACAGACTCGACACTATCTACAAATCCGTAAACTCCATAGTCACAATTTTTATCAACTGTTCCTATTACATTTTCTCTATTGAATGTCCCTATTAATTCACCAGCCTTTCCACTCTTGCCTTTTTTAATTCCTAAAATTTTACTAGTATAAATATTTCCACCGCTGACTTCAATACACTCGTTTGTTTCGCTATCATTTATTGAGTGACCAAGAGAGCCAAATCTTTTGGTTGTTGCATTAACAAAAGATAATGTTCCTATTCCAACCGCATCTTCTTTGACCCAAAGCCCAAGTTTATAAGTATTGGTCATTGAATCTAATGCTGGACAAATATCTACTTCAAATATTTCTCCACTTCTATTAACAGTTAGTCTTATGCTCCCGCCTTCAAAGTTTTCAAGAATTTTTGAAATATCTTGTGAATTGTTTATTTCAATTTCGTCAATTTTTGTTATTATATCTCCAGTCTTCAAACCGCTATTTTCAAAAGGTCTTTCTATTCCATTCTTAGATAAAATATAATTTCCGCCAATCAAAATTACTCCTTTTGATTGTAGAGAAAATCCCAAAGTTTCACCGCCAGCAAAATATCTATCGGGGTCGATTACATTTACTTTTAGTTTTTTGATATTAAATAAGTTGAATAACTTGTAATTAATTATATATTTATCAAAATCGCCATCGTCTCTTGCCGAAACACTCACGATTTGAGAAGATAGCAAAAAATCACTACTTAATATTTCTTTTAGTTCATCTTGTGTAACGAACATTTCGTCACTTAGTGCAAGCATTTTGTTATATGGGAAAAAAATTGACACAATGACAAAGAAAAATATTAGTATTATGGGTACAACTTTCTTTCCTTTCATACAAAAAAATACTCCTAAATCTACTTAGAAGTATTTTGTATAAAAAACTCAAAATTATGCCACTTTTTATTTGGTAAAACTTGGGTTTGAGTTGCTACACACGAGATTTGAAAACTTTGGACGATTCCAACATATCTATAGCCAATTTTTGAGAACTTTCGCTTTGAGAATTGCCAAGCATTCTTGCAATCTCCTTGACTTTTTGATTTTCGTCCAAAAGCGAAACGGTTGTTATAGTCTTTCCATCTTCGTCAAATTTTTCTATCTTAAAGTTTGAGTCACCAAAACAAGCAATTTGAGCCAAGTGAGTTATACAAATAACTTGAGAATTTCTGGAAATCTCACAAATTTTTTCGCCAATTGCATTTCCAATTTCGCCGCCAATTCCGGCATCAATTTCATCAAAAATACATGTTTTGTTTGTTTTTGAATTAGCAAGCGATTTCATGGCAAGCATAAATCTACTCATTTCACCACCAGAAATAATCTTACTGAGTGGTCGTGGCTCAAAGCCTAAGTTGGCACTAAACAAAAATTCAATACTATCTGCACCATCACAATTTACGATTTTTTCAATATTATCTTTTGAAATTTCGTTTTGGAAAACCACATCAACTTTTGCATTTTTCATGCCAAGTTTGAATAGTTCTTTTTCCATAGCACCTTTAAACCAACTGATTTCGGTAGTTCTAATTTGTCTTAGTCTTTGACAAATTGTTATAATTTCATCCAAAACATGAGATTTGTTAAGTGTTAGTCTTTGGAGTTCTTGTTCGGAATTAACAAGAATATTTAGTCTATCTTCGAAATCATTTTTTGATTTAAGCACATCTTCAATTGTGTTTCCGTACTTTCGCTCTAGGTCTTTGATAAAAGTTAGTCTGTCATTTAACTCGTCCAATTCCCGTTCGTCATAACGAATTTCATTTTGCTTTTGAGACAAAGTTGAAACTATGTCTTCAAGTTCATATTTACATGAGTACAATCTATCCTTTTCGTTTGATATACTCTCATCAAACTGCAAAGCACTTCCAAGATAGTTTATTGCAGTTTTGATTGCATTTGAAAGTGAATATTCCCCGTCGAGAGCATTAATTGAATCATTAAGTGACGAATAAATTTTTTCGCTATTCTCCATGATTTTAATTTTGGCTTTACATTCATCTTCTTCGTTTACTTGAAGATTTGCGTCTTCGATTTCCTTGATTTGAAACTCAAGTAACTTAATATTATTCTCTCTATCTTTGTCTATTCCGCCAAGATATGCAATTTGTTTGTTAATATCCGCTAGTTCGCCAAGTTTGGAACTTAGCAATTCCTTGTCGGACTTTAGTTTGTCACTAATTAAATCGTCAATAATTTTTAGATGATTTTGTGGGTCAAGTAGAGCCATGCTATCGTTTTGACCAAAAATATCTATAATTTCATTTGTAATTTTTCTAAGAATATTAAGTGTTACGATTTCGCCATTAATACGACATTCATTTTTTCCATTGAGTGAAAAGTATCTTGAAACAAGAAGTGTTCCTTCGTTTTCAAGTCCAACAGAACTCAATATTTCATTAATCTTTGGATTATCCAAATCGACACCAAAAACACCTTCGACACGTGCAAAATCTTCACCACTCTTGATAAGTGTCTTGTCTGCACGATTGCCATTTAAAAATAACAAAGCATCAACTAGTAGTGATTTGCCCGCACCAGTTTCACCCGTTAACACATTAAACCCAGTGCCAAAATCCACTTGAGATTTGCTAATGAGTGCTAGATTTGTAATCTTGATAGTTTCTAACATAATAATCCTTAAAAGATAATTCTTAAATGAAGTTAATATAAAATTTAAACTTAGCCCCAAATTTTCTACATAGATATTTTAAACCAAGTCAAAAAAAAATACAATTAAAAAATTGTATTTTTCAAACAACAAACAAACTAATTAAGTAACGAATTCAATTTGTCTCTCACAAAGTACGCATCTTCTTGGTCAGAAGTGATAACCATGACTGTATCATCCCCATAAGTACAGCCCATTATTTGTGACATAGATAATTGGTCTATTAGATTGCTTACCATTCCTGCAGTGCCTTTGATAACTTTAACGATTGTCAAATTCATAGCAGATTTAACTGAGATGACACACTCTTTGAAAATGTTTAGGCACTTGTTTGAAAGTGCTTGAGCGGAAGAACTAACAACAGCGTATTTGTACTTCTTGCTATCAGTCAAAATTTTAATAAGTCCCAACTCCTTAATATCTCTACTGATAGTCGCTTGTGTAACATCAAAGTTTGCATCTTTTAGTGACGATACTAGTTCTTCTTGTGTTTCAATTTCGTTTGTAGAAATAAGTTCTAGTATCTTTGATTGCCTTGAATTACGAGCCATTTTATCCACCTCAAAATGTAATTAATTTGTTTGAAGCACATTGCATCCACCTTGCAACGTCTTCTATCACTTTTTCATGTGATTGCAATAATTATACAACAACTTTAATCTTTATGCAAGGGGTTTTTGAATATTTATTCATTTTTTTATTTATAAAAATTCATAATTTTGCATGACGAATTTTTAAAATGTATATTTATGCAATTTTTTGCATACTTCCCTATTTTAGCCATTTTTTAATGATTTTTTAACAAAAATAAACTCAAAACATAGGTTTTATTCACAAAAAATGTATAAATATAAATATGACTCAAGAATTTTATTTTTTTATAACTTAAATTTAATTTTGCCAAAAATCATTTTATGCAAAGCACTTTGCATAAAGAAATTTATTATACAAAAAAATAACCACCAACACAAATTGGTGATTATTTATTTAAGTAATATTTAATTATTAAGATACATATTCAAAAATTCATTTGCATCAACATCGACACGACTCAAATCACGTCTTTTGATAAATTCAATTTTGTTATCCACTGCTCCACGACCAACTATAACAATATATGGAACACCGATGAGTTCGGCATCGTTGAGTTTAACTCCAAACGACTCTACTCTATCATCAAGCAAGATATTGTCGTCACCCACATTTATTGCATTATAAAGTTCGTTTGCAAGTTTAACCTGGGTTTCATCTTTTGTATTAGCAATTACAATTTCAAGTTTGTATGGCGCAACAATTTCTGGCCAGATAATTCCTTTGTCGTCACAATTTTGTTCAACCAAGGCACTAAGAGTTCTACTTACTCCAATTCCATAACAGCCCATAATCATATATTGAGACTTGCCTTGTTCATCAAGGAATTTACATTCAAGTTCTTTGGTGTATTTAGTTCCTAGTTTGAATATATGTCCTACTTCAATTCCCCTAACAATTCTTACAGGATTTCCGCAATGTGGACATTTGTCACCAGCAACCATCTTTTTGATGTCAGCAAAGTAATCTATTGTTAAATCTTCCAAGTTTGCATTAATATAATGATAATCTTGAAGGTTAGCACCAATTACAAAGTTAACCATATTCTTAACATCGTTGTCTGCAATCACTATAGCATTTTTTAGGTCAATAGCGCCAACAAATCCAGCATATGAGCCAATAGAAATAATTTGTTCTGGGGTAGCCATTTCCATATTAACAACCCCAAGATTGTTTTTGAGTTTGACTTCTTCGATTTCTCTATCACCCCTACACAATGCAACAACTACACCTTTGTCGGTTGAATAAACAACTGCTTTGACAAAGTTTTTGTTGTCTGTATGCAAAAATTCTGTCAATTCATCAATTGTCTTAACATGTGGAGTATGAACCATTTCACGAGATAGTTTTGCAACATTTGAATTGTCTACACTATCTTCTACACATTCAGCCTTTTCAACATTAGCACCATAACCACAATCACAAACGATTAATTCGTCTTCACCAATATCTGCCTTAACCATAAATTCGGTTGAACCCGAACCACCCATAACACCATTATCCGCTTCAACTGGAACAAAGTCTAGTCCAAGCCTTGAAAAAATGTTTATGTATGCTTGCTTCATCTTTCCAAAGGACAAATTTAAACCTTCTTCGCTTGTATCAAAAGAGTATGCGTCCTTCATAATAAATTCTTTGGCTCTCTGAAGTCCAAATCTAGCACGAATTTCGTCACGATACTTATTTTGAATTTGATACAAAGTTACTGGCAATTGTTTGTAACTATTATAAGTTTCCTTGACAAGATAAGTAAAAGGTTCTTCGTGAGTTGGGCCCAAACAATAGTCTTTGCCGGTGCTATCTTTGAGTTTGTACATTGTATTTCCAAAGTAATCAAGTCTATGTGCATAAATTTCTTGTGGAAGCAAAATTGGCATTTGAAGCTCAATTGCACCAGAATTATTCATCTCTTCTCTGATTACTTTTTTGATATTTTCAAGAACCTTGAGACCTAGTGGCAAATAAGTAAATATTCCGTTTCCCATTTGCTTAATATATCCAGCCCTAACTAGCAACTTGTGGCTATTAATTTCGGCATTGGCTGGGTCTTCTCTAAATGTTTTGAAAAACATTTCTGTTAATTTCATATTTTCTCCTAATCTAATAAATCTTCTTTGAATTTGTCCAAATCTTGTTTAATAACTGTCACTTTGCCTTTGATATTACTTAGTTCAGAATAACATTCTTTGGCAATAGTAACACCTTGCTCATAAAGTTTTAATCCGTCACTTAATGGCAAGTTTTCGTCTTCCATTTTGTTGCAAATACTCTGCAATTCATTAATCTTATTTTCAAAATCCATACAACTATCCTTTATAATTTGTCTCAATTTGACCATCAATCATTGAAATAATTAAATCACCCGATTTTATGTCATTTATACTACTAACACTCTTGTTATTTTGAAAGACTTTGGAATATCCCATATTTGAGATTTTCTTGGGATTATTATGTTCAAGTTTAAGTTCAAGTTGATTTAAATTATTTTGTTTTTTGTCAATCAGAATGTCAACGTATTCAAGTTTGGAGATATATTTGTCCAAATTAAATTTTAGTTCAATAATTTTACTTGACGACATATTATCTAATTTTTCATAAAGAATGTCAATATCTTTTTTCAAATTTTCAAACTTAGACTTGAGTGTTCTTTCCATATAAAACATAAATTTATTAACGCTTTCTATTTCCAAATCCTTTCGCCAAGCAACAAGTTCAGCACCCGCCGACGGAGTTGGTGCACGTCTATCCGACACAAAATCTATTATTGTAAAGTCGGTTTCATGTCCTACAGCCGACACAACTGGCTTTTTGCAATTATATGTCGCTGTTGCAACTATCTCACTGTTAAATGGTTCCAAGTCTTCGGCACTTCCACCACCACGTGCAACAATTACAACATCAACGTTATAGTCCGAAAAGAAATTAATTCCATTTGTAATTTCAATATCCGCACCAACACCTTGGACTTTGACGGGATACAAAACTATATCTATTGTATCATTTCTTCGGTGTGTTACATCAATAATATCTCTAATTACAGCACCTGTTGGACTAGAAACTACTCCTATTCTTCGAACCCTACTTGGAATAGGTCGCTTTCTGCTTTCATCAAAATATCCTAGGTCTTGGAGTTTTGCTTTGAGTTTAAGAAACTTCTCATACAATAGCCCCTTGCCATACGGAACAATTTTGGTTGCATTAAAGGATAGTTTGCCACCTTTTGCATAATAGTTCATACTGCCAGTAACCAAAATTACATCGCCAATCTTTGGACTTTCAAAATTGCTCGCTCCAAATAACACACACGATAACAATCCACTTTCGTCTTTGATATTAAAGTATGCAATACCATTAGATATATTATAAGAACTAACTTCTCCGTACACACAAATATTTTGAAGCATCACTTCTGCTTCAAAAATATTTTTGATATAACTATTGATTTGTGCGACCGAAAAATAATTATCACTCATTTACTATCTTTGCAAGCACTCCATTTATAAAACTATAACTCTTGTCAGTCGAGTATTTTTTGGATAGTTCAACCGCTTCGTTAATGACTACATTTTGTGGTGTAACATCCGAAAACTTAATTTCATAAACCGCAAGAACTAATATTGCCAAATCAATCTTGTAAATTCTTTCAAGTTCATAACCTATGGTGTTATTTTTGATTATAGACATAATTTCGTCATAATGACTATTAATTCCACTAATTAGTTCATTTGCAAAAACTTTGTCTTCGTCAGTTAGCACTATATCTTCCAAGTTTTCAGGAAGTTCGGTTTCGGGTTCGTGAAAGAAGTTTTCAAAAACCAATCTAAATGCACATTCTCTACTTTTTTTTCTACTCATAATTTTTCTCCATTAATTCAAAAGAAAGAAACCCTTGTTTTTCAAGGGTTAACTTTTATTTTACAAAAGTTCGTCTTTTGGAAATTCAACTCCAAGAACATGAACGTTAATTCTGTTAATCTTGACATCAATCATTCCAGACAAACTGTTTTTGATGTTCTCTTGCACCCTGTAAGCAACTTCGGTTACATTATATCCAAAGCAAACATTAATGTAAACATCAACATTCATTGCATCTTTGTTATAAGACACCTTAACACCTTCGTAGTAATTATTGCTAAACCAACGTTTGAGCATTGAACTAAATTTGGTTACAATACTACTAACTCCAGCAATTTCTTTGGTTGCCAAATTAATAACAGATAACACAATATTGCTACCATATGTAACATTGCCTTTGGCTTGTTTTTTGATATTGCTTTTATTATCGTACATCATAATTCTATTTCCTTACAAATCATAAATAACTTTCGCTTAATAATAATATACCACAAAGTTTCAAATTATGCAATTAGAAAAAATAGAATATTATGTTAAATTTTCACTTAAACTTCAGTGATTTTGATGTTATCAAAAGAATAATCAGAGTTATTTCTTACAACGTCAACAATTTGAGCAACTTCTGCATTAGTCAAACCATTTGTTTCAACAATTACATTAATTGTATTTGAAGTAGCCGAAACAATTACATCCCCAAAGCCTTTTGCTTTGATTAAGTTTTCAATTGTCATAATGCTATCCATGTTTGAGATAAGTTTAAGTCTTTCTGCTTCAGCATTAGCTTTGGCTTCGGCACTTGTAGTTTCACTTGCAATAATAGCATCCAAGTACAAAATTTCTTGGTTTCTTGTTTCTTTTCTGTCTGTTCTATAGTTTGTAAAGAAGTTTGCAGATGTTTGAACATTCGCATTTGCTTGATTTGATGCTATGTTATTAAGATATATATTAACACCACCAGTAACTAATAGCAACAAACAAAATGCACTAAGAATTATAATTTTTTTGGCTTTGCTAGATAATTTTTTATGAACTCTTTCTTTTTTTTCTTTCTTTTCTTTCATATTTTAATTCTCCTTTAATTTCCTTTTAATACATTTATTTTGTCAGTTGAAATACCAAGTAAAGTGGATACTGAGTTTAGAATATCGAGTTTGATACTTATGTCATTTGCACCACTAGAAACCACAATCACCCCCTTTACCTTAGGCAAAATTTCGGTAAGTATCAACGGACTAGTCGACCCATTTTTTCCAACTAAAATTGGAGATTCAGAACTAGTAGATGTAGTAGAGCCATTGGTCGAATTACTTACTTTGGTATCACTATCCATAGCGTATTTAAGTTCGGGACTTCCGTCCAAACTTATCATGACTTTAACTTGTCCAGCACCTTTGACTTGAGACAAAACACTTTCGAGTTTTTGTTCCAAAGCCTGTGAGTACTCAAGAGATGTTAGATATACTTGATTACTTGATGCACTGCTTGTCTTACTAGAACTTTTTTCACCACTTAGTTTCAAAAAAACTATTAAAGCAACTATGAAGATGATAATCAAAACTATAATTTTGAGATTTTTGCCACTAAGAAGATTAAATAGCCTAAAAGACTTTTTGTTTTCTTGTGGCTTTTCTTTTTCAGAACTATTTAGACTAACAACTTCTTTATTCATAAATAACGATGTTCTCCTTATCAACATTTATAGTCTTCAAAATCAATTCTTCAATTACTTCATACTTATTTTTATGCTCGTAATCTTGGGATAGAACCATACTACTAATATCAACAAAAACATTTGATATGTAGTAGTCATTATCCTTCATTTTGCTATCTATTTCGACAGAAACTCCTATTATATTTTCATTTGAAAAAGTGTTTTCAAGTTTAAGTCTATAATACTCATCTTTTGATTTTCTAATTTCTTCTTCAAGACTAATATAACTAAGACTAGTCTGACTTAGACTGCTTGTGTCAATTTTGACTATCGGATATATTAGCATTATCATTGCAAATATTCCAAAAATTGATTTACAAAAGGCATTAGTCTTTCCATTTGGATACACAAAATCTAGCAAAACCGCTAAGAATACAACACCTATTACACTAAGTAACCACGCACTCACCTTAATCTCCTTACAAAATATTTGCAGTACACATAATAAGAGAAATTGTAATTATGTACATAAAACTCACTCCAATTATAAGAACAATCGGCAAAATTAAAATTTTGTTGCAATCACCCAAAAACTTGCAAATTTTGGAGTTGCCTGTAATTTGTAAAATTCCACTACTTAATTGAAGTGCTAGTTTGTATACAATTATCATAATAATTGGTGAAAGAATTGAGATAACCAAAATCAAAACTCCAACAAGACCTATCGAGTTTTTGACAAGAGTAGCACCCAAAACAAAAAAGTCCATTCCATCAGATACATATGAGCCAATAATTGGAATATAACTCTTCATTGCAAATTTTGTAGCCTTGATACTTACACTATCAAACTTACCCGCAGTAATCCCTTGAATACTCAAAAAACCAGTAAATAATGTAAATATAATCCCGATACTCCATTTGAATGTCGACATCAAAAATCCGTTGAGTTTATCAAATTTAATAGTGTCCGTTAGATTTCCTAAGATAGTAAGTACAAAAATTATTATAAATAATGGATACAAGAATTTATCAAATACAACACTTACAAGCGACGAAAGAATTGCAACAAGCGGATTATAAATTGAAATTGACGAAACAGAGCCAATTGTGCCCAAAAGTGTAATCAGTATTGGAAAGACAATTTGCATTTGAGTAAGAATTGAGTTTAGTGTCTTATTAGTAGTTCCAAGTATTCCCTTAAAAGATATTAAGACCACCAAAATTGCAACCGACAAAAATATAAAATTTGTAGTGGTTTCAACTCCCGCACTACTAGATTTTAGATTGCCTACAATATTGCTAAGTAGTCCAATAGCAATGAGTGTAAAGACAAAAGGCAAAACACTCTTAATATTTCCAAAAACCACACCTAAGAGTGCAGATAGCATGCTTGAATAATTTGTTGAATACTCACCTTTGAGAATACTTTCAACTCTCTCTCTAACAGATACGTCAAATATAGTATTGTTCTCAAGTTCGTCCACCAAGTTTTGCATCTCATCAAGATTAACTCCGTCGAGTACACCCATAACCCCTGCCGACAAATCACTAAGATTATCGCTTGAATTTGAAGCCGAAACGAATGTATCAAATTTAAAGGTAGAAAGTAACGCAAGTATAAGCAACACAATAATTAACAAGAATTTCTTTCGGTTATTAAATTTAAATAAGAATTTTTTGAATTTCATTAAATTAATTCCAAAACCATATTAAATAAATTAGTAATAATTGGCAGGCTCATCGAGAAAATCAAAATTTTGCCAGCAAGAACAATTTTGTCAGCAATTGAACTATTCCCACTATCGTTACAAATGCTAGCAGAAAACTCAATTAAATAACCAACACCAATAATTTTGAGCAAAGTTGAAAACATTACATTATCTACACCAGTTCTTTCTACAATGGTTTTGAAATACTCAAAGATAGACTGAACACCACTTAAAATATACATAACCAAAATTATGCTTCCAACAATCACACAAATAAGAGAATACTCGGGCTTAATATTTTTGAGAAGAACAGTCAAAACTGAGAGAATTATGCCCAAAACAATTATCTTTGCAAATTCCAAATTAAACCCCTAATAAATTGAAAATAACGACTTAACTGTAGTAAATAAGTCACTTATCATATTAACAACACTAAACAAAACTACTATAATTCCAGCCAAAGTTACAAAGGTTGCAATTTCTTCCTTTCCAGCAATTTTGAGAATCTGATTAATAACCGCTGTAAGTATTCCTATTGCTGCTATTTTAAATATAATTTCAATATCCATTTTTTCTCCAAATTTTAGATTAAAAGAATACAAACAATGAGTCCAAGCCCTATAATTAATTTAAAGTACACAGTCGCTTTTGACTTCATTTCGTCTTTTGATTTGTTAGACAAGTCTTCAAAGATATTAAGATAATAATCAATGTTATTTAATTCAAAAGTTACATCCCCATGACCTAGACTTTCAAAAAAATCATTAATAGTTTTTTTGTTATCCTTTGGAAGTAGTCTTGAAAGTCTATTTCGATTGTTTATAAAATATCTTGAACTTTGACTTATATTTGGATAGCAATCGTTTAATAGTTCATTTATATTTTTTTTGTTAAAAGAGATATTATTTTTAAAATATTTGCACATGTAAACTATATCGAAAAAAAGTCGTTGTTTATATAGATAATACATATAGACAATAATGCCAAAAATAACAAATAGACTAAATAAAATAATTAATAAAAAAAATTTCATTACACACCAATTAAACTTAAATTTTCGTTGTAAATTCCTTCAACTGTTCCCACTCCGTCAGCATTTGAAAGAACTATGTATCTTTCAAACAAACATTTTTTAACGATATTTTCAAAACTAGGTTTGTTTTTTAGGTCTTTTATTGAACCTGCATGCAAAGTTGCAATAACTTTGACACCACTAGTCAATGCATTTTCGATAATATCCATATCTTTTTCAATATTAATTTCGTCCGTAAAGACAACATCAGGCTTCATGCTTCTTATTCCATTTGTAAATCCAAATTCCTTGGAGCAATTGGAATAAATATCTACATTATCTAGTTTTCTAAAGTCATTCCCGTCGAATATGTTTGCAATCTCACATCTTTCGTCGACAATGAGCAAGTTAAGTAGATTTTCCCTATTTGAAATCTGGTAAATCAAATCTCTAAGATATGTTGTCTTCCCCGCACCCGGCGAAGAGATTATTAGAGTGCTTTTGACTTGATTGCCACTAACAACATACGGATAAATATTTAAACTACAATTCTTCAAGAAGTGCGGAAATCTAAAGTTGAGCGAAGATATATTTTTGAGTGTTTTGAGTTTGCCATCTACTGAAACGGTTTCGCCACAAACACCAACTCTAATTCCGCCAGACAGAGACACAAATCCTTCAATTAATTGGTCGTTGATTGTATACATTGAGTTATTAGAAATTCTATTTAAAATTGCTTGAAGTTCGGAAATACTAGTTTTAACTGCTTCACTTGAACTCTTGCTAAGAGATTCCGGACTTAAATAATAGTTTTCGCCACGAATACTAACAACTGTTGGACTATCCGCTCTAAGTCTTAATTCGCACAAACTATTGTATGGAATCTTGTCTAATGCAAGAGAAATTTTTGTTGGCAAAATATTATTTAACATATAGCACTCCCTTTTTCTTAAGTTTATTTTTGAAAATTCAAGATTATATTAAATACAAAAAAAGTATGTCAACAAAATTTTGACATACCTAATAAAACTACAAAATGTAGCATAATTTTTTATGTTTTTACACTATTTGAATTAAGTTTTAATTTTTCTTTGTAATATTAAAATATTAATTTAAATTCATTAAAATAAAATTAATCTATAAATATTTTAAACATTTTCATATATGGATTTGAGTGTCATAGCATCTCTTCCCATATATTCTCTACTTTCACAAATTACAACGCAGTTTAAATCATAATCTTTGAGTACTTTTGCTAGTGGCTCAAATTCTGGGCCATAAACTTGGTCATCAAGTGTTAAGTGTTTGATTTCGCCTTTGTCACCATATTCAATCTTGCTAAAATGAATATGAGCAATTTTCGTGCGTTCCAATCCGATTACTTGAATACTTTTGTCAATAATCTTTTTGTAATCATCATAAGTTTTGAGACTGCCACCCGTCAAAGCATTAATGTGACCAAAGTCAAAGGTTGGGATAAATTTATCAAAAATTGTGCAGAAGTCAAGAATTTCATCCACAGTTCCAATTTGCATAGACTTTCCCATAGTCTCCAAACAAACATACATATCATCATAGCCATTCTCAATTATCTTATCTTTGAGAATATTTAGTCGCTTTTTGGTGAGTGCTACTGCTTCTTCACGTGTCATTTTGCCTTGAGATGCTGGATGAACAACAAGTTGAGTTCCACCAATTAACCTAAGCTTCCTAAGGCTTTCCAAAACATATCCATAACTTTTTTCTGCCATTTCATCTGTAGGAGTTGCAAAATTAATATAGTATGGAGCATGGATTGAAATAGATATCCCATATTTTTTCATTTCTTCGCCAATTTTTATGGCAGTTTCATCTGGCAATGTAAAGCCTTTGCCAAAAGAATATTCATAAGCATCAAGCCCATGTTCATTAAGCCACTTAGGTGCTTCAATTGTTCTTTTGAGACCTTCGTCATAGAATGTTTTGCAATTTCCCGCTGGGCCAAATTTAATCATAATTATTCCTTTAGAAATGTGTCTAATTTAAGTTGATTTTCTCTTGGTTTTGCGATGCCTAAAATCTCACTATTATATAACACAAATGTATTTTTATTTATTTTTTCTGACTTAACAAATTTTCCATTTATCAAATCAAGATAAGTTTCTTTATCAATGTTTATTATATCATAATCTTTCAAAACTTGCAAAGGCGAAAGTAAATAATTTTGCAAATTACTATTTAACAAATCTTCAAGTTTGACTGAATTATCCATATTAAATAATCCTAAATCAAATCTTTCCAAAAAACTCATAGTCGCATAAGTATTAAGAAGTTTTGCCAAATCCCTGCCTATTGCCCTAATATATGTACCCGAACTGCATGTAACTTCGAATTCATATCTAAATTTGGATATTTTTTTTGTAAGAATTAGTTTGTAAATTTCAATTTCTTTGGGTTTTAATTCAAATTCAATGCCGGCCCTTGCTAAATTATATGCTCTCTCGCCTGATACATTCTTTGCACTAAATTTTGGTGGAACTTGACTAATTTTTCCAACTAATTGATTTAATTTAGATTTAATTAAGTCTTCCGAAACTTCAAAGTTTGAATTATTTATTTTATTATAAAAATCTTCGTTAATAACATCTTGACTAGATACTACGTCAATTCGAGAATTGGTTATCTTTCCGGTAATATCAAGAGTATCGGTCTCATATCCAAAATCAAAAATAACTCTATAAGATTTTGTTTTGGATAGCATATAATCAAATAGTCTTGTAGCCTTTCCTATTCCCAAAGGAAGAAGACCGCAAGCCATAGGGTCAAGTGTTCCCATATGCCCAATTTTTTTGAGCCCAAACTTCTTTTTAACCTTTTGAACCACTGCATTGCTAGTCATTCCACTAGGTTTGTATATATTTAAAAATCCAATCATTGTATAATCCTTTGTAGTATATACTAAAATAATACCCAAAAACAAAAAAAATAGCAATCACATTAGATGAACTTCGAAATTAAATATTTTGTTCAAATAATTTTTGATTACTATTTAAATTTAATTAATTATTTCTATCTTCGTTAATTTTGTTGATTGTTTCATCAATTTTGCTACCATAAGCAAAACTCTCATCAAGATAAAATGTAAGGAAAGGAACTTTTCTTAAATCAACAACCTTGGCAAGTTCACGTCTAATAAATCCTGCACTATGTTTAATTTGATTAAAAACTTCTTCCTTAGTATCTTCTTCAAAAATGCTAAGATAGACTTTGCATTGGTCCAAATCAGCGGTTGTATCAACTTTTGTAACAGTGATAAGACCTTTGATAAGTGGATTTTTGATTTCATTTGCAATAATATAACTAATAGCCTTTTGAATTTCGCTATTAACTCTCAAAATTCTTTCGCTCATATTACTCCTAAATTTGTTTTAAACTATATGCTTCCAAAATATCTCCAACTTCAATATCATTAAAGTTTTTGAGTTTAATTCCACATTCAAATCCAAGTTTGACAGATTTAACTTGGTCTTTTTGTTGTTGCAAAGTATCAATTGCTGTATCCATGATACATTCGCCCTTTCGCATAACTCTAATACTACTATCTCTATTTACAACACCATCTGTAACATAACTTCCGGCAATATTTCCAATAGAGCTAATCTTGAATATTTGTCTAACTTCGGCATGACCTGTGACAACTTCTTCAAACTTAGGTGTAAGCATGCCATTGATTAGATTTGTAATATAATCAACTGCTTCATAAATAACCTTAAAGTTTGCAATTTCTACTTTGTTCTTTTCGGCTAATTGTCTTGCTTTCGCTTCAGGTTTAACATCAAATCCAACGATTATAGCCTTACTAGCAGTTGCCAAAATAACATCGCTTTCGTTAATTCCACCAACAGCAGTATGGATAACTTGAACTTTGGCTTCGTCGTTATGAATTTTTTCAAGTGTTGATTTAAGTGCTTCGCTAGAGCCTTTGACATCTGCTTTGATAATAACTTTCAAAACTTTGATTTCATGGTCAGCGGATTGTTGTAAGAAGTCTTCAAGAGTTATTCCGTTGTTTTGTTCAAGTTTTTGAAGTTGTAATTTTTCGTTACGTTCAGATACAATGTTTCTAGCCATTTTTTCGTCAACTACATAAGCCATATCTCCCGCTTCTGGACAAATATCAAATCCAAGAACGGATACTGGGTCACTAGGACCAGCGGATTTAACAGCATTACCTTTATAATCCATCATTGCTCTAACTCTACCAGATGCAACACCACTTACGATAAAGTCGCCAATATGCAAAGTACCGTTTTTGATAAGAATTGTAGCAACAATACCCCTGCCTTTGTCAACTTTGCTTTCAATAATTGTTCCACTAGCATCTTGTTTGCTGTCGGCTTTGAGTTCCAAGATTTCGGCAACTAATTGTACTGCTTCGAGAAGTTTATCTATATTTTTGTTAAATTTAGCGGAAATAGGCACGCATATTACATCGCCACCCCATTCTTCACAGACAACATTATATTCAGTTAATTGTTGTTTAATTTTGTCAATATTGGCTTCAGGCTTGTCAATTTTGTTGATAGCAACAATCATTGGAACACCTGCGTCTTTGATGTGGTTAATTGCTTCAACTGTTTGTGGCATAATTCCGTCATCAGCGGCAACAACTAGAATTGCTATATCAGTAAGTTTTGCACCCCTTGCTCTAATTGCAGTAAACGCTTCGTGTCCTGGAGTATCAATAAATGTTATTTGTTCGCCATTGTAGTTAACAGTATAAGCACCGATATGTTGAGTAATTCCACCCGCTTCACCTTCGATTACATTAGTATTTCTAATAGCATCAAGAAGTGAAGTTTTGCCATGGTCAACGTGACCCATAACAGTTACAACTGGTGGACGTTTTTCGGTTGAATTCGATTGATTTTCAAACATTTCTTGTAATTTTTCTTCGTAGTTTTTGTCAATCTTTTGTTCCAAAGTTACTCCAAATTCTTGAGCAACAAGTTCGGCTGTTTGAAAGTCAATAACCGAATTTATATTTGGCATCATTCCGAGCATCATAAATTTTTTAATAATATCAACAGCGGGTTTACCGATTTTTTCGCTCAAAATCTTAACAGTCAAGTTTTCTGTATCAATTATGGCCTTGTCAATAACAGTTTTTTCGATTACAACTTGTTGTTTAGGCTTTTTGACTTTGGTTCTAACTCTGCCCATTCTTTCTTCGCCGTCAAGGTCAAAATCGTTATCAATATCAATATAACCCATTTTGATTTTTGCTTTTTTGCTAAGTTCTTTCTTTTCGGTATCAAAAGATTTGGATTTATTTTTGTTTCCAAAAGTTCTGTTATTTTCATTTTTGGCTACGATTTGTTCAACTTCAATCTTAGGAACTCTAGGCTTGTATCCATTATTATCTCTTGGAACAAAAGTCTTTTTGTCCATAGGTTTGCCATCTTTTGAAAATTGTGGCTTTTGGTCTCTTGGCTTAAAGTCCTTGGAAGGAACTTTGTTAAATTTCATTCCATTTGTATTTTGTCTATCAAAAGGCTTGTTTTGATTAGGCTTTTTGTCAAAAGTTTGTTTTGTTTCAATAACTTTTGGTTGTATAGTTTCGGTAGGTTCTGAAACTTTTTCAACTTTTGGATCTACCACTTTGGATTTGCTCTTAAGATTACTTTCGTGTTCCTTTAAGTTCTTGCAAAAAGTATCCAAAGCCATTTTTGACTTTGAAATATTGGATACCAAAGTATTAATCTCCGTACCACTAATAATTCCACTTAGTTTCTTCAAATTACCAAAAGAAACTGAATTTTGTTTGTTTTTTTCTTGATTATTTTCCAATTAATTCTCTCCAATATTTTTTTGTTGCATAATTTCTTTTGCAATCACTTTTGATAGTTCCAAGTCGTATATCCCCAAAACTTTGCAATTATCTCTATTTATTATATCACTCAAATTTAAATTTTCAAGAGCTAACAAATTAATTTTGTGTTCATCACAAAAAATTTTGACTTTATTTGCCATTTTTTCTGCTAAATCCGAAGAAATAACGACAAGCAAAGGTGCTTTTTTGGATTTAAATAGGTTGTCATATCCAAAAACCACCTTTCCACTCCTTATCGCAAAGCCAAGATACGACTTAAGTTTATTTTGATTCATAACTATCCTTTAGACTATTATACTCTTCTTGACTTACATTACACTTAAAAGTTTTGTTAAGCAATTTATTTTTAAATAGCAATTCTCTACATTTTGTATCATTACAAATATATGCGCCCCTGCCATTTAATTTTCCTGTCATGTCAAACTTAAAACCTTCGTCAGTTTTGACAATTCTTATCAGTTCTTTTTTTGGTTTACATTCTTTGCAAGCGATACAAGTTCTCATAGGAATTTTTTTAATCATAAAATCTCCTTAGTTCAAATCGTCAAAAGCATCTGCTCCGTCAAATAAGTTTTCATAATTTTCATTTGTATTTTCATCTAGGTTAAGAGATGGAACTGCACTTTTAGCTTTGACATCAATTTTCCATCCAGTAAGTCTTGCTGCAAGTCTAACATTTTGACCAGCTTTGCCAATTGCAAGACTAAGTTTGTCATCTGGAACAACAGCCAAAGATGTCTTGTCTTCCATGTTTGTGTGGATATACAAAACTGTTGCTGGGCTAAGTGCCGAAACGATATATTCACCAGCATCTTCGCTATAAGGAATAATATCTATTTTTTCGCCATTTAATTCGTTAACAATTTCGTTAACTCTCATGCCTTTGTTTCCAACACAAGCACCGATAACGTCTAGCATTTTGTTAGATGAATAAACAGACATTTTTGTACGATATCCCGCTTCTCTAACAATGTTTTTGATAACAATTTCGCCACTTGCAATTTCAGGAACTTCAAGTTCAAATAGTTTTCTTACAAAACTAGCATTGCTACGAGAAAGTTGAACATAAGGCATGTTATAACCTTCTTTGACAGTCTTAACAACAACTTTGATTCTATCGTTAACTTTGTATTTTTCGCCTGGGATTTGGTCTTTGAGTCCAAGAACGCCTTCTACTTGAGTCATTCCCAAATCAACATAAACGTTGTCACCTTCAATACGTCTAATAATACCTGTTACTAGTTCGTCTTGTTTGGTGTTAACTTCGTCCATAATTCTGCCACGTTCTGCTTCTCTTAGTCTTTGCATAACAACTTGTTTTGCAGTTTGAGCAGCAATTCTTCCAAAGTTCTTTGGAGTTTCTTCTTGTTGAACCAAATCTCCAATTTTGTAACTCTTTTTGATTGTTTTTGCTTCGGCAAGACTGATTTCTTTGTCACTATCCAAAACTTCGCTTACTACTGTTTTGTAAGAATAAATCTTGATTGTGTTCTTTTCTGGGTTTAGTTTAACAAAAGCACTTTTTGCTTCGCCAAAATTCTTTTTGTAAGCACTAGTCAATGCAGCTTCAAGTGCTTCAATAAAATATTCCTTGTTAATTCCTTTTTGTTCTTCCAAATCAATTAATGCTTGAAAAAAATCTTTGTTAATCATTTTGTTTTCTCCTTTAAAATTCAATATGAGCGGATATGTTTGAAATTAGTTTACGCTCGATTTGTAAATTCTCGTTATTAAATTCAACCTTGATATTATCTTTGTCAAATTCAAGTAATTTGGCAATTATGAGTTTTTGTCCTTTGAAAGGTGCATAGAATTTAATATCGCACAACTTTCCTATGTGTTTGTTAAAATCATAATCTGTCTTAAAAGCTCTATCAAGACCATAAGACGAAACATTAAAGTTGTATGATGCACCATTTGTTATATCATTTTTGTCAAGTGGTTCGTCCAAAGCCTTGGATACTCTCTCACAATCGTTAATTGTAATTCCTTCGGGGCTATCAATTGTAAGTGCCAGTACATTGCCACTAAAATCTTTTTTGTACTCCAAATCAACAAAAATATAGCCCAAATCTTCGACAACAGGCTTGATAATCTTGAGTGCTTTGTCTACAATTCTTTCTGACATAAATTCTCCTTGTATTTACAAAATTTAAGAGTGAACTTGTGCAAGTTCACTCTAATAATCTAGTATTAACTAAATATATAATAACATATCAAAACTTTAAAATCAAGCCATTTATTGCAAAAAAATAGTAATTTATGTAAGATTTGTATTTAATTTAATTACAACATCGGCAGTAGCCATAGCATCATGAACTGCTCTATGAGCATTTTCAAGAGAAACTCCAAGTTTTTTGCACACAGTTCCAAGTTTAAAGTTTTTTAGACCCGGAACAAATGCTCTAGCCATATACAAGGCATCAATTTGTTTGTTATCAAAGATATATCCATTTCGCTTTCCAAACTGATTAACAAACTTGTAGTCAAAGTCTATATTGTAAGCAATAATTGTCGAGTTATAACAAAACTTATAAAAATCAGCAATAACTTTTTGAATACTTGGAGCATCTTTGACCATTTCATCATTAATTCCCGTCAAATTGGTTATTTCATCTGGAATATGATTTTCGGGATGCACGAATGTTTCAAAAGTCTCAATTTTCTTTCCTTGATGCAATTTAACTGCACCTATTTCAATAATTTCACATCTACTTACTTCCAACCCCGTTGTCTCTATATCAAATACAACAACATCGTTTTGCATAAGGTAATCGCCAATTTCGTCACCAGTCGAAAATAGATTAGCCTGAGCAAGTTCGATATAAGGTTCTGGTTTGCAACAAAGATATTCTTTGTTTGGTTCTTTTTTGATTTCAACCACTTCGGGAATAACTTCGGTTTCTGCTTTTTTGCAATAAGCAATAGCGCTAACTTTCATACTTAGTCTTCCGTTATATTCTTCGACATTTCCATGAACTATAACGTAATCGCCTTCTTTGAATCCAAGCATTTTTGGAGTATCGGCTTTGTTTGGAAAGACAACACAATTAATCTTTCCCGTTCCATCCACAAGCAAAAAACTAAAAAACGTCTTAATGATTTTGTTTCCGTCTTTGTCTAGTCGCTTTGACTCAAACTCTCTTGTATTTAAGAATCTAATATTGCCCGAAACTTCGACATTTTCCATTGCATCTTGAATGACGGAAATATCTATTGGATTGCCATTTACTTCGTTAATTACATTTTGAACATCTTCGACTTTGTAACATTTGATAGTATTGTTATTACCTAAATAAACTTCATTTTCAAAAGGGTTTTCTAGCACTATCTCTTCGTCAGTTGAGAGTTTGTTGGATTTAATCTCTAAGTAAAATGGCTCAAAGAAAAAACTATTTGCATAATCCAAAATATCTTTGTAAACACTTGAATCGCTTAGATGTGTGTAGTTAAAATCATTACAATTAATTGTAGCATTAATCGAGTCGTCAATGGTAACAGATATATCTGTTTTTTCAAAATCTGATGCGACTGATGAGTAGTGCTTGATTACAAAATTATAAAGTACATCTCTTACAAGTTCGCAATCAACATATGCTTTCTTACACTTGATAACAACCCCTACATCTTGTGGCAGATAGTCTTTTATTAACTTTTGAAGAGTTTCTTTGTCATTTTCTTTTAATTCAAATTTATACAAAAATTTAAAAGTACATTCTCTTAAATTTTTATCAAAAATAACACTTACAAGTTTAAAATCTTTGTAAGCGTTATTTGTTTGTTTGTTTATATAATCAAGTATTTTCATCAAAAATCCTTTTCTTTAGAATAAAATTATATGAAGCAAATCAATTATAATAACCAGTGCAAAAAGTACGAGTAATCCAATGCTATGGATTTTGGCTTCGATATTTCGTGGAACTGGTTTTCTAAATATCCATTCTATCAAAACAAACACCATTCTTGCACCATCCAAGGCTGGAATTGGAAGCCAGTTAAATACAGCCAAATTGACAGCAATGAGTGGGAAGAGTAGAAGTAAGTTTTTGATATTTGTCTGAGTGGATACAGCAATTGTCTTAATTGTTGTAACTGGGCCACCCACACTCTCTAGTCCTAATTGTCCCGTAAACAATTTTCCAAGAACAACCAAACATTCCCAAGCCATGTTACAAGTATAAGGAACACACTTGAGAAATGCTTTTCCAAAGCCATATTTTACATATTCGGTTGTAACACCTATAACTTTGCTTTGAATTATTTTGTTTCCGTCGGTATCAAGTTCAAATTCGCCATTATCGTTTTGTTTGTAAATAGCATATTTTTGAACCGTAATATCCATAATTTGACCATTTCTATCTATCTTTAGAACAATATCTTCACCAATATCTCTGTTCTTCATAAGATTAGTTATGCCACCATTTAAAAATGTTGGTTCAATGCCATCTACTTGCATAATTATATCGTTTTTCTGAATTACATTTTCGTTTCCGTTAGTAGCAACAACATCACTAACTTTTACAATACCCGAGCCAACACTCAAAAGTAGAATAAATGTAAAAATTATGCCTGATAAAAAGTTGAAAAATGCTCCAGAAAACAAGACAATTAATCTTTTCCAACAAGGATAATTATTGAAACATTCTTGGTCTTCTTTTCCATCTTCGTCTTCGCCTTTGAATGCACAGAAACCACCCAAAGGAATCCAACGCATACTAAATGTTTCGCCACTTTTTAATTTTTTGCTAAATATTGCTTTGCCAAAACCGATTGAAAATTCTTCAATCTTAAAACCAAGCATTTTGCCAGCCAAATAATGACCAGTTTCGTGTATCATTATCATAAGTAGCAATATAACAATCGCTAGCAATATATAAAGTACTATCATCAAAATCTCCTATTTCATTCCAGTAAATACATAAAATAAGTACAAAAAACTTTTGCTAAATTAATACAAACATTGATATTAAGATTACGAGTGCATTAAAGATAAGTCCGTCAACTCTATCCATAACACCGCCATGTCCTGGGAATATCGTTCCATAATCTTTGACTCTTGCACTACGTTTAAGTTTGCTTGCAACAATATCACCTATTTGACCTACAACTGATGCAATCATTGATACAATAAGCACCTTCCACCAAGTAAGGTCAATAGCCATGAACACTTCATTAATATTTATATTTAGTGAGAATAAATAATATACCAACACTCCGCCAATAGTTCCAAATACAAATCCACCAATTGCACCGCTGATTGTCTTGTTTGGACTAATTGTTGGACAAAGTTTTGGACCTTTGAGAGTAGTTCCCACAACCAATGCCATACTATCTGTAATCATTGTTATAGCAAACAATAATACTACAAAGAATAGGACTAGTAGATTTGAATTTTGAATTGTTGTTTCAACAAATGCAAAGTCAAAATAGTGATTAATAAATAGCATGCATACAAACAAAATTGCTGGATATATCATAACAAAAGCACTATTCATACTCTTGTTAAATGCGTATTTGGCATCACTATCATATACACCAAATCTATCTTTTTCTTTGTGAGTAACACTTGTACACAAATAAGTAAACAAGAAGTTAACTAAGAACAAAATTAATAGTATTGCAACAAAATAAACAATATAATTTAGCCAGTCACGTTTATTTATAATTCCAATAGTCATTGCAATATACATAATTGCTGGAAAACATCCGACCAAAACAACGTTAGTAAACATTCTTTTTCGTTCCAAGACCTTGGTAACTTCGACACATCCAACAACAGCAAGTATTCCAATAAATGCGTCCATAGCATAAGTTGTATAATATCTTGATGCAACAAATAATGCGGTTACAATTAGAATTATTAAACTAGTAAGTAATCTCTTTTTCATAAGTACCCTTTTATATCTTTGACAAAAAACTAATTGATTTAATCAATTCTGTCAAAATTAAACTTCCATGATTTCTTTTTCTTTGGCACTACTTAATTTGTCAATATTTGCAACAATATCATCAAGAGTTTTTTGAACGTCTTTTTCAAGGCTAGCCATTTCGTCTTCGGTAATTGTGCTTTCCTTTTTCATTTTCTTAAAAGTATCCAAAGTATCACGTCTAAAATTACGACAAGCAACCTTTGCACTTTCGGTATACTTGCTCATATCTTTGACAAGTTCTTTTCTTCTTTCTTCGGTTAGTTGTGGGAAAACAAGTCTAATAACTCTTCCGTCATCACTAGGATTTAGACCAAGGTTAGCCGCTTCAATTGCCTTAGCAACAGCCTTTAGCATTGAATTATCCCAAATATTTACAAGAATCATTCTTGCTTCAGGAACAGAAATAGTAGCCATTTGACTAATAGGAGTCATAGTTCCATAATAATCGACCATAATCTTTTCGATTAATTTTGGATTGGCTCTTCCTGCTCTGATTTGCAAAAGTTCTTCTTTGAAGTGTTCAACAACTTTGTTTAATTCTTCCTTGTATTCATCCAAATACATTTCAATTTCTTCATTGTACATAAAAAATCTCTCCTAATTTGATACTAACCTATTTTACTATAAGATACCCCTATTTTGCAACAAAAAACCAACTACAAAATCAAATTTTATAAATTTTTTGTCACAAACAAAAAAGCTCTATCACTAGAGCTTTTTTTGAATTATTCATCAGATTTTTTCATTTGAGACATAACTTCGTCTGCAAAGTTATCTTTTCTCTTTTCCAAACCTTCACCCATTTCATAACGAGTAAATCTACGAATAGAAATTTTTTCGCCAATTGTAAGGATTGCTTCGTTAAGCAAATCTTTGATTGTTTTGCTAGGGTCTTTTACGAATGGTTGTTCAAGTAGACAAACTTCTTCGTAGAATTTCTTAACTCTACCTTCAATCATTCTGTCAACAATAGCTTCAGGTTTTCCTTCGTTAAGAGCTTGAATTCTCAAGATTTCTTTTTCGTGGTCAAGAACATCTGTAGGAACTTCTTCTGTAGTTACATAAAGTGGTCTTGCTGCTGCGATTTGCAAAGCAATGTCTTTGCAGAAAGCAACAAAGTTGTCACTACGTGCAACGAAATCTGTTTCACAGTTAACTTCAACCATAACACCAATTTTTCCACCCATGTGGATGTAAGAGTAAACTAGTCCTTCGGCTGCAATTCTGTCTGCTTTCTTAGCAGCTTTTGCAATACCTTTTTCTCTTAACCATTCAGTAGCCTTGTCCAAATCTCCGTCAGATTCTGTCAAAGCAGTTTTGCAGTCCATTATACCTGCATTTGTTCTTTTTCTTAGTTTTACAATATCTTCGTTTGAAAACATAACCTTTTTCACTCCTATATAAAATTATTCTTCGGTTTTAACTTCTTCGTTTGCAACTTCTTCTTGAACTGGTTCAGTTGTTTCTTCAGTAGCTACAGCTTCTTCTTCAGTAACTGGAGCAACACCTTCTCTAGCTTCGATAACAGCATTAGCCATAGCACCAGCGATAAGTGATACTGCTCTGATTGCGTCATCGTTACCAGGGATAACGTAGTCGATAGGTTCTGGGTCACAGTTTGTATCAAGCAAAGCTACAACCGGGATACCCAAAGATTTAGCTTCTTGAACAGCGATGTGTTCTTTTTTGGTGTCTACGATAAATAGAACATCAGGAAGCTTAGTCATTTCCTTGATACCGCCAAGATTCTTTTCGAGTTTGTCTCTTTCAGCTTTTAGTTTGATAACTTCTTTTTTAGGAAGTAGGTTAAATTCGCCAACCTTTTCCATAGTTTCAAGTTTGTTAAGTCTCTCTACTCTGCTTCTAATTGTTTTGAAGTTAGTAAGAGTACCACCCAACCAACGAGAATTGATGTAGTACATACCACATCTCTTAGCTTCGTCTTCGATAGCTTTTTGAGCTTGTTTTTTTGTTCCTACGAATAGGATAGTTTTGCCTTCGCTAGCCATAGATTTGATATAATCATAAGCCTTGTCAATCAAAACTACTGTGTCTTCAAGATTGATGATATGAATATCGTTTCTTGAATTAAAGATGTATTTGCTCATTTTTGGGTTCCACTTTCTAGTTTGGTGACCGAAGTGAACACCTGCTTCAAGCAATTGTTTCATTGAAATTACTGACATTATTATTTCCTCCTTGTTTTTTCATCCTAGATGTTTTGAACTCTGATAGCAAAGCTTATAGCCAACAAACTATCAAATCAACAAAATTTTGAGAAAATCTTGTTGTTTTAAGCGAGTTTTTGATTAAAATTTTCAAAAATCACTCAAAATTCACCTAGTGCGTCATTATTCAACGAAATAATAATACCATACAAATTTGAAAAAATCAATAATTTTATGTAATTTTGTACAAAAAAAGTGCAAAGTAAACTTTGCACACATTCAATTATTCTTGAGTATTGTTATCGTCTACGTCAATGCCTTCTTCTTTGAGCATTTTGTAGTATTCTTCAAATACTTTGTCAACGATACTATCGTCTTCAACGATAACCAAGCAATCTTCGTCGTCGATTTCGTCAATAACAAATACTAATGCTTCGTCTTCGGCGATGCCTTCCATATTTGCAACTGGTTTCAAAATTGCATAAGTTTTTTCTTCGATTGGTACAAGTGCAATTTGTTCAAATTCAACTTCTTGGTTGTCTTCGTTGTAAAGTTTGATGTTGTCTGTGTTATTTTCGTCAAGCAACATATCTATTGGTGATAAAAATTCTTCTGCCATTTATCAATTCTCCTTAAATTTTAATTTCCTATTTTCTTACATCTAAATAATCTTGCAAAATTATAGTTGCGGATAGTTTATCCAAAACTTCTTTTCGCTTTTTTCGAGATACGTCGGCGGAAATTAGGATTTTTTCTGCCGAAACCGATGTAAGACGTTCATCAAGATAATCAATTTTTGCATCAGTATAATTTTTGAGAACATCAGCAAATTCATATGTTTTCTCGACTCTAACGCCTTTTGAACCATCCATATTAAGCGGTAATCCCAAGACTATTACTTTGACATTATTATCTTGAGCAATTTGAGCAATATGTTTGCAATCTTCTTCCAAAGACTTGCGAGTATAGTTTTCATAACCCGAAGCTAGAAATCTTGTAACATCACTCAAAGCGATTCCAATTCTTACGTCACCATAGTCAAGTGCCATAACTCTATAATATGAATTATCCATACACCTATAATAGCAAATTCAAAATTATTTGTAAAATTAATTTAAGCAAGAAAAAAATTTTTTAGCACACACAAAAACAATTTTTTAGTCTTTTAGTTTCTTAACTTGCTCATTAATTGCTTTTTTGCCTTTTTCCACCATTTTTTGAGCATTTGAGTTATTAGAAACGACCAAAGCCCCTGCTATAAAACCTAATGCCATGCCAATTAAAATACAATCTTTCATAAAAAACTCCTTAAATTTATTGTTATTTAATCAAAATAATTAAATATTGATATATTTTATTTTGGCAAATAGCATCAAATTTATACATTTTTAGACAAAAAAATAAACCCAAACTTTTGGGTTAGTTTGAGTTAATTTTTTTACTTTTTGCCAAGTAACCAGCCAAATAGCGATTTCTTTTCCTTTTTTGGCTTGTCTTCTTTTTTAGATTTCTTTGTGTCTACATCTTTTTGACTTTCAATACTTTCTTGTTTTGTTTCAACTTCAATTTTTTGAGAAGATGCTTTTGATGAATTAACATTTGCACTATGAATTCGACTTAGCATATCACTAAGAGACTTAGAATTGCTTTGCATTTTTTCATTTGTCTCTTTGTTTTTAATTTTTAAATTAAGAGCATTTATGTGAGACATTTTGTTTTGATTGGCTTGAGAGTCTTGAGCCTTTTTGTTCTCGTTATCCTTAACAATTGCAGTTTGAGACTTAAGTCTATTTGCAATATCTACAGCATCAAAAGATTTTTTTGGAGTATCTATTTTTTCTTGAGTGATTGAAGTCTTACTAGTAACTACTTTTTCTTCAACTGATACATTTCCACTCGTTTGTTCAACTTTTGGCTCACTAATTTCACTTAAATCAACTTTTTCTACAACTGGAGTTTGACTTACAATTTTTGTAACCTTTCTAGTTGTGGTTGTTGTTTTTATTACTTGAGTATTTTTTGGAGTCTCAGTTTGTTTAGATTTTTTGTCAGTATCTACACTCAAAATCTCTTTGAGTTCTTCGTCAATATGAGCATTTGTTCTTTTTGAAATGGATTTTTTAGTTTTCTTAGTTTCTTCTACTTTGGGCTCAACTGGTTCGCAAGGAGTAATTGTTCCTTTTTTCAAGCCTTTTTCATACTTTTTCAAAAGCAAATCAAAAGTATCCAAGACAATTTTGTAAACATGAGTTTTTTGACTATCTAGTTTTGAAAATTTTTCTAAATCAGTTTCGTTAATTTTCTTTGCTTCGTCAATTGTCTTATTAGTTACAATTTCGCAAAAATAAGAACATATTGCCATAAAAGCCGAACAACCACTAGCCTTATAAGATATTTTTTGAATAACGTTGTTTGAATTTATTTGAGCAAAAAACTTAACAACATCGCCAAATTCATTTTTCTTAGTCATGGCAGTAACATTCGCATTTTTGAGAGCAAATAAATATGTAAGATTATTAAGTCTATTAATAACTTCTTGGTTATACATAATTAGTTTTCCTTTTTCTTTTGTTTAAGTGGGCTTGCCTTTCTTAATTTTTCGATTTCTTCACAAAGCACTCTTACGGTGTAATCTATATCGTCTTTTGTAATATTTGTATCAAACGAAAATCTAATAGTTCCCCTAACTTGTTCATCGCTAAGTCCAATTGCTTTGAGAACGTGACTCTTTTCAAGAGAACCCGAAGCACAAGCTGAGCCAGTTGAAACTGCGATGCCTTTTAAATCAAGTAACATAATCAAATTTTCGCCTTCAACTCCGTCAAAAGTAATTGAAACTATGCTATTAGACTTTTGCATCATGTTTCCGTTTAACTTAATATTTGGAATTTCGTATTCAACTTTTTTGATAAAATACGAAGTAAGTTCATATAATTTTTTATCCTTAAATGCCATATCTCTTGCATTTAACTCAATAGCTTTGCCGAAACCCACTGCACCAGCAACATTCACAGTTCCGCCACGTCTATTCATTTCTTGTTCGCCACCAAGCATAAACTTGTTTATCTTGACACCTTCTCTTATGTATAATGCACCAGTGCCTTTTGGACCATGAATTTTGTGAGCAGAGATGCTTAGTAAGTCTACACCCAAATCATTAACATTAAGTGGGAATGCACCCAATGCTTGAACTGCATCGACATGGAAATATGCGCCATAATATTTGACAATTTCGCTAATTGCCTTGATATTTTGAATTGTCCCAATTTCGTTGTTGACAGCCATGATTGATACAATTGTAGTAGTTGACTTGATTTCATGCAACAAACTAGACAGCGAAACAAGACCTGTCTCGTCAACTGGAAGATATGTTACTTCAAAGCCTTCTTTTTCAAGTTGTTTGCAAGTATCCAAGATACTATGATGTTCAATTTGGCTAGTTATTATGTGTTTTCCTTTTTTGATATTGGCATAAGCAACTCCACGCAAAGCCCAGTTATTTGCTTCTGTTCCACCGCTAGTAAAGAAAATCTCGTTGCTTTTTGCACCAAGATATTTTGCAATCTTGTCTCTAGCACTATCTACTCCACTTACTGCTTCACGACCAAAAGAATGAAGACTACTAGAATTTCCATATATACTAGTAAGATATGGCATCATTTCTTGCAAAACTTCACCATTTAACATTGTTGTTGCTGCATTATCAAGATAAACTCTTTTCATTATTATTTCTCCATAAATACTATCTAAGTTAATTAAAACAAATTACTTCTTATACATATTTTAAAACAAAAAGGCAACTATGTCAATAGTCGCTTTTTAAAATTTAAATTAATTTAATAATTCTTTTAGTCTAGTTTCGCTTATAACTCCAACACTAGAATTGACTTCTTTGCCATTTTTGAAAATTTTGAGTGTAGGAACGGACATTATTCCAAACTCTTTGACTAATTCTTCGTTTTCGTCAATATCCACTTTTGCAAGTTTAATATTTAAATCATTTGCAACTTTTTCTACAATTGGCTTAAGCATTTTGCAAGGCATACACCATGTGCCAAAAAAGTCAACTATTACAGTTCCTTCATAGTCCAAAACTTCGGATTTGAAGTTATCTTTGTTAATTTCTATCTCCATTATTTTCTCCTACGATTTTATTTATGACATAAGCCGAAAGCATAGTCCCAACCATTGCTGGAAAGTATGCTACACTACCAATAGTATCCCCACAAGGAGTGGATTTATTCGTAGTATAAACCACTGTATGTGATGTTATATTGCGTTTTCGCAGTTCCCTTCGGAGTACTTTGGCTAGCCCGTCATTACTAGTCTGATAAATATCCCCAATCTTAACTTCGGGAATTCCAAATCTGTTTCCAGCACCCATTGCACTAATAATTTGAATATTATGATTATTTGCATACTCAATAAGTTTGAGTTTGCTAGAAACCATATCAATTGCATCAATTATATAGTCATAATTTTCAAGATTGAAATCTTGAATGTTGTCTACAGTTAATTTTTTGTTAATAGCAAGAATACGCACATCGGGACTAATGTCTACTAGTCTATCTTTAAGTACATCAACCTTAACCTTGCCAATTGTGCTATCAAGTGCAATAATCTGACGATTTTTGTTGCTAATATCTACTACATCATAGTCGACAATTGTTAGATTTCCAACTCCCGACCTAACTAGAATTTCGGCAACATATCCACCGACTCCACCAACTCCAAAAAGTATAACTTTGGAGTTTTTTAGTCTTTCAATCTTATCTCCAATGAGAAGTTCCAATCTTCTAAACATTTTGTTTTAAATACTCCGCTACATCGTTTGACCAAATTTTGATTTGTTCACCGGTTTCCATGTTTTTGATAGAAATTTTGTTTTCGTTAATCTCATCGTCACCAATAACCAAAACATATTTTGCTTTGATTTTGTCAGCATATTTAAATTGAGATTTTAGGCTACGATTTAATAAATCGCTATCTACATTAAATCCTTTTCTTCTAAGAGAATTTACAAATCTAATGACATAGTTTTCGTCTTCGGTGTTGCTAGCAACATAAACATCAACTCTTGACTCGTCTTTGAGTTCTATGTTTTTGGCTTCCAAATATCCGAGTAGTCTTTCAATTCCTATTCCAAATCCAATAACTGGAGTTGGTTTTCCGCCAAGTTCGGAGACTAACTTGTCATATCTTCCACCACCGCCAAGAGCGTTTTTGCCAAGACTCAAATCACTATCCCAAAATTCAAATACTAGGTCTGTATAATAATCTAGTCCACGAACAAGTTTGCTATCCAACTCATATTTAACATTTAGAGATGTTAGCATTTTGGTTATTTCGTTAAATTTGTGCTTGCAATTATCACAAAGATTGTCTGTGATGCTTGGTGCATCTTTCAAAATATCTTGACATATTGTACTCTTGCAATCAAGAAGTCTAAGTGGATTGGTTTGGAATCTAACGTGACAATCGTCACACATTTCTGGAAGGTGTGGTTCAACAAAGTTTTTGAGAACTTGTTTGTAATTTGATTTACATTCATCACAACCCAAAAAGTTAAGTCTAACCAAAGGGTCAATTCCAAAACTACGATAAAAATCTATAGCAATAGACAAGGCTTCAATATCACTTGCAAGTGAGTTTGCACCAAAAATTTCAACACCAAATTGGTGATGTTCTCTAAGTCTTCCGGCTTGTGGTTTTTCGTATCTATAACAAGGTGTTATGTAGTAGAGTTTGACAGGAAGTATATCGTTTCCAAATCCGTTTTCGATATAAGACCTTACGACCCCTGCTGTTCCTTCGGGTTTGAGAGTAATGCTTCGATTACCCTTGTCAAGAAAGGTGTACATTTCTTTGTTAACAATATCACTGCTATCCCCGTCCGACCTTACAAACAAATCTGTACTTTCAAATACAGGTGTGGATATTTCTTTGAGATTGTATTTTTTGGCAAGTAGTCTTGCTTGGTCTCTAACAATATCCCATTTATAACTATCTTTTGGCAAAATATCCTTTGTGCCTTTGCAAATATTTATCATTTTTTCTCCTAGTTTTCTATTAATTTACTAAATTCTTGTGAGTTACAAGTAAGTGTTAATTTGTGAAGCGCTCGTGTACAAGCAATATAGAGTAAGTTTCTATCAATATCACTTGAGTAACTATCATCTACATTATAAACAATTACTCCGTCAAATTCAAGCCCTTTGCTATTATATATTGAAATTATACATACGTCGTTTTCATACTTGTCTATGTTATCATCAATTAGATTGATGTTTATATTTTTGTCTTCAAATTTTTTGGATAATTCTAGTGCTTGACTATTTGTTTTGGTGATAACTGCAATTGACTTATAGCCCTTGGCTTTGAAGTCATTAATCAAATTCAAAATTGTGCTAATTTCGTCTTTTTCGTTAGTCTTAACAAATTCAACAGCATCACCACTACGATTAACGTAGTTTACATTTGATTTTTTGCCAATTTTGTTATAAAACTCAACAATCTGACTAGTACTTCGATAAGTTTTGTTAAGTTCGACAAAATTGCTTTCAACACCCAAAATATTATTAAAAGAATTGAGAATATTCTTGCTTGAAGTAGGATTAATAGTTTGATTAAAGTCACCAAGCATAGTATAAACACAATCATAAAGATTTTTGATAATATAAAGTTGAACTGCGCTATAGTCTTGCATTTCGTCAATTACTAGATGTTTGATATTTTCAAATTTATCAATTCCATAAATGAATATTTTGAAAAATAACATTCCATAAGCATCTTCGTTTTTGACTTTGTTTCCTACAAGTTCAAGTTTGAGATTTTTTGATGCCAAAAAGTTCATATATGCTTTGACACAATTTTTGTTTTTGATTGCCTTGTAGAGTTTTGTAAATATAAATTGCTTATATTTGAGTATTCTATCTACACTTTTGACTTTGTAAAAATACAAATCAAAAATATTATCCGTAATCCATTTAAGTCTTGTAAACAAGTCTCTATCTTTGTATCTTCCAAAGAAGAGTTCTTTGACTTTTTTGCTATCAATTAATGTTTTGTTTACTTCAAAGTCTTCTATATCAAAATTGTCTATATAATTTTCGTTTGCAAACTTAATCATGTCTAACAAAAATTCGTAACTAGTCTTAAGATTGTATTCTCTTAAATCTTGAGACAAAATTAATCTTTCGATTTGTTCAAATTTTTTTTCGACAATGCAATGATTTTTTAGATTAATTCTTGCCAAATCGTCTAGTTGGACTTTGTCAATATCTTGTTCGGCAAGGTCTGGCAAAACGGAAGATATATAAGATGAAAAAGCATTATTCGGAGACAAAAAGTTAATATTTTTGGACGAAATTTTGCCTTTCATTTTGTACATAAGATAAGCAATTCTATGGATAGCAATCGCAGTTTTCCCCGAACCCGCTACACCTTGAACTACCAAATTTTTGTACTCATCCCCACGAATAACA
This sequence comes from uncultured Clostridia bacterium, assembly GCA_934754475.1. GTDB lineage: Bacteria > Bacillota > Clostridia > Christensenellales > UBA1242 > UBA11490. The sequence continues at coordinate 342,056 of CAKVHV010000001.1, read as the reverse complement.
CTATTTTGTTCTTTTTGGATAGTTTCAACTATGGACTTCATTTGATTGCTTGTATTTCCAGCAAGTGCAATTTTGAGCAAATCATCTTCGATATTAATATCGCTATCAATATAGTATTTGAGTTCGCCCTTTTCAATTCCAAATTGTCTTTTTTTATCCAAGAAACAATTGAGAATTGAACTATTGGTTCTGATTTGACACTTTCCATGCTCAACGTCATAAAAAATGCTTGCAATTGGAGAACGCCAATCAATAACTCTATAATTCTTTTGGGAACTTTCCAAAGAATGAATTCCAATATAATACTTTTCGGGATTAAGTTCGTCTCTATCTTTGATAACAATGCTTGCAAAATAAGGTTTGTTCTGCATTTTGTGACAAACTTCAATAGAATTATTAATATCAATCGTATCCGATTGCAAATCGTCAAGACGAGATTGCATATTCATAATTTCAACAAAATCATTATCATTAATTTTGTTTGCGTTATTTCTTAAGTATTCCAAATACTCATTATTTGAAGTATCTAGCATATTATCTACTTTCTGCTCATAATTCAAATAATATTTGAGTTTTTTGTTTACGAGCTTAATAGTATCTGCTAGATACTCTTTTTCTTTTTCAAATTCAATTTTTTCCATAGCATCTTTGTTTGCTTCTAACAATTGTCAAAAGCAAGTTTAAATCATAAATTTTTACTAAATTATATATTTAGTCAAATCGTATTTTTTGGTTGTTTCAGCAAAAGTCTTGTCAACATATTCTTTGTCGATTGTAATATCTATTAGTTGATGTTCACCATTTGCATTAAACGAAATATCTTCAAGTAGTTTTTCCATAATATTATGAAGTCTTCTAGCACCCAAGTTTTCGCTTGTTTCATTTTCCTTTTCAGCCAAGAAAGCAACTTGTTTGAGAGCATCTTCGGTGAATGTCAAGTTGATATTATCTACTCTAAGCATTTCTTGATATTGCAATGTTAGAGCATTTTTTGGTTGAGTTAAGATATTGTAGAAGTCGTCTTTGTTTAGATTGTTGAGTTCAACTTTAATTGGAAATCTTCCTTGAAATTCAGGTATTAAATCTTCAACACGACTAATATGAAAAGCACCTGCCGCAATAAACAAAATATAATCGGTCTTGATAGTTCCATACTTGGTTGTAACTGTAGAGCCTTCAACAAGTGGCAAAATATCTCTTTGAACACCTTCTCTACTTACATCAGGTCCACGATTTGAAGACCCTTTTCCAGCGATTTTGTCAATTTCATCAATAAAGATTATTCCGTCTTGTTCAGCACGACGAATTGCTTCGGAATTAACACTATCGTCATCAATTAGTTTGTCGCTTTCTTCGGCAATAAGATTTTCATATGCCTTGGCAACAGTCATTTTTTTCTTTTTCTTTTGGGCTGGGAAAATACTACCCAAAACATTTCCCAAATCCATATCTGGACCCATGCCCGGCATAATTCCAATTGGTTTGGCTTGTTCGGCTATCATAATCTCAATAACTTCGTTGTCAAGTTTGCCACATTGCAATTCTTCCAAAAGATGTTCTCTCAAAGCCTTTTCGTCCATATCTGGATATTGTTCTTTCTTTGTTGGAATTAAGGCATCCAAAATTTTGGCTTCAACTACAACTTTGGCTTTTGACTTAACTTCGTTAACTTTTTCTTCCTTGACTAGTCTAACAGAACATTCAACCAAGTCTCTTATCATAGATTCACAATCTCTACCTACATAACCTACTTCGGTAAATTTTGTGGCTTCAACCTTGATAAAAGGCGCTTTGACAAGTTTGGATAGTCTTCTAGCAATTTCAGTTTTGCCGACACCAGTTGGTCCTTGCATTATAATATTCTTTGGAGTGATTTCGTCACGCATTTCCTTGCTTAGTTTGCTACGACGATATCTATTTCTAAGTGCAATTGCAACTGCCTTTTTGGCATCTGCTTGACCAATAATGTATTTATCTAATTCATTGACTATTTGTTTTGGTGACAAATCCATGTTATACCTCCTCAATTGTCAAGTGGTCGTTTGTATAAACACACATATCACTTGCAATTTTCATACTTTTCTTAGCGATTTCCATAGCATCAAGGTCGGTGTTTTCCATAAGTGCTCTAGCACTAGCCATAGCATATAGACTACCCGAACCTATTGAACAGACATTGCTTTCTGGCTCAATAACTTCGCCACCACCGGATACAATAAGCATTGTATCTTTGTCTGCTACAATCATTTGAGCATCGAGTTTTCTTGGATACTTGTCATCTCTAAATCCGAGTGCTACTTCAACTGCGCTTCTGAGCAAGTTTCCACTAAACTTTTGCAAAAGTTCTTCAAATCTAGCTTCCAAAGCAAAAGCATCTGCAACTGAGCCTGCAAATCCAATAACAACTTTGTCATGATAAATTCTACGAACTTTTTTTGAATTATTTTTCATTATAACATGTTCGCCAAGTGTTGCTTGTCCATCACCTGCTATAACGGTTCTTCCATCTTTCTTAACACCTATAATAGTTGTTCCCCTTAGTTCCATTAAATTTTCTCCTTAATTTCATTTATTTTCTGCAAAGACAAATCTTTGAGATATGTATTTTTTTGTTTTTTGTCACGAATATTTATTTCACCATAGTTAATTAGTCCAAGATTTGCACTCATAGGTTCAAACGAACCAACTTTGTATGCAATGTATTTAGACAAAGCACCAATTATGGTGTGTTTATCAAATTCAATCATATCCAAATCATTCAAATATCTATACATATTAATTCCAGCGACTAGCCCGCTTGAAATACTCTCAATATATCCTTCAACACCGGTTATTTGACCAGCAAAGAATATGTTTGGAAACTTTTTCATCTGATAATTCTCACTTAGTGTGTTTGGCGAATTAATATATGTATTTTTGTGCATTGTTCCAAGCCTTAGAAATTCGGCATTTTCAAGTCCCGGAATTAATCTAAAAATACGTTTTTGTTCTGGATATGTTAAGTTTGTTTGAAAACCTACAATATTGAAGTATTCATTTCCAAAAGTCTCTTTTCTAAGTTGCACTACAGCATATGGAGTTCTTCCGGTTTTTGGGTCTTTGAGACCAACTGGTTTGAGTGGTCCAAACCTTATTGCATCTTCACCCCTTTTGGCAAGCACTTCAATTGGCATACAGCCTTCATAAACTTTGTTTTTCTCAAAATCCTTAAGATTTACAACTTCACCACCAATCAGTTCGTTATAAAATCTCAGATATTCATCTTTTTCAAAAGGACAATTGATATAATCGCCAGAACCCTTGTCATATCTATCTTTGAAATACGCCTTGTCAAAGTTAATTGACTCAAAACTAACAATTGGAGCAATTGCATCAAAAAAATACAATTTTTCACTCCCAACTAATTTTTGAATACTCTCACTCAAACTATCTGATGTAAGTGGACCACTTGCTATAATTGTAGGTTCGTCTACATCAATATTTGTGACTTCTTCTCTAATTATTTGTATATTTTGCATATTTTCAAGATACTCAGTTACAAGCAAAGCAAACTTTTCTCTATCAACAGAAAGGCTTGAACCCGCTGGAACTCGACATTTATCCGCAATCTTAATAAGAAGACTATCTAGTTCTCGCATTTCTTGTTTGAGAAGTCCGCCGGCGGTTAGAATATCATCAGATTTGAGTGAGTTAGAACACACTAATTCTGCCAAGTTTGGATTGTGATGAGCGGGAGTGAATTTGGGTTTCATATCATAAAGTTTAACTTCAATTCCCCTTTTTGCTAATTGATAAGCACATTCACATCCTGCCAGCCCACCACCAATAATTTTAACTATCTTTTTCATCTTTGTTTTCTTTCTTTATAGTTTCGCTATAATCACAATTTTCATTGATACATTTAATTCTAAGTTTGCCATAAATTTCTTTTTGGGTCATATAACTTCCACATTTAGGACATTTTTTCTCAACAGGAATTTCCCAAGAGATAAAGTCACACTTTGGATAGTTGTTGCACCCATAAAAGATTTTTCCGTTTTTGGATTTTCTCTCAATAACATCTCCGCCACACTTTGGGCAAACACCACAGACTTTGACAATATTGTGGATATTCTTGCATTGTGGATAGTTGCTACAAGCCAAAAATTCACCATACTTGCTAACTCTTTTGACCATCTCATGACCACACTTTTCACACATAATGCCAGTGTGTTCAGGCTCGGTTGGTTGACCAATGAGTTTTTCAAGATAATCATTAAACTTTTTCATTACGGACAAATAATCCAGTCCGTTGTTAGCGATTTCATCGAGTTTTGTTTCCATATCAGCAGTAAAGTTAACATTAAACAACCCTTCATATCCTTTGAGCAAAAACTCAATCAACTTTTCGCCGAGTTCGGTAGGTTTGAGATACTTTCCGTCTTTTTCGACATATTTTCGACTAGAAAGCAAAGTAATTGTTGGAGTATAAGTCGCTGGTCTGCCAATTCCTTTTTCTTCCATTTCCTTAACAAGCGATGCTTCGGTGTATCTTGGAGCTGGTTTTGTAAATTTTTGAGTGGTCTTCATATCTACAAAAGTAAGCAAATCACCTTCGTTTAGTTCAGGAAGTTTTGCATTTTCGCTTTCGTCTTCGTCGCTTTCTTGTGCCTTTTCCTTTTTGGCTGTATTATAAATCTTCATAAATCCGTCAAATACTGGAGTTTTTCCACTGCTTTTGAAAATATAATCGGAATTATCTATTTCAACATTGACTGAATTAAAAGTTGCTTCGGTCATTTGGCTAGCCAAGAACTTGTTGTAGATTAGTTTGTATAGTTTGTAATTTTCTGGGCTTAAAAATTCTTTGACAGACTCAGGAGTCCTATCTAGCGAAATAGGTCTGATTGCTTCGTGGGCATCTTGAGCGGAAGATTTAACTTTGTATTCATTTGGCTTGTCTGGAACGTATTCTTTGCCAAAGTGTTCAAGCAAATAATCTTTTGCCATTTTTTGTGCTTCGGGTGCTACTCTGACACTATCTGTTCTTATATAAGTAATCAAAGCCACTTTGCCTTCGCTTCCAATCTCGACACCTTCGTATAATTGCTGAGCGCATGATGTAACTTTTTTAAGAGATAATCCAATCTTATTAAGTGCATCTTGTTGCATTGTACTGGTTGTAAATGGTGCTGATGGATGAACTTTGGATAAAGATTTTTTGACACTCTTAACTTTGTACTCACCAGTCTTTAGTTTTTCCAAAATCTCATCGACTTCTTCTTTTTTGGCTGGAACAATTTTTTTGTTTTTGAATTTGACTAGACTTGCCTTAAATACATCGCTACTATCTTTTTTGAGATTAGCAACAACCGACCAGTATTCTTGTGGAACGAAGTTTCTTATTTCGTTTTCTCTGTCTACAACCAGTCTAAGTGCAACACTTTGAACTCTTCCGGCAGATAGATTTGGCTGTATTGCCTTGCAAGCCTTTGGTGAAACCCTATAACCTACAAGTCTATCTATAACTCTTCTTGTTTGTTGAGCATTGACAAGATTTAGATTAATTGCTCTTGGATGCTCAAGACCTTTGTTTATTGCATTTTTTGTAATTTCGTTAAACTCAATTCTAATTGGGTCGCTTGGATTTAGTCCCAAAATATTACACAAGTGCCAACTAATTGCTTCTCCTTCCCTATCCGGGTCGGTCGCAAGATAGATTTTGTCAGCCTTGGCACTCTTTTCTTTGAGCATTTTGACAATATCTTGTTTGTCGGGCATTATTGTGTATTGCATTTCAAAATTATTCTTTGTATTAACACCCATTGTTTTTTGTGGAAGGTCTCTAACGTGTCCTTTGGTTGCAACTACTTCGTAGTCACTCCCTAAATATTTTTTGATTGTGTCCTTTTTGCCGACACCTTCAATAATTACTAGTTTCATAATTCTCCTATAATAAAAGTTTAAGTAATTTAGTTTTTCAAATTAATATTATAATAATTACCTGGCAATTTGTTTACAATTCCTTTGAGTTCCATACGTGTAAGCAAAGTAAGCAAAACTTTGGTTTCAAGTTTAGTAAGACTTGCAATTTCATCAAAGTGTAGTTCTTGTCCTTTGAGTTTGTCATAGATTAATTGTTCGTCCATAGACATCTGTGCCATTTTTTCTTCTTTTGGCTTTGAGTATGTTTTTCCATAGAACTCAATAATATCTCCAGAGCCAAGAACCATACGTGCTTGACCATTTCGAATAATTTTGTTACATCCGTCAGAATATATATCGTTTATTCTTGCTGGCATTGCAAAAACTTCACGATTAAAATCTAGGGCAAAGTTTTTGGTGTGCATGCTTCCGCTCTTTTCGGTTGCTTCGACAACAAATACACCTTTGCTAAGACCGGCTATAATTCTATTACGGACTGGAAAGTGATAAGCAATACAAGGCTCATTTGGTTTGTACTCGGAGATTATAAGTCCACCACTTTCCAAAATATTTTTGGCAAGGACTTTGTTTGAAGACGGAAATATATTCAAAAGTCCGCCACCCAAAACTGCTATTGTCTTTCCATGAACATCTAAACATGCTTTGTGTGCCATAGTATCTATGCCTTCGGCTAGTCCACTAACTATAGTGATGTTATTAATTGCAACATCTTTGACAATTTGAGAACCACAAGTAGTTCCGTACTTTGTTGCACGCCTAGACCCAACAACACCAAGACAAATACTATTTAGAAGTTTTGTGTCTCCCATGCAATATAGCAAAATTGGATAACTTGGGATTTCTTTGAGCAAGTCCGAATAATCTTCGCTTTTAATAGTTACAACTTTGATTCCTAGTTTTTCATAATTATCTATACATCTATCAATATAAACAAGATTTTTATTTGAAAGCAATTCTTCTAATTCGTTTTTATCAAATATCTTGTCAAGTGTACTTTTGTACATAGACATATTATCAAACATATCTTCCAAATTGTCTATACTCTCTATTAGAGTTTTGGCTTTCTTGTACGTCATGAAATCAAATGATGTAAGCCACATTATAATTTTTTCTTCGTTAGTATACATATTAACCCCAATATTTATTGTCCATAGTTCTATAAGATATGGCTTCCATTATATGTTCGTCTTTTATATCTTCACTGCCTTCCAAATCGGCAATTGTTCTTGCAACCTTCAAAATTCTATTATATGCTCTAGCGCTAAGATTTAGTTTTTCAAAGGCATATCTTAGCAAGTGTTCACTCTCATAACTAATTTTGCAATATTTCTTGACCATTTGGTCACTCATCTTTGCATTAGAATAAATCCCAGTATCTTTGTATCTATTTAGTTGTAAATTCCTAGCCTTATCAACTCTTTCTTTGATACTAGCACTAGATTCTTCGAGTTCTTCGCTACGTAATTCGTCATAAGACACACTATCTACTTCAATGTGCATATCTATTCTATCCATTAGTGGTCCACTAAGTTTGTTTAGATATTTTCTTATGGCTTGTGGGGTACATTTACATTCTTTGTCCTTAGAGCCATAGTTTCCACATGGACATGGATTCATACTAGCAATTAATGTAAAGTTTGCTGGATACTCAACTGTATTTTCTACTCTTGAAATAGTTATTACTCCGTCTTCCAATGGCTGACGCAATGTCTCCAAACTATTTCTATTATATTCAGGCATTTCGTCTAAGAAAAGTACACCCGTATGTGCAAGACTAATTTCACCCGGCTTAGCAAGTCTTCCGCCACCGGTCAATGCAAGCATAGTTGATGTATGATGTGGTGACCTAATTGGACGATTAACTACAATTCCTTCCTTACTATCTAGTACACCCGCAATTGAGTGAATTTTGGTTACTTCCAAGGCTTCTTCAAAAGTAAGTTCGGGAAGGATACTAGGAAAACACTTTGCAAGCATTGTCTTTCCACTTCCAGGTGGACCAATCATAAGTACATTATGTCCACCCGCAGCGGCAATTTCCAAAGCACGTTTCGCTTGTGCTTGACCCCTAACATACTTAAAGTCTAATGACTTTTTCTTCTTTTTCTTCATATCTTCAAAGTCGCTATGCTTGGTTGGTTCTATTTGAATTTCGCCATTTAAAAAATCGACAGTTTGTTTTAAAGATTCAACCCCATAAATTTCCATGCCTTCAATAAAACTCGCTTCGGCACAATTTTCTTTTGGAAGAATTACTTTGTTAAAGCCATCAAGTCTAGCAGATATTAAGAGTGGCAAAACACCATTTATCTTTCTAACTCCGCCATCAAGACCAAGTTCGCCAAACATAATAAAATCTTTTGTTGCTTCAACTTTGACTTGGTCGGAAGCGGTTAGTATTCCAATTGCAATTGGCAAATCATAAACTGGTCCGTCTTTTTTGGTGTCAGCAGGAGCTAAGTTGACTGTAATTTTGACAATAGGATAATTAAGACAACTATTTTTGATTGCGGACTTAACTCTTTCTTTGCTTTCCTTAATAGCAGTACTAACAAGTCCCACTATATCATAACCGGGAAGTCCAGCATTTATATCTACTTCACATTTAATTAGATAACCTTCAATTCCATTTAGACCATAACTTTTAATTGTAGATAACATAACTTACCCGCCTTTTCATACTCATTCCATTATACATATTAAAAGTATTTAGCACAACTAAAAATTCCAAATTTTTCAAAAAAAATTTCTATTAGAATAATATTTAATATAATAAATATATAATATTGAATAATGGATTTTGCCAAAATATATATTAATTTGTAAAACAAAAAGATTTCTAAAAATTACTTAGAAACCTTAATGTTTTTAGTTTTATTTTACTCGTTAAATTAGTATTAGTCCAAAGCCTTAGTACTGATTTCAACCAAAATATTTTTGATAAATTCATCAAGTGAAACAGCACCTGTATCACCAACTTTACGTTTTCTTACAGAAACAGTGCCATCTTTCATTTCGTTGTCACCAACAATTAGACTATATGGAACTTTTTCAAGTTGGGCTTCTCTAATTTTTTTGCCGATTTTTTCGTTTCTATCATCTAGTTCGCATCTAATTCCAACCGCTTCTAGTTTTTCTTTGACAGATTTTGCATAGTCTAAATGTGCATCAGCAATATTAAGTATTTTAACTTGTACAGGAGATAGCCAAGTTGGGAATGCACCTGCAAATTTTTCAATAAGATATGCAAGTGTTCTTTCATAACATCCAAGACTAGTTCTATGGATAATATATGGGATTTTTTTAGAACCATCTTTGTCGGTGTATTCCATGCCAAATTTTTCGGCAAGCATTTGGTCTATTTGAATAGTTATAGCAGTATCTTCCTTACCCCAAACATTCTTTAATTGAATGTCAAGTTTTGGTCCATAGAATGCAGCTTCGCCAATTCCAATTTCATAAGGAATATTAAGGTGGTCAAGAATTTTACCCATAATTCCTTGTGCTTCATCCCATTGTTCTTTTGTTCCAATATATTTCTCTCTATTATTTGGATCCCATTGAGAAAATCTATATGAAGCGTCTTCATATAGCCCTAATGTTTTCAAAAAGAATATTGCTAGTTCTAGGCAACTTCTAAATTCTTGTTCCAATTGGTCAGGAGTACACATCAAATGTCCTTCTGAAATTGTAAATTGTCTTACACGAATAAGACCATGCATTTCTCCACTTGATTCATTTCTAAAAAGTGTAGAAGTTTCATTATATCTCAAAGGCAAATCTTTGTAAGACCTAGGTTCGTTTAGATATGCTTGATATTGGAAAGGACAAGTCATTGGACGTAAAGCAAATACTTCCTTGTCCTTGTTTTCATCACCTAAAATAAACATATTTTCTTTGTAATGATCCCAGTGACCCGAGATTTTATACAAATCGCTCTTTGCCATAAATGGAGTTTTAGTAAGTAGCCAGCCCCTTTTTTGTTCTTCGTCTTCTACAAATCTTTGGAGTAACTGAATAACTCTTGCACCCTTTGGAAGCATTATAGGAAGACCTTGACCGATATAGTCTACTGTTGTAAAGTATCCCAAATCCCTACCGAGTTTATTGTGGTCTCTTTTCAAAGCTTCTTCCATTTGATTGATATATGCTTTCAAATCTGCTTTGTCTAGGAAGCCATATACATACACTCTTTGAAGCATTTTATTTTTTTCGCTACCTTTCCAGTATGCACCACTAACTCTATGAATTTTGTAAGCAAATCCACGCAAAAATTTGGAATTTTCAACGTGTGGACCCCTACACAAATCTACAAAGTCCTTGCCAGTATAGTACACAGAAATAGTTTCGTTTTCGGGAAGGTCTTGAATAAGTTCAGTCTTGTATGGTTCATCTTTGAACATTTCAAGAGCTGTTTCTTTGGAAACTTCTTGTCTTTCGAAATCTTCGTTTCTCTCAATTATTTCTTTCATTTTTGCTTCGATATTTGCAAAATCTTCGTCTGTGATAGATTTGTTTATATCAAAGTCGTAATAGAAGCCATTGTCAATTGCTGGTCCTATTGCTAGTTTGACATTTTCTTTGCCATATAGTTCTTTGATTGCCTTTGCAAGAACGTGACTCATACTATGTCTATACATTTGTTGTTTTTCATCTTTTTCGCTCATGTTTTTTCTCCTTATTTAAAATAAAAAAATCCTTGTGAATGTACACAAAGGACGAAAATTCTATACAAATACCATCCTATATGTACAAATTATTTACATAAGGACGGGAAAACCCGTGGTTCCACCTTATTTGGCTAAATACCCACTTTGGTCTTAAACTTATTTAGCACCAAGACTTTGAATGTGCTTTCACTCAAAAAGTGGTTTCGAATATTTGCGTTTTTGCGGGGTTCTCATCAATCCCCACTCTCTGTAAAAAACTATCAAACACCTACTTGTCTTTTCTCATAATGATACTCGTATTTTATACCCAAGTTTTTGATTTGTCAAGTATAATATCAATTTTTGTAATCCATTTTAAGAATTTTGTTTGTAATTTCAGATTGCAATTCAAAAAATTTAAATTCAAGTTCTATATTTTATTTGAATAATGTATGAACACTAATTTTACTTTCAATTATTATTTACTCACGACACATGAAATATTTTTTGTATATTTATTTGCCTTGTAGAATAGTTATTCATGCAAGATTTTTTGTATAATTATAACAAAACACTGACTCTATCTTCAAATATGTAAGAAATAAGATTTGAGACTTTGTTAGATAGAGAATTTGTACAATTTATAATAAGACGTTTGGGTGCAAACATAACAAGACTTGCAATAATTCCCACTTCGTCATAAAGATTTAAACTTTTGAGTTTCTTTCGTTTTTTATCTAGCAGAAGCATTTCGTTTTTGGCAATTTCAAGATACATAATATCTGATTTGCAAGTATTATTGTTTGCAATAAATTTAAGAAGACTCAAATATTTGCTTTCGTCATCACCGCCAAAATTCAAGTTATAATATCTAACTTCCCTATCCCATAGTTCAATAACATTATGTAATCTAAACTGTACAAACGACCTAATATTAACAATTTTTGTAAGTTTTGTCTTTTGCATAGCATAGATAACTTCGTCACTTAAATCTAAAGTAATAATATTAGATAGCAAAAAAGAATTGAGACTTTTGTCATTACAAAATATTTTGAGATTTTGTTGCATATATTCAATTTTTACGATTTTAATAATCGTTTGCATTACAAGTTTTTTGGCACGTTTAATATGATTTTTATCCAAAACAGCAAGGCTTAGAACCAAGTCTTTTTCAAAGGTTATTACAACAAGTGCACTACTACCAAATATTTTCTTTACTAAATTTTTCAATTCCAAAAAATATACAATATCACTAGGTTTGCCAAGCAATGTTATTTCCCACATAAAAACCCCTTTGTCATATTATATGCAAAAGGGTTTTAATTATTTTATTAAGATTAAAAATTTTTATGAAAAATCTCAAGTATTTTTTGGGATTTTTTGTGTTTGAAATTGAGTTTACAAAAAAGTACAAATTATTATAATTACAAACAAAATTTTTTTGCATAATTATTTGTATAACAAAATAAATATTATACATTTTGAAAATTATTACATGCAATTTTAATATTAATTTATGAATAATTATTCTTGATAAGGCTCGCCGGTTACAACAACATTAGCATCTAGCCCAAGAATATTTTTGATAACAATATCTCCAATCTGAACTTTGCCAAGTTGTAGTTTGGAAATTTCATCAACCACTCTTGAAATATCTGCCTTGGGAACATCTCTATCTGTTTTTACAGGGACTATCCCATAACTAGATTTTGCTAGATAAGTCACAGTTCGCATAGGACAAACCATTTCTTCTTTGGCATATTCAAGTCCCCTAGGACAAGCATTGCCAGTAATACTATCGCCTTCAACAGTTATTTCACAGCCCCTAGGACATTTAATACAAATTAATTTCATTTTTTCTCCCTAACACTAATAGTTATATCTTGATTTAAGTCTTTTTTATTTACTTTTATGCTACTCATCTCGCCCGGAGTTAGAGCGATTGCAAATTGTTTTTGAGTTTCGACGTTATCTTGAGTTACAACTATTTCAGCATTTCTAATTTTTTTGGTTACCCTAAAGAAGACTTCAACTTGGTCATCGTTTTCAAAGTATGAACTAGGCACAGTGTAGCGAATTCCATCACCCGCTTGAATTACATGCTCTTTTGTTCTATTTAGTTTGCCTAGAGCATATAGACCAGCATTCTTGCCAGCAAGCATACTTTCGGCTGTTACATTATCTACCAAATCATGAACTTGCAATACATTTCCGCAAGCAAATATTCCGTCCGAACATTCTCTAAATTCATTTACAACAAATCCATTTGTCATAGGATTAATTTTGAGATTTGATACAATATCATTTTCGGGAGTAAGTCCAACAGATAGTATAACCAAATCACAATCAAGATATTTTTCGGTACTTGGAATTGCTTGTAATTTTTCATCAACCTTGGCATATTTTATGCCTTCAACTCTGTCTTTGCCAATTACTTCGGTTATTGTCGTGCTATAATGAATTGGAATATCAAAATCGTCTAAGCATTGTCTAATATTTCTTGGAAGTCCGCTTGACGAAGACATTATTTCCAAGACCATCTCCACCTTAGCACCCGCCAAAGTAAGTCTTCTTGCCATAATAAGACCAATATCTCCCGAGCCTAAAATAACAACTTTTTTGCCCGGTAGTTTTCCATGAAAGTTAACAAGTTTTTGGACTTGCCCAGCAGTCATAATCCCGGTCGGACGAGTTCCTTTGAGTCTTATATTTCCGGCGGTTTTTTCTCTACATCCCATCGCCAAAACAATCGCTTTTGGACTAAGAACTTCCGCACCATTTGGACTGACAATTGAAACATTTTCCCCTTCAATTTTTGTAACAAAAGTATTAAGGGATACATCAACATTTGTATCTTTTAATATTTCTTCAAATCTATGTGCGTATTCAGGTCCAGTTAATTCTTCCTTGAAATAATGCAAACCAAAACCATTGTGAATACATTGATTTAGTATTCCGCCAAGTCTATTATCTCGCTCTATAATAAGTGTTTTTGCACCAGTTTTTACACACTCAATTCCCGCACCCATTCCAGCTGGGCCACCACCAATAATTACAACATCATAATTCTTCATTACTTGATATTCCCCACAATTATTCTACTATTTGAATTTTCTTTGGTTACTTCATCTATACTTAGGTTTCGTTCTTTTGCAATAATCTCCATTACTTTCATAAAGCAAAAACCACCTTGACATCTTCCCATTCCCGCTCTAGTACGTCTCTTAATTCCATCCAAGGATATAGGTTTGAGCGGTGAATTGACAGCATCAATAATTTCCGCCATACTAACCATTTCACAACGACAAACTATTTTTCCAAAATTCTTATCCTTATTTATAAGTTCGTTTAATTCACTCTGAGACATATTTGCAATTTTTGGACACTCTTTCCGTCTTATCATTTTCTTGGTTTCAATCAAGTCAAAGCCTAGTAATTTAACTACTTCTTCAGCTATAGCGGGGCTAGCCGAAAGTCCCGGAGAGCATATACCCGTAACATTAATAACGTCGGGATTAATACTATCTTTTTCGATAACAAAATCATCACCTACAAGAGTTCTAACACCCGAGAATACTCTAATATTCTTTTTCAAATTAACATTTGTAAGCATTGAACTTGCCTTGGATGCAATATCCGACAAACCTTCTTCGGTTGTGACAGTAAGGTTATTATCACTAAGTATACTAGTAGGCCCAACTATAACATTTCCATGAACAGTAGGAGAAACAAGTACACCCTTGCTTTCCTTTGTTGGGAGTGGGAATATTGTATAGCCACCCAAATCAACTGAATTTTTGTCAAGTAGATAATATTCACCACGTCTATATTTAATATCATAAGTTTGGGTCTTCAATACTTTGGCAATCTCATTATGCTCCCCACCACAAGCAAGGACAATCTTTTTTGCTAGTATTTGAGTTTTTCCATCACTCAATTCGTAGTAATCATCTACTTTCTTGAATTTACTTGTTTCAAAATTAAATATTATTGTCGCACCATTCAAAACCGCTTCTTCAGCTAAGGCGATTGTTAGCTTGTAAGGAGATATAATCGAAGAAGTCTTGGCAAGAAGTCCGCATGTGATGTTTTCTGTAATCGTAGGCAATAGTTTGAGAAGTTTTTGTCTATCCAAAATTTCCAAGCCATCAACCCCGTTTTGCACTCCACGATTATATAATTCTTCGACAACTTTTATATCGTTTCCAATTACTAATGCACCATTATTTACAAGTTCTACTTGGAGTTCTTGACATAGTTTTGGCATAAGACGAGATCCCCTAACATTCAAAATCGCCTTTTTTGAGCCGGGTTTTGCGTCAAATCCAGCATGAACTATTCCGGAGTTTGCCTTGCTAGTTTCGGTTGAAACATCGCTATTTTTCTCAATTAATACACAGTTTTTGTTAATCCTTGTGAGTTTGTTTAGGATTGCACATCCAACAACTCCACCACCCAAAATTGCTACATCATAAATCATATTTAAATCCTTCCATCATTTCAATTTATTCAAATTCGCTTTCATTTTTATGGTACATAATTTATTTTATTATGTCAAATATTATTAATTAAATTGCATAGAATTAATTATTTTGCTAAAATAAAATTGATGATACAACAAAATAATATTTTATTATTTTGCCAAATTAAATTAACGGGAGAAAAATTTTGATGAAAAGATACATAATTGGACTCGACGAAGGCACAACAAGTGCAAGAACATTAATTTATGACACCAAAGAATGCAAGATTACAAATATTGTTAACGAAAAATTCAAACAATATTTTCCAAAGCCGGGCTGGGTTGAACACGATGCCAATGAAATTTGGGAAGTCATGGAAAGAACATTAAACAAAGCTATCAAAGAAGCACAAATTAAACATGATGAAATTGTAGGAATTGGAATTACTAATCAAAGAGAGAGTGTTGTTGCTTGGGACAAAAAAACTGGCGAAGCGATTTATCCTTCGATTGTGTGGCAATGCAGACGAACTAGTACATATTGTGAAAGTTTGAAACCCAGTCTCAAAAGATATATCAAAAAAACTACCGGACTTATTGTTGATGCTTATTTTTCCGCTTCTAAGATTAAGTGGTTGCTTGAAAATAACTCCAAAGTTAAAAAACTCTACGAACAAGATAATTTGTGCATTGGAACTATAGATAGTTTTCTTATGTACAAATTGACCAAGGGAGAAAAGTTTATAACAGATACTACCAATGCAAGTAGAACAATGTTATTTAATATAAACACCCTAACTTGGGATGACAAACTTCTCAAAAAATTTGGAATTCCAAAGAGTATATTGCCAGAAGTTATTTCCAATGGTCATGAGTTAGGAATCGCCCACACCAAGATTGGAGATATTCCAGTAGGTTCAATACTTGGCGACCAACAATCATCGCTTTTTGGTCAAGGTTGTTTTGATATGGGACTTGCTAAGGCAACTTACGGAACGGGATGTTTTATTCTAAGCAATACAGGAAGCACTCCAATTCATAGCAAAAATATGCTATCCACTATTGCTTGGACGATTGGAGACAAAACCACTTATGCCTTGGAAGGAAGCATATTTAATGCGGGAACTGTTGTAAACTGGATGATAGACGACTTGCAAATTCTCGAAAGCAACAAAACATCAAGCGAAATAAGTTCAAATTTGCAAGACACAAATGGTGTATATTTTGTACCAGCATTTACTGGAATGGGCGCGCCTTATTGGAAGACTTATGCCAAGGGAGCAATCGTTGGACTTACTCGTGGAACAAACAAAAACCACATTATTCGTGCCGGTCTTGAAAGTATGGCATACAACACTTATGACATCATTAAATATATGGAAGAAAACGGACTTTCTGTCAAAGAACTAAGAGTAGATGGCGGAGTTAGTCGAAACGAATTTTTGATGCAATTCCAGGCAGACATACTTGGTAAAAAAGTTATTAAATCTGGCTCATCTGAATGTACTGCCCTAGGCACAATATATATGGCAGGATTGTCACTTGGTGTATATAAAAATATTAACGAAATCAAAAAGTTAATCGAAACTAGCAAGGTTTACACTAACAAGATGAACAACAAAGTAAGACTAGAACTTATAGACAACTGGCACAAAGCAGTTAAACAAACAATAGGAGAATAATATGAAAACGGTTAAAATCAAAGGCTATCAAGATTTTCAATTGGTCGGATATATCTGGGATAATGTCGAAAATCCCAAAGGTGTAGTACAAATAATTCATGGGATGCAAGAGCATGCCAAGAGATATGATGATTTTGCAAAATACTTAAATACTCAAGGTCTTATTGTTTTTGCATCAGACCTAAGGGGTCATGGACAAACAGCAATTATTAACAATCTTCCTTTTGGATACTCTGACGGAGATATTTTCATGGAGATTGTTCAAGACCAAATAATCATTACAGATTATCTAACCAAAAAATACAAACTACCAGTATCAATTTTTGGACATTCTTTCGGTTCAATGATTTCACAAAGATATATGGTTGAAAATGGTTTCAAAATCAAAAACATAGTTATTTGTGGTTCAACTTATACAAACTCTATGCAGTTTAGAGCGGGTTATCACATGGCTAAACTTTGTAGATTTTTCAAAGGCAAAAAAGCAAATGCCAAACTAATTGAAAGCATGTCACTCAAAAAATATGGCAAGAAGTACAAAAACGGAAACTGGCTATCTCGTGATGAAAAAGATTGGGATACATATAACAATGATGAACTTTGCGGAAAAGTTTTCCCAAACAACTTTTATTGGTCGTTTTTCAAAAACGCAAGACACAATTACAAAAATCTTCAAAACATTCCCTACTATCTTCCAATACTACTTATAGCCGGAACTGACGACCCAGTTGGCGGAAAAAACGGAATGGTCAAACTATTCTTCACTTATGGCAAAGCCAAGAAAAAAGTTTTTCTCAAAACATATTTGGATTGTAGACATGAACTTGTAAATGAAATTAACAAAGACGAAGTTTACAAAGATGTTGCTTACTTTTTGCTTAATGACAAATTAGACTTTGTGCCAGTTAATATGGGTTAATTTGCATATTTATTTGGTTATTTGCATAAAAAGTCATACTTATTGACAAAAAGAGTACTTTAAACCAAGTCTAAAAAAGATATGTATTTCTAAATTTTTTAATCTTATCAATTTGATATATTGTTGAAAATTTAAGAAAAATGCACTAAAATTTATCTATATAGTACTTTCAAATACTTTATACGAATTGTTTTAAATATAAAACAAATTAAATGAATACACTATTAATAATTGCATAAATATTAAATTAGAATTGGTTGAACATAAATAAATAACCCCACCTTTTTGGTGGGGTTATTTATTTAAAGTAATTAGTATATTTTATGTTAATAAAAAATTATCAAAGGTCAATATTAATATTTATATCTTTCTTTTCAAACTTTGTATACTTGACACCACATTCGTCAAAAAGTTTTTTGGAAGCGATATTCCCATCAGTGCCATCATATTTATCCGAAAGATAAATAACTTCGGCAATCCCCGATTGAATAATTGCTTTTGCACATTCATTGCAAGGAAATAAATCTACATAAATTTTTGAGCCTTCCAAGTCTTTTCTCGAACCCCTAAAATTTAGGATTGCATTTAGTTCGGCATGACAAACATAAAAATACTTTGTATTAAGCGGATTGCCTTCACGTTTCCAAGGGAAAGCGTCGTCATCAAAACCATTTGGCGCACCATTGTATCCACAACACAAAATCCTATTATCTTTGGAAACAATACAAGCCCCTACTTGGGTATTTGGGTCTTTGCTACGTTTGGCAGACAAAATTGCTATTGCCATAAAATACTCATCCCATGTCAAATAATCTTTTCTTTCATCCATATTTTAATCCTTTCCAAAATCTTAATTATTTAATCAAATCTAAATTTTGATTAATCTATCTTTTACTAACTAAGTATAACAAATTGATTTGCATTTAACAACCATTTTTTCAAACTATAAAAAAATTGAAATCATTTCCACTACATATACAACAAATAGTTTGAGTTCGTGTGCTTTGCACACTAGGTTGTGCGTAAGCAACAACCTAAAGTCTGGTCACAAAAAAAGAGCATTACTGCTCTTTTGGTGCTGGTGACTCAGACGTGGCGCAGATTGTATTCGCCGAATACAATCAAGTTATCGAGTGAAACGTTTGCTCATTCATTACTTTTTATGTTTATTCACGAGATATACAGGTACGGATGTACCAGTTCGTGTGCTTTGCACACTAGGTTGTGCGTAAGCGACAACCTAAAGTCTGGTCACAAAAAAAAGAGCATTACTGCTCTTTTGGTGCTGGTGACCAGACTTGAACTGGTACGGTTGTTACACCGCAGGATTTTAAGTTATATAAATAAGAGCTTAAAAAAGCCAAAAAATAAAAATCGACACCAAAATTGACACCATTAACAATTGTAATTGACAAGACATATTATCTTTGAAAATAGACTACGAACATGCATAGTCTATTTTTTATTTTTATTTTCAATATAATTAATAACTTCCAAAAAATATTGAGATAGTTGTTTTAATTCTTCAAGTGAAAGTGTTTCAAAGAAATAACCATCACAACATTCTATTATATTTAATCGTTCAGAACTATCAAAAAACAATTCAAAAATATCACATAGTTTTCTCACAATAGGGAATTTTTTATCTATATTTTCTAATTCTTTATTATCTTTTAAATTATAATCTCTTTCTGAAAAATACATAAACTTTACTCCAATTAATTATTAATATTCTTTTTATCTATTAACTATCAATATAATATCGGCAATTTTCACATCTAAGATTTTTACAATATTCATTATCCATATAAGAATTGGCAAGGCTACACCATTCATAATTAGATAAATCAACTTCTATATCATCATATTCGCAATATTCTTCACAATCATCACAATTTGGAAATGTACACATATTTTATCCTAACCTTTTTATCCATTTATTTTTTACTATGTACTCAACATAATCGGCATTATATTTTGTATTAGCACTACGAACAGCAAATGGTTTTCCTAGTTTATCAGATAATAATTTTTCGCTGGTTCGCATTTTGTCTATCATATAATTAAAATTGTTTGGATAATATTTATACAAATATGCCAAGTTCAAATACGAACTCATTGGACAATACATACAGCCACATCTTTTGTTATATTTGTAGTAATCATTAAAGATAGGTACTTCTTTTGCCCAATTTAAAATATCACTCTCAATGATGTTTTCTTCAACAAGTGGGTATCTTTCATTTAATATTCTTTTTGAATATCTATTTTCTTCATCTTTACAATAACCTATATAAAATGTTGTACTATATCCCAAACTCTTCATATAATCAACCAATTGATTTTTTGAATCAAGTTTATATTTGGAATTACACCAGCGGTTTATTCGAGTTGGAAAATTATATTTATTATACAAATCTTCCCAGTTGGTTCGTGGTTTTATTCTTACAAATTTAATTCCAAACTTTGAACATTCATTTTCCATATAATCTATAACATTTTTAATAAAAGGATAATCTATATCCAATTCAAAATGTACTACACCATCTAGTGGATATTTATCTAAATTACTTAAAATTAATTTTAACATATATAAACTATCTTTACCACCAGACACCGATGCCCAGTATGATGGCTTTAATGCTATTTCATTTTTATTCATATTTCACCTAACCTTAATTTATAATTACTTTAGTGGTTATAACACTACCTATAAACACCCAACTCATTTTGAAGTTTATCTATAATCAATTTTATATAATTGCGTTCATCAGCATCACATTTAGAATAAAGAATTAAATTATTCAACCTAGCAATTTCAGCTTGAATTTTTTTTCGCTGAACTCTCTTATCTACCTTTAATATTGGAGAATTAAATGCAGTCATATTTTCAACAGCTGAAGATTTATTTTTAACTCTTTTCAATTCATTTTTACTCATAAATATATCACCTAAAAAATATTGTCTAATTCTTTTATATCAACTGGTTCTAAAACCGTATCAGAAAAATCACAAGTACCAACATCTGATATAGATATTTGTTTATGGTCAACCACATCTTTTTCAACGAATATATTGCCAAAACTATCAAATCTAAAAATTTTATGTATTCTAGCAAGAAAAGCATCTCTAATATTTTTAGATATATTTTCACTTGAATACTGCTCATCAATTTTCAAATTGCTAACAATAAACACTTTTGAATAACATGCCCATTTATTTTCAAAACGACATGGAAGTTGTACTGGATGACCGTCAAGTAATTTATTAAATAGAGTTATATCCACTTGAGAATTATACTCATCAAAAACAATTACATCTTCACCAGCATAGTTGTCATATGGTCCATACTTGTAAGAATCAACATTATAAAAATTACCATAACCAAATCGTTTAGCAATAAATGAAGATTTACCGCACCTAGACGGACCATATATGTATGTAACTTCAACATTTCTATAAAAGGTTTTAAATTTACTAAAAATAGATTTATTTCTAATCTTGTCTAATTTGTTAAACTCTCTCAAATATAAACTAGAATAAGTTTCAAGTAATTCATCATCAGACGCACCCAATTGAACCAATTTTACAAAATCTTTCGCATCAGTCCTAGAACGCTCTTCAGCAAACTCACCATCTTCAAAAGGACCTTCTACTCTAGTTTCAGTTTTAGAACAATATTGACGACAATATGTATTAGTTGATATGCACTTATTAAAATGTGTACAAGGAAAATAATTTTTAAATGTAGACCATGTCATAGGATTTTTAAAAGTAATAAATCCTTGAATATGAGTCGTCTCACAATTACCACCTTTTTCTATTTGAAAGCAAGAATACCTAAAAGTACTAAAGTTTACGATATAATTTCTAATAGCATCACTATTTTTAAAAAATGGTCTTTCAATTACTTTAAATTCACCTGTCTTATAATCCTGATATTTAATAAATTTAAACTCAAAAAATTCTTTATTAAAATCTGTTTTCAAATTATGCAAATCATAATGTTTTAAATCTATAGGCAAATCAGTATTATTTATATCAACTTCTTCAAACTCATCATTAAAAAAAGGATTATTCCAAGTATAACAATATCTTCTAAATGACTTATCTCTATTTTCATCATCATTAACATTTTCAAAACTCTTATCTATTTTTTCAAATATATCATCCATTCTTTCCCCATATAAAAGCTACTACACAGATATTACTGTCTACTACGCAGTTAAAATGTAGTAGAAATTAAAATCGCTCAACGGAATTAAGGCATTTTTTTAACAAAACTACCATGTCTACTACGCTACTACGCAGTTGGGTAGGTAATACTATCTACCCAACTGCCGACAAGTCGGCAGTATTGGGTGCATTTAGCTTATTTTTCTGTTGAAGTGCTACGCACTTATTTATTTGTATATGTGGTGCAAAGGTCACTGACGAGTTAACCACATTCCCACATTACATATGGAAATATGGATAACTCTTGGAAATGTGGAAAAGTTAAAAACTTTACCACATTACACACAGTGACTGGAAAAGTGGAAAAATCGTTGATTTTACCACTTTACCACACCACCAAACAACCACAACAGCTAAAAAATGCTGACGCAACCGACAATGATTCGATTCATTCTCTCTTTTGTCGTATGCTTATTAAGGGGTCTTCAAGAACCACTGGCGTGGTTATAATTTCCTTTATATCACTTTGCTCAGAACATTCTTTTTCTAAAGAATATTGTCCATTACCTTCACTGTTATATTTAGGCAACTCAATATAAACTGGAACTTTCTTATTTATAATTTTAAGCCCAGCTTTAAGGTCTTTACTTATGTTTTTCTGTATCATTTTAACAATTGATTTTGGAGTATTTGCCCCAAAATCTTTTAATTTATTAAACACAGTTAAAGTATCACTAATTAACAATATTTTCAAATCTAATCTTTCCATTAATATATACCCACTTCATCACAATTTTCGTTATCAGCATTTACTCTTTGAGAACGAGAAATAAAAAAATCTTTAGGTTGTATGTACAAATCAGTATCATCTTCTTCACCAAAATGTTTTATTTCAAAATCTTGATTCTCAAATCCTTTGTAATGCAACATTTTACAAAAATAACTATTATAATTTCTATGCAAATCCCAATTGCAAATTATATAAGTTTCTTTACATAAAGAACTATCATGATTTTTTAGATAATTTTCTAAATCCAAAGGATTATCAATTAATCTAACTTTCCATTTATGTCCTATTAAAAATCCATCTTTATATATTTCTTCAACGCTCAAACATTCAATATAAATATTAAATAAATCTCTTATTTTTTTCGCAACATCAGTTGGTTTTTGACAATCAACAACAAAACTAAGGTCGTTATGTCTAGATGTCTGATACTTCTGTAAATATTCTTTTCGAATATAATCATTCATAGAAGATGGAAAATAGTTTTGAAACTCCGTAAAACCAAAAACAGAACCGGACGGATATGGTTTTGACACATTTTTAAACTTAAATCCAACAGAATACGGACTGGCTTTGTATGAACGCAAATAAGGATAAGGCGTACCAAGACATTTTACATCATAATTTGTAAATCCAAGATGTTCAAATTTTTTTGTAAAATGATATCCACACGAATTCAAATTATCAACTTCATCATAAAAATTATATAAATTTTGTCGAGTTTGAAACATTGCCACTTGCATTATATATGTAAGCAATTTAGTTTTACCCAATCCAGGTCGGTTTCCCCAAATAAATATTCTTATTGAACTTAAAAAATCAATATTTTCAACTTCAAACATATATCACAACTTTTTATCTTTTACTAAATATACAACTTTTGTATTTTTATCTGTAAGCACTCTAACAATTTCATTTTTAGTTTTTTTAGGCAATGAAGAAGTATTTTCCACAAATTGTGTGTTTAATCCCTTTTTATTAGTCTTAGTTACAAAAGCGGACAACCCTTTATCAATTTTTCCATAATATTCAAATTTGTCTTTTAAAACATATTTACCACTTTTATTCTTTTCCCAAACATCCTTTGATTTGAGAACATTCAATTTGACTATATCTTTATTTTTTGGTTGTAAAACTCTTGACATAACACTTCTCCAATAATATAATTTAATTAACCTAGAAGGTCTTAATTGACAAGTTCGCATAGTGTGGAACTCAATAGTGAAAGTATATAGGTTAGTAATTTTGAGCTAGTTCACTATACTAGACGCCATAATTATGGTGTCTTTTTTTTGGCTATCTCATCAGTGTAATAACACCACTTATTACATAACGAATAGCAAAATAATCGCTATTCGTTTTCGATAACATTTTTTATTAAAAATCACTATTAGATTTTGACCCTGAATTTCTTTTAGATTTCAAATCTTTAAATCTAGCACCAGTTTTCATAAATCTATTTAGTTGATTTACACAAGCAGTAGCTCTATTGGCATGACGAACTCTTTGAGTTGTAGTCAGTTTCTCCCCAGAAGAAACATTAACACCCTTATTTGCACATTGAGTATGAAAATCAATCTTTTCTTTTAATGTATATTGTTTTTTGCCATTTTTTATATAAGACATAATTCCACCTTAATACCTTTAATTTTATTTTTTATTTTCAACTTGTTTTTTCTCTAAAGACGAATACAACAAGTCAATAATTTTACTATGACTAAACGACATTTCAACATATCTTAAAACATCATCATTAATCAAAGTAACTATAACGCAATTATATTCTTTACCTTCAGCATTAACACTACGAACCAATTTTTTACTTTTTATTGGTTCAACACCATTATTAAGTTCACGAAGAGTTCTTAAATAGTCAATATGCGACTTATCTACAGGCATAGAAATAACAGTATTGTTAACTAATGTAACATTCATTTTATAACTTACTACACCACTATATTTATTTTTGTTTCGACCATAATCTATTGACTTTACAATAATACTTAAATCTTTATCTTCCATATATTTATTCCTTTTAATGATTTATTTTTTTTGTACATATAAACAACAAACTAATTTTCCGGACAATTAATAAATTGTTTATCTGATAAATAGAAACTTTATGCTATCTCATCAGTACTAAGGAGCACACCCTTAATAGACTAAATAGTAGAAAATTTACTACTATTTAGTTTCGAAAAATTACAAGCCTTCGATTCCGTATTTTGGGGTAAGAGTAACAGACAATTCAAACGCAATATCATTCAAATTATAAACAGTTACACTAAACGAATCATAATACGAACCACTAAACATTATCTGATAGCCACCAACAGTTACTGTTGAACCTGTAGCAGAGTTAACATCATAAGACTTGCCATTAATTTTAATTGTACCTACAACCTTAAAACCATTAAAGTTCGACTTATTAAAGTCAGCAACATTGGATAGGTTATAAATATAATTAATACAACTTGTTTGCTTATTCTTTTCAGAACTATTTGTATTTTTAAAGTTATATGTATAAGCAATTCTTGTTGCTTTTGCAATAAACACTGTATCTTCAGATATTATTGTTGATGATACATTCACTTCAGTTTTGCCGTCAGTAGTCCAATAATTAATTGTAAAGTCTGAATAATCCGAAGAGCTAGGAGCAACTGTTTTTGTACCATTAGGAACAAATACGGTCTTTACAATTTCAGTACCAAGTTTGAATTGAACTTGAGACTTATATGTAATATCTGCAACAAAAACTGTATCAGCAGTAATTGGATAAGTGGAAACATTTTCAACTAAAACATTATTAACTTTCCAACCATTAAACTGCTCTCTGTCTGTACTAGTAACTGTTTGATTAACAGCAAATTCGTTGTTACGAATAGTCTGAGTATTTACAATACTATCTTTAACTTGGAATTTAACAGTATGTAATTTAGTAAATTTTGCATAGAAAACCGTATCTGATGTAATCTTGGTTGTAGTTACATTTACTTCATTTTCTTTGTCTATAGTCCAATAATCGAATTCATAACCAGCCTTTGTTGGGCTTGATGCTGGAATAGTTGCATAACCGCCATTAACAATTACTTGTGGGGCACCAAACAAAGTAGAATCATCTATTTTGAACTTTACGCTGAAGTAATACTCGATAACAGCATAAAAAGTGGTTGCCTTTGTAATTTCTTGTTTAGTTACATCGATAACTGTTTTCTTATCCAATGACCAACCTTTGAATATCTTGTAAGTTGTGTTTGCTGGAGTTACAGAGCTTGGACAATCTCCACTTAAAACAATTTGTTTTGCATATTCGCTATTTTCGTACATGAATTTAACATCGTATTTAAGTGTAATATTTGCTACAAAAACAACATCAGATGTTACTGGATATGTTGAAATATCTACTCTGATACCATTAACCATCCAATAATTAAATTGAACATATTGGTCAACTTCAGGTGTTACTTCTGTTGCATATTCGTTATTTCTAACTGTTTGCGTACCAATTATGTTGTCTTTATAACTAAACTTAACTGTATTTAATTTTACAAATTTTGCTGTGAAAACAGTGTTTTGGGTTATTGGATAAGTATTAATATCGTAAACAACATTGTCTATCATCCAACCGTCAAACACATAGCCGGCTTTTGTTGGGCTTGTAGGAGTCTTTGAATATCCACCGTCAACAACAATATCTGTATCATATTGGTCGTTGTCTACAACGAATTTTACATCATAAAATGTATTGATTTTTGCAACAAATGTTGTGTTCTCATTAATTGGATAATTAGGAACATCTACAAGCTGATTGTTTATCATCCAACCTAAGAACTTCTTGTAAGTAGTATCCGTTGGATTTGCTACATTTGCCTTGTCTCCCTTTTGGAGAACCATTACAGAATAAAGACTATTGTCATAATAGAACTTTGCTACCACTTGGTTTTCAGCAATAAGTCCTTGAATAAAGTTTTCATAACCTAAAACTGTTTGATTAAGCTCAGCAATCCTATTTTGAGCATTAGTTAAATTCAATTGAAGTTCCAATTTTTCTTGACGCAAGCGTGTAACTTCAATCTTAAGATTTGCGTTGTTAGAAACTTCGTAATCATATTTTGCTTGCAATTCTTGATTGTTTTTCTCAGAAGATTCTAATTGAGATTTGTAATCTTCTATTGTCAAATTGCTAGATTGAAGTTTTGACTCCAACTCAGCAATTTTTTTATCATTAAGAGCAATGGTATTATTATTTGCGTCAACTAAACTTTGCAATTTAGTTTTATCTTTTTGCAAATTATCTACCAAAGTCATATAATAATTTATCTTTGTTTTTAGTTCAGTTTCATTTTTAGAACCGTCAGCGTAACCTTTATCATACATTTCTTGACCTTGCTCTGGAGTCAAATAACCTTTCCCAGTTATACTACCTTTGATAGCAGGGAAAAATATATATATTAAAATACCAATTACCAGTACCAAAACAATTGAAACGGAAGCTAAAATAATTCTTGCTTTCTTTGACATAATTTATCTCCCAATAATTTTAATAATACAACCGTTGATTTCCATATAACTATCCATATATGAAACGCTACTATTTGTATTTTTCATAGTTGTTGTTATCCTAGTTTCTTTAGCTAAAAATTCTATAACAATTCTAACTTCAGCAATAGATAATACTTTTTCTTCAGTATCGTAAAAGGTAAATTTAAAAGTACTATCCATTTTCCCTGCAGATACATTGTTTATGTCTGCAGGTTCACCATTAAACAACATTATGTAATCTTTGTCTACGCCATTAAAAGTGCGAGCACTCTCTGACTTAATATTCTTGTAATTAACATTGTCATCAGAATCAAATTCGATAGTTCCAAAATCAAATTCTGCAATAATGTTATAATCGTATTTTTGCTCTAAATGAAACGCATTTCCAATCTCTTTGGACTTAGTATCAAAAGTGCTTTTGATATTTACACATGATATAATTCCAAAGGTTATAATTACTACAGCCAAAGCATAAAGAGTCAACTTTCTAGTTTCTTTAAACCTTAAAAGTAACACAAGTAAAATTATTACTACAACACCAACCAACGCTAGACCAATAATCTTACCAATCGATTTAAAAACTGTAGATATATCTAATAATTTGTTTATCATAGTTCCACCCCCGAATTATTATTTAAAATAGTAATGCAGTTCGAAGAACTAATATTTTTTATATTTGTATCTTTTAGACTATTCTCAAGCAACTCAAAGTTTTGAGTTTTAGTTCCTTTAACAAACAAGGATTTTGCTTTAATTCCTATTAAAGAATAATAGTCTAAGCCTAAAACTGTATCCTTAATTTTGTCTATATCGAATACAATATTTATCTCCAAATTATCATAATTTTTAAGCTCAGTAAGTTTAGCCACAGACAAAGAATAATAATTGCCTTTGTCAGTATTTCGAGCAACAAAATCATCCTGAGTTAATGTTAATGTGCTTGTAACCTGCCAATAATCTACATCAGCAAGAAGTCCTGAAACATTATAATTGCTGTCATTAGCAACTGAATTGAACATGGATTGTTTTGCCCAAACTATACCACGCTTATCATAATGAGTTTTCATTGTAAAATAACTATTTTGTAGTGTATTTTCTCCAACAGCTGTATCACTAATTACTCCATCATTTATCTCATATACATGCAAGAAATCTCCCAAATCGATAAGAGGAATAACGCTATCTCCAGTTCCATTGCTTGACGATTTTATAATCGATTTTATTTTTAGTAACAATTGGTCAATTGTATAATTTTCATCAGTATAATAAGTTTTTGTAAATCCATTTTTAACAATATCAAAAAGAACAACAGGCAAACCAAAAATACCTTTAGTCATTATTGAACCAACTCTATCTTCAACATGTTTCTGCTTATATTTACCGTCCATTCGTACGGCATATGTAGTCCCATTAATATCTACTATTAATGGATCACCCCAAATGTATTCGTGTCCAGTTTCAAATGAAACACCGTCATATTTATCATAGTAAAACAATTGATTTTTATCTTTTCCAATTATTAATTGAAAGCCACGAGAATAAATAGCTTGTTTATCTATACCTGAATAAACATTAAATAACAATTCAACAATTTCTTTACCTTTACCATTGTAGTTCTGATAATAATTAGCTTCAATAGCTGTTAGTTTTTCTCCAGTATGGGAATTTTCAACTGTTGTTACATATGTCGATGTAACTAATGTTGGCAATTTTTTTAATGTATAAAACTGTAAAAATAAATTATAAACAATTGGAAAACTCATAATAACAGTAAGAATAATAACTATAATATTTATAGTTCTAATTTTTTTATTTTCCATATAACACCACCGTTATTTTTTCTTAAATAATTTGCCAGTAAATAAATCCTTTATCCATGTCCAAATGTTTACAAAAAATGTATTTACTTGCGGTATTTTATTAGCTAGAATTATTAGTGTTGCTACTATCAAAGCAATAATCAGAATTGCAATTAGCAACTTAATCCAGCCACTAAGTTTGATGCTTGTATAACTCATAGAAACTCCTTTTTAAGTTTATTTTTTAATTAACTTTAAGTATTAATTTTGTGCTAGCAATGTTATGCCAGGCTTACACATATATTTAGTTATAACGATTACTTTGCAAGTAATCTCTTCTAGTTTTGATTTTTATCAATTGCTTTTTGTCAAAGCAATTTCTGTATTATCTAGTAAAGAACTAAGTAGTACTTTGTTCTTTAACTCCAAAACAAGTGTATGTGTTGTTTCTACTTCATCCACTGTTGTAGTATACTTAATAGTCACGGTTTGATATATATCTACACCGTCAGTTTTAGCTATAACATCATAAGAAGTGGCTGTAATATTATTTACTGTTGCTGTTTCTGATGTTAAAGTAACAGTATTTTCTTCGTTTGTGTATGTTCCAACTATATAATCTGAAACTGTTTGACAATCTGTAGAAAATTGAGAATAGCCATGATTGGCAAAATAAAATTCCTTTATAAGCCCTATAGGTGTCAAGTCATCAACCGTATAACCAACATAGTCAACATCAACTAAAGCAAAAGAAGGACTAAAATAACTAAAATTTAAACTATTTATAATAGAATGAAAACCATACACATAAAATTCAATAAAAGAAGTTGAACTATCAAACGAAAAATTTGCTGTCCAAAAAGAAGCAGTGCTATTTCGACTATAACTAACAGATTTACCATTAACAACATAAGAAGAAACAGAAGAAGAAGACGAACCAACTAAAGAAAAGATAAATTGCTTACTTTTGTTTAAATTTTTGAATACAAATTTAATATATTTATCAGGCAATGTAAAAGTATCGGAATTTGGAATTATTGAATCAAAAGAAATTTTACTAAAACAACAATTATCTAAGTCAACCAAATTATTATCACTTGATGTTACTGTGTATACTTTTTCTACCGACTCATCGTTTATTTGGTAAGTTGCAATTATTGTATTAATAATAGTTATATTTCCGCCAATATTCTTTTCTTTAGCTGTAACTACATACGCTCCAGTATATGTACCAGTTGAATCTGTTAAACTTGTGGTGTTGTCTGCATTGATTTTAATCGTTGTAGTATCCTTTGAATAAGTACCAGCAAATGAATAGTTTGGTGTTACAGAACGAATTGTATTTGTATAAAACTTTGAATATTTAGTGCCATCTTCGGTGGTAAAATATGTTCCGTCATCACTTAAAGTGACCGGTTTTCCGCCAGAAGTGTTCATCATAATATACATCTGTCCATAGATATTATTAAGCAATCCTTTATCTTCATTGGCATTAAAAGTAGCTACGCCATTTTCAATTGTGTAATATGACTTAAAAGTTCCTTCTTCATACCAACGACCATTAAAGTTTTCTACTTTAAGCTTGTCTATGTTATCCATTGACCTATAATTAGCCAACTCTTCAATGAGTTGATCACGCTCAGTCTCAAGCTCAGTTACTCTTGCAGTAAGAGTTTCTTTGTCTGTACGCAATTGCTCCAGTTCTGCAGTAGCAGTTGTTAGAGCAGATGTTTTTTCAGTCAATTGTGTCTGCAATGTATTTACAAGTTCAATGTAATTTACATCAGAACCGGCAAGTTCTTTATATTTATCTAAATCTGCTTGCAATTTTTCTTTATCTGATGTTAAAGTAGCAATTTCTTTTTCTTTAGATGTAATTGATTCATCTTTAGATTTAATCGTATTATTTGCTGTTATAAGTTCAGCGTTTAGATTTTGTATTCTACCAGCAAAAGTTACATTATCTTGTTTTAATGTATTATTCTCTTGCTTAAGTTTATCATTTTCAGATTTATAAGAAGAATTGGTCTTTTCTAATTCTTCGATTTGTTTTACATATTGAGTGTTATCTGCCTTAGGAATAATTCGTTCTCGAATACTTGGTACTCCCAATACTATTCCACCAGCAACCGCTGGAATACCTAGCCCCAAAGCAAGACCTGCTATAAATTTTTTTGACATAATTTTATCTCCATACATTTATTTTTGATTTAGTTGAATTTACAGCATTAGGAATTAAAAACCCGAGTACTTCTTTAAATCCAACAGAAAAAGTTATACCTTTGACAGCACAATATATAAGTACAGCAACAACAAATAGCAATGCCAAAGTAATTAAAATCGAAAATATCGAAACAACTACTCTAGTAAATATATTTCCACCAGTTTTAAACATATCTAACCCCCTATATTTTAATAATGGAACGGAAGCAAGAATTGAACTTACATAATTTGTTTACTTTTACAAATTATCACCATGTTCCGCATAGACGGAGTACATAAGTACTCCAAAATGGAAAAAAGTTTGAAAGGCTGGCTATGAGACTCGAACTCACTTTTAACTACAATAGGCCAGCATGTAAACAAGTTAGATATTATGGCATGGAATAATATCTGACTTGTTATAAGTAAAAACAAAGGATAATATGAAATTACAAAAAAGTTTTTGTATCTAACCCATGCCAAGATAAAATTTTAATTAAATAGTGTTTTGCATGTGCAATCTATTCCTAGCTTTGTAAGCGCAATAAACTTATTTACAAATTCCTTGTAATCGTCAAAATAGTATTTATACAGATTAGTTTCTACAACATATTTTGCTGGAGACTTTAAATTCATATTTATATGTAATCTTTTGTTATTTGTTACTTTGCAATCTCCAAAGTTAATTCTTAGGTTTATCATCATGAATTCTCTTCCTCTTGGATTTTATTAATCTAATTATTGTTACGATTAGATAAGAACCACCTACGGTGGCAAATATCCAACCTAATGTTTTAATTACTGGATGCATGGAATCTCTCCAAAAATTTATTTGTGATATTATCAAACGCTTGAGCATCAGATTCTCTTCTTCGTTTCATCTCAGCACTATCTATATTTACTTCAAATATTTGTCTTTGAGATATTGGCTGTTTTGGCATGACTAAGTTCCTTTTATCAAAATGTTTATTATTATTAATATAATATAGCAAATTGATAAAATATCAAAGCGTTTTTTAGCAATTTGATAAAAAATTTTCATATTTTTTATAAAATATTGCTAAAAATACATTAAATAGTTATACTTTCAATAGTAAAAAACAAGAAAGGTGAAAAATATGAGATTAAAAGAATTAAGGTTAGCAAAAAAAAATACGCAAGAAGATATTTCAAAATTGATAAATACATCAATTACTTGTTACAATTACTATGAGAAAGAAAAAAGAGAACCAACAATTGAAACATTGTGTAAACTCGCAGACTTCTATAATGTAACACTAGATTACTTAGTTGGTAGACAAATAAAAAATGACATTGGTTATCTAACTGACAAACAATATTCAGCAGTAATACTATTAAAAAAATTAAATAATGATAATCTAAACCGAGAACTAGGTAGATTATCTACTTTAGTTGAAATGCAATAAGGAGAATCTATCTAAATGAACTCAGTGTATGTTTCAGACTATGACAAAGCAGAATATGTAAATGATTTCTTATCGCCAATTACAGGACAATATTTATATTTAAATAATGAATTATCATATATCGATAGTATACGAAAAAAAGGAAGAACCACATATTTTACAATTAACACAATAAAAAATAATTTAACAAACACATATTCAATTGTAGAATTTTATGATTTATTTTATTCAAAAAAAATAAATTTTGTTGAATCAATAAAAAGTAACAAAACAACATATTTATTAAACAAATATTACATATTGAACAAAAACCAAGTACAGTTAAAAAATATCCTTATTCCATTTTTAGACACTAACAATTTAAATTTAAATAACGATTTAAATAGAATAACCCTAGAAACAAACTTTGGAACTAAATATATACTCACTCTTTGCCAAGCAGACAATAGACTAAAATCAATAACAAATGAAGATAATCAACTTGATTACAGAAAAAAATATTTACCAGAATTTAGAGCAGATGATGGACATTATGTTAGAAGTCAAGGAGAAATGATTATTGACAATTGGCTTTATAACAACAACTACTTACATGAATATGAAAAAAAAAATCATATACAACGATGAAGAATATACAGCTGATTTTTATGTCAAAAATCAAAATATATATATTGAATACTTTGGATTAACAAATAACGAAGATTATGCTAATAAATCAGAACATAAAAAAGAGATTTACAAAAATTTAGGTATAAAATGTTTATACATATATCCAGAAGACATTAAACACATACAAGATATTTTACAAAAATCCTTAATTACAATTAATAAAGAGACAAGTAATAATGATGAATCTTGGTTTTAAAGGAGTTGATTATACACAATAAAAAAAGGCGGTTAAAACCATGTATAACCAATTCTTTACAAAAAACTATTTAAAACTCAGCAAACAAGCTGAGCAAGAACTAAAAAATGCTTTAGAAATAATCCAATTTTTTGTTGGCAAATTTGAAGCTGAAGAAGAATTATTTAATCAAAAAGAAAAAAATATGTCTTGTCAATTATTAGAAAATAATAAGGAGCAAGACATGACAATTACAAAAAGAAAAGATGGTAGATACCAAAAAACAATAACTATCAACAAAAACCGAATATATATTTACGGAAAAACACAGCAAGAAATAATTAATAAATATAGAAAAATCAAACAAGCAAATAAAGAAATTATAAAAAGAAATCTAACCAATAAAATTAAAATTATTGACTGGTTTTATGAATGGTTTAGAATTTTCAAAGAAAAATTTGTTTCAATTCAAACTGGAGAAGAAATAAAAAATATACTATTTAAAAAATTACAATATTTTCATAATATATTCTTAAACAAACTTGATACTACAGAATTACAAAATTACTTTAATAAAATTCCAAAATCAAGACCAAAAGAAAAATGTATATTATATTTCAAGGCAAGCTTAGAGAAAGCACTAGAATTAGGAAAAATCAAAATCAATCCATTCAATGCTTTTATAAAAGAAAAGAAAATAAAGAGCATAAGACCACCATTCACATATGATGAACAAGTAAAAATACTTAATTACATAAAAGACCACGAAATAAAAGTACCAATACTGATATATCTAATAACAGGACTAAGAAAAGACGAATTAAATTATAAAGATATAGAAAAGGATATAGATACAAAAAACAATATACTTATTGCAAAAAACTTAAAACAACATGAAGATGAATTGCCAACAAAAACTATAGATTTATCAAACGAAGCAAAAAACTTTATAATAAACAATTCAAATATTCTAAAAAAATTCAACAAAGAAAAAGTATATCGTCAATTCAAAGAAATACTAAAAAGTTTAAATATAAAAGGTGGAATACACACATTAAGACACACATTTGCAACTAATCATATGTATTTAGGCACACCAATTAAACTAATTAGTAGTTGGTTAGGACACTCAACAACACAAATTACTCAAGATATTTATATCAAAAAAGATAGAACAAATAGCAAAGAAAATATACATAAATTATACAATAATTTATACTATGAAATTTGACATCATTTTTGACATCACTTTTGTGTTAAAAATGACAAAAAAAAGAGATTATGTAAAAATTTTACACAATCTCATAATATTCAAAAATCCCATATATCAAAGGATTTTTTGGTGCTGGTGACCAGACTTGAACTGGTACGGTTGTTACACCGCAGGATTTTAAGTCCTGTGCGTCTGCCGATTCCGCCACACCAGCATAGTTTGTCCAAATTTGAAATAGAATATTGGAGGCACCTCTCAGATTCGAACTGAGGCATGAGGGTTTTGCAGACCCGGGCCTTACCACTTGGCTAAGGTGCCATATCAAATTCAGACGTTGTTATTTTATCATACAATTTGTTTTAAGTAAAGTATTTCTTGTAAAAAACTTTATTAAATTTTTTTGGTTTAGATTTATTATGTACAAATTTATCAAATTGTATTTAATGTTATATATGAAATAACTTAGTAATATGTTAATAATTTTAAACCATGATTTAACAAAAAATAGAAGCAAATCCAAGTTTCTTGCTTCTATTTAAATTTAAAAAATATTATTTTCTAAAATCGTTAAAGTCGTACTTTGTATTAAACAAAGGCATAAATTCGGAGTTAACTATAGTTTGAACATCTTCAGAAACCCCGACTCTATCTATACACATGATTGTAACATTTCGCTTGGTATCCGAGTATTTGGCGGTATACATAATATTTCTTAGTTTGTTGAGAGCTTGAGCATTAAATTTGTTGAATGTATAGCATCCTTCCATAGCGACATTATACATTCTTATAAGTTCGCTAAAGTTGTAAATCATTATTACATTTGACTTACCCCTTTCAAATTCTCTCTTAACTCTTTCCAAAACAAGTTCGATTGTATCCACTACATCCGACTCAGTCTTATTAAATTCACAATTAATTATTTGCATTTTCTGATGAGATTCAAAACACTCTTCTGGCAAAGCCTTGAGATTGATAAGTTTGACGCAAGCATCGTTTTCATCAACCAAGTCAAAACCTAATTTAACCGCATCTTCAATACTCATATTCTTGACATATAATCTTTCGCCAATTGTTATTTTCATCTCAAATTTGTCAAGATAAAAGGTATCATTGCCTTTCTTGTAAGGAACTTCATCAAAACTTTGAAGACTTGAATCGTGTTTGTTATCTACACTAAGAATATCAAACATAACTCTTGGCTTGCCTTCCAATATATACTTAACCTTGCCGGTTACATAATCACCAGTTTTGAGTTTGTACTTTTTAACAAGTGCCATAGTAAGATAGGCATCTCTTGAACTTGGCATAAATCCATTGGCTCTTACAATTCCATAACCATTTGGATGAATATCCAAGTATCCTTCCATTTCCGAAATATCTTCGTCATATTTGATTGGACCTTGTCCAACATTAAAACTAAGCCCAATAAAATTACTTGAAGAATAAGCATATGGTGTATTTATATTATTGAGCATACTTTTTTTCATTACAAGAGTATTAGATAAATCCCCATTCTCGTTAGGAACAGTGTTTTCAACATTTTTACTAGATTTGACAAGTAATTCATTTAGCAAATTTGAATTTGCTGATGTAAGTAGCGAAAAAAAGTCTAACGAGTCCGGACTTGACGATTTCTCACTTAACTTTGATGAATCTCCAGAACTCATTACTGCCTTGATTTTGGATATTAAATCTTCTTTTTTCATAGTTGTTGGACTAGCAATTCCAACTTGTCTAGCAAAATCTCTTAGTTCATGAATTCTTAATTTTTGTATGTATTCCAAATTATATTCACTCATCATATTAATTCCTTTAACAAATTAATCTGTTAATTTGCCTTAACTTTTCTTTGGTTTTTCAATTTGTACAAACATATTATACAAAATCTAAATTAATTTGTAAACACCTTTTTGACATAATTAAAAATGTTAAAAAACAAAAAACGGGGGAAATTGTGAACATATTTGTTAAAGCAAAAAATACTTTGCATTGTTCACTCTTCTCCCGCTTAAAAAATCTCTAAAACTAGATAAGCCCGTTTTCTTTGAGTTGTTTTTTGGCAACTTTGATTTTGTGGCTGTAGATTAGAGTTGTAACAAATTTTCTTACACCTTCAATAATTAATGAACAACCAGCAAATATCATGACAGTTTCAAAAGTAGAAAACATAACACCTACTCCCAAAACAATTGTCATTAGTGACAAGATAAATAGAACCGACCAACCTTTGATTTTAGCTTTGCACAAATAAATACTATCTGACAATGACGAAACTGAGTCAAGTATTATAAACATACCAAACAAAACAGTCATTAAACTCTTGATAGTTTCTGGGAATATCAAAATAAATATGCCCGAAATTATCATAAGAATAGATAGTAACAAAATATGTTCGGTCAAAAATGTATCAACTGTGAATAATCTAATAATTAAGCATACACCCATAACAATCAAAGAGATTCCGAATATCAAAGTAAGAACATTCCCCGATTCATTTGGAACAACAACACAGACTATCCCTAGAATAATTGTCAAAAGCGAAATTATTATGCTATCCCATTTAAGTTTTTTGCAAAAATTTTTAAATCCTTCCATACAACACTCCCTTGAATTTTTTTACACTTTAATTTTATTTTTTCTAATAATTTTTGTCAATTAAATTAATTTTATCACAAAAAGATATTATACATTTTTGAAAATTTGTATAGTTATTTAAATCTAATTTTAATAAATTAATTATTTTGTAATCTCTAAATTTTACAACTAAAAAAATAAGACCTTGCTAAATTGCCAAAGTCTTATTTATATTTTTTAATTACTGCTAATCAAATCAAAATCTTGAGAAGTTGGATTGTGGTCAAATATATAAATCGCACAAGAATTGCTCTTAATGTAAGGTTTGTTAGATTTGAAATCAAGTACGTATTTTGACCCATTTGCAATAGTAATATCTTTGTCAGCAACTTCACCATAATCACTATCCAAAATATACCAAGTTCCATTATCGTTTGAAAACGAAGAAATTAGTGAGTTTAGTGTATCTCCACTTTGAATTACGATGTAATCAATATTGTAATCTGAGTTATATTGAATAGTTGTATCAAAATAATCAAATTTATTGAAATTAACAACCAAAGTTTTTTGGAATGCAATCCACTCGCCATTACATTCAAAACTATTTGTATTGTATACACCATCTTTTACTTTGACAGTAAACTTTATTTTAATAATTATTTTGTGGAATATTAAAATAAATATTATTTATCTTAGTTTTAGTATAACATAAATTTGAACATTACATAATAAAATTAATTATTTTATATTTTTCTTTTTGAAAAAATATGTAATTTATTCAAAAAATTAAAAGTAAAAAAATATTACAAAACACTTGCTTTTGTAAAAATTTTATTGTATAATGTCCTTGTTGTTAGTTTAAACTAACTTGACGAGTTAATCGAAAGCGGCGGTCTTGAAAACAAGCAGTTATCTGCTGGTGTGAAATTTCATAGATTTCTAATATTTCTGCTTAATTGTCCGAAAATGGCGGGTTTTGAGAGTTCCAAGTTCTAACAACTTAGTGAGCAACACCTTACAATTCTAACAAAAGTTCTAACAAATTTACAATTTTTAGAATTTGGGGCTGTTAGAATTATTATTGAAAATGCCCCGAAAATTTAATATGGAGAGTTGGCTGAGCGGTCGAAAGCGGCGGTCTTGAAAACCGTTGATGTGAGAGCATCCTGGGGTTCGAATCCCTAACTCTCCGCCATAAAAAATGGCTTATTTGAGCCATTTTTCTTTTGTTCGAGTTGGTATTCCTGGCATTCTGCCAGTTGTAACTTTCGTTACATTCGAACCCCGGTATTCGACACTTCCACTGTGTGCCAGCACACTCGTGTCGAAATATATTCACTTTCGTTAATATAGACGTATCCCTAACTCTCCGCCATAAAAAATGGCTTTTTGAGCCATTTTTCTTTTGTACTAGAAAGCCACCAGAGAGTCTAGTTGTTTTATAGTACAATCAAAAAAGACTGCAAATTGCAGTCTTTTTTATGATTTATATTTTATATGTAGTTAATCAAATTTAGGTTGACTAAAATTTGGATAGATGTTAATCTATGAATATACTCATAATGGTTATTATATATAATTAAAACTATAGAAAAAATTTCAAAATAAACATATTTGGATTGTATAATAAATTTTTATTTATTTTGAAATTCTAGGAGACAAATGCAAGAATTAATCAAAAAAATATGCTCAATGAATGGAATTGTTTGCAATAAAATTGAAAAAGTAAACTCAGGATTTACTAATATTACTCATATTATTGATGACAAATATGTCATTAAAATTACAAGCCCTACTAGTAAACCCGAAAAATTACAAAAAGAAATAGAATTTTATAAAAATATTAGGCTTGATTTTATTCCAAAATACATCACTAGTGGCAATCATGATGGCATAGATTATTTGATAATATCTAAATTAAATGGATACAGTTTATTTGATATTTGGCATACATTGACAAATACTCAAAGAAACAATTGTATATTTCAAATAGCGAATATTTTAAATAAATTTCATAAGTTGGATGCAAAATTTTTAGATAGCAAATTCAAAATTACAAACTGGGTTGAAAAATGGCAAAATAGTTTTGATTTAAACATAAACATTCTAAACAAAAAAGGATTTGATACTTCTTGTGTTAAACGTTTTAAAGACGAGAAATTAGAGCAAATTTTTGCTGAAAACAAACCATGTTTGATTTATAACGATGCACATTTTGATAATTTTATTTTTGATAATGGGAAAATATATTTAATAGATTTTGACAGAGTTTTGTATTGTTCTATAGATTATGAAATTTTAATAATAAAAATGATGCTAGATGCACCACAGAAATTTGCAAACGAACATGCAGAGCAATATGTAAAAATTGAAGATTACAATATGATATATCCGCTACTTAAACAACTTTGTAAAGAAATGTTTGACTTTAAATACATTAATGATAGAATATTTGTATATCAGTTTATTTATTCACTTGGACAAGCATATGAATACAATCATAACAACAAGATTTTAAATTTGCTTAATGACTTTAAAGAATATTTTAAATATTAATCAAATTAATAAATTTTCAATTCATTTGGATTTGTGAGACGAACAAATAGTAGCATAATACAAGTAATAAATAAATTAATATTTTAAATTACACAATAATGTTATTTAATACAAAAAATAAGGCATATAAGGAAAATAACATGATTAAATACCTTGAAACAAAAGATTTGAAAAATGCAGATGACTTTAGAAAATTATATCTTGAAAGTTTTATTGAAAACGAAAGAGTAGATTTTGATAAATTATTCAGTGGGGTTTTTGGCGATTTCAAGTTGGTCGGTCAATACGATAACGACAAATTTGTTGGAATGATGCATTATGTTGTCAAGGAAAATTTCCTTCACTTAAATTACTTTGCAATAGTTCCAGATTGTCAAAACCAAGGTTATGGAACAAAATTTTTGTCTTGGCTTAAAGATACTTATCCTAATACCCCTATTGTTGTCGATGTTGAAGAACAAGATGACACAAGCGATAATGCAGATTATAGAATTCTTAGAAAAAAGTTTTATCAAAAAAATGGCTTCAAAGACGGAAAATATTCTTATCACTGGAATGGAGTATATATGACATATTTTTCAACACAGGATATTGATGCTGATGAATTTATGAAATATATCACTTGGATATTTCCAACTATCAAAGATATTGAAAAGAAATAAAAAATAGTACCTAACCTATTAGGTACTATTTTTTATTTAAACAAGTAGCATAAGCATACTTATAGCCATTACTGGAATAGAAGTGATTACCCCATAGCCAATAAACTGTTTTGTACTAAACTTAACATCGTTATCTTTGAGAATACTCATAAACATTATTCCAGCAAGTGAACCAACCGGAGTTAGGAACGCACAAATATTTGAAGCAATAACAACACTATAAATCGTATTTAGACTTGCATTAAATGTTCCTAGTATCCCCGTAAACAACATTGTCATTGGAATATTATTAACGACATTTCCCATAAGGAATGCAAAGAAACCAATTACAAACATACTTTGAGTGCTAACTGCATCACCTAGTATTTGAATAAATCCAATGTCCGTAAGTGTTGCCACGATTATCGCCATTGACATCAAAAATGGCATAAGCGAGTATGGCAAATCTTTGAGAGCATCAACAATTATTGTAAGTTTTTCTTTTTTGCAAAGTAGATAGATAAATGTAGCCAAATAAGTAGCCACAGCACAAGCCAAAGGAATATACCAAATATCTAGTCCCAAATATGGCCCAACTATCATAAATGCTATCATTAGCATGAGTCCTGTTAGTCCAAAAGATAGCAAAGTTTTGTTTTGTTTTGGAAGTTCTTGGGCTTCGATATTAATTGGTGTTTTTAGTTTCTTTCTGAATAACAGATATGTCAAAAGTAATGAGAAAACCCCTGCCACAATTGCCGGCAAGAACATCTTAAGTGTAAAATCCAAAAATGTTATTCCATGCAAGGAGCAAAGATAAATATTTGTAGGATTGTCTATATAAAAGAACATACTCCACGCATTAGCAGATACAAATTCGGAAATAAGATATGGAGTTGGGTCAATTTTTGCATGTTTTGTAAAGTAACAAATAAAAGGTGTAAATGTCAAAATTATTATATCGTTTGAAGTAAATATTGTAAGAATTGCAATTATTATATTAAAAGTAAAAAATATTTTTGTCTGGCTAGATTTAGATTTATTCAAAGCAAGTTGTGCAACATAATTAAAGAATCCAATTTTGTCAAGAAGAACAGACAAACTAGAAGCCGAGATAAATATAATTAAGATTTGCATTGGGTTCATACCGCCAGAACTAACAAAAACGTTTTTGAGACTATCCGTTTTGATAAATCCACAAACAACACAAACCAAAGCGCCAATTAAACAAACTATCCAATACCAACAGAATGTAAAATGTTTTGTTTTAATCTTCCAGTCAAATATAACGCACAACTGCATGAGTATTAATGTAGTTCCAATTATAATCAAAGGCAAAACCATTTTCATCCGTCCTAAAAAGTAATATCAAATTCATGTTACACATTAAATTCAAAAAAGTCAATTAAATTGGTGTTTATTTGATTATTAATTGACTATTAAATAATTTTTTGTTAGAATTTGAAAGTATTTCAAAGAAAAATGGAGTTATTTATGAAAAAAAGTAAAAAATTGCTTATAAGCACAATTGTGTTTGGCATGCTCGCAATAGTCTACACAATAATTATTGCACTTGTAGACAAACAAAGCATAGGTCCAAACGAAAGTCAGGTAGGACTCGCTACAATCAACAAATTTTTTCAAGAAAGATTAGGATTTAACGAAACTTTTTATAAACTATCTAATTTGCTTGGATACATCGCATTTGGAATTGCATTTGTATATATGGTTATCGGGCTAATACAATTAATCAAAAGAAAAAGCATTAAGAAAGTTGACACAGAAATATCTATTTTGGGATTATTCTACATCATAACCTTGATAATCTATGTACTATTTGAGTTTGTTAAAATTAATTATAGACCAGTTTTGATTGATGGAAACCTTGACCCATCCTACCCTTCTTCACACACACTTCTTGCAATGTTTATTAGTACATCCGCCATATTTGTAAATCTAAAAATTATCGAAAACAAACCTTTGAGAATAACACTTAATACAATTACAATCATACTAGGACTAGCAATCTTGGTTGGAAGAATTATATCTGGAGTACATTGGATAACAGATATTTTGGGTGGAATATTAATTGCTACAACACTTGTGCTTGGTTATTTGTGTGTGACTGAATATTTCAAAGAAAAATTAGCAAATAATAAAACAGAAATCGCTTAAATTAAGCGATTTTTTTGTTACCAAAATTCACCACATACTACTTAATTTTTTAACAAAAAAATCTCACATAAGTGAGATTTAGATTGGAGCGGAAGACGTGTTCGGTGCAGAGTCAACCTTGGTTGGCTCAGCCTTCGTGCTAACTACTATACTTCAAAAGACGTATCATAATTCACATCAATTCGTATTTTA
This sequence comes from uncultured Clostridia bacterium, assembly GCA_934754475.1. Lineage (GTDB taxonomy): Bacteria > Bacillota > Clostridia > Christensenellales > UBA1242 > UBA11490. Next base: position 299,291 of record CAKVHV010000001.1, on the reverse strand, counting down.
TTAGTACAAACGTCTATTGCACGAATACATGCGACTTGGTCGTGAGTTCCCAAAGTGCAAAACTGCACTTTGGTTGTTGTCATTTGACAACATGAATCTCGTCACTAGCAACAAAAAAATCTCACATAAGTGAGATTTAGATTGGAGCGGAAGACGAGATTCGAACTCGCGACATTCGCCTTGGCAAGGCGACGCTCTACCACTGAGCCACTCCCGCATATTAAATTTTGGTCGCCTTGGCAAGTCGTCGCTCTACCGCGCTTTCTGCCGCCGCTCCCGTACATAATACAAAATTAAAATAAAATGGTGGGAGTTATAGGGCTCGAACCTATGACCTCCTGCTTGTAAGGCAGATGCTCTCCCAGCTGAGCTAAACTCCCACACTGTCCTTGTATCAAGTACTTTATTAATATATCAAATATTTTTAAAAAATGCAACACTTTTTTTATAATTTTTTAAAATTTTTTTAAAATAATTTTTGTTGCATTTTTTATTATGTTTCAAGACATTTTTTAATTAGACTATTTTTTTATATTTTCAATATATTCTTTAATCTTCTTATAATTTTCATATGGATTTGTAATATGACTAAAATTAAATGCACTATTTTGTCCGTTAATTGGACTACTCATACTGCCAAAACGCAAACTACCAGTGTTTTTGTGTAAAATTTTATCAATTAAACTTACATAAACATTAATTGCACCAATTGTTTTCATATCCAAACTTTTGTAGTCTACACCAATAATACCGGTTCTTACAACCAATCGTTTATTTGTAAAGGCATAATAAGTTTTGTTGTAATACAAAATCGAAACTATAATAGCAATCACCAAAATCAACACAAAAATTACAACAGGAATAATCCACAAAAGTCCATTTGTTTCAGTTTCTTCAGTAATGAATGCTATAAGTAATGGCAAGCAAAATATTAATCCTATTAGTAAACAACCAAAAATGGTAGAAAAAATTAATTTTTCTTTGTTAGGACGTAAAACTTCAACTATTTTTTCATCATCATCCAAAATTAATTTAAACTTATCTTCCATTAAATTTCCCCTTTACTAACTATATTATAATCTTAACTATATGCAAAGTCAACTTTATAATATGACGATATAAACTAATTTAACTTTACACAAAAAAACACTTCAAATTACTTTGACTAACCACATATGATTTTTTTTGCGAAAAAGTGTTATGATACAAAATAATTTGAAGTGAAAAACCGAACTTTAATTAGTTACAATTTTTTGTTCTAGAAGTCTTTTTAGCAGTTGTTCTAGATTTTGCATTGTCAGTACTTGCTTCTGTTTTCTTAGTTGCTCTCTTTGTAGAACAATTCTTTTTTGAAGTACTATTGCATTTTCTAAGTGCCATAAGTCCACCTCCTATTTTAACAAAGCATTGCTTTGTTATTATATTTTGGCTTTATATTCGACAAAATATTACAACACTTACTATCCAAAATATGTAAAAAAAACTTTGAAATGATTGCAAAGTAAAATCTCAATTTAATACTTTTAAACAGATTTAAATTGCAATAATATTCAAAGTTCTATTCCAAGTTATTATCTATAATCTTTGGAAATTATATAAGAATAAACCAAAGTAAACAAATAATATACAACTACAAATAATCCAAGAGCAACAATATATGCCCATGCTGAACCATTAAATTTAACATCATTAATAACCGCAGTGCAAATCATCAAAATTGCACAAATCATTCCGTTAACACTTGCGTTAAAGTGTGTCTTTTTCCATGCCATAGGGCTATTTTTAACCCAACTAAAGCCAAAAATTGACTTGTTTTGGAACTTTCGGTAACCTTGATAATAAGTATAAACAAGCATAAATAGTGCAAGCGGGATTAAAATTAGACAAGTCAAAGGAAGTTTAACCTTGTCTCCAACATTGTATCCACCAAACTGAATTGCTATCATTATCCACGAGTACAAGGTCGCAAGAGAAATAGCAATATATGCAACTATATATCTATAATGATGTGGAACTTTCCATTGCTCCTTTTGGTCTATAAACAAGATTATAAAACACGAAACAACTTGTAGCGCCGGAATAATTATTGAAAACCAATGACTAAACAAATCTGTAACCAACATGTCTGCGTCAAACTTTATAACAACTTGATTTGGCATAAGGAATACACAAATTAAAACTGCGACAAAGTTTATTAAACTAAAAGAAAAAAGTAATTTGGACCTATTCATAAATACCCCACTTTATAAAACAAATATTTTCTTTGTGTACTTATTTTATTTCAAAAATAATTATTTGTCAATATTAAACTGCCAAAAAAATACTAAATAAAGCAAAAGTGCCAAGACAAGTCTTGACACTTTTAAAATTTATTCAATTGAAATTATGTAATAATAAACAGGTTGTTCGCCCGAAATCATATTAATATCACAATCTGGGAAACGTTGTTCTAGTTCTTCAGCCAAGGCATTAGCATCTTCTTCGGCAACATCCTTGCCATAGAATAATGTAATATTAACGCTATCAGGACTAACTAATTTGTCAATAAGTTGAATAGTTGTATCTTTAACCAAACTACCTTTGGCAATAATTCCTTTGTTATCAAGACCAATAATGTCCCCTGTTTGCAAGTCAAAACCATTAACATGTGTAGTTCTTACAGCATAAGTAACAGATGCACTTGTAACAGATTCTTTGGCATTTGTCATTGCTTCGATGTTTTCGTCAATAGTTGCATCTGGATTAAATGCAAGAACTGAAGCCACACCTTCTGGAATAGACTTAGTAGGAATTACATGCAAAATCTTTTTGGTAAGAGTTTTTGCTTGTTCGGCAGCCAAGATAATATTTTTGTTATTAGGCAAAACTATTACATTTTTAGCCGGAATTCTATCAACCGCTTTGGCTATATCTTCGGCGGACGGATTCATAGTTTGTCCACCTTCAATCATATCATCAACCAACAAATCAGCAAATACGTTAGCAATTCCTTGACCTGGTGCTACTGCTACAATACCGATTTCTTTTAGATTTTGTTGACGTTGAGTTTGAGCACGTTTAAGTTCCCTGTTTTGCTCAACCATGTTTTCAATCTTAATGTTAATAATTTCTCCAAGTTCCAAAGCTGAACCCAAAGCCAAGTTTGGCTGATTTGTATGTACGTGAACCTTAACAAGTTCCAAATCACCAAAACACACAACAGAATCGCCGATATTACTTAGATTTTCTCTAAACTTTTCAATATCGCTTTCGGTTGTCTTCTTTTTCATATGAGTAATCATAAACTCAGTACAGTAAGCAAATTCAATATCCGCAAGGTTGTCCAAATTTACATAGAAGTCATTGTTGTTCATTGCTTGTGTGCTAATTAATTGCTCGATGTTAATATCAAAGTCTTCTTCACCAAGTATAACTTTTTGCATACCCTTGAAGATAATAATAAGTCCCCTACCACCAGCATCTACAACACCAGCTTTTTTAAGAACAGGCAACATCTCAGGAGTTTGTTGCAAAATCGCTTCGCCATCATTTAAAATAGCATCAAAGAAAGCTTCAAAGTCAGCATGCTTTTTGCAATTACGTTGAGCAGACTCAGACATAACTCTAATAACTGTAAGAATTGTTCCTTCCTTAGGAGAAGCAACTGCTTTGTAAGCAATACTTGAACCTTCTGCCATAGCCTTTGCAAACATCTTAGTAGTTAATTCTTTTTCACAAGTACCAACAACATTACTTATTCCTTTGAGAATTTGTGAAAGAATAACACCAGAGTTTCCCCTTGCACCCCTAAGAGCGCCAGTTACAACCGCTCTTGAAATTGAAGCAAAATCATTCTCCAAACAATTATTAAGTTCTTTTACAACATTATTATAAGTCAAACTCATGTTTGTTCCAGTATCACCATCTGGCACTGGAAATACGTTTAATGAGTCTACAAAACCTTTGTTATCATCCAAAATTTTCGCACTAGCAATAATCATTTTGCGAAACATTGTACTGTTTATTGTTTTTAACATAATTTATATATCCCTTTAAAGAAGTTACGTCTAAAAAATTAAACCCTAACTCCTACTACATTTATATTTACACTATCAACAATCATTCCAGTAAATTGTTCTACTCCGTACTTAACAGCACTCTTAAGGTTGTCTGTTACAGTTCCGATTGAAACACCATATTTCAAAATAGCGAACAAATCAATGTAAATTCTATTACCAACGGTTATAATTTTGATACCCTTAGTAAGTTGGTTTTTGGACTTAACCGAACCTTGACCAACCAAGTCGACAACGCCATAGCACTCTCTAGCAATATGTCCAGTTGCACATGCTATTGCTTCGTCATCAATTGTTATATTACCATACGCATTACTAGTTTTAACAGCCATAGTATTATCTCCTTTTAACTTTACTATTCAATCACCGAAATGATTATCTCCAAAAATTTTGAAAATTAAAAAATCAACAAAATCTTTGAAATTTAGAAACCATGAAATTTCTACACATATAATTGTACAATATTATATAAGATTTGGCAAGAGATTTTGTAAATTTTACTCTTAAAATAAAATAGTTTAAATAAATTTAAAAAAAGTCTTGCCTAAACGGAATTTATTTGATATACTCTATGTGTTTAAAATAACTTTGGTGTTTTTTTGTGCATACAAAATACACATTATATTATTAGTTTATTACAAACGAAACAAAAAATTACCTTGGGGGTGAATTTTACAATGGCAAAAGAATGTTTTATATGTAGTAAGAAAAAAGTGGCTGGAAACCAAGTAAGTCACTCTCATATCGCTACAAGAAGAACTTGGGGTGCGAATCTTCAAAAGAAATCTATTGAAGTTGACGGAAAAATCCAAAACGAATATATTTGCACAAGATGTCTAAAAACTCTTAAAAACGAAGAAAAGTAATTTGACATATAAAAATATCTCCTAACAAAATTGTTAGGAGTTTTTTTGTTGTTTGAATTCAATATCATAAAATAGCAACTAAATTAAACCTTAGTTGCTATTTATAATTAATAAATCTTATGTTCCTTAATCCAATTAAGCAAATGTTCATATTTCATTTTGCCATCTGCAAGAGCCAACCCTATTTCTATTAATTCATCATCAGTATATTTCATTTTAATCCCGTTTATTGCAAGAAAGGATAACATAACAAGCAGACCAATTCGTTTGTTTCCATCAACGAATGCATGATTGGATACCAAACAAAATCCAAGTCTTGCACCCTTTTCTTCTTTGGAAGGATATAGTTCTACACCATCAAAAGTCTGATAAACACTATTTATAGCAGAATCCAGCAACCCAAAATCTCTAACACCCGCAGTTCCACCCGAAGATTTAATGATTAATTGTTGCAAAAGAAGAACTTTTTCTTTGTCAAATCTTATCATTTTCCTAGCTCCTTAAAAGCCCTTGAATGCTCAGTTAAAATCATATTGGCAACAACCAAAGTCATAGCATTTTCGTCTAATGTATTTTCTTTGTTTTCAAATTTTGAAACTACATATTGTGGCTTGTTATTTTTGAGTATTATCACTTCGCCATTTTGTTCAACATTTTTTACAACCTTAGAAAAATTTTGATTTGCTTCTGTAATAGATATTAAATTGTTTGTATCTGTAATCATAAATACCCCCTAACATTTTTATTATATCACAAATAATAGGATAAATACAACCTATTTTTTGATGAAATTTAAAAAAATACAAACTTTTTTGACGTTTGTATTTTTTTATTTTTGTATTAGTTTTATTCCGCAGACCAAATAACTGGAGTAACACCATCACTATCGTAGTGCCAGTAATTTTCAAGATTTTCAGTTGGCTGTGTCTCGGAATAAAATTTGACATTATCAGTAAAACATTTATTGTAATTTCCAATATTATTTTTAAGAACTGCTTCGTACTGACTTTCATTTGTTGACAAATAGATTGCTTCAATTTTTGTACAACCACCAAATGCGCTAGCACCTATTGTTTTGATATTATTTGTAAGCTCAACTATTTGTAAAATTTTATTATTAGCAAAAATTTCATCTGGAATATCAGTTATATCTGAGCCAAACTGAATTCTATAAAAACCATGAGTTGTATATGCTTTTGGCATTGAATAACCATTTTCACCAATTTTTAATACGTTAAATCCACGGTTATCCATTCATTATTTTCATCTTTAACTTTGAGAGTTGGTCTAGGTGCATTATATAGCGGATTACTTGAAGCTGATACCATTTCAATTTGAAACCATTCACTTAGTAATCCATCAAAACTAACTGAGTATAGCAAATCACAGCCAGAAAAAGCAGCATCACCTATTCTTTGTAGATTATTAGATAGCGCTATATTTCTTAATGAACTACAACCAGAAAATGCATTATCTTTTATACTCTCAAGATTTGAAGATGATGATATGTAATTTAATGAATTACACCCTGAAAAAGCACTAGTACCTATCCAGTTAATACTATCCGGCAAAACAACTGATTTAAGATTTTTACAATTATAAAAACCCAAATCCATAATCCCTTTGACAGTTTCATCAAAAACAACAACTCTTTCAATCAAACTAGTTTCTATATTGTCTATACTGCGTTTAATATATTTTGAAATTGTGTCAGAACTGTCGGATTTATTGATTATAACCAATTTGCTATTTTCATCAACAACATAAGTTTGTCCAGTCAAACTCCAACCAATATCCTTATATCTAGCGACTAATTTGACATCACCACCTATAAAATCATAGTCTTCAATTTTTTTATCAGTATCTTCAATATACCACCCATCAAAAAAGTCACCATATTCCGCCTTGGGTTTTGGCATATTTTTTATCCATGAATTTGACTTAATTGTTCCACTAAGATATGCATTAGTAAATAAACGTCTCATTTCTAGAGTACCTGCAAAATCTGTAGTACCATAATCAAAAGTGATTGTATATGTAGCAACAGTTGCATCCTTTCCCGGTGCACCTGGGTCACCTTTATCTCCCTTATCGCCTTTGTCGCCCTTTAATCCAGTATCACCCTTGTCACCTTTTGCACCTTTTATACTTTCTAGCCATTCTTCGTAAGTTCCAGTGTATCCGTTCTCAACTGCTTCGGCATACACCACTCTTATTTGAGCATCAGTTGTGTTATTACTTCCATCAGCATTTCCACCTTTGTCACAACCGGATAACAAAACCGCTCCGCCAAGACACAAGCCAATTGATGCTAGTGCTGTAATTATTTTCCCTTTTTTCTTCATTTTTTCTCCTTTGTTTTAAGTGCAAAATGTACACTCCTTCATCAGTATTATACCCCCCCCCGTTCTAATTTGTCAAGTTCTTTTGAACAAAAAAACACTAGTATTACTTAGTTAATACTAGTGAATTTTTTTATTTAGAATTAATTATATCTATTAATTGGTCGGGCAAATAATCTAAGGCATTAATATCATAATCGGGCTTGTCTAGTTTAAAACTAGAATAACCTGAAACTATTAAGTCATAAGATTTTCTAGCAATTTCAAGCTGAGTTTTGTTTGTAACTAACAAAATAGTATGTTCTTGCAAGAGAACATTAGAAAGACTAAAGTCGCTATTGAATTGATTATTTGAAAAATCAACAGTTATAATAATTTTCATATGTAAATTAAATATTATTCATTTAATTGGTTTTTAAATATTAATTTAAATAATGGTTTCAAAAATTTTGGAAGTTTGAAGCAATAAATTTTCATAAATACCCCTTTTTCATAAATACTTTTAATCATTATATGAAATTCAAAAATATTTAGTGAAGAATTAATTGAAAATTGAATGTAATTAATTATTGCGAAATTTTCAAACTAACAAAACAAAATGAAATTTTGACTTAGTAAATTATTTTTTGTAGTGAGAATCAATACTGCAAAGCAAGCCCAACTTGTCTTTGGAATTATAAAAAGCCGACCCCATAACCAAAAAGTCTGCACCACAGGAAATTACTTTTTGTGAATTGTCGCTATTTATTCCGCCATCCACTTCGATAATTATATTTTTGTCTTTGATTAATTTCTTGATTGTCTTTATTTTTTCATAAGAACTTTCCAAAAACATTTGACCACTTTTGCCCGGTTCTACTGACATAATTAAAACTAAATCTACACTATTTATTAGTCTAGTTATTACGTCTATTGGTGTATTAGGTTTAATTGCAAGACCTACTAGTATATCTTCCTTTTTGAGTAACTTGACAATTTTGAAAAACTCTCTTTCGGACTTGAGTGCTTCGTAGTGAAATGTAATTATATTAGGTTTCAAACTTGAAAATTTAGTGATTGTTTCTAACAAATTATATGTCATAAGATGAACATCAAGCAAGATATTAGAATTGTCTCTAACATACTTGAGTGTTTCAAAGTTAAGGCATAAGTTTTCAACAAACTCACCGTCCATAACATCACAGTGCAAGTACTCAACTCCTAGTTCCATAAGTTTTTTGGAATATCCCAAGAGTTTGTCTTCGGGACATGGATTTGAACTTGGCAATACTTTAATCATATTTTTTCTCCCAATTTTCTTTTAATTTATTGTATAAATCCACATATCTTAGGTATCTATCTTTATTTATCTTCCCCATATCTTTTGCTTTGATTACTCCACAATCTTTGCCTTCGCCGACATGAGAACAATCTAAATACTTACAATTCTCTCTATATTTTTGAAACTCCGGATAATACTCTTGCAACTCGTCAAAGTCTATATTCAAATCCAAGTTACTAAATCCCGGGGTGTCAGCGATACACAAATTGTTCCAAACGAATAGTTCATTCACTCTAGTTGTATGTTTTCCCCTAGAAATCTTTTCGCTTAGACCTTGTGTCGACTGATAGACATCTGGAATCAAAGCATTAATGAGTGATGATTTCCCTACTGCCGATTGTCCACAAACAGCACAGACTGACTTCAAAATGTATTTTTTGAGTTCATCTATCCCGCTTTTGCATTTGGCACTTATTACAAAAGTCTTGATAAACCCATACTGAGATTTGATATTGTCTACAAAACTTTTGTCCGAAATATCTGATTTATTTATAACTATTATGGGTTCAATATTATTCGTAACCGAATAGATATATAATTTATCAACCAAATAAAAGTCCGGCTTTGGCTCGTTTGCTACAAGAATTAAGAGTTTGTCTATGTTTGCGACAACTGGTCGTGGAATGCAATTTTTTCGTGGAAAAACTTTGGTTATAATGTATTTGTCTACACTATACTCGTCTTTTTTTAGTTCGACATCATCACCAACAACTACACGATTCTTCTTTATATTTTTGAGACAACATGCCGAAACTAAAGAATCTTTTTTGAGTACTGTAAAAATATCTCCAACGATTTTGACTACTTTATTTTTTTCTATCATACTTTTTGCCAATTTTTGAATTGTTTTTTGTTCCGAATTGTTTGGTCTTTAATAGTTTTGTTGGGTCTTTGACTTTGTTTTGAGTATTTTTGTTAGGCTTTGGTTTAGATTTATTTATATCTAGTTTTGGTCTATCTACAACTTTGCCTTCAACAATTTCTTTGTTTCTAAGCATTCCACAAGCCCCTTCGATGTCATCGCCAAGGCTACGACGAATTGTAGCACTAACACCAAATCTATTTAAATTATCCAAAAACCTATTACAACTATCCATAGTTGGTGCTTTCAAGTCTCTTCCTTCGACTTCGTTTAGTCTAATAAGATTTACATGACATGGCAAGTTTTTGAGAATTTGAGATAACTCTTTGGCATTTGACATGGAGTTATTTACACCATCAATAAGAGTGTACTCAATAATAACTCTTCTATTTGTCATAGTGTGATAATACTTAAGTGCATCTAAGACTTCGGCTATTGAATAACGTCTTGCAATTGGCATAATCTGACGTCTAGTTTCATCATTTGAAGCGTGCAACGAAAAACATAGTGTAACCGCATAACCCAAGTCTGCTAGTTCTTCAATCTTGCTTGGAATACCACAAGTAGATACAGAAATATTTCTTACACTGATGTCAAAACAATCGCTTGAAGTTACGATTTTCAAAAACTTTTTGACGTTGTCAAAGTTATCTAGTGGTTCGCCACTACCCATAAGCACGACATTTGTAATCTTTCTATCTTTGAGACTTCCACCCAAGTATTTGTTAACTGTGACTATTTGACCAAGAATTTCGCCCGCAGACAAATTGCGAACAAATCCACTAAGTCCACTTGCACAAAAAGCACAATTCATCTTGCATCCAACTTGAGTACTAATACAAAGAGTGTTTCCAAAGGCATATTTCATAAGTACACCTTCGATAATATTCCCGTCACTTAAGTCATACAAAAACTTGATAGTTTTGTCTTTTGAGCCACTCGTATATGTTTTTCTAATCTTGATTGGTTGCAAAACATATCCCAAGTTATTTAAATTTTCCAAAAAATCCTTTGGAAGATTAATAACATCGCCAAAGTCTTTGCCATTATACATAGCATTGACCAATTGGTCTATTCTAAATTTTGGAACATTTTGGCTTGCCAAAACATTATATAATTCTTCTTTTTCATAATCCATTAGTATTGTCATTTTTTCTTTAATCTCCCTATAAAAAATCCTTCGGTATGGGTTAAGTTTGGATAAAATGTACAAAGTCCAGATTCGTTTGAAACATTCAAATTTGGGACTTCAATTTCAGTTAATTCAAAATCTTTGTGATTCTTTAGGAACTTTTCAATTACGCATCTGTTTTCTATATCTATAATTGTACAAGTTGAATATTGCAAAATCCCGCCAGACTTAACATATCTAGCCGAGTTTTCGAGTATTTGATACTGAATTCCACTTAGCATTTTTGCATCATTTAAAGTTTTGTTCAAAAACACATCTGGTTTTTTTCGGGATACTCCCAAGTTACTACATGGCACATCACAAAGGACGTAATCAAAATTATTTTCCCAAGCGGGATTAAATTTTGTTCCGTCTTGCAAACAAAAATGAATATTTGTTACATCATAATTTTTTGCATACTTTTTGATTAAATCAAGTCTATGACCATGTATATCGCAAGCAAAAATATCCAAATTTTTGTTTTCAGCCAAGAATATAGCCTTTCCCCCCGGTGCTGAGCATGTATCCAAAACCTTGCCCTTAGTCGCACCCAAGACATTACAAGTAATTATGCTAGGAAGTCCTTGAACCACATAAAGTTTGTCTAAATCTTTGACTTTGAGTAATTTTGCATAGTCTACATACATTGTATAGTCATATAGGCTTGGCTCGTATTTAATTTCGAATAATTCAAGTTTAATTTTAAATTCTCTAGCAGAAATAAGACTACGATTAACTCTAATATGTGTAAGAGTTGTAAGATTAACTGACACCAAGTCTTCAACAAACTTTTCGTCGTGACTCTTAAGTAACTCGCTTATAACCCACTCAGGATAGTTATATTTAACACTCATGTACTTAATTTTGTCTTTTTTGCTAGGCAATACAATTTGACTAGATATTAATTTTTTGCTTACAGCATTTACAAAACCCGATGCGTATTTATCTTCTTTTTTGGCTAAATTAACTACTTCGTTTACAAGTGCAAATGTTGGAATACTATTAATAGTTTTTGAAATATACCCGACCATTTTGAGAAGTATCAAAATCTCTGGTTTGGGCATTTTGTTTATATTACACTCAACAAAATACTCCAAAGTTATGTCTTTTTCAAGCACTCCATACACAATCTTTGTGACAAGTGCTGTATTGATATTTGGATTCTTTTGCAAGGCTTTGTTAAGTTCTATACTCACATATGACTTATCCAAAATAACTTTTTTCAAAATCATATATGATAGAGACAATTCTTTATTCACCTAAGTATACTCCCAACATTTATTTTTTTGCCATTAAGATAACTCTTTGCACTCATCTTCTTTGAGCCTTCGGGTAGCAATTCGGTGATTTCTATTAGTCCGTCGCTACATTTTATTACTAGCCCTTGTTTGGAATTTGCAATTACTACTTGTCCATTTTGATATGACTCAAAGTCACCTTCATAAGGCTTTGCATTAAATAGTTTGAAGTACACTCCGTCGATTGTTATATGTGCAGTTGGCCACATAGCAAGCCCTTTGATATATCCAATAATTTCACTGCGGGTACTATTAAAATTAAGTTCTGACATATCTGAACTTAACATTTTGCAAAGTGTAACCTTGCTTTCGTCTTGTTTGGAATACTCATAATTTCCACTTTCTAACATATTTAAGGCTTCGACACCTACTTCGGCAGAAAGTTTGGATAGTTTATCAAACAAAGTTATTGCATTGTCATCATCTGAAATATCAATTTGTTTTGACATCAAAACTTCACCGTCATCCATTCCTACATCGGATTTAAGCACAGTAACACCTGTAACTTTTTCGCCATTAATCAAAGCCCATTGAATAGGACTAGAACCCCTATACTTTGGAAGTAGACTTCCGTGCAAATTAATAACACCAAACTTTTTGGCAAACAAAACATTAGCACCAATTATTTGACCATATGCACAAGTAACTATTATATCAGCATCAATACTTAGCAAATCACTTACATCGTCTTTTCTAATTTTTTCAAACTGAAATACTGGGATATTATACTTGTATGCTAGTGCTTTGACTGGAGTAAAGACGGGTTTATTACTACGACCCTTTGGTTTGTCGGGCTGAGTAACAACCGCAACTACTTGGTGTTTGCTATCTATTATTGCTTGTAATGCTGGCACAGCATAATCGGGTGTTCCAAAAAATATTACTTTCATTTTTTATCCTTTTTTTCTTTGTAGTCTTTAATCACCTTGTCTATATACAAGATTCCGTCTAGGTGGTCGATTTCGTGACACAATGCTCTTGCAAGCATATCTACACCTGTCAAGATAAATTCGTTGCCATATCTATCAAGAGCCTTGACAGTAACTTCGCTTGGACGTTTAACGTATCCAGTTTCGCCCTTGACCGAAAGACAACCTTCTCTCTCGATTGATTCACCATAACTATCTACAATCTCTGGATTTATTAATTCAATCTTCATATGATTGACATCCAAAACAACCACTCTACGCAAGATTCCTACTTGAACTGCTGCAAGTCCACATCCGTCATTTTTGACCATTGTTTCTCGCATATCGTCGAGAAGTTCGGCTAGTTTTTGGTCAAATTCCTTGACGGGTTTGCTCTTCTTTCTTAAAATTTCATCGCCTACTTGAATTACATTTCTTATTGCCATATTTTCTCCTAACTTAGTGAATTTGGATTGAGTTCCACAAACACACTTAATTTATTATTTTTGAGAGTATCCAAAACTTCGTATATCTTTTGGATAATTTCTGTTTCTATCGAATTATTAAATCTAAGAACAACTTGATATCTATGTTTATTTTTTATCTTATTTACTGGCGCTTTCATCGCTTCCAAAAAGAAGAACTTATCGCCATAGTTTACTCTTAAATCCTTAAGTTTGAGTATAAGTTTGTGTGTGGCACTTTTGACCAAATCGTCATCTTCGCTTGCCAAAAGCACTCTTACAATCTTAGCAAAAGGCGGAAACTTAGTTGTTTCTCTTAGATTTATTTCTTTGTCATAAAATTTTTTGTAGTCATAATTTGCACTAGTCAAATAAACTGGATTTTTGGAAACATAGGTTTGCAAGACCACTTCGCCCGCTTGGTCACTTCGTCCCGCTCTTCCGGATACTTGGGTGACTAATTGAAAAGTTGTTTCGTTTGCCTTGTAACTATAATTAAATAACGAAATATCTGCATCTACAATTCCTACTAAGGTGACTTTTGGGAAATCATGCCCCTTAGTGACCATTTGAGTTCCAACCAAAATTGAAGGTTTGGTACTTCCGAATTTACTTAGTATTTCTGAGTATGAATTTTTGTTTTTGACACTATCATTATCTAATCTAAATACCGAAACACTAGGGAAATGCTTGTGTATTAATTCTTCAATCTGTTGAGTGCCGGTTGCACCTAGTTTTATTGAATCACTGCCACACTGTGGACATTTGGTGAGTACTCTAAACTTTTTTCCGCAATAATGACATTTGAGAACATTCTCATCTTTGTGATAAACCAAATTTGCATCACATTCTGTACATTTTGGGATATACGAACACTCCCTACACATAAGATACGAACTAAATCCACGTCTATTAATAAACAAAATCGCTTGATTATTATTTTTTATTGTCTCGTCTAGTTTTTCCAAAAGTCGTGAACTTAAAATTGTGTTGTTGCCATGTCTAAACTCATTGCACATATCTACAATTTCTATTTTTGGCATAGGTTTTTGATTAACCCTAACTGGCATTTGAGTTAGATTATACTCATGAGTTTGAGTTTTGTAAAAAGTCTCAATTGAAGGTGTTGCACTGCCCAAAACCAACGGACACTTGTTATATTTTGCCCTAAATACCGCAATATCTTGAGTAAAATATCTAGGATTGCTGTCTGACAGATACGAACCATCATGTTCTTCGTCGATTATGATTACCCCTATATTTGAAAGCGGTGCAAAAATAGCCGACCTAGCACCTATTACAATTTTGGCATCGTTACTATATATCCTTAGCCATTCGTCGTGCTTTTCGCCCACACTCAAAGCACTATGCAAAACAGCAATACTTGTCCCAAATCTATCGCTAAATACTCTAACCATTTGTGGGGTCAAAGAAATCTCTGGAACTAGCATAAGTGCGGTCTTGCCTTGGCTCAAAACCTTGTCTATAACATTCATATAAACTTCGGTCTTTCCACTTCCTGTCACTCCATACAAGACAATTGGCTTGTCAGTTGATTTCAAAATATCTTTGACACACGACTTTTGCAAAGATGTAAGTTCAACTTTGTTTTGAGATTTATCCGAAATTCTGAGTCTATTTACTTTGTTTTTTTGAATACTCAAAATTTTGCTTTCAATTAATTTTTTGACATTAGCATTTCCATACTTTGAGTTAAGAAAACTAATTTGGACTTTGCCATTTTGTCTAAGGCACTCAATAATCTTTGGAATATTTTGATTACGTTTGTTTAGTGTTTTCAAATAATCTTCCAAATTTTCATCATTCAAAGTCACATAAGTCTCAAACTTGTAATCCGAATTTTTGACTTGACTTGGGATTGCAAGCCTAATTCCGTCGATAAGTCTTAGATAGAGTTTGTCCTTCATAAACTTAATTAGTTCAACGATTTCGGGCAAAATTAGTGGATATTCATCACAAACACTAATTATGCTTTTTAGTTTGTCAGGCGGACAATCGGTTGAATCTTTGATGCCGATTATATAGCCTTCGATTTTTCTATTGCCAAAAGGAACAATTACTCTATAGCCTACTTTGAGAAAATCAAAAGAAGAAGGTATATTGTAATCAAATACCTTGTCTACTTGGCTATTTTGAACATCGACAATAATTTCTGCAATCAAAGGCTTTCCCCTAACACTAAAAAAGTTCCATTGAATATCAAAAAATTATAAAAGTAGAACTTTTTGATAATGCAATAGAACTTTGCAAATTTCATTTTCAAAAATCTCGTGAAATTTAAAGTCTCGAATAGATAAATACAACTTTCTAATTAATTTTCGTCAGAAATAACAATTGTACCATTATCAACTTCTTCTACTGCACGAGTAACTTCTGGTTTTTCTTCTTTTTGTTCTTCTGTAAGAGTTTCGCTCAAAAATTTAGCACGTTTTCCAACTATTACAGCTAATTTAAAAGGATTACCCATTTTTCCGACTAATTCGTCAATTGGTGGTTCTAATAACATACTTACTCCTAAAGTTATATTAATTACTTATATATTCTAATATATTCTTTCAAAATTTTCAACAGTTTTTTGTAATTTTTTGTTAAATTTATAAAAATGTAAAATTTTTAATTCTTAATTTGTTTTTTGACAAAATCCAAATCAATTATTTTTACTCCCAAACTTTGGGCTTTGCTAAGTTTGCTTCCGGCATTTTCGCCACACAACAAAAAGTCTGTCTTGGAACTAACCGAACTAGAAACATTAGCACCCATACTTTCAAGCAAAGATGTTGCTTCGTCACGTGACATGTTTTCAAGTGTTCCAGTTATAACAATGGTTTTGCCCGCAAAAATGCTATCTGAACTAACTGTGTCCAAACTTTCAAGTTTAACACCGCTATCAAAAAGTTCGGAAATTAGCAATAAATTTTGAGAGTTTTCAAAATACTCTACTATATTTTGTGCAATCGTATCTCCAACGTCCTTAATTGCAATCAAGTCATTTAATTTGGCATTTTTTAGGTTTTCAAAAGTTCCAAAGTGCCTTGCCAAATCTTTGGCTGTCTTGCTTCCTACACCATTTATTCCCAAAGAATAAATAAATCTATCCAAAGTTACATTCTTGCTTTTTTCGATTGAATTTAGTAGATTGTTTATCTTTTTATCTTTGAAACCTTCAAGTACACTCAAATCGTTTTTCTTAAGTTTAAATAAATCAGAGACTTTGGTTACATTCAAAATTTTGAATAGTTGCAAAATTGTTTTGTCCGAAAGTCCTTCGATATTCATTGCATTTTTGCTAGCAAAATGTGTAAGTTTATTTACAATTCTATCCGGGCAGAGTTCGTTTGGACAAAAGATATTAATATCATCGTACACAAGTTTTGTGTGACAACAAGGACAAACCAATGGTTTTTCAATCTTTTGACTATTTTCCAAGTGTTCAGCAACACCCAAGATTTCTGGGATAACTTCGTTACTACGTCTAACAAACACCCTACTTCCAATTGCGACGTCTTTTCTTACAATATCATCATAGTTATTGAGTGTTGCATGAGTTACAGTTGCTCCCGCAAGTTCAATAGGCTCAATCTCACAAACTGGTGTGAGTTTCCCCGTTCTTCCAACTTGCCAAGTTATTCCGACAACTTTGCTTGTGAGTTCTTGTGCTTCAAACTTGTATGCAATTGCCCATTTAGGGAATTTTTCGGTATAGCCAATTTTTTCTCTTACATCGTACTCATTAACCTTGATAACCATTCCATCAATTAAAACATCTAGGTTAGATTTTGTTTGGTCTACTAAGTCTATTAATTTTGTAATATCTTCAAACTTTGAAACAATCTCAAAGAAATCAAAAGTATCAAATTTATTCGAATTCAAAAAATTATGAACTTCTAGTTGACTGGACTTTGGAGTATCAATTTCCAAAATATCATACATAATCGCATCAAGATTTCGACTAGCAGTAATTTTGGTATCAAGATTTCTAAGTGCGCCCGCTGCCGCATTTCGTGCGTTTTTCAAAGGTTCTTTGGCGGTTTTGTTGAATTTTTTGAGTTCAGATAATCGCATCAAAACTTCACCCATGACTGTCACTTTTTCTCTATAACCTATTGTCTTTGGAACATTTCTAATAGTCTTGACTTGTTCGGTTACGTCTTCACCAACTAAACCATTTCCCCTAGTTGCGCCACGTTTCAAAATTCCGTTTTCATAAGAAAGAGTAACTCTAAGTCCGTCGTACTTGTATTCTACACTAAAAGACTTAGCACCTTTGGAAATCATATCGTCATACCATTCACGCAATTCTTCAAACGAATTTGCTTTGTTAAGGCTATATAATTTCTTTTGATGTTTAACTTTTTTGAATTTATCTAGCACAACATCACCAACTTTTTGAGTTGGTGAGTCGTCCAAAATAACCCCAGTTTCTTTTTCTAAACTTACAAGTTCATAATACAAATCGTCATACTCTTTGTCTGAAACAAGTGGATTATCAAGAGTATAATATGCGTAATTGAGTTCTTTAAGTCTTGAAATTAATTCTTTCATTCTGACAAGTTTATCCATATTTTCTCCTATTTTTTAAGGATTTGCAAAGGTGCAAAGTTGAGAGACAATGTCTTAACTCCGATTTTGCCAAAGTCAACTGATACATAATTATTTCCTTCGGCATCTTCTCTTTTGATGATAGTTCCAACACCAAACTTGGTATGGAATACTTGAACTCCGACTTTGAAATCATCAAATTTTTTGGATGATGATACTTTGGAATTCATGCTTTGGAGTTTGTTTAAATTATTTGAACTTCCCCCAAATTCTTGTCTTTTGGTGCTATAGGACGAATCAAAACTATAATTTGACTTATTTAAATTATTGCCAAAACTGGACTTTCCATAATTGTTTGAATAACCATTTGAATAGTTTGATTGTGAATTATAGTTACTTTTGTAATTATTTGAATAGTAATCACTTGAGCCAAAGCCGTCATAATCACTCGAAAAACTACTAAATTGTCTTTTTGGAACTTTGATGCCCATTTCTTCGATAAATCTACTACAAATAGTCTCTTCACGTCTACCATACAAAAACCTAGATTTTGCTCGAGTTATATATAATTTTTTCTTTGCACGAGTAATTCCAACATACATAAGACGTCTTTCTTCTTCAAGTTCGTCCGCATTATCTAAGGCTCTACTTAGTGGGAACTTGCCTTCTTCAAGACCAATTAAGAATACATAGTCAAACTCAAGACCTTTGCTTGCATGAATGGTTGAGATTGAAACCGATGGCTCATTATCATCTTCTTTTTCGAGTGAAGTTTGCAAAGTTACACTTTCCAAATAATCGGTCAAAGTCGCATTTTCGTTTTCATGTTCGTATTCTTTTATGGACGAGATAAGTTGTTCAATATTTAATTTTCTATCCAAATCTTCTTCGGATTTTGTATTGTACATGTCTTTGAGTCCGGCTTCGTTAATAACAAACTCAGCAAACTCAGACAAAGATTTCTTTTCGTATGCTTCTTTAAATTCAGTAATTAAATTTCCAAAATCGGCGATTTTGTTTTTGATTGTAGCAGAAATATCGAGTTCTCTAAAGTTTTCGATAATTTCGGTTAATGGACTATGAGTTTCTCTTGAAATACTCTCAAGTTTGTCTATTGTAGACTGACCTATTCCCCTTTTTGGAACATTTATAATTCTAGTTACATTTGTATTGTCTCTTGGATTGACTATCATAGATAGATAAGCAAGGACATTTTTGACTTCAAGTCTATCAAAGAACTTAAAAATTCCGCTTGTAACATATGGGATATTGTAGTTAAGCATCTTTTCTTCTATTTGTCTACTTAGAGACGATACACGCATTAGAATTCCAATTTCTCTTGGGTCAACACCACGTGATTTGAGAAGATATACTTGATTTGCTACATATTCCGCTTCTTCTTTTTCGTCATAACACTCTTTGAATGACACTTCGTCACCATCTTCATTTTCGGTAAACAAGGTTTTGTCGATACGAGAAATATTGTTTTTGATTAGTAAATTAGCCTTAGATATAATATTTTTTGTGCTACGATAGTTTTGTTCAAGTTTATATACTTTTGGCTTAAAGTCTTCGATAAATGACTTAATGTTAGTTATATTTGCTCCACGCCAAGTATAAATACATTGGTCTTCGTCACCAACTACGAATACATTTTTGTACTTAATTCCAAGCATATACAAAATTTTGTATTGAACTAAGTTTGTATCTTGAAATTCGTCTACGTGGATATATTTATATTTTTCTTGTAAATACTCCAAAACACCAGGGAAAGTATGGAATAACTCCAAAGTTTTGAGAAGTAAATCATCAAAATCTAGTGCATTATTGTTCCTTAGTTGTGCTTGATATTCTCTATAAACACTAACAATTGTGTCTATGTTTGGTTCATATTTATTGTCTTTGAGATATTCATCGGGGTCAAGACCCAAATTTTTGGCACTAGATATATGATACTCACATTTTTTGGCGATTTCTTCGTCGACGTTTAAATCTTTGATAACTTTTTTGAGTAAATCTTTTTGATTTTTGTCATCATAAACCGAAAAGTATTTATCAAAGCCATCAAGTTTATAAATAAACTCTCTCAAAATCCCCGCACAAAAAGAGTGAAATGTCTTAATCGTTAGACCAAAAGCATTGCCATCGGTCATTCTAGTTACTCTTTCTTGCATTTCCTTGGTTGCCTTGTTCGTAAAGGTGATTGCCAAAATATTACTAGGTTTTACACCCTTTTCAATCAAACAGCAAATTCTATTTGTTAGTATTCTTGTTTTCCCCGAACCAGCACCTGCCGAAACTAAATATGAGCCTTCGGTACTAATAACAATTTCTTGTTGTAAGGGATTGAGTGTATCTAAATTTGCCATTTTGTTTGTCTCCAGTAAATTATTCATTTAATATTTTAGCACAACCCAAAGACTTTTCAAAGCAATAAAAAAGATAAGTTAATAAACTTATCTATATTTTTTAGCCACACATAACTTCTTCACGAACTTTGGTGTACTTTTCACTTAAATTCAAGATATAAAATTCCTTTTCAAATTCATTCAAAGACTCAAAATAAGTATCATCTGTGAGTTTTTTGAGTGGATTATAGCAATCTTGCTTAATTAATTCCTTGACATGTTCAACAAATTCAAGGTCTTCTTCGTTTTTGATTGTCACATAATTAGTTTCGGCTTTGAGTCTTTTGAGCGCTCTAGCATTTTCCAAAAAATAACTTGATGCTTTGTTTTTGTTTTGACTTATTGTATTATCATAATCCTTGTTTAGTAATCTTTGTTTGGCAAGACTAGCCAAAAATTTGAGCCTAGTATTTTTCATTTTTCATTCATTTCCTTTTTTGTTATTCAACACTTAAAGTCTAACAAAAATGGCTAAAATTAACAATAAATTTAAAATTCTAATTTTGTTACATTTTGAGAAGTTATTCAAAATTTTATAACTTAATGTAGTATTTTGAAACATAATGTTTTATTTAGAAAAATCACTCAAAACATAGTTTGAAAATATCATTTTAAGCAAAAACAATATTTCAAATAAATACAATCTAAAAAAATAAAGGCTTATTAAAATATTTAATTAATGATGAAAAATTAATTCTAAATTTAAATTAAAAAGCAACAAAAAAGCACCAAATAATTTGGTGCATTGAAATTAATTTACGCTCTTTTTTTGCTTCTTTTGATTGCGGCTTTTTGTTTCTTTTTCTTCTTAACACTTGGTTTTTCATATTGTTCGTGTTTACGAAGGTCACCGATAATGCCGTCTTTTTGACATTTTCTCTTAAATCTTTTGATAGCGCTTTCAACAGATTCTGTTTCGCCAACTCTAACTGTAGACAAATTTTTCACCCACTTTTGTTTTTATTCTACTTAATTATATATAAAATTTTGTAATTGTCAAGTCTTTTTGATTAAAAACTACAATTTTAGTCTATTTTAAGTCTGTTTTTGACGTCTTCCAAGTTTATATCAAGTTTCTCTCTACTAGGATAAGTATGAAGTCCGTCGCCCGTTTTTCTTGGAATTATATGGAAATGCAAGTGGAAAACACTCTGCTCTGCACTTTCACCCGAAGCATTCAAGATATTCACTCCGTCAAATCCCAAGTCTTTTGTGTAATGTTTACTAATTACTTGAATAGTATTAATTACAGCATTAAGGTCGTCTGAATTTGCATCTAACACGTTTTCACAATGATTCTTTGGAATTACAAGTGTGTGACCATAATAATCACACGAAATATCCAAGAAAGCATAGGTTTTTTCGTCTTCATAAATCTTATAACTAGGAATTTTTCCTTCAATTATATCGCAAAATATACACATATTTATTCTCCTATATCAAAATATTTTACTTACAAAGTTCAACTTTCATTCCATCTTTGTATGGTTTCAAAAATTTAATTTTATATTTTTCACCCGGCTCGACTTTGTCTGAGTCCAAATAGCATCTAATATACTCAGGACTAAATCCTTCGAAAAACTCTTTCTTTTCTTCAACGAGCATAGTGCCGAGTTTATTTTCAAACTGACTGAGATATTTTTGTCGTAGTTCCAAATTGACTTTTTCCAAAATATCCACGCGTTCTTTTTTGATTTTCATTGGCAAGTCTTCCATATTATATGCTCTTGTCCCTTCTCTCTTGGAATAAGGGAAAATATGCACAAACGAAAAACCAACTTTTTTAATAAACTCTTTGGTGTTTTCAAATTGTTTTTCTGTCTCACCTGCAAAGCCAACTATTACGTCAGTTGTCAGATTTGCAAGTGGAAAATACTTACGAATTAAGCAAACTTTTTCAAAAAATTCTTGAGACGAATAATGTCTATTCATTTTTTTGAGAATTTCGTCGTCACCGCTCTGCAAAGACAAATGGAAATGCGGTGCAAAATTTGGCATATTTGACAAGACTTGCATAAGTTCTTCGGTTATAACTCCGACTTCCAGAGAGCCAAGTCTTATTGTACTTGGAATATCTTTTAGTTTGTCTAGTAGTTTTGGTAGTGCGGGTTTTCCGTCTATTTGAAAACTACTTATGTCAATTCCCGTAAGTACAATTTCTTTTGACCTAGTTGAGAGAGTCTTTGCTTCTTCAACTATGCTTTGCAAATCCCTACTCCTTGACCTTCCACGAAGATAAGGAATAATGCAATATGAACAAAAGTTATTACATCCGTCTTGGATTTTGATATGTTCTCTAGTGCTGGTTTTTTGTGGGTTTTGTGGACTAATGTAAACTTTTGAAAGTTCATTTTTTTCCTTGATAGAATTGTTTATATATTCAAGTATTTTTTCTTTGCCTTCGTTTCCAATTATTGAAAATACGTTGGATTTGGTATCAAATTGATTTGAATTTTTTTCACTAGCACAGCCACAAATTACAATTTTGGCATCACCATTTAATTTGAGACATTTGGAAATATATTGTCTACTCTTTTTTTCCGCTTCGCTTGTAACTGCACAAGTATTAATTATATAAATGTCTGCAAACTCCAAATTCTCTGTAACTTCGTAGCCATTATCTTTTAGTAGATTAGCCATGCAATCACTTTCGTACTTGTTCTGTTTGCAACCCAAAGTTAATATGACAACTTTATTCATAATCCCACTCCCCAAGCAAATACATAACAACCGCTGTCAATCCAATTGATGCTGTTTCTGCTCTTAAAATACGTTTTCCTAGGCTTACTGAGTTTGCTTTGGCATTAATCAGACTTTCTATTTCACTACTACTAAATCCACCTTCCGAGCCAATAATTATTGCAATTTTCTTATCCTTGGTTAGATTTAACTCATTTAAATTGTGAGTTTTTTCACATTCATTTGCAAATATAATGATGTCGTAATCTCTAAGATTTGAAAGCACTTCTTTAAAACTTAGAACTGGACTTACTATCATTGGTTTGCTTCGTTTGCATTGTTTGATTGATTGATTTGAAATTTCTTGTAACTTTTGAAATTTGTTAGATTTATCTTTGCTTGTAATAAATTCGCTTAGAAAAGGCACAAAAGTTTTTACACCAAGTTCGGTGAGTTTTTGAACAATTAGCGACATATTTTCGGATTTAACTAGTGCTTGAAACACTGTTACGTCCGATTTTGGATTAGAAATATTTGGAGTTTTGTCTTGAACTGAGATTATAGTATCACCTTTGGTTATTTTAATAATTTGAGCGATGTAATCAAAATCATCGCCACAAACAGCGATAATTTTATCGCCTTCGTTTAGTCTCAAAACATTTTTGAGATGATTATGCTCAATTCCTTCTATTTTGTATTCACGACCAACTTCAAGTTGTTGGTTCAAAAAAAATCTTTTCATTTTAATCTTCTTTTATTTAAGTCTATCTTCAAAATACTTTTTGGCAGTAGGAATCAAAAAGTCAAAATTCTTCTTTAAGTCATTTCTCAAATCGGTTGCATGAATAGGCACTAAGTCCCTATCAAGGCTTAAAAATTCACATTCTGGAAAATACTTTTGATTGTAATCTTTGTAACTCTCATCAGCGATTTTGACATTTACTTGTGGGAACTGCAATTTAAATTTGTCCGCCCATTCTTGCAAACTATCTGGATAAGGACGCATATTGCTTTCGTCAAAAATCTCAACAGATACCCTGTCGTTATCCTTAAAATACTCTTCAAACCAACTTTTAATTAGTTCTGCATCCAATAGTTCAAAGCCAAAGTCTTTGAGAATTTGTTTGTTTCTAATATCGTTTTTTGAAATTACGATTATAACTTTGTCACAATATTTCAAGGCATATTCCACTGCACTAACATGCCCTATATGTGGCGGATAAAATTTCCCTGTAAATGCACCGATTTTCATAAATCACTCCTTTGAAACTACATTTGATGTTCGTTATCTATAACCAATACACCAAGGTTTTCCAACTTTTTCAAATACTCGATGTTTACCAAGTTTGCATCATGATTAGGTGCATTAAATGTATCCACCAAGTTTTCATACACCAAAATATTTGTATTCAAATTATTTTTAGTCAAGTACTCTTTGAGAGATTTGGCAAAGTTAAAAACACATATATCTGTACAACAACCAGTTATGATAATATTTTCAAAAGTGTGGTTTTTGATATATTCTTGAAACTCATTAGTAACAAATCCATTTGTAGTTGGCTTTTCAATAACAATCATTTTGTCTTCGAACTTAGCAATCTTGTCAACTAATTCACATTCGCTAGAACCCTTGATACAATGTGGCGGAAAACTCTCAAACTCAATATCGTTTTCTTCGTGAGTATCCTTAAATGCGACAATTGGTTCTTGTTTTTCTACAAACAAATTAATTTTGTCAACAATCCCGTCAACAATTCTATTAATATTTTTGTCAGCCAATGCACCATGGTCAACAAAACCTTTGACCATATCTACAACTACTAATAAATCCATGCTTACTCCTAATTTGATATTATTACTTAGAATATCCTAATTCTAAGATATATATTAACAGAATATTTTGGAGTTGTCAAAGTAAAAATCAAGTGACAAAAATGCTTTTTGATGTTAATATATAGTTGAAATAAAATTTGAAGGTGAATTAATGCTAATAAATGATATAGACTATGAAATTCCAAGATTTTCAAGCGGAGAAATGAAACTAAGGCACGAAGAACTACTAAAACTTGTCAAAGATAATTGTGTAAAGATTTTGTATAATAATCAAATTAGTTTCTTTGAGTTGATTTTGCTTATTGAATATTACAAGTCCAAAAACATAAGAGTTGAACTTACACTCTCCTACTTACCTTATCAAAGAATGGACAAAGACAACGAAATTGAAGTCAAAACTATTGAACTTGTAGCAAAATTAATAAACTCACTCAAATTAGACAAATTATTTGTTTGTGAGCCACATTGTTCACTTGAGTATTTTAATAATGCAAACAAAATATCTCTTATAGAGAGTTTATTTGAAAGAATTAAAGAAGACATTAACTTAACTAAGTCAGACAAGATTTGTTTTCCAGATATGGGTGCTAAGAAAAAATATGAAAATCTATCTAATAATTACATCTATTTTGAAAAGAAACGTGCGCTTAGTACTGGGCTAATAGACAGTTTCCAAATGATTGGAAGTCTTGAAAACACTAAGAGAATAATTATTATTGACGATATAATTTCAACTGGCGACACTATTCAAAATATTGTAGACACTATTCCAAAAAACATTGAAATTTATATTGTTTGTGGACATTTTGAAAATAACAAATATAACCTAAGACTCACCCAAAACCCACAAATCAAGGCAATTTATACATCTAATAGCCTATATAAACAACAATTAGGCAACCTAAAAGTATTTGACATTAAAGATTTAATTTAAGTAACTTAAAATGATTTTAATTATCAATTTTGTATACTAAAAAATATCCCCACTTATGTGGAGATATTTTTGTTTTATGGAATATTTTTTTTGATTGTTTTATGTGAAACAATTTTTACAAAGACTTAATATCTTTGAGATAATCTTTGTATCTAGCAAAACTATCTTGTTTGATATTTTTGCTTAGTTCTTCAATTGCTTTCTTGTCGGATTTGCTAAGAGATTTTGGAGATTCGGCAACAACAGTAACTGATAGATTGCCATAAGTTTCACGATTAAGATACTTAATACCCTTTCCTTTGAGTTTAAATATAGTACCGGATTGAGTAAGTTCTGGAATGTTGAGTGTAGTTGTTCCCTTTGTCAAAGGAATTTCGACTTCGCCACCAAGAAGCAAAGTATAAAAAGGTACATAAAGTTTGAGACTTAAATCGTATCCGTCTCTAACTAACAATTTGTGTGGTTTAACCTTGACAATGATATGCAAATCACCATCTTCACCACCACGTTTGCCACAATTACCCTTTCCACGCATTGTAAGAACTTGACCATCATCAATTCCGGCTGGAACGTTAACCGAAATATTTGAGTTAACTTTTTTGTAACCATTTCCGCCACATTCCGAACATTTTTCCTTGATAACCTTGCCAGTTCCGTTACAAGTCTTACAAGGACCTTGTCGTATTACACTGCCAAAAGGCGAATTTGTCTGATACCTTACTTGACCAGTTCCATGACAATCGGAACAAGTTGAATACTCAGTGCCATTCTTTGCACCAGTTCCGCTACAAGCAGAACAAGTCTCGTATCTTGGCACAATTATATCTTTTTTGACACCAAACACTGCTTCTTCAAACGAAAGATTTATTTGAACTTGTAAATCTTCACCCCTAGAGCCTGTTTTTTGTGCTGACCTTCCGCCAAAGCCGAATATATCTCCAAATATATCGCCCAAATCTCCAAAGTCGCCAAAACCACCAAAGCCACCATTTGAACCAAATCCGCCAAACCCTTGTGGGCCAGAACTACTTCCAAATTGGTCGTAATTAGACTTCTTTTGTGGGTCGGACAAACATTCGTAGGCTTCGTTAATTTCTTTGAACTTTTCGCCTGCACCCGGGTCTTTGTTTATATCTGGGTGATACTGCTTGGCAAGTCTTCTATATGCTGATTTAATATCTTCGGGGCTAGCATCTTTGCCAACCCCAAGGATATCATAATAATTCTTGTCTGCCATTTGTTTTTGCCTTTTTTAATTATTTATTGTCTTTGTCTTTTGGGTCTTCGACAATTACTTCGTCATCTTCTTTTTTGGTCTCAGTTTGTTCTGCTTGAGCCTTTGAAGCGGCATTTTGATATAGTTTTGTAACAATTGCTTCGTTTTCCTTAGAAAGTTTTTCAATTGCTGCTCTTAATTTTTCTATATCGTCAGTCTCAAATTCTTTCTTGGCTTCTTCAATAGCTTTTTCTAGTTTCTCTTTGTCTTCCTTAGAGATAGCATCGCCATTGTCTTTAAGCATCTTTTCAAGAGCAAATACAAGGTTGTCAGCATCGTTCTTAGTTTGAACTAATTCTTTACGCTTTTTGTCTTCTTCAGCATGTGCTTCGGCTTCCTTAATAGCCTTGTCTATATCTTTTTCGTCCAAATTTGAACTTGCTGTAATTGTGATAGATTGTGCTTTGTTTGTTCCCAAGTCCTTAGCACTAACAGATACAATACCATTGGCATCAATATCAAAAGTAACTTCAATTTGTGGAACTCCCCTTGGAGCTGGTGGAATATCGTTAAGTTGGAATCTACCCAAAGTTTTGTTGTCTTTGGCAAATTCTCTTTCACCTTGCAAAACGTGAATATCTACACCCGGTTGATTGTCTACTGCTGTAGAGAATACTTGAGATTTTTTGGTAGGAATGGTTGTATTTCTTTCGATTAATTTTGTAAATACACCACCTAAAGTCTCAATACCTAGTGACAATGGTGTTACATCAAGTAACAATACATCTTTGACATCTCCAGCAAGAACACCACCTTGAATAGCAGCACCGATTGCAACGCATTCATCTGGGTTTATACCCTTGTATGGGTCTTTGCCTGTTTCTTTCTTAACACATGCTTCAACAGCTGGGATACGAGTTGAACCACCAACAAGCAATACTTTGTTAATATCACTATAACTAAGTTTTGCATCCTTGATTACTTGTCTCATTTTGTCAACTGTTTTGTTAACAAGATATTCGGTGATTTGGTCAAATTTTGCACGAGTTAGTTCGTACTCTAAGTGTTTTGGACCAGTAGCATCTGCTGTAATAAATGGCAAACTAATTGTAGTCTTTGTAACAGCGGACAAATCAATTTTGGCTTTTTCAGCGGCTTCTTTTAGTCTTTGCATAGCAAGTTTGTCTCCAGACAAATCTACACCATTAGTCTTTTTGAAATCTTCTATTAGAAGTTTCATGATTTCTTCATCAAAGTCATCACCACCAAGTCTATTGTCTCCGGCTGTAGCCAAAACTTCGAATACACCATCACCAATTTCAAGAAGCGATACATCGAATGTACCACCGCCAAGGTCGTAAACCAATATTTTTTGGTTCTTGTTTTCGCCTTTGTCTAGTCCATAAGCAAGAGCTGCTGCAGTTGGTTCGTTGATAATTCTCTTAACATCTAGTCCAGCAATTCTACCAGCATCCTTGGTTGCTTGTCTTTGGCTATCACTAAAGTAAGCAGGAACTGTGATAACTGCTTCGGTTACTTTTTCGCCCAAGTAACTCTCAGCATCGTTTTTTAGTTTTGTCAAAATCATTGCTGAAATTTCTTGTGGAGTATAAGATTTGTCGTCAATCTTAACTTTTCTATCTGTACCCATATCTCTTTTGATTGAGATAACTGTATGTTCTGGGTTAGCAACTGCTTGACGTTTTGCAACCTGACCTACAAGTCTTTCGCCATCTTTGGCAAATGCAACTACAGATGGAGTTGTTCTACTACCTTCTGCGTTGGCAATAACTGTGGCTTCACCACCTTCCATAACTGCGACACAACTATTAGTTGTACCTAAATCAATACCTATAATTTTTGACATAATTTAAATTCTCCTTTAACTTAATTTATTTATTTTTACTACGCTATGTCTAATAACTCTTTCATTTTTAAGTATAAATCCTTCTTGAAATTCTTGAAGGATGATGCAGTCTGGCTTATCTGGTTCACTTCCCGTAAGCACTGCATTATGGAAGTTTGGGTCGAACATTTCGCCTTCGGCTTTGATTTTTGTAACCCCCAATTCTTCAAAGGCACCAAGTATTTGATTGAGAACCAAATCAAGACCTTTGAGTGTATTTTCATCTGTTATACTGCTTTTGGCTTGTTTGAAACTATCTATTGCTGGAAGCAATTTTGCAACTGTATGACTAACTCCGTTATCAAAACTTTGAGTAACTACTTCGGCATTTCGCTTTTTGTAATTTTCAAATTCCGCTTTGAGACGTTGTGCTAGTTCTAAGTACTCTTGCTCTTTACTCTGAGTATGCTCATGATGATTTGGAAATTCATGACAAGCACAATGTTTCTCACAAGTTTGCTTTCCGTCTTTTTTCTTTTCTGACATTATATCTCCTTTATTTCAAGTCTTTTTCTATTTGGTTAATTTCTTCGGTAATATATTTAAGTGCCGATGCAATTCTGTAATAATCTAGTCGTTGTGGTCCGACTACACCAACTGATGCAACAACACCATTTTTCAAACTATAATTTGCTTTGATAATACTATAATCGCTAAATTCATCACTATTATCGTCACCGATTGAGTAAGTAATTTCATTATTGGATGTATCATCAATGTTTTTGATAAGTTTGGAGATTTGTTCTTCGTTTTCGACCAAATTCATAAACTTTTTGGCAGAACCAATATCTTTGCACTCAGGATTTTCAAGCAAGTTAGACATGTTTGAATGTGTCTTAAAACTATGCGATGAATAAGTCTTGAGAGTATCGGTTATAAATTCGAAGAATTCTTGGAAGTACTTAATTTGATTTTTGAATAACTTATTGTAATAATCAAAATTTGAGATAATATCACAAATAGGCTTATTAAATAAGTTAGTAGTCAAAAACTTGCTTGCATCCTTGCAATTCTCTTCGGAAATCTTGTCTGGAAGATTAATTGTATTATTAATAATTCCCGCATCAGTCTGAACAAGTATTAGTGCTTGACCGGTTATAAGCGGAATTATATTAATACCTTTGACACAAAGCGAATCGGCATTTTGCATTTCAATAAATGTTGGAAGTTTGAGAACGTCACTGACGTTTTTTGCAAGTCCATCAACAACATCCAATATAAAATTGCTTCGTTTAACAAATTTATTTTTGATGTCATCAACAACTTTTGAATCAAATTTTCGAGATTTAAGAAGGCTATCTACATAGTACTTGTATCCTTTGGAAGTTGGAATTCTTCCGCCAGATGTATGAAGTTGTTTGAGATACCCCATCTCTTCCAACGCATTAAGTTCGTTTCGAAGTGTCGCCGAACTCAAAGTATTGAAAGCATTGCTCTGAACACTCCCCGATGTTATCGGCATTGCATTATCTATGTAATTACCGACAGAATTAAGTAAGATTTCTCTCTTTCTGTCACTCAAATTGTAATTATCAGACATACACATCTCCCGTTAGCAATTAAATTTTTTAATTGTTAGCACTCTATTCCTTAGATTGCTAACACTATTCTAGTTTAATTATATGCTAGTGTCAAGTGTTTTATGACAACTTTTTGAAAATTTTTGTAAATTTTTTAAAAAAAAACACATCGAAATATTTCAATGTGTTGTGATTTGTTATTTTGTAAGTTCCCTATTATTTCAAAGTATTTATTAATCAAAATAGTTTTTATTTTCAAGAAACTAATTCAAGTATAATCTTATTTAGCACTGTAAAACCTAGTTCGGTAGGAATTAATTTGTTGTAAACTAGGCTCAAAAATCCATTTGTCATAAGATTATTTATTGTATTTTGTTTGGTTTTTAAAAGGTCTATTTTGAAGTTCTTTTTGATTTCGTCCAAATCAATTCCAAACTTTGTTCTAAGTCCAAGCATAATAGTTTCTTCAAATTTTTGGGTTAGAGTTAGTTTTTCTTTTTGTTCTACAAAAGATTTGTTTGACGACGTATTTATATAAGATTCAATATCTCTATAATTAGAATATCTAATATTATTATAGTATCCATGCGCACCCGCACCAAAACCCAAGTACTCACACATCTGCCAGGTATGCAAATTATGAATACACTCAAATCCACGTTTGGCAAAATTGCTAACTTCGTATTTAATGTAGCCATTTTCTTTCAAGTACTTACAAGCAAACTCATACATACTCAAAGATTTTTCTTCCTTTGGGAGTTTTAACTCGCCTTTTTCTAGCATAGCACTTATTTTGGTTTCTTTTTCAACTATTAAAGAATATACACTAATATGAGTACAATTAAGTTTGGTGACCAAACTTAGAGTATGTTTGACGTCGGTCAATTTTTGACGTGGAAGCCCTATAAGGCAATCTGTGTTGATATTATTAATTCCAGCATCTCTAATTATCCCTACGGCATTAATATAATCTTTTTTCGTATGGGCTCTTCCAATTAACTTAAGCAAATTATCATTTGAAGTTTGCAAGCCAATACTAACCCTATTAATTCCCGCTTCTTTCCATTCTCTAGCTTTTTGCAAAGTAACCGAATTTGGATTACATTCAATAGTAACTTCGGCATCCGAGTCAATTGCAAAAGACTTTCGTAATTCGGACATTAGAGTCGAAATACATCCGTCAAACATAAACGATGGAGTTCCGCCACCGATAAACACACTATCTACAATGAGTTTTGAGTCTTTGTAAAGACTGATTTCTTTGAGTAATGCTTGCAAATAAGATTTTTGCAAATCGTTTTTGTCACTATATGAATTGAAGTTGCAATAATTACATTTGCTAGCACAAAATGGAAAATGAATATAAATTCCGACACTTTTCATATTAATCAATTTTGAGAATAGAGATAAATGCTTCACTTGGAATTTCAACTGAGCCTATTTTCCTCATTCTCTTTTTTCCTTTCTTTTGTTTTTCAAGCAATTTTCTTTTTCGGGTTATATCTCCGCCATAACATTTTGCAAGAACGTCTTTTCGTAGTGCCTTGATTGTTTCTCTTGCAATAACCTTGTTTCCGATAGCCGCCTGGATTGGAACTTCGAATAATTGTCTTGGAATAACGTCTTTGAGTTTTTCGGCAATTGCTCTGCCACGTTCATAAGCCTTATCTTTGTGAACAATAAGGCTAAGTGCATCGCAAACTTCGCCATTAAGCAAAATATCTAGTTTGACAAGACTGCTTTCTTCGTAGCCAATGATTTCGTAATCAAGACTTGCATATCCCCTTGACCTAGATTTTAATTCGTCAAAGAAGTCAAAGATAATTTCATTCAAAGGCATTTTGTAGATAAGTTGACATCTACTAGTATCAATATATTGCAAATCAAGATGAGTCCCACGTTTTTCTTGACAAAGTTTCATAAGTTCGCCCACATAATCTGGCGGAGTAAATATATTAACTTTGACCATAGGTTCTTCCATTTTGGCAATACTCTGAGTCTCTGGCATATCCGCTGGATTGGAAATATCCAAGACTTCGCCATTAGTTTTGGTTATTCGGTAGTTAACAGTTGGAGCGGTTGTAATTAAATCCAAGTCAAATTCTCTTTCTAACCTTTCTTGGATAATCTCCATATGCAATAGTCCCAAAAATCCACATCTAAAGCCAAATCCAAGGGCTTGGGATACTTCGGGAACATATTCCAAAGATGCATCGTTGAGTTTGAGTTTTTCAAGAGCATCCTTCAAATCGTTATACTTATCCCCTTCCACACAGAAAATTCCGCTAAATACAACCGGTTTGACTTCCTTATAACCCGGCAACGGTGTAGCACAAGGATTAAGCGCATCGGTTATTGTATCTCCAACTTTGGTCTCACAGACGTTTTTGATACTAGCACAAATATATCCAACATCTCCCGCAAGCAGTTCTTTGGTTTCGGTAGGCTTTGGAGTAAATATTCCAACTTCGGTTACATCAAACTCTTTGCCAGTTGTAAAGAACTTGATTTTGGTATTTTTTCTAACAGAGCCATCAACTATTCTAACCAAGCACACTGCACCCTTAAAGTTATCGTAATAACTATCAAATATAAGAGCAGAAAGTGGCTTTGTTTCGTCGCCTTTTGGACTAGGAACGGATTTAACTATCATTTCTAACACGTCGGATATATTTGTTCCGCACTTAGCGCTAACACAAGGAACATCGTCAGCAGGAAGTCCAATTACGTCTTCAATTTCCTTTTTTGTCTTGTCTATATCGGCACTTGGCAAGTCGATTTTGTTGATAACAGGAAGAATTTCCAAATCGTTATCGAGAGCCAAATACACATTTGCAAGAGTTTGGGCTTCGACACCTTGAGAAGCATCTACAATAAGGATTGCTCCTTCACAAGCCGCTAGCGACCTAGAAACTTCATAAGTAAAGTCGACATGTCCGGGGGTATCAATAAGATTAAGAGTATATTCTTCTCCGTTATGGTTATATTTCATGGTGGTAGGTGTAAGTTTAATAGTTATACCCCTTTCCTTTTCAATATCCATACTATCCAAAACTTGCTCAGTTAAGTCTCTTTTGGCAACAGTTCCTGTTTCTTCCAAAAGTCTATCTGCAAGAGTGCTTTTGCCATGGTCTATGTGAGCAACTATACAAAAATTACGAATTTTATCTTGTCTTGACATATTTCTCCTAAGGTATATAAAATTACTCTACAATTATATATTAATTAATTGACTTAGGCAATAAATTTGTTTAAATTAAAAAAAATTTAAAAAAACAGCCAAAATTACTTTATAAAATTTAGTTTTTTTGATAAAATAATCAAAAGAGTTATAAAAAAATTGCTGATTTGACAAAAAATCGTCGTCAAATGGCGGTTTTTTGTACTAAACAGACTTTTCATAAAATTTTGAAATCTAACATATAATTTTTAAAAGTCGCTTTCCTTTAACTAAAAAATAATTAAACCTTTGCAATTTTGCAAAAGTACAAAGGTATTTGATATGAAAAAAAATTTAATCGAAATTGAAGATAATCCCGAATTATCTTTTGAAAAATATAAAAATAATATTGACAAATTTATAAATTCCAAACAAATAGACAGACTAAAATTACAACCAAATTATTTTGAGATTACAAATAATTATTGGATTGTTGACAAATATATTTCAAAGAGCGGACAAGTATCTTTGGAGAACTTTCCAAACACACTATCTTCTTACAAACAAGCAATCAAAGACGGATATGCAATTTGCATCCCAGTTCAAATGCTTGATGACGATAGCGTCGTTTGTTTTTCGCACAAAAATTTATCTAAGGTTCTTTCTACAACTAGCGGATATTTAAACAAATTATCTCTCAAGGAACTCAAAGAATTAGATTTAAATGATGAACACGAAAAAGTCCCTACACTTGATGAAGCACTTGAATATATTGCAAATAAAACCCCAATAATTATTGAATTAGATAATGACGGAATGATTGGAAAGTTTGAAGACAAAGTACTCAGTTCTATTCAAAAATACATAACCAAATTTGATTGCTATAGCCAAGTGGCAATTATGAGTATTAATCCTTATACTCTACAATATTGTTATCAAATCAATCCATATATCACAAGAATACTTAAATCTGGAAACTTTACAAACAAAATGTTTGGGTCTATTCCTACAAAGAAATTAAGAAAGCTCAAATATTACAAAATCACTCATGCTGACTTTATTTGCTACTCAGCAGATATGTTGCCTACTAGATGTGTAAGCAAGTTTAAACCGGTTGGAATTATTGGCGACAATGTTTCGAGCCAAAGCAAATACTTAGAAGTTGCACCACATGCAGATAATATTATTTTTAGCGGATTTAAGCCAACAATTTAGGAGAATATATGCAAAAGCAAATCATAATTATCGAAGGTCCTAGCGGAGTTGGAAAGGATACAATAATTACAGAGTTAATAAATAGATACCCCGACAAATTTGGACGACCAATTAATGCTACAACACGTCCAATGCGTGAAAACGAAAGTCAAAACAACCCCTATTTGTTTTTGACCGAAGACGAATTTAAAAAACGCAGAGAATCGGGCGAAATCTTTGAACACACCATAAGACATGGAACTTATCGTGGAATGAGAAAATCTAGTTTTGATGAAATTTTAAATTCCGGCAGAGTGGCACTAAGAGATTGTGACGTAAACGGACTAAACGCAATTAAGAATTTGTATGGCGACAAAGTTACTAGTGTATTTTTGACAGCACCAAAAGAAGAAATTAGAAAAAGATTTATTAGTCGAAATGAGCCAGCGGAAAGCATGGAAGCAAGACTTAGAGATTATGATAAATATATTGAAAATGCAAAGTACTTTGATTATATAATTGAAAATATTGAAATAGACAAGACAATTGATAAAATCTTGGAAATTTTAGAAGATGAAAACAAAAAATAAGTTGAGTTAATTCTCAACTTATTTTTTTAACCATTTTAGTTATTTTGATTATTATTTTGATTTGCAATCATTTGGTCATATAATTTAGCCTTTTCAACAAGTTTTAGATATTCTTGTTTTGAAACCTTGACTACACTATCGTCTTCGATAAGATTGTTTGCAATCTTTTTCTTGGCAAGGACTTTGAGAACAATAATTCCAACGATAGAAAGAATTATAAGAGTTACAAGCCAAGTCCAAGTTTTTGCTATATCCAAAGCACCGAATATAAGAAGTGTTGCAAATACATCCAAAGCACCAACTACAATATACACTATAATTTGAATTGCTAGTTGTGTTTTTCCAAGGTCTAGTCCGGACGAGACAATTATATTAAATAGTACTGATACAAGTCCAAGTGTAATAGTAATATTTCTAACAATATCATTTTGTATATTTAGCCAAAATGTCAAAATTATAAGGAACACCGCTCCTGTTATTAGTCCAAATGAAACCCAACCCAAAGGTTTGTTTTTGATAGTCATATTCAAACTATTAATTGCAAAGAATCCCCCAACAGCAAGCGAACCCAAAGTCATATAAATTTTGAGTTTGTTTGCACCAAGAATATCAAGTCCAAAAAGCCACATAATCAAAAGAAGAGATAGTACCCCTGTAAATACAATAGTCAATATTGACAAAATTTTTCTTGCTTTTTCCATAAATTTACTCCTAATTAGTATTTGTAAGATAATACTATATAAAATCCAAATTGTAAATTAAAACGCCATACAAAATTATGTTTGTATGACATTTTTTGTCGCATAAATTAAAAACTTCAAAGTCTGAAAATCAATTTTACTTAAATTTATCTTTCTTTCTAACAAGTCCCTTTTCTCTTCCATTATCCTTTGGAAAATAATATCTTTTGTCCTTAATAACATCCGGCAAATACTGTTGTTTGACATATCCACCAAAATCATGTGGATATTTATACATTCCATGACCGTCATTATAACCGGTTGGATGATTTTTAAGATGATTTGGCACAACTGCATTTTTATACATCTCAGCATCCGTCTTGGCATTATTCATAGCCACACAAACCGAATTACTCTTTTCGGCTTCACAAATATAAAT
This sequence comes from uncultured Clostridia bacterium, assembly GCA_934754475.1. Classification (GTDB taxonomy): domain Bacteria; phylum Bacillota; class Clostridia; order Christensenellales; family UBA1242; genus UBA11490. The sequence continues at coordinate 262,885 of CAKVHV010000001.1, read as the reverse complement.
AATTGCATGACACAAAGTCAAATTACATTCCGGAAGCCCGAGTTTTTCACAAGATGTCAGTGCCGAAATTGCAAGAAGCAAAGCATTACTATCCGCCATTCCAACATCTTCGCTTGCGTTACCCTTTGTGCAAATGGTAGGCATAAAGAAACGCCTTGTTGTATATTCGTTGGACATAACTCCACGGACAAGTTATCTCCATGCAAATATTCATCTGTAGTAGTATAATGATTTTTTTCAAAATTGTCAAACTTTATGTTATATCGTACTTCAATTTTTTCATCGTATATGGTTATTTTATTGATTAAATCTATTAACATAGCCTTTTTCTCTTTCATATCTTGCAAGTCAAATCTCTTTCCCCAGTCTTTCAAGTCTCCACTTATCACTCTCTGTTGTTCTAGTACCACCTTAAGGTCTTGTATTCTTGATTCCGTTTCACTATGTCTTTCTTTTAGGTCAACTAGTTCCTTTTCCTTTGTCTCTATAATTTCGTTTAATAATTTCTCTGAGAATTGGCTTTGTCCTATAAGCACCTTATAGACTTCTTCTTTTAGTTTTGACACTTCTTTTTCTTTTTGTGTCATGTCTCGTGCAATCTTTTTGCCTTGTTCTATCAGTGCTTTTTCTTGTGTTTTGATTTTATCTTCTTGATTTTCAATTAGTTTATCAATGTCAGTTTCTAGTAAGAATTTCTTAGCATCATCTATGACAATCTTTTCTAGTTTATCAGCATTGAATGGTTTTTTATTGCATTGTCCTTTTTTAGGCAATCTATGTGCGCCACAGCGATAGAACCTGGACTCGTGGATATATTCTGAACCATCTACTCTTGTCGTTTTATACACTTGGGTGTGTCCTGTGCATTTTAGTCCACATTCGCAATATAGCAAACCTGTTAGTAATAATGAACCTCTTACCGTAGGTCTCTTTCCGTCTTTTATTAGTTTGTTTTCTTTAAGCATAGCTTGAACTTGGTTAAAGGTGTCATCTTCAATAAACTTTAAATTTTCCATTACTGGCGATATCACTCTTACTGTTCCACTTGCTTTACCAAGTTCATAAATGCCTGTATATAACTTATTGTTAAGTATTTTTGAAACTGTGTTGTTTGCCCACAAAGTGCCTCTTCTAGTTGGGATATTTTCATCATTTAGAATTCTTGCTATTGACTTCGTGCTGTAATGATCAAGGTATAGTTGGAATATTCTTTTAACTACTTGCGAAGTCTCTGGATCTATTTCAACATCGAATATCGGTCTGCCTTTGAAGTTTAATGTTCCATTACTTACTGACCTATAACCATATGGTGGTGTTCCACCTCTCCATTTTCCTTGCTCTACGCACTTTTCGTTAGCATCTTTAATTCTTATTGATGTTTTAAGGCTTTCGCCTTCTGCTTGCCAATATCTAAGGTATGTCATCAATTTATCGTTATGTGTTTTTGATGATATCTCGCCTTCTGTGTATGATAATACTTTTATGCCCCTAGCATTTAGGAACGATACTATCAATGGTGTTTCATCTGCAATTCTTCCTAGTCTATCTGACATATAGATTCCCAAAGCTTCGAACTCGTGTCTATCAGCCATTGCTTTTAGTCTTACAATCTCATCTCTATTTTCGGCTGAGATTTTATAACCTGATACACCACCTTCGACAAGTTCTTCTTTTAGAACCTCATATCCTAATCGTTCGCCCCAAGGTCTCAAAATGCTTCTTTGTAATGGAATATCATATTCGATTCTACCATCTTCCTTTACAATCTTTTCAGCCTGTTTCTTGGTCGAATTTCTTAGCAGAATTAACATTCTAGGTTTCTTAGTTTCAGTCTCTAAATTCTCCATATTAAGCTCCTTTATATTATTCATACACATACTGCCGCAAACAACTATTAAAGTCCAGAGAATACCCTAAACAAAAAGCAGAAACACCCACTTTTTAGAACTATAATCGTAGCGAACTAATTCAACGCAATCATCTAAAAAAACTCGCTTAAAATAGCGAGTTCCTTTAATGATTATATATTCTTGATTTTTAATTTCTTTGTCTTTATATTCGTTACTTCTAGGCACTTCATTTGTAAAATCAAATGAGGTGTTTTGCATTATTCAGCACCACCTTGGTTGTCATTGTTTTCTTTATTTTCGATTTCTTTAACATCAATTCCAAACTTTTTAAGTTGCTTGAAAATTTGATTGCAACCTGTTGCCGACAAACCACTAGCGCCACCAATCAATATTGCTGTCCAAATGTTAGTTGCGGCAACGATACTTGGGCATACATAATAAAATAAAATTCCAAATGCAATACCAATCACACAAGCAATGATTGGAATAATTCGAATAAGTGTTTCCTTATTTTTTGCTTTAGCAATTAAAACCTTATAGGCTTCCATTAAACCAAAAACCAATGAAACAATCACTGGTACACAAATGATCTCCAACATTATTTATTACCTCCATCTGCTGAATTCTCAATTAAAAAGTCGAGCATTTCTTTGCTCGACTCATCATATTCTTTAAGGGCCTTTTTAAGTTCCCCATTAGTCTTACCATCACGAATTGCAATGGCATTTGCTAGTGTTAAATCGCCAACTGCATTGATACTTTTCATCATCAACACATCCTTCTTATGTTGCCTTTCATCTCGTTTTTCTTCTTCCTTTTGTCTTCTCTTGAAAAAGTTTTGTAAGAAAAACACAACCATTCCACTTATAACACTAGCGCATATGCTTATAACTATTGCTATCATAATTTCTCCTTTAACAATCTACTGCATTGTTTATTTTCTTTTTGAGTTCAGTATATAAGAACTCTGGTGTTATGTTTTGACCTGTATAGTCGCAAAGTTCAACTTTCATAGTTCCAAGTTTTGATGCTGATTCTGTCAGCCACTCTTCGTTGAGTCCTAGTTCTTTCCATTTTTCCATGTTTGCTGGTTTAAAACTGATTGTTCTACCTAACACTAACTTTTGTAATAGAAAGTCAAAATCTGTTCCAAATGATATTCCTTCGCTATATTTCCTTGCTATTTCTTCATTGCTTTGCAGAATTTCTTGTAATTTTTTATCATCAACTTCTATGTTGGGATCTAAATTGTTTTGCTTTAATAGTTTGAAAAATTCATTTTGCAATTCTTCAATAAAGTTTTTTGCCTTTGTTAAAAATTCATTTATAGGAACTGTGTTTTGTTTCTCTTTTTCTCTATCTTCTTGTGTTTGATAGTAATCAACCAAAACCACAATTTTGTTGTCTACAATTGAAAAATTGTTTAAGTTTATCTTGTGATAAATTTTACCTGATAAAATCGCCATTTTATTCTCCTTAATAAATGTACCAGATTCCAGCATTTCCACCAGAACCTCCACTACGATTTGTAAAAGTCCAAACCTTTGCACCGCCACCTGAGCCGCCTGCTCCGTAGCCACCATTTTTACCATTGTTCTGTCCTGGTGATGCGCCATCTGCACCACCACCCCAAGAACTTGCTCCGCCGCCACCTCCAGCATCATTTCCAGAGCCACCAGCATTGCCACCAAGTCCACCTTGACTAAACCATACAACGGTATAGGTCGAGTCCTCAGGATATGTCATCAGCATTAGCAAATCTGCATTGCCACCACGATTGCCTGTTCCACCACCTGAGCCACCATTTGCACTTTTAACAACATCAATGTGTCCTGCCGCAACATTAAGCATATCGCCTTCCACTACCATTCCTGTTCCAGCACCACCTGCTCCTCCACCATTCCAAGAGCCGCCTCCACCTTTACTTGATAATAAATAAACACCTGTTACATCTCGCCAATTAAGGTAGGCATCTCCATCTGAGAAGTCCATTCGGCACAAAACTCCAACAAAGTTTCTTGGGATTTTAATGTAAAACACCATAGATCCACCACCACCGCCACCACTTCCAGCAGTTCCACTTGATGAACCGCCACCTGAGCCACCTGCACCACATTGACTTATAATAAGTCCACGAAGTTTTAGTGATGCTGGTGCAATGGTATAGTCACTATCGGTTGAGTTTCCTACTGTTCTATATATTCTTCCATCGGATGCTCTTTGAATGTAAATTTTTGCGTTGTTTGAAGTATCCATACCTCTATCTATTGACAATGGTCTTGTTCCTATTGAATCGAAAGGAACTCGCTTGCCATTAAGAGAAATAGGTATGTCAATATTTTCGCTGAAGACATACCCACTCGTTCCTTTTACATAATCAAAAGCTTCTTGACCATTTAGTTTGAAGTATTTCATTGCTGGCACTGGACCATAGTTTGTGTCGGTTCTTTTTTGGCATATTGTATCTATATCAACGCCATTAAATTTAATCCTTGCCATACTAATCTCCTATGTCACAATGTTAATTGAACTTACTGTTATATCGCCAAGTGTGCTTCGACTTGCACTTATTACTACAATCTTCCAATCGTTCCAAGTTGAATCGCCTGTTCCGGTTCTGTATGCAATGCCACTTGTGTTTATGGCTATTTGTGTTGGATAGCCACCAGATTTATCACTCCAAGGAATTAGCGTCAGTATTTGGCAATACTCGCCTGTAAGCACCGAATTTGCACCTATTGTTGATAGTTTCTTAAACTCTACTCTCATTTGTCTTGATGAGTTTGACATATAATCCAAAGGTGTTGTGTTTGCTTCTCTTGTATCCTGTGAGACTAGATATTCCGTATTCTCCGACTTCTTAACCTTGGTTGTTCCATTTACAATTTTTGTTATATTGTCCGAATTGGTTTTAATCAAATTCTTTACTGTTGTTCCAAACTTAGGATCGTTATCTATTGCATCAGCAATCTCTTTTAAGGTGTTTAGATTTTCTGGTGCATTATTAACCAAATCACTTATTGCTTTTTCAATAGAACTTGCAATCAATTCTTTTAAGACTTTGCCTTGCTTTGCTGACAAAACATAGTCGGCGTGTTCGGATTCTAGATTGTTTACAATGGTTACACCTGCATCACTACCTTTTTGTGCTAGTAAACCCCAATATTCATCTTCTGTGTTGACTATTGGTTCGTGTGCTTTATTGGTTTGCTTACACCAATAAGTACAACCATGTCTACTTACTGTGTCAATATAGTATTCGTTGTTACTATACTCAAGGTCGTTTTCCCAAGGGCCTTTTGCTCGGTATGATTTGCCTTGCTTTGGTGCAGGAACTGAGAACTTTATGTTTTTTCTTTTAGTTGATGATTTTGTCTCTATTTCAACTTTAACTTTTTCAGTGCAAGGGAGTTCTTCGCTTGTTACTGTCAAGTTTTCCACAATGTCTAGCGCCTGGGTGGATTTTGTGTTTGCAGAATTTGCTGTATTTACGGCATTTGTTGATTTTGTATTAGCATCTTTTGAGACTGTTTCTGCACTAGTCGCTCTCTTATCAGCATTGTCTGCCGAAGCTTGTGCCTCTTTTGCACTTGTTTGCGCCGTGTTAGCAGATATTTTTGCGTCTAATGCCGATTTTTGAGCTTCTTCTGCACTAGTTTTGGCGGCATTTGCTCTCGCATTTGCAATTGTTGCACTGTTTGCTGAACTAGTAGCACTGTTTTTTGCTGATACTGCCGCCTCCTTTGCTTCTTCCGTTTTTTGAAATGCCTCTCGTGATAATTCAAGTGCTTTATTACTATATTCGTATGCTTTTATGACCAAGTCAGGGTTGTTTTTCCCCTGGGTTTTCGCATAAAGAATTGAATCATTAATTGTTACGATTAAAATTTTGAATGGCACAATAGTATCTGTTCCATCTGCCAAATATGCTATTGGTTGAATTTTTAATTCGCCACGCTTTGCCATTGCATCTGGAATAGTAAAAGTAAAGTTGAGTTTGTCAAAGCCTTCTCCATAAATATTTTCTTCGTTCTCTGGCTCAAATAAACTCGTTGTCCATTTTTCTTTTTTGCAATTCATAAAGTCTATTCGCTTTGAATAGTTTTCGTATTCTTTTGGAAACTCAATTTCAATTGAGGTGGCATTGTTTTCATCTTCAAGCAAGTAGTTCTCATCAATATTTGTAATCGTGAATTTTCTATTGCTTAATAATTTTAATTTTATATTGCTCATCTATTTCTCCTATATGATTGCGTAAACTTCTATCAATGCACAATTTCTTTGGGCTTGATTTGTATTTCCAACTCTTTCTATATACTGCAACATCAAACCTCTTTTTTCATCTATGCAATAGCGCTCACAAATCAAAAGTGCCGAGCCAGAGCCACAATCATCGTGATCAGCCCAATTTATCAATGTTCCTAGTGGATAGCATAAAATATTAGGTTGCCCAGCTGGCGATGTGAATGGCTCAACAAATATGTGCATTCTGCCACCTGAATACCAATAGTTCTCATTTTTACCTTTGGGAATCCTTATCAAATTTTCTGGCAAATTTGGTGAATAATCAATTACAAGTTCGTAATATTTAGGTGAACCATATAATTTTTGCTCTTGAAATTCTATTGCAAGATAGCCAGGACTGCTAGTCCCAGGAATAGCAGTTCCAATTCCAGATGCATTTTGTGAGCGCCAAACCAAATATCGACCTGGCACTTCCACTTCATACTCTTTATTTGAAACACCACCTAGAATAGTTGTCATTCTGTTGTAGGATGAATCGTAAACAAGTGGTCTGTATTTGTTGCGATTTTTATCCAAAATAACATTTTTCGACGCATACGAAAAATCAATCTCTCCTATTGTATTTTGAATAACTCTTAAATCTTGAATTGTAATTTTTCCATTTGTTGGAATTGTTACTAAGTATAGCGGCAATTGAAATTTACCCATTGGTATCTTTGACAGGTCATCTTGCGTTAGGTCTATAATCTTTGAATTTGATTGCGGTGTTACTTTAATTGAAAATGATTGTGGATTTAATGACATATTAAATTCTGCATAAATTTTTGAATATTGTGTTGCACTACTTGGTGTTACAAAATTAAATTGAACAACCGCATCACTCATACCAAAATAACCGAATGCAAATGCCATACCTGAATCAACGGTTACACCTCTTGAAATAACTGTGCCACTAAGTTGATTTACTTCAGAGCCTATAACACAAGGACTGCTCTTGGCAAAAAAATTGTTAATTTTAGCATCAAAAATTGGTGAAATCTCATTTCTGCCAGTAACCTGGTCACCAATTCCTTTCAAATAATAAGACATTTTACTTCCTCCTGCTATATCTTCTATCGTTGTAAATCTTCATTCTGTCCGTGAAATCTATTCGAGTTTTACCAAACACACAAGTGTAATATTGTGAGCTCATTGAGTATTTTAATCCTGTAAATATCGAAGAATATTCTCTGTTTTTATAAACGATTGTCACTTTATCTCCATACTTAAAATCCTGGCATTTAATCATGTTTTGTTGCTTTGATAATTTGTATAAAATGCAATGATTATAGATGTTCCCACACAACTCGCTTTTTACTAAATCTTCCATTTTATAACCTTCTTTTACGGCTTCCGTTTCATCCCATGAGATGTACGTTGTATTCACAGGTAATATTCTTTTTTTATTGTTTGGATCACTTGTTATAGTGTTATCTTCTAACAAATAATAGACACCCTCAATAAAACCTGTATCCTTATTATATAAACAAGCCTTGTTATAGTTTGGCATATCATTGTTATCAAACTCTGGACTTGACAAAAGGATATTATCTTTTATAACAAGCCCTTCTGTCGAGTTTTTATTTATTGAACAAATTATCTTGTTCTTAGAAAAATCTATTGAAAAATCAAGATAAATATTGTAAGTATCGAACATCCATCTTATAAAATCTTTTAGATTTATTGTGTCACTATCATCCGTATAGACACAGCGACTAGCAAGCCCAAAGGTTGTAAACTCTAGTGGAAGAATCTTCTCTGGATCATCATTTTTTAGGTACGCAAAAGTCAAAATTGTTCGCAACCCCTGAACACCTTCGAACTTGCAATTGATTATGTTTGCGAACTTAAAAACATTGATAATTGTATCATTGAATAGCTCGTTCATATTTTTGAAAGATATTTTCATCTCACTGTTATCAATTGCTGTTACTACGCCAAGTTCAATCAATTTTTTTCCATCAATAAGTGCGACAATGTCGCCTTTGAAACCATTTGACACCTTAACTAATGTAAGCCAACTAGTATTGTCCGAAACAATATCATTGTCTACTGAATAATCTTTAACCACGCCGCCGTCTATATATTGCAAATCCTTCCTTGCATAAATTTTATAAATTACCATCTACACCAACTCCCTTTGTATTGAGTATGAAATTGTAACCTTGCCAAAGTTCGTGTTCTTGGCTGATATCAATAGTCTAGATTTGCCTGCTGGTATTGTTATAAAGTTTGAGTAACTATAGTCTTTTTCGCCAATATAATAAACATCCTCTTTTACATATTCCCCGTTTCTTAAAGTGTATAATGTCGCTTCCTGTTTGTCTGGACTGCTATTTATCAATAGATAACTATTTTCTTGAACTACTAAATTGTATTTTGCTTGTTCGATGATTTCTCCATTTTGCAATAGTCTAATCAATGGTGTATCTGTTATAGATTCAACTTTAATAATGCAACTTGTTGGCAAGTTTCCTTCATTATCAATATCAACTGCAAGATTGTTGCTCCCACCATAATAGTATGGATAGTAATATGGATAAACCAAAGGCTCTCCATATCTACTTAGTTCCAATGTTATGTGTTTGTCCTTTTTCCATCTCGACATACAAGCAAATTTGATTTGAACTTTCAAGAACCCTGTTTTATAATCTATTTCGCCTTTTTTCAATTCATTGATTAAAACAAGTTTATACCACTCAGTTTCAAAAGGATTGTCTATTGAAAAACCATTTGTTGAGTAATAAAGTTTCATTGCTTGATTTGTGTTTATGTTTCCCACAAACTCTACAAACTTAGTAAAATGTTCATAACTACTGAAATACAAATCGCCAGAGATGGTTTGCGATTGTGTTTCTACTTTTTCAATAAAGCAAGTGTTTTCTACTTCATAACTAGTTATCTTAGTTTTAATTCCAAGACCATCTGGTTCTGCGAAAAAACTACTATTGTTGTTATAAGGATTTTTAGGTGTTAGATCCCACTTTTTGCCACTAGCATTTTCTAGCCAAAACTTTCGCATTAGATCTTACCTCCTAGTTCCTTATTGATTCTTTCAGCAAGTTTGTCTGCCACAAGTTCAGCATTCTGCTCGCTTAATTCAGTGTCTCCGTGAGCATCTATGTCAACATGGATTTCTGCTGAATTTGTGTTTGAATTTTCGTTTACTTGTGATGTGTTTATATTGAAATCATCGCCAATGTTTGAGTATGAACTTTCTAACTCTGCCATCTGTCCTGTTTGAGATGCCAAAGTCTTTGTCAATTCCTTGCTTCTACCTGTTAAAAATGCAAATAATAATGCAAGTGTTAATATTACTGCAACGACAGCCAAAGCAATTGGAATAAGTGGTACACTTGCCGCTGATACAGCACCAATCCCACCCGCAGCGCCATAACTTGCTATGGTTATTGCTTTAATAACACCAACTATTGCTGTGATTATTGCCACTACTTTTGGCAAGAGAATGATGATCAATAACAAAAATACTGTGAATTTTTGCTGTGACGGACTCATTCCAGCAAACCAATTTGCGATGCTAGTGAGAATTGGTATCACATTTTCAATCATAAACTGGCAAATAGTCTCAATTAAAGGTAGAAGTGTTTGTGCTAGCTCTGCACTAACTTCCATAAACTTTAATTTCATTTCATCCCATTTGGCTTTTATTTCTTCAGCAGTCTGTGCTTGTTCTTCGGTTGTGATTCCAAGTTCTAGTTGCTTTTCGTTTAAGTCTGCAATGGTTTCGCTAGATGATTGCATTACTTCTAGAACATTTATTGCATTATCGCCAAACAACTCATAGGCAAGCGAATTGCGAAGTGTTGTGTTTTCCATCTCTGAAAGAGCAACCAAGACTTCATCATAAATTGTTGATAATGATTTCGTGTTCCCTTCCAGGTCTTTGGTTGAAACTCCAAGTCTTTTCAAAATATTTAGATAAGCACTACCTTGACCAAGTGCTATGCTTGTCATAACACCCTTCATACTTGTTAGTGCTGAATCATAATTTGATGCATCGCCTGTGATTTGCTTATAAACATTTCTTTGTAGTTGTAATTTTTCAATGCTGACATCTAGTGCTTTTGCCTGGTCGTTAAGTGCTGTTGTTTGAGCAGTAAAAGCAGTGATTGATGCTGTTATTGTTGTTACCAATCCTAGTGCCAATTTACTAAATGCTTTTAGTGTTTTTTGCGACCTTTTTAGCGAATTTTCGACTTTATCAAACCCTTGCGATAGTTTACCAATCTTAGCAATTTTCCCTTGATTTGATGCATTGTCAAGTTCCACATTGTATCTCTTCAATTCATTTTCTGCTTTAAGAACTGCAACTTGAATTTTGTTGTATTCTTTTGCACTTATATCGCCTTGTTGGAACGCTTTGTTTGCTTGAATTTGCTGTTGTTTGAGTAGTGAGACCTTTTGTGTTGCCAGCCCAATTTGGTTCTTTAGATTAGTCATTTTGTTTGCCATAGCTTCAGTATTCTTTGGATCAAACTTTAATGATTTATCTAACTCTTTTGTAAGGTTCGTGGACTGTTTAAGCGAATCATTTAGTTTTTTGACCTTTGTGTCTATCTGGTCTAGACTTCTTCCTACTTCCATCAGCCACTCTCCTTATTTTTTAATTTTTGTTTGAAATCTTTCATAGATTCTTTCATCCATATTCTTTAAGTTATGGATTGCTTTTGTAATAAAACGAGTTCCTTTTATGAAACTCGTTCCGTAGTTTAGTATGTTTGCAATTTTTTGATATGGCACACCTTTTCTGTCCTGTCCAACAAACTCCACAGAATAGCCATACCAATTCCTTTTTGCTGTGATTCTTGAATTCCTTAGTGAGTTCAAAAGCCCAAGTGTTGCTCCCCTTGGTGTTGTGGATTCTAGTTGTAAAATAAGTTTGTTTACTTCTATATCAATTTGCTCTTTCACAGCTTCAATCGCTTTATCGCCGAATGTTCCAATGTTATTGAAATACTCTTCTAATTCTTTTGAAACACCATCATTCCAAGCCATTTTATCCCCTTATTTTCCCACTTTTTGTCATATCAGCAATGGTCATTGGCGCTGTAAACGAAAGGTTTTTACCCTCTGCTTTTGCTATTGCTATCGCATCAATCTCTGATGAATAAGCAATTAAATCATAGAAAACATTAAAGCCCATGTCTGCAAGGTTTACTTGCACACCTGTTTTAACAGCACAGTATAATAACTGTGTTGTGAAATCTGTTTCTATTTGAGCAATGTTTGATGACTTATTTGTGGAAATTATCTTTTTTTTTGAGCAATAAAAAGTGAGAAGAAATCTAGAAGTTCAGCGATCGTTTTCTCATCTGTTATGATTGATGGTGGGATTGACATAATAAGTTCTGCGACATCAAGCTTTTGTGGGTACTCAGCTGTTGCCATTAAGGAAGCAATGAAGTTCAAAATAAACTCGCTGTCAAAGTCGTAACTTTCCATTGTTTCCAATACTTGCATTGTTTTGTCATCATCAAGTTTGTCTATATCTTCAACCGACTTAATCTTAAATTCTTTCAACTTATCCAAAGTTGCTTTGTTTGAGTTCTTTTTTGCAAAACTAATAATGTCGTTTAACAAATCTCTGCCGAAATAACTTTTGTAAAGTATAAATGTAAAAGCATTGCCACAAAGTTTTATTTCATCATTTTCATATTTCAAGGTTTTAACTAGACCGTATTGTTTCATTTTTCCTCCTAATCTGTTGCAATTGTGCAGTCAGGAACATAGATTTCATTTTGCACTTTTGCCCAAATGTCTTTATTGAGATTGCTGTTCAATATTGTGTAAGTAACCTTGTCTGGTTCGTTTTCAATGTTGATGTAATCGTAAGGATAAACTTTCACATTCAAGGTTAGGTCTCTTATTGTCTTACCATCAAAACTTGTGCTTGATAGCGAAGGTAATTGAAATACTGCTCTATACATTGTGAACATACTTTCTGAACCATCTCCGACACTCGAATAATAACCAAAGGCAACCTCCTTGCTTTGAGTTTTGCTTTTGATTACTACTGCCCCATTGCTGTCAATTTTGACATCAAAAAACTTTGAGTAAACATTGAAAGGAAGAACTGCAAACTTGATAGTTCCTTCGCCTGTAACTTGTGTATTCAGTTTGATAAATGAAACATTGTCATCTGCATTGATTTCTGTTGTTTCAGTCTTGAACTCAATACTTACTTCCATCAATCCTTCATGATATTCTTTCTTGCCGAAAGTTCCATCTGGATTGACTGCCGCAGCGAAAAACTTTTTATTACCTGTCTCATAAAGTTGAGACACTGTTGTTGTTTGATTTGGCATTTTATTCTCCTTTAATAAAGTTTATAAATTGTTATTGGATAATGAAAAAGTGAAGTCTCCGTTTCAAAAATTTCATCGGCAAACTCCACTTCAAATCCATTATCTTTGAATGTATCTTCTAGCAATTCCAATAGGTCTAAATTTGCTTTTGCGTCAAAGCTTCTTTTACTGAAAACATCAATTGCAACCATAACTTCTCTTACAAAATCATCATTGTCTGCACTATATTTGTTTTCAATGCTTGGAAAGTAATACGATACATAATTTTGTTTATTTCTTGCTTTGGGATTTCTAACTACACCATGCCAGAATATAGTTTTTGTTGTGTTTTCTATTTCCTGGTCAGTTAGTCCTATCCCTTCTTGTAGTCCTGCATTTTTAAGCAATTGTATTAATTCATTTCTACAAGTTTTTCTTGCTTTAATAGTCCTCATAACACACCTCATCATAAACTGGTGCTAGTATTTCGTTTGCACGTATCACTAGGTCAGTTTTGTTGAATTCAAACTTGTCAATTGAGACTATATCGTAAGTTTTTCCACCAAATTCTACATAAAGTTCGGTTGTTATCTTTGGATTATAAACAATCTTGAATTGTGTGGTTTCTTCAACTTGCACAGCCTTTGCTGAGAACCTTTCATTCTCGCTTAACTCGCGCACAAATGCCCACAAACCGCCAGATTCTTTGCTATGGATATAAGTTTTCACAACTACTTCATACCCGTCTTTAACCGCTGTTTTTATGCCAAAAACTTGGACTTTCTTGTCTTTTACCTCGTATTTATCCATTAAAACTCCTTTTTTCTATACTCCGATAGCATTAGTGCAACCATATTCTCAACTTCTTGAGCATTAGTGTTGCTTCGGTTGTTATAATAGGCGCATACAATGTATTTTCCGGTCTCTTTAATTGTTGGTGGAATTGTTTCAAAATCTGTCAAAGGATATCTCAATACCTTTTCTATTAAGTCCTTTGCTAGTCCAATAAAGTCGGCAAGAAGGGAGTCTAAATAACTCCCATCAATGCCTAGATAGACTTTCATTTCTTCAACTGTTGGCATAAAACCTCCGTGTTAATATCCTTCTATCAAATCTGCAAGTTCATTCCAACAGCGACTTGTTTTCCATAATTCAACACTGTTTTTAGGTACTAAAATGTGTTGTAAGTTACTTAAAATGCTTATCCAAATTGAACTAGTCAACTCTGGTGGTTGTTCGCTTGCAAATTTTATTGTTGTGGTGGAAGTGTTAAATGCACCAAATAAGTAGCCATCAATCTTTGTCAAACCTGTTCCCACTTCAAATGATTCACAATAAACTGTGTGACCAAATGGATAGGTGTCAAGGACACCCTTTCCAAATCCATTTCCCGTTACGATCTTTTTGCAAGCCTTATCAAGTTCAATTTGTAAACCATAACACTGAAAGTTTATTATTGAATCTGGGATTATGATTTCAGTGTAATCCTTTGCATTTCTTAGAATGCAATCGCCTATCGTATCAATGACAAAATCGTTCCCTACACACACTTTCCCATCTTTTATACTGTAAGAAGATGGCAGAATTATTACTCCACCTTGCTGATTACAACTTGTGATTGTTCCATCTTGGAATTGGCAGAATTCCAAACTATCTTCTGGTTCTGGTTCATCCATGTCTGTATCGTGAGTATCCAACTCAACATCTGATTCATTGGCTGAATATCTTGGAATTGTATAGATTGCTACGACACTAAATGAAATTTCTTCATCGGAAGAAATAACTATGTCGTAACTATAACAATCGCCATTTGCAATAGCACTTGGACTAATATCAAATAAAAATGTTTTAGCATCTGCTACTAGATTTTTATTGAGTATTGCACAACTTGCTGTGTTTTCTTTGTTGTGTCCAATCACTTTTATATTGAAACTTGTCTCTTGCTTATTGCTGGTCATCAAGACTAATTGCATATTGGCAAAGTTTCTAATCTTGATGTTGTATTTTCCCCAGGTGTTTTTTGATGCTTTCTTAGTAGTTCCACCGATGATTGTTTCTATAAACATAGTTATCTCCTAGATGCTGTATCTTTCATTTTCTTGAATTACTAGAACACTTCCAATAATATCTACTCCTACAGCATCAATTTGCAAAAATACTCTATCAAAATCTTTGTTAGCAATTGTGTCTGCATCAATTGTTAACTTGGTGCAATTGTCATTACCAACTGTGATTTCATCTTCATAGATTGTTTCTTTATCTGTTCCTTCTTCATTTGTTGCAATCAATCTTGCTTTGGTTTTGACTTCATCGCCTTTACCTGAATTGATTAAAAAGTGTAAAACTTGAAAGTTGTTAAGTTGTACCTTTTCAGTCTCAACAGCATCAACAAAAATTGATGCTGGAGATTTAAGGGTTAAAATGTTTGTGTCTTTTATAATGCTCATATTATTCTCCTTTAATTTCTTTTAGCAAGTGCTACGAATGGTGATACTGTTGCGCTGCCCTTATATGGTTGCAAAGCCTTGTTCCAAATAGGTTGACCATCAACTCTGTAAATAAATCTGAACACATTTTCATCGTAAAGGAAGCGAACATGGATTGATGAAGTTGCATTGATGCCACCTTTATCAATGAGCAAATATTGGCCAAAGTCTGCAAGGATGATATCGCCTACATCGCCAACTGCTGAGCATTGTTCAAGTGGCATAACTGGTCTACCAAACAATGTTGCATATGGAGTGTCGCTCAATCCACCTGCTGGGATATACACTGGTCTATCGCCTACTTTCAATGTGTAAAGCAATGGTTCAATTTCTGGGTTAATGTACCAAACTGAATTTGCACGAGAACGAGACCACAATCTTGACCACATTTTAACAAGGTTTTCAACTGTGATTTTTTCAGTTTGATTGCTCTCTTTTTCAACTTTAACAAGTGAGCCAGAGTTCAAGATTCCAAGTGGTTGACCTGCACCTGTTCCTGACAAAATTGCATCATCAATTTTGAAACCAAATTCTTCTGCAAATCCTTCTCGAATAACATTTTCAAGTGCGGCAGCGTCTTGCAAAAGTTCATCGGTTACATAGCAAAGACCTGTCAATTTTTTAAGCGACAAATCCATTGTTCTGAATTTAGGTTTTGAACCTGTTAATTGTTCAGCTTCACTTTCCCAATAAGTTTGGATTCCACCCCAACGAGAACCATTCGCACGGGATGTTTCATCAATTGCATTGATTTTAATTCCATTTGCATTGGTTGTAAGTGGAATTTTCTTTACCTTAGATGCCAAAATACCTGTTTCGTATGTTCTCTTCAAAAGGTCATTTACAAAGTCTTTTTGCACTAAAAAACCACCATCGCTTGGGTTTGTCTCATTCAAACCGCTTGCTGACCTGGTGGTTAATCTCGCATCAACTCTACCTGCTGGTGTTGATGCTCTATAAACTGCCATCATTTGTTCGCCAAGGCTTCTAAACTTTCTAGATTCATCTTTGTTTGGATCATCTTTCAAAGCTTCTGCATTTTCTTCTGCTTTGCCTTCGTTGTCGTTCTTATCTTCGTTAGATTTGTCATCTTTTGGTTTTTGGAAGATTTCAACTCTTACGATTTGTTCATCCCAACCTTTAAGTTCGCCTTCAAGTTTTGAGATTTCCTTGTTTTCATCTTCGGTAAGTTCTCTATCTTCTTTTTCTGCTTGTTCAATAATTTTGATTGCTTTAAGGCGGCAATCTTCGCGTCTTGCTTTGAGTTCTTTAATTGTTCTCATTCTATTCTCCTATTACATAAATTTGAATTTTTGTTTTAGATTTGCTAGTTTCTTTTGTCTTGTTTTGCTGTCATTTTGCTGTCTTTCTTCCATCACTTTTTTATGTGATTTAAGCACTTCTTCCAGACTACGAAGCCCACATTCTGTTTGTGTGTAGGCTGGAAATGTTACTGGACTAACATCAAACAACCTAACTTTCAAAAGTTCTCTCACATCTTTGTTATCTTCGTACGACCATCTATCAGCTTCAACTGTAAATCCGAAACTCATTTGTGAGATGTCTCCACGAGCAATTGACACTAGCAAGTCTTTAGCCCATTGAGTATTTGGTGGCGTGATTCTAACAAGCAAGCCTTTATCATCTTCTTGCAATGTAAGAGTTCCTGCCTTGTTCCTACCTAACACATAGTTAGGATCGTGATTGAACAATGCTCGAATATCATCTTCTTGAATTGATTGTTGAAAAGCACCTTTGCAAACCTTTTCAATAAATGGATCGTTGCCACCAAGATTTTCGCTCCAAGAGTCAAAAACTGCGGCATAGCCTTCTATTGTCGGTTCACTAATTTCTTCACTAGGTTCTAGAACTCTCAATTCTTTTAAGACAACACTTCTTCGTTCAATTTCCATTTTTCTCTGTTCCATTTTGTCCTCCTTGATTTATTTCATTTGGCGCACCTCCTGTTTGTCCAGCTTTAATGGCCGAAATCATATTTCCGTTTAATAGATACAAATCTCCACCCTGGTCGCTAGGTATCTTATTCATATCTTCTAATGCTCGGATTTCATTTGCACTCATCCAACCATTTTGTCTGGCAATTGCATAACCACTCATGCGTGAATTAAAGTCGCCACGCATAAGTCCGTTGACATTAAATCTTGCATAATAGATGGTCTTTTCTTCATCATTCAATAACGAACGAGTGATTGCTTGTTCCCATCTTGCTATCCAAGGTCTTATTGTATGAACAACAAAGTCAATGCTTTGGTGTTCAATATTACTAAATGTGCTTCGTGATAAGTCGCCTATCATATGTGGTGGAACACGAAATATTCGACAAATTTCATTTATTTGGAATGCTCTTGTTTGCAAAAATTGACTATCTTCTGGACTCATTCCAATTTCGTGGTACTTCATTCCTTCTTCCAAAACTGCTACTTTGTGAGAGTTTTGTGTTCCTTGGTAGACTTTATTCCAACTATCTCTTAGTTTTTCAGGATCTTTCACAACGCCTGGATGTTCAAGCACACCACCTGGTCTTGCGCCATTCCCAAAAAACCTTGCACCGAATTCTTCTGTTGCTAATGATAAGCCCATTGCTTCTCTCGCATAGGTTATTGGACTGACACCGACAATTCCATCAAAAGTAAAAGCAGGTATGTGAAGTACCTGCTTTGGTTTATATGTTTTTGTTATTCCTTTATTGTTTGTGTAAGTGTACTTGATTGCATTTGTAACTGCATCTCTTTCCACTACCATATTCTTGCTTTTGAGTGGATATAATTCCACCACATGACCGTTTGCATCTCGCTTTATAAGTGCATAAGCATTGCCCCATAACAGCAAGTTTGTCATCAACATTTCTCTAAAAGTAAAACTTGTCATCTCACTGTTTGGTGAATCGTGTAAAACCGAATAAAGTGGATGCTGTTTTGCTTTTTCATTGTCGCCATTGGAAAGTTCTTTTAACAACACCAAAGGCAAACTTGCAATCGTTTCGGCAATTACTTTCACGCACGCATATACTGCTGAAATTCTAAGCGAAGATTCTTCATCAACTTCAACTCCACTATTGCTTTGCTGACCTGTGTCCAAGTCAACACCTTTAATGAAATCGGCAGTCTTTTGGTCTAGGTTTCTAGTTTCCTTTTTCTTTCTGCTGAATAATCCCATTTTGTCTCCTTTTATAAAATTAAAATGCCACGCTCGTTATAGACACTTTCAGTGTTTTTGTTTCTCAATGCTCTATCTAATGCCATAACTGTAGCAATCGCACCGTCAATCTTTTCTGTGGATTTCTCTTTGTCCATTTTTATATTTCCTGCTGGATCTGTTTTGACATAGACATTGTCCATCATCCAGCGAAGAACTTCATTTCCACCATGTGCAATTCGTTTTTCAAGCACAAGCTTCATAAGTTCTTTGGTTGGTGAACTCATATCCTTGAAGCCTTGACCAAAAGGTACGATTGTGAATCCCATACCTTCTAGGTTTTGCACCATTTGAACTGCTCCCCACCTGTCGTATGCGATTTCTTTTATGTTGAAAATCTTGCCTAATTCTTCAATAAACTTTTCAATATAACCATAGTGAACGACATTGCCTTCGGTTGTCATTACAAGTCCTTTCTTTTGCCAAATGTCGTATGGAACATGGTCTCTACGAACTCTTAATGGAATTGTTTCTTCTGGTAACCAAAAGTAAGGCAATATAATATATTTATCGTTCTCATCTTCTGGTGGAAATACCAAAGACAACGCTGTTATATCAGTTGTGCTTGAAAGGTCTAATCCTGCATAGCAAGTTCTACCTTTTAGGCTTTCAATATCAATTTCAAATGAGCATAAATCCCACTTATCCATAGGCATCCATCGGACGGACTGTTTTACCCATTGATTAAGTCTTAGTTGTCTAAACAAGTTTTCTTCTGCTGGATCATCTTTGGCACGATTGAATGCTTGCCTAATTTTGTCAACATCAACTGTGACATCTAGGCTTGGATTAGCTTTGTACCAATTCTTTTCATCTGTCCAATCATCTTCATCTTTTAATCCATAAATGACTGGGTAGAAACTATCATCGTGTTTTCTTCCAGCAAGGATATCTTCTGCTGTTTGATGGACCTCCCAACAAATAGAATTTCTATCTGTTCCAGCTGTTGTGATTAGGAAGAATAAAGGTTGTTTTCTAGCATCACCAGAACCGTGAAGCATAACATCATATAATGCTCTATTTGGTTGTGCGTGCAATTCATCAAATATCACACCGTGAACATTAAGCCCGTGCTTTGTGTACGATTCTGCTGATAGCACTTGATAAAAACTATTAAGTGGCAAATACACAATTCTTTTTTGACTTGCTATGATTTTGCATCGTTTTTGCAATGCTGGACACTGATTGATCATTTCTACTGCAACATCAAATACGATTGATGCTTGCTGTTTATCTGCCGCACAACCATAGACTTCTGCACCTGGTTCGTTATCTGCACAAGTGAGATATAACGCAATCGCCGCCGCCAATTCAGATTTTCCTTGTTTTTTCGGTATCTCAACATAGGCTGTGTTGTATTGCCTATATCCATTTGGTTTTAATGTTCCAAAGATATCTCTTACTATTTTTGTTTGCCAAGGAAGCAAGTTGAAGTTTTGTCCATACCAAACACCTTTGGTATGTTTTAGAGAGTTGATGAAAGCAACCACGCGGTCAGCAAGTGCTTGACCTTTTTCTTGCAAATTATCTTTCATATACACCTCATTTTTACAGCAAAAAAGGAAGGTGTTTTGCCTTCCTTTCGTATGTTTTATTAAATTTTATTTTGCATTTGGACTGTCTATCAATTCCACATACTTGCCAATTATTTCAAGTGCCTGGTCATAACTCTTTGCATTTTGCTGTATCTCGTTGTAGATCTCTCTACCTTTTGTCTTTCCTACTAGGTTGTAGAGAGCACCTATTATCCAGAATATGTTTCCTGTTTCTCCTACACTGTTAAATACTAACATTGGTTTCGTTTTTGTCATAGTGCCTCCACATTTTCATCTACAAGGACAATTCCCATGCTTCTATTTTTGAAATCTGCAAGAAGTGTAAGTTCGTGATCTAACATTTTGAAGTTCAATTTATATTCTTCTTTCCTGATTGATGCTTCTTTAAGTTCATCTCCTTGCACACTTTTTTCTGTAATTATCTTTGCAAATTCCATTCCAAGTGCAATGTTAAAATCTTCATTTTTGCATAGTTCTGATACTTTTTTGCTATGCCAAATTCCTTTTTTCATAGTGCCTCCTTTAAGTTATTACAAACATACCGCAAATGCGTTTTTAAGTCCAGACTTAATCCTTAATTATTTCAGTTTCTTCAACTGGTATTTCTTTGCCATTTCTCAATAAATAAATGTCTTTTGAACCAAATGATTTTATAAATCTTTTGACTATAACATCGCAATATTTTTCATCTAGTTCAATACTGTACGACACTCTATTAAGTTGTTCACACGCCATCAATGTTGAACCACTTCCACCAAATGCATCATACACAATTTCTCTTTCCCTTGATGAGTTTTGTATAAGTTTTGCTATTAGTGTAATTGGTTTCATTGTTGGGTGTTCTTTGTTTCTTAGTGGCTTGTTATCGTGAATTACATCTGTTGGCGTGTTTTCAAAGATATCTTGTAGCATTTTTACAAGTTCTTCTTTCTTCATCTTTCCAAACTCTTTGGAATCATTAAACAATGAACTTTGAGTTCTATCGTGAATGAAGTAATGTGGTTTGCCATCTACTACTTTCCAACCATATAGGATAGGTTCAAATTGCCACTGATAATCCGACCTACCAAGTGTAAATCTATCTTTGGCCCAGATAAGTGTTTGAGATAATTTGAACCCTGCATTTTTAAGTGCTGTTATAAAGTTCACACTTTCCTTGGTTGAATGGAACACATAAATTGGACAACCACCTTTCGCCATCTGGTATGATGTTTTATAAAAATCTAGTAAGAATTTATAGAAATTTTCATCATCCATATCATCGTTTAGTATGATTCTAGCTTCCTGGTCTTTGCCACGTGCCTTTGACCTATCCTGTTCAGAAGTTCCATAATCAATGTTGTATGGTGGGTCGGTTACTATAAGGTCAGCAAACTTGTTGCCAAATAATAATTCAGCATGGTCAAGTTTTGTGCTGTCGCCACAAAGCAACTTATGGTTTTTAATCTTCCAAATATCGCCTTGCTTTGTGAATGGTTCTTTTATTTGCTCAATCTCTGTTTCAGTATCGAAGTTATCTTCTTTCACATCATAAACCGAACCAGCGAACAAGTCATCAAGTTCGTTTAGATCAAAACCTGTGAGTGAAGCCATACCATCGCCATCCAACTCTTTGAGCAAGTCTGTTAAAAGTGCTGTATCCCACTCGCCACTGATTTTGTTTAACGCGACATTAAGTGCTTTTTCTTTTTTTATATCAATGTCAATGACAACGCAATCAACTTCTTTATGTCCAAGGTGTTTAAGCACTTCCAATCGTTGGTGTCCACCAACCACATTGCCTGTTCTTTTATTCCAGATAACTGGTTCAACATAACCGAATTCAAGGATACTGTTTTTCAATTTCTCAAATTCTTTGTCGCCTGGTTGCAACTTTTTCCTTGGATTGTACTCCGCTGGATGCAGTTCTTCGACTTTCATTTTTCTTATTTCCATTTTGTCTCCTTATTTGGATATGAAAAAACCACACTCGTTTGAATGTGGTTTTTGTGTTAATCTTTAATTTTTTCCCAAGGGAATTTTTCTCTGCCAAAATGCCCGTAGCACGCTGTTGCTTGGTATATTGGTTTTAGAAGATCTAGTTCTTCAATGATGTTTGCTGGGCTGAAATCAAAGTTGTCTTGAACATACTTGAAGATTTTATCTATTGAAACTTTCTCTGTGCCAAATGTGTCTATGTTAACTGATATTGGTTTTTCAAGTCCAATACCATACGCAACTTGAATTTCGCACTTGTCAGCAAGTTTATGAGCAACAATGTTCTTTGCTACATACCTTGCGTAGTATGCTCCACTTCTATCTACCTTTGTTGCATTTTTGGAACTGAAACAACCGCCACCTACTCGGCCAACGCCACCATAAGTGTCAACTACAATTTTTCTTCCTACACAGCCACTATCGCCAAAGCTTCCCCATATAGTGAACTTACCACTTGGGTTGACAATTAAGTCTGTGGTTGCTGTGATAAGGTAAGCATATTCTGCAAGCACTGGTGCAATTACTTCTTCAGCAATTGTGTTTCGTATTTCTTCTTTTGTTAAGTCGTTTGAATGTGAAACTGATACAAGCACTGTCTCAATTCCAACAGGGTCGTTATTGTTGTATTCTACTGTGACTTGGCTTTTTGCATCAGCAAAGTATCCTTTGTGAGTTTTTCTAAACTCTTCATACTTTCTCATAAGTTTGTGTGCAACTATGATTGGTAAAGGCATATATTCTTTGGTTTCATTGGTAGCATAACCATAGACCATTCCTTGGTCGTTGGCGCATATAACTTTTTTGTTCACTGCCTGGTTGATATCTGGACTTTGAATGCTGATTTGCTTGATAATGTCAAACTCACAATCATAGCCAATCTCTTTGAGTATCTTCCTAGCAATTGAATCGTAGTCAATTTGTGCTTTGGTTGTTGCTTCCCCATAAATAAATAATTTGTTATCCTTAATGGCACACTCTACTGCCATCATTGAATTTGGATCTTGGCGAAGAGCTTCATCCAAGAATGCATCTGCAATCGTGTCGCAGGTTTTGTCTGGGTGTCCTATGTTGACACTCTCACTTGTAATAATTGTTTTCATAGCTTTACTTCCTTTTTACTTTTTATTTCCATAAAAAATCCCATCATAACGATGTGACAGAAGCACACTATTCTATAACCATCGTTCCAAACTGGAGCACCTTGTCTTATGCTAGGTTGCTGTGTGGTCATTGAGTTTGGTCTCTCGCACACTCTCTATGGATGGTTCTATTATAGCATACTTTAATTATTTTTTGTCATCTTTTTTGCCATATTTAATTTTTAATTTTATCTTGCGTAGATATTCGTTTGTATCTTTCTCTACTGCTTGCTTGTAGTCTGGTCTTTTTTTCTCTTGTTCCTTGCACTCCATACAAATGCAATCTTCATTGAACATTGACATTATGCGACCTTGACTTAGGCCTTTGCCACACCTATCGCAAAATTTTTTCATAAAGAATTCATCGTACATTGTTATTCCCTCCGACAACAAACATACCGCATAAGGCTTTGCAAGTCCAGGTTAAAGGAATAGATTTTTGAAGATTGCTTCTAACACTGTTACTACAATGCCATTTCCTGCTTGTTTGTACATTTGAGTGTTGCTTATTCCTGATGCCTTAACCTTTGCAATTTGCTCATCGTTCCAGCCCATAAGTCGCCAGCACTCTGTTGGTGTTAGTTTTCTAATTCTTATGCAATCTATTTGTTTTTCTGCTTTAAGCACTGTTGCTGTGCTTGTGTCTATTCCACACTTTGTTGTTTGTGTTGGTGCAATGTCTTTTATTTCTTTACCGTGATAAGGATTGAATAGTTCTGGAATATAGCCATTTTTGTCTGTAAACTTTTTGTATCCACGACACACCAATTTGTTCGGCTTTTCCATAACTAGGTTATCTTTTTGCACTGTTGTCAAAGCATTACTAGTTCCTTTATCATTTGGTTCAATGACTTGACCTTGCTCTCTGCCACGAATTGCAATTATCTTTGTTTCAGTGCCACCACCGCCACCAGCCATTATAGTTGGACTTATGCCATTTGGATCAAACACTTGCCTTATTTGATTGTATCTTTTATCCCAAACTCCGCCTTCGAGTTTTCCAACAGCAATGAGTTTTGGTTCTCTATAATCCCTGGCACATAGTGTTGCACAAACATCGTTGCCACCGTGCAATAGTCCTGCTCGCTGATTGAATGTTGTGTTTAGTATGCTGATTATTGTAGATGCCTTTAAGTAATACTTTTCTTCAACATTTTCTTCCAAAATGTCTTTGAGCCTTATTTTCAGTTCTCTTGGTTTTGGGAACTCATAAGGTTCGTGATCGCCAAGTATTGAAACACCAAACACTCTTTCCCTGTTTTGTGGGACACCAAAGTCCTTTGCGTTTAGCACTTTTGTGTAAGTCGTGTATCCAAGAGACGACAAAAAAGACAACCATTTTTCGTAGTTGTCTTTGAATTTCTTTCCTATTAAGTTCTTTACATTTTCTAGCAGTAAGTACTTGGGCAGTGTTCCCTGTTCTTTTGCTTTTATCAGCAATCGTTCTACTTCCCAAAGTAACCCTGACCTTGTTCCACTTCCTTGCTCTAGTCCTCTTTGCAATCCTGCTACTGAAATGTCTTGGCAAGGAAAACTGTATGTCCACAAATCTGCTTTCGGCAAACTTTGTATTTTGGTTATGTCGCCAAGGTTATTTACATTTGGATCGTGTAATGCTCGGTAGGTTTTGTCGGCGTGCATATCGTTATCTGATATTGCAACAACTTCGTGTTCTACGCCAATGTTTTTTAATGCTTGCGTTTGAGAGCCAACGCCAGCGAATAACTCAATTACCTTTAGCATCACTTACCTCTCAGTATGTTTTCCATTATGTCATTGTTTGGGTTATCTTCGTTCCAATCTGTCAGTTTTGTCTCTCTTACAACTGCGAAGATTTTAGCCCACACATCATTGGTCTGTCTCAAATAATTTTGAGCCATTTGAATACAAGGATTGTTGATTGTTTTTCCATTTGCATCTTTTAATAGGAAGCCGTGAGTTGTGATTGCTTCTTCACATTCAAGCCATCTGGACTTGCAGTGAGCATATTCATCTAGGTTGTATGGGAGCACACCTTTTGTGCAACCAATTTTTTCTAGCCATTCATACACTTGTTTCCAAATTTCTTTTGCTTTTGGACTTAACCAAGATGCTGGTTTGTTTGGAATCTCAGCTTCATCGCCAAATTCCAACACACCAATTTTTCTTTTGCCAGGGTTACCGTTTAGTATCTTTTCAGTTACTGATTTCTTTGGTCGCCCTGCACCAACTCTATATCCGCCACTCGCCATATTTTTCTCCTTTTTTGATTTATTTTTGATTGTTTTTTGATTTTATTTTGATTTTTTCAGTAGAAATCAAAACAGCAAAAAACACAGCAATTTCAAGGGTTCTGCTGTGTTTTTATATTGAATATTTTGATTATTTTTTTGATTTTTGATTTTGCGAAAATTTACGCGCGACTGCCTGCCCGCTTTGCAAGTTGAAAGTCGTAGAGATTTGACCGCCCCTGGGCCTACCAATTGCTGTGTCTTATTCTTCTAGCTTTCTCTCTTTGGAATTTGTTCAAGTCCTTTTCTAGTTTTAGATTTCGCATATACAAGTCCACATTTAACTCGCTGAAGTTTGGTTTGTTCATATTTACTTTCATCTGTTCGCAATTGAATCTCATACCATCTTGGATTGTTTCTATTGCATCTTCTATGTCTTTCTTTGTGTATTCTTTAAGGTTGAATTGTTGTTTCATATTATTCGCCTTCTTTTAATACTGGTAAGCTTTCGCACACGAACTCTAAAACTCTTTTTAGTGCTTCTTCTTTTTGGTTGTTCAATGAATTACCATATAGTAGTTTGTTTAGTCTTTCTTTTTCTTCTATTTGTAATATTCTAGCAACCACTTGGCATCTAGCTTCTTTCCAATTCTCTTTAATCTTTTTGTTGTATTCTGCTAGTTGCTCATTTGCATATTGTCTAGTTTCTACGAAATACTCATCTTTGTATGAGTTAAATCTTCCACTATTGAAGCCTTCCATAAAAGCATTTATGTGTGATTTATAACCTCTTGGGTAACCATCTCCAACTGCTTTTGTATGTTTGAATTGTTTCAATTTTTCTTCTAATGTCTCCATTATCTTCTCCTTTTTTACAACACAAACAATACCGCAAACACCTATCAAAGTCCAGACTTAATCGCAAGTTTTTTGACTATTTTTTCTTCCAAAACGACTACCTTCTTGGACTGATTTTCTGCTATGGCACGACCAACATAAGGACTGCAAATTGTTAATATCAAAAGCTTCTCCACCTTGCTTTATTGGTGTGATATGATCAACCATAGTTGCTTTCACGAAAGTTCCATTCTTTTTGCATTCTTCACATAATGGAGAAATTGTTAGTTTCCTTTTTCTTAACTCACGCCATCTAGGTGAATTGTAGAATGTTCTACTGAAATTATCTCTTTCATATTTGTTATAGGTTGAATCAACCTTTTTCTTATGAACATCACAGAACCTGTCATTTGTTAGATTTGGACAACCTGGATATCCACAAGGGTGCTTTGGTTTGTGTGGCATTTGCTAACTCCTT
Source organism: uncultured Clostridia bacterium (assembly GCA_934754475.1). Lineage (GTDB taxonomy): Bacteria > Bacillota > Clostridia > Christensenellales > UBA1242 > UBA11490. The sequence continues at coordinate 236,547 of CAKVHV010000001.1, read as the reverse complement.
TTTTCTTGTGCCTTCACTTTATATTATTACCCCATTTTTGGTATGGTTTTTAACTTTTTCGGCATCAAACTGTCCCAAATTTAACCTTTTTTTCAGTTTTTTGCAGATTTTAACAACTTTTCAAGCAAATTTTCTGCATTTTTTAACTTTCTTGTGATAGTTGTTCGTGCCATTATAAGCACTTTGCTCAACTGCCTTAGGGACATTCTTTTAATATAATGGTTGGTTATAATTGTCTTTTCTTCTTCTGGCAGTATGTTGATGCAGTAGTCCAGCATATCCATTTCTTCTTTTAATTCTAGTAAATTTTCGTTGTTTTTATTGTCTTTATATCCAATCAATTTCAATTTGCTTTTATTCAAATGGTAATTGTTTAGTAGTTCATTAACTGAATAATCGGTCATACTTCTCTTGCTCCTTTTCATCTAATTTTCGCTCTCTTTCTTCTTGTTCTTGCCTTAACCTTAACACTTCCACCCAATCTAATTCATCTTCTTTTGGTGTTAAAGTGGTGTCAAGCCAAGCCTTTATTTGTCCACACTCTTCTAGTTCTTCGTTCCAATCTTCTGCTAAACAAACACCAACTACATTCCAAGTTTTCATTGAAAGAAATTGTTTATATTCTCTTATGAAAAACATAAGCATTGAGTCGGACTGTTCATCATAGTAGGTTAATCGCATATAGCGTTTGTGCCAGATTTTCGTGTGTTGTTGAATATAAAATTCTAGTTCGTTTTTAATCTCTTTTGATATAAGGTCAAAGTTTGGACTTATTGATGTCTCATAATCAAACTTGACCTCATCTGTTAGATTGACTTTGTGTAGCAATAAGTCCATCCATTTCTCCTTTATTTGATTGATTCTATAATTTCCTTAGCCTGGTCAAGGCTGGTTACAACAACAGCAATTCCACCTGCTAGCATAATCTTTTTTAGTGTAATTGCTTGCAAAAGTGTCGGTTTTCTTCCTGGCAATTTGCATTCAAATGCTATAAATTTCCCTTTATAGCAGACAATTATGTCTGGAATTCCTGCTGTTCCGTATTGTCCACCATGTTCTTTCCAGAAGAACAGGTTCGGTATTGTTTTTAGATAAGCCTTAATTTTATCTACAATGGTTTGCTCTTTCATAAATTCTCCTATAAAACACCTACACTGCCTACACTCCTTACACTTTTACTAGGAAATGTAAGAAAATATCAAAATCGTAGGGATACTTTTGTGTTTTACCTGGTTTTAGTGTAAGGAGAGTGTAAGTAAGTGTAAGGAAAGTGTAAGGACAATTTGTGGATAGATTTATGTTAAAAGCCTTTATTTTTCGGACTATTCACTATTTTTAGTGTAAGCAGTGTAAGGAGTGTAAGGGCTTTTTATATACCATTTCAGTCTTTTGGTGCATATCGGTCAAAAAATGTTACTTGTCTTGGCTTAAAAGTATGCAATGTGCAGTTGCTTCTTCGCCTTGTTGAATGTTCCCACTTGGTTGCCTTGTAAATTCGTTGGCAAAAGTCGTAGTCGTTTAATGTTTTGCCTATATTTGCTTCCGTGTCTGGCAAAGCTTCCCCTGTCAAATCACAATAAGCATTGGCAAGTTGTCGCACAGAGCCTTCCCACCCTGTTGTTGGGTTCTTTTCATATAGTTTTAATAGTGTCATAGCAATAGGATTTTTGTTGAACGCTTCTTCTTTGTGCTTGGCTTCCTGTTCTTCAGGTGAACCAACTACACTCCAAATGCCTTGTTCTTGGCTACGATTTATCACAATTTCCTGTTCTATAACATCACGACCTGTGAGATTTAGTGTAGCGAATTCATCGCCACGCTTTTTCTTGTAGATAAGCAATGCTGTGTCTGATGCACCGATTATTGCTGTACTACCACTTGTCATATTGAAAACATCATCTTGGTCTAACATTTTTCTAGTGTGATGAACCAAAATTATGCTGATTCCATATCTATCTGCAAATTGTTTGAGAATGCCCATTTCCCTATAATCATAGGCATAGGCACTTTCATTTTTCATTGCTGTTCCACGAATTTTTTGAAAAGTATCAAAGATTATAACTTTAATGTCTTTGTGTGCTTTCACTATTCGTGTCAGCTGATCTATGAGACCTGTATCTAAGGTTTTGCACTCAGTTTTGAAGTAAACCCCAGGTGAAGGCTTTTTGTTTTTCCAAACTACATTCATTCTTCTTTTCAATCTACGATCGCTATCTTCTAGTGAGAAATACAGCACGCCACTGTGCGTTGTAGGTTTGTTTAGGAATGAAAGTCTTTCTACTATTGCATTACAAAGTTGCATCATCAACCAAGACTTACCTATCTTACTTGCGGCAACTAGAATTGATAGCCCTTCTGGAATAAGTCCTTTGACTATCCATTTCAAATCTTCTAGTTCAATGCTATACAAATCTTCTGCTGTGATTAGGTCATCACTACCACAAGCAACTCTTTTTGCTTGCAAGTTGCCTTGATAGATTCGTTCGCATAGTTTTGCTGGATCTTTCTGCAATAGTTCGTTTGGATCTTTGTAGTTGCCAGCAACATTGAACTTTACGCACTTGACATCAACTTCTTTAAGCATTTGATATAATTCTCCATTTGCTTGCTGTCCAGGCGCATCGTTGTCCAGGCATAGAATCAATGGTGCTTTGGGCTTAATCTTTTTGCAAAATTCAACTAGTTTATTCTTGTTTTCTTTCCCACAAATTGATATTGCAACTCCACTGTATTGCATAAGGCTCATTGCACAGATTGGACTTTCAACCACAAATATTGGTCTAGTATCTTTCTTATACAATGCTGTGTCGTTCCAAATTGGCTCTGGTCCTGCTTTATCCTTTTCAGGCTTATAAAATTCTTTTCTATCTACTCGCCTTGTTTGGTAGTACGTATAACTTCGATTGTATGGAATCACAACACATTTTTTCTTTGTGTCATATCCAACACCGAAGAAACGCAAGGTTTCCAGAGACAATCCCCTGTTTTGCAAATAATCCGTTTTTTCCAAGTTTTTTTGGCATTCTAGAATGTATTTTCGTATTTCTAGTTTGCTGGGATCTTTTTCTTCCTTCCCAAAGTCAACTTGTAAATTAAAATCACTTGCAATAAGTTTTGCGGCATCAATTTGACTTATGTTTTTGTACTTGGCCACGAAGCTGATGCCATCGCCACCAGCCCCACAGCCAAAGCATTTCCACATATTGTCTTTTTCATTTACGCTCAAAGAACCAGTCTTTTCGTTATGAAATGGGCAGATAACTTTGTTATCTCTTCTGAGTGGTTGGTAATAATACTCAATAAGTTGCTTCACATTAACTAGTGAATTTATTTCTTCAAAAATATCTGCCATTGATCTCTCCTTATTCTAGTCGAGTGTTATTCCTCGTTCTCATAGTTTTCTTGTAAGTTTTTAGCGATAGCCTTAACCTGCGCCGAAAGTGAATCAATGGATTTTTGTTCAATGTCGTTTAGTTCTCTAACCTGGGAAACAACAACTTTGCTGTAAGTTATTCCACCAGAGTTTTGAACCTTTTTCAAACTGAACTTTGTAACCACTTGATTTGACTTTCTTCCTTTTGAGACAATTCTCATAATGTATTTTGAAAAGTCTCCAACGCTTGTGGTAGGCAAAGCAAATACGACTGGCAAAGTTTCGCCTTTACGAAGCAAGAATATTCTTCTTTTAACCTTGCAGGCTTTACCACCATTTTCGCCACTACCAAATTCATTGAAAGGACAATCTTTGCACGACTTCATTTCGCCTGTGTCTCTATCAATTCCTGTGATGCCATCAATTGATGAGCAGTTTGGTGCTTCGTTTGCGCCATTGTATTTTTCTTTGTAGTATGAAAGCATTGGGTGATGGTATAGAATAACCGCTTCAAACTCTTTTTCAAGTTCCGGTTCTTCAGGGTTGTCGCCTGGTACTTCGTAAGCAAGTCCACCACCACTTGGAACTTTAATTCTGTCAAATGTGATGTTGAGTCCTTGCATTTCTTCGCCAAGTGATTCAGCGAGATTACTGCTCTCTACTGCATACTCTGTTTCTTTCTTTACAATTTCATTTTGCATGACAATTCTCCTATTTCTTAATTCTTATTGATTGTTTTTCAAAGGTATTGATGAGTCCATCTAACCATTCTGGCATAATGTCCTCGTTTCCCTTTTTCTGTTCTTTCACAAATCCACTTAGAGTGTTTGCATTGACTGTGAAAAGGTAGTCAAGTCCTTTATCACGGAATCTCTTATACAATTCATCTCTAGTTTCTGGGTTTGCTGAAAGGTATTCTCTTGATGCCACAATGAACTGAACACCATTTCTTTTGAAGGTAGAAACTTCATTGTCGGTCATCTTTTGGATCAACTCTTGTTCTAGTTGTTCCACTACTTCGTTTGCATCTTTGTAAGCCTGCTCACGAATATCTCTTTCCTGTCTTGCGGCATAATACTTATCCGCTGTTTCAAATAAATCTTGATTTTCCATTTGGTCTCCTTATTTGTTTGTGTTGAATAACGATCGCCAATTGTCAACCACCAAGTCTGCTATGCTTTTCTTTCTTTTTAGTGCATCAAAGACCTTTTCATCAATGGTCTTGTTTGCTATTAAGTGAATGTAGGTACAATTGTTTTTCTGCCCTATCCTGTGTATTCTTGCTTTCGCCTGTTCATAGTTTGAGAAACTATAATCTAGCGAATAGAACACAGCAGTATCGGCGGCAGTCAATGTGAGCCCCATTCCTGTTGTTTGTATCTGCCCAACAAACACTCTAACTGTTTCATCTTTTTGGAATTTTTCCACTTGTTCTGCACGGTCTTTAACATCGCCTTTGATAAGTGCATATCCTATTTTCTTTTTTATTAGTAATCTTTCGATAGCATCTATCTCTGCGACAAATCGTGCAAAAACAACCAACTTTTTGCGTGCATCCATACACTCATCAATAATTTCTTCAAGTGCGTTTATCTTTGCTGAAGATATTGGCACAGCTTCATCACTTATTTCAGTTTTAACGAAGCCACCCGTTATCTGCGACAATCTCAATAATTTAGTAAGCACGTTCATTGCTACAACATTGCCTTGTTCAAGTTCTGCCACACTTTCTCTTTCCAAAAGTCTATATTGTGTTTCGGCTTTTGGTTCAAGGTCAACAAGTCTTATTTGGTCAACTTGTTCTGGCAAGTCCAAAGCTTCTTTTTTGGTTATTCTAAATGCAATACTGTGTGCCTTTTCCACAAGTTCTGGTAGGTTTTTATATCCTACAACTTGGTGATTTCCATAGCCACCAAGAATTGCGTATCTTGCTCTAAATGCGTAGAAACTAGAACCAAAAATGTTTTCATCCAGAAACTTGTACTGTGAGAAAAAGTCCAAAGGATTGTTTGTCACAGGTGTTCCTGTCAAAATAATATTGTGTTTACTTTGTTTGCCAAGTCTATGAAGTGCTTTTGATTGTTTTGCTTGTGGATTTTTTATCTTGCTAGACTCATCACAAACAATTAGGTCTGGTTGCCAAATTGCAAGCATTTCTTCAATTCTCCAACAACTTTCATAGTTGATGACGGCGACTTGAAGTCCTTTGCCAAACAAATTGTTTAGTGTTTGGTATTTTTTTTGAGAACTACCATCAAGCACAGCAATATTGAAATCGAAGTCAGCAAACTTTTTGAACTCACTTTCCCACACTGAAACTATGGAAAGTGGTGCTACTATCAGCATTTTATTGATTTTTTGATTGTTATATAATGCACCAGCAAGTGCTATTGTGATCAAGGTTTTCCCTGTTCCCATTTCGGCCAAGATGGCAACAGATTTACTCTTTTTCACTTCGTTTATTTCTCCAATATTCTTTCATGTGTAGGCTTGTATGTTCTGCTCTATTCATTACTTGAATATTACTAGGTTTATTGTTTTTGCTGTTGCCATCTATGTGATGAACAACTTCATTCGGCAATAGATCTCTTCCAAGCTTCACTCTTGCAATTCTTCTATGCTCTGGCTCGCCTAGATACTTGTTATAGGATTTTGCTGTTATGTTATTTTTGTTATTGTATTTCAGCTTCCTTTGTCTCATTTTTACTCTTTCATCTATTGTTTTGCCAGGCTGATTCATAGGATTTATTGTTTTATTGAAGTTAGAGAATTTTACCGAATTAAACTCATTTTTGCACTTTGCTGAGCAAAAGTTGAATTGATGAATTGTGCTAGGTGTTTTCATTATTATTTTTAGGCAGTTATCACAAACTATTGGAACTTTCATCTTGGATATAACCCATCACTTTTAATGCGAATAGAAAAGCTTTAAGTTGGTGCTTATATGGTTGCACATTGATTGGCATTGTCGTGTTGAAAGATTTCTCTGTAACTTGGTTTTCTGACATTCATCTGCCTCCAATTGATGATCTTCATGGCATCTTCCGCTCCTACAAACTTAATAAATGTCATTGCATCATCTCTTTCTAAATCCCCGTTATCGAATAACATATCAATAAACCTTTTGTAATCCCAACCAAGGTTCTTAACAAACTCGCTCATTGACATCTTAATCTCTTTAAGGTATTTAATTAACTTGTTCCTGTTGATTTTCATTTTTTGTCTCCTTGCTTGTAGGTGGTGCGAAATCATTTATCAACTCCTGTAATAGTCTTGGGTTCACTTCGTTATCATCAGCACCTTGCAGTAATGCCAATGCTTTTCCGAGAATCTGCAATTTCTCGTTGGTGATTATTTTCCCTTGGACTATGTATTTTGTGTCGAGTTTTACACCACCTCTGTTTATGCCACCACAAAAAGTTTCAATAGGATAGCGATATGCAAGTGATTGGATGTGTCTTTTTGCTGTTGAGTAAGACACTTCGACTTCATTGGCTATTTCTTGCAAAGTGTGAACTTTGCCATCAGAAATATAATTCAAGATATCTGCTGTTACGCTTGAACTTCTGAAATCCATACCGCTATCACCTCCTTTCTTTTTGTTTTGACACCCATACTTTAGCAGTGTCGCTAGTTCACCATTTGACCTAGCGGGAATTATTTTTCAAATTTTTTTAGAAATTTTTTATTTTTTTCTTGCAATAAAAAATCCCAAGTTATAAAGAGCGCATAAACCCTCTTATACTTGGGACTTCGTATTTTTTATAAAGTTGTAGGTTGATGAGTTCGGGGATTTTCAATAAAACCTCCTTTTCTTATCAAAAAACTCATCTTTCGTATATCACACAATAATTTTACAATACCTTTTAGGTATTGTAATTTTTTGATACCTACTTTTATTGGCAAAACTGCTCTTTCTTTGTCGCAATTTGCCGAAAATAAAAAACCCAAGCGTTTTATCAATTTTTTAACTGAAAGAACGCAAGGGTTCGTATTATTTAATATTCAATTTTAATCTGCAAACTCCATTGATATGAAGACTTTTTCTTTGCATCTAACACATTTTACGTCATAGATGAATTGTTTCCGCTTCAGTTTGGTTGGCACTACAACAAGTGCTTTCACTACACCTGTTTCATCAGATGTAATGCTCTCTCCCAAACATCTGCCACAATGTGGACAAAACATTTTAGTTTTCAATGCTATCGCCTCCTAAAAACTGTGAATTACGTGCTTAACAATACCTTGAATTTTAACTTCTTTTGTAATGATGTCTTGATATTTCGGATTTTCAGGATGCAATGCAACATAGTCTTTGTGTTTAAATAGTCGCTTTACTGTGGCTGAATCGTTTATCAGTGCAACAACGATGTCTCCGTCATCGGCACTATCACAAATTTTAACTACTAGCAAATCTCCATTATTTATTCCTGCGCCTTCCATACTGTCGCCTTTTGCGTGCAATACCATTGTTTCGCCAGAACCAAAAATTGATGTAGGCAATAAATAATTCTCCTCAATATTTTCTTCAGCTAGAATAGGTGTTCCGCAGGCTACTGAGCCAACCAGTGGGGCTACTATGGTTGTTCCTTTGCGAAGGTTAAATGGAATCTCAATTTTGCCTTGATCGTTTTGTGTGAGTAAACCACGAGTTTTTAATACATTTACATATTTTTGTGCTGTGCCTATGCTTGGGAAACTCATTGCATGGCAAATCTGACGAAATGAAGGCGACCTACCTTCTTTCTTTTGATACTCTTTTACAAAGTTCAACACTGCTTGTACTGTATTCTCTTTTATCACTCTCATTTTCCTATTCCTTTGTTATAAATATACACCCCGTATATTTATGGCTTAATGATAACACACACTATATCCAAAAAATTGGATTTCAAATATTTATTTCAACTTTTTTGCAAAAAAAAATAGACCAGGTTTATCGCCTAGTCTATTTTGTCTTAATCTTCAAATGAAATCTTTTTTGATTTGCTTACTTTTGCTCTGAAATCTATCTTTAGATAATCTTTCTTCTTTAATACTACTTTGCATTGAAAACCATTTTCTTTCTTCAAAACAAAATGTCTGTCGAAGTCATCATCATAGTCATCATCATCTTCATCCAAATTACTCTTTCGAAGTTGTTCTTGATCAAATATGTCAAGAATACCAAATTCGTTCATTGAATCAAAAATGTATGATCCTTCTGGGAAATCTACTCCTATTTCATATAACCCTTGTGGAATGATAATTTCTTTTTCCATTTTTATCTCCTTTTAAAACATATCATCATCTTCATCTAGAGTATCCATAACCATCATATCATCAAGTTCCTGCAATTCTTCTGGATCATCATCGGAACTCATAATGTGTGGGAACATTTTTTCATACTTTGGTTTCTGCACTTTTGCGACTTTCTTTTCACTTACTTGTAAAGATTTTTGTGCTGGCGCTATTCCAAGCATTTTGTTTGCTTCATCTAAAACTGTAATTGTGTCGTATACTTTGACATCTGCTCCTACCATGCACTTTTTAAACAAATTTGTATATGGTTGTTTCGGCACTTGCTGTGCCACATAGTTTATTTTTGAACCAGATGATTTCTCCGTTTGAATAAATGCTGAAATATCTGCCAACTTATCAAAGTCCAAATCTGTATCTTCAAGAGAGAAAAATGTATATTTTCTACCATTTTTATTTGTTCCTTTTAGTATTTTTATTCCCTGTTTTGATATATCTTCAACATTTGTGTAGTGTCCATCTTCAAAAATTTTTGCAAGGTGTTCATATAGTTCTTCTGTTGTAAGTGGGCCGTGCAATGCTTTTTCTCTCATTTTATTCCAATAATCATTGAACGGATCATTTTTTGGTTGAATCTTTTGTTTACCACTTGTCGGCAGATACTTTTGTTTGAGTTTATTATTTTGACTTATTAAAGCAATAACGCAAATCACTATAATTACAACAGGCACTAAAATATACCAAAGTCCATTTATTTGACCTTGTGCAAGTCTTTCTATTCCAACACAAATGCTTCCAATTAGCATTAGTGCAAAAAATATTAACCAGCCCATATTCCCTTCCTTTTAATCTATTGATTGCATTTTGTCTAGCAAACTTTCGTAACTGTCTACTACCTCGTATCTTACATTGCCTGCAAGTTGAAGTTGGTCAAATAGCTTCTTGGCACAATCTGTCTTTGCTTTTTCTATTCCACGAAGTTCTAGTGATTCCATACTACCTTTTGTCTCAGCAACAAAGTATATGTGTTTTACACTGCCTTCATTGAATGCTATTGCCCAGTCTGGTGCATAGTTCCCAACTGGTGTTGGAATTTGGAATGATCTTGGAAGTTTAGCATATACGCAAACTTCATTTGCAACATCAAGTTCTTTTGCAAACTTACGCTCTATTGATTCTTCTGCACTTCCATCGGTTACAACATAATCTTGAATTGCTTTTTGCGCCTTATATGCCTTGTCAAAGTCAATCTTTGCTTGATTACCTGTGAAGATATCGCTGTCGTATTCCCCTTCGGTCTTGTTGTAGGTTATGTGGTCTACAATCATTGAAGCCTTTTGTTCATTTATAAGTCTCGAAACTTTTGTTATAAACTCTTCTGGGTTGATCGCAAACATCTCAAATTTTTCTCTTGTTATGCCTTGCAAAATACGAACCACTGTTCTTCTAGTTAAAGTAGTATTGTCTACAATTTTACCAATAAGGTCGTATTTTGTATTATCGGCAGCACCACTACGAATTGTTTCAGTTCTTGTGTCTGTTGTACTAAATGAATCGCCACGCTTTAATGCGTTCTCATCCATTGTTTTCTTTTGCTGACCTATTGTTACAACATACTTTAATTCAGCAACAAATAAACCTTTGTTTATGCTTTCAATTGAGTGTTTGATAAGTTCTTCACTATCAAAATCCACTTTGTATGTATACTTGTGGTTTATTTGTTTCCAAAGTTTTTGGAATTCTGCCTTGTGGAAGTTGTCGTTAAGTGGATTGCTTTCCACTGTTGATTTGTTAGCATCTTCAAACATACCATCAAGTGCTTTCTCATTATAAATACTTTCAACAAGTTTATGCACACTTTCTGTGTATGGTGCAAGGATTTCTGGCATTGCGGCAAGTGTATTGTTTGCCTTATCATCAAAGTATTTTTGAGTGATTTTGTTATCTTTATCAGCATAACCGTTGAATCTCAAATAACTTTGAATATCACTTGCCATATCGTTGTTTACTTGAATTCTCTCTTTTCCATCGCTAACGAATTTGCCACGGAAATACTCAATTGTTGCTCTTGTAGGTCTGTCTGCAAGGTTCTCTTTAAGCACTTTTTGTATTGAACCAACAAAGTCTTTATAGCTGTCGGTTGCAATAACTGTCAAAGTGTTAACATTATGGAATGATGATCTCTCATTCTTGAAATAATGTAGGTCTGTTCTATCGCCTAGCATATTTACAGCAATACGAAGTCCACGACCAACTTCTTGTCTCTTAGCAATAGCACTGTCGCCACCTGGTTTCAATGCACAAATTTGGAAGATATTAGGGTTATCCCAGCCTTCACGAAGTGCTGAGTGTGAGAATATAAACCTGGTTGGTTCTTCTTTTGAAAGCAATCTCTCTTTGTTCTTCAAGATAAGGTCGTATGCTGAGATATCATCAGAGCCTTCGCCTTTGCTTTCTTTTGAGTCAATCATTCTTCCAGTCTTTTTATCTATTGAGAAATAACCTTTGTGTGTGTCTTTAACATCAATGCCTTTCAAATAGCGAATGTATGGTGTTTCAAATAATGTTATCTTTTCGTTGAGTGCCTTTGTATACTCTTCTTCAAACATTCTTGCATATTCGCCTTTTTCATCTGGCTCGTTATAATCTCTATACTTTACAACTTCATCAATGAAGAACAATGACAAGCATTTGATTCCTTTATCGTAAAGCTTCTCTTCTTTTTCAAAGTGAGAACGAATTGTTTCTCTTATTTGTATTCTTCTAAGGTCTTTATCTGAAACATCGCCAAGCACTTCGCCTATATGCAAAACTTGTCCATTAAGGAAAGTGATTGTGTTGTTGAATGGGTTGATGTCCGAGATTATGTAGTCGTTCTTGTATTGTTCCATTTGGTTAGACTTATGATACAAGTTGTCGCCTTTACCTAAAATACGGGTTTCTCTGTTGATTGACTTGTTATAGTTTATTTCAAACTCCAACTTACACATTGGTGGTTTGTTTGGTGAAAGAACAATGTCTTGCAAATACAAGTATTTATCTGTTCCACGCAAGTTCTTAATCTCAAAACCTTTAACTTGAATCTTTTTTACTAAGCATTTGTTGTATGCATCCACCGCATCCAAGCAATATACAAGGTTGTGTTGCTTTTTGTGTGTTGCTGAGAAGTTCATACAAAACAATGGGTTGAATTTGCGAAGTGAAAGTTGTGTTGCACTCTTTTCATCGCCCATCTTTTGTGGTTCATCAAGGATTAGAATTGGTCTTGTTTTTGCCACAACATCAATTGGCTTTCTTGATTGGAATTCATCAAGAACCATATCAATTCTTCTGGCATCAGCGCCACGAGCGTTGAATGCTTGGGTGTTGATAATCATTACATTGATATCGCTACTTGAAGCAAAACTATCTAGTTCCGAAAGTCTTTTGCTGTTATAAACAAAGTATCTTGCTTTTTTGTGATAACGATCCATAAAGTGATCTTCCATCATTTGGAACGATTTCTTCACGCCTTCACGAATAGCAATGCTAGGAACAACAACTATGAATTTACTCCAACCATATCTTTCATTCAATTCAAAAATGGTGTTGATATACACATAGGTTTTACCTGTTCCTGTTTCCATCTCAATGTCCAGCGAACATTTGCCAAGACCTTTAACCAACTCTTCCGATTCTTTGTAGTTGCAGTCTTGTTGAATATGCTTTATGTTTTGCAAAATGTCAGTTTCATCAAGCAAAATCTTAGCATTTTCGAAACCATCATCATTTTCTTCAAAGGCGTCAAAAAGTGAAGCCTGCTTTAACTCATCAGTCTTTTTCTTAATACCTAAGTCTCTTGTGTATCTAACCATATCTAACTTTGGCTGTCCTTTGAATACCTTACTGATATTACTTACAGCTTCTTGTTGATATGGCTGTGTCTTGAATCTAAATTTCATTTGTGTTCTCCTATGCTTTATATCTTTGTAAAAAATTATAATTATCTGTACTTAAATAATGGATAGACTCTTGTATTCCATTCTCTTTTGAGAGTAGATAAGTATCATCATATGTAAACATAAAATTTGTACTATCAATAGCATCATTTTTGTCAAAATGACCATTTTTTAACAAATTTGAAACTAGCTTAATGTTGTAGTTTATAAAGTGTTGTGGATATCCTAGATTGTTTAAATAATCTTTTATCCTGGCTGAAATGTATTCTATCATATTATCTTCTTCACTGATTTTTAAGATTCTTCTCGACAATGTTCCAAAATACTCAAAAACATTGTCTTTTTTACTTACCAATATTTCTTTTTCTAAATAGATAAATTCTTTTAATTCAGGAATAGTGTTTAAATAATCCAAGTAAGCCCAGATCCAAATTTTGGTTAATACCGCAAATAATTTCCATACATTTTTCTTGATCTCGCCTTTTTTAATGTTGTCTCTTGCATACTCTTTTTCTAATAGATCTTTAATTTTTTGTTTTGTATTGGTAAGTGCTATTTGTTTGTTTTTGTCCATAACTTCATATGTCAAATCAATTACATTGCCCGTTAAATTATTGGCTCTGAAATCGGATTCCAACAAGTATCCGTAACTTGTTGATATAAAAAACATTATAATTGCGAAATCTTCTTTAATTTCTTCGGACTCAACATTAACTTTTTCCTTAATTGAAATATCTACTAATTGAGAATATCTTTCTTCAGTAAGATTTGCAAATTTGCTTAAATCACATATATGTATACTTCCTTTATTAAGATACATATATTTGATGTTCTTTTCTTTTAAAAGGTTAAGTATTTCTTTTTTGTTTTTATCTGACTTATTACTTGTTATTATTTCTGAGACAACATAGTTAGATACTACAAATCTGTAACTCTGTTTATCTATATCGGAACATAATAGTTCAATATTAAAATCTTGATCCTTGCTTTTCTTTTTATAATAACCACAAACTGAATAAACCAAGTTTGTATCCAACAAAACATTTATCATATTATCTTCCTTGTTGTGGTTGGCGAATAAGTTTCAAATATTTGATCAAAGTTTACTGATACACTGTCGGTTGACATACTTGCATCTCTAAATACTGCATATAATGGTTGCATTTTTGCTATTGCTGTAACAACATCATCGTTAAGGTCTTTATCAAAACAACAAACTAAGTCGCCATCGTTTACATTGAATACTTTTTTGCCATTGATCTCTAAGGTCTTTATTTCACTTGAAAGCATTACACCCATATCAAGCATTACTTGGAATAGCAAATCTTCTGGTGTTCTATCTTCCTTGATATTATCTTCAAATTGAGTAAGTAAATCTTGTGTTGTTTTATTTGGAGAATAGTAGATATCTTTCATACAACTACTGTCAAGTTTTAATACTCTGAAACCAACATCTATTTTGCTTTCATTATCAACTTTAAGGATGCTCTCTCCTGCTTTTTTAATTCGTTCTTCGCCAACTTCACATATGGTTTTTAATTCTGAATCTTCTGTTTTTTCAGGTACTTGTACTAAGATAAATCTTCTTTGCCCACCATCTTCAGCATTTAATTGCATTACCGCATGAGCTGTGGTTGCAGATCCTGAGAAAAAATCAAGATAAACAGCATTTTTATTTGTAGTTGCTATTCTTAAACAATCCTCCACTGCAAAAAGTGATTTTGGATAATCAAATACTTTGTTACCTAACAAATTTTTTAATAAATTAGTTCCATATTCTGTTGATGAATATTTTTTATCATCCCAAACTGTTAATGGCAGCATTCCTTCTTCATTCATATATGATTTAATATAAATGGCGGGATTTTTGTCTCTGTCTAATCTGACAGCCATATTGTTTTGTTCTTTTTGAGCTCTATCAAGACTCCATTTCCATCTTCTTTCTCTTCCATTCTCATCAATTGGAAGTGAGATAATTTCATCGGATTCTGGTTGTTGCAAGACATCATATTCCTCTTTCACATTATCCCAATGTAATTTAGGTATTCTAAATGATGAACAATCTTTTTTTATATAGATTGGATAAAACATAGTTGGAGCATCTTCTTTGTATCCACCATGTTTTCTAAAATTAACCCATTCAAATTTACCCAACGAATCTTCTTCTTTATATCTAGCTGTTTGTTTGTCGTTTCTTTGCAAACGACCTAATTTAACATCTGTATTTGCTCCATAAAATAGTGCATATTCATGTGCAATTGACGCACCTGTTACGGTTGATCGACCTGATGGATTATTTTTTATAACAATAGTTGCTAAATGATTTTCTTCTCCATAAAGTTCATTCATTATGTTTAACAAATTATGAATTTCGTAATCATCAATGGTTACTACAATTATTCCACTTTCGCTTAATAAATTTTTTGCTAATTTAAGCCTTGGATAAATCATATTTAGCCAATCTGTATGAAACCTACCGTTTGTTTCAGCATTTTTGAACATCCTATTTCCTTGTTCATCATATTGTCCGCTAGTATTCATATATTCATCTGAATTTTGGAAAAAATCATTTTTATAAATTAAATTATTGCCCGTGTTGTATGGTGGATCAATATATATAACATCAATTTTATGTAAATATGGTTCTTGTAATAATTTTAAGACATCTAAATTATCCCCTTCAATATAAAGATTTTTTGTGGTTTCAAATAATTTGCTTTTTTCTCTACAAGGACGCAATGTCGCATTTATATTACTATTAGCCAATAAAATTGAACTTTTTTTATCAGGCCATGTTGTACAATATCTCTCCTTCTCTTCGGAAACTAAATAATCACTTAATTCTTGTTTAAGCATATTAAAATCTATTTGTCTTTTTAGTTTTCCTTCTTCATTTATACTTTCCACAACACAATGAGGAAATTTTCTGGCAATAACATCAATGTTTTCATTTATTTGATTTTTGCTCTGCATTTGTAAATTATCCATTGTTTTCTCCTTGTTGATTGAGTGGATTTCCTTTTTCATCCATTACTGATACTTCACTATTACAATTTCCACATTTATAATTCCACCAATTGAGATATTGAGATAATGGAATCAATTTGCAATCTTTTTTCCAACAACAACTGCAATATGGTATCTTTGGCTGTTCGCCTTTTATGGTAAAAAATCCCCTTGGGCTATACTCCAAATCTTTTTCTTTTACCTTTGCTTTTTTTAAGTTTTTTATTTCTTCACTTAGGTCTTTTATTTTGTTATTGAGATTCTCGTTATCCTCTCTTAATTCAAAGAACTGTTCTTGTAATTGCAAAGACAACTCTACGATCTCTTGATTTTTTATTTTTTTCGCAAGGCTTATTAAATCCTTTAATCCGTTATATACATCTGAAAAACTCATACTACAGCACCTTCCTTGTTGTAGTTGGTGAATATGTTTCAAATATTTGATCAAAGTTTACAGACACACTATCTTTTTGCATTCCTGCATCTCTGAACACTGCATAAAGTGGTCTCATTTTAGCAATTTCTGTAACAATGTTTTCGTTTAGATCCTTTTCAAAACAACATACTAAATCGCCATCATTTACATTAAATACCTTCTTTCCTTGAACATCTATCGTTTTAATTTCACTAGAAAGCATTACACCCATATCCAACATTACTTGGAATAGTAAATCTTCGGCTGTTCTATCTTCTTTGATATTATCTTCCAATTGTGAAAGTAAGTCTTGGTTTAACTTGTTAGGTGAATAATAAACATCTTTCATACAACTGCTATCAAGTTTTAAATCTCTAAAACCGACATCTAGTCCACTTATATTGTCTAAAATTTTATTCTGAATTTTGTTTGTATCGTTAATAAATTCTTCCTGGGTAGAAAATTTCGCAACATTACCTACTAAATTATGAGTAGCCATCCAAGCTTCTTTTATCTGCTTTCCTGCGCGCCTAATTCTCTCTTTCCCAACTTCACATATAGTTGGATATTTATCATTATTTGTTTCTTCTGGAATTTGTATCATTATAAATTTTCTAGTTCCACCATCTTCAGCATTCAATTGCAAAGTAGCATGGGCTGTAGTAGCCGAACCTGAGAAAAAGTCAAGAATTGTTCCTGTTTTACCACAAATTGTTTTTATTATTTTTCTTAATAAATATAATGGTTTTGCATAATCAAAATAATCATTCAATTCTAATTGAGTTAATTCTCTTGCTGAATTATCGTAGTTTATTTCCTTTTCACTCCATAAACTTTTTAGTTTCATAGTTTTTGTATCTTTTAAATAATCTTTTTGAAAAACATCATATCTATCTTTAACAGGCTTAACCACTAACTCATCTTTTTGAGCAAGTATTTTAGCCTTACTCCATCTCCAAGTTCCAAGTACACCATTTTCAAATTTTGGTATTATCTCATAATCATCATCATTCTTACGTTCTAAATAAAAATCATTATTTTTTACATTATAATAAATTGGAAAGTGTAATGTTGGAGATTCTTCTGCTGTTGCCCGACCACCTCGCAATCTTAATCCAAGTAATCTGTAATTGCCTTTTTCGTCAGACAATGAATATTCTTTTTTTTGCTCTGGTGTTAGCTCTTCCCCATAAATAATACATTCATTTTTGTTTTTTGCGAATATAGTAAGGTATTCGTGTGTTTGTGCTATAAACTCGCTAGATTGCCTTCCCCTAGGATTAGATAAAACCGGAATTTGTGCAATGAAATTTCTCTCTCCGAATATTTCACTACATATTTTAATTAAGTTTGACTGTTCGTTATCATCCAAACTAATTACTATACAACCATCATCTGTAAGTAGGTCTTTTGCAAGCTTTAACCTTGGATAAATCATATTAAGCCAATCTGTGTGAAATCTTCCATTACTTTCACTATTAGTAACCAGACGATTGCCTTGATCATCAATTTGATTGCTTCTTTCTAAATACTCATCAGTATCCACAGCAAAATCATCATTGTACACAAAATCATTACCCGTGTTATAAGGTGGATCTATGTATATCATTTTAATTTTGCCAAGATAAGTTTCTCTTAATAGTTTAAGAACATCAAGATTGTCGCCTTCAATATAAAGGTTTTGCGTGTGGTCAAAATCCACACTTTCTTCTTTGCAAGGACGGAGTGTCTTTGCAATTGGTGCGTTTGCTGTAAGTATTGCTTGCTTTTTGTCAGGCCAAGTCATTGTGTATCTCTCTTTGTCTCCATCAATAACAACATGACTTAACTCCTGTTTTAGCATATCAAAATCTACTAACTTTGTTAGTTTTCCTTCTTCATCAAGTGCTTCTGTTACACAATTTGAAAACCTTTTTGCGATGAATTCAATGTTTTCATCAACCAAATTTTTGCTTTGCATTTGTAATTTATCCATTATTTTTTCTCCTCTATTTTCTTAAATAAATCATAGTGTGGCACATAATCATCTGGTCTTTGTGGAACAGCCATGAATGGTATAAATTCAAAATATTGTTGAAATTCCATTCTCCCATCTTCTCCGAATTCATCCCATAAATCTGGATTTATATAAAAATTTTCTGATTCCATTGGAATAAAAACATTAAGAAAACTCAACTGTTTATCTGTTGTTAAACTTTTAAATTGATAAATCCATTTTTTATAAACGGAATCACTTTCCTTAAACCATGAAAATAGCAAATAAGTTTTTCCATTGTCAGGGAATATAGTCAAAAACATATTATGGATTGGTTTTTTTATATTTTTGAAATCATTTATTTTTTTCCCTGACAAATCATACCTTGGACTTAAAATTGTAGAAATCGTAAAGCCAACTTCATAATCCAATGTAAAATCATATGTGATTAAGTCTGTGTAGTTATCACTTAAAAAGCATTTTTTAAATAATTCATTTACATATGGTGTATCTACATCCAAGTTGTTTGCTATACCTTGATTTACAACCCTTCTACCAACTTTTTCAGAAAACAATTTCATCATTTTATTCATTTCCATTTTCTTATGAGCTTCATAAGCAAATGCTCTATAGGCGAATAGAAATTTTTGTTGCAATGTTCCTAAATATTGTTTATCTTCAATAGGCATAAATAAAGCATTGTCGTGATAACCACAAAATCCTGTGAAAGTACTAGCCACTTTTTTACCTAGTGGTTGTATTTTATTAAAAGGTTCAATATTTTTTTTAATTGCAATTACCATTCCATCTTTTGCAATATGTTTTAATATTTTGTTTTTTTGAATAGAATGAGCATTGATTATTCCTTTGTCACAATTAGAATGATCAAAATAAAAACATTCTTTTATCTTGGATTCATTGAAGACTTGTTCAAGAATTGCAAATTCTTTCATTATTCTTTCTTCCTCAGTCACTTATCCCTCCAATTGTTCCAATTCTCTTTTGAGTTCTTTTATTTGGCTGTTTATAGCCATTTTTGTGTTTGGTTGTTTTTCTGCATCACGAGTTTTTGTTAGCTTTTCTATCTCTGTTTTGTGCTTTCTTATTTGGTTGGTTCGGTCTGTGTATTCTTCAAAAGTTTCATCTTGTCTGAACTTTATTTTCGTGATGTAACTTACCATTGCTTTGAAAACATTTTCTAGTTTGCTTGTGGTTGGAAACTCTTCCTTGTTTTCTTCCTGCCAATCACTTTCGCAAGTTTTCAAAACCTTGGTTTTATCTTCAGTAAATACTTTTAGTGATGTGATATACTTGATTTCACTGCCATATCGCAATCTAAAAAGTATTTGGAAGTTTATGTATTTATTCAGTGCATCTATAAACTTTGTTGGAACAACTGCATTGTTAAGCACAATGTCCATTATGTAGATTTCTTTCACATTTTCGCTTGGTTCTAGGTTTGTTCTATCTGGTGATAATGTGTTTGCTAAAATGACTTTTGAAACAACTTGTGCATCTGTTTTTATTGTTTTGTCTGCCTTTATTGTTCTGAAAAGTTCAAGCATCTTAAAGTTTATATTTACAGCAGTTTTGTCGTTGTATATAAACATCTTTTCTCCTTATCTTTTGGTTATTTCACTACTACGAAAGCAAGTAATTCGAAGTCGTCAAGACCTTTGATTTTCGCACCAGAAAGTACCATACTTCCTTGTTTGAAAAGTGCGTTGATATCGCTTTGCTCTTTAACTTCAATTATGCTTTTTATAGCTTCTTCAAGTAGTTCTGAGTATTTGTGCATATCTAGTCCATCATTTGTTTCATCATTGAACTTTTTATATGCTTTTGGAATTGGATCTTTTTGCCCTTTGCAAGATAATCGAAGTGCATCCAAAATTTGTTTTACTTCCAAGTGGTTGTCTATAATCTCGCCATCTTCGTTGACATATACGAGATAGTAAGGGTGCAACCTGTTTTGCCTATTGATATTCACATTGTTGTTTTGGTTCTTCAAAATGTAAATAACACCTGGCACAACACCCTTTTCTTCATCTGCTGGGATAACGCAATGCATTCCTTTTGGCACTCGTTTTGGTTCGCCATAGGTCTTAATGAATTCGGCGGCATCCATTCTAAACTCGTTAAGTCCAAGGTCTGAGATTGAAATACCATTGTTTTGATCTTCAAGGTCAATGTTCTCGCCTTCACGAAGTTTCTTTATCTGAATTTCACGATAGTCATCCATTTGGTCATCTGGGTTAAGCAAGTTATCATCGGCTGTTGCTGTTTGGTCAACAATTGTCATTCTGCTCTTTACCCTATCTGTTAAGTTGATGTATTCATTAAGTGGTAATGGTGGCCAAAAGTTTATAAGTCTAATAACTTTGTTTTTGCTTCCAAGTCTGTCAATACGACCAAACCTTTGGACAATGCGCACTGGGTTCCAGTGAATATCGTAATTTATGCAAATGTCGCAGTCCTGCAAGTTTTGACCTTCGGAGATACAGTCTGTGGCAATTAGCACGTCAATATCTTTGAAGCAATCATCGTATTCGTGTTTATCAATTTTTGGACTCCATCTCATCTTTGGATCGTTATAGCTTTCAATTGTTTTTGGAATCCAACCGAAGATTTCATCTCTGTGTTTACTTATTGGACTGAACATTGTAAGCAAAGTGTCAGTTTTTTTGGGACAATGTTTTAAGGTACACTTATTTTGCCCACCCTCTATCATTGCTGTTTCAATTCCATAAATTTCTTTTAACCATTTATGTAGGTTGTCGTATAAGTAGTTTGCTGTGTCTGCAAATGCTGAGAATATCAAGACCTTTCTATTGCCTTCGTTCATTGGATTTTTAATCTTTTCATCAATGATATTCTTTAAGGTTTGCAACTTATAGTCGTGTTCTGGTGCGACTTTATCTAGTTCTGTAAGCAAGTGTCTTAGAATTTCGACATCTTCTTCCATTGCTTGCTTCCAAGAAAGTCTATCAATGTCGGCATATTCAATTGCCACTTCCTTACCTTTGTCGGTTTGTATCAAATTCAAACTTCCATCTTCATCTTGGTCAAACTCTTCATAGTTGAACACTTTTTTTGTTGCTGTTGCATCTGGTCTAATTTGTCCATCTTGATATAACTGCAATCTTCTTAGTTCAGCTTCGTTAAGGTAAAGCATTCCTTTCATTGTTAATCTAAATGACTCAACACTTGATTCAAGTCGTTTAAGTAGATTTACAGTCATCAATCTTTTGATACCTGTGTTACGACCACTTCTTGAAAGTCCACTCTTCTTCATTTCAATGTCGTATTTCATTTCGTACTTTTCTTTTTTGCTATCAAGGACATAGTCAAATAAGCCATAAACTGCCATGTTCATCGCTTTAATGTGTTGGTATATTTCTTTATATTCAGGAACATCTGTCCTTTTAGTTAGTTCTGGAAAGTATGATTGTGGTGGCAATCTGTCTGGGAACTTGCCAATGCTGTTAATGTTGTAATACTTAACAATGTTCTTTCTACTTCTTGCGATTGTTACACTGTCAAGCAGGATCTTAAAGTCAATGCTTAGACCATCTATTAAGTCTTTACTTGTTCTTTCTGCTGGTGGTCTTTTGCTCCAATCATTGAACACTGCTTGTGCATTTCTAAATATTGTTGCAATGTTGCTTTTTGTATCCAAACTCTTTTCAAATGCGTCATAGTCTTGAGCATAAGCAAGTGCGAGTTGGTTTTTAAGGTCATTATATCTGTTGTTTACAGGTGTCGCAGAAAGCATCAAAACCTTGGTTTTTACGCCTTCTTTAATTATGTGGTTGATAAGGAAGTCGTATCTTGTTTCCTTGTCTTTTACGGGGTTATTATTCCTGAAATTGTGCGATTCATCAATAACAACTAGGTCATAGTTTCCCCAATTGACAAGTCTTAAATCTCTACCATTGTGTGCTGTTCCCGCGCGACCTAAGTCTGTGTGATAAAGCACTTCGTATCTAATTCTATCTTTATAGAAAATGTTTGTCGTTTCATTTCCACAATACTGTGTCCAGTTAGAACTTAATCTTTTAGGACAAAGCACCAGGATACTTTTGTTTCTTAGTGAGTAATAAGCAATAACTGCAAGTGCTGTGAATGTTTTACCAAGACCAACACTATCAGCAAGTATGCAACCATTATGCTTTTCAAGTTTGTTTATTATGCTGATTACACCATCTTTTTGGAAATCGTACAGCATATTCCAAATTTTTGTGTCCTTGAAACCTGTTGCTTCGTTTGGCATATTATCTTCAGTTATATCATCCAAAAACTCTGAAAAAATATTGTATAAAACGACAAAGTATATAAACTCTGGACTGTTCTCTTGATATGCATTGCCTATCATCTCAACGATAGTGTCAGTTATATCTTCAACTTTGGACTTATCATTCCAAACTTCATCAAACATTGAAAACAAAAATTTACTCTGCTCTGCAAAGTCTGTTTTCATTGTTGCTGTGAATATTGTATTCCCCTGTTGATATCCAAGGTCGCTTGTTGTAAACCCATCAATTGGGTTGTAAGTTATATTTGTGCCATCTGGCTTTTCAATTCCAATAATGTTAGGGATTGCTGATTCTGTTATATTGCTTTTGAATTTGACTTTTTGTTTAACCCATTCAGCGCACTCTTTTGCGACTGCTTTCAAGGTCATTTCGTTGCGAAGTCTTATTTCAAAATCATTTCCATATAGACTGTTTTCTCGGTTTTGTTTTGGTATGAAGAACTCTCTTTTCTCTTTCTTCATATTATCTGCTAGTTTTTCTTTCGTAAAAGTTGGTGAAGTGAATAAAAATTTTAGTTCATCAATCTTGCTTAATTCTTCTTTTAGTTCTTTGAACGCATACATAGAAAAGCAAGACGCTGCTATCCTTACTTTTGAATTTTCTTTTAACTCTTTCTTTAGGTCATCTCCAAGAATTTTCGTTCTATTATCTATATTTTCAAACACTAGCCATTTCTCCCTATTGTAAAATGCAAATATGGTCAAAATCAAGTTTGACTGCCACATTTTTTTCACTACGCAAAGGTACACCTTTGTGTAGTAACTTAATTAAAAACTTTAATCAAGTCTATTATATCATATTTATCTGAAATATGGGCATAATTTTATAAATTTTTTAATATTTTTTGCATTTTCAAGCAATTTTGCCCTTGAAATCCGTTTTTCTGGTTCACTACATTAAAGCGTACCTTTATATAGATTTTTTGGCAGCGTTGTTTGAGTGAAAAATCTATTTTAAAATGTATACTGGAGGTGTATTTTTTTATGATTTATGGTTATGTACGTGTATCATCTACCACACAAAATGTTGAAAGACAAACAGAAGAAATGGCAAGGCTAGAAATTCCAAATGAAAATGTTTTTATAGATAAGCAAAGCGGCAAGGATTTTAATCGTGAAAATTATCAAATTTTAAGGTCTAAAATACAAAAAGGCGACCTACTGATTATTAAATCAATAGACCGCCTTGGTCGTAATTATAAAATGATTTTAGATGAATGGTATTATATCACTAAAGTTGTTGAGTGTGATGTTTTTGTTATTGATATGCCACTATTAGACACTCGTTCTACCCCACAAAATCTAGTAGGTAGATTTATTGCTGATATTGTGTTGCAAATACTTTCTTTCGTTGCTGAAACTGAAAGAGAAAACATCAAGTCAAGGCAAGCAGAAGGCATACGAATTGCCAAGGAAAAAGGTGTCCACATGGGGCGACCAAAACTCGTTTTACCCGACAATTTTGATTATGTTCTGCAACTATACCTAGCAAAGGAAATAACTTGCAACAATGCCGCAAAAATGGCTAATATGCCCATTTCAACTTTCTTTAAGTATCTTAATTTAGAACGAAAAAAGTTTACTGCTTAAAAACATAAAAAGTGCCAATTTTTAGGCACTTTTTTAGCATCATCTCATATCACTAAAATCTACATATTTATCACTGTTATTTGTTACATCAAGGGTATCAAATGCCAAAGGTTTTATTGATCCTTTGAGTTTATCATAACATAATATTTTATAGTCCTCATCATCTTGCAAATTTTTCAATGGCAATAAATCGTATTCTCTTCTCCACCTTGATACAGCACTTAGTAACTCCTGTTTTTTCCAATATGAAATATTGTTTCTATTTCTTCTTACTACTTGCGTTAATTTTTTAATCTCTGTATTGAACTCTTTGATCTCTTTATTTTGTTGGATGGTTCTTTCTCTTTGATGTTCAATTAAAGCATTCTCAATGTTAACATATATCAAATGTTTTTGATATTCTACAAAAGTTTCATTCGCAAAATGTTCTGCCAACGACTTGTCTTTTTCGGCATCTAATTTCCTATTGTTTTCTTTTAAATATTTCCCTAATTTTTGGGCTGTTTCAAATCGTATGAGTTTTTCAATGGTTAAGTCACTTGCTGTGGAAATATTATGCTTAGAGAAAAATGGAGATTTGAGATTTTCTATCTCTTCCAATTTTTTCTGTCTCTTTAGCAAATTTTCTTGCTCTATCTTCTTTTTCTTTGCTGAGTCTTTAATGCTTTTTATTAAAATCCAAAGACAAACAGCACATAGCCCACCCGCAAATAATATCGCTATGACCAAAGCAACCCAATTCATGATAACTCCCTATTGTAGTAATTTTATATTGTCTCGACTAAGTTTTAATTTGTTTTGCGTTTTACTCTTTTTCAAAAATGTTTTTGTATTCTTCAAGTGTTATTAGTACCTTACGGCTTTTTTCTGAATTTGGTTCTGTTATAAAACCACAAGCTTCTAATTGATCAATGATTCTTGAAGCCCTGGCATAACCCAGTCCAAACTTTCCTTGAACTTTTGCTGTACTAACTTCATTTGTTTCAACTATCATTTTCAAAACATCTGGAACGAGTAGATCAAAATCTTGTACACCGAATTGTTTTAATTCTTCTTGATTTAGTTTAGCTTTAATTTTTCTATTAAGCAACACTTTATCAAGAGTTTCTTCAAAAATTGTTTCAAGTCTTTTCTGCCAATTTGATTCTTTATTCTTTTCCATAATTAAACCTCATATTTTTTACTAATTTCTTTTAAGGTCTGTCTAATCTTGTCTCTTGTATATTCTGGGCTTAGTACTTCCACATTCTTTCCATATTGTATTGCCCAATAAATAAGTGCTTGTTCGTTGACTTTAAGTTCAGCAAACAATTCGCCATTCTTTTCTCTTATCTCTACCTTGTCTCCAAACCAATCAATTATGTCATTTATTGCTTTTGCATTATCAAGTTTTATCACTGCTTTAACCGATGCACCTATCATCATATAGATGTGTTCGTTTATGTAATCATCTTGGTTAAAGTTTTCCATATTAGGCAAAGACTTTAATGGTTTTACATCATCTTCCAAAATTTCAAGGTTGCTCATACACTCAATTTTATAGTTTGCTAGGTTGTCGTATTTATCATAGTTACAAACTAAGTAATACTTGCCATTATTGTTCACAAGGAAATATGGATTCATCACAAACTTTCTGCCCTGCATTCTTGGTAGGAAGTTTTTTGTTGCGTCATATTCATTATATTGAAATGATACTTTTTTCCTTTGCTCGATTGCATCATCAAGTATTTCTATGTTTTTAAATATTTGTGTGCTACGCTTTCTTGAAATCTCTTCAACCTTGTAAATGTGCTTATATTTTCTTTTTTCAAACTTATTGCAACCTTTTGTTAATTTTTGAATAAGTTCTTTTGCATCATTAGGCGCAATGCTCTTTGAAGAATAAACAGCATCTACTAGGAACATGACTTCTGAATCATCAAAGTCTCTTTCTGCTAGATAACATCCATTTTTTCTTACTTTTTCAATTTTGTATCCATACTCAATTAAGGTATCAATGTTTCTAGCGATTGATTTTACATTTGGTCTTATTCCATATAGTATATCAAGTTTTGAAACTATCTCCGTGTAAGTCATTAAGTGTTTGTCATCTGTGTAATCTTTTAGCACATCTAAAACATACAACAAAACTATTTTCTTATCGCTATCAGAAGCCATAGTTATCTCCTTTTAATCTTCATCATCAAAAATTGCATCATATTCTTCGTATCTATCAATATCATCTGCCGAAGGAATGATACTGCCACTAGAAGATTTTGAACTTTTAAGTGTTTGCGCTGATGCAGTTCCTAGTGCCACAAGTCCAGCAATGCCTTGTATTATCAATTTAAAAATCCAAACAAATAAAATGATTGGCAAAATTGCAAGTAGGAATAGTCCAAAACCATCTCCACAATTACAATGACATCTTCTCATATCTTTCCTCCCTTTATTATACCATAATAATAGCATATTTCAAATCCAAAAAAATGGATTTCAAAATGTTTTTTGATTATTTTTTATTTTATAAAAAAAATGCAATCCCTCGGAGGATCGCATTTTTTAAGTCGTTCTTTCTATTTGCTTATTTATTGTAATAACCATCAAAAGTAACTGTGAATTTTACACCACTTTCATTAGTGAATGTAAATTTAATATAATTGCTCTCGTCTTTATCAGATACTTGTGTGTTAGTAAAAATATTTTCATTAATATCAGCATCTTTAGTACCTTTATATGCTGCTAGAGTTCTTGAACCAAATTCAGAAGCATCAATGTCTAAAGTTTGCTCTTCATTAGTTAAATTTATACGTTTATGATAAATTTTTGAATAGTTAATCGTTACATCTAATGATAACGAAACATCACTAGTAGCAATACTTGAACCTTTAATTTTTACTACAAGTTTAGTATATGGAGTATTGTCTTTTGGAAGCAATGTCATAGTTTCATAAGCATGTGCTTCAGAGAATCCATTAGCGTTTGAAGTATAATTTACTGCTTTTTTACTAAATTTAGGATATAAAGAAACTTGTGTATTATAAAATTTATTATCTAGAGCAGATTCAACTAATTGTTTAACAATTACTTTATAACCTTTATATAAACGTGGTGAATTAGTTTCTGAATAATCTGTACTTGTATTCATTGACTTAACATTGTCAGGTGTAATCTTACCTTCATATTTATTCTTGATTATATCATAATACCCATTATCTTCAGTAATACGTTCAGCACCAATAATCTTATTATTAATGATTTTTATTAGGTTTTCAGAGAAGTCTGGTTTATAACCTAATGTGTCTATCAACCCAATTAAAGCATCATAATCATCACTTTCATTCCCAACCAATTCTTGAGCGATCATTAATTTTAATGCATCTTTAGCATCTTTAGAAGTTAAGTCTGATACTAACCATTGCTTTGATTCGTCCTTAACCAACATTATTTCTAATGCACTAACAAGTTTCATATTTTGACCAGAACTTGCACCAATTAAATTTAGAAGATAAGTAGAAGCCAACATATTATTATCAGTATCTTTAATTAATAATGATTTTTGATAATCAGACAAATTATCAACATTTACTTCTACCAATGCAGCAGTACCTTCATATATAGTATCTAAATCAGTCTCACTTAATGGTGAAAGCATATTTAAACTATCTGCAAGTGCTGGTAGACCATCTTTAGTACTATCACTATAATATCTGTATATTTTGTCTTCTTCATTTCCAGTTAAATCATAAAGTGGGAAAGCATATCCCCATGCAGATTTACCAGTTTTTGTTCTATGTTGTCCATAAACATAATCAAGACGTGCAAGTATATCTTGAGCAAGAACATCAATTTGACGATCAACTAGATCTTTAAACTCTCTCGCTTGATTATTAGAGTCCAAGAAGTTTTCTTTAGCATATGTTGCTTTTACACCTGAGAAGTACTTACTCATTGGTTTTTTTATTGGTATCGTTGTATCAACATAACCACAAACTGTGCAAGTGCCACCATCAAAAGTGTGGTTTTCTTTTTCCGTTGTTTCATCACAACCTGTGCATTTTTTCCAGTGTTGTGAAGCATCTTTTGTGTAAGTTGCTGACCATTCGTGAGTGTGTCCGTTACTGCCACTGCCACACGCTGTAAGCATAAACATACAAGGTGCAAACATAAAAATTGCAAGTATAATACTTAAAAGTTTCTTTTTCAATTTCATTTTCCTCCCTTAATTTGGTTTCCGTATTTTCATTATAACACATATTGTTCAAAAATGAATAATATTTTCAAAAATATTTTTGTCTAATATAAATATATCTTTTTATGCAATTTTGATTACTTTTGATTTCTTTGATTTTTCTTTTGATTGTTTGATTATTTATATTGCTTGCTTTTTGTTATTCTGGTTTCTTAGGTTCTTTTCTTACAAAATACTTTCTATCTTTTAACGAATCTGGCAAGTATTGTTGTTTAACATAGCCACCATAATCGTGTGGATATTTGTAATATTTGCTTTGAGGTGTGTGGTTTCTTAAGTAAGGTGGAATATTGTCATCAGGATGATTTTTTGCGTCATCTTGCGCCATATTCATAGCAGTTACCACCCTATTGTCCTTTGGTGATTCACACACATAAATTATCGCTTGAGTAAGTACCAAATTGCCTTCTGGCATTCCTAAATGGTCTAATGCATACAATGCGGCAACCGATTGCAACACGCAATTCGGAGCCGAGAGACCACAATCTTCCGCCGCATGACACAAAGTTCTACGAGCTAGTACCTGTGGTTCAATTCCACCTTCTATAAGCCTATTAGCATAATACAATGCCGCTGTTGAATCACTGCCACGAAGGCTCTTGCAAAATGCACTAAGTAGATCATAGTAAACATCTTCATTAAGGCTTGTTGCCTTTTTTTGTAGGCATTCTGCCGCGATTTCTTTGGTGATTACTGTTTCCCCTTCCTTGTTCATTGGTGTCGATATAGCCCCAAGTTCAAGCCCTGTTAAGGCACTTCTAACATCGCCACCACAAGCCGATGCTATGTAGGTTAACGCATCATCATCTATTTTTATGTTGTAAACTTTAAGTCCTGTTTCAGATTCCATTGCTCTTCTTAAGACACACTTTACATCTTCTATACTTAGTTTCTTAAATTCAAAGACTGAGCAACGAGAAACTATTGCCCTTGTCATACTATAACTAGGATTTTCAGTTGTACAACCAATAAATATCAAATAGCCATTTTCTAGTGCGGCAAGAAGTGAATCGCTTTGTGCCTTTGACCATCTATGGCATTCATCAAGTAGCAAATAAGTCCTTTGTCCATATAATTGGAAATCGCTTTTTGCTTGTTCTATGACTGCTTTGACATCTGCTACACCACTTGATATAGCATTTAGTTTTACAAACTTTGAATTGCTTGTATCAGCAATGATACGTGCAAGTGTGGTCTTACCTGTTCCAGGTGGGCCATAGAATATTACACTAGGCACTCTTTTAGCTTCTATAAGTCTACGAAGCAACTTGCCTGGTCCTAGTATATGTTTTTGTCCGACAAATTCATCCAAGTTTTTTGGTCTCATTTTTTCAGCCAATGGTTTTTTGTCGTTATGTAAATTTTCAAATAAGTTATCCAATTTTGATTAGCCTCCTGTTTCCATTGCATTTACCAAGTTGTTTACTTTCTTCGGTATAATCTATTTTCCCTTGGTCTAATAATCTTTGAACCACACCTATTCTTAATGCTTTTGTTAGATCGAAGTGTAATTCAATCTCTGCCTTAGTTCTTGGCTCTTGGCAGTATTCTAAAACACTTTGGTCTGTGAATTGTTCACAATCCATCTCAGCATTGAAGTATTTTTGTTTGCAGTATGATGGTATGTCTGGGTGTGTCTTTTTAAGTTTACCACATTTTACAAGCATTTGAATATAATTTATTGCACCTTTTGTTTTGATGAATTTTTCTATCTCTCTTAAACCTTTTGGTTCTTTGCAGAATGTTAGTATCTCTTCTACTCTTTTAGGTGTTAAGGTATCTGCCTTTTCATCAATCTCATCTAGCATTTCTTGTGTTACTTCAACCCTAGCATCAATATATCTCTGGTTGTAGTATTGATTATGCTTGTGTGTATATTTTAACCTACCGCTATTTATTAGTGGTTTTAATGTGTATCCCCTAAGGGTATCTCTTGTTATATCTAATTTTGTATATTCTTTTATTTCATCAAGTGTACGGGGTTCTTTGCAGAACTCTACAATCTTATCTTCAAGTTGTTTTCTTTCGGTTTTGTCCATATTTTGTGGACAATACTTGATTTCTAGTGGAATTTCACGCACAATTTCTAAGCAATTTACTTTGCACAAAGGTGAACTCTTCTTCAGACGCATGAGCAATAAGACGTCTAGCAATTATACAAGGGTCATAACCAGAAAGCAATAGTTTTTGACAATAGAAAAGTGCTGCATCGGTGTCGCTACCCCTAAGCGATTTACAAAATGCACTAAGTATATCATAACTTGTGTTTTCATCAAGAGCAATATTCCCCTTTTGAAGACAGTCGTCAATAGTTTGCTTGTCAATAACAATTTGATTTGAAGCATTTGGTGTCGTTGTGGTTACAGCAAACTCAAGAGCATTGTAGCACGAACGTAAATCACCCGAGCAATTAAAAGCCAAGTACCTAACAACATCATTATCCATAACAACATTTAAATTACCAAGTCCCTTGTCTTTGTCCTTGAGTGCTTTGTTTATAGCATAAACCATATTGTCTACACTCAACGCCTTAAACTCAAAAACTTTGCACCTACTCACAATAGCACGAGTCATAGATATATAAGGATTCTCTGTTGTAGAGCCAATAAAGATTATGTAACCTTTTTCAATCGCTTCCAAGACACAATCGCTTTGGGCTTTGCTCCATCTATGACATTCATCAAGCAACAAATAAGTCTTTGTTCCATATAGTTCAAGATTTGATTTTGCTTCTTCGATAATCGCCTTTGCATCGCCAACACCCGAACTAACAGCATTAAGTTTTTTGAAAACACCATTACAAGTATTAGCAATAATATTTGCAATAGTAGTCTTTCCACATCCCGGTGGACCCCAGAAAATACAAGAACCAACAACACCATTTTCGATAGCTCTAACCAAAAAACTATTACGATAAATTAGATGTTCTTGACCAACAAAATCTCCTAGAGTGTTTGCTCTCATCCTGTCTGCCAAAGGAGAATACTTTTTTAAGTTTCCTTCAAACATATTTTCCATAATGTTAAACTCCATTTAATACATGATAATTATATCATAAAATACCAAAAATTTGCAAGATTAAAAAGCATATTATTATATAGAATTAAAAACATAAACATTGATAAATAATTTATATTTGTTTGACATATCAAACATTATTTTAACTGATTAACTTAAATAATCTTAAGATAATATTAATTTTTTACATGTTTTTAAATCATATATTAAAAATAATATTTTTGACCAAAATATATAATTAATTTAACTATATACTATATGTTTTTGTCAATATATTATTGCTTGTTGACAATATCATAAGTATTATACACATTAAGAACAAATAATCAAATTAGCAAGTTGCATAGACAGCAACTAAAAAATATAAGACGAGCCGGCTTGAAATTTAAGGATAATACAAGACGATACAATACAATATAATACAAATAACAAAATTTAGGTTGTGACAAAACAAAAAAACAAACATCCAGATTTAAAAAATAATTTACACAAATAAAAGTGAAACTTATATTAACGAAAGCAAAAGAATTGAGTTAAATTATATTAATAAAGAACATAAAAAATGCCTTCACAAAAATGTGAAAGCATATATGTTAGAGTATCCATAAGCCGAGTTCTGTTTTGGACGATTATCTATCTAGCACTATTGTTACCAATAGTTTCAAGCGGTGTAACGAAAGACTAGCTGAGCAACTTTAAACGTCTTTCTACCTTGCATCGAATGGGGTTTACACAACTACATAGTCACCTATGCAATTAGTAGGCTCTTACCCTACTATTTCACCTATTGCACCAATCGCTTGATGCTGTATTTTTTCTGTTGCACTTTCCTTAGGGTCGCCCCCATTAGCCGTTAGCTAACATTCTGCTCATGTGATGCTCGGACTTTCCTCAAGATACAATCTTGCAATCGTCTGTATATCTAACAATATTATTATAGCACATCACAACAATATTTGCAACACTAAAGTTATTTAAAATATCTATATCAAATTTTATTACTTGAACCCATAATCATTTTTGTTTATAACTTTTCTTAAGATTTCTATTGACTTCTTTTCAAGCCTAGATATATAACTTCGGCTGATATTTAATTTTTTGGCTACTTCTCTTTGAGTAAGCATTGGTTTTCCTAGTAGTCCATATCTAAGACACATTATTTCATATTCTCTTGGTGACAAATATTTTTTTAAAACTTTATCCAAATCCTGAGACACAATCTTTTGTTCAACAATATTCTCTACATTCTCATCTTCGTCAAAACTCAAATCTCCAACATGTATTTCATTCTCTTCGTCATCAGCTCCAAGCACATCTTCAATACTCACGTTGCACTTATGTTTTTTGTTTGCCCTGATTAGCATCAGAATCTCATTTTCAATACATTTTGCAGCATAGGTGCTAAATTGAGTTCCATGATTTAGTCTATACGAATTTATCGCTTTAATAAGCCCCAAACTCCCCACAGAAATTAAGTCATCAGCTTCGTCAGCCTGATTATACTTTTTGACTACATGTGCAACAAGTCTCAAATTATGCTCAATAAGTATTTCTTTTGCTCTTTCGTCCCCTTTTTCAAATTGCTCAAGGTAGTATTTTTCATCTTCTGCAGTCAGCGGTTTTGCAAAGGAAGAAGAATTTTTTATGTATGAAGAAAAAAACATTATCTTTTGTAAGAACATCATAAAACTTTCAACAATCATATCAAACTCCTATACCTAATGTATATGTCGAATATTGCCGAAATTTGCCTGTCCAAACAAAATTAATCAAATTGTTTAATATATAATTTTATGAATAATTATTTTATTTATTGTATTTTTATACGCCATATTCAATACAGCTCTATCAAATTATACAATTTTAATTGTTTGTATATTTATTTATATTTTTACATATTTATTCATGTTTTTAAATTTTTATTAATGACATATATGTTTAATGTTTAATGTCAGATACAAATCATTAAATTAATATTTTAATAAAAATCTCAATTAAACAATTTAAATAAATATTTTAATAAAACGATACAAATAAACACTTCAATTACATGTTTTATTGAGCAATTAAATTAAATAAATCGTTTAAATCCACTATTAGAGTTTTACAAAAAAAGATAGGTCACATTTATCAAATTAACCTATCTAATTTTTATTATTTAATTTTAGTTATAAAATGATTGCTTAGTTGTTTTCTTTTTTTCTTAAGATGTCGCCAGTTTTCAAATTCAAATCTGTTTTTAGATTTAAAATTTGTTGTACCAAACTTGCATCTTCAACCAAATTATTATTTTCATCATACATTTCTGTTACTTTGATTATTTTGTTAAAGCAATCACTTGGTGACAAAACTTCTAATTCGTCTCCAACTTTGAAACGATTACGTTGTTCAATTTTAACATATCCATTTTGAGTATCTTCTTTGACAATCGCAATAAAGTCATGGCTTTGAACAGGCATACTATCAAGGATATATTCTTTGTCCTTAGCGCCGAAATAAAACCCTGTTGTATATCTTCGGTGGCTAGTTTTTTGAACTTCTTCAAGAAGAGTTTTGTCAAAAGGTTTGTTACTTTTGAAATCATCAATTGCTCTCCTGTAAGCATTAGTTATTGTCGCTACATAATAAGGACTTTTCATTCGACCTTCAATCTTAAACGAAGTTACACCCGCTTCAACCAAATCTTTGATATATTCAATCATACACAAATCTTTGCTATTAAGAATATATGTTCCACGTTCGTCTTCTTGAATATCATAATGCTCACCCTTTCTGGTCTTTTCGCAAATTGAATATTCAAATCTACATGCTTGAATACATGCACCACGATTACTATCTCTTCCTGATAAATAGTTTGAAAGCAAACATCTTCCCGAATAAGATATACACATCGCACCATGAACAAAAGTTTCAATTTCTACATCTTTTGGAATAAAGTCTCTGATTTCTTTGATTTCTTGGATGCTAAGTTCTCTTGCTAAAACCAATCTTTTTGCACCCAAATCACAATAAAATTTGGCTGTATATTTGTTTGTAACATTTGCTTGAGTAGACACATGCAATTCTAGTTTTGGAGCAGCTTGTTTTGCAAGTTCCATTATTCCAATATCGCTAACTATAATTCCGTCAATTTTTATACTTTCAAGAAATTCCAAATATTCTTCGAGACCGTCAAAATCAACATTATGTGCAACAATATTGATAGTAACATAAATTTTTTTGTTTAAACTATGTGCATATTCAACCGCTTCAGTTAATTCATTTTCATCAAAATTATCCGAAAATGCTCTAAGACCGAACTTTTTGCCAGCCAAATAACAAGCATCTGCGCCAAACTTAAATGCGACTTTTAATTTTTCCATATTTCCAGCTGGTGAAAGTAATTCAAGCATTGTTTTCTCCTTTTTCAACTTTTGTAATTGCAATTCCGTCTTCAAGCCTTAATAAATCCGTTTTGTATGGATAGTGATTAACTGCATCCAAATATTTTCTTAGATTAACTACCATTGTACGTTTTTTGTGCGGAATAATCTGATTACTTTCAACCATTCCGCCAAGCAAAACATTATCCGCAAAGATTACACCGTCCGTTTGCAACAAGTTTTTGAGTGTATCAAGATATGCTATATATTGACCTTTTGCCCCGTCTAAAAATATCATATCAAATTTTTTGCCTTGGGCTTCCAAGTCTTTCAAAACATCTTTGGCATCACCCAAAATTATCTGCACTTTGTCCAAATTGTCAAATTTTTCAAAAGTTCTTTTGGCAACTTCCAAGTAATCTTTGTTTATATCTATAGTTGTCAATCTCTTTGCACCAGCACTCAAAATTATATTGCCACTATATCCAATAGCACAGCCAATTTCAAGAACATTTTCAAATTGATTGTCTTTTACAAAATCGTACAAATATTTAGCCGATTTATCCCTAATTATAGGCACATAATTAGATTTTGCATAGTATCTTTCATCGGTTAATTTTTCAATTGTAATATCAAATTCCATTTCATTCTCAGTTTGTTTCAATAATAATTGGAATAATCAAAGGTTTTCTCTTGCATTTCTTAAAGAAATAAGTTTGCAAAGTCTTTTTGACATTTCCTTTAATCATTGCCCAATCTTGTGTTTTGAAGTTTGCAGTAATAATTTGGTTTAGCAACAAATCTTTGACTTCTTCAATCATTTCTTCGTTGCCCTTAATAGTCATAAATCCACGAGTTAAAATATCCGGTTTTGATGTTAGCGAACCATTTTTTGCAGAAATTGTGATAGTTACTATACAAATTCCTTCTTCGGCAAGTTGCATTCTATCTCTTTGAACAATGCCACCCGCTTCGCTAACTTCATATCCGTCAACTAGTTTAATTCCCGAAGGAACAGTGCCAGATTTTTTGATAACATTTTTGTTAATTGTAATTGTATCACCAATTTCTGGAATAACAATGTTACGTTCATTCATTCCCAAATCTTTTGCCAAATTACTATGAGCCTTAAGATGTCTATATTCACCATGAACAGGCACAAAAAATTTAGGTTTGAGTAAAGTGTGCATAGTTTTGAGTTCTTCTTGATAAGCGTGACCACTAACATGCACTTCTGCCAAGGATTCATAAATAATTGATGCACCTTTTGAATACAAAAGGTTAATTACATTATTAATTTCTTTTTCATTTCCCGGAATAACTGATGACGAAAAAATTACATAATCATTGCTTCCGATTTCAATTTTATTAAACTCGCCATTGGCCATTCTTGTAAGTGCGGAATTTTCTTCGCCTTGGCTTCCAGTACAAAGAATACAAATTTGAGAGTCTTCGTACTTGTCCATATTGTTAACATCAACAACAATTTCTTTGTTGAAGTTAAGCTCGCCGATTTTGGCTGCAGTTTCACAAATATTTAGCATACTTCTACCAGTAAACACAATCTTTCTATTGTATTTTTCGCAGATATTCAAAATTTGTTGAATTCTATGAACATTACTTGCAAAAGTTGCTATAATAATTCTTTTTGAAGCATTTTGAACAAAAAGATTATCTAGTGTTGCTCCAACTTTTCTCTCACTCATACTAAATCCCGGACGTTCGGCATTTGTACTGTCTGCGGTCAAAAGAAGGACACCTTTTCTACTAATTTCAGCAAGTCTAACCATATCCATAGCGTCACCATCAATTGGTGTATAATCAATTTTGAAATCACCAGTATGGAAGTATACACCAACTGGAGTTGTGATTGCTAGCGCCATAGAACCACTTATACTATGTGTAACCTTAACAAATTCTACTTGGAAACTTCCAATTTTGACAACCTGTTTTGGCTTAACACAAATTGGTTTACATTTAATCTTTTTGTGTTCTTTTAGTTTGTTTTCAATAAGTGCCACACTTAGTTTACTTGCATACACTGGAACATTTGGAAGTTCTCTAAGCAAGTATGGCAAAGCACCAATATGGTCTTCGTGACCATGAGTAATTAAGATTGCCTTAATTTTTTGTCTATTATTTATTAGATAAGTAAAGTCTGGAATGACAATATCTATTCCCGGCATATCGTCCGAAGGGAAAGCAAGACCACTATCAATTACAAGCATCTCGTTGTTATATTCCAAAACCATAAGGTTTTTTCCTACTTCGCCAACACCACCAAGGAATGTAAGTTTAATTCCGTTTTGTTGTTTATTCATTTTTTCTCCTTTAATATTGTGTTTTTATTATTTAGAATTAAATTAATTTTAGTTAAATAAGTTAATTTTAATTCTATTTAAAATTAGCCAAAATATATATAAATTTGTAGTCCAACAAAAGAATTTGAACCACTCTAAGATAGTATGCACTTCAAAAAAACAATTAAAATATTGACACAAACAATCCCACATAACATTTGAGCCAACAAAAAGCTTTTAAGGCACACAAAAAAATCTAATTAGGCAAAAAGCCTATTATTTGTTTTTGAAAATATAATATTCAACTAACTTCGTTATTAGTATTATAAACTAATATTTCAAAAAAATCAATATTTGGAGTTAATATTTAGAAAAATTATTGTTTATTATCCAAAATGCGACAAATACTGCAATTTATGTGATAAGTACAAAAACTAAACAATATATTTCATTGATTTTAATTTGTCACTTACTTCCTTTTTCTTAGGGGTTATAACATTATATACGTCAACATAATATCTCATACCCTGACCTTCATAAACAACCACCATTCCAAAAATACTATAAAGTAGATACGATACAGGAATAGTAAGAATAAGTCCTACTAGGAATGTAAAAGTTCCAATAAGGACATTAGAAAGAATTATTGTAATAACTATGCCAATTGAATTTGAAAAGACTTTAGGAAATATTCTGAAAGCATTTTTTACGCTAACTTTCAAAGATTTAAACACACCATAATTCATAACACACATTGTTGGTGCCCAACCAGCAAAGATTGAATACTTAAGTGAGAATAATAGCACAAAGCCAAGGATTATAACTATTATAGCCACAATAGACATTACAAAGGATATATTAAATAATTTCAAGCACAAAATAAATATACCCAAATACAAAACTTTCAAAGGAAACATCACCAAAAAGTCAACTAGTGCAAAACGAAAGTTTCTACCCAAAGTTTCGCCAAAACTCAAGAAATATCCGTGCTTATTCATACTTCCCATATAATAATGAAGAGAATTGCACGAAGGCATAATTGTCAAATTAGAAAGAATAAATTTAACAAAGAATATTGTTATTCCAATACCTGCAAAATTAATCCAAACACGAGACAAATTATTTTGCAAAATTTCGGTTAGTCTTTCAAACAAAGTACTAATTGAAGTAAACAATGAAGTTAAATTTAAATTTGACAAAAAATCTGAATACACATTCAAAAAATCTGTAACCAGTCCACCATCACTTAAAAGTTTATATATAGGATTAATGCAAATATAGCATAGACCGCCCGTTATTAAAAACGCCAAAATATAATATAGAATATTCTTCCATACTATATCAAAGTTTGAAAATAAAATCTTAATTGAATTTTTGTAAATCATAAAACACCCTTTTAATATTTTTAGTATATATTAAAAATTAGATATTGGCAAATCAAAAATAAAAAAAGGTGTTCAAATTTGTCATAAAACAAATCGAACACCAAAAAACAAGTTTATTTATCTTTGTCTACATCATTTATATCTTCAAGTAGTTCTTCTTTTGAAGAATCGGAAGTTTCGGTTTCATTTCGTTTGGTTATGAATCCCACCATAATAAGAGCAGAACACACAGCAAGTATTATAGTTTCAACTTCTTTTGAATATAGATTTAGACCAACAATTTTGGAAACAGTATCCAAAACAACAAATACCGCACCACTCAATCCTAGCCAAAACGATGTAGTTTTAAGCTTTTTCTTCATTAGTTTTCTCCTTAACTTTTCTAAAGACAATCTTTTTTGAATTTATTTTGTCCTTGATGTCTTCAACATCTTCCTTAACCTGCTTAACAATTTCAAGCGAATTTCCGAGTTTTTCGATAGTCATTTGATATTTTTGTTCTCGACTTCTGCTATCTTTTAGTTGATAAACCAGTAGCCCCAAAAAAAGTACCGCAAACAAGCCATTACTTATGGCTAAATTAACTATTTGTTCCCACATTTTTTATATCACTTTTGACAATTTCCAAACTATCGCCAAAAAATTGTTTAATAGCATCACCATTAAGAGCTTCATTAATTTTAT
Source organism: uncultured Clostridia bacterium (assembly GCA_934754475.1). GTDB lineage: Bacteria > Bacillota > Clostridia > Christensenellales > UBA1242 > UBA11490. The sequence goes on along the minus strand of CAKVHV010000001.1, from coordinate 197,717 downwards.
CTTTGTCAACCGCACCCAAATAATAATCAATTAAATACAAAGATTTTTTTGCAATAAAATAATTAATTACTTTTAAGGAATACTCTTTTTTCAAAGAATCCATAGAAAGCAAAGATTTAGACGTCGAAACAAGTTCAAGAAGTTGTTTGTAATCATCATAGAACTTTGTCTTATTGGATTTTACATTATTGTTGATGTTTTCGACTTCAAAATTCAAGACATTAATTGACTGTTCTCCATCAGCGATTTCGTCACTAATTTTGATTGCTTTTGTAATATTACAGTCCTTTATTGCTTGATTTTTTAAACTATTCAAATAAAATAATTTGAACTTGGCAACCTTTATTTGATTATTGAGTTTGTCTAAACTATCAACATAATCATTATATTCAGATTCTTGCATATAGTTTTTCGGATTGCCAAAATCATCGTAGTCAAAATAAATTTCTTGTTTTTCTTCTATTTTTATTTCTTTTAAATTTTTTAACTTTTTTAGTTCATCTTGTTCAAAAGCAGTTGACTTTAGGATATTCTTTTCACAAATATCCAAAATCTCTCTTTGCAAATCAATAATCTTTTGATTTGCTATATCTTTGTCAAATTCTTGAACAAGCATTTTTTCAAAAGCATTATTTGTATATTTATTCATACTTTTTCTCCTAGAATTAAACGAACTCAAATTAATTTTTAGAATTTTATCTGCGATACTACTAGATGTCATCATAATTAATCGTTCCGCTTAGTTCTTTGTTATTAAATAGCAAATATTTATCGTCAATTTTGACAATATCATTCACATTCCAAATGGTTGTATTCTCACCTTGTTGAGTTAAACTATAGTTGGTACATAGATATTTACTAATAATCACGTTGTAATCGTTAATTACCGCAATATCGACTTTGTTTCCAGTTACAAAAATTTTGGCATTTTGACCATTTTTATCTGTCAATAATTCTGCAGAATCATTAGACAAATACGCTAGAGCAATCTTGCCATCGTAACTAGCAATTCCAATTATAGGCAAAGGAAAAGTGCCACTGATAGAAATTTCACATATTGATTTTGGATAAAATTTAGTATCAAGCGGAATTTCAATTTCATCACTAACTCCACTTGTTGTAATACTTTTGTAATATACTTTTTGTCCCCTAATATATGCTACACTAAGCAAATTTAAGTAATCTCTTGTAATAATTTTGGCATGTTCTACAGTCGAAGTTATCTGTTTTACCATTGTATTATCATTCGTATACATGTATAAATATAAATTATCGTTTATATTTTTTAACACAGCATGGTTATAAGTATCTGTATCATAATAGCAATCTCCATAGTCAACCATATCTTCAATACTTTCATCAAATGTCAAATTATTGTTTGAAATATCATCTGATGTAGAATACGAATACACTTCATTTTTGCCACAATCGAAAACAAGTTTTTTTGTTCCAGCACAACACTTTATTAAATTTTGATAGGTTGAATCAGCGCCATAAATTTCTATAGACAACTGCCCGCTTGTGCCTGAAATTTTCAAAGTAGGATTATCTTCAAAAACACAATATATTATTCTTGTTTCAGATTTAGTAAATTTTGCAAGTTTGACATCATTGTAATAAATTTCAAGATTTTGCGGATTTTCGACAGTCACACTTAAATATCCATAAGTAATATAATCTTGCGAAAGCAACTTAATTTCTTTTGTTGCAGTTATTTTGCGAAACACAATTTTTTTAAGGGAATTTGAGCCATTATTCAAAACTCTATTTTGTTTGAGCATATCCGAAAATTCATCTAGTGAATTATAATCATTCATAAACACCTGCCACAAAAGTTGGAAGAGATATTTCATTATCGCCTTCCATAGCAATTATTTCAAAACTAAATAGTTTTGCTTTTTTGTTAATTTTTATGGTTTGATTGCCCGATTTTCCCTTGATTGAAAATGTTGTAACTTTGCCATCCAAATTTAGTTCAATAGTTATATTTTGCTTTGTATACAACGTCATTTCCTTGATAAATTTATATTTATCTGGATAGCCAAAATCCGAAGTACTACTAGCCCAACTCTTTCTGATAGTATTTGCACCAAAAAATTTTCCGGAGTTTGTCAACATTCCATAAGAACACACCAAGTTCTTTTCATAGACAACTACCAATCTATCTTCCATTTTATCATGGATTCTTTCAAGTGCTGCCACACTGATTCCCCTAGTAATTTGATATGAGTAATCACTACAATCAATGCTGATAAGTGCATTATTATATTGCAACAAGCGGTTATAATTTTCACTCATTATTTTCTTTCCATCTCCAAAATCTATAACACAAGACAAATAATACTTACCTTTGCAGTACTTGCCTTCAGCCTTAACTTGAGACGATTGAGTTAATAATTTCTTAAACGGAAGATTAACTTCCTTAACCTTGTTTCCATCAAATTCACAAAGACCTTCAGATGTCACAAAGAATATTCTGTCATCACAGATTTCAATAGTATTTTTGTAAATCAAATTGTTACCCATGGCGATTTTTTCCATATCGAAACTCTTTTTGTCTTTGCCCCTAACCATTTTAACTATTCCATAAGACCTAAAACAATACAACTTATCCTTGAAAACCAAAAGTTTTTGGCAAGAACCTAGGTTATCAGAAAATGTTATACTTCCAGACGAATCATCACTAACATCAAAGTTAAATAGATTTAATTTTTCCCCATACGTTATCGTTTGAGAATGTTCAGCACAAATTGCAAAGTTTCGTTTGTCATAATAACAAACACTGAGTATTTCCAAATCACTAATCTTAACTGCTCTACCAGTTTTAGTTGAATATTTATACGTTTCACCCTGCCTTCCCAAAATCAAATAAGTTTGACCATTTTCAACCGCTAAGGATTTATTATACCTAATAAAGTTATTATCAGTTGGCAATCCAAGAACTTGATTATAATCGTAATCACCATTGAATAGTGATTGCGTCTTAAATGAACCATTAAAACATTGTAAATATAGCATGTGGTTATTTGTACTTGTACCACCATAAACAAGCCAATGGTCAAATGCATAAACATCAAAGTATTCTTCATTTTCTTCAGGTAAAACAATTTTAGAGCTATAACCCGCCCCGGTAGTAACCGCATATATTACCTTTAAATAATCTAAGCCTATATTGTCTTTTAGCACACCGGTCGAACAATCAAAATTATACATACAAATACAGCTTCCAAAAGGAAGTTTTTGGTTGCTTGATTCAAATTTCCAACCTTCCTTGCATGGTTGACATTCAAATCTTTTATATTTAATTTTTTTAACTGGCATCAAACTTTTATAAAACATTAGTACCAACCTTTTGATGGCATTACAATACTTCTACGTGGTCTGGAAATTGCAAACAAAATATTTTTGAATTTCTCATCCCAAATACTTGCTTCTTCCAACTCTTCTATCAAAAATAAATATTCACTCACCACCCCATAAGCAAAAGTTATTTCACTCAACTTCAAATAATAATTGATACTGTCTGAAATAGCAACATCATCTGGGATATATGTATAATATATTTTCAAACTCTTATATGCAGAATGAACACCATCACTCAAAACTTTGTATTCAACATCCTTGTTTTCAATATCAGTAACTTTTTTGATTTCAACAATATTTTTGGTTGTAATACTTCCAAAACTTACAACACCATTTGGATTATTACATTCAGCGCAAGCACTAATTTCAAAATACTGACTTGATAGTGTATTGTTAGTTAAATTAAGTGCTAGCAATAATCTATCTAATTTTTCACTTACATCATCAGACAAAGTGACATTTCCAGTTTCATCATTTAGATACTCCAAAACATCACTTAGATTTATTAACTTGCAAGCCTTTTTGATTATGTCTTTTACAAGCATATCTTTATCTCCATATACTAGAAAATGATTTTTTGTCATCCAACTCTTTGGATGAATTATTTGCAAAACTATAAATTTCTCTAAGCATATAATCAGTTTGACTTTTTGTTTTTTGTTTTTCTCTTTGCTCAATTTCTCTATTGTTATTGTCAATATCTTCTACGATATTGTCAATATACTTGATATTTGTGGTATAAACCAAGTCCAAAAATCTATTATCTAAGTTTTGAAAAGGATAAGAAAAACAATAAGAATTTTGTTGTTCTTTTGAATGTAATTCAAATTTTTGCTTTGACGTATCAAACAAAATATAATAATTTTCGTTTATTTGTTTTACACGTTTTGCTATATCAAATACATCACTTTCTATTTTAATTTTCATAATTTCTCCAATTTAAAAAAATTTGCTGGGCAAAAGCCCAGCAAAAAATAATTAACCAGTAATACCTGTAAGTTTTGCTTGACTATTTGGTCTATTACAAATTAACTCAGCATATTTAACCAAAGTTGCAGTATAAGTTGGATAGCCTTCTTTTTGTTTAATAATTTTTCCATCGTTGCTTTCAATCCATTCCCAATCACCTAGTTGACATAACTCAAAGTTTTTGGTTGTTAGCAAGTACATATCACCATCAGCTACAAATCTATCGTTTACAACTGGAATACCATTATAAGTAAGGGCTCTAAATCCACCTTGCAAATCCATAACATCAATGTTGCGTTTGTAAGACTTAACACAATCTTGATAATAACGTCTAACTTTAGATGAACAAGCAATAAAGTCTACATCAGAACCTGCTGTGTCTGCAATTTCGTCAATTGCTGTTTGCATAGCGTTTTCACTAATGCTTCCAACCGAAGTTTTAGTATAAGGTTTAAGCCATTTGTTTTGTGACCTTGTTAGTCCATACAAAGTAGAACTTGTTCCAAAAATTGCACCAAGTCCAGTAAGTTCACTATTGAATCCATTTGCAACTGCAAGTTTCAAATCTTTAAAACTTGCTTCTGCTGGATGTGCCAAAATTATTTTGTTATTTACAGTGTCTACATTTTCAACAACCATCATACTTTTGTAAGTAGTATTGTATGCAGTACCTGCAGTGTTCAAAAGTTTAACACATTGATTGATTGCAAAGTTTCTTGCATTATCTACTACAAATTCAGTATCAGCTTCTTCGTTGGCAGTTGTAATTGTTCCAAGAACACCAGAGCCATCTCCATATAACATTCTTCCCAAATTAAATGTGCTAGACTTAATTAAGCTTTCCATTTCTTCGTTAAGCAAGTTTACAAATGCACCTGCATTATTTTGAGAACATCTAATAGCTTTGTCAGAAATTTCCAATGTACCATAAAGGTTTTTAAGAGTTGTTTTGAATTGTGCGTATTTTTTGTTAACTGCTTGTGGGAGCGCATCTGTCTCACTACCAGCACCAATACCACCTGACATACCATAAGATGTTGATTTTATTATTTCGTTTCCATATACATTATTTGTTGTTTGTTTAATTCTTGAAAGTAATGGGTTAGCGCCATAGTTTAATTGGTTTCCAATTACTCCTAGATAAACTGATTTTAATGCCTTATCGGCAGTACTCAAAGTAATCATAATTTCTCCTAAAATTTGAACATGTTCTCCACATATTTGCTAGCTTCTTCCAAACTTCCAAATTTGGGTGTATGAGCAATTCCCCCAACATATCCTGAGTTTGATACAGATATTGGACTTTGGGTTTGTTGTAGCGAAGAAACATATTCACTTATAATTTTGTTTTTTATTTCGTCGTTAGAATATATGTATTTATCCAAAAACTCTGGATTTTTTGCAAGACTTTCTTTTGGAATATAGTTTTTTTCTAAAACCCTTGTATATGCTTTTTCGAGTGCATCACCACTCTCTTTCAAATCTTTATCCATAATTATTTCATTGGTTATTTGTTCCACAAAGCCATCTGCATTTTTGTGCGTTTTCAAAAAATCGTCGAGTTTTTCGCTCCAGGCAAATTCATTTTTGTTATTTAAATCTCTTTCACCATCACCGGTATTGAGTGCTTGAGATTCTTCCAATTTTTTTGTTGCTTCACTTAACTTTTGGCACTTGCGAGTAAACTCACTTTGTAACTCGTTATAAGCACCAAAGAGTGACTTAGCATCTTTAAATTTACCTAGTGGAGAGCCTTCGGGACTGTTTGTTCCTTCATTTTCCGTCGCTACAGCTTGAACTACTGTGTCCTTTGGTTGTTCTCCAATATTGTTGTTTTCTTCTAACATAATTTTCTCCTTAATTTTCTTTGTTTTCTTGATTAAAATTTTTAAATTTTTTGTGTTTTCTTATATGTTCTAACATCATATTTTCAAGTTCTGGATTTTTGAGAATAGATTTTTCAAATTCATTTCCAAGCATAAACGAAATATGTTCAAGCACATGAACATCGTGGTCATCAATTTCACTTGGTTCTTTGATTGTTTGCTCCATAAGAAGTTGCAAATTTTCCTTTGAAGCATTTTTGGACTGCAAAGTCTTTATGTCTTGAGTAGACTCCCAGATTCCAAATCCTAATTGTTCCAAAATCTTTGCACGCATATTATTTGTCAACTTTCCGTTTTCGTCGTTTAACAAACCCGAATTCAAAATTTCAAATATCATTGAACGCTTTTGTGCAAGTGTTTCGTTAATTTCATTTTCGGTTTCAAACATGACTTCTTCACTATTAATATCACTCGAACTCCAATAGAACAATTCTATTGAGCCATTATCTCCAACAATCCTAGAAGCATGCGGAAGTTTTGCATATTGTTTGTATAGTCTTAAGATTTGTTTTGCTATTTCTTTGGCTGAATATTTGATTTCTTCCGAACTTGAACTAAGTTTAATATCGTCTTGTTCAATCATAAGTTGCAAAGCTACACCACTTATGTTTGCATTAACAAGGGATGTCTGATTAAGCAAATCACTTACACCCGAAATATTGACAAATTCATTAAGCAAGGCATCTTCTTCTTGTTTGAAATCTATTGGCATCGAATCGGACGACAACATCTTTGGTCCATTCGCACCCTGTCTATAGATTAAAACTTTACCCGGAGACAAGCCTTCTTCTTCGAGATTTTCAATATCCATCGAACCATCTTCTACCGATAAAATTCCCATTGTAAGCCTATTTAAAAATTCATGTTTTCTATTCTTGACCGCATTGAATGCTCTTTGAATAGGAATAAGTCTTTCAATAAGGCTTGTACCCCAAAAACAATTTGGAGTTGGAATACAAGTTTGTCTAATAAAAGGAAATCCACGTTTTCCTTCAGACTTATTAATGTATGGCAAATCCCCGTTATAAATAAGTTTGTCACCAGCAATTACAATTAGTCTGCCATTTGGAAACTCAATGGTTGGTTTTTCGTATTTTTCTATAACAACTACTTGGTCTTTCTTAACTTTTTTAGCCATTGAATTACTAAGAGTTGAATATCCTAAACCGCCACTTATAGATAATGCATCAAGTGAATAAACATCTATATCGTTACCTTGAACATCTACTCCCCAAATGTTTTTAACCATGTCTCTATGGAACGACCTAGCATAAATAATTGACATACAATCTTCAACATTATTATAAGTCGAACTATCTGGATAAATTTCAAATGGACTACAAACTGTTACTTCAACGTCGCCTTCTTTAATTTCGTTGCCTAGCGAATTAACTCCAATAACTTTACCCAAATTATTATCCCAATCAACCTTATAAAAAACAGTTCCGCAAATTTCACTCCACATAGTACCTTTGGACAAAATTTTGCTAATGTTAATGTTATGACTAACCGCCTTTAATATTTTTTTGGAAGTCTTAGCACATGCAATATCTCTTTCGTCATCAGAAAAAGGAATAACAGTAAGAGTTGGTCTTACACGAGATAATTTTGCTTGTCTAAGTTCAATTATATTTGCAATATGATTGTATACTTCTTTTTCTTGCCAAAAATATTGTTTGCCATTTTCCATCAAATCTCCGACTGGAGATATAAACGAGTATTGATTTCCCAAAAAGAAATTAATATTGAGTTGCCAATTACTTTCAAATGCCTTTCTTTCGGCTTGTCTTTCTTCAAAATCTTTCAAAACACTTTCGACAAGTTCTTTTTCATATTTATCATTTTCGTCTTTAGTTTTCACTCAAATTCTCCTTAGATTTTACTTTTTTGTTTAGCATATTGTTAGGGCTTTTTGGAACAATGATTTTTGAAAAACATAAATACATATCTTTCAAGCAATCATTACAAATACAAATACCCGATGTTCTAAAAAACCCTTCTTTTTCGACTCTAACTTCAGCCATGTTTTTGCAATTTGGCATTTCGCATCGGATTCTTTTTTCAATATTTACAACCTTCATTTTTTCTCCTTTAATAGTTTTATTAATCTCTCTTTTTCTTTTTGTAACTCTTCGTCGGTCATTTTTTGAAATTCATTCTCTGTTTCAACCTCCTTTCCCAAAATCATCTGAAGTGCTGTCAAGTCTGGTGGATAAGATTTTGTACTTGTCTTTCTTTTTTGCAAGATTAAATCATCCCCAGACAAACCATATTCTTCTGTAACTTCCTGTGTCGTAAACCCAAGTGCTTTATTTAGGAGTGCTTCTTTTATTTTTTTGTTATTCATATAACTTTCCTTTAAAATTAAGCAATTACCCTAAAATTAGTAATTGCTTTGCCATTTATTTTGAATTCTAAGTGCTTTTATTAGTTTTTCCTTTTGTTTTTGTAAGACTGTTTTTGGAGCATTTGAAACAAATTTGTTTTCGGGTCTACTCATGATGTAGTATCTGAGTTCATCCAAAGCATGGTCATCTTTTTTGATAGGAACATCGGCGTTTCCCCAAAAATAGCCCTTTATTTCTCGTATCATATTTACACAGGTTTTGAAAATAAATAATTTACGTTCACCTTGGGCATTTTTAAAGTACGACTTTACCCGATTAATTCCCGAAAACAAGTCTTTGTTAACATAAGGATTAACAAGTATTCCGCAATCATAAAATAATTCACTTACACTCTTTTCACTCGACAGAGTTCTTTGATTTGCAGCACTATCTATAATGGCTTCGTACTTTCCATTTTTATTTGGCCAATCTAATTTTCTGCACATTTCTTTTATTTTGCTCGCATGATAATCCACTGTTTTTTGTTTATCATAGTGTTCGGCAATAACATAAATATTCCCGTCAAAATCACATGCGTAAAAGTGACAACTAAGCGGGTTTTTGAGTCCCGGGTCAATGGAAATTTTGTCATACCAAGATTTGGGGACATCAAAAGGCTCAATTACATTTAAATTTTCATCAAACTCGTTGTAAACAAGCCCCGTTCCACTCGTAAAGTTTCCATATTTTCGGCTCTCAAGTTCGTCTGAAGACATATTTTGAGTGAGTTTTTTTATTTCATTTGACGATAAATACGGATTATCTTCCCACTGCATGTGTTCATACCAAACATCTTCGTCATTCCTATCGTTTAAGTAAATGGTATTATACACCCATGTCAATCCCTTAAGCGGAGTCATTGTTCCAAAGATTAGTCCACATCTATCTAGCACACGCATTTTACATTCCAAATAAATATCTTCGGGCGGTTCTTCGTCAAACCACACAAAGTCAAGTGACGTACCTTGGAATTTTTCTCTACCTTGGTCGCAACTTTTAAAACCAATTTTGCTAATACTTCCAAAAACATTTTTTACATAAATTGTATCTATAACCCCTTGTTCTGCACTGCCTTTCTTTCCAGACAACATTACAATATCTTCTATCCATTCTTTTTTTAGATAACTCAAAATTTTGCTTTGAGCGACATCTCTTTGAACTTGTTGACTAAGAGACACTACCCAGCCATCACGTGGTTTGTTTTCTTTGTAAGGATGAATTCCACGTGCAAGCCATACACTTTCAACCGCACCACATTCGGTCTTTCCACTTCGATTTCCACCAAAAACCCACCTATTTTTCTTTTGACATTTATGAAAATTTAGTTGCTTTTGATGTATTTTTTCTCCGACATTATAGTAATCTAATTTATTTTCATCTTTTCTTCGTCGCTGTTCTTTTTCTATGGATTTCAACCTAAAAACTATTTCTCTTTGTGTCATAATAACTTCCAAATATCCAAATTTTTACATAATTTTTTCAAGTTTTGATTTTTTTTAATTTTAATAGTCTAGTATTATATAATTATGAAATATTTAATACTATTTTTTTGTATGTTATGTTTTCTAAATTTCAGCAAAACACCAGTACTTGCCAAAGCCAATTATGCCAGAGCAATTAATCTTACAAATCTATATAAATCCACAAATGGCGATGAGTTAAGTGATGTTATTTGCATAGTAGAAAAAACATATTTTGTAGAGATTATCAGCGAAACTTCGAATGTTTACAAAGTCAATTACAATGGTGTTTGTGGATACGTAAGAAAGAATGATGTCAAGGTTACTTTGAGTAATCCTTTGACACCATATCCTAGTAATATTAAAATTGTGGTTGGTTTTGATTGTAATTTGAGAAGTTCTCCAACAACCAAAACTAATGTGAGCAATATAATAAATGTTGTAAATGCGGGAGAAACAAATTTGCAATTCATTGGTAGAGTTTTTTCGGAAGAAGCAATAGATTTTGGTGGGACAACATGGTATTATGTAAACTATAATGGAGAATATGGGTATATTTATAACAAATATATAAGGTCAATAACTCCAATTTATGAAAATACCGAAGAAGTAAGTTATGAATCTAATACAAGCACAAACATCAAAAATCCAATGACACATACACCAAGTTTAATACTAGTAGTAATTATGTCAGTGCCATTATTTGCAATCTTATTTATTCTCTATCTTCCAAGAAAATTTCGTAAAAAACAAAAACGCATTAAGCCCGAAAAAATTATAGACAAATACTAACAGACATACGCATTTGCACTAAGTTTCACTTTTGAAATTTCATTCAAAACTCTCTTAACCATATAAACATCCATGGTTTCGTCATCTCTTATGTATTTGTTTACACATTCTTCGTATACCGACAAAATCCATTGTTCTTTGGAATATTCGCTAACAAAAAAGTCTAAGTCAAAACCTTTGGCAATCATTTGAGAATTAAATTTGTTAAGAGCAATAACTTTTTTACGGAAAAAAGTTCTAAGACTAATGCCCAAAATTTGGGCAATCATTTCACTTTTTGCCCCGTCAATAAAGACTAATGTCAAAATTCTTCGGTCAATTTTGTTAAGACCGGCGAGAGAGTCTTCAACTGCAACTTTCAAATTTATCATTTTTCGCTTGCGGTCTAATAACTCAATTAACTTTCTAGCTTGATTATAAGTTGTTTGATTTTTTATCATGGATACGCTATTGCTATGCTTGCTCAAATCCAAGATAAGTTTGTCCAAGGTATTGGTCATTTTTTCCAAATACCTATAGATTGATAATGATGATTTACTCCAATATTTCATTGCTACCTCCAACGCGTTTCTTATATTATATTCTATGCAAAAGTGCAAAGTCAAAACTTTATGTCAAATTTTTGCGAAATTTTATACAATTTGTAAAAATTTTTTACAATATGACAAATTTTAATTACTATAGTAATTAAGAAAGTTGAAAATTTACAAAATAATTTTTCGAAATTTGTCAAAATTTAAATAAATAAAAGATAAAAATAACAAAATAAAGTATCGTTTTTTATTGTCAAAATAATACTCGTATGCTAAAATCAATGTAACTGGAGTTTTGGTACATGAAAAAGGTTATTTTAGGGTTATTTTTAGTCTGTCTAAGCATAATTACTGCCGTCTTTTTGCCATGCCCAGTCAAAGCAAACGAAGATAATATCAAAATAAATACAATTTATCCCGAAGGTGTTTTGGATTATGTCAATTTAACAAACATTAATTGTTTTGATATTAATAATGATTATATTTGTTATTCGCTAAACGATAATAATTTACATATTTACAATTTGCATGACAAAAATGAAACTATATTAGAAGACTTTAATAAAATTAATAAAATTAAATTAAACGGACAAAAACTAGTAATATCCGACTCAGAATCCATTAAAGTAATTAAAGATTTGGAAAATCCGAGTTTGAAGACACTCGAAGGAATTAGTTTGCAAAACTCAAAAGCAATAGATATTTATCTAAGTGACACAAATTTATTAATTGGAATTATTGAAGCAAACAAGTTTACACTATATCAATATGATGTTAATTTTGTTTCAAACAATAATCCAATAAGTACATTTAGTTCCCCTTATTTTAATAATTCATATATGCTAGCAATCAATGACAAAAACGCATATATTGTATACAAAACTGGTGAGTCATCCGAAGAATTAAACAAAACAATAACTACTGGACTTGCAACATTTAATTATCACAATTCAAGTTTGACAATTTTGGATACATTTATTGTAAATGCCAAAGTTTTGGATACATTTTATTTAAATAACGAAGAATATTTAGTTACATCCGCAAATGAAATATTGCATCTTCAAAACCTAAATAATTTCAAATCGTGTGACATCAAAATGTCAACAAAAGGCGATGCAAACTCAAAAATATTCCCAATTTTAAGTATTACTGATATTAATTTTTTTGAAAACAAAATTTATGTTTCTGATTCGTATTTCAAATCAATTCAGGCTATTGAAATATTCACCGATGAAGATTTAAAAATGCAAAGTAATCAAATAATTTTGGAATCTTTTGGAATAGATAAGGGACGTTTCAAATCCCCTAGCAATATATTTATTCAAGGAAACGATTATTTTGTATCGGATACTGGAAACAATAGATTGCAAATACTCAAAGACAACAAATCGTACTTTGTAGACGATTTTGAAACCGATTCTGTCCCACACGCAGTTAATCTTGATTACAATCAAAATATGTATTTTGTTACAAACAATCTTATTTCGTCTCAGTTAAATAAATATTCTTTGATAGATAATACATATACAAAAAGCACCGTATTTAACAAAGTTGGCGACGAAAATTTAGGTTTTGTATCAGATTTGTGCATAACAAATTCTGGAACAATTTATATGCTAGACTACTCAAACAATCAAATCGTATATATGGCAAAGACTTCACTTGTTGGAATTTTGGGTAGTAGTATTGGACTTAATCTTAGTTCACAAAGCCAAATTAAATATTTGAAACATCAAAATCTAATTGTAATCAAAGATAATAATATTATAAGTTTACTCAAACTAGATGGCACAAAATTATCTTCAATTGAAGTAAATAATCTTAGAGAAATAACAGTTGACTTAGATGCGATTTATGCCATTACAGACACCAAAATTTCTCTAGTCAAAGTATCAGAAAACAATTTAGTACTTTCTAATACTCTTGATATAAACACAAACAATTTGAGCAATTTTTCTTACAACATTACAAAAGAGCAAATGCTCGCTTTTGATAACAATCGTTCATGTCTTGTTTACTTTGATTGCAAACTTAATACTTCACTACTATCTTTGATAGATGAAATTTCCAACACCCCTTTGACAAGCCAAGACACTTTGCTTGCACTCAAACTCAATTCTCAGCCAATTTATGAATATCCATACTTTGTTGGAAATGTATTTAATCTAAGTGGCACAATAACCCAAGCAATTGGAATTGAAGAATTTGGTGATTTTTATAGAATATTATTTAGTAATAATAATGAACTACAAAGTGGTTATGTTCCAAAAACAAATACTCAAATAGTAACTTATACTTACAATCCTATAAATGTAATAACCACAAATCAAATCGTTCCTATATACAAATACCCAACCCTTCTTAAATACAATGATACTCGCTTAATTGTTGGCAACTTGGATATAAACAACGAAATAACTCTTAGTTATGTCTACCCAATCAGTTTGGATGACAAAACTTTCTATATGTATCAATTTAATGATTCAATTGGATTTATATTTAGTGCCGATGTTGTCAAAAGCGACAACAAGACAATCAAAAATCTTAATACCGAAAATGCAACTATATATGCAATTGGAAGCGATAGCACAAAACTATATGCTAGCGACAAACAAACAATACTCAAAACTTTGGTAAATGACACTCGAATATATGTAGAAAGTTATGACAAAAATCAAACTTATACAAAAGTAATATTCAAAGACTCAAACTTGAATACAATTGAAGGTTATGTTCTTACAAAAGACATAAAAATGGATAAACTCGATAATACAAAATTAATACTAATTTTAGTAATAGTAATATCCCTAGTTTTGTTAGCTTCAATAATTGTAACTTTTGTTGTAATCAAAAAACGAAATAAGTAACCAATACATTTAAAAATACAAAAAGGCACATTTAAAAATGGGGTGCACCCCAAAACAAATGTGTCTTTTTTAATTACTGATACTTCTATTTTTTAAATAATTCAAAATCAATCCACTAATTAAAAATATGAAAGCAAAACATAATAGCAATCAAAAAGAGAACTAGTTTTTTTACTAATTCTCTATTATGTTTAAAAATCAAAATGTGTCAAATTGAATATACAATTTATGGCTTAAATAAGACATTTATTCAGGATTGCATAGTACTTTTATTTTTATCTAATTTTTGTTTTGGAAAACTCTTTTTGTAGATTAGTACAAAAGATGAACACACGGTTCCAAGTAGCACACAGATTATTGGCAATACATATCTACGATAATCTCTTGAATAAATTACACCCAAAGGATTGTTTGTATCATAATAAATTGATATTTTGTCGCCTATCTTGTTTTTTGACTCGTACGATGTGATGTTTTGATAATACGACGAATTAACAACATATTCTAGTACATCATATTTTTTGTCACCATCAACTTCGTATGCAACGACTTCGGCAGTAACCTTTTTGAAATGGTTATATTTTGAATAATAGTTAATCTCCCAATATACTGTATAACCGACAATACTCAAAAAGACAATCATTAATATTGCTATCAAAAGTTTATATTGATTTTTTCTTAAATCATTATCAATATTTTGCATTGTCTCTCCTAAATTACTAAAAGTCAAATATGCTATTGTTTTTTAAAACAAATAGTAATTAACTTACACTTATATAATTAGAATATCACAAAACTCTACAAAATACAATTATCTCACGTAATAATTTTCTAATTGTCCTACAGAAGTCATGACCATATCTACATCATTTTCTTCTTTTACAAGTTCAATTCGATTAAGACTAACTTCGTATGCTGTTTTTGTAATAAGTTCATCGTTGACTTTTTTTTGATAGTCACGACTTTGAATTCTACCCGTAACTGTTACCTTGTCGCCTACATTAAAAGTCTTGACAAATCTTGCATTTCTTCCCCATGCGATACATGGCAAATAGTCACTTTTGTTATAACTACGATTAACCGCCAACAACACATCTGAGATTTCTCTTTTGAAAGGTGTTGTTCTAAATACTGGTTCTTTGCAAACATAACCAGTGATTTCTATATAATTTGGATTATCACTCTCTACATATGGAACAATCTCTCTTAAAAAAACTGTTAGCATAAGTTTACTCTTTCCGTCAACCAGTTTGTTGTAACTTCTAAACTGACCGTTGCCACAAATTTTACTACCTATTTGGATATCGTTAGTTGCAAGCAAACGCTCACTTACTGTAACTGGAATTTTGTCAAAAGAGTCAGAAAGTCTAGGAACTTTTAAGTCAAATTCAAAAAAGTTTTCTCCATAAACTTCGTGGCTAAACTTAGGTGACGAAGAAACTTCGCCCGAAATAAATACTTTGTTGTTTTTCATTAGATTGTAATCCATAATGTATCTCCTTAAAAATAAATTAATTTTTTCTTTGTATACCAAGATTATCTATGTAATAATCGCTATCGTAAATAAGTTCTCCAACAGATACAACTTTGTAACCCTTATTCTTTAGTCTTTCAAGCATTAGTGGCAAAGCATCTAGCACGTGGTCGGAATTATTATGGTTTAGAATTATACTACCTGGTTTAACCTTAGACATTACTCTTTCGCAAATCTCCACTCCACTAAGACCTTTCCAGTCAAGAGTATCTACATCCCATTGAATTGTTTTGAGACCCATTTTATCCGCAACACCAATTACTGTATTATTGTATGAGCCATATGGTGCTCTAAACAATTTAACTGGTTTTTGAGTAATTTTAGTGATACTTTCTATGCTGGTTTTGAGTTCCAACTCCATTTGATTTTCAGATAGTTTAACAAAGTCCGGATGAGTGTTGCTGTGAGTTCCAATCTCGATACCTTGTTCGTCTATTGCCTTGACCATATCTGGATATTTTTCTACCCAAAAGCCGACCATAAAGAATGTTGCATTTACATTATATTCTTTCAAAATTTCCAATATTTTGAGAGTTTTGTCAGCACCCCAAGCGGTATCAAAACTAATTGCAACTTTCTTTTCTTCGGAGTCAACTGAATAGATTGGAACTAGCCTTGGAACTTGACCAAAAAACACACTTGCACTAGCGCCACCATGAACATTAATAGATAGCAAAATCATGCTAATTATTGTAATCACACAAAGCCAAAATGCTTTTTTCTTCATTACTACAAATTTCATTTGGTACTCCTTAATTATATAATTTTTGGATTTTTTATTAAAATTTATGTCTAGTCTTAAATTGCTAACATTTATCTAATTTTGTCAAATTAAGAGATAATTTCTCTACTTTAAATAAGTATATTCGTATTACTTTTCAAAAAGAACAAAAAAAGAATAGAGAACCCTAAAAATTTGTATTCTCTATTCTATTTATTATTATATTAATCTTTACTTATTTTCTAGGAATGGATAAACCGCTTTTACTTTTTCTTTCAAAAGTACTTTTCCACTTCCAGTTCTTGTATCAATTGGAATCATCTTTGCTTGAACAAAGTTTAGTTTTTCTTTTTCGGATTCAAGTACAAAATTGGATTTGATACTAAGTTTAAATACTTTGATAAGTTTTCCATTTTTGCATTTTGGACTTACAAAATTTAAACCTTTTCTATTTCTAACTGATTCTGTTATCTCCGAATCCTTAACAATTTTTGCACTTCCGTCTGACATAAAGCATGTTACAGCATCGCTTGAATCGGTTTGCATAGCACCAACCAAGTAATCATTTTTGTCAAGAGCAATTCCTTTGATACCCGAACTCATTCTTCCAGTTATAGATATATCACTAGTAGAAACTTTGACACCATTTCCGTTTCCAGTAAACATACAAAGTTTTTTGTCTGGATTGTGAATATCCACCATCAAAAGTTCATCGTTACGACCAATTTTGATGCCACCTATAACTTGTTTACTTGCAAAATAATCTGTAACTTTGGAAATCTTAATCATTCCTGACTTGGTTACAAAGATTAAATTATGGTCTTTGAGCGAATTGTCTAGTTCCAAAACTGCCACAATATTTTCGTCTTTGTCAATATTCTTAACCAAACTAAATAGTGTAGTTCCCCTGTCTCTAAATCTACATTCATTAATAGTTTTGACAGGCATTTTGATGCAATTCCCAAGACTTGTAAATATATACAAATCTTTGTTGTCATCAACCTTGAAACTAATTGAAGGAATTTCGCTGAGTGTAGGATTTGCACTCAAATCTTTGGTTACTAGATTGTAACTCTTGAGATTAACAAGTTTAAGTGTATTTTCTGGAGTTGAAATAAAGTGATAAGTTTGAATGTCTTCGCTATCTTCCATACTCTCCAAAATTGAAGAACTATCTTCAAAATGTTCGTCAGCACTCAAGAATTTAGTTTTTCTAGGCTTTGCATATTGTTTAACAATTTCATTAAGTTCAGATTTGACAACTTTCATTTGTAAAATTGGACTTTTGACAATCGCTGTATAACGTTTAATCAAATCTCTAAGTCTATTCAAATCTGTAATTAATTTGTTTACTTCCAAGTTTGTAAGTCTAGCAAGACGCATATCCAAAATCGCTTGGGCTTGAACATCGGATAATTCAAAAGTCTTAATAAGTGTGATTTTTGCATCGGTTACACTCTTGCTATTTTTGATAATTCTAACAACTTCGTCAATGTTTCTAATGGCAATTAGTAAGCCTTCCAAAATATGTTCTTTTTTGAGTGCTTCTTCCAAATCATAATTAGTTCTATTAAATATAACTTGTTGTTGATACTTAACATAATAATCAAGAATTTCAATAAGTCCCATTTGTCTTGGCTTGCCATCCGCAATAGCGACAACATTTGCACCAAAAGTAGTTTGAACATCACAATATTTGTATAAAAGATTCAAAATTGAATTAATTTTTGCATCTTTTTTGAGTTTGATTACAGCACGAGTTCCCGACCTATCTGATTCATCGACAATTTCTTGAATGTATCCCATTGGTCCATTTGGATTAGCATCTCTATACTTAGCAATCTTTTGAAGCATGCTGGCTTTGTTTACTTGGAAAGGAATTTCGGTTATTACAATATTTTTCTTTCCATTATCTCCGTTTTCGATAGAAATTTTGGAACGAATATAAATTTTACCCTTTCCGGTTTCATACATTTGTCTAACTTCGGAGTTGTCTAAGATATATCCACCACTTGGAAAGTCTGGTGCTGGCATAATCTTCATAAGTTCATCAAGTGTAATTTTGTTGTTGTCTATATAGGCAATAACAGCATTACATGCTTCGGCAAAGTTGTGAGTTGGAATGTTTGTAGCAAGTCCAACCGCAATACCTTGACAACCATTTACTAGCAAGTTTGGAAATCTTCCTGGAAGCATAAGTGGTTCTTTGAGTCTATCATCAAAGTTTAGACCCCAAGGAACAGTATTCTTTTCTAGGTCTCTAAGCAACTCTAGTGCTATTGGAGACAATTTTGCTTCGGTATAACGTGATGCTGCTGGTGGGTCTCCATCGACTGAGCCAAAGTTTCCATGTCCATCAACAAGTGGCTCTCCCATATTAAATGGCTGAGCAAGTCTTACGAGTGTATCATAAATACTTGCATCCCCGTGTGGGTGATATTTACCCATACAATCACCGACAATCGTAGCACTCTTTTTGTAAGGTCTATCTGGCAAAACTCCAACTTCTAGCATACTATACAAAACACGTCTTTGAACAGGTTTAAGACCATCTTCAACTCTAGGAATAGCTCTATCCATAATTACATATTCGCTATATGGAATCATACTATCATGAATAGTTTGAGATAGAGATTTTGTTACATAATTAGTATTGTAGTCTTCGATAGTAATTTCTCTTTTAGTTTTCCTTTTAGACTTTGTTTGTAGCTCTACTTCTTCGTTTTCTTCAGATTGCATAGTACTCTCTTCGAGATTATCTGTCAAACTATCTGTAGAATACTTGTCAGTTTCAGAAGTTTCTTGGGTATCTTGAGTATTGTCTTTTTGTGAAACCTTTTTCTGTCTTGGTTTTTTGGATACTTCGGTTTTTGTTTCTTCTTTTGCTGGTTCTAATTTTGTTTCATCGACTATTTCAGTCTTTCTTTTTGAAGGTTTGATTTCATCTTTTGCTTGAGTTAATTCTTCTTTTATTTCTTCTGATTTCAAATCTTCAGATTTTGAATTTGTACTTTTGCTTTTTAATTTTTCGCTAAACAAATCTTTTTTGACACTGCCCTTGCGTTTGGAAGTAGAGTCAGTTACATATTTATCAAAAAAATCATCATCTTTTGCCATTATTTCTTACTCCTACTTTCAAATGCGTCTACTTTGTTAAAGTTAGCATTTGCAATTATATATTTCTTTCTTGCATCAATGTTATCGCCCATAAGTGTCGAAATCATTTCTTCGGCATCAGCAGCGTCATCAACAGTAATTTTAACAAGTACTCTCTTTTTTGGGTCCATTGTAGTATCCCAAAGCTGTTCGGCAGACATTTCGCCTAGTCCTTTGTATCTTTGAACATTATATCCGCTTCCGGCTTCTTTGACTATATCGTCATAATCTTCTTCGTTATAAACGTACTTTTCAAAACCTTTTTTGTAGATTTTGTAGAGTGGCGCTATAGCACAATAAACATGTCCGGTGTTTATAAGTTCACGCATGTATCTATAAAAGAATGTAAGAAGTATTGCTCTTATGTGAGCTCCGTCCTGGTCGGCATCGGACATAATAATTACTTTGTTATATTTTAGATGTTCAATATTAAAGTCACTTCCTATTCCAGTTCCACATGCAGATATAATAGTTCTAATTTCTTCGTTATCCAAAATTTGAGAAAGTCTCTTTTTCTCAACATTCAAAGGCTTTCCCCTAAGTGGCAAAATAGCCTGAAAACTTCGGTCTCTAGCACTTTTTGCACTACCGCCCGCACTATCTCCTTCAACTATAAACACTTCATTCAGGAGTGGATTTTTGCCCGAACAGTTTGATAATTTTCCAACAAGCGAATAAGTATCTACACTATTTTTTTGACGAGCAACTTCTTTGGCTTTTTTGGATGCATCTCTAACTCTTGCAGCACCTTTTGCTTTGTTGATTATATCTGTCAAGACTTGTTTGCTACTTGTTTGATTTGCAAAGTTCATAAGTCCATTATATATAATATTTTCTACTTCAAGTTTTGCTTCAGGATTTCCAAGTTTTGTTTTTGTTTGACCTTCAAACTGAACATTTTTCATCTTGATTGCAAGAATTGCAGTCATTCCTTCTCTATAGTCTTCACCTAGCAAGTTTTGTTCTTTGTCTTTGAGCAATCCCATGTTTCTTGCTATTTCATTAAATGCTCTTGTGATTCCCGACTTAAAACCAGTCTCGTGCATACCACCTTCGGGAGTTGGAATGTTATTAACATAACTAAATACATTTTCAGAATACAAATCAACGTGTTGAATTACACATCCAAGTTCTAATACATCAGATTTTCCTTCAATATAAATTGGGTCTTTGTATAAAACTGTGTTCTTTTCGTTAATAAAACCAATAAATTCTTTGAGTCCATTTGTATAATTATACACTCTTTTTTGGTCACCTAGTTCTTCAGGTTGATTTTCATCAATAAGTTCAATTGTGATACCTTTGTTCAAAAAAGCAAGTTCTCTTACTCTTTTTGCAATAGTTTCTCTATCAAATAGACAGTCTTTGAATATCCTAGAATCGGGTTTGAAGGTAACAGTTGTACCCGTTTCGGTGGTTGGACCAAGACATTCAAGCGGTGCAACTGGGACACCACCAGAGATTTTGTCCTTGCCTTTTTTGACTGCTCTAAACTCCATAAAATACTTGTGACCTTCGTTGCAAACTTCAACCTTTAGCCACTCAGACAAAGCATTAGTAACAGATGCACCAACACCATGCAATCCGCCCGAGTACGAATAATTTGAATTATTAAATTTTCCACCCGCATGCAATTGTGTAAAAACGACCTGAACACCGCTTACTTTCAAAGTTGGATGTTTGTCTACTGGAATACCCCTACCATTATCTTTGACGGTTATACTATTATCTGTGTGCATAGTGATTACAATTTTGTTACCATAACCATTTGCAATTTCGTCAACAGCATTGTCTACAATTTCCCATAGCAAGTGATGCATACCTTTGATACCAGTTGTACCGATGTACATTCCCGGTCTAAGTCTTACTGCATCAAGACCTTGCAAAACAACTATATCTTTACTTTTATAATTCTCAGACAAAAGTGCTTCTCCTTAACTTACAATTTTTTACAAATTAAATTATATCACAAAAAACGCCAAAAAACAATCGTTTTTTTAATTTATTCAATATTTGCAAAAAACAACTTTTAATATATTTTTATACAAATTTAAGCATAATTATTCTTGTTGCAAAAATACACATATTTTGACATTTTTCGTCATAAAATATACTTAAAGGATGGACTGCAATGAAAAAAATTGTTTTTACTGGCGGTGGCACTGCCGGACATATTATGCCAAATCTAGCGCTTACACAAAATCTCAAAAATTACAAAATATATTATCTTGGCTCAAACGGAATGGAAAAAGAGATTGTTTCTAAGCACAAAGATATTACTTTTGTTGAAATTCCAACAGTTAAATTTGTAAGAAGTTTAACACTTAAAAACCTACTTATCCCCTTTAAACTAATCAAAAGCATTAGCACTTGCAAGAAGATATTATCAGAAATCAAACCCGACGTAGTCTTTAGCAAAGGCGGATATGTCTCCGTTCCTGTATGCTTGTCCGCATCGAAACTAAAAATCCCAGTACTCACTCACGAAAGCGATTTAACTGTTGGTCTAGCCAACAAGATAATAGCCAAAAAAGCTAAGTATTTGTGCTGTAGTTTTAGAGAAACAGCCAATTCTTTTGGCAAAAACGCAATTTTTACAGGCTCACCAGTAAGAAATTCAATATTTAATGGAAACAAAAATATAGTACTCAAAAGGCACAATATCACTGGAAATCTTCCAATTATATTAGTGGTTGGTGGAAGTTTAGGCGCTAAGGCAATTAACGAAGTAATATATGATAGTCTAAAACAACTCACACAAAAATATATTGTCATTCACATTGTAGGAAAAAACAATTTGACAAAAGTAGATAATACAATTAAAAACTACATCCAAGTTGAATTTGCTCAAGACATTGAAAACTACTTTGACGCAAGCGATATTGTTATCTCAAGGTCAGGAAGCAATACAATCTTTGAATTGCTTGCAATCAAAAAACCAATGATTTTAATTCCACTACCCAAAGGCTCTAGTCGTGGCGACCAAATATTAAATGCCGAAAACTTTGAACGACATAAGTTTGCAAGTGTTATCTATCAAGAAGATTTGAATACTTCAACATTACTGAGTAAAATTAATTACACTTTGCAAAACAAAGCAAGTTACATATCCGCAATGTCAAAATCAAAATTCAGTTGCGGAAACGAGAAATTAATTTCTTTGATAGATAAAGTGTCAACCAGTCAATGATATATAAATATAATAATTATTGTATAATTATACAATTAAAAATTTATTTCAAATTTATTAAGTATTAAAATTTAATTTAACAACAAAAATAATTATTTTGTAGCCGAGAGATTCGCATTCAACAAAGAAATCCCAATAAATTATTGGGACTAAAATTATTTTTTAAAACCTGAAAACCCTTGTTTCAAAACATTTGATTCAAAGGTCTTTTTGTGTGTTAATTTTTTCTCTTCTCTAATAAGTGCATTAGTTACAAGCAAGTCAATGAGTTTTGGATAACTATACGTTTCATCAAACAAATAGTTTGCCATAGAACCCGGAATTATATTGACTTCATTTACAAAAATATTGTCGTTTAAATCTATAATAAAGTCAAATCTCACAACTCCAAACATATCCAATTTTTTGTATAACAAACTAGCAATTGACTTAATTTTTAATTCACTCTCTTTTGAAATATTCGCCGGACAAATCCTTTTCATCGACTCCATTCCATTTGACATCGAAACGTATTTTTGATTAAAGTCTAGTATCTCATTATGATTAATAGGTTCTTCAGTTTTTGAAAATACAAGTTCACCTTTATTTAAAAAACAAGCAATATTCACTTCTTTTTTGACATTTACATATCTTTCTACAACCAATTTGTCATCATATTCAAATGCACGTTTCAAAGCGGGATTAATATCTTCTACACTTTTGCAAACACTAATTCCAATACTACTGCCCAGCCTAGATGGTTTAATTATAAATGGCAAGCCAAACTGAGTTAGAGTATCAATTGTTTTTTGCTCATCGGATTCAAAATCGTCTTTGTTTACATCAATAAACTCGATTTTGTCAACGCCCAATCCTAGGCATAAATAATTAAAAATTATTTTGTCCATAGCCACACTGCTTGGCATAATAGATGAATTTATGTATGGAATTTTACTCGCTTCCAGAATAGCCGAAAGGCTTCCGTCTTCACCATTTATTCCATGCAAACATAGAACTGCTACATCAATATCTATGTATTTAGTCAATTTCTTTTTTGAACTAACCTTGTAGAGAGTGCTATCGTTATCGACAACGCCAACCTTTATAGTTTTTCCAAGATTGTCGGGATAATTATCCAAATCCTTGAGATTTTTACCCACTCTCCACTGACCCAATTTGTCTATGTATATTGGGATAACATTGTATAAATATTCATTAAGTTTGCTTATAAACTGCAATCCAGTGATAATTGAAATATCATGTTCACAACTCTCTCCACCAAAAAACACAGCTATATTAATCATTTTATACTCCTTAAAATTTATTTATAATTATCTGGCAAATCATTTTCAATCAAAAAAACATAGTCACTTGTAGCATCGTTTAAAACTGGTTTGACTTCATCAAAACTATCAACTACGTGAATTTTGTTTTTTGGGAAATTTTTTGATATCAGTCCATCCATAATCGCATTTCGATTTTTTCTTTTAACAATAATTACTTCTGTGCAGTACTTAGCTATAATTTTTCCAAATTCAAAATTGCACTTGTAATCATCATCACATTCAATAAGCCCCGGGGTCACAACAACTTTGTTTTTTATATCGAATAGTTTTAAACTACGCAGTGAATACGGCGCAGAATCCAAGTTTGAATTATAGCCATTGTTAATGATAATTGCACCTTTTTCATTTTTATTTTTTTCAAGCCTTGCATTAATTGATGTTATACCCCTAACACCCTTAGAAATACTAAATGCCGAAACGTCCAAAACCATAGCAATCGCCGATGCAAGCAAAATATTTATTACATTATGTAACCCCATAAGTTTTGTTTCCACCTTGCACACGAATTGCATATTTTCAAACAAATCAAATGTGGTCTTTTCGGATGTTAATATTAGATTTTTTGCATACACGTTATTTCGCTTTGTGTATTCGTAAAAAGTCCCTGCTTTGTGTTTTGTCAAATTCAAACTAATAATTCTTTTTTTTATGTAAACTTTAAAAATTTTAAGTTTACGTTTTTGCAAAACAAAGACTCCAATTTTTTGATAAATAAAATCTTTGTACATATCCAAAACATATTTATTCATCAAATTAAAAACACATAGTTTCTGATATAAATAATCGGGAAGTTCTTTCTTTGTTTTATAAACATTTTCTATACTGCCAAAAGTAGATAAATGTTGTCTTCCAACTGCAGTAACCACACCCAAATCAACATCAACAAACTTGCATAGCTCAGTTATTTCACCACGTTTTTTTGCACCCATTTCACAAACAAAAACTTCGTGAGTATTCTTTAGATTTTCATTAATTGTTTTTGCAATCCCAAGCGGTGTGTTGTAACTCTTAGGTGTAATAAGCGCGCTAAACTCTTCCTTCAAGATACTCCCCAAAATTTCTTTTGTACTGGTTTTTCCAAAACTACCAGTAATTCCAATTTTAATAAGTTTACTATGTTTCTTCAATTTCTTTTTTGCCAAATTAACAAAGTGTTTTCCAATAATATGTTCAACAGGAAGCAACACAAGCAATGTCAAAACATATATCAAATAAACTACAAAAAACAATATCGGAAAACCTATTGCCAAATAAAAATCACTAATCAAAAGTAGTGCTACAAAACTAAGTCCATATAAAATTGTCATCACAACAATTTGTCGCGACACTCTTTTTGTGTACTTTATTTTTTTCAAAAACTCAAATTGATTTCCCGCCCATATCCAAACAACGACACTACCGATTAAATACACACATAGAAAATACATATTATCAAAATCAATAATATACATAGAAAGCATTATCACAAAGCACATAAAAATATTAAGCAAATTTTCTTTTATTTTTTGATATAGTCTTGTTAGTACAGATTTTATATCATACCCGTCAAGTTGAGAATAATATAAAATTTCACAAGATAGCATTACATATATCAAAAGTGCAGATATTATAAAAAGTATATCAAAAACCAATTCCACAAAAAATTACCCCAAATATAATACTTAAATTATATATGAATTTTATAATTTTTTTGTAAACTAAGTACAATTTAGAATAAAAAAGTTTATGTCAATATTCTAACACTTTTTGACATAAACTTTAGTTTATTTTGCAATAATTAATAATTACTAGTCAATTTAAATAAAAATCAATCAAATAACTACTTTTTACATTTCATTTAATTTTTGTATTAAGAATAAAAAATTCAATATCAACTCAATTCATAAATTATTTGATTAATTATATCCGCAAATTTATTTTGATTAAACAAAAATGCAAAATGCCCACCAGAGTTAAATAGTACAGTTTGAGAATTTGATACTCCACGTTTCAAAACTTTACATATTTTGTAAGGTGTTTCTTTGTCCTTTTTGTCCCAAACCAAAACACATGGTATAGATATATACTTTAGCAAAAACTTTAAGTCCTGATTAACAACTTTAACAAAAACACATCTTAGTGAGTTTTGTGATTTTTTGTAATCAACACTTCCAAATTTATCTAGTTTATTTTTAACTAAATTTATGTGTTTTAGTTTTTTAGCAATTTTATATGATTTAATTTTTAAATAAGTTTTGAGATTAAATAGATTAATACCCGCACTCGAAGTAAGAATAATACCAACAATATTTATATCAAACATGCTACTAAGTATAATTGCTACCCTACCACCAAACGAATGACCTACAATTATAATTTTGCTTACTTTGATTTTTTTAAGAAAGACAAATATGTGATAGGCATATTCGTATGTATCAAAATATTTTTCTGGTTCGGACGACTCTCCAAAGCCAAAAAAATCTGGACATATAATTTTTTGATTAGGTTTTATTTTTGGGACAAGCTTTTCAAAGCAATTTTTATTCATTCCCCATCCGTGTAGAAATAGAACTACCGGTTCTTTTTCACCTATCAAATTATAGTCCAGATTAATTTTCATTTATATCCATTCCATATATTTTTGCGTCAATCAATCCATAATAATTCTTTCGAGAAAACTCATACTCAAATCCTAAACTTTCATAAAAATTGATTGCGTTTGAGTTATCCTTTCTTACTTCAAGATGCAATTTTTTGACACCATTTTCTTTGCAAATAGACAAAAGATTTTCTATAAGTTTTTTTCCAACTCCACATCGTCTATATTTTGTATCAACAATAATCTTCAAAATATCTGCATCTTCAAACAAAATCGTCGCAACAATATATCCAATTATTTCATCATTTAGTGTAGCAACAATAAATTTGTAATAATCAAGATTAAACATCTGAGTTAGATTATCTTGATTGTATTTATCAAACTGTGTTTGGTTTTCAAGCATTAAAATTTTTGATACATCGCTAACACTCGCGGGTCTTAACAAGATATTCATTTCAAATTCTTCTCCGCTTGAGATAGTTGCAAATAAAGCGGTTCAAATGTTTCATTGCTTTTTTTCTTTAATTTGCTTTCTACAGCCAAAAAATAATAACTTGAATAATCTGCGATAACTCTAATATTATTATATTCAATTCCTAGTTCGTCTTGTTCTTCTTTCAAAATATAAATATCACCACTAAGGCTAGAGATTTCCGATTTATTAATTAGCCCCATATCAACGATTTCGAAATTTTTAATATCCGCTTTGTAACAAGTAGTCGATGTACTATTTAACAAAATTACACCATTTTTTACGCCATATTTCAAAACTTCAAATACGTTAATTGGCACGACTTGTTTGTTAATGACTTGATTAAAACCTTTGATTACAGACATTCCAACTCTTATGCCCGTAAAAGACCCCGGTCCTACAACTCCGCTCAAAACATCAAAATCTGAAATTTTTAATTTTGTTTCGGAGAGCGCTTTTTCCAAATATAAAAATAGTCCTTCGCTATGTTTAATCTTGTCGCTCATATCAAACACAAAATGTTTGTCGTCTTTGCTTATTAAAATCTTTGCTAATTTTCTTGTAGTATCAATTATTAGAGTATTCATTATTTCACCTAATTATTTCGAATT
Organism: uncultured Clostridia bacterium; assembly: GCA_934754475.1. Taxonomy (GTDB): domain Bacteria; phylum Bacillota; class Clostridia; order Christensenellales; family UBA1242; genus UBA11490. The sequence continues at coordinate 169,873 of CAKVHV010000001.1, read as the reverse complement.
TTCTTTTGTTTTCATCTATTAGTTTTATGTTAATTAAAATATATTTTCCATGCAAAATATCTTTGATATTTTCCGCCCATTCAATAAATACTAATGTATTTTTGTTGTTATCATACAAATATTCTTCAATGCCTATTTCGCTCGCTTCAGCACCATTTTTGAGCCTATACATATCAAAGTGATAAATATCAAATCTCTTTGTTTTGTACTCGTGCATAAGTGTAAACGTTGGGCTAGTGATGTTATCTTTAACCCCCAATGTTTCCAAAACAAATTTAGTAAAAGTTGTTTTTCCCGCACCCAAATCGCCACTGAGCAAAACAATTTCTCCGCCCGTTAATAGTTTTGCAAAAGCGGTTGCAAGTTTTTTTGTTTCTTTTAAATTGCTAATCTCAAATGATTCCATCTTAAACCTTTTCGTTATTTTTAGTTTTAAAAATATTTTTAAAAATTATCGGTAATAGTATAGTACAAACAAGAGAAATTATCAAGTATAATACAAACACAATAATTCCACTAGGTTTTATCCACAAATTATATGCCACAAGAAATAACACAAGCACCCCATACAAAATTAATCCTTTCAAAAAAGTCTGCAAAGGGCTAGATTTTTCTTCGTATCCAATATATTTTTTATTAATAAAATATCCAATTGCCATGGCAATAAATACAGCGGTGATTTTATAAACTTTTGCTTTTGAAACATCTTTTGTAAGTTCCAAAATAAAAAATACTATTGCCACAACTGATGACACAATTAACAAAAACCAATACCACCTATCAATTGTGAATTTTTCTTTGAAACTTTGTGGCAAGTACTTCAAAATACTTTCAATCACAATATAAACAAGTATTCCACAAGTTGCTCCAACCAATGTATCAGTCAAATAATGTTGCCCGAAGTAAAGCCTACTAAACATTACACCAAGACCTACAAATAATAGCACAAAAAACGATATATACTTGAATTTTTTGGTTTTGGAAGTTCTTGCAATTTCATCAAAACCCATTGTTGCTTGAACAAAGTATCCTTGAGAGTGACCACTCGGAAAACTATATCCGCTCGCCGGCAATTTATTTTGAATTAAATCAGAAGCAACATGCGGTCTTGGTCTTTTGATAATGTTTTTAATTCCACTATTAATACCCGCACTCAAAAGATAAATTACGCCATATTTTACTGCAAATTTTTGACTATATAATAGATATATTCCTAGTAGTGCAAGCACAAAACAAGTTTCTTCGCCAAGTTTGGTTATGCACCAAAGCACTACATCCAAAAATTTACAAGACAAGCCTTGTACTGCTTTTACAATACTTATTTCCATTTTTAACTCCTATTTTTTTATATTTTAACATTTAAAATCATAATAAACAATTAAATTACTAGTTTAATAATTCTTTTTTTGTATAAAAATTTAATATGGTAACAAAAAAATCAAAACTTAGTCAAATATCTAATATTATTTTTGTGGTGTGCGTAATATTTTGCATATTCTTTCTTTGGTGCAATTATTATACAAAGAATTTGAAAGTAACACTACTTAGTAGTATCATCGTTGCTGTCTCCACTCTAATTATTTTAATTCCAATAGTTAATTTCAAAAATAAAAAAACAAAACAAAAAACTAACGATTTAAAAAGTTTAGAAAACTTTGAATTAAGACTACTTTACTCAAAAGAGACTAGTTTATTTAACTTTGTAAAAAACGTTTTGGAAATTAAGACTTACACAAAAGTATCAGGCTTCCACTACACATACAACAAAAAAGATTTGTATTTGATTTTGGACAAAGTTATAGACGAAAATGATTTTTGGAAAATCATCAGAGACCGAAAACATGAAGACATTGAAGTAGTGTGTATAAGTACGCCAAAACTCAAAAACTCCGTAAAAAATCTAAATATAATTTTTTGGGATTTGGATTTTTTGAAAAATTATATTGAATTAAGTCCCAAATTTTTAGATAATATTGAACAACAAAAAAAGCCTAAATATAGGCTTAAAGATATACTTTGCATAGTACTTAACAAAAGCAAAGCAAAGAGTTATTTTTGGCTTGGACTAATTCTACTTTTTAGTAGTTTATTTACTCCATTTAGCACATATTATATAATTTTTTCAACCATATTTTTCGTACTATCCACCATATGCAGATTTAGTACTCTATTTAAATTAAATGATTAAATTTAGGCTTGGAAGTATATTTGTACAAAAGAATTTTGCTTCCAATTATACTCACTACTTCGGCTTCACATTTTTCCGCTAGAGTATCTGCGATTTGTTTAATTTCGTCATTTACACTGCGTTGTACTTTGATTTTGATTAATTCGTGTGCAAAAAGATTGTCATTCACTTGAGCAATGACATTATCCGTTACACCTTCTTTTCCAACAAAAACCAAATCTTTTAGGTTTGTAGCGATACCTTTGAGTACCGCTCTATTTTGTGCTGTTAACATATAATTCTCCTATTCAAAATATTGTAATTCATAATCGCCAATTCTAATTAAGTCGCCTTCTTGCAAACCAATTTCCTTAAGCGCATCAATTATTCCGTCGTTTTTAATTCTCTTTTGGAAATAAGCATTCGAAGTCATATCTTCAAGATTAACTCTTTTCATGATTTCAAACACAAGTTCGCCAGTAACTTCAAATACGTTATTAGAAACTTTTTCTACCTTAAATTCTCTTAGATTTCTATTGTCAATATTTTCTTCTTCTATTTCAGATTTTTGAATTTTTGGAAGTTTATCCAAAGTTTTTATAACACATTCAATTAGTTCATTAAGCCCAGTATGAGTGTAAGCCGAAATTACAAAAACCGGCTTGTCTCCGACTTTCTTTTTAAAATCCGTGATAACTTGCTCATCAAAAACCATGTCGGATTTATTAAGAGCAATTATTTGCGGGATATTTTCTACGTGTTTTCCATACTTGCTAAGCTCTTTGTTTATAGCCAAATAATCTGAATATGGGTCTCTACCTTCGCTACCAGAAATATCCACAACGTGAATAAGCAGTCTAGTTCTTTCAATGTGTCTTAAGAAATCAATTCCAAGTCCCAAGCCTTCACTTGCACCCGAAATTAGTCCCGGAATATCCGCCATTACAAAAGATTTTCCAAACCCATTTACAACAGCAATATTTGGAGTAAGTGTTGTAAAGTGATAATTTGCAATTTTTGGCTTTGCATTACTTACACTTGAAAGCAAAGTACTCTTTCCTACATTAGGGAAACCAACCAAACCTACATCCGCAAGTGTTTTAAGTTCCAACACAAGTTCATAAGACTTAGTTACTACTCCAAGTTCCGCAAATCTAGGTGCTTGTCTAGTCGAAGTTGCAAAGTGTGAATTACCCCTTCCACCATCTCCACCTTTTAATACAGTAACTTCTTCGTCGTCATCAAACATGTCAGCAATAATTTTGCCATTACTTGCATTTTTAATTACCGTTCCCTTAGGCACAAATATAATTAAATCTTTGCCGTCTTTGCCAAACTTATTATTCGCTGAACCAGCTAGACCATCTTCTGCTTTAAATTTTTTCTTAAAACGAAATTCGCCTAGGTTGTCCATATTTTTGCTAACCTTGAAGATTATGTCTCCGCCTTTGCCACCGTCTCCGCCACTAGGCCCGCCGTTAGGAACAAACTTTTCACGCCTAAAAGCGACAACACCATTTCCGCCATTGCCAGCCTTACATTCTATTTTAACCTTGTCTAAAAACATAAATTCTCTCCTTAATAAACGTTTATAATAAGCCAAAATTTAAAAGATTGCATAGTACTTAATTTTTATTAAAGACACAATTATCTTTGAGTACACAATCTTGACATTTTGGATTTCTTGCGACACAATAATATCTTCCAAAAAGCAAAAGTAAGTGATGAACAACTCCATAATCCGATTCATCAAAATATTCTTTTAATTTATTCTCACAAATCGTAGGATTGTTTGTAGTTACAAGACCCAGTCTATTACTTACTCTTAATACATGAGTATCAACCGGCAAGGCGGATTTATCAAAACCAACTACAAGCATTACATTTGCAGTCTTGTTACCCACACCTGGAAGACTTATTAAGTCGTCATAGTTATTGGGAACTTGTCCACCAAAATTTTCTACAATTTTTTTGCTAGCCGATATTATATTTTTTGCTTTATTATGATAATAATTACATGATTTGATTTCTTCTTCCAAAGTTTCTTGCGAAAGGCATGCAAAATCGTTTGGAGTTTTGTACTTTTTGAATAAATCTTTGGTTATTATATTTACTCTTTTGTCAGTACATTGTGCAGATAGCATTACAGCCACCAACAGCTCAAACTCATTGCTATATTCCAATTCACTCACAGGATTATCTATTAAATTTGATAATCTATTTTTGATAATTGTACCAATTTCATGCTTATTTTTCATATAAAATATTATATCACACTATTTTGTGTATTGTCAAAGTTTAGACTTAAAGTGGCTGATATTTTTTAAACACTCCATTTGTATAAATCAAATAAAATTTGACAAAAGATGAAAATCTATATCTATCCAAAATAAACTTTGCTTGTTTTAAGTTCGCATAAGGAAAAATTGCAGATATTCCGCACGAAACACTAAGTTCTCTTGGTGTATTAATTGTTTTGCATCTAACCCCTATTCTTTTTAGATAACTTGCAAACTGCATAGTGTGACTTCTATTATTAAAAACAGCGATAATATTTTCCATAGTAACCCCAACAAAAGTAATTCTATTTCATAATATTGTGAATTATTAAAAATTGTTAAAAAGGAGAAAAAATGATATATTTAGACAATAGTTCAACAACTCACAAAAAACCACTCAGTGTTGTTTTATCACAACTTATGTCTGTAACGAAGTACAGCATAAATCCAAGCAGAGCCGGATACAAACGAGCACAGATAACGGGAGAAAAAGTTTTTAGATGCAGAGAGTTATTTGCAGATACATTTGGAACAACACCAGATAACGTTATATTTACAAGTGGATGCACAATGGCACTTAATACAGCGATTTTTGGATGTGCAAAAAAGGGCGGACATATAATAACAACCGTTTATGAACACAATAGTGTAATGCGAGCGCTCGAAAGACTCAAAACTACACATAACATAACTTATACAGTAGTCGAGCCTAACAAGAACGGAAAAATAACCCCGATTGAAATTCAAAAGCACATAAAGTCAAATACATATCTAGTCATAGTCAATCACACAAGCAATGTTACAGGTGCTACGCAAAACATAGAAAGCATCGGAAAAATGTGCAAAAAACATGGATTACTATTCTTGGTTGACGGAGCGCAAAGTGTCGGTCATGAATATATTAACATGCAAGATATGAATATTAACATGTTATCAATTGCGGGACACAAAGGACTATATGCTCCCGAAGGAATTGGAGCGCTTCTTATAAACAACGTATCGCTTACTCCACTACTTTATGGCGGAACTGGAACATATAGCAATCAAATTAAGCAACCACTCGAAACTCCCGAAGGGTTAGAAAGCGGAACACCAAACTTGCCGGGGATTATGGGAATGTATCATGGACTAAAATTTGTTAGACGAAAGCAAGATAAGATTAATCAAAAAATCGAAAATTTAACAACTACTTTAATTTCAGAACTAAAGCAAATCTCAAATGTAACTTTGTATTCAACAAACACACATGCGGGAGTTGTATCGTTCACACTGAAAGGAAAAGATAGTAGCGAAGTAAGTGACATATTGGATGAACAATTTGGAATTGCTACTCGAAGCGGTTTGCACTGCGCACCAACTATTCATAAATATTTAGGCACACTCAAAAACGGAACAACACGAATAAGCATATCCTATTTTAATTCAAAAAGAGATATTCAAAAATGTGTAGAAGCCATCAAAAAAATTGCATTATAAAATGCAATTTTTTTATAGCAAAATTAATTTTTCCAAATCAAGATAACCAAAGCCTTCACTGTTTCTATCTCCAGTAATTTTTACACATGAATTTATAAGCATGTATTTTATTTGGTCGGGTGTGTAATTAAAGTTAATTGAATAAAGCAAACTCACTATTCCAGCGACCATTGGAGTCGAAACACTAGTACCCGTCATTTTGGTATAAAATTTATGGTCTTTACTAAATACATTTGTAGATATTATATCTACTCCCGGTACTAATAAATCTGGCTTGTAATAATTAAACGCAGGACCCCTACTACTAAAGTCAGCAACCTTTAGTCCGAAATCGATTTTGTCAAGAGAGCCTACTGTAATTATTTTTTTTGATGACCCCGGCGACATTATTGTCCCCGACTCAGGCCCACTATTTCCACCAGCACTTACAACACAAATTCCACTATTCCAAAGTGTTTCTGCCCCAAACATAAGCGGGTCATTTTTTTCGCCAACTAGACTTCCAAAACTCATACAAACAACTTTGATATTATATTTTTCTTTGTTATCAAGCACCCACTGCATTGCTTGTAAAATTTTAATAGACGTAGTTTCTCCGTCACTATCTAGTGCTTTTATGACAATTAAATCTACGCTTGTGTCAATTCCACTATAATTCTTAGCAATTCCACTTCCACACAAAATGCCAGAAACAAAAGTTCCATGGCCATTATCATCGTACATTTCTTTTTTGTCATTAATCAAATCTACAAATTTAATTACTCTATTTTTGCCCAAAACAAAATCAATATGTGGATATATTCCAGTGTCAATTACAACGACCGAATGTTTGATTTTCGAGTTGGCATTTTGCTCTATTAAATTTGTTTTCAAAAACTTTTTTGATTTAAATATTAGGCTTGAGACTTTCATGTCGCTTGAGATAAATCTTACACAATTTAGTTTTGCAATACTATAAACATTTGTAATTGTACAAGCCACAGCAAAACCAGAAATAAATGGCAATTCCAAAAAATTGTCACCACAGATTTTTTTGATTTCATTTCTTGTGCTTTTGTATTCATTGGAAAGAATTATACAATTAATCTTAGATTTTGAATTACTTTGAAGTATAATTTTCCCAAGTAATTTTTTATCTATTTTGCTAAACATTTTTTACAATTTCCAAGATACTATTCAAACTTTGCTTTTGCGACTCATTAAGATATGGCAAAATTGAATTTTTGATAACACTAAGTTCATTGTCATCAAGTTTCCCCTGTCTTTTTCTTTCCAACGTCATTTTCAAAAATTCTTTCATAAGAGAGTCACTATCTAGTTCGCTATATTTATCAATTAACTTTTCTAAATCTTGTTCACTAGGTTTTTGAGTTTGCGTTTTGTTTTCTTCACTCCAATTATAATCACTAAAATTTGCCATGATTTGTCTCCTACAAAATTTAACATTATTACATTATATGAAATGACTCAAACATTAAGTTAATAGTAATTTACAAAAAACATAAATAATAAATATAAATTTTAACAAATAGACTTTCTATTTCATATAAAATATGTAAAAGATTATTTTGGGAGTTTTTTATGAATATGATTGATATGTTTCAAAATCTAAGTAGCAATAATTCAAATAATAATTCTATTCCCAAAGAAGTCATCGAGCAGTATCCCTATGGCGAGTTTCCCTTAAGATACACAAAGTCTGGTCAGGAAATTATAAGAAAACAATCTGAAAGTAGATTTAAATATGATAATCCAGTCGCCACTCAGAATGTTTCACCTGATAACAAGAGCGAAAATTTAAATCTAAGCATGCTACTCCCACTCATTCAAATGATGTCTGGTAGCAAAAAAAATCCCAAGGATATGATGCAAATATTTAGCAAACTACTCTTCAAAGATAATCCAGATATGCAAAAATTGTTTTCAATGCTTCCAAATATAAAAGGACAAGAAATCACACCCCAAAACGAGTTCCCCGATACAAACAAGGTAAGCATTAGTTCACTCAAAAAAATTGACTAACGACTGTAACAAAAAAATCCCGTTATTATTTTCAATAACGGGGTTATTTTTTAGTTATTAACTTCGACTTTTTCTTTTTCGTCTTGTAGTGAGCCATAGACCAAATATTTTCTTGGATAACCAAATGCGTCAGCGACCTTTTCGTCATCGGTCATAATTATAGCACTAGCATCATTAACTTTAATCAAAGACTTAATATTTTTGATAATTTTGTCTTTTTCCAAAGTGGATAGTTTTTCAAAAATATCATCTATCAAGAATATATCAATATTTCTAAGAGACAATCTTGCAATTGAAAGTTTAAGTTTTTCTAAGTAATTGAGTTCTTTGACTTTTTTGTTTTTGATATAATCAAGACCATATTCCACAAGTGCATTATTAACTTTGATATTTTTGAAACTATCGTCTTTGTTTCTAATATCCAAGACATAATCCAAATTTTGTTTAACAGTCTTACTATCCAAAAAAGCACCACTTGCCGGCAAGTATCCAAGTGACACATCGTTTTGAAAATCAATTTTTTCTAGGCTAATATTTTTGTACAAAATATTTCCTTTGGCAATAGACTCAAGACCAACAAACGTTCTAAGCATGGCTGTTCTTCCACTTTCCTTGCTACCAATTATAACTAGCCTATCTCTATCACCTAGTTCCAAATTTATGTCATTGAGTGTATAAAATTCTTTTGTAAAAGACACATACAAATGTTCAACCTTTAGCATACATACTCCTATAATTATACTTATATTTTACTAAAATTTATACAAAATGACAACCAAATAAAAATAAATATTTGTATATAATATAATTGATTTTTTTATATTTATAATTTAAAATATGTATGTAAAAAAGGAAGGTACTTATGATAAAATTTGGAACAAGTGGTTTTAGAGCAAAAATAGGCGAAGACTTTACAAAAGAGAATGTTCAAAAAATCGCCCAAGCGCTATCTATAATTATTAAAAAAGAAAAATCTTCAAAGCCAGTGGTAATAGGATTTGATAGAAGGTTTATGTCAGACTACTTTGCAAAATGGTTTGCCGAAGTATTGGCTGGAAACAAAATTGAAGTTCTTATGTATCCACACCCAATTCCTACTCCACAAGTCATGTTTGGCGTCAAAAATCTTGATATTGACTATGGCATTACAATTACTGCCAGTCATAATCCTTATGTTTATAATGGCATAAAGATTTGTGTCAAAGGCGGTTTCGATGCCCAAAACGAATTAACATCCAAAATAGAAAAATTATCTAACAAAAACTTAAGAGTTAAATCACTAGATTTTGACAGAGCATGCGACTCAAAGATTATTAAAGAATTTGATAACACCAAGGAATATTTGAAGAACATCGAAAAGTTTGTTTCAAAAGATTTCAAAGGAAACAAAACAAAAATACTATTTGATTGTATGTACGGAGTAACTGCCGAGCCTGCCAAATTATTTGCAAAAATGTTTAAACTTGAAAACTTTGATATAATTAACGATAAAGTTGACCCATGCTTTGGAAATATTTTGCCATGCCCAAATGAAAATTGTCTTGAAGTGTTCAAAAATCAAGTAGTCAAAGGTAGATACAAAATAGGACTTGCATGCGATGCTGACGGTGATAGACTTGGAATTATTGATGAAAAAGGCGAATATTTTTCTAATAACATTATAATGCCAATCATCTATTATTATTTGGTTAAATATCGAAACATGTCTGGCGATATTGTTAGAAACATGTCAACAAGTCATCTAAGCGATATGCTTGCCGAAAAGTTTGGCTACAAATGTCACGAAACAGATGTGGGATTTAAATATATTTCTGCAAAAATGAATGAAACCAATGCCCTAATTGGCGGAGAGAGTTCGGGCGGATTTACAGTTAGAAACTACACCCCAGCCAAAGATAGCATGTTTGAAATTGCAATGTTTTTGGATGCGGTTTTGACTATTAACAAGCCTATTAGCAAAATAGTCGAAGAAGTCAAAGAATTTGCCGGATATATTTCAACTTATGTTGAAGGAAATACCTTAGTTAACAACAAACAAAAGTTCCTAAAAATCATTAAATCAAAACAGCCTAAGTTTGCATACAAACCAATTGAAATCAAGTTTGGCGACGGAGTTAAATATATTTTTGAAGGCGGAAACTGGGTTCATATAAGATTTTCGGGGACAGAAAATTTGCTTAGATATCATGTGGAATTTACAACCGAAATTGAGTGCGAAAGAAACATAAAATCAATTTTGAATTTTGTAAATGATATTAATAACAACAAAAAAATTAAATAACAAAAAAACATATTAGTAAATATTAACTTTTGAGTTAAAACTAATATGTTTTTTTAAATCAATCAGTTGTTATTATATCCTTCAAATCTAATAGTTCCATAAAATTCAAAATAACAACTTTGTTTACTTGCTTCTTTGGATGCTTCGCTATCTTGTGGATAGTATTGATATTCGTCACTTGAATAGATTTCGCCACCAATGTTTCCCGCCGAAACACCAGAGAATCTTCCACTAATATCTCCTTTTGCTTTGAATTTGAAAGGAGTGTTATAGTTAACTGTTGGCATAAGAACCAAAGCCGAACCATTTTTGTGAATATCAATTTTGTGTTGGAAAACATCAAGCGGATTAGTAAGTCCACCTTTGATTTCTCTAAAAGTTATTTCACACTTTGAAGAGCCATAAGTTTTGAGTAGTAGTTTGTTAATCCTATTGTCAACATTTACTTGACCTTCGGTGTTTTCAATCTCAGTATAAGCATTTTGAATGTACTCACCAGTGCTTTTTACGTTGATATTTCCCCTAACACTTACAAATTTTGCACTTTTCAAATATGAATTAACTGTAATATTTCCAAATTTTGTAGTAACCTTAATATCTTCCAAAGCCTTTGAAATTGTTACATTTCCATGTTCGCTTTGAAGAATTGCAAGACTACTAAGAGTTCCAATATTTATATTTCCATAAGTTGTAACTATTCCAGTTCTACCTGTGATTTCGTTAATCTTAACATCACAATTTTCAGTCACAATAGTATTTTCTACTCCCGCTGGAGTAACAATTTTGTTAATATCAAAATATCCATTTTCGCTAATAAACTTAAATCCATTACTATCAGTCGTAATTGTATTTGCATCAAGTTTGATACCTTTGCCAGTTACATTAAATGACGCATTGACCGAATCGAACATAAATGTTCCGTTTGTTGCTTGCAACTTGATTGTATTAAGAACAGTTAGATTATTAATTGCCTTTAAATCAAACAAACCTTTGTTTGTACTCAAATTAAGTGAATTTAAAGTAGTCGAAACCCCGTCGTCAACAGTAGTTCCAATTGTGCCCAAAGTAAATTTGCCCGAAGTTGTATTAATAGTTAAATTATTGATTTCAAAATCAGATTTGCTTGTTCCAATCTCAATGCTACCCGAATTTGTACTTGTCATAATTGAATATCTAAGATTTTTTGGAACAAAAATATTTAAACTTGCATTTTTGGCAGAGATAAGTCCGTTTGGTTCAGTGAGAGTCACATTAATTTTGAGTGTGCCACTTTCATTTTCAATACTTTTGATAACTTTGTACTCTGTCATATCATAAGCAATTCCAAAAACTGAATTTCCAAATGAATAACTGATGTCAGTTCCTTCATCCTTAGAATTAATGTTAATGCTAATATTTTTGGAACTTACATTAAGCACATAATTTGCTGGTGTGGGATACTCAGCCAAATCAACAATAGAGTCTTTGACCACAGTGCTATTATGAATTACACCTACACCGGCAATTCGAAAACTTGGAACAAAATACATTACTCCAAAAAGCAGTACTCCAATTCCCAAAATAATTCCAAGCACTATTCCGATATATATCATAAGACCCTTTAATGCTCTCATACAAAACTCCTAGTGATATTTTTTTTAGTATATATTATTTTTGTATTTTTTGCAATTACTTTAATCAAAAAAAGACATAATTAACAGACAAAGCCCGTTTTTTATGCCTTTTGATATTTAGTTTTCCAAAATTGCTTTGATTCTACGAACACCGCTTGACGATGCTTCTTCCTTTTTGATTACAAATTTTCCAAGTTCATTTGTATTTTTTACGTGTGGACCTGTACAAATTTCTTTGGAAACATCTCCAATTGAATACACTGTTACTACATCTGGGTATCTATCCAAAAATTGATGTTCAGCACCTATTTCAACAGCTTTTTGTTTAGACATTTCTTCACACTTTACACTAAGTCCTTGGGCTATCCAATCATTAACAATTTTTTGTGTTTTTTCAATTTCTTCTTCAGTTAATTTATGGTCACAAGCAAAGTCAAATCTTAGTCTTTCGCTAGTGATATTCGAACCCATTTGATGCGAAGTTTCCCCAACTACTAATTTCAAAGCCGCATTAAGTAGATGTGTTGCAGTATGATATTTTGTTTCCATTTCCCCGTTTTCTTTAAGACCACTCTTAAATGCTCCGGCACTAGTTGTCTTTGCTAGTTCTTGATGTTCGGCGTATGCTTGTTTAAATCCTTCTTCGTCAACATCAAAGCCTTTTTCTTTTGCCATTTCGATAGTCATTTCAATTGGGAAGCCGAATGTATCATATAGTCTAAAAGCAGATTTTCCGCTAATTGTTTTGTCTAGTTCGGTTGGCACAAAGTTTAAGTCTTGAGACTTCATAAATTCAATTTTTCTTACAATTCCATTACAAAGTTTTTCGAATTCCTTTGTTCCAACTTCAATAGTTTTGTTAAATTTTTCAACTTCCAAATCTATTTGAGAAATAATGTAATCATGTTTTTCCTTCAAATTTGGATATGCTTCGCTATAAACTTGGTCTATATAAATTTTGCAAATTTGCGACAAAAGTTTGACATCTAGTCCAATCTTTTTGGCATGACGAATCGCACGTCTAAGAAGTCTTCTTAAAATATATCCACTTCCCACATTACTAGGAACTATTCCGTTTCTATCGCCAATTAGCATAAGAGCAGTTCTCATATGGTCGGCAATAATTCTTATGGATTTGGTCGTGTTTTCATCTTTGCCGTACTCACATCCAATACTCTTTGAAACAAACTCAACAACTGGATAGAATACATCGGTCAAATATACATCCTTGAGTCCATTTAAAAACATGAGCATTCTCTCAAAGCCAAAACCAGTATCAACATTTTTGTTTTTAAGCGGAACATAGCCATTTTCGAGTTTTTCGTATTGCATATAAACATCGTTTCCGATTTCAACAAATCTCTTGCAAGAACAATTTATATCACAATGCTCCGAACACTTTTCGTCGCTTAGCGGATAGAACCACTCATTATCTGGGCCACATGGTGTGCCTGTTGTTCCGGCTATTTCCCACCAGTTATCTTCTTTTCCCAAGAAGAATATATTTTCTTTTTTGATACCTAGTTTTTCAAGATACTCAGCAGTTTCGGTATCCTTTGGAGCAGACTCGTCACCAGCAAAAACTGTTGCACAAATTTTGTTTGCATCAAGTCCAAATTTCGAAGTAAGTAATTCAAAAGTCCAAGCAGTTTTTTCTTTCTTGAAATAATCTCCTAGACTCCAGTTTCCCATCATTTCAAAGAAAGTACAATGGCTTTCATCCCCGACCGATTCAATATCTATAGTTCTAACACAGCCTTGGATATTACATAGCCTTGTACCCATTGGGTGCTTTTGACCAAGTAAATATGGCATCAAAGGTTGCATGCCAGCAATGTTAAACATAACACCTGTAGTTCCGTCACCAATTAGCGATACAGCACCAATATTTACATGTCCTTTGCTCTCATAAAATTTAATCCAAGTATCTCTTAATTCTTTTGAAGTAATTCCAATCATATTTTCTCTCTTATCGTTTAATTAAAATTATTAAAAATCACCTAATAAACACATTTTTGAATAGTTTGCATAGTACTATCCAAAAAAACAATTTTTAGGTTAACTTTTTAAATTCACATAGTATTTTAGCACAATAAGACAAAGTTTGCAATAATTATCCTATACATTTCGGGTTTGCTCTACTTTTTCTTTGTGACCAGCAAAAACAAAGCAAGCAAGTATAAGTGACGTTTGAACACCTAAGAAAAGTATGAGTGCAAGCCCCGTCTGAACACCCAAAGTTTGGACTTGCTCCGAACTATCAAAATGAATAACATCTAGCATAATCCCTACTAACAATTGAGTAATTGAGTTTCCAATATTACTAGCAAATGTCATTGTCCCGCTATATGTTGCGGTTAGATTTTCACTTCCGCCCATATCAGATATTAAATCTCCATATATTGACGCTGGAAGACTATAGAGTGAACCACTTCCAATTCCACAAATAAAGATTGCAATAAGCATCAAAATATAAGATATATTATAAATTTGGATACGGAATAAATATATAAATATAACCCCAAACACCGACATAATTGTGGTTATTATTCCAGCGATTAGTGCCGGCTTTTTTTGTTTTCTTTTGCTAATAAACACCCAAAGCGGTTGCGAAATTATTGTTCCAAGCATAAGTGTCAACAACAAAAAAGTAATTTGTTTGCTTGTATAGAAAAATGAGTATGTGAAAAAGTGTAATCCCACACTACACAAAAAAACTGTAGCAACACTTGTCAAAACATATCCAATAATTATGCGACATAATTTTTTGTTTTTAAAAGACAAAAGAAAGTTTAATATAAGTTTTTTTATACTTAATTTTTCGGACTTATTTGATATTTTATTATTTTTGTCTTCTTCCTTTTGTTGTTTTGGGATTGTCAAAAGCGACGAAATTAAGCCAAATATCAAGCAAATCGCACTAGTGACAAAGGCAATATTTACATAACCCTTTGGATTTAATTGACCGATAGGATACTTGCCTGTGCTTGGCAAAAATACAACAAGCAAAATACTTGGAATTATAATTCCAATAAGATAAAAAACTGTACTTGTAGCATTAATTTTTGTTCTATCGTTATAGTCTTGGGCGAGTTCGTTTCCAAGTGCCATATAAGGAGTTGCAAACATTGTATTAAAGGTTTCAAGAAGTAGCAAACTCATTATCATCCAAACAAACTTAAGCGGAACACTAATTTGATTTGGGATACACCAAAGACAGATATTGAGTATAGACATTCCAAGTGTGGCAATTAGCATATATCCGTTTCGATGTCCAAACTTTCCAATTTTGTATTTGTCGCTAATATAGCCCATAATTGTATCACTAAGCCCATCCCAAATTGTACTAATTGCAATTGCAATGCCGACCAAAGTTCCACTCAGACCTAGTACACTTGTTGCAAAAAACATAAAAAAGTTTGATACAGTCTGTCCTATTACACTATATCCCAAATTTCCGAAGCCATAAAATATTTTTTTAGTCAAATTCATGTTCCTTTTGATATATTCAAACAAAAAAAGTAAGTACATATAATACTTACTTTGATTGTTGACACATTTTACTCAAAAATATCTAGCAATTCGTCATCTTCGCTTATTGGTTGCATGTCTGGTTCGGAATTTTCTTGAGAACTATCTTTGTTTTCCTTCTCGTCATTTTTGTTTTCTTTCTCGTCATTTTTGTTTTCTTCCGAGTCATTCCAAGGCAAATCTTCCTTGGTGTATTCCTTAGAGACTTCTTGTGAATCAGATTTTTCTACACTACTAGACCCAGGCAAAGGCATTGAGTCTTCCAAACTTTGAGCATTAGCATCTTTTTCAAGATTAAGAAATGATGTAATACTTCCGACCCATTTAGTTTTGATAGTATCGCACTTGCCTGACCTGTTTTTGGCAATTATGATTTCGGCAATATCTTGTTCTCTTTCGTTTTGTGGAATATCATTATACATATCACTTCGATAAATAAACAAAACCATGTCGGCATCTTGTTCGATAGAACCGGATTCTCTTAAGTCACTAAGCATTGGTCTATGGTCTTTTCTAGTTTCACTTTGTCTGGATAATTGCGAAAGCAAAATAATTGGAATTTCAAGTTCTCTTGCCGCCATCTTCAAAGTTCTAGTAATCTCACTGACTTCTTGTGTTCTATTTTCTCTACTCTTTTCGCTACCCGCCATCAATTGCAAGTAGTCTATCATAAGAATATCTAGTCCCTTTTCTCTTTTGAGTTTTCGACACTTGCTCAAAATATCCATTGGGGATTTAGAAAATCCTTCATCAATAAATATATCTGATTCGCTATACTTTTTGCCGGCACTAATAATTGCTTTCCACTCTTTTTCGTTCATTTCACCTTTGAGTGCTTTGCCCATATCTACATAAGCCAAACTACAAATTGACCTTGAAGCAATTTCTTCCTTGGACATTTCTAGCGAAAATATTGCACATTTTTTGCCACACTTGGTTGCCGCATGGTTAATCATATTCATTCCAAGAGATGTTTTTCCGCAACCTGGTCTAGCAGCAATAAGAATAAGTGCACCCTTTTGAAATCCGTTTGTGATTCTATCTAGTCCATAAATTCCACTAGGAACACCCCTTATCATTCCTTTGTTCTTTTGTATTTCTTCAAAGTTAGAAATAGCGCCAGATACAGCCGAACTTATGTGAGCAAATCCGCCCCTATCTTCCTTTTCGCCGATTTTAAATATGTTTTGTTCGGCAAAAGACAAAGCATCTTCTTTGGTTACACCTTCATATGATTTGTTAATTATATCTTGTCCGGCGGATATAAGTTGTCTTAATACACTATCGTTTTTGACAATATTTATGTAGTGTTCATAATTGCTGGCACTTGGAATAATGTTTGTTAGGTTGATTAGATATTCAGCACCGCCTACACTTTCTAACTTGCCACTCTTTTCCAAGTTTTCAGTAATTGTAACAAAGTCAATTGGAACATTGCTTGCCATAACTTTTTGCATAGCTTCAAATATAATTTGATGAGTCTCAGAATAAAAGTCATCTACTTTGAGTCCCGATACAACATTATAACTTGCGTCTTGGTCAATAAAAGCACAACCCAAAACACATTGTTCCGCTTCGATACTATGTGGCAAAATTCTTGCATCATTTATCTTTTTTGTCGTTTGTTTCATCTTCCTTACCTACTTTTTCTTCTTTGACTTTTGCTTTATTTTCAAGCTTCTTTTGTCTAATATTATGATAACTTTGTTTGAGTATCTCATCTTTTCGCTTTTGCATTTCTTCTCTAGCCTTAATCTTTTTTTCGAGTTTGTTATCATGTTTTTCAAATATCTTGTTTGCAATAAATGAACCTACTAATGCAAATCCAAGTAGAATTAGACAATCCAAAAATATCACCAGCGCTCTATCCAAGCCTTGGAACACATACATGTTAAGTAGAACCAATGGCACAAAAGCTATCAAAAAGATTACTAAGTATTTCAAAAAATTTCTTTTTCGTCTTCGTTTATCAAATAAATACCCGCTCATTTTTCCAAATCCTTTTTCTCAATAAGTGTTACTGGTTGTCCCTTGTTCTTTTTGTAAATCACTATTGTTATTATAATTGTTGCAATTGCAGACAAAATTAGTGCTAGAACGTACCATGCTGTTGGGTTAGCAGTAATTTTGTAAATAGTCATTTCAAAATCTTGACCCTTTGAACTCAAATCCCAACGCAATAGCATAAGGTCACCTTCGACTTCGTGTTCGTCTGCATTACTATGAAGTCTGTCATCGGGATAAGCAAAGATTTGACTAACATTTACATCGTTTATATCATATCTTCCAACAAACATATCTTTGTACTTTTCGTAGTAATTGACACCATTTTGTTCAAAGTTTTGAATATCTCCACATATTCCCGCACTCTTCAAAATCGAGTACTTAACAATAAATAATCCATAATTATTAGGTTCATACTCCGAATTAATTATATCATTAATGAATGGTCCAAAATCTTGTAATGCCTTGTCATATTCAAAATCTTGGGCAACAGCGTAGCCATAAAATAATCCGAACATATCCCAGTCCGAAAATTCGATTGCTACTGAGATTTCATTATTTTGGGGTTGAGATACTTCGACCTTTATGCCTTCGTTTACTCTATTTAATAAATCCGGATATGCGTCAAACTCTCTATGTTTCCAAGTATCGACTTTGTTTCTAAATAGGACCATATCGTTGTCTATCGAACGCATAACAGTAGACAAAGATGCTCCACCTTTGTTTATGTCCGATTCGTTTAAAGATATAACTAATTTGTCAATAATTGTGTTGGAAGCATCAATGGCTCTTATAAACTCAATATCCGCACAACCACAAAATGTCATGATTGATACAAACATAAGTATTAAGATTGTAAGGATTTTTTTGAATTTCATAAAAGCATGCTCCCAAATCTAATTCTATTCTAACAAAATTTTAATAATTTTACAATAGATTGTAAACAAAAAATAGTACTAAAAATTATTTGCTTAAAAAAAAAATATATTATATAATATGGTGTATGGAATTGATACAAGTTGCAAATTTTTTAAATGGAAGATTTTTACTTAATAATATCAAGGTTGACAAGAGCGCAATTTTAAAGAGTAAATTGTTCTCTACTTTTTCTGTTGGAACTTTGGGTGCTTCGAATATCGAAAAGATTTATTATGACACAGATGACTTTTTCTTTGCTGAAAAAGGAATAAATATTTATACAACTCATGACAAAGTTTCCAAAGAACTCATAATAAGATATGATAGTGAACAAGTTACTAGAATTGAGTTTTTGAAAAATATCCCTAATTTCTTCAAATTAAAGATTGGCAAAGATGACAATATCTCCAAGTACTATGACGAAATTAGTGATGCAATATACAAAGTATATCCAACAGGACTTAATGTAAACATCGAAGAATATTTAAGAGCATCTAAGCCACAAATCAAAATTAACAAAAAAAGAGACAGTTATAGAGTTGTTAATAATCGTGGACTAAAAATGACTTTGTCATTTGATAATTGTGAATATTTCAAAGTTGGAACTAGGTCAAAGTTTAATCAATGTACTCTTGATATTGTTGGAGATAATGCTAGAGAAAAAGATGATTTTAATAACTTCTTGAAAGATATTGTTTTGGACTATCCAAAGATTATCAAAATCCAAAGCAACGAACTCACTGTTGCTAGAAGTAATTTGTAATTACGATTTAAAAATCAATTTACAAGTTATTATCTCACTACTCTAATTAGAAATTAAATAAACATCCAAATAGTCAAAATATATTCTATTTGGGTGTTTTTTGTTTTTAAAAAAAATTTAGTTGTGATAAGATATATATGGAAAAATCTTAAAACAAACATAAGGATAAAAAATGGAACAATTAAAACTTCTTAATTTTCACAAAATGATAGCGAATTTTGCAAACAACTTAGTTGGTGCATTTGTTCCTTTGATTATATATCAATCGACGGGAAGTTTGGTTTACACTATTATTTATCTTGTGGCTCAAAACTTTTTAAGACTTATATTTGAATTGCTTTTCAAAAATTTATTTGGAAAGTATCCACAACTATTCTTGTTGCTTAGAATTATCCCTATTGCCCTATACAATGTATTTATTTTTGTCATGGACATCAATCTTATTGTGGGTGTAATTGGGGTTGCAATATTTCTATCTTTGGATTATGCCTTCAATGTGCTTCCAAAGGAAATCATATTTAATTACTCATCGCTTAGTCAAAAATCCGACAAATCAATTGGTGTTACAAGACTATTTGAACAAATTGGCGTAATTGTTGCACTTGTTGTTGGTGGGTTCTTGCTAGATATTAACAAAACTTTGGTACTAATTATTGCACTTGTTATTTATGCTATTAGCGTTATTCCACTTATTTCATTTTATATCAAAAGCAAAAATCAAAAAACATTTAATAAAGATGCAACTTCAAATGCCATAAATACTTTATCCAAAAACGAAGAATACTACAAAAAATCCAAAAAATTAACTTTCAAAATGTTACTTTCTTATGGAATTGTATATTTTTCCACTGCATTTTTTGATATGACAAGTACTGCATATTCATTGTTTGTATTTATTAGTCGTGGCGAATTTGCTTTGGCGGGAATATTGAATGCTGTATTTAATAGCCTTTATGCTCTAGGTTTCTATTTAGCAGACGTTATAAACAACAAAAAAGACATAACCAAACTCGTATCCGCCTTTTCGTGTGTGATTGGCGTACTTATTATGGCTTTGCCATTTATAGATATTAGCAAATATTTTATATTAGTTTGTTTGGTTTATGGAATTATAGGTTTCTGTTATCCATTCATTTCCCTATTTATTTTGGAAAGAATGCTTATCAAATCACGTATTATGGGTGTTTCAAACAAAGCGTTGTTTGCTAGAGAAACCGGATGTGTAACCGCATATTGCATTGGATATGCTTGTGGATTTTTTGGGCTAATTGGAATATTTGTATCAATAATGATTACTATGTGTTCAGCAGCCTTTATCATTCCAACTGTTGAAGAAAAAACTAGAAAAAATCTTGTTAACTACCTTCAAAACAATGAAATTATTCAAAACTAAATTTAAGGACAGTAATGTTTAAAATTATTTCTCAAATATTAATTATTATTGCTGATGTATTTTTTGCAATGTCGGTATTTTCAAAAAGCAAAGTCAGAGTTGCACTCTGGCTTATTATTTCAGACATCTTTTTTGGCGCTCATTATTTCTTTCTAGGCGGATTTACTGGTGCATATATAATTTTTGCTGACATCATATTTTTAACAATTTTATATTTTACAAACAAATATAACAAAAACAAATTTAATATTCTATTTAGTATAATTTTCGCTTGCATTTCAATTATAATTACAATATTTACTTGGAATGGAATAATATCCCTACTCCCAATGTTTGGAATGACAATTTATTTTTTGGGAATGGGAATTTCAAATTTGGTTTATACGAAACTCGCACTTGGTATTAAGAATCTTTGCAACATAATTTATATGTTTATTTTGGCTTCGTATATTGGCGCTGGTCTTGAAATAATCCTTATGGCATGTTCAATTATAGGTAGCATTAGAGATTATAAATCCAAAAAACAAGTCTCACTTGAAAGAAGTAATAAAGAAAATATTGTAAACAATCAAGAAGAAACCACAAAAGAATAAAAAAGTTAAAAAGTTTTTTGGTATAAAAAACACTTAAAAACAAATGAAGTACCCCCTACTGAGTTTACTTCACAAATTTTAAGTGTTTTTTTACATAAAACAACAAAGCAATCATGGCTTTATAAAACAAAAAGGAGACCATCGCAGGTCTCCTTTACCTAAATATATGTATATAGGTAGAATGAAAAATGGAAAAACATTTTAAGTTTATTAAAATGCACCTATAGTGTAGCACTCAAATCGTCCCAAGTCAATACCAAAATGACAAAAAAATTTTACAATTTCAAAATTCGCCCTATTTTAGGCATTTTTTAACAAAAATTCTTTTTAAAAGACACAAAAATATGGACTTTTTTGATTTTATACTACTTAAACCAGTTTTTCTTTTTAAAAATTGCTATTAATGAAACTATAATAATTATACACAAACCAAATACTATAGGATATGAATATTTAAATTTAAACTCTGGCATCATAAGATTCATTCCATACCAACCAACAATTAGCTGAAGCGGAGTAAATATAACAGTAATTATAGTAAATATTTTCATCAAATTACTTTGTTTAATTTGAATTTGTGCTTGATAGTTTTCTCTAGTTTGAGACAAGTTATCCATAAACGTGACAACTTCCTTGACTAATTTGGGAATCCTTCTGGTTAACATGTATAATTTATCTTTTTCTTCTTGTAAAGTAAGCAACTCGCTATGACCAGCAAAAAAGTCAATAATATAATTGATTTGTTCATAATGATGCTTCAACTTAATTAAATATTTTTTGTAGTACATAATTTTTCTTGAATACTTTTCCAAATTTCTTTCCATAGATAATTTTTCATCAAAATCATTTAATTCGTTTTCTAGGTTTTCTAATTTTATGTAATCATTATCTGTAGCATTAGCCATAAGTGAAAGCAGTATTCCAGCATAGTCCAAATTGCCATGTGCTAGATTTTCCAGTTCGCCCGTCAACATATCTTTATTGTTTGTTACAAATACAGCAAAAGTTTTAAAATCAGAATAAATTCCTATTTTTTCTAAATTTGTACGTTTATTTTCTTCAGTTAAAAAATTAAATGTTAGTAAAAATTTGTCATCATAAGTTTCAATTTTGTTTGAATCAATATATTTAAGACCATTTATAATTTCTTTATCATTTTTTGAATCAAAAACTTGATTTAATTGAGATTTTGAAATAATAATTATTTTGTTTTTCAATTTTTCAATCTTCAATGAATCATTCAACACATTTACAACTTCCATCGTCTTCTCCAATTAAATATAAAATCATATTACTTATCTGCAAATACTTTGTTTAAAACAGGCTTAACTAGTTCAATCAATAAAAATCCCACAATATTAACGGCAACAACCGCTAAAAATTGCCACCAGGATATTTCAACTATGCCAAATAGCGAGCCAATTGGGGTAAAGAACACTATTATTTGAATCACAAACAAGATTGCAATTGAAATATTCATAAAATTATTTTTAAATAGACCTTTTTTGAAACTAAATGTTTTAAGTTCTTTGCAATTATATGTAAACACAAATTCGTTAATCACAACTGACAATAAAGCCAATGTCTGCGCAATTGGATAACCAAATAAATTCATTGCTACCAAAAAAATTCCTAGAGAAATTAGAGTTTCAATAATTGCCGAAACCATAATACTTGAAATCATGAATGGAGTAAACACTCGTCTATCTAATCCATTAGGTTTTTGTTTCATAGTTTCAGGGCTATCTTTTTCAAATGCCAGTGCAATAGATGGAATAGTATCTGCTACCAAATCTATATACAATATATGCAAAGGCGAAATAATATCTTTAAATATAATCATGCCAATTATAATTAAAAAGATTTCAGCAAAATTTGAAGATAAGTTATAAAGAATAGTTCTAAGCACATTGTTATATATTCTTCTTCCTTCTTCAACTGCAGATACTATTGTAGAAAAGCTATCATCCATAAGTATTATATCCGCAACATTCTTAGTTACATCAGTGCCGGATCTACCCATTCCAACCCCTACATGTGCTAGTTTAATAGCAGGAGCATCATTAACGCCATCACCAGTCATAGCAACAACTTTACCAGCCGACTGAAAAGCCCTAACTATTCTAACTTTGTGGTCTGGTGTAACTCTTGCAAAAACAGTATATTTTTTCACAAATGAAACTAATTCATCATCGGTCATTTTGTCTATTACTTTGCCTTCAACACCCTGACTTTCACAACTTGCAATACCAATATCTTTTGCAACAGCCATAGCTGTCGCTAGACTATCCCCAGTAATCATAATTGGCTTAATCTTTGCTTGTTTACATTTTTCAACAGCTTCTTTGACTCCATCTTTTGGTGGATCAATAAGTCCAATTATTCCCACCAAAATTAAGTCATCTTCACAAAAATCTTTTTTGTTATTTATTGGCTTGTATGCAAGTGCCAAGACTTTATAAGCACTTTTACTCATTCTTTTTTCATGACGTAAATAGTTGGATACGACATGATTATTAATTTTTAGTACTTTTCCATTTTTTTCATATCTATTACAATGTTTGATTACTTCGCTAAATCCACCTTTGGTCAAAATAAGATCATAATCACCAAAGTTATTAAGCGTACTCATCATTTTTCTTGACGAGTCAAATGGAATCTCATCAATTCTCTTGTATTTGTTTTTTAAATTATCAATATTCTCACCCAAGTTAAATAAATACTTGCTTAATGCAATTTCAACAGGATCACCTATAAAACTCCCGTTTTGTAAACTATCCGGAACTGTATCATTACACAGTCCAAGAATATTATTACACATTTTTAATTCTTGATAATTTTTTTTGACATCAATATATCTTTTCTCATTAGCATAAATTTCAACCAATGTCATTTGATTAGTTGTAATAGTTCCAGTTTTGTCAGAACAAATTATTTGAGTAGCACCCAACGTTTCAATTGCAGACAACTGTTTAACAATTGTTTTTTTCTTTGCCATTTGATTAACGCCTATAGTTAGAGTGGCTGTAATTGAAATCGGCAAAACTTCAGGAACTGATGCCAAAACCATAGATATACATAACATTATTATAGACAATGCATCTTTTTTTAAAATTAATCCGTAGCAAAAGGTAATAGCAACTAACACACAGGCAATTATGGATATAAAACCACTAACCTTTTTTATTTTAATTTGCAATGGGGTCAATGTATCTTCAGATTTATCAATAGAACCTGCGATTTTTCCTATTTCGGTATCCATACCAGTATAAATAACTACAGCCTCTGCACGCCCATTAACTACACTAGTTCCCGAGAATAGAATATTTGTTTGTTCTTGTATTAATTTGTCCCCAACCAGTTCACTCTCGCTTTTTTCAACAGACAAACTTTCTCCAGTAAGCAAAGATTCATCAACCTTCAACCCAACTGAACTTATAATTCTAGCATCCGCTGGAACTTTGTCGCCTGCATCAAGGCTAATAATATCTCCAACAACAAGTTCTTTGGCATCAATTTCTTTCCATAGTCCATCTCTTTTGACTTGAACTTTTGAAGCGGTTATCGTTTTGAGTGATTCAACAGCATTTTCAGATTTCATTTCTTGTACAAATCCCATAACCGCATTAACAATGACGCATGAAAATATTACTATTGATTCGATTATGCTTTCTTGATTGACAATTGAATACACCAATGAAACAATGCCAACCAATATCAAAAGCAATATCATTATATTGGCAAATTGTCCCAAAAAAATTTTTAATGGACTCTTTTTATTTTTTTGTTTAAGAACATTATCGCCATATCTTTCTAATCTAGTAGAAGCTTCAACACTAGAAAGTCCTTGAAGGTCGTCACTATGCAATAAATTGATTGCTTCTTGACTTTTCATCTGATAATATTGTTTCATAATTTTCCTTTATTGTTTGATTTTGATTCAAAGATAATATTTAGTTATATTTTACTTCAAAGATAACATATAGTTTTATTTTACTTCAAAATCATGTAATCGTCAAATAAAACACATTGTATTTAAACACTTCTAATACTCTTTTGCACAAATAAAAAGAAGAAAAAATGAGAATAAAACTTTTTTTGTTTTATTCTCAAAATCATCATAATATCACTTGAGTAGTGCTATAATTTGATATTACTTAATTGCTTCAATTAGACCTAAATTGCCATCATTTCTCTTGTATAGAACATTGATTTCGCCTGTTTCCGCATTTAAGAACACATAGAAACTATGTCCCACTGCTTCCATATATGCTTCGGCATCTTCAACTGACATTGGGTCTAGTTCAAATGTTTTCTTCTTGACAACCTTATAAGTTTCATTAGTAGGTTCTTCTTCCAAGAATTCCAACGCATCAGACAATAACTTGTCGGCAAATTTGTTTTTGTATTTTTTGTTATTTTTAACAATTTGTCTTTCAAGTTTAGGCATAGCCAAATCAATATTATTATACATATTATCACTTTCAACTTCGCTTCTTATAAATAATCCAGAACTGTTGATAGTAATTTCCAATTTACATCTATCGTTTTGTTCAGAACAAGCAACCTTTGCAGTTGTGTCTTTTGTGAAGTATTTAGATAGTTTATTTAATTTTTTCTCGATAATATCTTTGAGTTTATCGGAGATTTTGTAGTTTTTTGAAATGTATTTAATTTCCATAATTCTCTCCCTTATAATTAACATTTCGTAAATTATTGCAAAAATTACAATTAATTTACACTTATATTCTATCAAAAAAACTAACACACATCAAATGATTTTATATTAATTTTCTTGTGGACTTACTTTGAAATTTAATTTTCCGTCTTTTGCAGATATTATAATTGTCGATTTTTCAGGGATTGTTCCTTCCAAAATTTGTTCAGCAATCTTGTCTTCAATTTCTTGTTCGATTAGTCTTCTTAGTGGTCTTGCACCATATTCGGTGTCATAACCTTTGTCAATTAAGTACTTAAGCGCACTTTCGGTGACTTTCAAATTTGCACCACGACTGAGTAGCCTTTTGTTTAAGTTGCTTATAAACAACTTAGCAATTTGAGATAATTGCTCGTAATTAAGTGGATGGAATACAGTGACGACATCAATTCTATTCAAAAATTCTGGCTTAAATTGACGTTTAAGTGCATTAGTCAAAATCTCTTTGATTTCATCATAATCCAAAGACTTGTCATCATCATTTCCATCACCGAAACCAAGTCCGCCTTTCTTTTTAGGCAATTCGTTTACACCTACATTTGATGTGAAGATAATTATTGTATTCTTAAATGATACAGTTCTGCCTTGGCTATCTGTGAGACGTCCGTCATCTAGTACTTGCAACAAAATATTAAATACATCAGGATGTGCTTTTTCGATTTCATCAAATAGTATAACTGAATAAGGTTTTCTTCTAACTTTTTCGGTTAGTTGTCCGCCTTCGTCAAATCCAACATATCCCGGTGGCGAACCAATAAGTTTGCTTACACTATGCTTTTCCATATACTCGCTCATGTCGAGTCTAATAACAGCATTTTCGTTATCGAACATTGCTTCTGCCAAAGCCTTGCAAAGTTCAGTTTTACCAACACCAGTTTGACCTAGGAACATAAAACTTCCAATTGGTCTATTATTATCTTTTAGTCCAATTCTAGCACGTCTTATAGCCTTGCTGACTGCCCTAACTGCTTCGTCTTGACCAATAACTCTCTTGTGCAAGATTTCTTCAAGTTTGAGTAGTCTTTCTCTTTCGTTTTCGGTTATTTTTGAAACTGGAATTTTTGTCCATTCTGAAACGATATTACAAATATCTTCTTGAGTAATTGTCAAATCATCTGAGTTTGCAACATCTGAGTTTGAAATTTGTTTAATCTTTTCTTGTGCTTCTCTAATTTTATCTCTAAATTGTCCCGCTTTTTCAAAGTTTTCGGCAAATAATGCTTCCTTCTTTTCTGCTTCGTATTTTGAGATTTGTTCTTCAAGTTCTTTGAGTTCTTCTGGTTTTTTTCTGCCATTGACCTTAACTTTTGAACTTGCTTCATCAATTAAGTCAATTGCTTTGTCTGGCAAGCTTCTATCCATAATATATCTATCGCTTAGAGACGCTGCTGCAACTATTGCATCATCACTAATTTTGACTTTGTGGAACACTTCAAAACTATCTTTTAGCCCCCTTAATATCTCAATAGTTTGTTCAACTGTTGGGGGGTTAACTATAACTGGTTGAAATCTTCTTTCCAAAGCTTTGTCTTTTTCGATATATTTACGATATTCTTCTGTAGTAGTAGCACCTATTGTTTGAAATTCACCACGAGCCAAGTATGGTTTAAGCATATCTGCTGGGTTAACTTCGCCTTTGTCACCACCCACTTGAACAAGTGTATGGATTTCATCAATAAATACTATAATATCTTTGTTGTTTGTAATGTAATCTATAACTTGTTTTAATCTTTCTTCAAGTTCGCCACGATATTTAGTTCCAGCCATAAGACCACCAAGTTCAAGTGAAAATATGGTCTTATTTTTAAGCAAATCTGGAACATTTCCGTTGGCGATTGCCAAAGCTAAACCATCTACAACTGCACTTTTACCTACACCTGCTTCACCAATTAGAACTGGGTTATTTTTGTTCTTACGACAAAGAATTTCAATAACACGTTCAATTTCTTCCTTTCTTCCAATAATTGGGTCGATTTTGCCTTCTCTTGCTTTGGCTGTCAAGTCTCTTCCCATAGATTTCATAAATTCTGGTAATTCGGCTGAATTTCCGGCATAATTTGTATTTTGCATAGTACTCATATCCGAATAATTCGAATAGTTGTCTGCTTGCATTCCCATCGCTTTGGATTTCAAGACTTGCAAAACACTATTCTTTATATCGTTAATATTTGCTCTGAAGTATCTTTTGATAATAGTTCCTGCATCATAGTTTTCGCCAAGCAAAATTGCAATTAGCAAATGCTCAGTGCCAACAAAGTCATGCCCTATTTGACTAGCAAATTGGCTAGCAATCAAAATCGCTTCCTTGCTATCTATTGACAAGTCCACTTCGTTTGCAATAAGTGTACTTGAATTTTTGTAAATTTTTGCAAATACATTTTCTAGCGAACTTGATGTAATTCCGTAGTTTTTGAGAATTTTGCTTGCAACACTATCTTTTATCATTGTGAGTCCGTACAAAATATGCTCAGTATCAATTGTATAACTCCCATATTGCAATGCTATGCTTCCGGCATATTGAAGTGCCAAATCCGCACTTTCAGTAAATCTTAAATTACTATACATATTAATCACTCTCCCTTTTTGTCATTATTTTTGTTATTTTTATCATCTTTTTTGTCTTCATTTTTTGGATTTTCAAGACTTTCAATCTCTTTTTTGAGTTTTGCTGCCTTTTCGTAATCTTCTTTTTCAACTGCATTTCTCAAATCACTTTTTAATTTATCTAGTTTTGGATTACGTTTTTTGTTCTCAGTTTTAAATTTTTCTGCCCCAACACTAATAGATTTCATAGCATCTCCAATAAGTCCTGTATTTCTTGGTTCAAAGAAACTATCTTCAAAACCAAATCCATCATCATCAAAATCTAATAATGAACGTTTGGAATCAAATACATCAAACAAATCAAAATTGCCAAATCTTTCAAAATCAAACGCATGCGGGTCAACTTTTTTTGCACACTCGCTACACAAGTGTTGCTCGGTCGTAACACCATTTATAATAGTTTTACGATAATAATTTGCTTCATTTTTCTTACATTTATCACACAACATAATATATCACTCCTTTAATATATTTATTAATACATTCTTAAGTATATTTGCTCTTTGTTTATTTTCTATTTTGACAGGCAACGATAATGCTTTTGGAGTTATTGCATATTTCAAAACTTTTGCTTCTTGGTCACTTAGAATTTTAAGACTTACAAGACTGTCCAAAATTCCACAAGCATCATTAAAATCAATGTCACCATTCAAAGTAGTTGAAAGTAGGTTTTTGACATAAGAACTTTTTTCTAGGTTTACTCTACCAAGTCTTATGTATCCACCACCACCCCTGTGAGATTCAATAACAAATCCCTTAGGTTCGGTAAATCTGGTCGAAAGTACATAATTTATTTGACTTGGAGCGCAATTAAAAAAGTTAGCAAGTTCGTTTCGAGACAAGTTAATAAACCCGTCATCATCTAGTTGCTCCAAAATAAATTCTTCAATAATATCACTTATCTTTGACATCATTACCCCCTTTGCAAAGAAATTTGACTTTCTTTGACTTTCGCCAATATAATATCACTATAATTTCCACATGTCAAGAGTTTTATGCAAATTTTTATAAATTTTTTCAAAAAATTGTTGAGCATAAAAAAAGTGCCTGAAATAGCACTTTTATTAAGTATTTTACTGTAATTTTATAAAAATTTTAGAAAAATATTTAATTTATTTTTGTAGAATTTGATTATTAATTACTTTGACTTGAAAAAGTTATAAAAAACTCAAAGGTCAAATTCAAGGTCAGACGAATTCATTTTCAATTCGATTAATAATTTGATTGCAATGTTCGGTTATATCTGCATAGTCAACATTGCAATAATATTTGTCGTCACTATATAATATCTTTCCGTCAACCATTGTTAGTATAACATTATTAGATTCGCACGCATTAACTAGATTATTGAATATATCGTTATTTGGTTGCATGTTTGGTTTGTGTGTATCAATAATGATTAAATCGGCAAGATAGCCTTCTTCCACACGTCCAAGATTATCATAACCCAATGCTTTGGCTCCCCTAACAGTTGCCATTTTGAGTGCATCAATAGTCATAATCGCTTTGGATTGATTTAATACTCCCGCTTGGAGATTGTCTGCTAGATACATTTCCTTAAACATATTTAGATTATTATTGCTAGCCGCTCCGTCAGTGCCAATTGAGACATTAATTTGGTTTTTGATATAACTATACAAAGGTGCAATTCCACTGCCTAGTATAAGGTTACTCGAAGGATTGGTCGAAACTGTAATATCATATTTTTTCATTATATCAATATCATCTTGGTCGCAATGAACACAATGAGCCAAAATACTAGGAGTGTCAAAAAATCCAATTTGTTCAAGTAGTCCAATTGGTGTTACGCCATGTTTGCTTACAATCTGACCAACTTCATTCAAAGTTTCACTAACGTGAGTTGATTTAATTAGTCCATGTTTGCTTGCATACTTGTTAATTTCCATAAATTGACCTTCGTCACAAGCATAGAGACTATGCGCATAGAGAATAGGCTTAATATTTGGGCTAATAGAAATACTTTGTAGTTTTTTGGTTAGATAATCTTCTGATAGAAGTTCTTTGCCAGTAACTGCACCAATGCCTATGTTTGCTCTAATACCCGTATCCACAACCGCCTTGGCTGTTTCTTGGGGACTGAGATAAAAATCTGCAACAGTAGTTACACCATTTTTAATTAGTTCCATTATTCCAAGAGTTGCGCCATAGTAACAATCCCCGTCTTGAAGTTTTTCTTCAAGTGGACGCATG
Source organism: uncultured Clostridia bacterium (assembly GCA_934754475.1). GTDB lineage: Bacteria > Bacillota > Clostridia > Christensenellales > UBA1242 > UBA11490. The sequence continues at coordinate 139,301 of CAKVHV010000001.1, read as the reverse complement.
TAATCAAGCCACCAGTTGCTAAAGTTAGTATTTTCGCCATATCCCCTAAAAAGAGTCATAGCCAAGTGACAATGAGTGTTAACAAATCCCGGCATCAAAATATTGCCTTTGACGTCAATTATTTCACCCATTGCTTCTCTACTTTCGCCAACATAAGTAATTATATTATCATCAAGTTCAACTTGACCATTAGTTATAACCTTGTTTTCTTGATTCATAGTTACAACTACTGCATTTTTAAATATTCTTTTCATTTTTATCCTTTTTATTTTGCATCATACCAAGTTTTGCCACATTCAATATTAACACTAAGTTTAACACCCAAATCAACAACGTTTTCCATATTGTATTTCAAAATTTCTTTGACCATTTCCAATTCACCCGGATAACAGTCAACAACCAATTCGTCGTGTACTTGCAAAATAATTTTGCTTTTTAATTGTTTTTTGTTAAATTCATCAAAAATCTTGACCATGGCAAGTTTAATAATATCACTTGCACTGCCTTGAAGTGGCATATTCATTGCCGCTCTTTCACCAAAAGTTCGAATATTATAATTTGAACTATTGATTTCTGGTATCGGTCTAATTCTTCCAAAAATTGTCTTAATATATCCAAATTCTCTGCAATAATCCACATTGGATTTCATATAAGTCTCAATATTTGGATATCTTTCAAAATATAACTTAATATAGTTGCTTGCTTCTTTTCTGGTAATCCCAATATTTTGGCTTAATCCAAAATCGCTTATTCCATAAACTATTCCAAAGTTTATTGCTTTTGCTTGACGTCTAAGTTCGGGTGTTACATCATCAAGTGGTAAGCCAAATATCTCGCTTGCTGTTCTTGCATGTATATCTTCACCATTATTAAATGCGGATATAAGTTTTTCGTCGCCACTAAAACTAGCGAGTAATCTTAACTCAATTTGAGAATAGTCAGCACTAACTATCATTCCGCCTTCAAAAGATGGAACGAATAGTTTTCTCAAGTTTCTTCCTTCTTCGGTACGAACTGGAATATTTTGTAGATTTGGCTCACTACTACTAAGTCTTCCAGTAGATGTTAGAGTCTGATTAAACAAAGTATGAATTTTATCCTTGCTATCTAACAAATTCAAAAATCCTAATATATAAGTATTATATAGCTTTGTAACCGTTCTGTATCTTATAATCAAAGGAACAATTGGATGTCTATCTTCAATTTCATTTAAGACTTCGATGCTTGTGCTTTTCTTTTTGTTGCTTGGGATATTAAGATTAAATTTGTCAAATAAAATTTCACCTAATTGCTTTGGACTAAAGATATTAAATTTAGTGCCGGCACAATCATAAATATCTTTTTCTATCTTTGTAATCTCTTGTCTATATTTAACTTCCAATTCTTCAAGTTCAACTCTATCGACCTTAAATCCTTGAATTTCCATGTCAAATAGCAATTCCATTAGTGGCAATTCAATGTCGTAATATAGCCTAAACAAATCCATTTTTTCTAGTTTTGCATAGTACTTGTCTTTAATCTGACATAGTGCGTAACCAAAGGCTTCGGTTTCAAAACCATTTTCAACCATAACATCCATTAGAGTTACATTCGATTTTGCAATTGAATTTATCAAGTATCTTGCTATCAAACAATCAAACTCAACATTATTTAGTTTTATATCCAAATCTTTTAGAAAATGTTTGAGTGCTTTGGCATCAAATACTATCTTTTTGATTTCTTTTGCTTCCAAAATTGGTTTAAGTAGTTTCAAAAAGTACTCAAAGTTAACTCCCGTACTAAGTAAGTCCTGTCCGGTGCAAATCTTGTATTCACTGCCAGCATAAATATTTGCTGTTTCCCTATCCATATAAATGGCAATTTCTTTTGATTTTTCCAAAACATCAATAAGGTCTTGTAGTTTGTCGTCGTTGTCAACAATAATTATTGGCACTTCTTGTTTTTGAGTAACAATAGTATTATCAAAAATTTCGTCTCTTTTGAGAAGTGAATTAAATTGATAATGTTTAAATAATTCTTTGACATCACTTCCAAATGGATAGGTATATTCAAAATCAGATAATTTGTAATCAAGTTTTTCGTCTACAACAATTTGTGCAAGCCACTTAGACATATAAGCTTGTTCTTTGCAATTAATCAGATTTATTTTTTGTTTTCCAGTAATTTCTTCAATATGCTCGTAGACATTATCCAAAGTTCCATATTTAGTAATCAGATTAAGTGCTGTCTTTTCGCCTATTCCACTCACACCTGGGATATTATCCGATGCATCACCCATTAGACTTTTTAAATCAACTACTTGGTCAGGCTCTACACCATAAAATTCTTTGAGATTGTTTAAATTCAAGTTAATTGTTTCGGTAATTCCCTTTTTAGGAAAACACACACTTGTATTAGAATTAATTAATTGGAAAGTATCTCTATCGGCAGAGACAATGATATTTTCGGTACCAAATTGTCTACTCAAACATCCCATCAAGTCATCCGCTTCTAGCCCGTCTTTTTCGACAACTTGGATATTCATTTTTTTGAGCATATCCTTTGCTATTGGAAATTGAGATTTGAGTTCATCTGGAGTCGGTTTTCTAGTACCCTTGTAATCAGCAAATTTTTCATGTCTAAAATTCTTTTTTGCCACATCAAAACAAACTGCAATATATTTAGGTCTAATTTCATTGATACACTTAACAAGCATATTTGCAAAACCAAATACCGCATTACTAATTTCGCCATCAAAATTGGATAACTGTGGCAATGCATAGAATGCTCTATACATAAGATTATTTCCGTCAATAATTACAAACTTATCCATATTATTCTCCTATAATTAGTTTACTACATCTTAAGCATTTCTCAAAGCAAAACCCTATTAATTATTTGACCAAATTAGCATATTAATTCTTTTTGAAACTATTTAAATTTAATACGTTTTAGTTTTGAAGCATCTTACATATTTAACTTCAATTTGGATATTTTGTTCTACTTTCTTATTCGTGATTAAATTCAAATTTTTTTAAATTTTATAATTAGACAAAAAGATTGCTTTTTAGTTTTTATTCTTAGTAAATATTAACTGACTAAATTAGATGATTTTGTTAATATATAAAAAACCACCAAAGGAGATACTATGCAAATTATCAAAAAAACCAAATATTTAGCCATTTTACTTATATGTTTACTTTTCCTTACAGCATGCAACACTATGCAAGTTTCGGGAAAGACTTTCAAATACGATAGTGTATCTATTGACTGGGGAATGGCGGATAATGAAGGCAAATCCAAAGTATTTGAAGAATTCCAAGTCGAAAACGAAGCCGAACTACTAAGTGTGCTAAAAACTAGAAATGGCAGAAACAAAAGATTTACAACTTTTGGAACAGACAACAAATACACTACCAAAAACGACAATAACGAAGTTTTGGACAGCGGATATTACAAACAAGACGAAACAGTAATTACCCTAGCCGACACCGAAGAAGGTCTCAAGGAATCTGGGGCTTATACTCTTCAAGCCAACGAAAAAGGCTATGTCGTTACTATCAAAATAAATAACGATTACAAAGTTTTTGCAAAATATCAATATATTGAGCAGTCATAAAAAAATAACTTAGTGAGTATTTCATCACTAAGTTATTTTTTTACATTTCTTCAACTGTATCTATACAGATTAGATTAAATAGTTTTTCCAAAACTGTTTTTAGATTTTGCAAAACATATATTTTTGCAGTTGTGCTTTCCAAGTCATCTGTTACAACTTTTTCGGTTGTATAAAATTTATTAAATTGTTTGCAAATATCCAAAGTGTACTTTGAAATTATACTAGGCTCGTTTTGTTCCATTGCTTTTGTAACAATTGCCTTATAGTTGTTTAATTCCAAGACCAAATTACAAATACTTTCCACATTTAATTTTGAGTAATTAATATTTTCAAAATTAGTTATACCTGCTTTTCTAATTATGCTACATATTCTAGCATATGTATATTGCAAATATGCCGATGTATCCCCGTCAAAACTAAAAGCATTTTCAACATCAAAGACAGTGTCTTTTATTCTCTCGTTTTTGAGCGGAGTAAATTTCAAAGCACTAAATGCAATCTTTTTGGCAATTTCTTTTTTCTTGTCTTCGGAGTAAGGACGAGCGCTTATTATATCTGTTGTTTTTTGCAAAGCATAATCCATAAGGTCAACTAAAACTGCTTGTTTCCCCTTTCTTGATGCAATCTTTCCAGTTGGCAAAGAAAACATTCCATAGTAAACATGTTGAAGTTTGTCTTTGAAACTTGAATCTACTAGTTCCATAACTTTAAATACTTGTTCAAAATGCAATTTTTGTTGAACTGCTGTTACGTATATCATTTTGTCAAACTTGTATGTATTATATCTATCTAGTACAGCAGCAATATCTCTTGTAGCATAAATACTAGTGCCATCAGACTTTTGAATTAAACAAGCACCTAGGTTGTACTTATCCAAATTTACAATCTTTGCCCCTTGGCTATCTTCTAACAAGTTTTTGGATTTAAGCAAATCAAGAACATTGTTTAGTTCCCCGCTATATGAATATTCGCCCTTCCACGAATCAAAATGCACATCTAGTTTGTCTAGGATATTCTTTGCGGAAATTTTGGAAATTTCAATAATTTTTAAGAATATTGGATAGATAACTTCGTCTTTATCGCAAATCTTTTTGAAGTAAATTCTTGCTTGCTCTTCCAAACTAGAATCTTCTTCGGCTAATTTGCAAAATTTAACATACATATCTTGCAAATAGTCTACACCACGAGCATTTAATTCTTCTTCACTCCCAAAATTTAGATGAGCATAAATCATTTTTCCAAAAGGAGTTCCATAATCGCCAATATAATTAATTCTAATTGACTTAAAACCGAGAGACTCATAAATTCTTGCCAAACTTTCGCCTATCATGGTTGTAGACAAATGTCCTATGTGCATATATTTTGCAAGATTTACGGAACTATAATCAAAGCAAACAGTTTTGCCTACATACTTATTATCTTTTTCAAAACTAGCACCCGAAGAAATTTCTTCCAATATATTTTTGACACACATATTTTTGTTTACAAAAAAGTTTACATATCCATTAACAACTTCAATGTGGTCGATTATATCAAGATTTGGAAAATTATTTTTGATGTCTTCGGCAATTTGCATAGGAGATTTACGCAATACTTTTGCAAGCGAAAAACACGCAACACTAAAATCGCCCATTTTTTTGTCGGCAGTGTCGCTCACCAATCCCAAAAAATCGACATCACAATTTTCTAACTTAATATTATCCGAAATAATTTTTTTAATATTCATACAAGTCTCCTAAATTCAATTTATTTTAGCATAAATTTAAATATTTTTCAATTGTTTAAGCACACAAAAAATCACTCTTTATTAAGTCATAATTAGACCTAAAAAAGAGTGAAATTAATTATTTATTAAATCTTGATTCAAATTGCTCGTCGGTTTCGCAAAGATAAATTATGCCTTTGATGAGACCAATTATTCCCGGTATACCCGTCCAAAAGAACAATACACTCGCAATCCCAGCACCAATGTTTCCCATATAAAAATCATGGACACCAAAATCTCCAAGCAAAATTCCAAGAAGTCCAGCGACCATTTTAGATTTTCCAGACTTTCCAACTTTCATTCCACCAGTTTGAGATGTTCCGACTGCACACCCACAATGAACACATACAATAGCATCATCGTTTATTTCCTTTCCACAATGAGTACAAAACATAATTTGCTCCTTAAAGTTTAAGTTAGCATTATTGTATATTTTTATAACACAATTGTCAAGGAAAGCCCTATCATTTATATACATCCACATCAATTATTTTAAAATAAATTTTTTCAATACGAGCATAAGCGAGTATTTGTCGTGAGCGGAGTGCTCGCACTCCCAATTGCTCACGACTACCGGGTTCAACGAATAACATTGTTATTCGAGTGGGCTGTAAGCCCACTATCCCACCAAGGCAACAAAAAAGCAAGTCTATACGACTTGCATTTTTTTGGTGCCGAAGGGGCGACGCGTTAAAGGGATGTGCCTGTGGTCACATCCCTAGCCAAAGCCGGGAGCAACCCCGTTGCGGTCTGGGTCCGACAGGACGACCCGTAGGGACCCACCTAAAAACGAATAGTACATATAATAACCAAAAAAAATAGTATCCACTTTGGGATACTAAAATACTGGTGCCGAAGGTGGGATTTGAACCCACATGGTTTCCCGCACGATTTTGAGTCGTGTGCGTCTGCCGTTCCGCCACTTCGGCTTAAATTCTCGTTGTAAATAACCTAACAACGAGAATATAATATCATATTAATTTAAATTTTGCAATAATTTTTTAACAATTTTTATGTGTTTTCAAAATTATTAAGTTTTTGAGTCCCCAAACAGATAAATTAACAAAATCTAATACTTAAGGATTTAGTCTATTTGGCCCACGGAATATAAACATAACTTCTTTGATAGAAAGTCCAAGTAATATCATTGTAAGTCTATCTACACCTAGTCCAAATCCGCCATGTGGTGGACAACCATATTTGAAGAATTGCATATAAAATTCAACGTCCTTTGCAAGTCCTTTTTCTTCCGCTTGTGCTTTGAGTTCATTAAATCTATGTTCTCTTTGCGCACCTGTTGTAATTTCACAGCCTTTCCAAATCAAGTCGTAACCTTGTGGCACACCATTCTTTCTCATGTGATAGAATGCTCTTTTTTCAGCACTATAGTCTGTTATAACCAAGAATTCCGAACCAAACTTGTCTTGAGACAAATTCTTGCATAGTTTTTCGGCTTCGGTTGTCAAATCCCCTAATTCACTCTCAGGAACTTTGTAGCCATATCTACTCTCAAGTTCCTTGTAAACATCGGCTAGTTTCATAACTGGGAATGCTTTGTCTGGAACGACAACATCCAAGCCATATAATTCTTTGATTCTGTCGCCATATTTTTCTTTTACATTCTTAAGTGCATAAACTAGCATTTCTTCTTCAACTTTTACTACATCATAAAAATCGTCAATATAACTTAACTCCAAATCAAAGCCAGTAAACTCTGTTGCATGCTTGTTTGTATAAGATTTTTCGGCTCTAAATACTGGGCCTACTTCAAATATTTTGTCAAAACCAGCAGCCATTGCCATTTGTTTATAAAATTGTGGACTTTGAGCAAGATACGCTTTTCTATCAAAATATTTGAGTTCAAATACATCCGAACCGCTCTCTGATGCAGTTCCAATAAGTTTTGGTGTGTGTATTTCCAAAAAATCTTTTTTGAGCAAATATTCTCTAAACGAATTAACCAAACAAGTTTGAACTTCAAATATAAGAGTGTTTTTCTTAGTTCTAAGGTCAAGCCATCTATAATTAATTTTTTGGTCAATATTTGCTTCTTCGGTTATTGGTGATGGCTCAGCAATACTCTCAATATGTAATCTTTCAGGCAAAAATTCACAGCCATATTTCTTGACGAAATCACTCTTTTTCAAAGTACCCCAAAATGATACAACTGAGCCTTCAATAGCCTTCAAAACTTCGCTTGCCATTTCGCTTTGAGTTGCTTTGTCAATAGATACTTGAGTCTCACCGCTAATATCTCTCAAAATTACAAAAACCATGTATTTTGTATCTTTTAATTTTTCAACAAAACCACTTATTTTGCTAACTTTGTCATATTCTAAATCTTTAATTCTAATTCTCTCCATAAAGTCTCCCAAGAGTACAATATTAAACTATTGTACATGATTTAAGATTATAGCAAATTAGTATTTTTTTGTCAATCATCTAAAATAAGATATATAATTTATTTAGTTAAGGTCTAAGGCAAGTCTATCTGCAATGAGTGCTACAAATTCCGAATTTGTAGGCTTTTCATTTTCTTCCAAAATCTTAAGTCCAAAAATTTCGTTAATATTGTATATTTTTCCTTTCATATAAGATACGTCCAACGCATGTCTTATTGACCTTTCAACTCTACAAGCGGTAGTTTTGAATTTGCTAGCAATTGTAGGATACATAATTTTTGTTATAGCACCAACATATGACGGATTGTAAATTGCAAGTTTGATACTTTCTTTCAAAAATGCGTAGCCTTGTAAGTTTGGTGATATGCCGAGACTTAACAAAATGTCTACAACTTTCTTGTCCAAATTTTTGTCACTCCCCTTTATAAAATTTTCAGATTTAAGATTAAATTCTTCCATGTTTCTTTTCCTTACCCTTTTTATTTTACTTTTCGATTCTGATTTGGTCGAAAGTAATTCCACTCTATCAGTTATTTACAAAAAGCACAACGGAATTTTACATTATTTGGAAATATTTTCCAAAATATTTTAAATTTTTCAAAATTTCACTCCAAAAAGGTCGGAAATGGTCGGAATTCGGTTATATAAACATAACTATACTGATTTTATGGGAAGTCATTTTTTATTATCAAAATATTACAAAAACAAAAGTATTTTGTTATTTATTAATATATATATGTATATATAGTTTATATTAATATAACAAATAAAAAAGAGACAATTAATGTCTCTAAATTTATTTAAAACAAAGGTGTAAATAATTTAATTAAAGCACAGAATATTTTTGCTAACCACATTTGTTTAAAATCTTTCATATCTATTGAATTTTCAAATAGGTTATCAAAATCTTTTTCAATATCTTTTATGCAAGATGTTTTGTACATAAGAACTCCACATTCATAATGATGTATCATACTTCGATAATCCAAATTTATAGTTCCTACAATGGCTAACTCATTATCTATCAAAATTTGTTTTGAATGAATAAATCCCTTTTTGAACTCAAATATTTTGATTCCGCTATTTTGAAGAATCTTATAATTACTCCTAGTAACACTAAAAATTGCTTTTTTATCTGGAATATGCGGAGTTACAATTCTAACATCAACACCACGTTTGCTTGCATTTATAAGTGCATTTCTAAGTTCACTATCTATAATTAAATAAGGTGTTGTTATAAAAATTGTTTTCTTTGCTTGGCTAATTAGATTAATATACAAATTTTCGCCAATATGCTCACCATAAAAATATTTTGGACCATCGCCAAAAGGACAAACAACCCCTTGTGCTTTTTGGCTGTTCTTTACAAAGTAATCCGAATAATTCTCTATATTCCCCGTTTGAATCCCATATAATTGTAGTAGTATACAAGTCAAACCATTGACTCCATCGCCTATAAGTTTAACTGCCGAATCTTTCCAAAAACCATAAGAACAATTAATATTAGCATACTCATCTGCAATATTAATTCCACCCATGTATCCAACTTTCCCGTCAATCACTGTTATTTTTCTGTGGTCACGATTGTTATATAGTGCTGATGCAAATTGCGAATATTCATTAAACTTTACACACTCAATTCCTTCTTTTCTTAGTTTTTTATAAAAATTTGAAGGAAGTCTGGATATTGTTCCCAAATCGTCATACATAAGTCTAACTTTTATGCCATCTTTCGCCTTTGCTTTGAGAACTTCATGAATTGAATTCCAAATTTTCCCCTTTTCAAGTATAAAGTACTCCATAAAAATAAACTTTTCTGCTTTATTCAGTTCAATCAACAAATCGTCAAAAAACTTCTTTCCTTCATCAAAGAAAACCACATTTGTGTTTTCATAACTTTTAAGATTGGCGGTGTTATTCAAATAATTAAATTGATTATAATAGCCATCCAATTTTTGCTTTAAGTTCTCAGAATAGTTTTCATCCGTTGTATTTGCAACTTTTGTTTGATGAATTGTTTTATTAAAATATCTTTTTATTTTCTTAGGGATTTTAACCCTAACAAATATTGCACAGAACACCACCCCTAATGCAGGAGTTAGAATACATAGAATTATTAGTGGCAGTTGACATTCTATTTTCATATCGCTATTAATTATCCAAATAATTAGAAGCAATGCCAATATTGCAATTATAAGGTTTATTGAAATCAATGCGTTTGGGTATCTATTATTTACAAGCACGGGAATAAAAATCCAAAGCATAAATTGGAGAATAATAGCAATTGCCACCATAGTAAATCTACTAAAAATGAATTTCAAAGCCTTTTTCATAAATTTATTTCCTTAAAATCAAATAGATAATAAAAATGAAGTGAACCGGGAAAATAATTATCAAGATTCACTTCACATTTTTTATTTTGTTTCATCCAAATATGTTGCAAGCATATCACAAGTATGGAATATAACTGCTAGCGGGTATTTGTAATAAGCTTCACTGAGTCCATATGCTCCACCCCTAACTCTCGCATCAAAGCCACCCATATGCCAGTTGATTATCATAGCTTCTTCCCTTGTGAGTTTCATAAACCCCGAAATTATATAAACAGATTTTTCGCCATGACCATAAGGCAAACTATCTTCAACTGTGTAATATGGAACTTGAACCCAGTTTCCGTCGACTTTTTTGTTCTTAAAATCAGATTTGAAAGTATCCACTTTGCATATATCATGCAAAAGTCCACAAATGGCAATTGTTTCGTTTGAAACTACGTCCAAATACTTTTCGCCATATTCATTTTTGACAGAATTCAAAAATCTATTATATACATTAATCGAGTGGTCACAAAGTCCACCTTCGTAGGCACTATGAAATTGTGTGCTTGCTGGAGCAACAAAGAAATCTGATTTTTCCAAAAATTCAAGCAATTCTTTTGCTCCGTCACGAGTTATATTTTTTTCAAAAATCTCTTTGAATTTTTCTTTTGAATTTGACATTGCAAACTCCCCTAATTAGTGAATTTTTCTGTGAACGTGAAAAGATATTCCCAACATTCCGCCACCCAAGACACCTACATTGCTAGGAGTCATTCGATTGCAAATTATCTGAACATCTTGACCATAGTATTCTTTGATTTTTTCACAAAGTTCCAAGGCAGATGACTCATCGTTTGAATAAACAACACCAATTGGATAATCTGCTACATTTTCTCCCGTTTGTCTAAGTAGTTCAAGTAGTTTTGAAACTGCCTTCTTCTTTCCGCTAACTTTGTCAATTATTTCGGTGTTTCCATCTATATTTATAGCCATAATTGGCTTGATATTAAGTGCAGTGCCTACTGATTGTGTATTCGAAATAATAGAATTATCCAGCAATCTTTCAAGACTATCACACGAAAAATACATAGCATATTCGTTTCTTATATCAAAAGATTTGTTATAAATCGTTTCTGCATCATCGCCATGTCTATATAGCATTGCACAAGCATATGAAACTAATCCTTGACCAATTGAAATGCTTTTTGAATCAATAATCTTAAATTTCCTTTCGGGATATTTTTGAGTCAATTCATTTACACAATCATTCAAGTTTTTTTGACTTATAATATTTTCACTAGAAGCCACATAAACAACATCGTCACCTTGTTTTAGACATGGTTCAAAAATCTTCAAATATTCTTTTTTTGAAAGTGGTTGATAAGATATATCAATTCCCTTCTTGTGCTTAGAATAGAATTTGACAAAATCAAAGTTTTCGTCAAACTCACATCTCTCGCTTTCTTTTTTATAAGGCAAATTTATCATTTCAATGCCAAGTTTTTTGGCGTCCATAACGCTCAAATCACTAGCACTATCCACAAAAAACAAACTCATATTTTCTCCATTATTTCATTATAGGGAACATTACAGCATCTCTAATATTTGGCAAATCATAAATAAGCATAATAAATCTGTCAATTCCAAATCCTAGTCCGCTCATTGGTGGCATTCCATGTTCCATAGATTTTAGGAAACTTTCATCCAAATCCATTGTTTCTTCGTCACCATTTGCTTTTTCTTTGAGTTGTTGCATCAAAGTTTCTCTTTGAATTACTGGGTCAACAAGTTCAGAGTATGCGTTACAAATCTCCGCACCACAAACTACTACTTGGAATACATCTGTAACTCTATTATCTTTGTCATTTCTACGTGCCAAAGTCTTGAGAACTGCTGGGTAGTTGTATAGAATTGTAGGTTCTACAATATCTTCTCTAATTTTTCTCTTGTAAATATAGTCTATCAAAGTTCTTACTGACTTACATTCTTCCAAATCAGCCTTTGTAAACAATCTCTTGTCAACAACTTTTTGTTTAAACTCATCCAAATCTTCAATATCCAAGAATTCAAATCCTAAAATTCTATTCATTTCTTCGACATAGTTAATTCGCTTCCACTCTCCACCAAAATCAATTTCATGTCCTTGATAATTAATTTTGAGTGTTCCCAAAGTGTCCATCAAAAGTTTTTGAACGAGATTTTTGAAAAATACTACATTCTTTTCATAATCCCAATATCCTGCATACCATTCAACTTGTGTAAATTCTTGCAAGTGAGTAGCATCCATTCCTTCGTTTCTGAAGTCTTTGCCAAGTTCAAACACCTTAGTAATTCCACCAGCAACTGCTTGTTTTAGCCAAGTTTCAAAGGCAATTCTTAAGTTACAATCCAAGTCAAGTGCATTGTGGTGAGTAAAGAAAGGTTTTGCCGACGCTCCAGAAACTGCTGTTTGCAAAATTGGAGACTCAATTTCAATAAATCCATTGTCTTCCAAATATCTTCTAATAGTCGAAACTATTTTGCTACGTCCTAAGAATACTTTTCTTGTATCTTCGTTAGTAATCAAATCCAAATATCTTTGTCTGTATCTAGTCTCAATGTCTTGAAGTCCGTGGAATTTTTCTGGCAAAGGAAGCATTGCTTTGCTTAGTAATTTATACTTTCTTGCTCTAACAGTGATTTCCCCCGTTTGAGTTGTATAAATCTCACCTTCAATTCCTACAAAATCCGCAATATCTACATAGTCTTTGAAGAACTTGTATTCTTCTTCGGGAATTTCGTTAACACTTAGAGATACTTGAATTTTGGCATAAATATCACTTAGTTGAATAAACATAAACTTTCCAAAAGCACGTCTGAATGTTATTCTTCCAGCGATACTTACTTTGGTATCCATTGGCAAACTTCTTGCTTCCAAGATAGTATTGCTACAATCAAATTTGTCAGCATATGGATTAATTCCCATTGCCTTCAAATCTGAAATCTTTTTTGCTCTTATATCTACTTCTTTGTATAGATTTTCTTCTTGCATTTTTATCCGTCCTTATTTTTTCTCAAGGATAGTATTCTACCCTATTAAAGATATTAATATATTTTTTTACTTTAATATATTAACAAAGCAAAAGTGTGTTGTCAATTGTTCTAATAAAAATAGATTACTTAAATTTCAAAATATTTTTGTACACAAATTCGTTAGTACTATACTTTTTGAGATAATTTTGAGTTTCAAGTGCTGGGATATTTATGACATTCCCATTTTCATCAACATTTCCGCTTGCAATCCAATTCTTTACACTACTTAGTCCCCAATTATATGCAGATAGAGTATTTATTTTGTTTCCGTTAAACATATCTAGCAAATATCTAAGATAATAGCATCCAAGTTGGATATTAATTTCTGGGTCGAATAAATCATCATAGGAAATATCTATTTTGAGCCTACTCGCCATATCAAAAGCGGTTGATGGCATAATCTGCATAAGTCCACATGCTCCAGCCGAAGATATAGCATTTGAATCATATCCACTCTCAATATTTATAACACTAGCAACCATGTCTTTTGGCACATTATATTCGCTTGAGTACTTGTTAATATAATTTGAATATCGTGTAGGAAATCTAACAAAAACAAAAAGTATTGCAATACATACAATTGCAATTACAATCAAACTTCCCCACATTAATTTTTTCATAATTTATTTTATGAAACTATTAATAATTTAATACGTTTACACCTAGACTTAAGTTAATTGCTTCAGATATAATTTTAGAGAGAATATCCACACATTCTTCAATGTCTTTGAGTGATACTATTATGTCATCCATTGAATCATCAATACAGTCTTTTAAATCGCTTATAAAATCGACAAAATCTGTGTTATTTTCGTATTTTTTTGTCTTTTGCATAATACTATTCAACCTAGAGTGATTTATCCTATACTTTTCCATACTACTTTCAACAAATGTATTTGCATATATAAGCAATGGAACTCCAATAGATACAACATATTTTGCCATGGATGAGTCCAAACACTTTCGCCTGTTTCCAATCCCACTACCCGGACATATGCCAGTATTAGTTAGTTGTATCGACTTTCCAAGTCTACTAATATCACTTGCACATAGACTATCTACAAAAATTATATGCGTGGGTTTGACATTATCTATTACACCTTTGACTATATCAAAAGTCTCAATTCCCGTTAACCCTAGCACTGACGGACAAATTGCCATAACTTTTGGAAAGTGTCCACCAAAGGTTATATTTATGTTTTTGATAACCTTTGTGCCAAGACTATCCGCACTTATGTGTCTATTGCCTAACCCCACCACCAAAATTCTATCTTTGCTAGATATCTTCCCCAAAAGTTCGCACAAAATATCTTTGAGTACATTTTTAATCCTAGTCATCTCAGAATGGCTAATTTCAAGTGGATTTGGAACACTCAGTAGTCTATACTTTCCAATTTCCTTGTTTAATTTTTTTGATTGAAATTCCGATGTAACATCGTAACTTTCCAAATTAATATTTCCAAAAGATTTTTTTGTACTCTCAAAGTCGTCATCACTTTCAATATTGTATCTGTGAATTAAATCAAAAATTATATCCGAATAAATTTTCTTTTTCATAAAATAATTATTGACGAGTTTTTTAAAAAATATATTTTTGCAATCTTATTTTTAACTCATATTAAATTAATTTTAGATTTTTTTTGATACTATTTTCAAAATAAATACAATAAATGCAAAATAGTTCTTGATTTTTCAAAAAAATTATGCTAAAATAGTGCAGATTTCAATTATAAGTTTAAAAATCAAGGAGAAAATAATGGCTAATATTAAATCAGCAAAAAAGAGAATTAATACAATTCAAAGAAGAAGAGAAGAAAACAAATTTGTAAAAGCTACTATTGCAACTCAAATCAAAAAGTTCAGAAAACTACTTGAAGAAGGCAAAGTTGCTGAAGCAGAAAAGTTTAGCAAAGAAGTTTATTCTTATATCGACAGTGCTTGTAGCAAAGGTGTAATCCACAAAAACAATGCTAGCAGAAAGATTGGTAGACTTGCCGAAGCTCTTTACAAAGCAAAAGCTAGCGAAGTTAAAGTAGAAACCAAAGTTGAAGAAAAAGTTGAAAAAGCAGAAGAAAAAACTGAACCAGTTGCAGAAGTTAAAGCTGAAAAGAAAACAACAAGAAAAACTACAACTAAAAAAGCTACTGACGAAGACAAAAAAGTAGAAAAGAAAACTACTACAAAAAAAGCTACTAAGAAAGCTGAATAATTAAAAAAAAAACGAACCAAAAATTTGGTTCGCTTTTTTTATTCAATATCATTATCCCAATTACTACTAATCTCTGGATAATTTTTGAGAACGTGTTTGAATATCTTTCGAATTTCTTTGACGTGTTCCATAGTATCCGCTTCTATAATAATTACTACTTCAGGCAAGTTTGACGAAGCCCTAATTAGCCCCCAACCATTTTCAAATTGCACTCTTGCGCCATTAATATCACAAACCTTGTTTGGGAACATGGATTTAAAAGTCTCGGTAACTTTGTCAATTACTCCATATTTTAATTCATCTTTACAAGAAGCTTTTATTTCAGGAGTTGTTACATACTTTGGAAATTCATCAATTTCTTCCGCCAAAGACTTTTTTGACCACGACAAATATTCAATAAGTTTTGCTGCAACAAATACAGCATCATCAAATGCATAATAGTCATCTCCGCCAACAAAAATGTGTCCGCTTCTTTCCCCTGCCAAGTCAGCCCCAACTTCGTGCATTTTTGCTTTGATGTATGAATGACCTGTCTTCCACATTATTGGCGTTCCGCCGTATTTCAAAATTACTTCTTCCAAAGCCTTGGAGCATTTAACATCATAGACAATCTTTGCATTGCCTTTTTTCTTTAGCAATTGTTTTGAAAGAATTGCCAAAATCATATCGCTCCAAATATTATTTCCGTTGTTGTCTACAACCCCTATTCTATCTCCGTCTCCGTCTAGGAATACTCCTAAATCAGCCTTAACATATGGATGTTTCACCATTTCTATCATAGATTTTCTTGCATCTATATTAGAAGGATTTGGAAAATATTTTGGATAGGTTACATCCGGCTCTGCATTTAGTTGGAATGTAAGACATCCTATTCTTTCAAAGACTTCATTCATAAATAGTCCCGCACCACCATTTGCACCTTCGGTCACGACTTTGATTTTTCTATCGCCCATTTTGATTTTGCTTACAACATCACTTATGTATTCATCTCTTACATTTTGTTCTACAAGATTGCCTAGTTTTGTAGGTTTAATATCCAATTCTTCGTCCAAATAATTGAAAACTTCAACTATATCAAAAGACTCAAGAGTTTTGGAATATCCTTTTGCAAGTTTAAATCCCGACCAGCCATTTGGATTATGACTAGCAGTAATCATAACAGCACCTTCGGATTTGAAAAAATACTGAGCCCAATAAACGATTGGTGTAAGTGTTAGTCCAATAAAGTAAACATCAATTCCAGCTTCTCTTAGCGCTTTTATTGCAGAATTTGCAAGTGCAACAGAACAATCTCTATTGTCATATCCCACAACCGCTTTTGTAATGTTTCTTTTTTGTAAATATTTGCAATATGCCTTAACTATTCTATAAACATTTTCGGGACACATTTCGGTGTCGTTTACTCTACCCCTAATATCATATTCTCTAAACATACTATTAAATTCAATTGGAAAATTATTTTGCTTTTTGTCCATACTTTCTCCTTTTAATACAAAACAATTTATACAAGTATCATCTGCGAGATTAATTTTAATCTCATAATATTTTATTGCAAAAAACAAAAAAATGCAAATATTTAATTCTGTCAAATTACAAAATCTAACAGAATTAAATATTTGCTTTTAAGTTTTTATGATTTATGTTTTTTGTCTACAATATTATCTATTGCAATAACAAGCGCAATTAAGAAAGGAATATCTTTTTCGTCTGCTTCAAGTTCAAAACTATCTACAAACAAATCTATCTTTCTTCTGATAGTTCCGATAACTACACCATTTTTGAGTATTTGACAAGTAAGCGAGAAAAATCCGCCTTCGATTTTGATTTCATCACCAAGTCCTTCGATAAAATATTCTTGTTTTACATTCATCCATTTATCTTTGACTGTGGCGATTTTTTTCTTGTTTTCGTCATAAATAAATGCTTTGTGCGTAAAGAAATTTAGCCATTTATTTCTAACTGTAAATAGCGTTTTCCCTGACATATCTTTAATTTTTTTCTTTCGTGTAATGCTAATAATTTTGCCTTTGACTTTGTAAAGTGATTGTTTGTTTTCGTCAACCACTGTCGAACTTCCACCTAAAGACATAAATTTATTTTTGATATATACTTTCATAATTTCACCTTTATCCTATCATTTTTGCAATTGCAACTATAATACCCACAATCAGTCCAATCCACATAAAAATCTTAACTACTTTCATAATCTTAAGACGTTTTTTAGCTTTGTTATCAACATAATAAATGTTTGTAAGTTCTTGGTTTTGACATTCTGTAGATATTTCAAATGCACGACCATTATTTGAATAGCCATTGAGTGCGAGTTTAACTTCGCTAGTTTCATTCAAGTCAACTTTGATTTTGTAGGCATAGACAATACAATGTTTGTCGTATCTAGGCTCTAATATTCCAAATAGGCTGATTACAAAGAATATTAGAGACATAAGCGCCCAAAGTTTCCCGTTTATTTCAAGATACTTATACACAGAAATTTCCACACTAGATTTGTCTGTTTGGAAAGTTCCTTCCATATTGCCATAATCATTTCGTTTCATTTTCAATTTTTTGTTATCTACAAGCACTGTTGCTTGACCTTTGGGGCAACCAGAAATTTTTAGATTTAATGTATTCATGCTCTACCCCCTTCGGCAATCAAAACTATAACCGCAACAACCATTAGTGCCAAAACTATTGACGAAAATACAATTCTTGCAGTGTGGTTTTTTGTTTTGTCACAAGCGAGCAAAACAATTGATACAATTGCACTAATTACACCTAACCCCGAAATAATAGGCCAGTACTGCATCAAAAAGGCAGAAACCTTGCTAAGCACTTCGGAACTATTCATAAGTCCATCCCAGTATCCCGGAAACATAAGTAGAATAATTCCCAGTGTCACAGCAATTAAAGATAGTCCAACAAGCCAGACAAGCCAACTTATCATAACTGTAACAGCAGATGCAAAACTTAAAATTACACAGACCAAAGATAGATTTGAAAGAATAATTGCAAACCTAGAAAAATACATTGATGTCAATACTTTTGCTGGGGTTTCAACAAATGGAGTATTTGTATCTGATTTTAAATCTTTTGATATAGCATTATCTAATTTTACATCTTTTTGATTACTATTTGATACATTTTCACTTGTATTTTCTAACTTAAAATTTTGATTTTCGTTAGTGGAATCATTTTTTGATTGATTATCCAAATTAATATTATTGTTATTTTCCATAAATCTCCTATATTTTTATTATATAAAATCTTTTTTTAAATAGCAAATCAAAATACACATATAAAAATTAATAATAATGTTTTTAATTGCTGATTTTTAAATATTAGATATTCAAAATTTTGAGAACAATTAGACCAACTGCATTATCAATACTCATATTGCTTTGTTTCAAATCAAAATCCACTTGAGACAAAAGTTCATTAATTTTTTTGAGTTGCGACTTGGAAAACAATCCCGCTTGTTGCATGCTCATTTTGACAGCATACTCTTTGACACCAAGAAGTTTTGATAGTTCCAATCTACTTTTTTCTTGATTAAGTGCCACCATAAATAGTCTTCTGAAATGCGAAAAAATTATGGCAGGCAATGTTCTAAACTCGTCTTTCTTTGACTTCATATCGCCTATTATTTGATAAACTCTTAGGCTATTCTTTTTTGCAAGTGCATCTGTTAACTCAAATACTTGATACTCAAGACTTGGAGTAACTAATTCTTTTACATCGCTTATGTCAATGCTATTTTTGTCACCCACATATGAGATTAGTTTATTTAATTCAACAGTAATTTTTGCCAAGTCACCCAAAGTATAATCGTACAAAAGTTTAATAGTTTCATCCGAAATATTTTTGCCTGACTTATTTGCAATTTGTTTAATTTTCAAAGATACAATATTAATTCCAAGTCTATTACAATCAACATTTTCTATATTTTTGTCTACAAACTTGATGTCGTTGCTTCCCAAGTTAACAATAAGCACACTCGACATATTTGGATGTTCAAGATATTCTTGCAAGTCTTTGATATTTTTGAGTTCATTCAGTTTTGACATTCTAATATCCAAATAAACTATCTTTTTATCGCAAAATACAGGAAGAGTATTCAAGGCTCGAACGACATCTTTCATATCAATTACGCCTTCACCAAATTTAATTAGGTTTAAATCTTCCATTTGCATGCCCGAATATTTAACTATAAGATTATATGCCGAAGTGAGCAAAAACTCATCAACACCCACAAGCAAATATGCAGGTTCTATTTTTAATTTTAAGTTATTTTTTAATTCTTCAAATTTCATAATGCGAATCCTTCTTTATCTTTATTTAATATATAAAAACTAATTTTGTCAAGACTAATTACATCCGGCTCGTCGGATTTATTACATATAAGACGTTTGTGTCCTATATTATAAACCCCAAGATTTGTCTCAGTATTGTTTAGATAAAGTATATCCACTTCTGAAAATTTTTCCATTAAATATTGTGCTTCTTTTTTGTTTGGCTTAATTTCAGGAATAAGCACTGTTCCCAAATTTGTTTTTAAATAAACAGCAATAATATATCCATCATAATGAATAGTTTCAAGTCTGAGTGAGCCTACTTCTACATTCAACTCAAATATATTAATATTAGTGATTCTTTTGGATAGTTCAGAGTAATTAAAATCTGACGGAACATAGACATTTTTGACATTATTATCATTACAAATTTCTACTAGATTATTTAGTGCATTTAGTTGTAAATCATAAGCAATTATATTATCAATATTTTTGATATTCAAATGTTTTAATTCAGTCACCACTCTATTATTTTTAATATTTGAACCAATGAGAGTTACAACATTGTCTTCAACGTAATAACAAACATTTCCTTTGTAATTCTGTACAAAAATCAAATTTTCATTACTATAATTATTTGGAATTGATGACATTACAAATAGCGTTATCAAAAGTGCTGTTAGCACAAAAGATAGTCCAAATTTAATATACTTTTTTATCATGAAAAAGTGAAGGATTATAGATATAATCAAAATCAATGTCAAAGTCCAAAAACTTACATAAAAAATTTTGAATATGCCAAATTTTATATTTGAAACATAGTCAGCAATTGTTTTGATTATATGCAAAAATAATTCGGGAACTTTGAGTAAAAATCCCATAAAAGGCAAAATCAAACTCAAAAAAGCAACACCAAAAAGCAAAACATAAGTTATGCTAAAAATTGGAAGAACAAAAATGTTTGTAATTATTCCAAGCAAACTAACCTTTGCAAAATTATTAAAACCGACTGGCAAGATTGCTAGATTAGTTGCAATACTAAGTGCAAGCGAACTAGCAAGAACTTTTGGAAGTTTAATTTTTTCAAGCATCTTTGAAAGTGTTGGTGCAAGAGAAATAATAGCAAATATACACAAAAAAGATAATTGAAATGAAACAGTAAAAAGTGCAAACGGATTAAATGCAAGTATAATTAGACCCGCTATACTAAGAGAGCTTAGACTATCATACTCAATTAGATATATGTCACAAAGAGATAGGACAATCGCCATTATACTCGCTCTACACACAGACGGAGTGAATGAGCATAAGTACGAATAAAATATAAGAATTGCAGAAAGTATGCCAAGTCTTACAAACTTGTTCATTTTGATTTTCTTGAGTATAAACATAATTGCTGAGACAAGCACACCGATATGCAAACCCGATACTGCTAGAATATGAGATATTCCTGCATAACTAAACATGTCTGACAAGTCTTGACTTAGCCCCTGCTTGTCACCGAACAAAATTGCATACGAAATATTTGCATTATCGTAGTTTAGATTACTTATTAAATTTTGATAAGTCGAATTTTTGATTATGTCTTTGAAACTTTGTTTCCCCGCTTCAACTTCAAATTTGTCTACCCCTACATAACAAGAATATCCAACACCTTGAAAAATACTTGAACTTTTGGAAGTATTCAAATGATATGACTCAAGTTCACTCTCAAATTCAATATAATCACCCAAACTCACTACAAAGTTTTTTGTGGTGTACACTACAATTTTATAATCAACCTTAACTTGTTCTTCACCAGTGTCAACTACAGCATTTTTAATTATAAACTTAGTTGATGTATCGCTAGTAATTACGTTATCACAAACAACACCACCAACTTTAACCGTTCCATAAAAGTCTCTAATATTAGTTGCTTTGCTAACTGGGAAAATGATACTTATCGTTCCTAAAATAAAAGTCACAAAGAAAGCAATACTAGACACTAACAAAATTTTACTTATGTTCTTTCGGTATTCTAATTTTTCATTATATGCTTTTGTTTTTCTTGCATAAATAATGACAGCAACACAAAGTAGTATTACACCAATGAGTAGCACAAACGCAAGTGCAGTTTGTATTGTTTGTAGATACCAATTGAAACCAAAAAGAATACCGAGCATAAGCCCGATAAATGCTACAAAAGTTATTCTAATGTTTACGATTCTTTTGTTTGTCATCTTTTGTCCCAATTAGTACTAAATAATATCTATATTAGTATACAATAATTATCCACATTTTCAAAGACTTTTTGCCAAAAAAATATAGTCCAAATTTAATCAATTTAAGACTATATTTACATCTAAACTTTTAATCAGAATTTATATTTTAATCAAACAAATCGGTCTCATTAATTGTCTCAGTTTTGCCATCAAATTCATTTTTGAAAACCGAAAAATAATGTGGATTTAGATACTTGACTAGTTCTTTTTTGTTGCTCGTCGATACTTTGAACACCTTAACTTCAAGCGGTTTATCATATTTTTTATTTAAACTCTTAACTTTGTCAAAATATTTGTTTTTGTCAGATGTTATGGAGTTTATTGTCAAAAACGTACTTGTTATTAGTAAATTATAGTTGGTTTTAAAAAATAAAGATATTAAAAACAAAACTAAAAATATCATTCCAAAAGTCAGACAAACTATTTTATTTATTCTAAGACACTTATTTCTATCCTTGCCCTTAAGACAAAGAATGGAAACAATTATTCTCCCACCATCAAGTGGATACAAAGGCAACAAATTGAATATCATTACAACAATATTACAAATCAAAAAATCATATGTATAAAGATAAGATAATGGAAATATCCACCACAAACAAATTGTAACAATAATCAAAATTAAATTCACAAGTGGGCCACAAAGCGAGATGATAATATCATGCTTACTTTTAAAACTTGAATTTGTAGTTATTCCAGCACCGCTCAGCGAATAGATAATTGAATCCATTTGATAGCCATAATGTTTTGCACAAAAGTAATGCCCATATTCATGCAATGTTACAACTATTACATAATAGAAAATTTTGTTAAACCAATTAAAGTAAATACACACAAAAACATACAGAGCAAAAAGTGGATGAAATTTAATTTTTAACTTTCCCATATGATTTTACTTTTACTTATTTTTAGATTACTTATTTGAGTGTCATTTTGAAAAATTTTGAGATACACATTACTTCCAGTTTTTGATGTAGCGATGTCTTGACCAGACTTAACTATATCATTTTCTTTTACACCAACGATTTCAACATTTTCAATTCTAGTTTCTATATTATTGTTGTGTTTAATGGAAATACATTTAACCCCGTCAGTACTTTTTGTCACACTCAAAATCATGCCACTCTCACAAGCGGACACCATTATAGAATTCCCCACCGTAAATTTAATAGTTCCGTCCATTAATATTTCATAAATGCCACCTTTTATTGGCAAGATTAAATTCAAAGTATCCTTTTCCATTACATTAGCATTTGTAAACACAACTCCACTATTATCGCTATAAAGTGAACTTACGGGATTTAACACTTTTATAATATCTGTTTTGATACTTTGAAACAACGTATTATTAGTTGCGAAGCACACCAAAAATAACGAAACTATTACAAAAGGGATTATAGTTTTGTGATTGCTTTTCTTTTTGCATTTTATTACAATTTCATTTTTTGTCATAGACAAAATCATTACTTTATTTTCCATATTAGAGTATATGCTTGTCCACAGACTTATATTACAAATATAAATTTAAAACGTATGAGCAATTTTTAAAAACCCCGAAATTGCATTGATTTGCAAATCATATTTTCCATCGTCATTAATTAAAATACTAAGACTCACATCTTCACTAGTTATTTCAAAATAATTTTTGAGAACATTAATAATTTCAGATTTTAGAAGTCTTTCTATTTTATCTGGATTTTCTTTTTTGTCAGCGACAATAATATTTTTTAATCTATTTTCCAAATTAGCCAAATCTCTCATACCTTACCCCTTAATTTTTTTCTAATTGAGCCAAAAAATCCCTGATACTTTTTTGTACAATCAAAAATTTTGTTGTCAACCCCGCTTAAGTTTTTAACAATCATATTCATTGAAATTTGAATAGGTGCGTCACTTTCAAAAGCTCCCGCAGACAAAGACTGAAGAGTCACACTATCATCTTCGGGAATAACGCCCAAGAGTTTGGCACTTAGACTTTCAGCAATAGTACTTACACTAAGCATTTTTGAATCCAAAACCAAATCACCCCTAACCCTATTAACAATTAGATATGGCACATGCTTGGTTTTGAGTACATTAATAATTTTGTCAGCATCTCTAATGGCTGACAAGTGTGGAGTAGTCACAACAATATATTCATCAGCCGAATCGACAGCACGTCTAAAACCACCATCAATTCCCGCCGGACAATCTATCAAAACATAATCGAAATAACTATCAAGTTGCATTATAATGTTAGATAATTCTCTTGCACCAAATCTAACTTTCGAAAATCCATGAGTGCTTGGAAATATAAACAAGTTGCTTTCCAAAAAATCTTGAATCAATGCCTGTTTTGGCTGGCATTTTCCTTCCAAAACATCAATTACGTCATAGACAATTTTGTTTTCTATTCCCATTATTACATCCAGGTTATTGAGTCCAAAATCCATATCTATAAGCAAGGTTTTGTAGCCATTTTTGGCTAGTGTCATCCCTAATGACGCAACAATAGTAGTTTTTCCAACCCCGCCTTTGCCACTTGTTACACAAATCTTTCTCGCCATATACTCACCCAAAATTAAGACTTTAGTATATTCAATAATTTTTGAAAAAAAAAGTAAAGACAATTAAATTTCTTTACTTTTAAATTTTGCTACTATCGACATTAAATATCAAAAATAATTATTTATATACAAAACTTTTACTCTACGAATTTTGAGCGACTAATTTTTCAATGTTTTGTTCATCATCAAGTATTTGACCAGCGCCAATCATTGTTACAATGTTTGGCTTGTATCTAAAACTCTCCAAATCAAGTTTTACTTTTAAGAACTTTTCTATTCCAGCAATTTTACTCGAAGCTCCGCATAGATATATTCCATGCCTTTTTATATCCAAATTAACTTCGCTATCAAGTGAAGATATTATTTGCAAAATAGCAGATGCAATATTTGAATACTCGGACACAACAATTCCAAAAATATCACTACTACTAATTTCTACTTTTGAATACTCAGTTGTGTCTTTTATAAATCCTTCAATAGTCATTGACCTTATATCATTTGGAAGCAAAGTAGCAAGTTCATTTTTTACTTTTTCGGCACTTTCTTTGCTTATTTCAATACATTTTTCATCGTAGATAAACTTTGCAATTTTGTTATCAATATTGCTTCCGCCATTATAAACAGTCGCTCCTGTCAAAATTCTTCCGTTGTTTATAACCGCAATTTCGGTGTTAACACCAATATCTACAATCAAAAACGATTTTCTAAAATTTTCAATTTCAAAGCCATATGTAGTTGCAATAATTGAAGGCAAAACTTCAACATAATTAACACCCAATGCATAAGCCAAGTTTTTAAATTCAGAAACGTATTTCATATTATCTAGCGACACCAAAAACAAAACTCCGTCTCTTTTTGTGATTTCTATTTTTTTGAAATACTCGCCAAGCAAGATTTCAGCCAAACTAAAATCTATTTGACCATTATCTACAATTTTTCTATACTCCATTCCCGAAGTATACGCATCATTTCCAACCGCAACAGCAACTTCATGTTTTCCCTTAATTCCAGTCACAACAACCGACCTGTCATGCAAAACAACACCTACACCAGCCTTGTATATAGATGTCATGTTGCTTCCAAGTTCAATTGCAAAATTAATCTTTTTCATACTTTCTCCTATGATTATTATAACACCTTTCTATTATATTACAAAATCTTAAAATAACCTTGTATCACGATTATTAAATTATTTTTGAATTTTATCTAAAACCACCAAGCTTTCAATATGTTTGGTTTGTGGAAACATGTCGAATCCTTTGACGCTATTAATTGTAAAATTATTTATCATGTACTTCAAGTCTCTTTCAAGAGTTGCCAAATTACAAGAAACATAAATAATTCGTTTTGGAAGATTATTATTTTCATCCTTCAAAAATTGTAGCAATTTTTCGCCACAGCCACTTCTAGCGGGGTCAAGAATCAATGTGTAATCGCCCAAATCTTTTGAAACTTCCCTAATCTTTTCGTTTGCATCACCACAAATATTTGTAAGAGTCGTAATATTATTAGTCACCTTCAATTTTTGAGCGATACTGGATGCAAACTTATTTATTTCAATTCCAATTACATTTTTGTCCTTTGCAATTATAGCAGACATAAGCCCCGCACCACTAAACGCATCAATTACATTGCTTGTCCCAATGTTTTTGATAACTTCCATATAGAGTTCTTTTTTTATTATATCGTTTACTTGCAAAAATGACAAATTATTGATGCTGTAATTAATTCCAAATTCACTAGTATCAATCGAATTTTTTCCATACAATTCAAAGTATTTTCCCGACATTATATCTTTGGAATTATCACTAACGAGTAAAGACAAGCCTTGAGTATTAACTGTATTATTTAATTTTTGATAATAGTCAGACAAATTAATTTTTTTGCTTGCGACAATTGTAACCAAGAGTTTGTCATCCACTTCTCTTATAACCAAATATTTCAAAAAACCAAGTTTGGAAGTATCCGAAAATAATTTGGAGTTTTCCTTAAAATATTTTTGTGAAAAGTTTAAAACCTTGATTATTCCCTTTTTTGAAATTAGACAATCTTTAATTTCAATCACATCGTGCGAACTTTTTTTGAACATTCCAATTTTAATTTCATCTTGACAATAAACGAAAGGGAATGTCATCTTATTGCGATATTCAAATTTATTTTTTGAGATTAACTGAACATCCGAAAAATTCTTATCCACTTTTGAAATAGCGTCTTTGACTTTATGCAACTTAAATTCTAATTGTAACGAATCATCCATATGTTGCAAATCGCAACCACCACACTCAAAAAAATATGGACACTTTGGATTTGTTCTACTTGTAGATTTAGTCAAGACTTCATTCAGTTTGGCATTACAAAATCTAGTTTTGTTATTTGTAATTGTCACATCACAAGTCTCACCTGGCAATGCAAAATCGACAAAGCCAATTTTGTCTTTGTCGTCTCCACTAGGCACATAAAAAATACCTTCGCCATTAATTCCTAATCTAACTATGTCTACTTGCATAGTTTTATAATAACATAGATTTACAAAAAAATCTATTTTTTAGTCTTGGTTTTTAAATAATATGAATAGTTAGGTTTTGTTTCAGCATTAACTCTTCCGATTACAAAATCTCCACTATCCGAATTTTTGGTTACAGTAGTCCCTGCACAAATATAAGTATCATGTGCAATTTTAATTGGCGCTATAATATTGGAATTTGAACCCACAAAACAATTATCTCCAACAATCGAAATATTCTTTTCAACTCCGTTGTAATTACAAAAGATAACACCGCAACCAATATTTACGTTTTTTCCAATAATTGCATCTCCAATATAAGCCAAGTGATTTGCCTTTGTATTTGCACCAATTGTACTATTTTTAATCTCTACAAAGTTTCCAATCTTGCAATTATCCCCGATAGTACAATTTGGTCTTATGTGAGAATATGGTCCAATACTAACATTGCTTCCAATATTAGATTCTTCCAAATAACTATCTGTAATATGCGAACCACTTTTTATGATGCAATTTTTAATTGTACAGTTATTGCCAATAACTATATCTTCTCCGTCAAAAACAGTATTAATGATGACATTATTTTCACCTATTGACTTTAAATTAGTTAAATCTGAATTATTTAATTTATTTTTCAAAATCCCCCCAATGTATAAAAATTAAATTTGTGTCAACTATAATCATATGATTTTCACATTGATTTGTAGAAGTATAATTTTATACGTTTTAATTTTATTTTTAATAAGAATAATGGGCAAAAGACAGATTGGCGAAATGCAACCTTTTGAACTGGTTATAACCCTAGTTATTGCCGACCTTGCAACCATTCCAATGGCAGAAACTGCACTTCCACTTATTCAAGGAGTTATCCCACTATTTACTCTTGTATGTATTCATTATTTAATATGTTTACTTTCAAGAAAAAGTGTAACATTCCGAAGATTATTTAGCGGAAAGCCAGTAATTCTACTAGGGCCCGATGGAATAAATTATGAGAATATGCGAAAAGTTAATATGAACTTTAACGACTTACTCGAAGGTTTACATTCGGCGGGATATTTCAATTTGGAAGAATTACTCTATGTAATTTTACAAACTAACGGAACAATGACAGTCATCAATAGGTCACCATATGCACCACTAACTGCAAACGATATTGGACTCAAAAAAGAACAAGCAACACTCCCTATGATTATTGTATCCAAGGGAAAAATCATGAATGAAAATATGAAACTTGCTGGCATTGATGAAAAGTTCTTAATAGAGAATGTTAACAAGGTTGGAATTAACTCACTCAAAGATATTTTGATTTTGACGTTCGACAACAAAGGCAAAATTTACGTACAACCAAAGAAAGGAAAGTTCGAAACGGTTGATACTAAATACACAGGGGGCAATTGGTGAAAAAAGCAATAACTTTTATAGCAATATTCGCTATAACTATCGTTTTTGGAATTTTGGAACTAAGCAGTGTTAGAAAGACTCTGACTTCGATGGAAGACATTATTTGGGATTTAAACAAAAGATACGAAATAAACAAGGAAGATATAACAATTTTTTATGACGAACTTGGAGACCTTAAGGAGTTTTGGGAGCAACAAGAAGATTGGCTATGTTTTATATTTAATCATAGAGATTTAAGCACAATTACAGATAGCATAAATAGACTTATTCCTTACACCAAAAACAACGATTATGATAACGCAATATGTGAATTATCCTTACTCAAAGAATACTCCACAAAGAGTTACCACATAATGGGATTTAATTTCCACAATATATTTTAAAATTATACAAAAAAAGTAGTTTTGAAACACTTGTGCATATGCACATTCAAAACTACTTTTTTCAATTTATAATTATTTTTTCAAATAATCTTTGAGATATTTAGCGGTATAACCAATATTTTTCTTAACAATCTCTTCTGGAGTTCCCGTAGAAATAATTTCTCCACCCAAGTCTCCACCTTCCATACCTACATCAATTATATAATCTGCACATTTGATTACATCCAAATTGTGTTCAATAATTACACAAGTATTTCCATTATCTACAAGTCTATCTATAATGTGCATTAGTTTTTCTATATCATATAGGTGCAAGCCGGTTGTTGGCTCATCCAAAATATATAGAGACTTGCCAGTACTACGTTTGCTAAGTTCGGTCGCCAACTTAACCCTTTGTGCTTCACCACCGCTAAGTTCGGTTGCTGGCTGACCAAGTTTTACATATCCAAGACCAACATCAACAAGTGTTTGAATTTTGTTTTTAATTCTAGGAATATTCTCAAAAAATTCATTGGCTTCGGATATAGTCATATCAAGAACATCATAAATACTCTTTCCTTTAAACTTGACTTCCAAAGTTTCTCTATTGTATCTCTTTCCATGACAGACATCGCATGTAACATATACATCAGGCAAAAAGAACATTTCAATTTTCTTGATTCCCGCTCCGCCACAACTCTCGCATCTGCCACCGCTTATGTTAAAACTAAATCTGCCGGCAGTGTAACCACGTTCTTTTGCACTATTGGTTTCGGCGAATAGATTTCTAATATCTGTAAATACATTTGTATAAGTTGCAGGATTACTACGTGGAGTTTTTCCGATTGGGCTTTGGTCAATATTAATTACTTTGTCTACATTTTCAAGCCCGCTCACAGATTTATGTTTGCCTTCAACCATGTCCGATTTGTTAACATAATTATATACAACTGGATATAGTGTTTCATTAATAAGACTACTCTTTCCGCTTCCGCTAACTCCAGTTACAACTGTAGTTACACCCATTGGAATTTTTAGATTAACATTCTTAAGATTGTTGTGCAAGCATCCCTTGATTTCAATATATCCACGAGAAATCTCACGTCTAGTCTTTGGAACATTTATCTTTCTCTTTCCACTCAAAAACTCACCAGTTATACTATCTTTGCAATCAATAACATCCTGCAAAGTGCCAGCAACTACCACGTTTCCGCCATGAACTCCAGCGTATTTGCCAATATCTACTATATAATCCGCAATTTTCATTGTATCTTCATCATGTTCAACAACGATTACAGTATTACCCAAATCTCTTAGATGTTTGAGTGTATCCAAAAGTTTGTCATTGTCTCTTTGATGAAGTCCAATACTAGGTTCATCTAAGATATAAATAACCCCAGTAAGTCCACTGCCGATTTGAGTTGCAAGTCTAATTCTTTGAGACTCACCACCACTCAGAGTTCCAGCCATTCGAGATAGTGTCAAATAATCTAGTCCAACATCCACCAAAAAGTGTAGTCTTGATTTAATCTCTTTGAGAATTGGCTCAGCAATTGTTTCGTTCATTTTGCTGAGTTTTAAGTTTTCCATAAAGGAAAGAATATTCTTAACCGACATATTACAAACATCAATTATATTTTTTCTGTTTATAAATATATTAAGTGCTTCAACCTTTAGTCTATCCCCGTGACAAGTTGGACAAATTTCTTCTTTCATCAATTTGCCAATTTCTTCTTTGGCATAGTCGCTTGTGGTCTCTCTAAAACGTCTTTCGATATTCGGAATAATTCCTTCAAAAGCCATTTGACCTACAACTTGCTCACCAAGCCTTACATAGTCGATGTCGATTTTTTCCTTTTTTGTTCCATACAAAATCATATCGAGCATACCGGCAGGCAAGTCTTTGACTGGAGTGTCAAGAGATGCTCCAAATTTTCTAGCAACTGCACGATAAAACATTTTCGCCATTCCCGAATCGTACGACCAGCCAGATACATTTGACAAACCACATTTGCTTAGTGGCATGTTTGGATTAGTAATTACTTTTTCAACATCTATAATTTGTTTAAATCCCAAGCCTTTACAATCTTCGCAAGCACCAAACGGACTATTAAAACTAAAGAGACGTGGAGCAATTTCTTCGATAGAATATCCACACTCATCACAAAAGTGCGTTGTGCTAAATAGCATCATTTCGCCTTCGACATCAATATTGACTGTGCCTTTGGATAATTTAATTGCACTTTCTACGCTATCTGTTATTCGGCTTTGATTTTCATCTCTAACTACAAGTCTATCTATAACTACATAAATCGTATGTCTTATATTTTTTTCAAGCTTGATGTCTTCGTCGAGTGTCAAATCGTTTCCGTCAATTTTAACTCGGTGATAGCCTTCCTTTCTTAAATCATCTAACTCTTTTGCAAAAGTTCCCTTCTTTCCCGAAACATACGAAGCCATGATTTGGATTTTCTTATCCTTTAACTCCATAATCTTGTCGATTATAACATCTATTGATTGAGTTGAAATTTCTTTTTTGCAATTTGGACAATAAGCCTTGCCGATATGTGCAAAAAGCAGTCTTAGGTAATCATAAATTTCGGTAACCGTTCCAACTGTACTACGTGGATTATTCGAAGTTGTCTTTTGGTCAATTGATATGCTTGGCGACAATCCGTCAATGCTATCGACGTCGGGCTTTGACATTTGTCCCAAAAATTGTCTAGCATAACTTGACAAACTTTCCATATAACGTCTTTGACCTTCGGCAAAAATCGTGTCAAAAGCAAGTGTACTTTTGCCACTTCCACTCACACCAGTAAACACCACAAGTTTGTTTCGTGGAATTGTAAGATTAACGTTTTTTAAGTTGTTTTCTCTTGCACCTTTTATAACAATGTCTTCTAACATATTATTTGTCCTTTAATTCTTTGATTTGTTCTCTAAATAAAATTGCTTTTTCGAAATCAAGCATATTTGAAGCTTCTCTCATTAAACTTTGAAGCCTGAATATTTCTTGTTCCTTTTCTTTCTTGTTTAATTTTTTCTTATCTTTGCCTGCTTTTTTGGTTATTTCCAAAGTATTTTTGATAGGTTTGATAATTGTCTTTGGAGTTATTCCATGTTCTTTGTTGTATAACATTTGAATTTGTCTACGTCTAGTTGTTTCACTTACTGCCTTTTTGATAGAATCGGTCATTATATCCGCATACAAAATAACTCTACTTTCTGAGTTTCTAGCCGCACGTCCAATCGTTTGAATTAATGCCCACTCACTTCGCAAAAATCCTTCCTTGTCCGCATCAAGAATAGCCACAAGTTTAACTTCTGGAATATCCAAGCCTTCACGCAATAGATTAATGCCTATTAGTACATCAAAGTCTTTTCGCCTTAGCCCATTAATTATATCAACTCTATCAAGAGTGTCAATATCCGAATGCAAATATTTAACTTTAAATTTCTTTTCAGACAAGTAATTAGTTAGACTTTCAGCCATTTTTTTGGTTAATGTGGTAACCAAAACACGTCCGTCTTTTTCTATTGTGCTATTTATTTGACCAATTAAATCATCTACTTGGTTTTTGACTGGCTTAATTTCTATTAATGGTTCAAGTAGTCCTGTTGGACGAATAATTTGTTCAACTACTTGACCCGAATTATCTAGTTCAAACTTTGCTGGAGTTGCCGAAACAAATATTGCCTGACCAATTTTGTGTTCGAATTCATCAAAGTTAAGCGGTCTATTATCATATGCCGAAGGAAGTCTAAATCCATAATCCACAAGGTTTTTCTTTCTTGCCAAGTCTCCCGCAAACATACCCCTAATTTGTGGCAAAGTTATGTGACTTTCATCAACAAACAACAAAAAGTCTTTTGGAAAATAATCAAGCAAAGTATAAGGTGCTTGACCCGGAAGCCTTCCATCAAAGTATCTTGAATAATTCTCAATACCATTGCAATAACCGACTTCTTTCATCATCTCCAAGTCATAAAAGACTCTTTCTTTGATTCGTTGTGCTTCAATCAATTTGCCTTGTTCTTCAAATTCTTTGACTCTAACTAGACAATCGTGCTTAATGTTTTCAAAAACTTCGTCCATTTGTGAGTTGTTAATAATATAGTGTGTGGCTGGCAAAAGATACAAATGCTCAAGTGTATTAAGTTTCTTTCCCGTCAACACTTCAAACTCAGATATTTCTTCAATTTCGTCATCAAAAAAACTAATTCTTATGCCAACTTCGCTCTTGTTTGGTGGGATAATATCCAAAATATCACCTTTACTTCTAAAAGTCCCACGTTTGAAGTCTATATCGTTTCGTTGATATTGTAATTCGATTAGTCTTTTGATAATATCTTTTTTGTTATAAATTTCATTTGGTCTAAGTGACAGACACGAACTAGAATATGCTTCGGGTGCACCCAAACTATAAATACACGAAACCGAAGCTACAACTATTACATCACGTCGTTCAAATAACGAACAAGTAGCAGAATGTCTTAATTTATCTATTTCATCATTGATACTCATATCTTTTTCGATATAAGTGTCACTAGAAACAATGTATGCTTCGGGTTGATAATAATCATAATATGAAACGAAATATTCTACTCTGTTATTTGGAAAAAACTCCCTAAACTCGTTGCATAACTGCGCTGCAAGAGTTTTGTTGTGAGCAATTACAAGTGTCGGTCTATTTGTATTTTTGATTATGTTTGCCATTGTAAAAGTTTTTCCTGAACCAGTAACTCCAAGCAAGGTTTGGTATCTTAGTCCGTCGTTTAAACCTTCAACTAATTTTTCGATTGCTTGTGGCTGGTCGCCAGTTGGCTCGTATTTACTTACTAACTCAAATTCTTCCATAGTATATATTTCCCTAAAATTTATATAATTAAAATCTATGTGATATAAAATTTTAACTCGTTTAAAATTTTATACGCTAAAACAAACGTCACGATTAAATCGTAGTTACATAGATTTGCACAACCATCAGTTTTGCTTCAAAATGACTCCACCGCTTTCAGACAAAACTTCAGATAATTTACTTTATTATCTTTTGAAATATGCAAACATTTTATCAATACAAGTATACAACAAAATTATTATAATTACAAGCAAAATTTTAAAATTTTAGAACATAAGTTCGAAAGAATAAATCAAAAAAACTCTTACGCGCTTTGACATAAGAGTTTACTTAACAAAAATTGCTTTTAAAATTATACCCACAATAAACGAAAGTACTGCTAGCAATATGGTTTTTATAATCGCTGTTGACCAAGATTTTTTGATGTTCTTTTGTTCTCTATTAAATGATTTTCCCTTGGTCAAAATTGTAACACAGTAAATAAGTTCGCCATTTTTGTCCGAATTTACAAGATTTATATAATCTTCTTGAACAAGCCCTTCCAAAATCGCTTGAATTTCAATATTATTGGCAGAATACTTTGGCTGAAGAGCATGTTCCAAATCTAGCGGTGTCAAAAGACAAGTAGATTTTCCACCACTTTTTTCCAAAATATAGTACATAATTATTTTTTCTTTTTTTGATAACATACATCTTACCTTAGTATTAATATTGCAAGCCCTGCTCCAATAAAAGCAAAAACTCCTGACAAAATTGAAAACAACCAAAGAAAGCAAAACATTTTTTTGTTAGTTGAACTTTCAATTTTTAGGTTTTCTTGAATTATTCGTGAATTATCTTTGATAATAAGACAAACGTTGTCTTTGTCTATGTATTTAAGGTCAATATACTTGTATTGATTAAGAAAATTCATGTCTTTTTTGAGAAGTTCAAAGTTATTTTTGTAACTTTTAATAGATTTAAGAATGGTGCCACACTCCAAAACTTTGTAATTTTCATTACATTGTTTTGACAAGTATTTAAGCAACAATATTTTTCGTTTATCCATAAGATTATTTTAGCATAACTATAATTTTTTAACAACAATTTAGATAGTCTTTGAAAGTTAAGTAGACAAAAATTAATATTTTTTTCGAAAATGTTTGCTTTATTTTGTATTCTACAAAATTGGAATTATAGTAATACTTTTTATACGTAAAAAAAGGCAAGAATTATTGCCTTTTTCTATTTTTTATTAACAAAATTATTTATATATTTTTTGTTATAATCTAGTACTTTTAGGGCTTTTTCGTTGCTAGTAATATCGCTAACCTTATGGAAATGCAGTTTTCCGTTTTTGTAATTAATTACAAGTTCATTTCCTTCCGGAATTAAACAATGATGCAATCCCCCGATACCCGAAATAATCTCTTGATAAGCTCCAATTCCAAATATTCCAATATATAGAGTCTGATTACTATGAATCTCAGGCATAAACATCTTAACGTTTTTCTCTTGCAAAAAATATCTGTCGTCTGGGTCGCAAGTTTCGCCACCAATACTTACTGGAATACAATCGTTTTCGTATAGGTTAATTGGAAGAATAGTAAAATCTTGTTGAATTCCCCAAACATCTGGAGTCATATTCATGAGACTTCCGTTAATTATGTACCACTTGCTATTGTTCGATTCTTTTGTAAAGTCGATTTTGTAGATGTAAAAACTATGGTCAGCGGTTGTAAATCTTCCATGCTCGCCGATTAAATCTGGTTCTTGGATATTATACTTTGCACAGACTTGTTTGGTTGCAAAAATAATTTTTGAAACAAGTTCTTTGTAATCAAAATTATATGTCAATGAGTACTTAACTGGCATACCACCACCAAAGTCAAAAAACTCCAAAGTCTTGTATTTTTTCTTTAGTTTGCAATAAAGTTCAACAATATTTGCAAAACCCATGATATAATTATCTATATTACAAATCGTTCCACCAAAATGGAAATGCAAGATTTTGAGTGTCATGGTTTTGCTATGACTTATTTTTTCTGCCATTCTCTCGATACTTACATCATCAAAACCAAATCTATTATCAAACTCATCCTTGGCATGAAAGTTATGTTTTATAAGTCTACTTTCAAAATCACTATTATATCTCAACCCAACATCAAACTGAAAGCCTTGAATTTTGCTTAGTAAGTCAAATTCCCTTTCGTTTTCGATAATTGGAACAACATGGATGCCAAGTTTCAATAATGTTTTTATGTTTTCGATATATGTTTCATTTTTAAATCCGTTGCAAATTACAGTAAAACCTTTTTTGATATACTTTTGTTTTGCAAGCATTATAACCAAACTTATATCATAAGCCGACGAAGTCTCAAGCATATCTATATCATTTAGTGCAGTTACAACAACTTCACTATAGTAATTCGCCTTTGTTGCATAAGCATAGTAGTATTTGCCTTTGTATCTCTGGTCTGCAATTTCTTGTTTAAACCAACTTTTCATTTTTCTAATTTGTTCACCAATCATAGGTGTATATGCAACTTCCAAAGGCGCTTTGTATTTTTTGATTAACTCATATAAGTTTATGTCTTTGTAATACAAAACATTATTTTTTATAGACAAATATTCGTGATTATCCAAAATAGACTTGTCAAATTGAGTCCTTAATCTTTTGTCGTTATACAAATCTAATAGTTTTTTTAAATTTGAACATTTGCTAAACATGGCGGGTGTAAATAATTTTGAAAATTTACATTCATTTCCAAACGCAAAGCAAGGTTGCAAATCTAGTGACCTAAGATATTTTTCGCCATCATCGGTGCTTTTTTCACCAAACACATAGTTGATAGAAACTCCCGCTTGTTTTATTTCACAAATCCAATCTACAAGCGCTTCGTTTAATACTTTAAATGCAGTTTTGCCATACATTTTGGAATGTTTGTCAGATATATCCAATTTTTTGTTGCGATATTTTGGTGTAACCACGGCACTAAAAATATATATATCTGCATCAGCACCTTTGTGTGGAGTACAAAATACGTCTTCATTTAGGGCTTCTTTGAATGTGGCATTATTCAAAATATATTTGTTTGCAAAAGTATGCTTAACAAGATATGGAGTTATATATCCTACAACACAATCGTTTTCGTTATCCCAAAGTACACTTGTACTTTGATTGCTATATTTAAACCAGTCTAATGCAGTACTCTTGGATATTTGATTTTCTTTGCCAAAAGTACAATTATCTAGTTCCCATGTCTTTAAATATTTTTCTTTTGAAAGAAATTTTCCACTAAATATTTCATATCTTTCATTCTTGGTGTTATCCATTATTTTCTCCCGTGAGTTTTGGCAAATTAATATTAGTTTGTAAACATTTTAAATTGATAATGAAACAATATGATATTTAATAGCAAACTTTCAAAACCAATAATTTTGTAAAACTTTTAACTTATATTTTGAGTATAGCATAGTTTGCTTAATATTTATATTAAATTGCTACATTTATTTGTTTTTTGTAGAATTTTTACTAATAAAATTAGTTTAATAATACTTTAAAGATATAATTTTTTTGAAAATATTTGCTAGTTTGGTTTTCGGTTTATCTGACAAAAGAATAGACATCAAAAACTAATGATGTCTATTTTTAAATCAATTATTTAGATTTTTTTGGAGATTTCTTACTAGATTTTTTCTTACTAGAAGCAACAAAGTAAACAATTACACCACCAAGTACTACAACCGAAAGTACTACTAGGACAGTTCCAAGAACTGGGCTAACTTTCTTTGTTTCAGCTTCTTCACTTGGTACATTGATTGTATAAGAATAAGTGCTTGTGTTTCCAACTTTATCTTTTACAACAATCTTAAGTGTATGATTACCAGTTTGTGTAAATTTCCATTCGTAACCTTCGTTATTAGAAACTTGGTTAGTAACAGTTGTTCCGTCTGGAGCAGTTACAGAAATAGAAATTTTTTCACGCAAGTATGTCTGGTCAGATTCATTATCGCTAAGAGTAAGCATATTATTTAGATTAAGGACATAAGTCTCATTCAACTTAACTTCTGTTGGAAGGTCTTTGTCTTTGTTCACCCAAGCAAGTGTAGGTTTTTCGCAGTCACCAACAGCAATTGTTAGAGTTTTTGTTGATTCGTTGCCGGCTTCGTCAACTGCACTATATTTAATAGTATATGTGCCTTCAGATGTAGCCTTGAAGTATTTAACATGAGAATTCTCTTCTTCTTCATAATCCATAACAGTAGGTTTTGTTCCGTTTGGTCCAGTTACTGTGTATGTTACATCAACTTGTCCACGATTCTTGTCAGTTGCAAATGCTACTGGGATTTTGATTATCATATAATCTTCACCAGTTTCTTTTGTAAACTTGGTTGAAGCTGGGAATCTGTA
The DNA here is from genome assembly GCA_934754475.1 of uncultured Clostridia bacterium. Taxonomy (GTDB): domain Bacteria; phylum Bacillota; class Clostridia; order Christensenellales; family UBA1242; genus UBA11490. Next base: position 101,320 of record CAKVHV010000001.1, on the reverse strand, counting down.
AGTCAAATCTAAATCAATTGTTGGAGCAATTGTATCTTTGGCTGTAACTGTAAATAAACTATCTTCCAAACTAGCCACGTTGCCATATTCGTCAACACCTGTGTATCTAATAAAGAATGTTCCTTCACTTGTTGGAATAAATCCGTTGCTATATAGAGTACATTCTGCGCCATTACTCTTGTTGTAAATTTCCCAATTGATTGTTCCATTAAATGTTTCGCCATCTTTGATAAGTTGAGCGGTTGGAACTTCAAAATATTCACCTACTTCAATAGTCTTTCCGAATTTGTCTTCGTCAAGCAATGTAATAGTTGGAGCAGTTTTGTCATTAACTCTAATTCCATAAGACCTTGCAGTTGTTTTTCCTGAAAAATCTTTGGCTGTATAAGTTACTGTGTATACACCATATCCACTAAGTTTGAATGATGCATCAGAAATTGTATATGTTTTTGTAGTAGAATTAAATGAAACCTTTTCTTGATTAACTTTGGATACTTCGTTACCCTTTCTGTCAGTAATCTTAATGGATATCGAAAGATTTGTATCTTGGTCATCCGAAACAGTCATAGTTGGCAATGTTAGGATTGTTGAACCTTGGTCAAATGGTGCAATCTTATTGCCACCTTTTGTAATATATCCCTGTGCATCAATTGATGTTATTGCACCTTCGGCAATCCCCGCAACTGCATTAACAGCAGACTTGTTTGCTTCGTACAATGCTGTGTTGAAATCAAATGATTCAAATTCAGGGTTTTCGTTATCACTCCCCGCTCTCAAGATTTTGATTGTATGAACAGTCGACTTAACAACGTTTGTACCACTAGATGCTTCTCTAACACCTTTGATTTCGTCCAAATATGCTTCGGCATAAATCTTAAATTCGTCAGCACTAGTGATGTCTGCAATCTTAATTTCGTATTTTCCATCGTCGTTTGTTTCAGTAAGTTCAACTGGAGTGTTTTCGCCTATTTGATAGAATGTCTTAACTTCGATGTTTTTGTCATATGTGTCAGTAGCGGTTGGTTTTGCAAAAGTCAAAACTTTTTCTTGGTCACTAACTTGGCTAGTACCAATGTTCAAGTTAACTTTTGTTGTGCCTTTTGTCAAATCTTCGTCAGTATCGTAGATAACGATATCATAAACGATTTCACCAAGTGTATTACCCGCTTTGTCGGTTGCTTGATATCTTATTTCAGCGTTACCTTTTGTCTTAAATTCAATTTCAGCAGGTTTATTTGGTTCTGTTTCAACTGTTGTAACAGCACCAGTAGAACTACGATAACTTCTTACAATCTTAATCTCATCGTTATCTTTGCCTTTGAATGTATAGAAGTTGTCAGTTGCATATGCTGCAGGAATTGTAATCTTAACAGATTTTGTTTCTCCAACTTTTTCTAGTTTTGCAACAGATGGAATATCTACACGTCTATTAACAAGCAATTTTTCAGCAGATTCTCTATCAGTTACTGCTGTACCTTCGGCACTATCATATACTCTAGTGATTTCACCTTCGCTATCAATATCGTACTTGTATGTTGGGATAACTTGTGGTGCTTGTTTGTCACTAACAACAATTGTGTCAGCAGGTGTAACTTCGCATTTACAATTTTCACCAAATACAGGAATAGTTGCAACATAAGTTATAGAGTATGTTCCAATTTCGGTAGGTTTGAATGTATATTTGTCATAATCAACATTCAAATTAACTTTTTGACCATTTTTCTTAATAATTACTTCAACGTGAGCATTTATAGCATCAGTCGAAGAAGTATTGCTATCTACAACTTTAACCTTAGGAATTGTGATATCTGTTCCCACATTTCCGCTAGTTGGCATACTGCTTTGCAAAGACATCTTAAGTTTGATGTCTGATGTAACATAACTGTCAGCCTTAACAACTTGGAAGTTTGATTCAAGTCTTGAAATAACTGAATATTTGCTATTATCAGTTTCGTTTACACTACGATATTCATAAACTATTTGATAAGTTCCAGTTTCCGAAAGTTTTGTTTTGTCTACAGAATAGTATTTGCCTTCAGCATCCAATGTCAACATTACATCTTCGCTTGGAGTGCTTAGATAACATACAAACTTATTTCCAAGTTCGCTTGCTTTCTTTTCAACTTCTTCACCATTTTCGTCTGTAGATGTTACAGTTGGAGCAGGAATCTTAAGACCATCCAAACTTGCAGGAATCTTAGCAGGAATTACGTATTCACTATTTACAGGAAGTGTAATTGTAGCTTCTTCCTTTTCAACAAAGAATGACAAATTCTTGATAGCTGTTGTAATACCATTTTCATTTTCAACCGCAATAGTCAAGTTATAATAACCTTGATATTTAGGTGTAAACAAATATTTGTCTTCAGCATTTTTCTCAATGTTATATTCTTTCTTGTCTTTTTTAACAGTATATACAAGTTTTTCGCCAGTTTTAAGTCCGTCAGTTACTGTAGTATTTGGAAGTTCAATTTCATCGTTAACTTTGTAACTAGACTTTTTAAAAGCACCAACTTTTATTTCAGCACCTTTTACATCTGTAATAGTTTCACTAGCCTTAACTTGAATTTGTTGTTGTTTAACATCAACTACGTTTGCAACAACTCCTGTGGCAGTGACACCAGCAAGTAACAAAGGTACAATAATTTTCTTCTTGTCTTTCATAATTGTAAAAATTCTCCCTATTAACTTAATTATAACGAATTTAGTTTATTATTTTTTTGCAGTTTTGTCAACTATTAATTACAAATATTTAAATTTCTTTTGACTGGCATATTCGTTACTTGTATTATGAGTAGGTTTTTCCAAATTATGTAAAAAAGTTAGAAAAATTTTCCAAATATTTTTTTCATACAAATTTACACAATAATTAATTAAAAAACTCTTGGGATTAACCCAAGAGTTATTTCAAACATAAGAGAAGTAGATTTTTAATTTATTTTTTAGCAACCGAAACCAGTGCCACAGCCACAGCAGTTAAGGATAAGTAACAATAAGATGATATTCCAACAGCAGTTGTCATCTCCACCAAAGCCGTTACATCCGCAAAGCATCAAAAGAAGTAGTAAGCAACAGCAGTTGTTGCCTTTGCCGATAGCACCATTGCCCATTCCACGATTGCATCCACAATTATTTCCAAACATAATGTTTTCCTCCTAATTTAGAAAGCAATTATATGTATGTATTTTGTTTTTTTGCTTTCTACTTCATAGTACTAACAAAGTTCAAAAAATGTTACATTTATTTAAATAAATTTTTCAAAAGAGTTTCTTTTAGTTTGTCTATACCCTGATTTGATTTGGCAGAGATAAACACAACTTGTGAGTCATCGTAGTTTGACGCAACATCTTTTATGATGTCATCCTTATATTTAATTGACTTATCTATATGTTGATTTCTAGTATCTATTACAGGCAAATTATCGCACTTGTTAAAGACCATAATAACAGGACTAGTACAACCAAGTTTGCTCAAAACTTCGTTTGTAACTCTAATGTGGTCAAGATAGTCTTCGTCACTAATATCCACTACATGCAAAATCAAATCTGAATATACACATTCTTCGAGAGTGCTTGCAAATGCTTCGATAAATTCATGTGGAAGATTGTTTATAAATCCAACCGTATCAGTCATGAGAATTTCTTTTTTGTCTTGAAGCCAAACATTTCGAGTGGTTGTATCAAGTGTTGCAAAAAGTTCATTTTTGACATACACATCAGATTTTGCAAGCAAATTTAATAGTGTGCTCTTGCCTGAATTTGTGTACCCAACGATTGAAACTGTAGGCTTTGTATTACTTAGTCTATTTTTTCTATTCAAAGCACGCATGGCTTTGAGTTTTTTGAGTTCTTCGGTTTTCTTTTGAATATTCTGTTCAACAACACGTCTATTGAGTTCAAGTTTAGTCTCACCCGGTCCACGCATTCCTACTCCGCCACCGAACTTTCCACTGCTTTCAAGATATGAGCCGAGCCTTGGAAGAGAATACTTAAGTTGAGCAAGTTCAACTTGCAACTTTCCTTCGTTTGTTCTAGCACGACTTGCAAAAATATCTAAGATTAGCATACTTCTATCTATGACTTTTACACCAAGTACATTAGATATATTAGAAATTTTACTTCCGCTAAGTTCGTTATCAAAAATAACAAGATTAGCGCTATATAGTTGTATCATTTCCTTGATTAAGTCTATTTTACCTTTGCCAATAAAGTAAGTTGAATCGGGTTTTTGCCTAAATTGTGACACCCTATCCACAGTTTCAATCCCGGCAGTATTTCCAAGGCTTTCAAGTTCGTCCAAATCCCTTTCAATATTATCTTTGGAGTTTAGAGATACTTTGACTAGAATTGCTCTTTGGCTAGAATCCTGAGTCAAACTTTTTTGATATTCAACAAATTCTTTTTCGTACTCAGATACTTTTTCGAGTATCCCATATTTATTTATGTATCTAGCATCATGACACGAAGTCAATGCAAAATTCTCTCCCCTAAGATAGCCAATACTAGCGTCATATGGTTCTCCGTTAACCACACTAACAGCAATAATAAAGTCAAGTTTGTTATTTTTCAAAAAACTCAAATCCATTTGACTTAGTGTTGACTTTGCATTTGGATGAGTATGAATAACTCTAAGCCCCGAATATCCAAGCCCGTCGCCAACTTCAATTTCGTGACTAGCGGATGTTTTGTCTCCACATGAAACATCCAAAATATGTCCTTTTCTATCTATTACAAGCGATACTTCGTATCCCGTATCCCCCGAAACTTTGCAAATAGTCTTTAACACTTGGTCGTCAATAACCAATGACTTGTCAAACGAATCATCTAATAGACTTTCAAGAACTTCCTTTTGAGATTTTTTTAGTTTATCTGGAAATTTCATAATATCTCCTTAATTGTATTATTAACACTTTCAAGTTTTTGATTTATATTTTCGATTAATTCCAAGTCTTCATTACATATTTCTTTGATATTTTGACCAACTACAATAATTCTATTTCCAAGTGAAATAAGATAAGCCTTGTCCAAACTCTCCAATAATGTCTTGTTTTCTTCAAAAATTTCTAATGATTTTTGGAAATAATCCTTAATCGAATTTATAAGAGTGTCATCAAAACCCGCTTGAATTACATCAAAGTTATCAAAACCTTGCAATTTAGCAAAATACTGCAAAGCATAAACCCCTTGATTTTTAAAAGTATATTCCGAGTAATCTTTAAATTTATCCAAAGCAACACTATATGCTTTTTGTTCATCACCAAGGTTTATGAGTGCTTTTACATAACTATTAACCAAATAATTTTCTTCCGAAAGCAATGTACTTTTTTCCAAAATTCCCGACTTGATTTGTTCGTTATGCTTTTTTAGTTCTGTCATAAAATTTGAGTAATCATCATCGTTTGTAAATTTTTCATAAATAGTTACAATTTTTTTGTTATTGCCATTTTTTATTTCAATATTCAACGACTTGTAGCAATAATAAATATTCTTTTCTTTTTCATAAGTCTTTTGATACATATTTGAAGCCAAATTATTAAGCCCTAATGAGTATGCAAAATCCCCCATGTTTTTTGGGAAAGCAAATATCATTATACATACAAAAATAGCACTTACTACAATAAGTGATGTTAACGTCCATAAAACGGTTTTAAGTATTATTTTTTTGTAATCTACATTCATATTTTTCTCCACTTATGTCAATTAATAGAACTTAAAACATTTAATCGTAAAAATTTTCAAGCAATCGTGTTTAGTACACTTCTTTTTTGAAAAATAGCATTTTTAAGCAATCAAAAATTTTTAACCTATATTTCCAAGTGCTACTATAAATAAACTATTATAATTAACATAATAACAAAAAGACAAAAAAAAATCAACAAAACAAAGGTCTTTTTACTTTGATTGTTGACAATTAAACTTAATATTTATTTTACTTTAAGCACATTAGGAATGCCATAATAACACCTAATCCTGTTACAATTAGAAATCCCATAATATCTTTTCCCCCAATCGTTAAATTTCGAACAAGTATATTATAGCATTATATAAAGTAGTAGTCAATACCCATTTTCAAAAAAATTTCAAAATTTTTTAAATTATTTTTTAATTAGATTTTTTGAATATTTAATAATTATTGCTTGAATTGTAATACTACTAATTTTTAATTTTATAAGATTAATTTTAAGTATTATGCAAAGTATTATGCAATTTAATAATTTTTGGCTTAATACTTAAGTTTATAACAGATTATTAATAGCGAGTGTTTCACCTGTGTCTGGAGAGATAATAAGGCTTAGTCTTCCACCAGTTCTAGTAAGAATACAAACATACCAATAGAAGTCCGAAACGTTCTCATCAGCATCGTTTAAAATCTTTATATACACTTCCCCAGCAAAAGATTTGCCAACTACACACTTGTCTATTTCAGACTTGAATTTTTTGGATAAAATACTATATACATCTTCACTTTGAATTTTCCAGTCGGCATTAACACAATTTAATTTTATTTCTCTTGAAAACTCTCCCATTTCAATTTTTGCAGTCACATTGGCAGTTGGGCTTATGTTTGTTTTAATATCCGCAACTAGAGAGCCATCAAAAGGATTTTTTTGAAGCACGCCTTCAAATTTATTTGTGCCAACCAACAAAACATAGTTCGCAATAGTATAATCTACGTCCAAATCATTTTTTGGAAAAAAAGTCAAAACCCCAAAGTCCACAAGTTCGGTTGCATAGCCATTGACTATATAATTTTTTTCTCGTTTGCCACTAATGAAACTAACATCAAAGTCATCATCATTTCCTACAAACAAATAATTTCTAATCTCAGCGGTGTTATTCTTCAAATAACTTTCATATTTGTTTGAACATCCCGAACATAGACACAATGTAAGCAAAAGCAAAAAAAATAACTTCATATCTCCCCACCCAAAATCCAAACAATTTTTATGGATTTATGCTTACAAAAATATATGAAGTTATTTAATTTTTTATGTTAAAACTTAGTTTATATCGTCTAATTCTTCTACACGTTTTTGGTATTTTCCACCCAAAAATTCAGTTTTTAAAAATTTACTTATAATTCTTTTTGCACGACAAAAACAGATATAATCACAAGGAAGAATACAAACGTTTGCATCGTTATGCTTTCTTGACATCTCGGCAAATTTAGGCTTGATGCAAAGCGCTCCCCTAATACCTTTTTTACGATTGCTTGCCATACTCATTCCAAGCCCCGACCTACAACCATAAATTCCTATATTCCCCTTAAGTACTTCGGTGTTTGCACTTTTTGCAAAAGAAGAAAAGTTGTCCAAAGCATCATATTCTTTGCTTGCAAATTCCTTGTATTCAAGTCCTAGTGTATCTAAGTATTTTTTTATTTTTTGAAACATTTTGTATGCTCCATGGTCATAGGCAAGAATTATCATAACTTTTTACTCCACATTTTATTTTTTGTTTGTATATTTGAAAACACAAATAATATTTTAATAACATTTTTTGTATTGTAACACATTAATATAATTTTAGACAACAAAAAAGCCTTTCTTTTCAAACAATAAACTATTTTAATCGAATTAAAATGTATAAATTCAAAAAGAAAGACTTGTTTTAAGAAGTTATCTACTAGCCTTGTGGACCAGTTGGTCCTTGTGGAATTGTTAGGTTTAGCACAAAGTTTGGTGCTGTACCAGTTATTTCAGCGGCTGCCTGAGTTCCTGGGTCGCCAGTTGTGACAGTTCCAATTGTGATAACTGGAGTTAATCCGTCTTCACCGTCAGTCCCATTTTCACCAGTTGGTCCAGTAGGTCCTGTTGGACCGGTTGGACCAGTTGGACCAGTTGGACCAGTTGGACCAGTTGGGCCGGTCGGTCCAGTTGGTCCAGTGACACCAGTAGCACCCGTCGGACCTGTAGGTCCTGTAACACCACGCAAGGATGCATTGCTTCTATTCAAAATACTTGTAAGATTGATATTATCAACTGTTTGACCACAAGTTGGTCTCAAGTTGCATAAATTACAACCAGTTCTATTATTCCAATATAATATCATTATTTTCCTCCATAAGTATTCACTACATCATATGAAAACTTAACCACTTTAGTGAAAAATAATTTTAGATTACAAACTATTGACAAAAACAAATTAAATGTTAAAATTATGTAAACAAGTAATCTTTTTTTAATTGTTAATTATGTTTAAGTAAAAAAACTATCAGAAGGAACTATATGGGAAAAATTAATGATATACACTTAAGCCAACAAAAATTAATAGAACAAATATCTCAAAAAGAAGCTGTACTTAAAATTCGCGATTTTTGTAAGACTGACGATTTAGAATCAAATACACGAAAGGCAATAATCTGCACTACCCCAAAAGAAAAAGACTTGCTAGCAATCGCCCTAGATAGATTGGGGCTTACTCCTAATTTTTCAAATTTAGGTTCGTTTAAATGTAGATATGTCAAAAATGGACACATGAATCAAGCGATTAGAAGTGCAAATATCTTTGACAACCTTGGTAATTGCTATATGTTTTTGGATACAGCAATGAATTTGGACAATGTATATACATTTGATAAAATCGACTTTGAAAATGTTTTAAAGCCAAATGAACTAAAAAAATTGGAGACTATTTTGTCGAAATAATAATTCCAAAATTAAACGTTATTATATTTTAAAAATTTTTTTGAAAATTTAACAAAAACTAGTTGACAAATTAAAACTATTAACATATAATAGTCGTGTTATTCCTCAATAGCTCAATGGTGGAGCAACCGGCTGTTAACCGGTAGGTTGTAGGTTCGAGCCCTACTTGAGGAGCCAAAAAATTGCACAGCATTACGCTGTGCTTTTTTGTTCTCTCAATTAGTGCCGCAAGTTTCACTTGCATGTGTCTTTTAGACACATTTCGAACCTGGTAGTCGTCGCAGTCTCCAAGTGCGAGCACTTCCGCTCCGACAAATACACCAAGCGTGGGTGGTGTATCAAATACACCAAGCGTGGGTGGTGTATCAAATCACCAAGCGTAGGTGGTGTATCATATTAATTTTATTTTGATATTTATCTAAAATGTGTTATTATTACATTGAAATATTAGATTTCTAATGTTTTTTGATATAGGAGAACATCATGGAAATATCTTGTACACTTACACAAAAGATTTATGTGGACTTTTATATGTTTATGCAAAAGAAAAATATAAAAACATTTAGAATATGTGGAAGCATCATTTTGGGTTTCGCACTACTGATTACACTACTTATTTTTGTAGGAAATTCAAGCACCGCTGAAATCGTCGAAGACTTAGAAATCCAAATCCCGCTTTTTGCTGTATTTGTAGTACTTGGTTTGTTTATGATTTTTGGGTATAAACCTTTGCTTTTAAGAGTCGCAACAAGGACTTATGCACTAAATAGTTTTGTCTCAAGCGAACCTATTGCCACCTACCAATTCAACGATAACAACTTTCAAATGTTGACAACCAGCAAGTTAGGCATCGAAGATTGCACTTATTCTTATGAAATTATTAATCGTATTATTGAAAGTGACACATACATTTATATCTTCATTGCAACTAACCAAGCATTTATTATTACTAAGTCCGAAGACTTAGATTTAAACAAAAAAATTATTGACTTACTAAAAACAAAAACAGAAAGCAAATACACAGAATGTATTTGCAAAAAATAATTATTAAAATGCCTTCTTGATTTCCTTGATGGCATTTTTTTCTAGTCTACTAACTTGTGCTTGCGAAATGCCAATTTCTTCGGACACTTCCATTTGAGTTTTGCCGATATAATATCTAAGCATTACAATTTCTTTTTCTCTATCGCCAAGTTTAGAAAGTGCATCTTTTAAGTTTAAATTTTCAATCCACTTTTCTTCACTATCTTTGTTGTCACTGACTTGGTCCATAAGATAAATTGTGTCATCCCCGTCGTTGTATACTGGGTCACACAAAGACATCGGTTCGCTTATCGCTTCCAATGCGATAGCCACTTCACTTACTGGCAAATTCAAATGCTCAGCAACCAAATCGACACTTGGCTCTTCACTATTAACCTTGATTAGTTCTTCTCTCGCCTTCAAAACTTTGTATGCAGTATCTCTAAGACTACGACTCACTCTTATACTATTATTGTCTCTCAAAAATCTTTTGATTTCTCCAATAATCATCGGAACTGCATATGTTGAAAACTTAACATTTTGATTAACATCAAAATTGTCTATCGCCTTCATAAGCCCTACACATCCGACTTGAAATAAGTCATCGGTGCAATTGCATCTTGCCCTAAATCTCTGCAGTACACTAAGCACTAGTCTTAGATTACAAACAGCAAATTGGTCTCTTGCATTTGTATCTCCGGCCTTGATTTTTGTCATTAATTCCAGTTGTTCTTTTCCGCTTAATTTTGGCAAATGATTAGTGTCAACTCCAGTAATAATTACTTTGTTATTATTCATAAAAAACTCCCAACCAATTTTGGTTAGGAATATTTTGTACAAAATTTTATTAATTATTACTTTTGACTTTATTTTCGACATTATTGTCAAAAACTAGTGTTTAGTTGACAATTTTTTGTGTATTAATGTCAGATTAGGCAAGTTTTGTTATTTCTTTTTTTATTCTTACTACAATCTTCTTTTCAAGTCTGCTTATATAACTTTGACTAATTCCAAGACTATCTGCAACTTCCTTTTGTGTTAATTCTTCACCGCCAGAAAGTCCAAATCTGAGTACCATAATTTCTTTTTCTCTTTCATTTAGTTGGTTGATTACTTTCCAGAGAATTTGCTTTTCGGTAGACTTTTCCATACTCTCTTGCGGGCAATCATTTTCGCTTGGTAGCAAGTCAAAAAGCACCAACTCATTGCCTTCGCTATCCACATTTAATGGTTCGTCCAAAGATACAACTTGTTTTTGTTTGCTAATTTTTCTTAGATACATAAGTATTTCATTTTCGATACATTTGCTAGCATATGTTGCAATCTTTATGTTCTTATCTGCCTTGTATGAATTGATTGCTTTTATAAGTCCCAAACTACCAATGCTTATTAAATCTTCAACATCAACATCTGCACTTGGAAACTTTTTAGCAACATATACAACTAGTCTTAAATTATGTTCAATTAATTTTTGTTTAGCCAGTTCTGAGTTTTCGGAACTAAGCATTTCTATATAATATCTTTCATCTTCTTCACTAAGAATATCTGGGAGCGACTCTCCACTACTTAGATATAAAAGCAAGTCTTCTTTGCTTTCAAATAATTTTTTCCAGATATTTTTAACTTTATTCATATAATACTTTAAACTTAATTTCATACTCCACCACCTAATAATTTAGAATTAACAATACAATCAAAGTTTTTAAATTTCTTAAGAGAAACTGCAACATATGTATTTTCAAACACCTTTCCGTTACATACAAATTTATCTATTCTAAACATCAAATATTTACTAGATTTTTCCAAAGATTCAATATCTATATAACTAGCGTCTTTAAGTTTGCTATTGTCTATATTTCTAAACAAAAATTTATTAACCGAATAATCTTTGTATAGTCTAAAAAACATTTCACTAGAGATTATATTAACAGCATGCCCGTTGTGACAAATTAGGTTTCCGCTATCCATAAGCCCAACACCTTCGGTCTCAACATTGTTATCCACAAGTTTAATATTGCATGTCAAATTATTAAATTTAATCTGATTGCTAAGTTTAGATATTACTTTTTTGAGTAGCCAACCACCAATCAATATAATAATTAAAAATACACTAATTGGGATTTCCAAATTATATAGTATTGCACCCGAAATAGTATATTCTATTTTGAGTAGAGTTAGCACAAACATAATCATTCCGCCAAACAAAAATGTATAAACAAGCAGCAAAATTAGATTAAAAAAGTACGACTTGAATGTTTTGTACTTGGTCAAAACCAAAACCATAAGACATGCACTTAGTAATCTATAAAATATACTTAAGTAATTATACTTTAGGATATATGGCAAAAAAACTGCCGACAAAACTCCAATCAAGCAAGCAAAAAATAGATTCTTTTTGTAGAGTTTAAATTTGGTTGTTACGGATATAAGTTTAAATAGCATATAATCCACAACCAAATTATCTAGTATTACATACTCAATATATAAAGTCATTTTCCCTTCCGAATTGTATTATATATAATTCTAGCAAATATATATTTTTTATGCTTTCAAAAAGCATGCGACATTTCCACAAAAAAAAGAGAATAAACACTAAATTTTGTTTATTCTCTTTCTTTATATTTTTTTAAAATCTATTTTTTAATTTTTTTATAAATGCTGGGATGTCGTTATCGGATACATCAACTCGGCTACTTGGAATATCTTGTTTAGGCAAGTCCAAGGATTCATTTGTCTCACTTGCATTATCTTCTGGCTCAGTTTCAACGTGAGTTACTATATTTCGTTTAACTTCTTGTTTCATTTCGTCAGTCGCTGTGCCACCACTAAATCCAGTAGCAATAACAGTAATTTCAACTTCATCATCCATTTTAGGGTCAATTCCGCTACCAAAGATGATATTACAAGATGGGTCAACAACTTCCTTAACCAAGTCAGCCGACTCATATACTTCGTCCAAGGTTAGATTTGGCGAGCCTTTAATATTGAGAATAATACCTGTAGCGCCTTCAATAGTAGTTTCAAGAAGTGGACTAGAAACCGCTTGTCTAACAGCTTCAATAGTCCTGTTTTCGCCTTTGCCACGACCCAAGCCCATATGAGCAAGTCCTTTGTTTTTCATAATTGCTTTGACATCGGCAAAGTCAAGGTTAATAAGACTTGATGTTACAATCAAATCACTTATTCCTTGGATACCTTGTCTGAGTACATCATCAGCAGTCTTAAAAGCATCAATAATAGGAGTATTTTTTGGAACAATTGTAAGTAGTTTGTCGTTTGGAATAACTACAAGTGTATCAACAACATTTTTGAGTTCCTTGATACCGTTTTCGGCATTTTCCATACGTTTTTTGCCTTCAAATCTAAATGGCTTAGTTACAACTGCAATAGTCAAAATTCCCATTTCTTTGGCGATATTTGCAACAACTGGTGCAGCACCTGTACCTGTGCCACCGCCCATACCTGCAGTAACAAATACAAGGTCTGTATCTTTCAAAATTTCTTGGATTAATTCTTTGCTTTCTTCTGCAGCTTTTCTACCTATCTCTGGGTCAGCACCCGCACCAAGACCACGTGTTAGTTGTTCACCAATTTGAAGTCTGCTTTCGGCTTTGCTCATAAGCAATGCTTGTTTGTCTGTATTAATAGCAACAAATGATGCACTAGTAATTCCTGCATAAATCATTCTATTGACAGCATTATTACCGCCACCGCCTACACCAATAACTTTAATCTTACAAATAGGTGTACTTGCATCAACTTCTTCGTTTGTAATATTTTCATCAAATAATTCCATAATATCTCCTTATTTATAAATATTTATAGCCATGTTAAGTAAACTTATCGAACTAGACAAGTCCGGTCTTGAATAAAGCAAGGCTTTGGGACTAATCAATTCGATTGGTCGCATAAATTCTTTTCTTAGATAATCAAGTATTCCTTCAAAGAAATTAAGCCCGCCACCAGTAAAACTTAGTGGAATATAATTTGGAAGTTCAAAGTCCATACTTGACAAACATTTCTTAATAAGTTCGCAAATACCATCTAATCTTCCCAAAATTATTTCATTAACATTCTTTACGCCAAACTTTTTGCCATTTTGCAACTGGTAGTAGTCCATGCCAGTAGGCTTGAGCGTAATTATTGCTTGAGTTTTGAGTTCTTCGGCTTCGTCATAAGATATATCCAAAACTTTTGCCAAATCGGCAGTTATAAATCCACCACCCAAAGAGAAACTCTTTAGTCCCTTGAGACCATCTCCCAAAACTATTCCTACACTAGTTGTAATAAATCCACAGTCAATAAGAATAGCGCCTTCGTTTCGTTTATGCTCATCAATTAGATAAACACCTTCGGCAAGCGAATTAGATAGGAAATCGTAATTTTTGACACCCAAACTTTCAAGGATTGAGCCGATTTGCATTTTGAAATTGTTTTCAACAAGAATATAGCTTGTCACCGCTTGAATCTTGGTTGCATATTGTCCTATCGGGTCATTTGTTTTGTTGTCTTCATTAATTATATAAAACAACGGAGATTTGTTAATTATCGAATGAGTAGTATAAGGACTTATCTCATCATCTTCAAGATACAAATTATCTATAATCTTGCTAGTAATTTTGACTTTTTTAGGAAAAGTCTTAACAAGAGTTTTTTCAAAAGTAAAACAAAATTCTGCAGGAACTCCCACAAAAATATTATGTAATTTGCATTGTAATTCTCTTTCTGCCAAGTTAATCGCTTGCATAATTTGGTTTTTGAGATTATTAGGCTCAATAAACTCACCACTACCAAAGCCTTCGTAGTCAATGTCTACAGACGACATCAACTTAAAACTATTATTAACTTCACTTTTGGCTGTTAGCAACGTTATTTTGGACGAGCCAAAATCCATAACAGACACTATATCTTTGTTTATTTTCATATTTCTTCTGCCCATTTATAAAGATAGTATATTTAAAAAGATTAGTTATGTCAAATTTATTTCAACTCCAAATCCAAAATATTTTGGCTTTTTACGAATACATTTCAAAAAAATTGGCTGTTTAATTTACAAACAGCCATAAAAAATTGATTATATTTTAAATTACTTTTATAAAGTTTTCATCGAATCTTGCAAATATTTTCGATTCATTATTTTGCCAAACAACCACCGCTCCCGATGTAGCACCTTGTTGATGAAAATAATTATATCTGTCAAGCCCAAGTAGCAACATATCCGTCATATTATCATAAGCATCTTCAATCACAAGCGAAATCCCGCTTCGAGTTTTGAAAAATAATTCGATATTCTGACCTTTTTTGGTGACTTCTAATGATACAAAAACACCTTTTGATGTGGTTGGAATATAGTTAGATTCTCTCAATGACTTAGATACTCTGCCAACAATACTTACAACACTTTCGTCCTTGATAATATTTCCAACTTCATAATTTTCTGGTGAAATGGATTCATTTAAGATTATTTTGATAGGCTTTGCTTCAAGTTCGGAGTTTTTGATATTTTCATTATCTTTGCCCACTCTACTCAAAACCTTGCCAAGTTCATCAACTATTGCATAGTCATTATCCGAAATTTTGATTGCAAACATGCTTTCTCTTTCGGCTGAATGAATAACAATCTTATTTGGAAATTTGGTTTCGATACTAACCACTCTTAAGTACGAATATTTCTTTTCTAAACTCTGAGCGATTTTATCTTTTTTAACCAAAAATATACTTTCGCCTTTTTCAATGCTATCCACCATCGTGTAATCTTTGAGATTTTCGAGTTCGCACTTGGTGGTTAGCCAGTTGACAGATATACTTTGCAAAGTAAAAAGAGTACTATTCAAAACCACTAGTACAGTAATAAATGCCAAAACTATTAGTAATCCAATAAGCTTTTTATTTTTCATATTACTTTTAACTCTTTTTTAAATTACCATTATTTTAGCAAATACTTTTTGTTTTTACAAGAAAATTAAGTGTCTTTACTCTTTAATTCTTTTTATTTCTGCTCCAAGTTTACAAAAATCTTCTTCAACCGACAAGTATCCCCTATCTATATGATAAATATCTTCAATAGTCGTATACCCGTCTGCAACTAGTCCAGCAAGAACCAATCCCGCTCCACCACGCAAATCTGATGCCACAACATTTGCTCCATACAATTTGTTGACACCTTTGATTATTGCCATTCTATCTTTTATACTAATATCTGCACCCATTCTAAGGAGTTCGTTACAAATCTTAAATCTACTTTCGTACAAATTTTCAACAACCACAGATGTGCCTTTGGTGATGGTTTGCATAGTAAGAATTTGGTTTTGTAAATCTGTTGGAAATCCCGGATAAGGCTGAGTCTCAATATTTGGAATACTCTTAAGCCTAGACGAAACGCTAATACTTAGCCCGTATTTATCGTCTTGAATATCCGCACCACATTGTTTTAGTTTTTGAATAAGTGCCTGGTTATGCTCTTTTTTGCTACCAATTAGTCTTGTATTTCCACCACACATAGCACAAGCTATAAGATATGTTCCAGCCACTATTCTATCCTTGATTGGAGTAAACTCAGTTTCAACAAAACTATTTACTCCAGTAATTGTAATCGTGCTACTGCCAGCACCCGAAACCTTGCAACCAAACGAATTAAGAAAATCTTGTAAATCTTCAATTTCTGGCTCTCTTGCACAATTATATATTGTTGTTGTGCCTTTGAGTTTGACACTCGCCATCATTAAATTTTCGGTTGCACCGACTGACGGAAAATCCAAATGTACTTCGCCAGCCCGCATATTTCTTCCATCACAAATTATGTAACCATGTTTTTCTTCAATCTTGACATTTAATGCTTCCAAACCCTTGATGTGTAGATTAATTGGTCTATTTCCAATATTGCACCCACCCGGATATGCCACCTTGGCTCTACCAAATCTACTAAGCAAAGGACCTAATAAAAAAACGCTAGACCTTACTTTTTTTGTAAACTCATCTTTTACAAGATATTTACAAGCCCCGCACGAATCTAGTCTCAAAGTATCGTCAAAAAACTGAGTCTCAACTCCCAAACTTTCCAAAATTTTGACCATATACAAAACGTCCGAAAACTTGGCAACCTTGTTGATTTTGACTAATTTATCATTAATTATGCTTCCAGCAAGAATTGGAAGCAAGGAGTTTTTGGCAGAAACAATTTCAAGTTCGCCTTCAAGTCTTCTGCCACCATTTATAAACAATCTTTCCATTTTATCCCCTATATGTATTCAAAAATTAATACTTGCTTCTCAAACAAAATATTTAAGTGAATCAATATTCACTTTAATCATACTATTCAAAATTTATAATTTGTGTTAAAACAAATTACTCTTACAATATACAAGATAAAACCATATATATTTTATATGTGTCAACCTAGGATTTTTGTTAAAAAAAGCATTATTCAAAGATAGAAGAATAATGCTTTTTTAATTATTTAACAAAGTCTTCCAAAGTTACTACACCATATTCAATAACAATTGACGAGTGCAAAGTTGTCTTTTCGTTTTCGTCCGGAGACATTCTTTCGATTGCATAATAATCTTTGGAAAGTAGTAGTCCGTCTTTGTTTATTACACACTCCGAAATTATTTTGTTTCCGCCAACTTCTGCAACAGCAAGTAATTTGTAACCCCCATTATCTAATTTTTCGCAACTTAAGATATTGTCTTCATTAAAGGTTGTAATATTTAGCATTGTAGAAATTTCCTTGTTAGCTTTGCAATCAAAAGTCTTTGCATCACTATTTTGGACTTCGTCTGTTGTACCTGCAAATTGATTTAGTGTCTCATAATCAAGAATAATATCAGTATCATATGTTCCGTCATTGTTTGCATCAACCATATTTCTAATTAGACCATATCCGTTTCCCTTAACAAAAGTTATAAATACTTCCTTTTCATCATAACCATTATCTTTGTCTCCACGTGTGACTATGTTAGAGATTTTTAAACTTGACCAAATATCATTATAGTTTAACTCTAATTTTGCTACAGCCATTTCATATAATTTGCTTGCTTGTTTTACATCAATTTGTTTATTTTGTTCTTCCAAGATATTCATTGTGTTTTCCATAAAGTTATCACAATTATCTACGACTTGTAATATTTTGTCTGTTTGAGCTTGGCTTAGATTAATGTCAGTACATCCAGTAGCAAGTAGCGAACCGCTCGCAAGCATCAAGCCCATTCCCACCCCAGCGATTATTTTTTTTGTTTTGTTTTCCATCGTTTTCTCCTTTGATTTATGTTTTACCCACCTTAATTTAAGTATATCAGAACAAAATGTTCCAAGTCAAGATATTTTGAACAATTTGTTCTAAAATAATAATATGGTTAAATTTCCCGAAAGACTTAAAGAATTGCGAATAGATAAAAACATGTCAAGAAATGAATTGGCAAGTCTTTTGTATGTCAATCCCCGAACTATAAGTTATTGGGAATTAGGTCAAAGAGAGTGTAATTTGGAGCAATTAATCAAAATTGCAGATATTTTCAAAGTAACAACCGACTATCTGCTAGGAATTGAAGATTAGACATAAAAAAACTACAAGCAATTGATTAAATCAAATTAACTTGTAGTCAAAATTTTAATTATCTTCTTTTGAAGCATTTACACAATAGAAACCGCTACTGCTATCTCTATTTAAATAACCCATGTCAACCATATCTCGTCTAATCGCAACATAATCCACAAAACAAATCCATTGTAGTATTATTTCATTAACTTTCTTTTCGTTATATCTAGTGTCTTTGTCAAACTTGCTACACAAGTATTCTAATGCTACTCGTTTGTTAGGTTTGGTTGGATATTTCATAATTTTTCCGTCTTTGTCAAGTAGACTATCCAATTTCTTTGCATCAACTTCCTTTGGTGTTGGCAATTTTGCCCCACACTTTACGCAGTATTTTGCACCTAAATAATTAAACTGATGACAAGTTTCACAACACACTGTCTTAAACTCAATATCATTTACATAAACACCATTTGGGTCGTCAACATACTCCAAATTATATTGTCTTGAGCCACATCCCGGACATTTTCCAAGTCGGTTTTCAAATCTGCACCCACAATACTTACAAATCTTGTAGACCATTTTTTGCATAGGTCTTTGTTTTTTGCTTTCATTATCTAGTTTTTGAGTTGAATTATTTTGTTCGGTCTGTTGAGACATTCCGCTTTTTGATTTTTCTTTAATTTGTGTCATTACAGCCATAATCACGCCAACTATTATAATTATTACAAATGCAAAAATAAACACTATTCTCATATTTTTTCTCTTTATGTATTTTTAATTTTAATTAATGAATATTAAATTATTTATTTAACATCATCATAACTTTTTTGCAAGAATAATCGTCTCCTAATTTTAAGTTCAAAGATTTTAAAATTGAAAACATATGATTAATCTTTTGTTGCTCATTCATTCCTAACATACTTTCGTCTTCTTCAAATTCAATAAAAATTCCCAGATTTTCAACAACTTGAAGAGCAAATTCAGTAATGCCTTTTTTGTAAACATAAGAATGATTTTTGATAGTACAATAATTATTTAGACCACAAAGATTAAATATTTTCAAAGTTTCATCTAGTGAGTCTATTTGCGACACAAACTTTTCTTCAGCAATTACATTATTAAACTTATCCACCTGTTTTTGTTTATAACACAACTGAAGTTTTTCGGTATTAGAAATTAATTGTCTAACCAAAAACGAGTTATTAATCAAATCAATAAAACTAATGTTTTGTATATCGTCCAACTTAGTAAAATACCAATCGTTAAGTTGAAAGATTCTAGTTTTTTCAAACCCTTGATTAACAAGGATATTGTCTATTTCTTCTAATGAATTAAAGACTTGAACTGTAATTTCAGTTTCTTTCATAAAACATGTCTCCTAATGATTACAAAATTATTATACCAAATATTAATTTTGCAAGCAATCAAAAAATGCAAAAATGAAATTAATAACAAACTGGTTTAGTTTAATTGTAAAAAAAACTCTAACAAACAAATTCGTCTGTTAGAGTTTTTTTAATGTTTAATTAAAGTGATGTAACTTCGCCTTTGATATATTTCAAAAGAAGAGCCAAATCTTTGTCGTCAACTACACCATCTTTATTAAAGTCAATATGTTGTACTACCGCATTACTAAGTGTGAATGAGTCATTACTATCCAAATGTCTTGAAATGAGTGTATAGTCGTTCATATCAACTACTCCGTCAAAGTTAACATCGCCAGTTGTAACAAATTCACCATCATTTAGTGCATACAAATCCGCTTCGTCAACGGTGCCGTCTTTGTTAACATCCGCTAGTTTCAAAATAATTTCGTCTTGCATATTTTGAGTTCCATTAACAACTATATCTCTAATAGTGTTATAGTCGGATTTTGTAATAGACATACTAAGGTCAATATCTCCTAGGAAAGCATCAGGAATTTGTTCTACAACATCACTTTCACGTGGAAGAGTTGTATATCCTTCATACCCAGCAAGACACTTTCTAAATATCAACAAATCTCTTACTCCAACCTTGCCATCAAGGTCAACGTCAAGTGCATACTTATCAACAAAACTCAATTCGTCCATACCATGAAGATATCTTCTCATCTTAACTAAATCAGTTGCGTCATATATTCCATTTTTGTTATAATCGCCAATTTTAACATCTTTTAGAATACTGTAATCAGTACGATCATATCCAGCGTGACCATTTGCTATATGAATAAGTATATACAAATCATTCATATCAACAACTCCGTCACAATTAATGTCGCCATTAAGTTTTGCTTGGTCAGAAAGTCCAGATTGGTCTTCTTCGGATGTAAGCATAATTGTTTGAGTTGAAGTAGACGAAGAAACTGCAATTGATGTAGATTGAGCCAAAATTGGTCTTAGATAATCTACGTCTGATAAATTTACTTTTCCGTCCAAGTTGACGTCTCCAGCAAGTGTTGTTTGTCTGGATTCTATGATGTTAGTAAATGCACCGATTTCCATCCAACCAGTACTTGCCTTGAAGTAAATATTAGATGTGCTCAAGTCCAAATAGAAACAACCATTTTCTCCAATACTGCTATCTGGTGCACCATTTCCGTTTAACCATGTTGTTCCGTCTAGTCCGTTTCTTCCGTCAGTTCCGTTAGTACCGTCTTTTCCGGCTTCACCTTTCGCTCCAGTTTCACCTTTTTCGCCTTGTTCTCCCTTAGCACCAGTATCGCCCTTTGCTCCGGTATCTCCCTTGTCACCTTTTTCGCCTTTCAATTCAGTGAGTTCAATTAAGTCTTTCCATTCATCACTATTATCTGATGTTTTGTATCTCCATTGGATATGCGTTGCGGATTTTCTAAATTCTACTTCTCGTCCGTCTACTCCATTTTCTCCAGGCAAACCTTGTTCACCTTTCGCTCCAGTATCTCCTTTTTCTCCCTTTTCGCCTTGCTCTCCTTTAGCACCGGTGTCACCTTTTTCTCCTTTCGCTCCGGTTTCACCTTGAGCTTTTATGGTTGTAGTTTTTCCATTTATAACCCAGTATCCGTTATTATCAATTTCAATTGTTGGAGTTACTCCGTCTTTTCCATCAACACCATTTGTTCCTTTAGCCAAAACTTCTGTATTTTTTCCATCAATGTACCAGTAGCCATCATCTCCAATTGTTACAATAGTGCCATTTTTACCATCTTTGCCATCTTGAGCCTTGGCTAAAACGTCAGTTTTAACACCATCTATATACCAATATCCATCTGTACCAATTGTAACCTTCGAACCATCTTTTCCGTTAGTACCATTTGTTCCGTCTTCACCTTTCGCTTTTATGGTTGTGGTTTCCCCGTTTATAACCCAATATCCATTGTCATCAATTTCAATTGTTGGAGTTAAACCATCCTTTCCATCAGCACCTTTTGCTAAAACTTCTGTTTTGACACCGTCAATATACCAGTATCCGTCATTTCCGATAGTAACTTTTGAACCATCTTTTCCGTTAGTACCATTTGTTCCGTTTTCGCCTTTTGCCTTAACTTCAGTATTGACTCCGTCAATATACCAAAAACCATCAGTACCAATAGTAATTATTGAGCCGGCATCACCTTTATCTCCCTTATCACCTTTGTCTCCGGTGTCGCCTTTATCTCCTTTGTCTCCCTTTTCACCTTTTGCACCAGTGTCTCCCTTAGCACCAGTATCGCCTTTTTCACCTTTGATACTTTCCAACCATTCTTCGTATGTGCCAGTGAAGCCTTCTTCAACAGCCTTGGCATAAACCACTTTTATTTGTTCTTCGGTGGTTAATTCCTTTTCGCCAATCTTTAGTTCACAACCAGGTAATATAAATGCCCCGCCGAGACACAGCCCGATTGATGCTAATGCTGTAATAATCTTTCCTTTTTTCTTCATTTGCCAATTTCTCCTTTAATTTGTACTTAACTTGTACTTAAAGTCATTATAAATCTTAGCATACTAAGATGTCAACTAATTTAACGCAAATATTAGTATACTAAGAATAGATGAACTACTTTGCACAAAATTTAAAAAGTTTAAGAAAAGAGAAAAACTTAACACAGCCCGAACTTGCTCAAAAACTACATGTCAGCAAAGGCATGGTATCCTTTTGGGAAAATGAGAAGTACGAACCGACAGCAACTAATATAATTAATGTTGCTGAGTTTTTCAATGTTTCTATAGACGAATTATTGTTAACAAAGATACTCTAAGCACTTATTAGTAAAATATACAAAAACAAAAGCATTATTCAAAGATAGTAGAATAATGCTTTTTATTTATATATTTAATTAATATATATTATTTTCGTTTTCAATAATTTTTGTAATTTTTTCAAGTACAGATTGTCTGTTTTCAAAGGTATCAAAATAGTAAAAACCAAATTTTTGGCAGTCTTCTTTTAATTTTTTGCTTTCGGAAACAATTTCTTTGCAATTATCTAGTAGTTGTTCGTCCGTTCTTTTTCTTGTCCAATCGTGATGTTCGTCCATTTCCCTAATCTTCTTCATAAGAACCATTGGTTCAACATCACTCATTCCCAAAAATATAACTATAAATTTATCTTTGTTTGGATATTCATATATTTGTTCTGGCAAAAATTGTGACCCCAGAAAAACTGTTACATTATCATTATACTTCAAACTTTTGCAAAATCCATTTAAGATTTCAAACAAAAATGGTTTGTAATTTTCACGAGCAAGATTAGGTTTTCTATGAATTATTCCAAGTTCGGGAAAAACTTCATTAAAAGCATGAACAATAGTATCACTTTCGACAAGTGAATACTTTAGTTTGTCATGAATTAACCCCGCCAAAGTACTTTTTCCCGACCTAACAGTTCCGCCAATTATTATATTTTTCATTACAACTCCTTAATAACTTCAATTATCTTTTGCCAAGATGTATCTTTTTTTAAGCAATGTTGATCATCAAGATAAATACTTTTACATTTTATCAACGTCTCAAAATCTTTTAAGTCTTGTCTAGGAATCAAATCATCCTTAGTTCCAATCACCAAAGTGATAGGATAATTCATTTTAAATTGTAGTTTAAACAAATCGTTTAAGTATAAATCATCTAAGAATTTTTTGGATATGTATTTATCCAAACTGCTTTTCATCAAAATTTTGCTATCACTATCTAATTCTTTGTAATCAAAATTTTTAGTTTTCTCCAAAACTTCTAACATTCTTATTGCCGGATTAACAAGAACAATTCCTTTCAAATTTTTGTAATTATATTTTGAAATAGCGACCATCGCCCGGTAACCACCATAACTTGTTCCATAAAAATATAATGGAGTGTTTTTAAACTTGTTTGCTAGGTATTCAACCACATCTGTGATTTCTTGAACCACTAAATCCAATGTCATATTGAGTAAGTCCACTTCACTCATTCCATGCCCAGCCGAATCGAATGAACACACAAAAATTTCGTCTTCTTTGGGAAGTATCTTTCTAAATTTAGAAAATCCGTCACCCCACAAATCCCCATTAAATCCATGCAAACACAAAACGATTTTTTTAGGATTTTGAACACTATTAGTATATAGTTTTATTTTATGATTGTTAGAATTTACTTCCAGTATTTCCATGAAAGTTCTCCTATAATAACTATTTATGTAAGTTATTATATCATTTTTCCTTGTTTCATCAAAACAAAAATTAAAGCTTTCTAAACTGGATATATTAAGACTTAGAGACAAACTTTTTTCATTTCAAATCTCCTTATCGCAAAAGTTTAGAACTTGCATAAATGTTTTACTAAATTCTTTGTATTCATTTATATTTACATATTCATTAGGTTTGTGAGCGAGAGCCAAATCTCCTACTCCAAATATAAACGCATCCCCACCAATTTCTTGAAAATATCCCGCTTCACAGCCACCAGTAAATTGTTTTTCTTCCAATTTAAATTGTGAACAAATTTTCTCTATCAACTGATTAGCCTTTCTTTCTAAAGGCGGAATATTAAGTTTTTGAGATAATTCAATTTTTGCACCCGGATAAATTTTTTCTAATCTTTTTATATATTTTTTTATAAGTCCCAATATTTTTTCTGCATCTTTAGAACTATTGCTTCTTATGTCAAACTTAAGTTTTGCAAAACCCGATACAATGTTAACTTTGTCTCCACCTGTCATAACATTACCCGAAACCGATGTCCCAACATATCTTGAGCACAATTTTTCGATATACAAAACCAGTCTAGCCAAAATGTAATTAGCATTTATTCCATTTTCAGGCATACTGCTGTGACAACTTTTGCCAAATATTTCTACATGGAATTCGGCACAACCTTTACTCATAGAGCAAATAGTCATATTTGTAGGCTCTCCGACTATAGTTATTCTTGGAATAATTGACTTTTCAAGAAATTTATTTTGAATTTGTTTTACACAAGAAAGTGTAGTTTCTTCATCTCCAGTTATTGCTATAATTACTGGTTTTTTAAGTGATTTTATTTTATCTAAGTTGTCTAGTATACAACCAAAATAACTCTTCATATCTATTGTTCCAAGCCCGTACATTCTATCTCCAATCAGTGTCGGACTATATGGATTTGTTTTGTACAACTTTTCATCAGCGACAACTGTGTCTATGTGTCCAGACAAAACTATTGCATCCTTTACATTATTTAATTTTGTATTAAGTCCAATAATTAATCCTTCTCTATTGTCTTCCAAACTTTTTATTTTAATAATTTCTTTAGAACTTGGAGCAAATCTTTTTTCTAAATAACAAATAATATCTTTATTTTGTTTTGTATCAAAACTTTTTATTGACACTAATTCTTTCAAATTTTTCATAATACTTCTCCTGTAAATAAAAATAACCCGTTGTAAGTTTTTCTCAAAACATACCAACGGGTCTTAGATTATATTATGAAAGTTTTAATCCATTCATATGTTTTGTAACATGCAAAATAGCACTCACAAAACATACTTTTTGTGAATGCACTATTTATGCCAATGCCACATAACAAATGAATTAAACATGTTTTTCTCCTTTTTGTTTTATAATTTCATATTATCTCAAAAATTATTTGTTGTCAATAGTTTTTATCTTTTTTTGTTTATTTTTAAAAAATTCCCACTTGTTATACTTAACAGAAACTACTGCATTTTCGCGCTGTTTTCCCACATTGCATAGTACTCCAATTGCGCCCATAAATACACTTAAAGATGTACCACCAGCCGATACAAATGGCATTGGAATTCCCGTTGGCGGGATTGAGCCTGTAACAACTGCAATGTTTATTAGAAGTTGAATAGCGATTACAAAAACTATCCCACTAGACAAATATGCTCCCAGTCTATCTTTGGCATTTAGAGCGATTTTGATACCAAGCGCAATAATAACCACATAGATTAAAACTATTAAAGTTGCACCGACAAAGCCAAGTTCTTCGCCAATGATAGCAAATATAAAGTCGCTTTCGGCAAAGGGCAAGAATAAATATTTTTGTCTGCTATTGAATAGCCCCACTCCAAATAGTCCACCACTTCCAAGCGAGTAAAGTGATTGGATTAGTTGATAGCCTTCTTCCTTTGGATTAGCCCAAGGATTTATAAATGCAATAAGTCTATCGAATCTATAAGGTTCAATTACAATTAGCACCACAACTAGTGCTAATGCTGGAATTGCAAGAATTAAAAAATGTTTAAACGAAATTCCCCCAACCACAAGCATAGATATCATGACAAGTCCAATACACATTGTAACACTCATGTTCGGCTCAAGCATTACAAGTAGACAAATTATTCCACCCGCCAAGAGAATGGGAAGTATGCCTTTGAAAGTTTTGGTCTTAACAAAGTTTTTGGATAAATAACAAGCAGTAAAAATTACAAAACCAAACTTAGCAACTTCGCTACTCTGAAGATTTATTCCACCAAACCCTATCCAACGTCTAGCACCATTTGCCGAAATTCCAAGCCCCGGAACAAAAACCAAAGCCAAGAGTAAAATTGATAGTCCCAAAATCCAAAATCTCAGTTTGTAGTATTTGTGATAATCAAAAAAATACGTCACAAAAAACATTGCTATTCCCAAGACAAATCCAAAGAATTGTTTTTTGACAAAGTGAAAAGCATCACCATACAAAACATCGCTTGAATAAGAACTAGCACTATATATCATGAGCATCCCAAACAAGCACAAAAACAAAGTAAGAATTATTATAACCAAATTTATATACTTAGTTTTTTGCATGAGCGAGTTCCTTTATGATTTTTTCAAATTGCTCACCCCTTTTTGCATAGCTTTCAAATTCATCAAAGCTTGCACAAGACGGAGAAAGCAATACCGTATCGTTTTTGCTAGCCAGTCCGTATGCGGTTTTAACCCCTTCATAAAAAGTTTTGCAAACCAAAACATTTTCAAATCCACAATGTTTTGCCGACTTTAAAACTTTTTTTCTAGCACTTCCAAAAGCAACAACATGAGTTAGTTTGTCTGAGTACTTTACAAAAATCTCATCAAAATTCAAGTTCTTGTCCGAACCACCAAGCATAAGTATAATATTCTTGTTTGTTACACTCAAAGCATTGAGAGTACTATGAACATTTGTACTTTTGCTATCGTCTATGTATTTGACACCATTCTTTTCCAAAACCAAACTCATTCTGTGCGGACTTAGTTCAAAACTTTTAATTGACTCAACAATTTTCTCTGGCTCAATTTTTAGTAGCACTCCAACAACAATACTTGCAATCACATCTTCAATGACAGATTTTAGATTTTCAATATCGCTAAGTTTTAGTATCTCGTATTTTTTGCTAGACATATTAACTATAATACTATCCCCGCTAAGATATACACCTTTGACTTTTTTGAACTTAGAAAAATAATAAATCTTAGCCTTGACATTTTCGGTTCTCTTCATAAGCAAATCGTCGTCAGCATTAAGAACAATGAGAGACTTTTCGGTTGAATTTTTGATAAGTCCCAACTTGCATCTTATATAGTTTTCAAAAGTCTTGTGTCTATCCAAATGGTCTTCGGCAATATTTAAGATAACCGAAATGTATGGATTAAATGAGTATGTACTTTCAAGTTGAAAAGAACTCACTTCACAAACAAGATAGTCTAGTGGCAAGCCATAGGCTTCGCTCAAAGGTGTGCCGATATTTCCAAAAGCCGAACTAGAAAAACTAGTAGAAATAATTTTTTGAGTAAGACTAGTGGTTGTGGTTTTTCCGTTAGTTCCAGTAATTGCAATAACTGGACTCGAAGTAAACCAATATCCAAACTCCATTTCTCCCACAACTTTTATTCCAGACTTTTCTGCAAAAGAAACATATTTGTTATAT
Source organism: uncultured Clostridia bacterium (assembly GCA_934754475.1). Classification (GTDB taxonomy): domain Bacteria; phylum Bacillota; class Clostridia; order Christensenellales; family UBA1242; genus UBA11490. The sequence continues at coordinate 73,817 of CAKVHV010000001.1, read as the reverse complement.
ATGCTAATTGCTGGAGATATAACAATCAAATCAAATTCCAAAATTTTTTTCTTGCTGAGTTTATTTAAATATCCCCCGCCATTAATCTTGTGAGATTTGTCATAAATCTGATATTCAACGTGAATATGTTTGAGTATTTCTTCGACAGCTAGTCCACTTTTTGCATAACCCATAATCAAAACTTTTTTGTAATCGAAATTCATAGTTTTCTCCTATAAATATATACTTATTGTCAGAATTGACACAACTATTGTCACTATTATATATATTGCGACAACTTTCGTTTCATGAGTAGTTTGTTCAAAATGGTGATGCAAAGGAGACATTTTGAATATTCTTTTGTGAGTTAGTTTAAAGTAAGTTACTTGCAATATAACACTAAGAGTGGTTAGCACAAACATAATTCCAATTATGATTATCAAAAAGTAATTACGTGTAAGAATGGTCATGCTTGCAATAAGTCCACCAAGTGCAAGCGACCCCGTATCCCCCATAAACACTTTGGCTGGATATGAGTTAAAACACAAAAATCCAAGCAAACTTCCGGCAACCCCTAGACACACTTTAACCACATTTGCATGTTCAACTGCAATAACACCTTCTAGCGAACTTGAAATTATTGTAATAAGTATTGACATTGCAATAATAACAACCGCCGAAACTCCACCACAAAGTCCATCCAGACCATCAATTAAATTGACCGAATTGACAACAGCCAAATAAATAAAAATTACAAACGGAATTATCCAAAAACCCAAATCTATAGTTTTTGAACTAAACGGGATATTACAAGTTGTTCCTACAAGTTGGGAGTTATATATAAACACTGCAAGAATTATTGATATTCCCAGTTGCCCAATGATTTTTTGATAAGGCTTGAGCCCTTCGTTTTGTTTAAACTTGATTTTGATAAAATCATCCAAAAATCCAAGTATTCCAAAAAACAAAAAACTAAGCATGACAGTTGTTGCCAAAATATTATTTTTTGAAAAAAACACAAAGTATCCAACAAACGAAGATAACAAAAATATTATCCCACCCATTGTCGCTGTTCCGCTCTTTTGCTTGTGCTTTTCTACATAGATTAGTATGCTTTGACCAAATTTAAGTTTGTGCAGAAACTTGATAATCATAGGCGAAATAATTAGTGCAACAACAAAGCAAAGCACAAGATTTATTAGTCCTAATTTCATAAATTTATCCTTAATCTTTTTTATTTAACAATTCTTTGACGACATCCAAGTCCGAATACTCAAGTCTTTTCCCATTAACCTTTTGAAAATCTTCAGCACCTTTTCCCAAAACACAAAGAACATCACCGCGATTTAGCATAGTCAACGCTTTTTCAATAGCCATTTTTCTATCTTCAATTTGGATACACTCTTTGGTTATTTCAATCTTAATATCTTTGCAAATATCTTCAAAGTTTACAAAGTCTCTATTGTCCGTCGTTAGAATTATCGAGTCCGAATAATTGTTTGCAATCCTTCCCATATCCATTCTCTTTTGTTTGTCACTATATCCCACACAACCAAAAATTACATAGAGTTTTCCCAAAACAAATGGACGTATAAACGATAGTGTTTTTTCAAAACTATCTGGAGTATGTGCAAAATCTACAATTATAGTCTTATCGTCTTTTTCAAAAACATTAAGTCTTCCGGGGATTTGAGACATTGAATTTACACTTGACAGAATATCCTTTGTCCCAACTCCCAACATCTTTGCAACAGTCATCCCCGCTAGTAAATTATATACATTAAAGTCTCCCACCAAACTTGTATCAACCGACATAACATCATCCAAGATGTTTGCAGTAAACTTAAGTTTTTGAAGTCCAGATTTGATATCTATTGCAAAGCTATTTGCCGGCGACCCCACTCCATAACTTATACAAGGAACGTTTGTTTTGTAGGCAAGTTCACGACCATAAAAGTCATCAATATTAATGACACATTCACGCATATTTTGTTTATCAAAAAAATTCATTTTGCATCTAACATAGTTTTCCATACTATCAAAAAAATCAAGATGCTCTTGAGTAATGTTTGTAAATACACATATGTCAAATTTGATTCCATATAATTTTTTTAAATAAATAGCCTGAGCGGATACTTCCATAACAACCGTCTTTACCCCTAGCGATTTCATTTGATAAAAAATATAATGCAAATCGATTGGGTCGGGAGTTGTAAACTTATTACTTATTTTCATATTGCCAATAAATATACCATTTGTGCCAATTACACCTATGTTTTTGTCAGATTTTGACAAAATATTGCCAATTATAAGAGATGTTGTAGTTTTGCCGGATGTGCCGACTATTCCAACAAGTTTGAGACTTTCCACACACCTATTATAAAAATTCTTTGCAATTATACTCATTGTTTTTCGTATATCTTTGACAACCACAACCGCCACATTACATGATACATCAGTCTCAGTCACAATACATTTAGCACCTTTTGAAATAGCGTCGTCAATATAGTCATTCCCGTCAAAATTTGCACCTTTGATACAAATAAACATTCCCCCACTAAGTACGTCATTTGATATATGTGTAATTGACCTGATGTTATAGTTTTTAAAATTTTTTGTACTTATAATTTCAACATCTTTTAGTATATTTTTAAGTCTCATCCACTTCTCCCAAATTGCTATTTAATTTTACAAATACATTATATAATTTTCACTTTTAAAAACTTCGCATCATCTATTATTCGACACAAAAAAATTAAAGCACTTTGACACAATGTGACAAATTGCTTTAACTTAATATATATTTATTAATTAAAATCTATCATAACAATACTTTTCTTAGATAGTTCGGTGTCTGGTGCTGGGAATTGACTTCTTATTATCTCACCTTCGTTTTGGATTTCGACTTGAAGTTCGAGTTCTTCAAGAGTTCTGATTGCACTATTTACATCCATTCCCACAACATCCGGCATTTTGACTTTGTCGTTTACTTGAACTATATCTTTTATTAAATCTGCACTTGGCTTGTAATCTTTGTAAGTTATGATATTTTCTATAATCTTTTTTGCATATGGTGTTGCCGCAATACTTCCATAATAACTTGCACCACCCGGTTCATCAACAACAATCAAAACAACATAGTCGGGATTGTTAGCCGGGAATGTTCCAACAAACGATGCTATATATTCCCCACTAAGCCTGTTTCCATCATACTTTTGGCTTGTTCCTGTTTTGCCACCAACATGGTAGCCAGGAATAAAAGCATAGTAACCACTATATTGCTTAATTACATCTTCCATCATGGTTCGCATTATTTCACTAGTCTTAGGGGATATAGTATTTTTGAGAACTGTTGGATTTGTGCTTGAAATAATTTGGTCATTTGCATCAGTTATCTTGTTTACAAAATATGGCTTAAAGAGTTTCCCACCATTTACAATACTACAAATAGAAGTAATCAACTGCAAAGGCGTAGTCGCAACCGCTTGACCAAATCCCATTCTAGCGACATCGACAATTTTGGCACTATCATAATTCATTATTATCCCGCCACTTTCTCCAAGGAAATCTACCCCTAGTGGCGAGCCAAGTCCAAACTTTTCAAACATATCATACATTCTGTCTTTTCCGAGCCTTAGCGACAAATCTACAAACACCGCATTACAACTATTACATAACCCTTGACTTAACGTCTGATGCCCATGCCCTGTGAGTTTCCAGCACTTAATTTTTTCACCATCGACAATTCGGTATCCTGGGTCATAAAAAGTATCACTAAGATGCGCAACTCCCACATCAATCGAGTTAGCCATAGTCAAGCACTTAAATGTCGACCCCGGTTCATATACATCTACAATATTTATGTTTTTGACGGTTTCCATAAGAGTACTTACATTATCTCTTGGCACATTGTTTAAATCAAAATTAGGATATGTAGCCATCGAAACTATTGCCCCGGTATTTGGATTCATAACAATTGCACTTGCCTTCTTAGGCTTTTGTTCTTCTACTAACAAACTCAAAGCATCTTCGGTGAATTTTTGGATGTTAATATCTATTGTAAGTTCCAAGTTAAGCCCCGGAATACTAGGAATATATGTACTAAGAGTATTGTCAAGTTTGACACCCTTAACGTCACTTTCTTCCAAAACATAGCCCTTGACACCCGTTAAGTATTTGTTATAATACGCTTCAAGTCCCGCCTGTCCAACGTTATCTATAGTTGTAAAACCTAGTACTTGAGTTAATGCGGATTTATAAGGATAATATCGACTATTATTCTCACTAAATAAAATTCCGCTTAAATTATTTTCTTTTATTTTGTTAGCAACACTCTTTTCCACTTGTAATTTAATCAAACTCTCAGACACAAATCTATCGGTGACTTTTTTGTAAATAGCATCAAAATCTAACCCCAATTCGCTACAAAGCGCATAAGTTACAGCCTTGGGGTCGCTAACCATAGATGGTCTTACATAAATATCATAAGTCGAATAGTTTGTAGCCAGTACAGCACCATTGACATCATAAATCTTGCCACGTTCGGAATTTAGCGGAAGTTCTCTTTGCCATTGCTCGATTGCCTTGGACTGAAGCCACTTGCCTTTGGCTAGTTGAACATAAGCCAGCCTTACAATTAAAAGCAAAAAAACAAAAGACACTAGCAAAAATACTGCTAGTAATCTTTTTGAAAGAGAAAATATTGAATTATTTTGCATTATTACCTACCCGAATATTCGGCTCAAAAAATTACAGAACGCATCAAACCAGTTAGTTTGACCTTGCAATTCGGATACTTCCACTTTGTCTGGAACATCCACAGCCACAACGTTTGAAGAAGGTATTTGCGAATATCCCATGTCACCAAGTTCGTTTTTGATATTATCAGTGCTTGTAAGTCTTTCGTACAAGCCTTGAGAATTAGCCAAGTCATATTCGGCAGTCGCCACTTCTTCTTGTAAATAACTTATGTTATTTGACATACCGTTTATGACAAAAATATTATACACACAAAGAAAAGCAAGAAGCAAAGTTACAATGAGAACTGTTGACATAGCGAGTGCTACTCTAAATGGCACTTTGCTACTTACAGCATTAACTTTGACTTGAGTAAACTCTTTAATTTTGTTTTCATCAAGAGTAATCTTGTCAAATTCATTATATAATTCTTGCAATTTTTCATTTGTAGAATATGAGTTGTCAAACTTGCTTACTTGATTTTCAACAGTAGAATTAGTTTCAAAGTCTTCTTTTACTGTTTCGCTTGCAATGTTTTCTCCGTTAAATAATGCCGATTTTCCAAAAGCACTCATAACTTATCCCCCTTTTGTTTGTTTATTTTTTTTGAATTATTCTTAGTTTTGCACTACTGCTTCGACTATTGTTTTCGAGTTCTTCCTTGCCTGCTTCAATTGGTTTTTTGTTAACAAGTATTGCATCAGAATGATGATTACATACACAAAATGGCAAAGATTTGTCACAAATACAATCTGTCGACCTAAGTTTAAATACGTTTTTGACAATTCTATCTTCTAGCGAATGGAATGTAATTATCGCTAGTCTTCCCGACGGATTGAGTATGTCTATCATTTGATTAATAGCATCTTCAAGTCCAACGAGTTCCTGATTAACTTCTATCCTTATTGCTTGAAAAGTCTTTTTGGCAACACTGCCACGTCCCCAAAATTTCTTTGGAATCGCCGACTCAATCAAACTTACTAATTCACCAGTTGTCTCTATTGCCTTAACTTCCCTTGCTTCCAAAATCTTGGCAACAATTGATTTGGCAAAACTTTCTTCCCCATAATTATATAGTATTCTAAGCAATTCTTCCTTAGGATAAGTGTTTACAACCTTGTATGCGTCCAAATCTGCAGATTTATCCATTCTCATATCAAGTCTACTATCAAACCTATAAGAAAATCCACGTTCGGCAGTATCAAGCTGATAACTACTCACTCCCAAGTCAAGCAAAATTCCGTCAACACTTTCTATCCCGATTTTTCTTAAGTCATCAGCCATGTTTTTGAAGTCGTCTTTGATATAAGTGACTTTGTTTTTGTAATCTTTTAACTTTTGGCTAGTTGATGACAAGGCATCTTCGTCTTTGTCAAAGGCTATTAGTCTTCCGGTGGTTAGTCTTTTGAGAATCTCTCCACTATGACCACCACCACCCAATGTCCCGTCAACATAAATTCCGTCGGGTTTAATATTAAGTGCTGACAAACACTCGCTTAGCAATACTGGAGTGTGTTTAAAATTATTTACAAATGTTTCTTCCATTACTAATTCACTCCATTTCAATCATACATATATTAACACACTCATAATTTCTATGTATAATCAATCATTTTTTTCAAAGAGTATGCAAGTAGTAAAGTTTTTCAAAAGCATATCGTTTAACTCTTTACGTTTATAATTATACAATACTTATTCAAATTTTCAAAACGAAAAAATATACTTTTACAAAGATTATAAACACATTTTTGCATAAATAATCACAAGTTATCCACAATTGTGGATAACTCAAAATTCACATAAAATATTAAATTTCGGCTAATTTTGTAGATATTTACCAAATTTATCAAACATTTGTTTTATATGTGCATAAATATTTATGCACAATTATATTTTTATAACCACCCAAATTAAATGTATATTTTTTATAAAAATTCATCTACAAAAACATACAAAATTACTTAAATTCTCATAAGTTTTGCATATTTAAACAAAAAAATACACACAAAGTCTACATTTTTGATTACATAGTCTCAAAAATAAAACATGTGTGTATTTTGCTGTTTATTAAGTTTAAAAATCTTAAAATTTATCTACATATTACATTATTCTAATTAATTTGTTTCCCACCAAATCGCAAGAAGCCAAAAAATACTTGATTCCATCTTTCTCAAATTGCATTTTCTGTTTTTTGTCATCATTATGCAAATGTCCATAAACAACAGTATCTACGTTGTAATTTTTAAATAACTCAATCATTTCGTTGTTTTCCATTCTATAATTAAAAGGCGGAAAGTGTGTCATTACAACAATTTTATCCCCGTCCCCACACAAAGTCTTTGCGGTTTTCAAAGATAACTCCATTCTAATGAGTTCTCGCTTATAAATTTTTTCGTCCAGTTCCGACTTAAAACCATTATCAAACGGAGTCCACCCACGTGAACCACAAATAACATAGTTTCCAAACTTGTATGCGTCGTTTTGTATGGCAAAAGTGTTATTATGTAGATATTCTCTAAGTTCGCTAATTGAATTCCACCAATAATCATGATTGCCTTTAAGAATAATTTTTGTGCCTTTTAGCCCACAAATCAAGTCCAAATCTGGTTTTGCACTTTCAAACTTCATCGCCCACGAAATATCCCCGGGAATCAAAACAATATCATCATCACTTATCTTTTCTTGCCAATCGGCAAAAATCTTGTCAAGATAGCCTTCCCAAGTTGGCCCAAAAATATCCATAGGTTTTGGATTATTTATACTTAAATGCAAGTCACTAATTGCAAAAATTTTCATACATTCTCCTATTTTTAGTATATCAAAACTATTGCAATTTTACAAGTGATTATCAATGATGTAATATAATCCCACGATTAAATCGTAATCACACAGATTGAATAAACATTAGTTTTGCTTAAAAATAACTTCATAGATTTAAGACAAAACTTCTAATAATTTAATAATGTTGTAAGACTAGACACATTATTAACACAAAAAAATCCCCGCCAAATCATTTTGACAGGGATAAATATTAATTTACATTAATTTGAGTTGGTGGGTTAACAGGTTGTTGCGCTGGATATAATGGCAAATCAAAATAACCGCTACAAACGTCTTGAGTATAGTCTTGGCAAGGTGGGATTTGACAATATCCATATGTAGGAACAAGAAGTTCGGCATCAACAACAACACGGATAATAATTGTCATACAAGGGTCAATTGAGAAAGTTGAACCTTCAACAAATCTTCCGCCCGAGCAAATTGCATTTGCAAACGCTGTTACCTGATAAGGTATAATGGATGGTTGTGGAACATACAAAACAACATCAATAGGAATTGTAATAGTTCCAGTTCCGCTTCCTGCTACACCATTATTATCTGTGTAATTAACAGTAATTGGCACAGCAACACTGCCAGAAACTCTCGCAAAACATGGTTTGTCTTCAAATCTGTCAACCACCAAGTTTGTAATAGTTACATCGTTTGTTTGGGTCTGACAACTAACGAAAGTAAGTGGAGCAACTGGATTTTGTGGAACTTGGTCACTAAGAACTATCTCCGTTCCATCCATTTGAACTTGTTTCATACAAGCATCAAAAACCTTTCTTGTTTGAATACAAGCCTTTTCGCAAAGCCCTTGCAATGGATTGCCTGTTATTGGGCCGGGATTACAACCTTGTCTATTTCCGGAAAAAAATGACATAATTTACCTCCTTAAAGATTGTATGGTAAATTATATGAATTCAGCCAAAATTTTGTGCATAAAAAAGGAAGAAATCAAAAAATTCCTTCCTTCTAAGTACCTTTTTGGGTAGTACTTATTTTAATCTTTAACTATTAATTTTTTATTATATATCACAAATTTAATTAAAAGCACTATCTAATTTAAAAGATTGCAATCAATTAAGCATTTGTTTGGCTTTCAGCAAAAACATTAGCAACAGCTACTTTTTCAAGCATTACGTTTTTGTCCACAACACCTTTTTCAAATTTGAAATTCATTGGATAAGTATTAGATTCCTTGTTACCGCCCACTTTGTCAAAAGATGAAGACAAACTTTCAATTCTTACGAATTCAGCATTCTCAGTTAATTCAATTTCAAAATGTGTTTTTAAAATAGTATCATTAGCGGTATCCATTACACTGATAGCATAAATTAAATAATTTCCATTTTCCAAAGCATCAACTTTGCAAAGATTATCTTCTGTAATTCCATATTTCTTTGTTACATCAAATAGACTTGCAAATTGTCCTGGCATTGAATATCCAAGTTCATATTCTTTTTCTATTAGTTCAGGCTGAGAATTTGCAACTGGCAAATTATGATTATCAAATTTTGCACTCTTATATGTTCTCATATAATCTTTTTGGGTGTCGCCTTCTTGTTTTGTATAGTTATATTCTAGTGTATAATTTTCTCCCCATTCAGTAGATTTTGACAATACTGCATAGTGAGTACTATCAAACATAACAACATCCATTACTTGCTCATTATATTCACCACCCACACTACCTGATACAGTTATACGGATATTCTCCATAATATTATCCATTTGTAGTTGAGTTCTAACTTCGGCAAGTTTCAACAAATCATATGCTTCAGATTTGTCTAATTTTTTGTTTTGCTTGTTAAGCAAATCCATTGTGTCCTTCATAAATTGGTCTGAATTGTCTACTACTGTAACAATCTTGTCTACTTGAGATTGGCTTAGATTAATGTCAGTACAGCCCGCCAAAGTTACCGCACCGACCCCGCATAATGCTACCGCTGAGAGTATTTTTGTTAATTTTTTCATTTGTTCTCCTTTCTGTTTCAAAACATATTATTCATTATCCTTATTATACCCCCCCCCCGGACATAATTTGCAAGTGTTTTTGTTTATATTTTTTAAAAAATCTTGTTGTTTCAATTTTTTGCAAAAAACCTATTTAAAAATAGCAATTATGAGAAAAAACTCCGCCAAATAGTTCTTTCTAGTGAGTTTCACCCCATTAGAACACAAGAGTAATTAAAATTTAATACTCAAAAAGAAAAAACTCGTCTGTAAAACCACACAAACGAGTTCGAATTTTTTATTTTATTTAAATTTTAATAATAGCCACCCATGGCATCATAAAATCCAGCCATTACAACACCCGAAATAACACCAATAAGAATACTTACACCGATTGTAATACCAAATGTAATACCCCAAGCCTTGATAAATGACTTTCTAGCAACTGTGCCTTCTGGATAAATTAATACTCCAATAAGTAGTCCAACTAGTCCAAGTAACAATCCAAGCAAAACACCCATGCCGGTCTTTGGAGTATTGAAATCTTGAGCATTAGATACCGCTGGTTTTTTGTCTTCAACTGCACAACCGCAATGAACACAAACTACAGCATCGTCATTGATTTCTTTTCCGCACTTTTTACAATACATACAAACCTTCTCCTTTTTTATTACATTCATTGTAACATAATATATGTGTATTATGCAATAATTTTGTATAAATAAATACAAAAGTTGTAAAACTTGTCTAATTATCCTTGAGTTTTTGCAAATTCATTAGCAATGTTAATTTTTTCTAAAATTTCATCTTTGTCTGCAGAGCCTTTTTCCAAATGATACGTGAAACTATTAGTAAAGTCAGTTAACTCACCCACATAATTCCCTGTAGAGACAACATTGCCACATGTTGCTTCAAGTCTAACAATTTCGGCATTTTCTGTTAATTCTATTGTTATATATGCTGCCAAACTAGTTTTGCTCTCTTCATCTGGGTCTGTACAGCCAAAAGCATAGATTACATAGTTTCCGTTTTCCAAAACATCGACTTTGCCAATATCTTCCGCTTTCAAATTAAATTGTCTAGTAAAAGTGAATATGGAAGAGAACGAAGCCAAATAAGAACTTTCAACACTAAATTCGTGTTCATACAATACTGGCTCGGTATTTTCAACAGGATAACCCATACGGAACTCAGAAGAATAATAGATTCTTTCCATTTCCTTTTGAGACTCACCTTCTTGTTTTGTATAGTTATATTCTAACTCATAATCTTCTCCCCATTCGCTACTTTTTGTTAAAAAAGCATAATGAGTATTATCTAGCATAACAATATCTATAGTGCTAGTTTCATGAGAATCCTTGGTAGTATAACTTTGATTAACACGAATGTTATTAAGTAAACCATCTACATGCAAAATCATTTTCCCTTCTGCCAATCTTAATAGTTCATAGGCATAAGTCTTGATTGATTGTTTGTCTCGGTTTTGCAAATAATCAGTTGTGTCCTTCATGAATTTATCTGAGTTGTCTACCACTGTAATAATTTTGTCCATTTGTGCTTGGCTTAGATTAATGTCAGTACAGCCTGCCAAAGTTACCGCACCGACCCCGCACAATGCTACCGCTGAGAGTATTTTTGTTAATTTTTTCATTTGTTCTCCTTTCTGTTTCAAAACATATTATTCATTGTCCTTATTATACCCCCCCCCGGACATAATTTGCAAGTGTTTTAGGTGGATTTTATTAAAATAATTTTACTTTTTAAATTTTATCCATAAAAAAAACTTGAAAAAATAAATTTTATCTAAAAAATATCGCAAAATGCAGGATTTTTGCAAAGCATACGCACAAAAACGTCCGACAAACAAAATTTATTGTACAAAAAAAATCCCAAACAGAATTGTTTGGGAATAATTTAATTTAGAAATTGGTCAAATTTATTTAAAATCTCAAGCCTTCCAAATCCAGTTTCGCTGGAACTAGCAAAAACATTATCTTTACCAACACCCAAGGCATTAGCAATTTTTTGTAATTGTGGCTTGACTTGACTTTTGCCAAATTTATCGCATTTGGTGGCGATTATTACAAAAGGGATACGATAGTAATTCAAAAACTTGAGCATTTGTTTGTCTCCAGCAGTTGGCTCTATCCTACTATCCACAAGTGCACAGACACACTTTAGGTTTAGGTTTTCGACTAGATATGGCTCAATCATAGATTGCCATCCATCTACTTCGGATTTACTCGCCTTGGCATATCCATACCCAGGCAAGTCAACGAAATAAGTATTGTCGTTTATCAAAAAGAAATTAATAAGTCTAGTTCTTCCGGGTGTGGAACTAGTTTTGCAAAGTTTGGAATTTTTGCAAAGCATGTTAATAAGTGAACTTTTGCCAACATTACTTCTTCCAACAAAGGCTATTTGATTAAGATTCTCTATGCCTTTGGGACTAAAGTTTGTTGCACTAGTAACAAATTTGGCACTTTTAATTTCCATAAATTCTCCTAATTAAGCGGTTTTTTCTTCTGAATTTAATTCACTTTCGGACTTTTTGACTTCTATTTTTTTGTGTTCGATTATAGGCTCTGAACCATTTACGGTTTCTTTGGTGACTCTAACTTTGGTTATAGTCCTATCGTCTGGAGTTCTAAACATAATGTCTAGCATTATATCTTCCATTATTGTTCTAAGACCCCTTGCACCGGTTTTGAGTTTCATTGCCTTTTGCGCAACAGCCTTGACAGCATCGGCATCAATTTCAAGTTCAACTCCGTCAATCTTAAACATTGTTTTATATTGTTTAACAAGTGCATTTTTAGGTTCAGTCATAATCTTGATTAATGCTTCTTCGGTTAATTCGTCTAGTCCCACAACAATTGGCAAACGTCCAACAAATTCAGGAATTAAGCCATATTTTATTAAGTCTTGTGGTTGAATTTCCTTGATTAGTTCGCTTACTTTTCGTGGTTTTTGTTCTTCGTCTAGTGAGAATCCCAAAGACGATTTGTTAACTCTCTTTTCAATAATCTTGTCAAGCCCTACAAAAGCACCACCACAGATAAACAAAATATTCTTTGTATCTATCTGCAAAAGTTCTTGTTGTGGATGTTTTCTTCCGCCTTGTGGTGGAACATTGGCTACAGTACTCTCAATTATTTTGAGAAGTGCTTGTTGTACACCTTCGCCACTAACATCACGTGTTATGCTTGTATTTTCGGACTTACGTGTAATCTTGTCGATTTCGTCGATATAGATTATGCCTTGTTCGGCTTTTTTGATATCATAATTTGCATTTTGAATAAGTTTCAAAAGCACATTTTCAACGTCGTCTCCAACATATCCGGCTTCGGTCAAAGTAGTTGCATCCGCACAAGCAAAAGGAACTTCCAAGATTTTGGCTAGTATTCTTGCAAGCATGGTTTTTCCACTACCAGTAGGACCAATGAGCAGAACGTTACTTTTGTCCAAATCCAAAACATCATTTTCTTTTTTGGAGTTTTGAATATCTATATTATAATTAATTCTTTTGTAATGATTGTAGACCGCCACTGACAAAACTCTCTTTGCTTCGTCTTGACCAATAACATATTCATCAAGCATCTTTTTGAGTTCGCTTGGAGTTGGAAGAGCAATTTTGTTCTGCCCAATGCTTTTGTGTGTTTTGGCTAGCATTTCGCTACAAATAGACACACAATCTTCGCAGATAAAACAAGTGCCATCTGGACTGGTTATCATGTTTTTGGTCTCTAATTGGCTACGTCCACAAAAGGAACATTCCATTATAATTTTGTCTAAATCTTTTTCCATAATCCCCCTTTAGTCAAAAAGTACTATGCAAGGTAAATTAGCATAGTACAAAAATTATTAGTTACTTACATCCCCTAGTTATAACCTTGTCAACTAGTCCATAAGCAACTGCTTCATCTGCAGTCATAAAGTAGTCTCTATCGACATCTTTTTCAACTTTTTTGATTGATTGTCCTGTATTTTTGGATAGCATTTCAATCATTTTTTTCTTAGTTTTCAAAATATGATTTGCAGTAATTTCTATATCACTAGCTTGACCTTGAGCTCCACCCAAAGGTTGGTGAATCATAACTTCGCTATTTGGCAAACAAAATCTTTTGCCCTTAGTTCCTGCAGCAAGCAAGAATGCGCCCATCGAAGCAGCAAGACCGATACAAATGGTCGAAACATCGCATTTAACATATTTCATTGTGTCATAAATAGCCATTCCAGCAGTTACACTTCCGCCCGGACTATTGATATAAACACAAATATCTTTTTCGGGATTTTTGGCTTCGAGATAAATTAGTTGTGCAACAATTGTATTTGCACTTGCATCGTCAATTTCGCCCGAAATAAAGACTATTCTATCTTCAAGAAGTCTGCTATAAATATCATAACTTCTCTCACCAGAATTTGTCTGGTCTACTACATAAGGTATAAGCATATTATCTCCAATTATTTATTTTTTTCAACCAAGAATTCAAGTAGTTTATTCATAAGAATTTCGTTTGTGATGTAATTTAATCTTTCTTCAGTTAGAGTTTTCTTATACTCTTCAACGGATTTATTTGCTCTTTTTGCGATTTTTTCGATATATTCGTCCAAATCTTTGTCTTTTACGTCAATTTTTTCTTTCTTCAAGATTTCTTGCAAAGCAAGTCTAATTTTAACTGACTTCAAAGCATCTTCTTTTCTTTCTTCTCTAAGTTTGTCCACAGTTGTGTTTAGATACTTAGCATATGCTTCCAAGTTTGCACCTTGATACATTAGTCTATATTCCATGTCTTGCATAATTGCATCAAGTTCTCTATTTATCATAATATCCGGAACTTCAACTTCCATAGTTTTGATTATTTCGTCAATAATCTTGTTTTCTGTTTGAACTTTGGCATCTTCTTTTGCATGTTCGCCAAGGTGTTCTCTTATATGATTTTTGTATTCTTCCAAAGTTTCAAATTCACTAACATCACTAGCAAGTTCGTCATTAATTTCTGGAAGTTCTTTGGTCTTGACAGCATTAACTGTTACTTCAAACTTAGCATCCTTGCCAGCCAAGTTTTCTGCTTGATAATCTTTTGGGAACTTAACCATAACGTCTTTTGTATCCCCAGCCTTCAAGCCGATTAGTTGGTCTTCAAAGTTGTCAATGAAACTATGGCTTCCAATTTCCAAATCAAAAGCGTCAGCTGAGCCACCTTCAAAGTATTCACCATCAACACTACCCTTGAAATCAATGTTTGCTATATTTCCGTTTTCAATAGCACCATCTTTTTCAACAAGTCTTGTATTTTGAATTTGAACTCTTTTTAATTCGTCTTCAACGTCTTTGTCAGTGATTTCTTTTGGTTCAACACTGATTTTAAGACCAGTATAATTTCCAAGTTTAACTTCAGGTCTAACTGGAATTTCGGCAACAATTGTAATACCTGTGTTATCTAGTTTTTCTACACTTAGTTCTGGGCTATCAATTGGGTCAATTGATTTGTCTTTGTTCAAAATTTCGGTGTAATGTTTGTTAAATCCTTCCAAAATAGCATCTTCAAAGAAAACTTCAGGTCCATAGATTTTTTCAATCATTTTTCTTGGCGCTTTGCCATTTCTAAAGCCTTCAACTTTGTATTTGCCTTTTGTTTTATTGTAAGAGTCTTCAACCAATGCTTCCCATTCTTTTGAATCTAATTCAAGTTTTAGTTGAAGATTTTTGTTTTGTAATTTTTCTATATTATATTTCATTTATTTTCTCCTTAAAATACATTCAAAAACTAGTCTATTATAACATACCCGTTTGCAAATTGCAACAAAAAATTCACATATAAAAATACATCAAAACAACCTATTTTGTATAATTTTTGTATGAAATTATTTATCCATATATATTAGTATTAATTATGTTTTAGAAATACTTTAATATTAAAAAGACTTTTGGCGAAATATGTTTAGCCAAGATTTAAAAAAACTTTTAAAAAGGGTATTGACACCCCCCCCCTTGTGATATTATAGTGGTATCAAATAAAATTTAAAGGTGGATAAAATATGAAATATTTAGTTAATGAACTTTATACAAAATGTTTTTATGGCAAAAAATACGACGAAAGCCAAGACAAATTTGTAATAGGTTACAAAAATGAAGTAGGAGACAAACTAAAAGATGTAATTACAGGACAAATTATCGAAGCGGATTACTTTGAAAAATTGTCAGATATGGTTATGTACCCTATGACACTAGGATACATGACAGGTCTTAACTCAAATAATGCAACAATCAAACAACAAATTCTAGCAAGATACATTGACAAAACCATACTCAAAAATGACATTATTGATTCAAAACAAATTGCCAAAATTAAAAACATTATGAACAAAGAAATTGTTGCGACACACGAAAAAAAGGCAAAAGAACAAGAAGAAATTAATCAATACAAAATTGATGAATCAGACAAACAATTTTAATCAAAAAAACTAATACTAATTTAAGTTAATTAAAACTTGACTAGTATTAGTTTTTTCTTTTAAATTTATAATTTTAAAAATAATTAATAAACGAACTCATAGTCAAAGAATTGCAACAAAAAGTAACGCAAGTCCCATGAAAAAATAAAGTATTGCTTGAAACACGTTGCTTTTTTTTATTAGTTTGTTTCTTTTTTCGAGTCTTTCCATATTTATATTTTCAATCGCAAGTTTGGACTGAAGTTCTGTATTTTTGTCTATTTCTTTGTTTTTTACGATTGTTTTTATTCCCAAAACCACAAAGAAAACCGCTTCAAAAACTAGCGTCAAAACAAATGCCCATCTACCCTTATTTGCAAAGCACAAGAAAAACAATGCAATAACTTGGGATGCAAGAAGAATAATATTTAGTTTGCTTTTGAAGAACTCTTGAATAGATTTTTTCATATGTTTAGATAACCATAAAGATAATAATGAGAGCTACACAAATAACCCACACCAAATAATATGCCCAATGATGACGTGAGTAAGCAAAATAAAATGCCGAGATTGCAACAATTGCATAAGCCAAAATTTCGCTTATTTGTCTTAGAGAACTAGCTAGATTTCCGCCACCGATTTTTCCGATTACAAGAGCAAGCCCGATGCAAGCAATTGCAATAAAGGAAAGTAAGTTTATAAATCCACGCCAACTAGCGCCACCTGTATTTTTTGCCATAATTAAATCTCCTTTATTTATTATATTTTTTTAGACTTGTTAGTCAATCAAATTAACTTTGAATTAAGAGTACTGAGTACTTTTTGAAAGTAATCGGGCAACTGAGTCTCAAAAGTCATAGTCTCACCCGTTCTTGGATGAATGAGAGTGAGTTTTTTTGCATGTAGGAGTTGACCGTTTAGATTAAATTTACACTTGTTAGGATTATATAATTTGTCTCCAACGATAGGATGATGTAGATAGGCACTATGAACTCTAATCTGATGCGTTCTTCCCGTTCCAAGTTCAAACTCTACGAGCGAATAGTTTAAGTAAGTCTCCAGCACTCTATACTTTGTATCTGCAACTTTACCCTTGTCTACTACAGCCATTTTTAGTCTATTTTTGGGGTCTCTACCAATATTAGTTGTAATTTCTCCGTCAGATTTTACAATGCCTTCGACCAAAGCCCAATATATTCTTTTGCAAGTCTTTTTTGAGATTTGCTCACTTAGACTTACGTGTGCCATATCATTTTTTGCCACAACAAGTAGTCCACTAGTATCTTTGTCTAGTCTATGAACAATCCCGGGTCTTATAACTCCATTAATACTGCTTAGACTATCTAATTTAAACATAAGAGCATTCACTAGTGTTCCGTCATAATTGCTAATAGCGGGATGAACGACCATTCCTTGGGGTTTGTTTACAACTGCAATATCGTCATCTTCGTAGACAATTTCGACTTCAATATCTTGGGGCTTGGCACTAAGAACTTTTTCTACAATCTCTTTGAGAATAACCTTGTCGCCGACTTTCAAATTATATCCAGCCTTGACAACCTTATCGTTTACAAGTACGTCTCCGTTTGTTATCCAATGCTTGATATGCGACCTGGTCTTATCTTTGTTTTGGTTTTGCAAAAATACATCCAGTCTTTGCCCACAACTTTCGCTATTTATTTCCCATTCCATTACTCTTCTCCTTTTTCTCTTTGATTAATGAAATGAGCAAATATACAAGAAAACAAATAACTCCCGCCGTTATAAATAAATCCGCCAAGTTAAAGACAAAACTAAATAGTTTGATAGATATAAAGTCTCTCACGTATCCAAGAAATAGTCTATCCACCAAATTTCCAATTGCACCGCTAATGATTAGTCCAATTCCAAAAACATATAGCCAGTCGTTTTTGTGATTGAAAATATCAAACAAAACAAATCCTATAATAAATAGAATTGATACAACCGATAGCATAACTGTGCTATCTCCAAATATTCCATATGCTGCACCCGTATTTTTGACAAATACAAACTCAAACAAATTAGGAATAACTACGATTTTTTGTGAGTTAGTCTCAAATCTCAAAGCAAAAAAGTGCTTGGACACCAAATCCAAAACAATGCCAACTACTATTATGCTCAAAATTATTATATAACTCGTTCGTTTTTTCATAATTAACTTACACCCAAGTTTAACACAAATTAGCGAGTTTTACAAATACTTTTGAGTGTATTTATGTGTCATATTCCAAAGTTTGACAAAAAATTAGAGCAAGTTATATAGATTGTATTTGCTCTCAACTACACATGCGATTGTATTTTTGAGAGTGTAGTTTGTGGCGGAATTATCTATAATTATTAGTAGTGCAGAGTCAAGTAATTCATCAATTTTTGTAAGTGAATTAATAATTTCTTGAAGTTGTGAAGAGAAACTATTTTTTTGAAGACTTTGGATATTTATAATATTGCTTTTGAGTTCACCACGCAACATAGAAATCCCATTACACACAGCAAAGTTATTCATATCTCCGCTATCGAACTTAATGGAATAATCATACAAAGTCTGATAAATTTTATCAATATTTTCAAGTCCCAGTCTTATTTTTTTGACATCGCTATTTTCCAAATCTTCAAAATTAAATTTAATTTTTGGAAATTTAATTTCAAAAATTTCGGTTTTATATAGTTCATTTCCAATATTCTTTTTTACGTTTTCGGCATCTTGAAGACTTGAGTAAATATTTCCCACAACCAAGTAACTTTCGTTATCTTTCCAAACAAAGCCACTTGCACCCCTAACAGTTGAGCCAAGCGCTACTTCCTGAGCCTTATTCAAATCATCATATCTACCTAGTGCCACCATGTAATATGAGTGAGCCTTAATATTTATATCACTTCCGCCAAAAACAAGTGCTTGGGAGATATTCCCCACACTCAAAGCCTTGCTAAGATAGACCGAGCACAGTAGCACTCCGCCAAACATAAGCACAAACAACAAAAATGCAAAGAATGTTTTTAATCTTCTTTTAAAGGGCTTTTTTACGACTTTGACATCTTCATAAAACAAATTTTTTGGCATAAAACTTGATTTCTCTCCATCTAACTATGTTATAACAAAATTGCCAAAACTGGTTGGATAAACTTTAAGTTTAAAAATTTTGGTCTTAAATATAAATATTATCATTTTTCAAAAATTATACAAAAGAATGTAAAACTAGACAAAATTAAGTCCAAAAATAATTTAAGCCTACTTAAGTTTATTTTGTAAACTAAATATAAATAAAGGAGAAAAACATGAAACTAAAACCATTATTTGATAGAGTTGTAGTCAAAGCACTTCCAATCAAAAACGAAAAGATTGGTAGTATTATTTTGCCCGAAATCACCAAACAGCCCGAAGTTAGCGAAGTTGTTGCACTAGGCACGGGCAAAGTCGACGGAAAAGATGTTGAATTTGAACTAAAACTTGGCGACCATGTAATTTTTAACAAATTTAATGGAAATGAATTCAAAATCGGAAATGAAACTTTTACTATTATCAAAGAAAAAGATATTTTAGCAATACTTGAAAAATAAGGAGAAACAAATGTCAAAACAAATTTTATCAGGATTTGATGCAATTAAAAAATTAGAAACAGGAGTCAGAAAACTTAGTAATGCTGTCAAAATTACACTTGGACCAAAAGGTCGAAATGTCGTTTTGGACAGAAAGTTTGCCACTCCATTAATTACAAACGACGGGGTCACAATTGCCAAAGAAATCACCCTTCCCGACCCTTTTGAAAACATGGGTGCAAATTTAATCAAAGAAGTGAGTATCAAGACTAACGAAGTTGCGGGCGACGGAACAACCACCGCTTGTATCTTGGCTGAGAGTATTGTTAGTGTTGGTGTCAAAAATTACACCGCTGGTGCAAACCCAATTATTCTCAAAAAAGGCATACAAAAAGCAATTTCGGTAGCGACTGAGCATTTAAGGAAAATCTCTATCCCAGTGTCTAGTTCCAAAGAAATCTTCCAAGTAGCGTCAATTAGTGCTGGCGACGAAGAAATTGGAAGACTAATAGCCGACGGCTTTGAAAAAGTCGGCAAAGACGGAGTTATTACTGTTGAAGAAAGCAAAACACTCAAGACCGAATTAAAAATAGTCGAAGGCATGCAATTCGACAGGGGCTACTTGTCTCCATACATGGTAACCAATCCAGACAAAATGGAATGTGTCTTGCAAGATAGTTATATTCTAATAACAGACAAACGAATCAAAAATTTAAATGAAATTATTGGAGTACTTGAAGCGGTTTCACAGAGTGGAAAATCCCTACTAATTATTGCCGAAGATATTGAAAACGAAGTACTTAGCACTCTAGTTCTTAACAAACTTAGGGGTGCGCTTAATGTTGTAGCAGTCAAAGCACCAGGTTATGCAGACAAGCGAAAAGCCTTGTGTCAAGACATTGCAGTACTAACACATGGAACGTTTATTTGTGACGAACTTGGTTTTGAATTAAAAGATGTTAATATTCAAAAATTAGGTTTTGCTAGTAGTATCAAAGTCACCAAAGATAGCACAACAATTTCCGGTGGCAAAGGACAAAAGGAAGAGATTGAAAATAGAATTCTCGAAATCAAAGGACAAATTGAAAGTGCAAACAATGAGTTTGACAAAAATCGTCTTCAAGAAAGACTTGCAAAATTAATAGGTGGAATAGCCATAATTTATGTAGGAAGTGCAACCGAAGTTGAAATGCAAGAGAAGAAACTTAGAATTGAAGACGCAATTGAAGCCACAAAGTCTGCCACACAAGAAGGAATTGTTTGTGGCGGCGGTGTTGCACTACTAAACTGTGTTGATTGTGTTCAAAAATTGGTAGACACACTCACTGGTGACGAAAAAACCGGAGCTGAAATTGTACTAAAATCGCTTTTTGCACCAATTAAAATGATAACTCAAAATGCCGGAATTGAAGGCGCTGTAGTTATTGAAAATATACTTAATAAACACGACAAAAACTATGGTTACAATGCCCTAACTAATGAGTATGTCAATATGATAGAAAGCGGAATTATTGACCCAACCAAAGTTACACGAACAGCACTTGAAAATGCAGGAAGTGTAGCGTCTACACTACTTACAACCGAAGTGCTAGTCTGTGACATTGAAGAAAAAATAAACCCAAAAGACCCAAATGCCATTCCCCAAGCATATGGGATGTAAAAAAGTGAGCAAAGGGCTAAGACAATTGAAACTAGCAAAAAGAACATTCAATTTGAATGTTCTTTTTGTTGTCATTTAAAACCACCAGCTAATGAAGTGACTTTAGGATATTGAGCTTTCGATATCCTTAAATAATTCAAATTGACCTTGTGTTTTAGCATATAAACTGGCTATTCTTTTACACCTTTGCCCATCTTGAGTTGATTCAAATATAATTGCTTTACCATTTTCAATTGCATACTTTAACTTTTCAAATTCTTCTGTATGGTTTTTTGCACTGGAATTAGCAAGCCTTAAATTAACTTCAGCTTCGGTTTCTACATGCCCCAATTTTTCATTCTTAGATTTTTTAAAGGCAATTTTTTCATCAACTTGTTTTTGAAAACTTTTGTCTTCATGTAGTTCAAGCAATCTTTGATTAACAATGTCTATTGAAATAACTTCTTCTAGAAAATCACGTTCTCCTGTAATAGATAAATTTTGAGCCGAAATCAATATTCTCATAAATTTATGAATATCAGTCGGAAGTTGAGTAAATAGTATAGTTCCATTTGATACATCTACAACTTTTTGCATAGTTCTGTCTTCAAAATTTTTTCTAATATCATAATTAGCATCATCTTCACATTGTTTATACTTTTCAATTAGAGTTTCAACAAATTTTCTTCTTGATGCTGAGTTGCTGCTCGTGTTGTTTGCAATATTACCATATTGTTGTGATAATATGCATGTAGAACATTTAAATTCAGTTTCTACTCCAGATGGTTGAATGGATATATCAAAATTATCAACCTTCATACCATTTTCTTTTCCAACAAGATCAATTAAGGCAGAATAACAATCTCTAATATAATCTTGTGTAGATGAAGATTTATAATTTGCAATAAAATAATCAATTGGAGTTTTATATGTTGATAGGGACATATTTACAGAATATTGTTGACTCTGTATAATAGTTTTCAAATCACTAACTAATGAATTCAAAAATAGTTCAGCCCTTATATCTAAATCTTGAGTATTAAAGAATTTATTATCTACTGATGCCAACCCTAAAGCACCACTTGGAGTAATGCCGTTATGAATAAGATTACTTAACAAGATTCCTGCTTTTGCTCTATTGATTTCTTCTGCGTCAGTTACAGGTTCTTTAGTTGCAGAATTTATTAACGCAAAAGTTTTTGAATTGAAGTCATACTTAAACCTATACGCTTTATTTATGTTTTTTATTTCTTCCAAAGTTAGCATATTGACACCTCTATTAAGACTATTATATCATAAAAAATGCCATATTGCAAATGTTTTACTTATTCGCTTTTTGCTGTTATTTTTTTCTCTTTTTTATGATGGTAAACAAATATTCTTTGTTGTCAAAGGTTAAAGTGTATGTCGCTATTGGCGACAATCCTTGACAACTTCAGTAATATTTGTTTCTTTTTCAGTTAAGAGAAAGTAAAAAACACTTAATCTTTTATGGATTAAAGTGCTTTTATTTTGCTAGTTTCAAAAGTCAGTGACTAACGCTCACTTTTTTATTTTCTTTTTAGAGTTATTTAACAATATTCAAATTAAAGACGTTCCATGGGGTTATGTCTTCAGGTGGATAGCATTTAAAGGTCATGTTTTCCTTGGTTGTTGGATGAACAAATTTGAGTTCATAAGCCCAAAGGGCTAAATTGTGACCTTTGGCTAATTTGTCGCCACCATATTTGACATCACCATAAATAGGACAACCTATATTTTTGAGTTGAACTCTTATTTGATGACTTCTGCCAGTAGCCAAGTTTACTTCAACCAAAGAAACTTTTTCGCTATCATCCAAAACTACATAGTCTAGTTCGGCACGTTTTGCATTTGTTGTGAGTTCCGGAACGACTTGAACGGTATTTGTTCTTGCATTTTTGAGCAAGTAATTAACAAGTTTTGCTCGTTTCTCTCTAGGTTTTCCAACAACAACTGCCAAATATCTTTTCTTAAAGTCTCCGGTGTGCATTTCTTGAGTAAGTCTACTTGCTGCCTTGCTTGTTTTGGCAAAAACCATAATTCCACCAGTTGGTCTATCTAGTCTATGAACAAGTCCAACATATACATTGCCCGGTTTGTTTTCTTTGACTTTTATGTATTCTTTGACCATAGTAAGCAAGTCTTTGTCCT
This sequence comes from uncultured Clostridia bacterium, assembly GCA_934754475.1. GTDB lineage: Bacteria > Bacillota > Clostridia > Christensenellales > UBA1242 > UBA11490. The sequence continues at coordinate 50,521 of CAKVHV010000001.1, read as the reverse complement.
TACTTTCGTCTTCTTGAGTTGGTACATTTTGTGGTTTAACAACCACGATTATATGGTTATCTTCGTACACAACATTTAATTCTTCCATTATTTACTCCCGATATTTTTAATTAACTTCGGATACAAGCAAGTACCACCTTGTTGTACCATTAACTTTGTTTACAATACATTTTCCTGCAACTGTTACATTTGTACCACTTTTTGGAGCAGTCACACCGCTATCCATTCGTACTTCAAATTGCCACCTACAACAAGTATTGTTTTCGTTTAGTGTATAGTAACCATTAGTTCCTTTAAACTTTCCCCACACTTTGAGTGTTTTGTCTTTGTATCTTGCGGGGTCATTATTTATATTAGTAATTGTGCTATTTGCAAAAGTATCGTTTCCGACTAGGTTATAATTAATCTTCATTTCACCACAAGCGGTTAGACAAGTTAGCGAAATTACTAGTACAAGCAACACCAAAAAATTTTTGAATAGTTTTGTTTTCATGCTTTTTTTACTCCTTTGGAATTTTTGATTATTATTTCTACAAGCCAACATACAAAGTATGCAAAAATATCTATTACAACAATAGTTGCTCCAACGGGAGTACCCCAAAGCATAGATACAAGTATTCCTAGAATTGATGATGCAACACTTACTATACTTGCAAATATTATAACCATTTTGTAAGATTTAAACAACCTAATTGCACTAAGTGCTGGAAAAACTATTAATGCAGATATAAGAAGCGAACCTACAAGTTTCATTGCAAGGACTATGATTACTCCGGTGATTATAGCCATAATGCTATTATATACACTAACTTTTGTGCCTGTTGCTTTCAAAAAATCTTCGTCAAATGTCATTGCAAAGATTTTGTTGTGAAAGAATATGAAGTAAAAAAGTACAACAATTGTTAGCCCCACACAAAGCCAAACATCCAAAGTACTAAGTGTCAATATTGAGGTAGAACCAAATAATGTACTACAGACATCACCACTTACATTTGCACTAGTCGAAAACAAATTAACAATTAAGTATCCAAAAGACAAAGCCCCTACAGATAGCATTGCAATTGCACTATCGTTTTTAACTTTCCCTTTGTTAGTAAGACTAATAAGTAGAATTGCCACAAGAATTGTAATAGGAAGCATGAGATACATATCCGCAATAGTGAGAACCATTGCAATTGTCATTGCTCCAAATGCAACGTGAGATAGTCCGTCTCCAATCATAGCATATCTTTTGAGAACCAAAGTTACACCCAAAATTGCACAACAAAGAGAAATAAGTATGCCTACAATCAACGCATATTTAACAAAGTCATATTGAAGATACATCCCAATTTGTTCAAAAATATTCATATTATTCCCCTACTTTCAAAGCCGACATAATGTCACTGCTTTCAAATTCTTGTTTAGTTCCACTAAAAATCATGGAATCTTTGAGATACACTATATTGCTTGCATACTCCATGACCTTGTCTAAATTGTGCGAAACCATAATAATAGTTAGACCCGAGTTATTCAAATCCTTGAGTAGTCTATAAAACTGATTAGTTGTTTTTGAATCAAGCCCATTTGTAGGTTCGTCCAAAACCAAAATTTTGTCTGTTGCACACAAGGCTCTAGCGAGTAGTACTCTTTGCTGTTGTCCGCCCGAAAGTTCCTTGAAACCATTTTTAGTTAAATTCACAAGTCCCAAAAAGTCAATAATTTGGTTTGCCTTGTTTTTTTCTGCCTTGTTATAAAAAGGTCTAAGACCCATTTGACTTATAAACCCAGACATTATAACTTCTCTGACTGTTGCCGGAAAATCTCTTTGAAAATCGTTTTGTTGTGGGAGATAACCTAGCCTATTTTTGCTAAGAGATTTTTCAAAGACAACCTTTCCAGAAACTGGCTTGTTAAGTCCCAAAATAGTTTTTAAAAGTGTGCTTTTACCCGAACCATTTTCGCCCATTATACACAAGTACTCACCGGCTTCAACTTTGAAATTAATATCCTTGCACACAACTTTTTTGTCATAACCAACACTTAATTTTTTACATTCTATTAATGTCATTTTTCCAATACCTTCTTTAAAACTTCCAAGTTACTTAGTAGCACGTCATATAGACTAACTTCGTCTTTTTGTTTGAAACTTACCGACTGGCAAGAATTTAGAACTTCGATTTGAACACTTTTTTTGCATTCTTTGTCATTCAAAACTGAATTTGCAATAACTCTATCCGAAGTTTCAAGAACACAAATATATTTTGAGTCTTCGTCGGATATTTTTTGTATAAGTTTTGAAATCATATCTGTACTAGCCTGAGTTTCGGTCGAACATCCCGAAAAACAAGCATAATACTTAACCCCATAATCTCTGGACAAATATCCAAACGGAAATCTATCTGCTACTATTAGAGTTTTATCCGAGTCGCTACAAACGGACGAATATTCTTTGTCTAAATTTTGAATTTTAGTTATATATTTATCTGCGTTTATCCTAAAAATTTCCTTTCTTTCAGGAAAAATTAAACTAAGACTATCTCTAATACTTTGAGTCATCAAAGTTACATTCTTTGGACTTAGCCAAATATGTTCGTCAAATTCTTTTTCTTCATGCTCAGACTGGCTTTCGCTAACATGGTCTTCATTCTCTTCGTGACTATGCTCTCCGCCAATAATTCCTTCGTCGCTTTCTTCCATACTCTCAATTTCGTCAAGTAATTTGACTGTAATTAAGTTTGGACTATTAGTTGTCTTCAAAACATCACTAACCCACTTATCGCTCTCTCCACCTACATACAAAAAAAGTTCACTTCTGGCAATCGCTGTCATATCCGATGTTGTAGGACTAAAATTGTGAATGTCTACTCCATTATCTTCAAGAAGCATAATGTCATCGTCATTACCCATAACTTCACGGGCGATATCATAAATAGGAAATATTGTAGCAATAACTTTGGAGTTTTTGCTAGGCTTGGAAAAATAGTAAATAGCATATCCGCCACTTACAAACATCAAAACTATTAGTATACTACATACAATTATTTTAATTTTGCTTGCCAAGTCTGTATCTCCTTAGGAATTTTTATAAAAAACTTAAAAATTTATTATTTCAAAGATATATTTCAAAGATAAATTTAAGTTTTATTTGAAAAATCTTAAACACACTTTTATCAAATTACATTCGCATTTACTTCGGCCTAAATGCGAATTGTTCGCAATTACTAAAATAATATAGATTATTTTGTGCATATTGTCAAGTAGCATTGACAATTTTTTTTGGATAAATTAAAATATATTTGAAATAATTAATTTAGATTAAGATAAAAAAAGGAATAAAAGATGTTAAAGAATACAAAAACAAGAATTCTTGTCAAAGAAATCTTGGACAAATCGAATTCGCCTTTGACTCCGGCTGAAATTTTTGAAAAGTTGAAAACCTTGGATGTAACTTTGTCGTCGATATATCGAACACTCGAAGCATTTACAAAGGAAGATATAGTAATCAAGGCTAGTGACCAAAAAGGCACTGCTCTATATACACTCAACAAAGACGACCATTGTCATTATTTGGAGTGCAAAAACTGTCACAAAAAAATCCAACTAAATTATTGCCCTTATCACAAAGTTAATCACGAATTATCCAAAAAATATAATTTTGATATTGATGAAAGTAACGTTGTCATATATGGAGTTTGTGACAAGTGCAAAACAAAGTGTCCAAGTGGCCACACTATTTGTAATCACGAACACAACAAATCAAATTAAAAATTCTAAGGTTAATTTGTTAATCTTTTTAAAAAAGTATTTAACAAAAAAAGTTAAGCAATTTTGCTTAACTTTTTTTGTATTACTTAAATTAATTACTTAGAAACTCTTAATTCAAATTCGACTTTTTGATTATTTCCGACTTCGACTTCTTTGGCAATTTCTGTAGTAAATGAAACTTCGTTAAATGTATTTCCAAGTACTTCGGATTTGATTTTGTCCTTGTTTGAATTAATTATATTTTGAATGTCTACATCTTTTGATTTGATATTAATATCAATTCTATCGTCTATTTCAAAATTGGCTTCTTTTCTAAGAATTTGAGCATTTCTAATGATTTCACGTAGGATGCCTTCGTTAACTAATTCTTGAGTTAAGGTTATATCCAAAACGACTGTCATATCGTCAGCACTTTCCATAATAAATTCTTGTTTTGGTTTTGAATTTTTGATAAACAAGTCACTTGGCATTTCACCAAAATCTTTGATACTTACTTTGCCAGTCTCTAGTTCTGACACATATCTATTCATTGTTTCGTCATCAGTATTTTCAAGTGCAACTTTCATTTTTTGAACATCGCCTTTGAGCACTCTACCCGCATTTCTAAAGTTAAGTGTCAAATAGTGGTCATTAAATGTTTCAACGTCGGTTGTAAGTTCAATTTCTTTGATATTTAGTTCTTCTTCGATAATTGACTTATAATCTTCAATTGCCTTCAAAGCATTTGTATTTGCACTTATTACAAAGGCTTTTTTGAGCGGTTGTTTAACTTTTAAATTGTTTTCATTTCTTAACTTTAATGCCGATGCAATTATTGACCTAACTATATTTGTTTTGTCTAGTACACTTTCGTCATCAATCTTGTATGTAGCAATTTTAAATCCAGACATCATTACACTAAGCGATGCTGTTTTTTCAACTTCTTTTACTTGATTTTGCCAAATATATTCCATCATAAATGGCATGATTGGAGCCATAACCATAGCAATATTTTTAATCGCATATTCAAGACAGAAATAAGCATTTAACTTGTCCCCATCTTCTTGAGACTTCCAGAATCTACGACGATTTACTCTTATGTACCAGTTAGAAAGTTCATCAACAAATCTTTCAAATTCGCTTATAACTTCACAAGTCTTAACTGCTTCATAATAACCTTTGCACTTGGTTGCAAATTCGTTTGTTCTTGCAATCAACCACTTATCGGTGATATGCAAATCGCTTTGTTTTGGTTCAAAGCCATCAAGTTTTGGATTGTCAATTATTGCATATGTATTAAAGAACACAAATACATTCCAAAGAGAAAGTAGTCTACGTCTTACTTCATCAGTTGATGAATAACTAAATATTACATCGCTTTGTGGGTTTGTCGAGCAGAAAGTATATCTAATTACATCTGCACCGATATTATCAAATGCTTCGTTAAGTGGAATGTTGTTTGGACTACTCTTAGACAATTTCTTTCCGTCTTGGGCAAGAAGTGAGCCATAAGTAGATACTTTTTTGTAAGGTGCATGACCGGTAAGAGCAACACCCATAACAAGCATTGAATAGAACCAAAGTCTAATTTGTTCTTTCATCTCTATTACACATTCGGCTGGATAGTTTTTCTCCCAGAACGCATGGTCAGAAAAATATTTGTTTGTGCTAAATGGCGCAATTCCCGCATCAAGCCAGCAATCCCCAACATCTTTGATTCTCTCAACAGGTTTTCCGCAATGTGGACATTTGATTTTAATTTCGTCAATATATGGTCTATGTAAATGTGGAAGTTTGTCTACTTTTTCTGGTTCAACTGCAAGACTTTTTAATTCAGACTTGCTTCCAACAATAGTAATCTCACCACAATCACAAACGTATATTGGAAGTGGCAAACCATAATAACGTTTACGAGAAATCGACCAGTCACCCATATTTGTCAACCAGTCAAGCATACGTTTTTCATAAAATGCTGGTTGCCATTCAACTTTTTTGGCTTCTTCGATTAGCATTGGTCTGATTTCATCCATAGAAATAGCCCATTCTTTGATAAGTCTAAATAGAATTGGACTCTTACATCTCCAACAATGTGGATATCTATGAGTATACGAATGATGATAATATAGTTTATTTCTCTTTTCTAGTTCAACAAAGACCAAATCTCTTGTTTCATCCTTGTTTGCATCAAGACCAGATAGGAAACCAAAGTTATTATAGAAAATTCCAGCATCATCAATAGGACAGATGTTTGGAAGTCCAATGCTTTGACCCAATTCAAAGTCTTCAGCACCACAACCCGGAGCGATATGAACAGAACCCGCACCTTCGGTCGCATCAACTTGGTCCCAAGCCACAATTTTGTGTTCAAAATTTTGAAGTGGCAATTCTTCAAAACAAGTCTCATAAGTCATGCCTACAAGTTCACTGCCCTTAACTACACGTTCTACAGAAACAATATCGTCTTTGAGAACCTTGGTAGCTGTTGAGCATACACAAATTAATTTGTCATCAGATTTAACCTTGCAAATTGAGTATTCTAAATCGGGATTAACAGCAATTGCAACGTTGCTACTTAGTGTCCAAGGAGTGGTTGTCCAAACAAGCATCTTAAAGTCTTGATTGATTACAGGAAGTTTGATAAATACTGCTTGGCAAGTATCGTCTCTATAAGCATCAGCATCACTCATTTCGTGTTCACTTAGACTTGTTCCGCATCTTGTACACCAAGGCATAGGTCTATACTTTTCAATTAACCAGCCCTTTTGTTTGCAAGTTTTCAAAAAATACCAAATAGTTTCAATATTTGTATCCGAATTTGTAAAGTATGAATCATCCCAATTCATCCATTGACCAAGTCTAATTGATTGCTCAGTCATTTTGCTTGCACAAGTTTTAACTTTTTGCATGCAATATTCGGTGAATTTATCAATTCCATACTTTTCAATATCTTTTTTGGAGTTAAGCCCCAAATCTTTTTCGGCATTAACTTCAACCCAAAGACCTTGAGCATCAAATCCGTTTTGATAGTGCATATCATAGCCATTAATTGCTCTAAACTTAATCATTGCATCTTTGAGTGACCTTCCAAATGCGTGATGCAGACCCATAGTCATTCCGTTTGCAGTAATTGGACCGTCCATTGTTGCAAAATATTTGCCAGTTTTTTTGTTTTGTTCTTTTAATTTTTCAAAAACTTGGTTGTCTTCCCAAAATTTAAGTATTTCCTTTTCGTTTTCCACCAAGTTTGGTTTTATGTCTTGTTTTTTCATATAAAGTTCCTTTTAGCGTGTGTAATTATCTAGGATTTTGTTGACATCCATAATATCTGCAATAGCAATAACCCCTATAGGCTGTTCGAGTAGACTTCCAGTTTCGGTTATGATTATCAAACTCAACTTTCGGTTTTCGCTAAATAGTTGCAAAATTTTGTCAAGAGTAACATTTTTGTTTGCAATAGTGTAATAGTTGTCTTCACCAAAATTACTTATGGCATCTTCAATTTTTGTATTATTCAAAAATTCGTTAATGTCTCTTTTTTCATAAACCTTTTTGCCAATTTCCTTAATAAGACGTCTAGAATTTGCCACACCAATTAGCATCCCGTCTTTGTAAACTGGCCAGTTGCTATTTCCCGATTTATAAATATTTTGAACAACTTCGGCAACAGTAGCATCGTGGTTGATAGTCTTAATATCTTTGTTGCAAACTGTATCCACTGCAAGTGGTGGTGTACAAATTACTTTGGCAAGTCTTTCGTATTCTTCGACAACATCAGTATGTGGTTCTGCAATAACCATGTTTTCGTTAAATGAATGAACTATGGCATTTCTAAGTCTGCCGTAATCAACTAGTTGGTCTTCATATTTCTTAACAAAAGCATTCATTCTTGATGCACGTCTAATAACTTCGGTGTAACTACTACTCTTGCTCAAATCATATTGAGACCTAAGACTTTGGTCAATGTTGTTATAACAAATTATAAATCTTCTTGCGTTATCTGTAAATTCAGCCATATATATCCTTAAATTTCAATTTTATTTTTGTCATGTTAATATTTTACATAACAATTATGCAAAAAGCAAGCATGAACGTTAATTTCATAAGTTAGTTTAGCATATTTTGATGTTTTCGACAAATTAAAATAATACAAAATAGTCAAATACTATCAAATAATCTTGCAAATTCCAAAAATGTTTGATATAATACTAGTACTGTGCTAAGCGGGGAGTTAGTGGTGCCCTATATCCGAAACCCACTATATGCGGAGCCGAACACTATTCTAGGTGTCACTGCATGATAAGTACTTTGTAAGTATTGAAGTGATGATATCAAGGTCTTATGCAATATTTTGCTATGAACCATGTCAGGTCAGGAATGAAGCAGCATTAAGTAGATTTAAAATATGTGCCATAAGGTAGCTTTGAAGGAGCGGATTATTTACAGATATTTGTCCTTGCACCATCAAAAATAGTTGCACAGTTTTTTTTATTTTAATTTCAATTTTCAAAATTAAGTGCATAAACAAATGTTTTTTCAATTTTATTTTGAATGTTTATATAGTCACCTTTCATAAATAAAATTACTCTCCTTAATTTGTTTGTGTCGCAATTACATTTTAAACAAACGAGAGTATTTTTTTTAACAATTCTTAAATTTTTCACTAGCACTGCGGGTTTTTTAAATAAAAAACAAAAAACTCAAAAAGTTAAAAAATTTTTTGAGTTTTTTTGATTTCAATTATTTTTCTTTTTTGTTGTAATAAGAAATTGCTTTTTCGCAAACTCTCATATCTTCGTTAATTCTATCAATTTGTTTCAAAATTAACTTATTATTTTTTTCCAAAACTGGATATCTATCTTTGTTTTTCTTGATAACTTCTTCGCAGTGTTCAACACTATCCTTAAGTTCGGCAAGACTACTTAGATTTTCGTCTAGTTTTGCTTTTTTAACTGGGTCAACTTTTGTTGAATTAACACCGTACAAAGCCACTTTTTGTTTTGCTACTTGAATTTCTTTTTTACGCAATTTTTCGCTATCTCTAGCATATGCTTTGTGAATTCTTGTTAGTGGGACGTATTCAGATTTGTTGATTCTAAGTTCCTTTTCGGCTTCTCTTAATTCTTCGTCAAGTTCATTAAGTTTTTGTTCATAATAGTCCTTTTCGAATATTGGCTTAGGAGTAACTTTCATAGGTTCTTTTTCAACTGTTTTTACAACAGTATCTGTTCCCGGAATTGTTTGTTCAACGGTTGTAACAACTTCTTCAACAACTTCATGGTGAGTGCTTGTAGGTTCTTTTGAAACTCTTACAACTGCATTGTCAAGTTTATACTTTCCAGCTCTTTTGCTAACTTCATTTAACTTTCTGTTAATTTCATTTTTCTTACGCAAAGCTTCGGCTTGTTTAAGTAGCATTTCTTGATTTTTCTTTTGAATTTCAAGACGTTTTTCTTGTTCTTTGATTTTTTCTTCTTGTTCAAGAGCAATTAGTCTTTGTCTTTCGGCTTCTTGTCTTTCTTTTTCTTTTTGTTTTTGGTTTTGTAGTCTTTCGGCATCTCTTATAATTCTTCCCAAACGACTATTCATTCTCATCAAGTTTTTGTATTTAAGTTTGTTTAGTTCTTCTTCGTCTTTGATGATTGTCTCTTTGACAATTTCTTCCTTTCCACCATCAACAATAACTTCTTTGACTTGTTCGCTTTCGAGTTTTTGCTTTTCGGCTTCAAGTTTTTCTTGTTCCTTGATAGCTTCTTGTTTTAGTTTTTCGAGTTCTTCTTCTTTTGCTTTGTCCAAATTATCTTTGTACATTGCTAGTTGTTCTTCTTTTTCTCTTGCGAAATCTTCTTTCATTTTCTTGAATTCTTCGATTTCTTTTTGTTGTTGTTCCTTGAGCGCTCTTAGTTCTTCAAGTTCTTTTTGAGTAGCATCATCAACTTTGTTTTCAACTTTGACTTCTTCTTTTTGCTTTTTGTCCCCACCCTTTGCTTCCTTGATTACATCGTCAAGAAGAGTAGTAAATTCTTCGTCATCTTCAACATTCCAAAACAAGTCTTCGTCTTTCTCAACTTTTTTAGGCTTTGGAGCAGGTGCAGGTGCTGGAGCAGGCATAGGTTTTGGCGCTTCAACCCCTTTCTTTCTACTTAGTGCTTGTTGTTCTTCAACTGCTTTGTCAAAGTCAATCTCTGTTACGACTTCGCCGTCAACTGTGTCAACTTTTTGTTCTTTTGAAATAGTTCCGTTAGGATTAGTCTGATTAGAATAAACAACGATGTCATCTTTCTTGACAGTTTCTTCTTCGACTGTTTCTGTTTTTGATTCAGACTTTTTCTTTCTACGGAAAATAATTCCTTCGTGGTCGTCAAAACAACACAAAATCAAATCGGCAACAACAACTACAATAAAAGACCCAAAGACTATTATTGCAAGAATTGCCAAAATATCCAATATAACGTTAATAACTGTTCCCATAAATTCCCCTTACATAATTATAATATTTTTTTAAAATCATCCACCAATGATTCGTTACATGCTTTTTGCACATAACTTTTATTATATTTATTATACATTATTTTGCAAAACTTTTAAAGGTTTTTACCCTATTTTTTTGAATTTTATATAAGTTTTGCGTTAATCAGCAACAATATTTTATACTATTTGAAACAATTTTTCAATAGTTATTTCAAAAATTTTATCAAAAAATACAAATATTTTGAAAAATTAATAAAAAATCAAGGCTAATTATTGAAAAAATTATTAAAATATGCTAAACTTTATGTACTGCTAAACAAGGAGAAAAATATGAAACTTATTGCAACAAACAAAAAAGCCTATTTTGATTATTTCATAATTTCAACTTATGAAGCAGGAATTGTTCTACTTGGAAGCGAAGTTAAATCGGTAAGACTAGGACATACTAATCTCAAAGATAGTTTTGTAACTTTCAAAAATGGCGAAGCATATATCAAAAATATGCACATTGGAGCATATGCCGAATCAACAATTGACAAAATTGACGAAAAGCGTAGCCGAAAACTACTACTTAACAAAAAAGAGATTGAAAAAATTGTCTCCAAGACACAGGAAAAAGGTTTTACTTGTGTGCCACTTAAGATTTACTTCAAAGACAATCTAGTCAAACTTGAAATTGGCATAGCCAAAGGCAAACATTTGTATGACAAAAAGAAAGCATTAGCCGAAAAAGACATCGCTAGAGAAACCGAGAGAGAACTCAAAAAATTTAGATAATATGGGCATGACTTGGTTTCGACATTTATCTGGAGCAAAAGCAAAAGCATAACGAATTAGCCACGTTACGGTTAAAAATTAAATTTAACTGCAGATAGTAAATCTGAATTAGCATTAGCTGCGTAAATCGCATAATGCATGTTCGCTTTGGTTTCGCTATTGACCAAAACCGAGCATTAATCTAATAGCGGAGCAAGTATTGTGAGCATGTGAGCATACTTGTGACTATATTCGCATGCGATTTGTTTGATTTTTTGTTTATGGGTTGCAAACAAAGTCTATTTAAAAAAATAAACTAATTATGTAGAAAGGTTTTTGTAGGATATATGGACGCGGGTTCAATTCCCGCCATGTCCACCATTACTTATTTCGTGGCTAAATGTAGCCACTTTATTTAAGTCGCATTTTTAGGAACAAAACTACATGGCGGGAATTTTTGTGCCTTTGGCACAAGTGAGTTTCACTCACGAACCCGCGTACCGCTCTGTACTCGCTTTCAGCGAGATATTTCGCCACTCCCAGAGTGTCTCAATTGACAATTCGTTATCATCCCTATTTAGAGATTGTTAAGCATTTGTCCCTAATTTGGGATAAAATATTTGTAAGGAGTCGAAAATGAATAAATTTGCGGAAAAACTAAAAGAATTAAGAGTTGAAAAAGGCTTGTCAATCCAAGCATTGGCAAAAGAAACAAAAATTGGTTCGTCTTGTATTTGCAGATGGGAAAACAATCAAGCCGATGTCAAAGGTTCTCAACTTATAATACTTGCCAAATATTTTGGTGTGACTATAGATTATTTTATGGGATTTGAAGATTAATTCAAGTCTTTTTTTGTTATTCTTAATAGTAATTCGACAATATTCGAAATTAATTGCAAATAAAGTTTTATTATGTTAAAATTAAAAAATAAATGACTCTTAAGGTGCATAATGGAATTTAATCTCACATTCGAAAAAGTTACAAAGAAAAATATTAAACAAGCAATAATTATTCAAAACAGAATTTTTCCCCTAGAAGACGGGCGGGATGACTTAAACGAATCTATTAACAATAGCGAAAAATATTTTGATTTTTTGGAATATTATTTAATTCATAATGGCGAATATTATGTTGGAATCACGGGAATATATTCACACAAGGAATATCCCAAAGATGCGTGGATTGGCTGGTTTGGAATTCTTCCGCCATTTAGAAGACAAGGATATGGGACTCAAGCGATGTATTTTGCCAAAGAAAGAGCCAAGAAAAAAGGATTTAAATCCCTAAGACTATATACTGATGACCAATGCAATTTTGTATCTATTAGACTTTTTGAAAAACTAGGCATGACAAAAGAATATTACACCAAGGAAAATGGATTATATTACTTGGTCGGCAATATGTTAATATATTCTTGGGCTTTGGATAGCAATAACTTGCAATTATGGGATAACAAAATCTTATATCTACAAGACCACGAAATGAAAAACAACAAATTGGAATTAAAATTTGTTGAACTAAACAAAGATAATATTAAACAAGCAGCAAATTTGCAGTACAATATATTTTATGGTTCAAACAATGTAGGATATTTGGATTATATAAACGAATTAAAAACTTCAAACAGGTTTGAAAACAAAATTTTGCCAATAGACTATATTGTTTACTATCAAGATATTCCAGTAGGAATAATTGGTTTATACGAAAAACCCGAGTACCCTGACGATGTATGGATTACATGGTTTGGAGTAGATTGCAGGTATAGGAATCACGGAATTGGCACTCAAATGCTAATTAAAATTATTGAAATTGCCAAATGTTATGGCAAGAAAACTTTTAGACTTAACACATATGAAACATGGTGTTACAAAGCACTTGGAATCTATCATAGAACAATGCAATTATGCGAAGACTATACAAATCCACAAGAAGAAGAGTTCTTGATAAAATATGGCAAGCCAAAAATATTCAGTCGAAGTTTAATAGAAAAAGACGTTACACCTTGGGAGAATAAATTTATTAACTTATCCGAAGAATTAATACTAAACGAAAAAAGCATCCAAAAACTAAAGGATGACAACATTTTGGAATTAGTCTCCGAGTATGGATTTTTGGAAGATTTAAAAATAAAACACAAATAAAAAATATGGCTACTTATGGCCATATTTTTTATTTTTATTAAATAATGACATCAATTTTATACTAAATCAACTTTATCTTTTTTCTTTTTGTATTCCAAGTTGCCAATAATTTCTTGCTCTATTATTCTATTCAAATTCAAAAACCTATTGTTCCACTTTTCCATTTTAACTTTTGAATCAATAACTTTTGAAAAGATTAAACAAGTGCCTTCGTAATTATAATCGTCAGGATAGTTATACTCTTCTTCAATATCCATAATTTCACGATACAAATTGCATGCTATTGGATTTTCCCTTGACGATGTATAAAGTCTAAAGTATTTAATATTTGAGTCTGTTTTGGCATATTCTTTGACCATGTCCAAAGTCTTCAAAAGCACTTCTTTTCCATAACCCAGTCTTCTATGCTTTTCTTCAATTCCAAACCACCCTAACCACAAGGAATTTGTTTCTTCAACTGGTTCAAACGAATAAATTCCAGTTATCCCAATTAGTGTAGACTCAAGATACACTAGATAATATGAAAAGTATTTGTACTGCGAACCCAGTGAAATCAAAAAATGTTCATATCCACATTCGCCAGAGAAAATTGACATCTGAAATTCAGTCGCCAAATCTATATTTTCTTTTGTAATTTTAACAAATTTGAGTTTATCTTTCATAATTAAATGTTACCATAAAAAATCATATAAAACAAATAAAAACCAATAATCTTCCAATCTTTGCAATGTAATATCCTTTAGCAATTACATACAACTTTAAAAACATTTCCTTGACATTATCTTATTTTAAATGTTAAAATTTAAAAATTATTTTTTTAAATCATTTAAGAAATCGGAGCAAGTATGAAAAAAATTATTGTAATTGGATGTCCGGGGTCGGGAAAATCCACCATGGTATTCAAAATGCAAGACATTCTCAAAGATTATGCGGTCTTACATCTTGACAAAGCCTATCATATTGACAACAATACTCGTATAAGTAGCGAAGAATTGTTGAAAATCATTAGAGACTTTGCAAAAAACAATGAAAAATGGATTATTGACGGAAATTATATGTCGTCAATGGAAGAGAGAATAACCCTTGCCGATTCAGTAATTTTGCTAGATATTGACACAAACATTTGTGTGCAAAATGCAATTAATCGTTCTAAAAAGGCTAGAACTCCCGACATGGCAGAAGGTTTTGACATATCTATTATTAAAGACGATTTTTTGGATTTCATAGCCAAATTCAAAAACGAAAGTTTGCCAAAAATTATGGATTTGTATCAAAAATACAAAGACAAAAAGCAATTTGTAATTTTACATAATTATAATGAAGTCGACGACTTTTTAAATAATCTAAAACCCGAATAAATTTTAAATCTACAAAAAAGAGCATATTGACTATGGTTCAATATGTTCTTTTTTTTGATTGAATACTAAAAAATTATCTTACTTATCTTCTGATTCTTTGGTTACTTGACTTTTACTTATCTTTTCCTTTTTGAAAATATCTATTAGACAAATAGTCGATGATACTTCTTCGATAACATTGCTTACTACATATAGATATGCCCTAACCAAAGTGTTGTACGTCATCAGTAGACAACATCGAACTATACAAGCAATCTTTAGGACTTTGACATTATCTTGCCATGTGGCATAAGTCATGAGAATGGAGTTTACAAGCATAAATATGTCAAACCAGTTTTGCCAAAGGAAAATGCTTGCACCAATAATTAATGCTTCAAAGAGTATCAACATCCAAATATTTGGTTTAACTTTTTTGAGCGAAAACAGATAGAATACTAGAGTTTTTATAGTCAGTATACCAACCAAAACCATTCCTAAATATTTTCCGAGCAAAAGATATACTCCAATTAGCCAAATATCGTCCAGTACATACAAAAACATTATAGTTGTTTTGTTTTTGAGAATCGCTGAAAGAAGAATAGTAATAATTGAAAATGCACTTAAAATATATACTAAAATTTGCATACTCTACCTACTTATTCTCAAAATATTTAATTAGAATTTTTTTGGCAAGTTCGGTGTTAACATATGCAAACCATTTAAGTTCGGCATTGTTTTTGAGTTTGTCATTTATTTTGTCGACAACTATTTCAACTTTGTCGTTAGAATGAAGTTTAGTATAAGGCGGATATTTGGTCTTTCCGTCATTAATAATTGCATACTTAAAGGCAAATCCAATATCTTTGTGAATTTTGAAAGCAAAATCCAAAACTGTACTATTTTTTGCGATATATTTTATCTCGTTAGAACGGGTTTTGACTTTGATAATCTCGTCATCCAAGTGATTGATATTGTCTTCGTCCAAAGACTCCAAATGTTGACCATCAAGAGTTCCTACTTGAGTTTCGACAAACTCACTTTCACTCATTATATACATATTGTACTTAATGCAATTGTTGTCTTCAAGTTGGAAGTACATTTTGTTTGTAAATCCACCAATCTTGGCGTCAATAATCTTGAGTTTCGTGTTGTTTTTTAGTTTTTCCAAAACTAGAAATACCGCTTCTTTGTGAGTTTTGCAATTATATAACATATAGATATTATAATTTGTGACTTTGAGCATCTGACCTTGAGAAACCTTGGAGATTTCGGCATTTTTGTTAAGACGAACTAAGTCTTCAAAGATTTTGTATTCTTTGACATTTCGAAAAACTATTTTTTTGATATTCGTTCCATTAAATACTACATTTAACGAATTTTCAAGGTTATTAATTATCTGAGTATTTGTCTTGTAAAAATTGTTATATTGTTCAAAGTATCCAAGAGAATACTGATTAACTATCTTAAAACATTCGTTTTTCATTTCTCTATAGAAATACTCTGATTGCAAAGTCTTGGCAATTGGAATAACCCATTTTTCGGTTTCTCTAACTTTTTCGAGTTGCTTTGGATATTCAAAACTTGAAATTGTTCTAAGATTATGTAGTCTATCCGCAAACTTAATAGCAAATCCACAAGGATTTTGTTTTCCAAGACTTATAAGTTTTATAAATGTTTGCTCTTCGGCGGAAGACTTAACAAAATTTGTATCTTCAAAAACATTATCTTTGTTGAATACATAGTTTGTATTGTCTATTGCACTAACACAGTCTACAAGGTCAAAAATTGTTTCGTTAAAGTCTTTCTTGAGTTGTTCGGGTGTATATCCACAATCTTCCATAGTGTCATGCAAAAGTCCACCAGCAATAACGTTTTCATCAAAGCCAAGTTTGGCAAGAATGAGTGCAACTTCAACGGGATGATAAATATATGGAGTTCCATCTTTTCGCTTTTGGTCTTTGTGCAAATCTTTGGCTTTGAGATATGCTTTTTCTATAATTTGAGTTGGAACATCAAACGAGTTTGCAGTATCAATAATTTGTTTAAAAATTTCGTCTACACTATTCAACTTTGATTCCTTCCTTAATTAAATTATAAATTGTATCGTCTTCTTTGTTTGACACTTTGGCAAATCTAAATGAATTTGCTTCCAAAATATCATTAAAGTAATATTCGAGTTTGTTTTTGACAATTGCTTGCTTTTGATTGTCAGTAAGTTCCAAGGATAACTCGTTATTTTCGGCATAAAGTCTCTTAAACAAATCTATTATATCCTTGATAGCATAATCCATATTAACGCTATAATCGCTAACTTTGAGTATATTATATAGTTCTCCATCTGGCGCATCAATTAGTGTTTTTGACAAAATTATAAATTGCACGCAAGGATTGTGTTCTCTGCCCCTTGCAATAGAATTAACCGTTCCAACACCACCGATATAATCTTTTTTGCTAGGCGGGTTAGACAAAATTATAGAACACTTATCACTGTTTTCAAAATTGCTAAGGTCAATAAATATGCTTTGTTCATTTAGAGAGATTTCGCCAGAGTACTTATTTCCACTTTGAGTATAAATCTCTTCGATTGGGGCATTTGCACTATTTAGTTCTTTGAGAAGTTTGGTCGCCCCCACTCTATCTTTGACAAAAGTAGCCAAAACTTTGACAGCACTATCTAGTTCGTTATTCTTAAAGATACTAAGAACGCCATAGTTTAGAGTACTTGAAATGTTTGTATGCACTTCGCCTTTGTATGAATTATTATTGTAATAATAAATCATGTAATTGCCTATAAACTTATCAAAAGATACATCGGTTGTAACTTCAAAATCCGAAAACAAAAAGTCTTCGACACTAATTCCAAATGCGTTTTTGAGAGCAATTAGGAACTGAATGGAAGGCTCGCTTGAACCGGATAAATAATTATTTATACTAGATTGCGAAAACCCAGTTTTGTCTGCAATATTTTTTTGAGTGTATAGTTTTGTTAATTTTTTGAGATTTGTTTGAAACATTGAATTCATAAAAACTCCTATTTTTTGTCTTTAGATAACTTTGAAATTATTTTACAAAAAAAATGACTTAAAAGTCAAGTCATTTATCAAAATTTTGAATTAATT
Organism: uncultured Clostridia bacterium; assembly: GCA_934754475.1. Taxonomy (GTDB): domain Bacteria; phylum Bacillota; class Clostridia; order Christensenellales; family UBA1242; genus UBA11490. Next base: position 32,973 of record CAKVHV010000001.1, on the reverse strand, counting down.
ATCAAAATATTAATACAATTATATTTCAAATATCAATATTTTGTTATTTTAAGTTTATTTTAATCACATTTCGATATGTTTGTCGTCTAGTTGAATATCAGGATTCTTGATGTATTTATTTCCACATTCGTCAAACCAAATATCTTCAACATCTTTGGTTCTAATAACCGAACCATCGACATACAAATCAAGATAAGGCACACTATCCACAGAAATAAGGCTATTTCCATCAATCCCCTTGACCAACAAATAAGAATCAATAACTTTGTCAGTACTATTTCCGTTATCATCAAGTCTTGTATATGTTCTTGTTACTTTTAATTTTCCAAAACCACCAAGTAGTCTAACTACTTCGCCATATTTTTTTAGACGTGGTGCTTTCATTCGGAGAGTGTAGTAATCCAAAATTTCACTATCTGTTAATTTCATATTTTCCCCCTTTTTGCTAAAACAATAATATCTTTTAAAATAATAAATACTTTATAGAATAATTTGCAAGATAAATAATATCACAAGAAAATCCCAAAATCAATACCCAACCCAAAAAAATATTTAAAATCGTAAGAATTTTTGATTTCACTATTGAAATTGCAATTTCCATATGCTAAAATATTTTTAACGAAACATAATTAGGTGGGAATTATGAAAAAATCAAATTTAGATATTCAAAACGAAAATGCTCTAATACTTGCACTTGCGATAGCCGACGGATATTTTCCGATGTCTCAAAAAGAGTATAATTTAAAATTAAAAAGTCGTATGTCAAAGAGTGGAACTAGTGATTACAAAAAGTCATACGAATTTGCAATTGCTGGAATGCCAGAGTATGCACTTAGAAATGCAATAGTTTGCGGAAGACTAACTCTAGCAAACAAAGAAGGCAAACATCTTAGCATGATGCTTGGAAACAACGAGCAGTTTGAAACCGATTATGATAATGTATCCAAGTTTTTAATTGAAGATTACAATCAAAAGCACGATATTAACATAGATGCAGATAGTGTATCTCAAAACAAATTTACTTTGTACAAATATTTTGAAGAAAATGTTGTGCCAAATTTAATAACCGCCAAGGAAGAATACTTAAGCGATAGTAGTGTCAAAAATATTTATAGCGAAATACTCAGCCGAGACTTAATCGGCGCATTGTTTGAATACAAGTTTGATGCCTTTAATCTATTTGACTATTGTCACACAAAACGAGACAAAACTTATTATGCACTAGCACATGGCGAGATTGATGCAGTACTTGATGTTTATGATAGTCTAAAGCATGGTTACGATAAGTTTGACATGGACTTAAGAGCAATTAGTCCAAACACCATAGACTTTGATAGAGACAATCGAAGATAATACTCATTTAAGTTTCAAATCTAATTTAGAAGACTTTTAAAATACTGTTTTCAAATCTAACAAATTAATTCATAGGTTCAAAAATTAATTCATAAGTTAAACCAAAAAACTAACGAAACAATTTCGTTAGTTTTTTTATTAAAAATTCTTAAAATACTTTTAGATTTATACAAGCACAAAATCTATTTCACGCGAAAGTATATCCGCTCTAACGCTCTTAACTTTGAGTTTGTCGCCAATTGTGTACAAGTGATTGTAACCTTTGAGACAGAATCTATCTTCGAAATATTCATACTGGTCTTGTGGCAAATTTTCAATCTTTATCATGCCTTCACAAGTATTGTCTAACTCAACAAATATTCCAAAGTTTGTAACACCACTAATAACCCCTTCAAACTCTTCGCCAATGTGATGTGTCATATAAAACACTCTATACAAATCATCAACATCTCTTTCGACACTCTCAGCATTTCGTTCTGTTTCGGATGATTGAATTGATGAGTAGTTAACAAATTCTTTGAGAATTAATTTTTCTCTATCATTAATTTCGTTGTGCAAATATTCTTTGATAATTCTATGAATAGTAAGGTCAGGATAACGTCTAATTGGACTAGTAAAATGACAATACTTTGGACTAGCAAGACCATAGTGACCAATACAATCTGGACTATACTTTGCTTTTTTCATACAACGCAAAGCGATTTTATTTAGCACATATTCACAAGGCTCATTCTCTATACTCTCAAGTAATTTCTGAATATCTTTTGGCTCACATTCATCGGAGTTTATGCTATGTTTAACTCCAAAATTATCTACCATTCCAACAAGTCTTTGAATTTTCTCAGCATCAGGACTTTCGTGTATTCTGTACACAAAAGGTATGTTTTTTGACAAAAAGTGTGTAGCAATTGTCTCATTCGCCACTATCATGAACGATTCAATAAGTTTGTGACTTTCGTTGTGTTCACGTTTTGTCAAATTCAAAACATCACCCAAATCATTTAGATATACTTGAACTTCGGGGATATTAAATTCAATAGCACCCCTATCGTGACGTTTCTTTTCTAGTTGACTAGCAAGCGAACGCATTAGATTTAATTTTTCGATTAATTCTTCGTTTTGGTCTTTTGCTCCGTCGAATACTCTTTGAACTTCGGTATAAGTAAATCTCTTTTTGGAGTTAATTATACTCTCACAAATCTTGTAATCTACTAAGTTTGCATCTTTGTCAAATTCCATAAAGCAACTTAGTGCTAGTCTATCCACTCTTTCATTTAGTGAACAAATTCCATTAGACAATTCCCTTGGAAGCATTGGCAAAACAAGATTTGGAAAGTATACACTAGTTCCACGTTTGAATGCTTCCTTGTCAAACACATTATCTCTTTTGACATATTCGCCAACATCCGCAATATGCACACCCAAAATCCTATTGCCATTTTTGGCAATATCTATTGACACTGCATCGTCAATATCTCTTGTGTCTTCACCATCTATAGTAAAGCAAATATTATTTGTATAATCTAGTCTATTTGGATAGTCGCTTTTGGCTATGCTCTCTGGCAAAAACTTAGCACTCTCTTTGACTTTGTTTGGAAAATCTTCCACAAGTCCATAACTTCTAATAATAGCCATGACTTCAGTGTCTATTTTGTTTGGCTCTCCCAAGACTTCGACTATCTCACCGTCTGGGTTTCGTTTGCTAGCATAGTATCTTGTGATTTTGGCTACGACTTTTTGTCCGTCTTTTGCACCATTTAGACTCTTCAAAGGAATTGAAATATCTTTTCCAAACTTAACATCATCGGGAGTCACATATGCTAGTTTTTTGACTATATGCAAAAGTCCAACAATACGCATACTATTTCGTTCAATAACTTGAATAACCTTGCCTTCCATTTTTTTGCCACCAGTATTTTTGACAGCAACAACGACTCTATCGTTATTCATAGCACTGCCAAGTTCTCGTTCTGGAATAAATATATCATCAAGAGTTATATCTGTTGGAATCAAAAAAGCATAGCCCTTAGATGTGCCTTGAATTCTTCCTTCGACCTTTTGAATTTTTGAGTTGGATTTTTTGTCTTTTCGATTAATTATATCATAAGCCAAATCAATGTTATTTTGTCTATCGGATGAGTATGGCGACTTAACTGAATTATCTATTTTTGTAATTCGTTTTTCTTTCTTTGGCTTTGGAGTTTCACTTTTGACACATTTTAGGCTTACTTTGTTTTCACTAATAAGTCTATCTAGTGTTAATTTCATAAGTTCATAAGGCTTGTTATTAAGCACAGATAATTGGTTTATTATAAGGTCATATCTAAGAGAACTTAGTTTGTTTTGTTTTATTTGATTTATGATTAATTTGTCTAATTCTTCCATTGTAATCCTTTTTATATTATATGTTTGTTTTTTTAGTTAGATTTAAAAAAGACTTTTTGTCATGGAGCAAATCTTATACATATTGCAATTTGTTCCACTATCAAAAAGTCTTAATGCACTTTAACCTGCAAAGAAATGCTCGATTACATAAAATGCTACAGTCAAAACAAGAATAATAACTGAACAAATAATAATAATCTTTTTTAGTCGTCCTTCCTTGGTGTCGCCTTTATTTTGAGCATAATAACTATCATTTGTTCCAGTAATTACGTTTCTTCCACCATCAGGATTTGAAGGTTGAATCAAAACTGCAACAATTATAGCAATAGCCGCAATAGCAGTAAGTATCAACAAAATCGAACGAATAGTTGTAAGCGCTCTTGCTGCTCCAGCCGACACATCTAGCAAATATCTAAACATAATATTCTCCTTAAATTATAAAAAACTTGAAATAATTTTAACATATTTATTATTGCTTGGCAATATAAATTGGCTAAATTGACATATAAACTATTCCAATTATGAGCAAAATCATCGAAATCCAAAACAAAAACCAGTTGTTAATAAGCATGCCTTTGTTTTTTCCTTTGGAACACATAACAAATATTATCATCGAAGCCAAAATTATTGCAACACCGATTGTGTATCTAAGTTTGACATCAATATTCCTTACACATGTGCTATAAAAGTTATTCCAAAGATTTTGCAAAGCGCCAAGTAATAAATTCATATTTTTATCCTTTTAGTTTATTTTGTATGTGGTTTCAAAATACTCTCGCCGGTCATTTCGGCAGGTTTTTCTAGTCCCAAAATTTCAAGCATTGTTGGTGCAACGTCACAAAGGGCTTTGTTTTCTTTTAATTCACAGCCTTTGTAATCATCACCAATTACACAGAACTTAACAAGATTGGTTGTGTGTGATGTACATGGCGAACCATCTTCAAATGTCATCATTTCGGCATTGCCATGGTCGGCAGTAAGAAGTGTTACACCGCCTACTTCAAGCACACGACTTACAAACTTATTTACACAAGTATCAACCGTTTCAACCGCACTAACAGTGGCATTAAATACACCTGTATGTCCAACCATATCGCAATTGGCAAAGTTAAGTATAATTACATCATATTTGCCAACAGCATCTACTGCTTTCTCAGTTACTTCGTATGCGCTCATTTCAGGTTTTAAGTCATATGTTGCAACTTTTGGAGAAGGAATAAGAATTCTATCTTCATTTTTGTTTGGAGTCTCAACTCCGCCATTAAAGAAGAATGTAACATGTGCGTATTTTTCGGTTTCGGCAATTCTTAATTGATTGTAATCGTTATTTGCTAAATACTCACCCAAAGTGTTTTTGATGTCTTTTGGTGGGAATGCTGTATGAATATTTTTGAGTGTTGCATCATATTCGGTCATTCCAACATAATAAACGTCTTTTTTGATTCTTGCAAAGCTATCAAAATTTTCATCCAAAATAGCATGAGAAATTTGTCTTGCTCTATCGCTTCGAAAATTATAAAATATTACACTATCTCCGTCTTTGACACCATTGTATCCGTCAATAATGCTAGGTTCAACAAATTCGTCAGTGATGCCATTTTTGTAACTATTAAGTATTGCATTCTCAGGTGTTGCAAATCTTGTTCCAACTCCATTAAACACACAATTATAGCCTTTTTCTACTCTTTCCCAACGTTTGTCTCTATCCATATAATAATATCTTCCGACAATAGTTGCGATAGTTCCCAAACCTAGTTCTTTTGTCTTTTCTTCGGTCATTTTGATAAACTTAACACCACTATCTGGTGGAACATCACGACCGTCAGTTATGGCATGAATATAAACATTTTTGATGCCATGTTTTTTTGCCATTTCAAGCAAAGCAAACAAGTGATTAATTGAACTATGCACTCCGCCAGAAGAGAGCAAACCCACCAAATGAAGTGAATTTTTTTCACTTAGATTTTCCATTGCCTTTTTAAGCACGTCGTTTTTGAAGAACTCACCGTCTTCAATCGCTTTGTCTATCATTGTAATATCCTGATAAACCACTCTGCCAGCGCCTAAATTTAAGTGTCCCACTTCGCTATTACCCATTTGACCTTCTGGCAAACCTACCGCTCTGCCAGAAGCATTTATGAGTGTAGTTGGATAAGTACTCCAAAATCTATCAAGATTTGGAGTCTCGGCAAACTCTACAGCATTACCGGACTTATTTTCAGAATATCCGCACCCATCCATTATAACTAGTGCTACTGTTTTTTTCATTTTTCTACCTTCGTATCAATAATTTTTTGAAATTCGTCAAATTTTAGACATGCGCCACCAATAAGTCCACCATCAATACTTTCCTTAGATAGCAGTTCTTGGGCATTGTCTGGTTTTAAACTTCCGCCATACAACACGATTGAATCATGCAAATCAAAGTTATCATGCAAAAGTCTTTTTGCAAACGAACAAATTTCTTCGGCTTGGTCGGAAGTTGCACTTACACCAGTACCTATTGCCCAAACTGGCTCATAAGCAAAGATAATTCTGCCTATGTCATCCGAATCAATATCACTAAGTGCACTCATAATTTGTCTTTCGACTACGTTATAAGTACTTCCAGCCTTTCTTTCTTCCAAAGTCTCACCAAAGCATAGAATTGGAGTTATTCCTGTCTCTAGTGCCTTTTTGACTTTTAGATTAATATCTTCGTCTGTTTCGCCAAAAATATGACGTCTTTCGCTGTGACCAAGAATAACCAAATCACAACCAAAGTCATTAAGCATATGCGCACTTATTTCGCCTGTGTATGCGCCTTTGTCAGCATGATACATATTCTCAGCACCAAACAAAACTTTTGAGCCTTCAAGCATGTATTTTGCCATATTAATATAAACATAAGGCACACAAACACCTACAACATTACTTGAATTATCGGCAATACCTACTATATGCTCAAAGTATGGCTCAAGTTCAGATATCGACATATTCATTTTCATATTGCCAATAAGATATAATTTTTTCATAAAATCTCCTAATTAAATATTGTCAATAACATCAACACCTGGCAAAACCTTGCCTTCAAATAGTTTAAGCGAAGCACCGCCACCAGTTGAAATATGTGTCATCTTGTGAGCAAGCCCCATGTTAATTACAGCACTTGCACTATCTCCGCCACCAATTATTGTTGTGCCTTTAACTTTGGTTAGAGCCTTTGCAATTGAATAAGTTCCAACTGCAAATTCCTTTTTCTCAAATACGCCTACTGGTCCATTCCAAATAACTGTCTTGGCTTTCTTAATTGCTTTTGAGAATAGTTTAATTGTCTTTTTGCCAATATCTACACCCATATAGCCATTGTCAATATTTTGGTCTTTGGTGTATTTTGCATCACTAACATTGTCGATTGCAGTAGTTTCCAAGAAATCTACTGGAAGCAAGAAATTAACACCCTTCTCTTTGGCTTTTTGCATAAGTCTCTTTGCTTCTTCAACATTTGTTTCGTCAAATAGAGACTCACCAATTTTGTATCCCAAAGCCGACAAGAATGTATAAGCCATTCCGCCACCAATAATTAGTGTATCAACATTATCAAGAAGACTATCAATAATTCCAATCTTATCTTTGACCTTTGCTCCACCCAAAATTCCTACGAATGGTCTTTTTGGATTATTAATAGTTCCAACTATAATATTTAACTCCTTTTCAATCAAGAAACCAATTGCATTAGGAAGAAGTTTTGCAACACCATAAGTTGATGCATGTTTTCTGTGTGCAGTTCCAAAAGCATCGTTAACATATACTTCTGCCAAGTCTGCTAGTTCTTTGCAAAAATCTTTGTCGTTTTCTTCTTCTCTTGCATCAAATCTAAGATTTTCAAGAAGCAATACTTGACCAATTTTTAGATTTTTTGCTTTCGCCTTGGCATCTTTGCCAGTCACATCGTTAGCCATAATAACTTCGGTGTTTGGCATAAGCTCTCTAAGTCTATCTGCAACAACCTTAAGTGAATATTTTGGGTCTACACCTTCTGGTCTTCCCAAGTGGCTCATAAGGATAACCGCAGCACCTTTTTCAAGCAAGTAGTTTATAGTTGGCAATGCTTCCTTAATTCTATTGTCGTCAGTAATTTTTCCGTCAATAACTGGAACGTTGAAGTCCACTCTTACAAGCACTTTCTTGTCATAAACATCAATATCTTTAATAGTTTTTTTATTCATATTTTCTCTCCATTTATTTTTATTTTTAAAAAACTAAATTAAATGTATTTTAATACACTTTAATTATATAAATATTTTGAAATTTTAGCAAATAATTTAACTCAAATAGTCAAATTTGTAGGTATTTAGGTTGTCTTTTTGGGGTTAATTTTGTCAATCACCAAAAAAGTCTTTGAGCCTTGCTAAGATTTTTTCCAAATCAGGCTCAAGCGATACAAATTGTTTAATTTCATTAGCACCCCTTTCGCCCTTGAGATACCAGAGCAAATGTTTTCGAATATGCCCCGAAACAAAACTCAAAGGATAATATTTGAGAAGAGTATCTATATGCCTTTTTATGAGTTCAAACTTGTGTTTGTTTAGAGTAATTCCACGTACTTCTTCAAAAATATAAGGATTTCCAAGCGCACCCCTGCCTATCATAACCGCATCACATCCGGTGTACTTGAGAGTTCTAAGATAACTCTCTCTATCTACAATATCTCCACTTGCAATAACGGGGATATTTACACTTTGTTTGACACTTTTAATAATATCCAAATCCACACTGCCACTATACATCTGAGCCCTAGTTCTTCCATGAATAGTAATTGCACTCGCTCCCGCACTCTCACACATCTTTGCAAACTCAATAGCATTAATGCTATTGTTATCAAAACCGCTTCGAAACTTGACAGTTATAGGCTTATCTGTTGCACTGACACATTTTGAAATAATCTCTCTTGCCAAGTCAATCTTGGTCATAAGAAAACTGCCTTCGCCATTACCGACAATTTTTGGCGCAGGACAGCCCATATTAATATCAATTATATCAAACTTTTCCAAGTATTTTGATGCACAAATCTCCGCCATAATATCCGGGTCTGAGCCAAAAATTTGAACAATCTTAATCTTTTCATTTGGGGCGGTTATGAGCAAATCTTCGGTCTTTTTGTTCTCATATTTGAGAGCCTTAGCACTAATCATTTCTGTCACACCAGCATCTGCTCCATGGTCTATACAAATCGACCTAAATGCCACATCAGTCACTCCCGCCATCGGTGCTAAAAGTATGTTATTTTTGAATTCAATGTTTTTAATTTTCATATCTTGCTTTATTTATTATTTCCTTAAAATCGTCTTAACTTCGTTATATCCTAAATGTTTATAAAACCCCATAGCATTTTCATTTTTATTAATAGAAGTAATTTCGACTACAAAATCCTTTTCAAAACATTCTTTTGCCCAATTTTCCAAAGATTTCATAAGCATTTTGCCAACGCCTTTTCTTCTATAATGCTCTTCGACAAACAATGCTTCCAAAACAATTACATTCTTGCTGTTTATTTTTCCCTTTGGATTTTTTAGATAAGCAAAAATATATCCAATTGGACTTTTATCAGTCACATAAGCAATATAAACATTGTCATGTTTAAGGCTATTTTTGTGAATATCTTTGACCTTAACGTTTTCAAGTATTAAGCTATCGCAACCCGATTCAAAATTTATAAGTTTTCCCAAAAATTCATCACAAATCTGACAATCGCTATCGTTTTTGACTCTAATAATCTCCATACAATTCTCCTTTATTACAAGATAATTATACAAAATTTAATATAGTTTTAGCAAACAAAAAAACACTAGAATATTTCTCTAGTGCTTTATTTTATAAATCTATATCCAATTCGTCGGTTTTCTCTATAATATCTTTGGAATTGACATGAATAACCCTGCCAAACTTTGTAGTAAATTCCGGATTATCATAAACAACCCAAATAAGTTGTTTGTACTTTTTGTCAGTTAACGAAAAGTCCGCTTGACCATCAGTGAATATTATTCGGTTGAGATTCTTCGCATCCTTTCCCTTCCACGTAAAACTTCTAGCGGCACTATTAAAATCAGTACCAGACCTGCCCTTGATTACAAAGTTGTCTATATCTGATGGTTTCTTTATTTCTTCAAATTTATAAGCATAATCACTAAAACACGCAACTTTGAGTTTTGTATCTTTGATTAAACTTTTGAGTTGTCTCAAAAATTCTTTTAGCAAATAATCTGGCACAGAATAACTTGTATCAAGCATAACTTCAATGCCCGGCATATCAAATTGTTCTATATCTTCCACTCTCGCTTGGAAAAAGTTGTCTTCGTCGGCACGTCTGTAGCTATACATTGAAATTTCGTCATCCAAATATCTTTTGAGAATTGTTTTCCACGAAAATACTTTTTCGGATTTTCCAACTTGACCAAAGGTGTATCCAGACTCGCCTTGAGTACCCTTTCCCGAAGTCTTTGAACCCATATGCTCTTTGAACTGCTTGATTAACTCTCTGCCTATTTCTTCTTTCTTCTCTTTATTCTTTTGTTCAAACTCTTTTTCAAAATCAGACTTACTTTCTTCTTGAGACTTGTCTTTGTCTTTATTTTCTATTGTTTCAGGTTGCTTAGCGTCTCTCGCTCTTTTTTTCTTATTTAGTTCTTGGTCAAGTTCATATTTTTTAACTGCTTCTTTCCACATATCATGATTGCTAATATTTGGCTTTTTATTAGAACCATCATTGTTATCATCTTGTTTCTGAGAGCCATCATGCTTATTATTATCAACACTTTGATTATTATTAGATTTTTGATTGTTACTCGGTTCATTTTTATTATTATCGGAACTCTGCTGTTGTCCATTTTGATTATTATTTGTATCGCTATCGCCTTGAGTTGATTGCTCTTGATTAATATTTGAATTGTTTGAATTTGAACTATTATTTGAGTTACTATTATTATTTTGATTTTGAGTGCTATCGCTATTATTGGCATTTTGACTATTATCATTAGCAATCTTATTATCGGCACTCTGACTATTGTTATTCGCATTCTGTTGACTGTCAGAATTTTGTTTATTATTATCTGCACTCTTCTGCTGACCATCTTGAGAATTGTCTGATTGCGAATTACTTTGAGAATTATTATTCTCACTGTTATTATCTTTACCCGATTGATTTTGATTATCGGTTTTGGCGCTATTATTTTGATTAGATTGATTTTGCTCGTTATTTTGATTATTATTTTTACTATTGTCTTGACTAGATTGATTTTGATTATCGGCTTGGTTAGATTGTCCTTGATCGTTATTTGTATCGCTTGAATTTGCACTATTATTATCTTGTTGTTGCGAATTTTCTTTATTTTTATCAGGATTATGTATTATCTCATACATCTCTTCGGCAGATTTGCCTTGTGCCTCATCCATATCAATGACGCCATCAATCAAAGGAAGCCCGTTGTCTTTTAGGATTTTATTTATAACTGCGTCAGTCGCAACATTCCAATCACCTAAATCTTTATCTTTGCTACGCAAAATGTGGTCAAAGGCAACATGCAAAACTTCGTGAGCTAGAGCAAATACTCTCTGCTCATAGGTCAAACTTTTCATAAACTTAGGATTACACAGAACTTTCTCGTTATCGGTACAACAAGTAGGAATTTCGTCTGTTGCTACAATTTCTAGCCCCTCTAGAGTTGAATCAAGAAGGGGGAACTTTTGACGAACCCCTAGAAGAGTATTATTAAGCATTTGTTCATTTGCATGTTGAAATAAATCCATCTACTTTAGCCTTTGATTTTGATACATAAGTCTTTTATCTTTGGCGACACAAGGTCGTAATTCCCCTTTCTACAAGTAAGAACGATACTTGTCCCTGCTGGGAATGAATAACCATTAATTCCTTTAAATTTTAAGATACCTATAAATTTCTCTTGTTCTATCATGTCTATTTGGTCTATGTCACTAATAACTAATGTTGACACAACATTTTTCTTGTCGTTTAATATCATCTCCAATATCCAAGTAGGCATTTTGTTGCCATTTTCATTAGGAATTATTCCCAAATCTTTATTAGATATCTTGCTATTTATAATTATCGCATTATCTATATTTCGTGCTTCAATATTTTCAATAATAATCGGCCATTTGCGATTATTCTCTATTACTTCTTTAATTTTTGCTTCCATTTTCAATTCCTTTAATTCTACATACTTTTGCTACTTTCACTTATAACTTTTTTAATCATTTGATATTTTTCGTTGCCATATACAGTTCTAATTTTATCAAGCGTTAAGTCATTTACCATATCGACTTTAGATATATCTATAGTACCGCCTGAAGCATAACTTAGGTCATCTCCATACGTTCCATCTCTTACATTAATGTAATAATCCTTCCTACCTGATTTTATATTATCATCTGTATAAGGGTCCCAAGAAGTGTATTCTTGACCAGACAACCACTTAGCTCCACGACAACTTAGTACCTCGGCAAGTGCTTTATACTGTCTCAAGTTATGAACGACAATGTTATAACAAAAACTATTCTTGTCTAAACAATCGTCAATAGTTGCAAAAAACATATCTTTTAGTTTAGCCGATGAATTATTTGAATTATTACTTACTTTATTTTTAGATTGGGTATTTTTAACTGTTTGATTACTTACATTTGCACTATTTTCGCTCTCATTGAAGCCATCTTTGATGTCTTGATATATTTCGTCACCATATACAGTTCTAATTTCATCAAGCGTTAAGTCATTTACCATATCGATTTCAGATATATCTACAATAGCATCAATATTTGTAATGTAGTGGAATGTTTCGAATGTTCCGTCTCTTACATCTATGATAAATGCGTCATTACTTGGTGCCCACTCCTCAAATTTAGCACCACTATGCCAAGTGGCACCACGACTATCTAATACTCTAGCTAGTATCTTATATTGTGCTTTACCATGTATATTAACTTTATAAGGTTTGGGACTATTTTTATCCAAACATTCATCAATAGTTGTAACAAACTTATTTTTTGATTTATTGGATTTGATTTTTGCAGAGCCATCTGTAATATTTGCAGATTTATCAAAGCCCTGACCTTGTTCTTTCCCAATTTTTGATGCTATTGGTTTGGCTATCTTTTGTTTATTTATTGTATCTATAACCAATGCTCTTTCAAAGTCATCACCAATCCAAGCAACATCATATTTTGCCAAGTATTCGTTTCCAAAATTCGCTTGAATAAAGTCTCTAACAATGCCTACTTGCTCGTTTGTTGCATTTGTAAGCGTGAGAACAAAAGCATAAATTTCGTCGGCTTTGGTTGGAAGTTTACTTGCATCATAATCTCCGCTAACGATATCTTTAACACTAATAGGCACATATTTTTTTGCAAAATTTATAAATTTTTTGGCAACATCTTGTCCTACTTTGTTTTGAATAATAGCGGCAGCAATTCTGCCATTATTTGCATAAATTACATCCGAAACTTGTTCCCAAGCACGTGGGTCTAATGCATATTTTGGTGGGTCTTCGGCATTGTACTTTGTGCTAAATAGACTACTATTGGCGGATATAAATGCTCTTACAACTGGGTGTACTCTATCGTGTCCTGTGTCTTCATCAATTTGTGAACCCCATTCTAGCCAATCTGGAACTTTAGGCTTGAGATAAATGTGTGCTACAAATCTACGGAAAAGTGGTTCGGGAATAATGTTGGCGGCTTCGCTCTCATCCCTACTATTGCCCGCACATACAACAACACAGTTGTCTGGGAGTTTGCCCATATTTGGTGCAATTGAGTGTTCAAGCACCAAGTGATAAGCCAAACTTTGAACAGTTTCTTTGGCATTAGTTAATTCGTCGATAAATAGAACATGGACTTTGTCCTTTTCTTTTTCACATTTGTCACAAAGTTCTCCGTACCAACTAGGTGCTACCCATCTACCAATTTGGGTTGCATCATTATTTGGATAAATAGTTTTGCCAATAACTTCTTCTGGCACCATTCCATTACGCAAATAAATCGACACATAGTCTTTGTCAATATCTTTGATTCTACGAGACTTTCCGACACCAGACATACCATGTAGCATAAAAGGCATTTTGTTCTTGATATAAAATGCAATTTGTTCGTCGACACTCATTTTGTGGTCTTCAATACTTATGGCATTGATTGTGTCTTTTAGATTACCGTCACCAACAATCTCTGCTAATTTTCCCATAATATTTCCCCTTTAGATTGTTTTTGTTTTGGTATTTTTAATGTACCTAAAACACTATTTTTGCAAAACTGCACAATTTTGTTTTTTGCAATTTACAAAACTATTTAAAACTACACTAATAATATATCATATAATGATATGAATTTCAAGACCCGATTTTTCTTGTGATTAATCAAAATTTTAAGAACCCAATTAGGAAGTTTGTTCCCTTTGTCTCCGGGAATAATTCCCAAATCACTCTGAGAAATACCGCTTGGAATAACAACTTGGTTGTCCAAATTCAAATCCGTCACACCTTCAATGATTATCGGCCACTTTTTGTTATTTTCAATTATATTTTTTATATTATTTTCCATTTTATATCCCTTTTTGTTTTGGAATAGTAAATATCTATCTAGTTAAATTCTTAATTGTATCAACTATCAAAGCCGAATATTTTTCGTCAAAAAACGTTGTAGTATTATTACTCAAAACTTTGACATATTCTTTGTATTCACGGGAATGATTCCAATGCCTTTCATCTAATGCAAAACGTTGATATTTTTCCAAATCCCCTTTTAGAAACTTGTAATGGAGCAAAAATGTTTGTATTTTGGATTTGTTTAATTTCCATGGGTAATAAAAATGGTCATTGATTAAAATTTCTTTTCCTGTATAGTACAAGATAGAATTTTTTTGCAAACTAGGTTTTATATTAAAAATTCTAGTCCTTACACCACCATAAACTCTTTCACCATAACAATTATTTGTAGTTCGATATGTATCTAAATCTGTATATTTATAATTTTCTAAATTATCGTCTTCAATTCCGTTTTTTGAATAAACATCTAGCATTAAACTTTTTATGCAAGAACATTTTGCTTTACTTAAAAAATTATTAATGCTTTGTTTTTCATAGTTCTTAAACACAAATAATTCATCAGAATCGACAAACAAATAGGTTTTTTGTCGACCATAAAACTCAATTAATTTTTGTCTCCATCCGCACATTTTAAAACAATCATATTTTTCGTTAATTTCCCACATATCTATATTTACTATATCTTTATAGGAACTCACTATAGACTCAGATGCATCTGTTGATTTATTATTTATCATTACAAAATTATTTACACCAATATTTATGTAATGATTCATCCATTTTTTTGCAAAATTTTCAAAATCGTTATAAAAGCAAATTAAAATAACGTCATTATCAAATTTAGATTGAGACTTTCTAATTAAATTCTTAGTACTTAGTCCATCAACAAAATTTTCGAAAACACAACTGTCAAACTCTATGTTGTTAATCTCTTTTTTACACATCTTAACAAGTTCATTTTTTAAGTCAACTCTTAAGTCTAATAGCTCAATAGTTTTTACTCTTTTTTTGCTCTCATCAGACATTACTTTTTTTAAGTGTTTATAATACTTAATTACTGCACTAAAATTGACATTTTCAAATACTTCAGCTTTACCTGTTTTTAAATGTGGAGTCTTTAAATTTAGTATTCTTTTCATAAAGGAAGTAATCGAACCATGCGACACAATCATAATTGTATTAAATTTTATATTGCTTTTAAATATGCTTATCAAAAATTCGGACAATCTCAATTCAATGTCTAATTTGTTCTCGCCATACTGCCCAAATCTAACAAAGTAATTGCCTGCCACCTGCTGCTCTCTAACACTATCTAATTCTTCGTTATTTTTTTGATTAGAGTATTTACCATAATTAATTTCTCTTAATCTATTGTCAATAATATATTCAACATTTGGATACTTATTTCTAACCAAACTAGCAGTTTGAATTGTTCTAGGCAATGGAGAAACATACACTTTGTCAATTGTACTTGGCAACGAACTTAAAGTAGTTTCTACAACATGTTTTCCTTCATCCGTCAAAGTTGACCAATAAATTTCTTTGTCAGAAATAAGTTCTCTAACATTATCTGTAGCTTCCCCATGTCTCATAAAAACTAAATTCATTTTTCCATCTCCTTCTGCAATTCTTTGGTCTTTTTTAACCAGTCAAAATTTTCAATTACAAAACTTCGAGTTTTAGTTTATTTTGACTATACAATTATATATTTTATATCCTTAACTCTTACATGGATTTGTATATTTCTTGGTAGTCGATTGGCTTGTTATTGTAATTGTATCCATTTTTTGCCATATATTTATTGTAAGCATCTTGTAGTTCCGGAATTGAACTCATGTCAATATCTTCAGCTCCCAATAATTTACTTTTCTGATAATCATAATGATATATATCACTAAGATAACAAGTCTTCTCATAATTAGGAAGCATCGCTGTTGTAAATAATGCAGGCGAACTATCTGTTCCAAAATTAATATAGTCCAGATACTCGCCACTTTTTTCAAATGCTTTTTTAACGAGTTCTTTTTGATAAACACCAGCAACTTTAATTGATAATAAAGTATTATAGGGTTTTAAAAATTCATCAAATGTTAGTTTGTAAGTAGTTGGAAGTTTATTGTCGTACAAAACCATCAACTCTTTTTCCGTAAGATATTTACTAAAATCAATATCTTCCTTTTCAAATGCTAAACGGTGGTTACGCATTATTATTTCATAATGATGAATATCAAAGTTAAAACAATTCAAAACATCACCTTCGTTTTGGGCAACTATTTTTTTTGCATCACGAAAAAATTGGGGGTCTCCACTTCTTTTTCCAAATTCAGTCATAAATTTTTCTGCCAACTTATCTTTACTGCTTATTTTTATTTGAAGCAACAAGTTTTCATTATTATTAAAGAATTCATCAATTGTGTATTTATATATTGGCTGACCACTAGCTTGAACGGTTTGCGTATTAGATTGCGGATTGCCACTTGTAGTTAAATTATCGTCCCCATATATTTCCGCATCTAATAATGCTTGGTCGCTGGCAGAAAGGTCAGCACTCATATCCACTTCGGATATGTCAAACACATACTTATTGTTAGAAATCACAGCATCTCCATCACGGAAATATTCTCCCTGATTTGAATAATAAATAGTATCTGTTGGCTTAACGCCCCTTTTATTTTGAATAGCGTCATAAGCATTATCATTATATGGATTAAATGCCCAATAACATTCCCCCCTTGGCCATGCAAATATCCATTTTTTATTGTGTTTTTCAAGTGCTTTTCCCACGATAGCGGCTTGCCTAAAATTATGCACTGCAATAAGCTTTTTGTTATCATCTTTTACAAAATCATACATGCTGATTTTGAAATCTGCTTTTTCGCTAGAGCTTGAACCACCACTTTGACTTTGAGTACTGTGTTTTTTATAATGTTCAGTTACATAATTTTCGAGACTATCAAATATTTCTTTGCCATAAATAGTATATAAATCATCATCTGTTAATTCATCTACCATGTCAATGCTTGTCACATCGGACGTTTTGAAACGTGATGGTTCTGTGCTATTTAATGTTGCGTTCTTATTGTTAATATTAAAAGTAATAAATGCACTACTATAAACACTAGGAAGCACAACATATGGATTAAGGTTCTGATTTGCAAATTTATCGCCAGATTTCCATGTAAAGCCATGGCTATCTAGCACTTTGGCAAGTGCTTCAAATTTGTATATGTTAGTTGTACGGATTACCCTATAATTTGGATACTCACCTTTAAGAAATTTATTGATTTCAAAAGGAAATTTACTTTCTAAAAAATCCAAAGTATCCTTGTCACCCGAAGCCTTTGCTTGTTTAAAAAATTCACTGACGCTAGGCTGTTCATCCCATTCTTTAATTTTTGCACCTTTTTCGTTCTTAAGTGCTTCTTCCTTTTGTTTTTTAAGCCCGTCAATCAAGATTGCTCTTTCATAGTCATCACCAATCCAAGCAACATCATATTTTGCCAAGTATTCGTTTCCAAAATTCGCTTGAATAAAGTCTCTAACAATGCCTACTTGCTCGTTTGTTGCATTTGTAAGCGTGAGAACAAAAGCATAAATTTCGTCGGCTTTGGTTGGAAGTTTACTTGCATCATAATCTCCGCTAACGATATCTTTAACACTAATAGGCACATATTTTTTTGCAAAATTTATAAATTTTTTGGCAACATCTTGTCCTACTTTGTTTTGAATAATAGCGGCAGCAATTCTGCCATTATTTGCATAAATTACATCCGAAACTTGTTCCCAAGCACGTGGGTCTAATGCATATTTTGGTGGGTCTTCGGCATTGTACTTTGTGCTAAATAGACTACTATTGGCGGATATAAATGCTCTTACAACTGGGTGTACTCTATCGTGTCCTGTGTCTTCATCAATTTGTGAACCCCATTCTAGCCAATCTGGAACTTTAGGCTTGAGATAAATGTGTGCTACAAATCTACGGAAAAGTGGTTCGGGAATAATGTTGGCGGCTTCGCTCTCATCCCTACTATTGCCCGCACATACAACAACACAGTTGTCTGGGAGTTTGCCCATATTTGGTGCAATTGAGTGTTCAAGCACCAAGTGATAAGCCAAACTTTGAACAGTTTCTTTGGCATTAGTTAATTCGTCGATGAATAGAACGTGGACTTTGTCCTTTTCTTTTTCACATTTGTCACAAAGTTCTCCGTACCAACTAGGAGCTACCCATCTACCAATTTGGGTTGCATCATTATTTGGATAAATAGTTTTACCAATAACTTCTTCTGGCACCATTCCATTACGCAAATAAATTGACACATAGTCTTTGTCAATATCTTTGATTCTACGAGACTTTCCGACACCAGACATACCATGCAACATAAATGGCATTTTGTTTTTGATATAAAATGCAATTTGTTCGTCAACTGACATATCTGTATCTTCAATAGTTATGTTATTGATTACGTCTCTAAGTTCTCCTTCGCCAACCATTTTGGCTAACTTTCCCATAATATTTCCCCTTTAGATTGTTTTTGTTTTGGTATTTTTAATGTACCTAAAACACTATTTTTGTAAAACTGCACAATGCTAATTTTTTTGCAATTTACAAAACTTTTCAAACTACACTAATAATATATCATATAATAATATGAATTTCAAGACCCAATTTTTTAAGGTGACTTTGTACGAAAGTTGATTTACGAAAAAAAAAAGACGCAGTAAAAATATACTACGTCAAAAATTAAAGATAAATTAGTTATTATTTGTTAACAGCTTCTTTAAATTGTTTGCCTGCTCTAAAAGTAGGAGCTTTGCTAGCTGGAACTTTGATATCTTGTTTTGTTCTAGGATTGATGCTTGTTCTAGCAGCTCTTTTCTTAACAACAAATTTGCCAAATCCAGCAATGTTAACTTCTTCTCCTTTCTTTAATTCACTGATGATAGTGTTAATCATTGTGTCAACAACACCAGTAACTTCTTTTTGAGTTAATCCTGATTCTTCAGCGATTACTTTAACAATTTCTAATTTATTCATATTTATCTCCTTTAATGGTTGATACCTAGATTATAGCATAAAAAGATTTTTTTGCAAAAAGATTAAACAAAAAAATTTAAAAATTAGCCTATTTTTGGCTTGAAAATGTAAAATTTTGGGTTGTTTTTAGCAAAAACGCTCTTAATTTAATCAAATTTTTGTATTTTTTTGATTAAATTTTGACTAATTATTTCCATTTATAGCCAAATTTATAACACGCTTAAAGCCAAAATTTTAATAATTTTTAATAAAATTTAAACAAAAACAAAAGTAATATAAATAGAAATTAAATTGAAGTTAAGTTTTTAAATTTAATAATTATCTTGAATAATAAAAACACAATTGGCTAAATCTTATCTTTGGACTTGGAGACGTTTGTGAGTTTTTTCTTTTTGCCAAAGGCTTTGAGTTCGTGAGCATTGAATACTTTGCCAAAGTAAATTAAAATTGGATACATAATAATGCCTACTAGGGCTAATATTATTGTAGTCATAATATATCCCATGATTTTCCCCAAAGCCATATGCGATAGTTCCAATACACCTAGCAAGATTACTCCATACAAGAGCGGTTTGAATAACGATAATCCATTCAAATCTAGTTCAATTCTTTTGATAATAACATATGCCAAAACTATATCTGCCACACCAAGATAGGCAATATTAGATATAACTACACCATAAATATTAATACTAGGAATTTGGGTTAGAAAGTACACCATAGCGGTTCGCAAAACGACAGCAAAAAGTAGTGTTAAAAATGGCACATGAGATTTCCCTATTGTCTGAAGTATGCTTGTAAAAGTCTGCAAGAAAGCATAATAGATTATTGAAAGCGAACTAATTTTGAGCATTTTGGTGGCAATTTCTAGTTCGTTTAGCACTCCGTCATTGAGACCTTCGCCATAGAGAAATCTAAGTATATCTGGCGAAAATACATACAAAAACACAAACATAAATATAGATAGAACCCAAGTGAGTTTAATATAAAAAGCGACTTTTTTTCTAATCTCATTTGTGTCATTTTTGTAGACCAATCCACTCAGCGACGGAACTAGCGAAGTTGTTATTGCTGAGATGACAATTGTTGGAAGAGAGATTAAAGATTGAATAACCCCACCCCAAAGACCATATAGAGATGTGGAGACTATCATGGAATAGCCGGACTTGAATAAAAGATTTATAATCATAAAAGTATCCAGCATGGAGCTTATTGGAATTAGAATACTCGAAAGTGTTGTAGGAACTGCTATTTTGAGTATTTTTTTGATAGCCACTGAGTTTGTATATTTAACTAATTTTGAATTGCAAACATAATGTGTTTTTTTGAATTTATAGTCAGTTTTAATTAAATGTCTTTTGGATTTAATTATGGCTGGAACTTGGATTTTTCGTTTTTGTTTGTAGCCTAAATTTCTAAAATTAAAATCTAATTGACCTTTGTATAACAAAAAATTAATAACTATTATAACTAGTGCCACGACTTCGGAAAGTGTAACACCCAAGACCGCTCCAAGCACCGCATATTCAATGCCATAAACACAAAATTTATGTGCCAACACAAGTCCCAAGCCAAGTTTGACAATTTGTTCAACAATTAGTGAAATTGTGGTTGGAATCATATTTTCAATGCCCTGAAAGTATCCCCTAAGAGTCGCAATAAGGCACGAAAGAATAATACTCGGTGCAATTGCAATATATCCAGTATAAGCATTAACATTGCCTTGAAGTGACGCCAAGTATCTAGCCGAAATAATTATGATTACAGCAAAAATTAGCGACGAAAAAAAACTAAGTAGTAGTGACACTCTAAGTAGTTTTTGTTCGTTATATTTGTGTCTAATCTTTCGACACTTGGCAACTTCGCACGTAAGTGCCACACTAATCCCACTGCTACAAAGCGAAATTATGAGCGAGTATATAGGAAAGATAAGATAATACACACCCATTCCGCTACTGCCCAAAATATTTGTTAGTGGGATTTTGTATAATGCACCAATTGCCTTTGCAAAAAATCCACCAAGAGTTAAAATTATGGCACTTATTACAAAAGTTTGTTTTTTCATATTATTCCATTTGAATACTCAAAAATTTAGATACGACTTTGAGTGCAACAACGTGCGACTCGTCAAAGTTCATATCTCCTTTGACGTCAGCCAAAATTATAACCCCTTCATGCTCGCCTTGGATTGTAATTGGATACACAAACTGAGTTATGTACTCGTTTTTGTCGTCTTGCAAAATGGGGATTATGGTTGTGTCGTTTTTCTTGGACGCAAAGTACTGACACTTTGTATCTATTACGTCCAAAATCTCGTTAGATAGTTTAAATCCCAAAGTATTCTTTTTGGATACATTGCTACAAGCAATAACTTTGTCTCTATCTCCAATCAAGACCATACAATCAAAAATATCTCCAAGCACTCTTACAAAGTCGTCAGCATAGTCGCTAATCTGACCAACTAGAGAGTATTTATACAACACGATTTCGCCCGTTGGAAGTAGACCAAACTCAATTGGAGAACCTTCCTTAATTCGCATACAACGTCTAATTTCTTTTGGGATAACTAGTCTGCCTAGGTTATCTAATTTTCTTACAATTCCACTTTCTTTCATTTTCGCACCTTAAATATATGTATTTAATTTTAGTATTAGAAAAATTAAATTTATTATGTAACAAAAAAACTCCATATTTTCAAAATATTTGAAACATGGAGTTATCTTAAAATTTTTTTTAATTTATTCTTTGTTAGATATATCTAACTTTTCATATTTAGGTGATTTTTTGGATGATTTTGTGTCTTTGGTGGATTTGGTTGTCTTTGACTTTTTTGAAGTTTTTTCATCAGTTGATTTTTTGTCTGATTTGGACTTTTTGTCAACGTCAGTCTTTATAGATTTATCTTTTGATTTTTCGTGACTATCGACGACTTTTGACTTATCCGCATTTTCCTTAACACTTTCTTTTGGTTGTTTTTCCAAAGATTTTGACTTGTTTTCGTCCGAATCCTTTTCAGTTTCGGAATTTGAATTTTCGTTTTCATGTTTTTCTTTCAAAGCCATAATACGTTCTTTTTCGGCTTTGATTTTTGCTCTTTTTCTTTCGTTATACATAAGAGTATCTTCAAAGAAAATTTGGTTGCAACTATGATAATAAACAGTTAGCATTGTGTACATAAATATAAACACAATTGTGCTACAAAGTGCGACTATATAACTAACTAGCAAACTATCTTCGGCTAGCATTAGTACAAGTCCCATACATAATGCTCCTACTCCAAACAAAAGCAAATAAACAAAGTAGAAAATAAGTTTGTAAGAAAACATTGCAAGTCTATTTCCAATCATTTGTCTTGAGCAATCATTCATGGCTTCACTTAATCTTGGGTAGTTGTACTTTTCTAAGAAGAACAAAGTCATTGAGTAGAATGAAACAGCAAAGCCTGCTGGAACAATCCACAAAATTCCGCCAATAATATATATTACAAATAGAATCAGTGTAATAAATATTGTTCTAAGTGTAAAGATTGACCACTTCAAACATGAATAAACTCTTGTAATTCGTGGTTGTTTGCCATCTATTGTTTCGTTAAAGTACTTAATATATCCAATTTGCAAAGGACCAACTAAAACTGCAAACAAAGCAATTCCAATTGACATAACCCAATATGTATCAGTTAGTCTTGAAATTAGATATGGTATCAAAAATATAAGTGTCAAAGGTGTAACCATTGCAAGCGCACCCATAAACAATGCACTGAAGTTTCCTTTGAGCCTAATTGCTCCATATTTAATTAACTCTAATCCATTTTTAGATTCTTTTCTATCCATAAATTCTCCTAAAAATTCATTTTTGTTAGACTACTAGATGTAGCCTAACAAAAATTTATGCCGACACTGGATTTAGTGTAATTGTAAATCCAGTATCAAAAGTAATTTCACCTAATTTAAGTATAATTTTGTAAGTTTTTGTAGTTTCTTCAACTTTTAAATCATCATATGTTTTTGTAGTTTCTGAATTTGAACTATCTACAAATTCAATATTTGAAGTGCTTGAATTTCCTACAAAGGCTTTTAGATAACCAGTTGTAATTTGAGTGTTTTTCTCCAAAGTCAAACTCAAATTTTCTGTCATTAAATAACCACTTTGAGATAAGAACTCGAAAGTAAATGTATCTTCAATATTGCCTTCGGCATTTCTAAATAATGTCACAACATTGAGTGTAACAGTTATATTAGTTTCGTAAACAAGTTCAAAATTTCCATTATTTAGCACTGCAAAACCTAATTTTGAGTTACTTAATGAAGTATAATTATCTTTTGTTACATTGTGATAGATATTTCCACCACTTACTAGAACTGCATACAAGTTAGTTTTGACTGAGTTGTCTTTGCTAAATACAGCAAAGTATTTATCCAAATTCAAGTTTGTACTATTGACATAATACAAGTTTAATGAATTTCCAACAAATTTTGCATCAGTTTTGATTCTATCATAAGAATCAACTCTATTTTCGCCACTATTCAAAGAATAATCTTTGTCTAATCCAAAGTAAAGTTCATATGCCTTAACTGTAACATTAAACGCGATTTCTTTGAGCATATAGCCATTTTCGCCATTAATCATTAATTGCAATTTGGCTTTTTCGAATGTTTCGTCCGAAGTCCAATTATCTAACTTGACGATTCCTTTACTTAAGTAATCCACACCATTAAGAGTAATCTTGAGTGCATTTGCCAAAACATTTTTGTATGTTTCGGAATCTGTAACTTCTTTGAGTTGTTTGTTGCTATCCAAAGTATACAATTTGATATAACTAGAGTCATACAAACTTTGACCATTAAGAACTGCAATATCTTTGCCTTCCAAACTTCTCAAATCAAATACATAGTCTGGTGTTACGTCAATCCATAATGTGTCCTTGATATCAAACTTAAGTTCGTCATCAACATAAATACAGATTTTGAACTTCAAGTAATTCTTGGTTACTTTGCCATTTTCATCCAAATAACTATAAGACTTGAAGATACTTAAATTATCTCCATTCAACTCACTCAAGCCCGCAGTTTGAGTATCGCCAAGACTTTCTAATTTAATTTTGATTGACTTAGTGCCTGCACCTTCATATTTACAAGCAAAGTAATTATCAATAATGTCGCTCACACTATAAGCCGTGTCGCTACTAGACATTGTTATTCTATAACTCTTAGTTTCTGAGTCGTATTTAATATCACCATTCTTTAGTTTGTCTTCTTTTGCTTCGAATGGATAATTACCTTTGACATTTAGTCCTATACGTTTGGATACATTATTGCCATTTTCGTCTCTATAGGATATTTTGATTATTGCACTAGTCTCGCCATTATAACTATCTGGAATAGCAAGTTTAATTTCACTACCATTTGTAATTCCAGTTAATGAATACGAATACGAATTATCCCCTAGTTTAAATTTGATGCCTGCATTATTTCCTGCACCATTTTCAATTTCTATTGTACAAGCCATAAAGAACTTTGGCTCTATGCCCACATTTAATAGATTAATTGAAGATGCTGTATTTAGCTCAGTGCTAATTTGCGATTGATTTCCAAATTTAAATTTAATATCTGTTCCTGCATTGACACCAAGCCAAGTTTTAACTTCGTTTTCAATAATTACAGACTTATTACCTATAACATTTGCAACAATCTCAATTGGTTCTTGAATTAATTCATATTCCAAAGCCTTGACAATTGTTACATCTGAGAATACATATTTAATCATCAAGTATGCTATAATTCCACGTTTTGAATATCTAGTAATAGTAACACCATTTTCTGTTTGACTTGCTAATACATAATCTCCCTTAACACCATTCAAAGTGTAGAGTCCACTTGGATTATCAACAAATTTGTATAGTCCATTATTATCTTGAACAAATTTGTATCTATACTCGCCATTGCCAGCGTCTTCTAATTGTGCGCCACCCTTACGGAAATTAACTTTGGCGGATACAACTTTGTTGTCAGCATCAACTTCTTTGATTAATGCAGTTTCGCTACTAGTATTTGTGCCATCATTTATGTAAGCATGTGGATTGTATACAGTTGAACTACCTGTTAACTTAAAGTTTGTATCAACCTTACATGCTTTTTGATATTCATTTACATCAGGAATTGTATTGATTACATTATTTCCGCCCGAACTATAAATTCTAAATTTTTGTCCCATAATTAGTACGTATTTGGAAGTATCTCCGCTTACTTCTACTTCTGGATAATAAGTTCTGGCTTTCAAAATAACTTTCCTAATATTATTATCTTCCTCTACTACATCATAACTAATTCCATTGACTATTATTTTGCCACCTAGGATTGGATATGATTCACTGCCAATATAGATACTATTTTTTTCGGAATTTATCTCGCTATTATATCTATTAGTAAATACCAAATCATCCTTGAGTCCAATAACACTCTTTGGATTTTGATAACTAATTTTTACACTATTTGAATTGATTGTGTAGTATTCAATATAAGAATAAATATCTTTGAATACTTTGTTTTCGTAATCGTTAGTTGCCTCGGCATTTTCGTTTGTATACACAAGTTGTGAGCAATCTATCAAGTTTGTGTTTAGAGTAAATCCACTATCTGGGTCATTCAAATTAACTTGATAATACAAATTAGTTAAAATTTTATATTTAACATTATCCCCAGCCGAACCTTTTTCTGGTTTGTTATCGCCTTCATTAAAACTATATAAATAGAATGGTGAAAATACAAAGTTTGAAGCGCCTTTCATATACTCAACGATTCCAAATTCTTGAGAACCATCTGAGTTTCCAGAATATCTTGAATATAGTTTTTCGTATGCTTTGCTTGAACCGTAATCAATTTGAACATCGTCTATAACTAGATTGTTTACTTCCCAGTTAACACTATCGTTATCATTCAAAGCATTAGTTACATTTGAATTAGCTTTGATATAAATATAGTCACCCGAAGAAGTACCCGTTCCAGCTGTAGTTGAATTTTTTCCAGTTGATACAATATCAAATTGTAAGCCGATTATAGTATCATCTTTTTCAATTAGAGTTACACTTTGAACTGCATTTGAATTAAGTGAATTGATATTGAGTGAATAATTTTCTCTAAGATAAGTAATAATTTCATCTTTGCTTGCAAAGTTAAACTTATTAAGTCCAAGCATTTCGTTAAATGCAAGTTGTTTGTTATAAGTTGTATTAATAGCAAATTCTTTGACAATAGTTTTTCCAAAGAAATCTATCATGCTTACACTTTGAACATTTCCGTCGTCATCGGCAACAATGCTTCCGTCATCACCCAAATTAAAGTTTGTTGCATACAAAGTAAATTTGTTGTTATAGAGCAATTTTAATTTGAGAATACTCTGCAATTCTTCAAGTGCTTTTTGATTGAAAGTAACTCCGTCTTCAGCGGTGTACGAAGAAATATTATTACGTTTCAAATATTTTCCGTTGCCTTCGGAAATTGTATAAGTATTTTCAACTTTTTCGCCGTCTTGGATACTTTCGTTAGTAATCTTGATTTCAGCCATGCTTTGAGTATAGTAATTGATATTGTCTACAAAGTTGTCAATATATACTTTTGAAATTCCGTCAGTTGTATTGATATGAGTTATTTGGAATACAACAAGCGAAGTTGGTTCTGCCCCATCCAAAGACTCATCAATATTAATTAATCTACCATTGCTATCAATTGGATTTCCGTCTTTGTCAGATAGATATACTACAGCAAACAAATATGCTGGGTCAATTGATGCATTGAGTGCTCTTAGATAATTTTTGGTTGCACTCTCAGTATCACCAAATAGTGGGAGTCTCTCACCGATTAACTCTTCGTCATCAAACAATTTGACAGTATCATTCATAGCCCCAGTACTATCTAGTTGTGGGTCCATGTATTTGAATTTATACTTTCCAATTGATGCTAGTTTTGAGCCACCTTCTACACTATTAGATTTTTCTTCAACAAAGTACATAACTGATTTGTATTGAACTTTGGAGTAATTATTAAGAATAGAATTTAGGTTCAAATTAATTTCTTGGTATTTGATTTTTTCGGCGTATGAGTCTTGGAAGTTTGTAGTAAGTTTTTGGTTAATTGCCATACGTTTTATTAGGCTACTATCAAGATAAATGTTATCTATTCTTGGCTTGCTAGTATCGGTTGGTTGAACAAAACTATAATCTGTATAGCCTATAGCCACTCTTGAATAAGTTGTTTTTGTTGTTGACTTATTTGTCTTGACATCTCTACCTGTCACTTTGAATTCAACAAATAATGCTTTGGATACACTATTTATATCATCGGTTGAGCCTTTGGAAATAGGAACATTAAATGCAATTGTCCACATCTTGCTATTTGCATTTGGACTCATAGAAATTGTCATATAATCTTTGTAGGTCTTATCCTTGAATTGAGAAGATAGGTTAACAAGGAAGCCTTTGGCATTTTCTTTGTTAATACTTCTTAGATATTCGTCAATTTCTGAAACATAGTCATTTCCAGCAAGCGAATTGGATAGGTTACTGCTTATATTGCCTAGAGTACAAACTGGTTTTTTGTTTTCAAAACTATCTACTAACAAAATTTCTTGATAATCTTTCCAAGCAAAATAATCGTTTGCGAATACTGTTTTTTCGATATAAATAAATGGAGTAACTTCCAATGTTGAGAACAAATTGGATTTTTCTTTGTCAATTTGAGCGACATTATCTTCTTCGAGTTTGATGTCTAGTTCAAAATCATTAATTAATTGAGTAAGGCTATACGTTCTTGTTGTAAATACATCAAAGTATGTTTTTTCGTTTGAGCATTTAACAACGTCAACACTTGAAATACTCTTTAGATTAACTGCTGAGATATTGATTGTAGATGTACAAGTTTGGAAGATAAAATCAAAAGCATTAGTTTGATTAACACCACTAATTGCACCATGCTCCCAATCAACTTTTGTAAATCTAACCTTTCCGTCTTCGGTTAAATAATTTTTGAAGAAGTTGTAACTCTTGTCGCTTGTATCAAAGTAAGAAATAAAGTCGTTGATAAATTGGTTAAACTGCAAGAGTTTGTATGAATGTTGTTCTTCAAAATAAGAAGGATATTGCATGTCGCCAAAATTATTTTCTTCAAAAGCCTTTTCGATTTCGTAGGTCTTGTGCATTTTGGCATAAACTTGAATTATTCCTGATTCTTTTGGAGTTACTGGAATTTTGTAAAAATAGTTATATGAACCAGTAGTTGCATTGTAAATTCTCTCACAAACCAAATTGTCTAATTTTTTGTAAACAATATTATCTACAGTTCTATCATTGTCTACATCATAGTACTTTCCATTTAACAACTTGTAGCTATAACTAATTTGAGCATTCTTCATGTTCTTGTTGTTTGCTTGCAAATAGAACGCATTGACAAGTTCGCTCTTGAGAAGTATGTATTGTTGGGAATTGCTAATACCCATTGTAATAGTCTTTCCACTAACGGAATTGTAGTCGTCACTTTCATTTCCAGCAAAGTAAAGTGAGCTGTCTGGGATTTCGACGTCGACGATAACTTTGAGTGTAAAGTCAGTAATATTCTTTTGGGAGTTCAAAGGTCTAAAGGTGATACTGACTACCCCGCCAATATTATTGCCTTTTTCGTCCTTATTGATTTCAACGTTGAATACATCGCCCGCATTAATCGTTTTTGGAACATTTTTCAAAATTCCTTCTTTGATTAAGCTTCCGTTTTCGTCAACTTGACGCAAAGGGTCTGAGATAACTACTTCAAGTTCCTTATTGGTTGCATCAAGCGGTTCGTAATTAATTTGGGTCGAAAAATCAGACAAAGTATAAATCTCTTTTTCTGCTTTGTTTGAGTCGTCTATGTAGAGTTTAATGATATTAATATCTTTTTCTTTGAAACCACCAGTCAAGGCATAAATGCCCATGGATGCGCCGACTATTACAACGAACCCTGCCAAAACTATGGATACAATTTTCAAAATTCTTTTAAACATTTGCAACACCTTAAAATTTGTTTTGTTTTTCCATTTATTTTCTATCTTTATTTTTTGCTAAATACACCCAAAAAAATACAAGCATTTGCAAAAAATAATATAATTCATAATAATTATATATATATACAAATGCTTTGTCAAACAATTAAAGGCACAAAATCCTTAAGTATTATTCTACAATAATGGTAACATTTCCAATAAAATCTTGGTTTAAATACACTTCAAAAATATATGTTCCGACACTACTTATTTTGATAGAACCATTTACAAGTTCAGGCAAATCGGAAGTTTTTAGGTAAACAACTGGGTTTTCATTAATCTGATTGCCTTTGACATCAAGTATAAAAGCAATTCCAGTTTTTGCATCATCTAACGACAGTCTATATATCCCGTCTTCATCACTATTTCTAAAGTATGTTCCGCAAGTGATTCTAATGGAAATATCTTTTGTACTAGCAACATTAAGACTTAGATTTTTTGTAAAAATATTCTCTACCCCAGCAAGAGAATTTTTGTAAGTGATTGAGTATAAATTATCACTATTTGCTCGCAAGATAACAGTAGTTTTAAATCCCAAATTTTCGACGAATTCAAGCGGTTTTTGACATTCTATGCTAGGCGAAAACTCAAAGGACAAATTAGGATAATTTTGAGTTACTCCGATTATCAAATTATATTCTTTTCCTTCCAAAAATTCGCTTACATTTTGACTATTTTCATCTAAGATTCTTACGCTAAAATCTTTTGCTTTATCTATTACTTCTACCCAAAAACTACCCGTCGAAGAACCCGCGGTTTCGCTTTTGAAATACTCATATTTAACTTGTACTTTACCAGTAACTTCGCCTTGGAAATAATAACTTCCGTCTCTTAAAACTATTAGTTCTTTGCTATCTGACCAGAACCTAAGTACTGTCGCATTAGCGGGCTTAACGTTAAATTCAAACTTGCCTTTGGAGTCTTTGAAAATCTTTTGGTCTTGGACTTCAAGTGACTCGGTATAAATTTTTTTTATAACATTTACATCAAAAGAAATCTCGCAAAAAAGATACTTAACTGTAACAACAGTTTGACCGGCTTTGTGTGCTGTAATCAAGCCATTTGTGTAGTCATAATCAATTATTTCGCTATCATATCTAACAACGGGAATTTCGGTCGCATCACCATTAACAAAAACCTTATTAACTGCTGTGTTTGATGTGTCTGTCATGTTAAGAGTAACAAGACTATTTTCACAAGATATTGTCTTGACAATTTTGCCAGCCAAAACTTCAAATTCAAAGTCATAATAAACGTTTTTCTTTGTATCTAATTTTAATCTAATTTGAGTTTTTCCGGCGGACACTGGAATTACTAAATTATCCCTAATTTTGGCGATATTTGTATCCAAGGATATAACCGAATATGAATTTGTTTTGCCAACAATGCTAATCTTATTTTCGTCAATCTCGTATTCCTGATTTTCATAAATGGAAACGTAATTTTCGCTATAAGAAATTTTGGGTTTGTCACATCCAACAAATCCAAGCGAAACAACACATAAAATCAAAAATAGTATTAGTCTTTTCATATAAATATTTTCTCTAAAAATAAAATTAATATTTCTATGTAATGTAAAATTTTAAACAAGTTAAAATTTTGTTTGCTATCGCAAACACCACAATAAAATCGTGATTACATAGATTGAATAAGCATCAGTTTTGCTTGAAAATGACTTCATAGATTTCAGACAAAACTTCCTAGAATATTAATTATTTATAAAATAATACCAAATTTCTCAATTTTTTACAAATATAATGCGATACTTTTTGAAGTTTTGCATTTGATTAATACTTACACAAAAAAAATTCAAGGCAAAAACCTTGAATTTTTTTAAACGAAATAAATTATCTCTTACGGAATTGTGGAGCTTTTCTAGCTTTCTTAAGGCCATATTTCTTTCTTTCTTTGACTCTTGCGTCACGTGTTAAGAAACCAGCGTTTTTGATTTCAGCTTTCAAACTTTCGTCAGCTTTTACAAGCGCTCTAGCGATACCATGTCTAATAGCTCCAGCTTGACCGCTAAGACCACCACCATTAACATTAACAACTACGTCATATTTTCCCATAGTGCCTGTTACTTCGAATGGTTGGTTAGCAACTAGTCTATAAACACCTAGATTAAAGTATTCTTCGATGTTTTTCTTGTTGATTACAAAGTTACCTTTGCCATTTGGAGTAAGTCTTACTCTAGCGATAGAATTTTTTCTTCTACCAGTAGCAGTATATTCTACATTTTTGTTTGCAGGAATCTTTTTTGTAACTTTCTTTGTGCTTTTAACTTCTTCTGCCATATTAGTTTCTTACCCCCTTGATTTTTAGTTCAACTGGTTGTTGAGCTTGGTGTGGATGTTCAGCACCCTTGTAACATTTAAGTTTGTTAAACATTTTCTTTCCCAAAGAGTTCTTAGGAAGCATACCTTTGATAGCTTTTTCCAAAGCAAAGTCACTTCTCTTTTCCATCAAATCTTTGTACTTAATTTCGGTTGTACCACCTGGGAATCCAGAGTGACGGAAATAAATTTTTTGAACACCTTTGTTACCTGTAAGTATCATTTTGTCAGTGTTAATAACGATTACATAATCGCCAGTATCTACGTGTGGAGTATAAATTGGTTTATTTTTTCCCCTAAGAACTGCAGCAACTTGGCTAGCAACTCTACCCAAAGGAATATTTGTTGCATCAACAATGTACCACTTTCTATCCACAGTTTCGTTTTTTGCCATAACTGTTGTTTTCATTGTTTTATCCTTCTTTATTAAATTAATTTTGTTAAAAATTTTTAGTTTCAGCCAAATTTTCAAAACAAATCGTTCCAAAAATCCGCCAAAATAACTAGTAAAATAATAGTAGATGTTTAAAATAACTTAAAAACAGGGGCTAATTGCTTAAATTAATCTAAACTCATGCGAAAGTATTATATAGTATTTGCTTAAATTTGTCAATTGTTTATTCAAAAATTTTTTTGGGAATTTCCTATATTTTTTGATTAAATTCCCTTTTCATCTGCATCAGAATCCAAAGTGTCATCATTTGTCTTGTCACAAGGATTTTCATAATTTTGAGACTTATTCAGATTTTCCAAATATTCATCCCAATTATATGCTTCGGAATCACGAATTTTAAAACCCAAAAAATACAATATAAAGTTATTACTATTTAGTTTTTTGTCAAGCAATGTGTATTCACGATTTTTGAACCAATCTCTAGTACTTAGTTTGTCCGCATAACTAGCATATGGCTCGCCAAGGCTTTTGTATACATTTTTAATTTTATCAAAATACCATGGTCTTTGAACCATTATATACAAGTCGTCGTCACTTTTTATAAAATTCAAAACATCTAGTTTGTCATCCATAAATCTTCTCCACCAAATTCCAAATAAACTTCCTTTTTTTCGTAATGATTTTACCACAACTAAAACACAAATTCAATACCCTATCCCAAAAAACTTATGCGGAATTAGGCACAAAAAAGGCATCTCGAATGAGATGCCTTTTTATTAACTTCTAAATAGTGTTTTTAATCAATTACCTATGTAG